>NZ_BSSY01000001.1:0-1195526 GCF_030269225.1 Actinoplanes sp. NBRC 101535 | reverse complement strand
TCAGCTCACCGAGGTGACCCGGCGCGAACGGCCCGGCAGCTACCGAGACGGTACGGGTTATGGCAATCTGATCAGTCAAGCGGAGTTCCTGGTTCTGGGTTGTCTTGGAGTGACAAACCTTGATACCGGAACTCCGCTTCTTACTCCCCGATCAACACACCCCTTGACCAGCCACACCAACGCCTAACTGAACGGCGTTGCGTCTAGACACGTTTCGCAGTCAGGGTCTGCCTCTGTGGTGATTTCGGGCGCTCAGCACGCCCGAATTCACCACACCGCCACGGGTGTGAACGAACACCTCGTCGGCAGGACGACGATGCTGTACGGCGACGTCCGCATCGGTCCCGGCAGCATCATCGTTCGGGGTGCCGACCCACCGCTACCCAAGGCATCTCAGCCCCCGAAGCCCCGGCGATCACGCCACCCGCGGGGTTGAACCGGCAGGTTCGCAACGATCGGGCCGCAACGGGACCGTACCGGGACGTAGGCTCGGCCATATGATCGATAGGCAGGTTCGGATCGGGCTGCAGCTGCAGCCGCAGCACATGGACTACGCGACCATCCGTCGCACCGCGTCCGAGGCCGAGGACCTCGGCGTCGATGTGCTGTTCAACTGGGACCACTTCTATCCGCTGTACGGGGAAGCCGACGGCCTGCACTTCGAGTGCTGGACGATGCTCGCCGCCTGGGCCGAGTCGACGTCACGGGTGGAGATCGGCGCCCTGGTCTCCTGCAACAGCTACCGCAACCCGGAACTCCTGGCCGACATGGCCCGCACCGTCGACCACATCTCCGACGGGCGCCTCATCCTCGGCATCGGCTCCGGCTGGTTCGAACGCGACTACACCGAATACGGCTACGAGTTCGGCACCGCCGGCAGCCGCCTCGACGACCTCGCCGTCTCACTGCCGCGCATCGAATCCCGCTGGAAGAAGCTGAACCCGCCGCCCACCCGCGACATCCCGGTCCTCATCGGCGGAGGCGGCGAGAAGAAGACACTGCGCCTCGTCGCCAAACACGCCAACATCTGGCACAGCTTCGCCGACGTCGAAACCCTCAAACACAAACTCGGCGTGCTGCACGGCCACTGCTCCGATCTGGGCCGCGACCCGTCCGAGATCGAAGTCTCCGTCGTCGGCAAGCCGGAGTCACGCGACGAGATGTACGCCCTCGGCGCCCGCCTCTTCACCGTCAGCACCGGCGGCCCCACCCCCGACCTCACCGAACTCCGCGAATTCATCACCTGGCGCGACAAGCTCAACGCCTGAACGGTCGGCGCGGACGACGGTGAGGCGACGGCCGTCGTCCGCGATCACGTGACGCGTGGCTCCGGCGGCGCCTCCATCGGCCGGTCGAAGTCGGTGCCCGTCTGATCGGGCATCCACCGGCCCCACGCGTGGAGTTGGCGCCCGACGGCCGCCGTCTCCCGGCCGAGGGGTGTGAGCAGGTAGCCGGTGTCCTTGTGCACCAAGTGCAGGAGCCGTTCCTGGTCACGCGCTGGGGCAACGTGCCGATCAACAGTGAGATCCGTGGCTGGTCCGCCACGGATCCACCGGCCGACTGGGCCGAGCGCCTGCAACGCCGGCAGGTTTTCCACGAGGTACGCACCGCCGCCGCCATCGGCGCGTTCATCGTCCTGCTGCTGGTGACCGTGAGCGTGCGGGGCGCCGTTCCCGCGACCACGGAAGCCCGCGACAGCGCCGCATGACCAGATTGCCCTGGGCGATTCCCGGATTCCGGCCTCTCGACCGGACCACTCGGCCGCGGGGCGAGAACGAGATCCGGCAGAGATCGATTTCGACGGAGAGGGGTGCGGTCGGCTTCACGACACCGGTGAAGACATCGCGGCGTACCCCGGTCGAGGCGCTGTCGTGCCGCGGCCTGATCCTTCGGACCTGCCCGGTGACCCCGCCGATCGTGGTTCGGGTCGCCGAGCTGCGAACCGGGGGCGCCCTGCGGATCCGGTCCGGCCGGAGGACGGCGATCGTCCTCGTCCCGGACAGTGGCCTGATCGGCGACTACGGGCGGGGGAAAGACGCGGATGACCGGGGCAGGCCGGGTCTGGGGCGGGCCGACCCCCTGCGCCGGGGCCGGGCAGGGGAGGCCACCGCCGTCCCGGAGAGCCGTGCCCGGCTCGTCACGATCCGGACGGCCACCGAGGGACGCCCGCAGGGTACGCAGGGCGTAGTGGCCGCGGGACTTGACCGTTCCCGGCGGGATCCCGAGCGCCGCGGCGGTCTGGGCGACCGTCTCGCCGTGCAGGTGAAGGCGTTCCAGCACGGTCCGGTGGGCGGGTGGCAGTTCGCGGAGCGCCTCGGCCACCACCATTCTGTCGACCACCCGGCTCGCGTGATCACCGGTCCGCATCGTGCTCTCCGGCGCGCCCAGGGTCTCCGGTGGCCGCGCGTTGCGGGCCCGGACCTGGTCGACGACCAGGTGGCGGACCACGGTCAGCAGCCAGCCGCGCACCGATCCGCGCCCGTTGACCAGCACGTCCGGGTGCTGCCAGGCGCGTAGCAGCGCCTCCTGGACGGTGTCCTCGGCGAGGGCCGGGTCACCGGTCAGCTCGGTGGCGTACGCCAGCATCGCTCGCCGGTGTTCCCTCCACACCAGCCCGATCGTCGCCTCGTCGGCGACCGTACCCATCCCGCGGGACATGCCATCGAGGACGGATGGACGGCACGGGAGTTCACCGGGTGTGACGTATTCCCCCGGATTTCATCCCACGATCGGGCCCGGCGTCGAACCGGATCCCGCGCCGGCCCGTGTGGACGGCGGCCGGTCCGCGTTCCGGCCGGACGGGAGTTCCGAGGATGATCGACCACGCTTTCACCAGCGAGATCCACGATCGGCACGGCCTGGCACTGTTCCGTTTCGCCCGAACCCTGACACTCGGCGACTCGTACGCGGCCGAGGACATCGTCCAGGAGACCCTGGTCCGCGCCTGGCGGCACGCGAAACGGCTGGACACCGCACCCGCGGAGCTCCGGCCGTGGCTGTTCACCGTGGTGCGCCGCCTGGCGATCGACGGGCACCGGGCCCGGCGGGCCCGTCCGGCCGAGATCGAGGAGGACGACATGCTCACCCGGCCGGTTCCGGACGGCACCGACCACACCCTGGACCGCCAGATCGTCCGGGAGGCCCTGCTGACTTTGGAGCCGCAGCATCGTGATGTGCTCGTCTACCGGTACCTCCTCGATCTCAGTGTCGAGGAGACCGCGGCCGAGCTGCACATCCCCACCGGCACGGTGAAGTCCCGCAGCAGCAAGGCGCTACGGGCGCTGCGCGCGGTGCTGACCATCGACGGGTGACCGGCCGGGTCAGACATCGCCGGGCCGGATCGCCGTCAGCCGCAGCTCGCCGCCGTTCACCTCGACGACCTGGCCGGTCAGGTCGTCCGGCAGGCTGCTCGGCTGCCCGTCGACCCAGCCGATGCCCGCCGATCGCCGGTCCGGCAGGACGATCACGTCGGCCCGTACCTTCTTGCCGTTCACCTCCCCGGCGGCCCGGTAGATCCCGGCGGGCGCGGACGCGGGCGGCAGTGCGAACGTGACCTGCTTCCCGCCGACCCGGGCGGCGCCGGCCAGTGCGCCGTTGCTCACCCGCGCGTCCAGCACCGCGCCGTCGTCCCCGGTGAGCAGCAGGCGGTCGCCGCCGGAGACGCCGGTCATCCACGCCTCGCGGCTGCGGCCGTCGGTGAGGTGGGCGATCGCGCTGTTCTCCCAGACGTGGACGGCCACGGTGAACCCGCTGTCCTCGGTCTCCCCGATGAACCGGGCCTGTTCCGGAGGAGCCGGCGCCGCGGAAGAGGCCGGAGGAGAAGAGGCGGGAGGAGAAGAGGAAGGAGAAGAGAACGAGGGAAGAAAGATCACGCCCAGTACGGCGATCAGGGCCACCGACAGCACACCGATCAGGCCGATCAGGACGGTGCGGCGGGTCATCGGATTCCCCCGGTGGAGTCGACGGGCAGCCCGAGCGCCCCGGTGTCCAGGCCGCCGTCCGCGCGGACCTCGAGACGCCACGCCGCATGGTCGACCTCGCCGAGCACCAGCACCGCGCCGCCGGCCGGGACGGTCTGCCCGGACGACTCGGCCCGGAACTGGTCCGCGCCGATCACCGCGAGCCGCCGTGGCTGGTCGGGTTCGGCGGCGGCCCGCCCGTCGTCGAGCAGTTGGAAGATCTGGGTGGCCCCGGTCCGGGCGGCGGGTTGTTCCCGGCCGCCGCGCTGTGCCTCGGCGAGGGTGGCGGCCAGCCGCAGCCGTTCCGGGCGGGCGCCCGCCAGATGGGCGCGGAACCCGGCGGCGACGTCACCGGTCAGGGTGATCTCGGCGTCCCGGCCGACCGGGCCGGTGAGCAGTTCGGTCAGCAGCCGCAGCGTCAGCCGGCCGACCTGCGGGGCCGGGCCGGCCAGCGAGACCGGTCCGGCCGCGCGGGCCAGGTTGACCAGCACCCGGCGGTCCTCGTGCAGGCCGAGCGAGACCACCAGCGGGTAGGGGTGGGAGTCGGCCGGGATCTGTCCGCCGGTCTGCCGTCCGGCCCGGGGCAGCGTCCACGCGGTGCCGTCGCCGTCGCCCTCCCACGGCGGTGGTGCTTCCGGCTCGTACGCGGCCAGCCGCAGTGTGACCCGGTCGGCGGCGCACTCGACCGCATACACGTCGGGGAAGTCACGTCCGGCCCGGTCGCAGGCGGTGACCAGGACCCGCAGCGCGCGGTCGACCTCGTCCAGCGCCACCGCACCGGTCACCGCCGGGCCGGCGCTCGCCCGTGCCCGGCCGCCGCCCGGCGTACGCCGCAGCTCGATCACCAGCAGCACGATGGCGATCAGCAGCAGCACGGCGATTACCACCGCGGCGATGACGGGTGCGGTCATGGATTCTCCTGACGACCGGAACGGATGAGCCCTCGTATCCGACTACGGAGGCCGGGCCGATCGGGTTCTCCGGGAGAAGAACGGGTTTCCGGCCCCCGCCGTAGAACAAGACATGCGACTGATGTTCACCGTCGTCGACGACGCCGGCGACACCCGCGACCTGCACCTCGACGCCGACCCGGAGACCAGTGCCGCGACGATCGCGGCGGCGCTCGGCGTACCCGTCCTCTATGTGGACGGTGTCCCGGTCCCGCCGGGGGTGACCCTGCACGAGTCCCCGCTGCGTGATGCCGCCGTGGTGGGGACCGCGCCCGGCACCACCGCCACCACGGCCGAGCCACGCGGGGTGGTCGAGATCCGTACGGTGTCCGGGGTGGGCGCGGGCGCCGTCCGCCGGCTGGACATCGGTGACTACCACGTGAGCGTGACGTCCGGTGGGGGTGTGCTCATCGGCCGGTTCCCGCCGGGCGGCCGGGCCCTGCGCCTGCGGGTCGAGCCCGGCGGGCGCTGCCTGCTGACCCCGCCGTCCGGGCCGCCGTCGGCGGTACGCCTGGACCGCCAGGAGCTGACCGGTCCGGCACCCTGGCCGGTCGGCGCCTGTCTGGAGATCGGCGGTGCGCTGCTGGAACCGGCCCGGCCCGAGCAGCCGGACGCCGCCCTGCAACCGTCGGACGACGGCGGCGGCCTGGACTACAACCGTCCGCCCCGGCTGGTCCCGCCGACGTCGCCGACCGAGTTCGCCCTGCCGGTGCCGCCCGGCGATCCGGAGCGGCGCCCGTTGCCGTACATCGCGGCTGTCGCGCCCCTGGTCTTCGCGGTCGCCGGGGTGTTCATCTTCAACCGGCTCTCCGCGCTGCTGTTCGGTCTGCTCTCGCCGCTGGTGATCATCGGGAACTATCTGAGTTCCAAGCGCAGCGGCAAGATCAGTCACCGGGAACGGGTCCGGCGATACGAGGCGGACCGGGACCGGATCACCGCGGCGGCCCGCGACGCCGTGGTCGCCGAGCGGCGGGCCCGCCGGGACGCCTTCCCGGATCCGGCCGCGCTGCTGCTCACCGCGATCGGCCCGCGCCGCCGGTTGTGGGAGCGGCGGCGTACCGACGACGACTTCCTCACGCTGCGGGTCGGCACGGCCGATCAGCCGTCCGCGGTCCTGCTCGAGGATCCGACGGCCGACCGGCACGAGCGGCGGCTCACCGAGGACGCCTACGACGTGCCGGTCACCGTGGATCTGCGCCGGATGCGGGTGCTCGGCATCGCCGGGGCGGGCCCGGCCGCCGCCGCGGTGACCCGGTCGGTGATCGGCCAGGCCGTGGTGCTGCACAGCCCCCGTGATCTCAAGCTCTACGTGCTGACCGGCCAGGCCGGTGAGCGGGTCTGGTCGTGGGTGCGCTGGCTGCCGCACGTACGCCCGGAACCGGGCCAGGACATCGCCGCCACGATCGGCACGGGCACCGAGACCGTCGCCGCCCGGGTCGCCGAACTGAGCATGTTGATCGAGGCTCGGGTCGCGGCCGGGTCCACGACCTGGGCGGACACCGTCCTGGTGGTCTTCGACGGGGCCCGGCGGCTGCGGTCCCTGCCCGGGGTGGTGCGGATCCTGCGGGACGGCCCGGCGGTCGGGGTGCACTCGATCTGTCTGGACGCCGAGGAACGGCTGCTGCCCGAGGAGTGCCTGGCGGTGGTCGCCGAGCAGCGCGACGGCCGGGTCACGGTGGGGCGGTCCGGTGAGAGGTCTCTTCCTTCGGTACGCGTGGACGCGGTGGAACCCGAGTGGACCGGTGCGATCGGCCGTGTCCTGGGTGCGTTGCGTGACCCGGGCGGCGGCGACGTGGTCGACTCGGTGCTGCCCGCCTCGGTACGCCTGCTCGACGTGATCTCGATGGACCGCCCGGCGGCCGAGGCGGTGGCCGCACGCTGGCGGGCCGGTGGGCGTACCACCTCGGCGATCATGGGAATCTCCCTGGACGGCGCGTTCGCCCTGGACATC
This sequence comes from Actinoplanes sp. NBRC 101535, assembly GCF_030269225.1. Classification (NCBI taxonomy): domain Bacteria; kingdom Bacillati; phylum Actinomycetota; class Actinomycetes; order Micromonosporales; family Micromonosporaceae; genus Actinoplanes; species Actinoplanes sp. NBRC 101535. The sequence continues at coordinate 1,188,666 of NZ_BSSY01000001.1, read as the reverse complement.
CGCCGGGACGGCCCGCACGGGCTGGTCGCCGGCACCACCGGTGCGGGCAAGTCCGAGCTGTTGCAGACGCTGGTGGCGTCGCTGGCCGCCGGGAACCGGCCGGACGCCATGACGTTCGTGCTGGTCGACTACAAGGGTGGTTCGGCGTTCAAGGAGTGCGTCGCCCTGCCGCACACCGTCGGCATGGTCACCGACCTGGACACCCACCTCGTCGAACGGGCCCTGGTGTCGCTCGGCGCCGAGCTGAGGCGGCGGGAACACATCCTGGCGGCGGCCGGTGCCAAGGACATCGAGGACCACATCGACCTGGCCGACCGGACTCCGGGACTGGTCCCGCTCCCCCGGCTGCTGATCGTGATCGACGAGTTCGCGTCGCTCGCCCGGGAACTGCCCGACTTCGTCAAGGGCCTGGTGAACATCGCCCAGCGGGGCCGGTCGCTCGGCATCCACCTGATCCTGGCCACCCAGCGTCCCGGTGGTGTGGTCTCACCGGAGATCCGGGCCAACACCAACCTGCGGATCGCGCTGCGGATGACCGACAAGAGCGAGAGCACCGACGTGATCAACTCACCGGAGGCGGCGTCCATCCCGAAGAGCGCGCCGGGACGCGCGTACGTGCGGCTGGGTCAGAACACGCTGATCCCGTTCCAGGCGGCCCGGGTCGGTGGGCGGCGTCCCGGCACGGTCCAGGCCGTCACCGAGGAACCCTGGATCCGCCCGGCGCTCTGGCAGACCCTCGGCGAACCGGCGCCGCCGCGACCCCGGCCGGTCGCGCCGGCCACACCGTCCGCCGAGATCGTCACCGACCTGGCCGACCTGGTCACGGCGATCCGCGGGGCCACCAGCGCTCTCGGCATCGATGAACAGCACAGCCCGTGGCTGCCCGCGCTGGGTGAGATCGTCGGGCTGGACGAGCTGCCGGTGCTCCCGTCGCACGGCTACGATCTTCCGCCCGCAGGCTTCGGCCTGGCCGACCTGCCCGCCGAACAGACCCGGCTGCCGCTGACACTCGACTTCGCCACGCTGGGCCACCTGCACGTGATCGGCTCACCGCGGTCCGGCCGGTCGCAGGTGCTGCGGACCGTCGCCGGGGTGATCGCCCGGACCTACCGTGCCGGCGACGTGCACCTGTACGGCATCGACTGCGGCAACGGGGCGCTGCTGGCGCTCGAAGCACTGCCGCACACCGGGGCCGTGGTGCAGCGTACCCAGCCGGACCGGATGGCCCGGCTGATCACCCGGCTCACCGGCGAGGTGGCCCGGCGCCAGGAGCTGCTGGCCCGCGGCGGCGCGGCCGACCTGCCCGAACTGCGCCGGGCCATGCCCGCGCAGGACCGGCCGCCGCACGTGGTGGTGCTCTTCGACAGGTGGGAGGTCTTCGACAGGACCCTCACCGAGTACGACGGCGGCGCCCTGCTCAGCGGCATCCTCGCCCTGTTGCGCGAGGGCGCCAGCGTCGGCGTCCACATGATCATTGCGGGCGACCGGTCGATGTTCTCCACCCGGCTCACCGCGACCACCGAGGACAAACTGGTGCTCAAGCTCAACGACAAGTCCGAGTACATGATGATCGGCGTACCCCAGCGGTCGGTCCCGGACGAGATCCCACCCGGCCGGGCCATCCGGGCCGGCGACAAGTCCGAGGTTCAGATCGCCCTGCTGCCCGGTGCGGCGAGCGGTCAGGCGCAGGTCGCGGCCCTGCAGGCGATCGCGGCCGAGAGCACCGCCCGCGACGCCGGCCTGCCCGCCGGGTCCCGCCCGTTCCGGGTCGATCAGCTGCCCGACCGGCTCACCCGGTCCGAGGCGGCCAAGTACGTTCCGGTGCCCCGGCCCGGCCCGCTGTGGGCGCTCGCCGGCGTCGGCGGCGACGAACTGACCGGCAAGGGCCCGGACCTGGCGGTGAACCCGGGCTTCCTGATCGGCGGGCCGCCCCGGTCCGGCCGCAGCACCGCGCTGCTGACCATGGCGCTGTCCCTGCTGGAGGCGGGCACGTCGCTGGTGGTCGCCGCCCCGCGCCGGTCACCGCTGCGCGACCTGGCCGGCCGGGCCGGGGTGCTCGAGGTGTTCACCGGCGACGACGTGCCGAAGGCCCGGCTCACCGAGATCCTCACCGGCACGGCCGAACCGGTCGTGCTGGTGATCGACGACGCCGACAACCTGGCCAAGTCGGCCTCCGACGCGATCTTCACCGAGATCGCCCGGACCGGCGCGGAGAACGGGCGCGCCCTGATCGTGGCCGGGCAGACCGACCGCCTGCTGTCCGGGTTCTCCGGCTGGATCCCGGAGCTGCGGCGCACCCGGCAGGGCCTGCTGATCAGCCCGCAGGCGCCCGGTGACGGCGAGCTGATCGGCGGCAAGGTGCCGCGCAGCCGGCTCGGTGGGAGCAGAGCCGGCCGGGCCTTCCTGAGCGACGGCAGCGGACGGCTGACCACGATCCAGATCCCCGAGGGGTCCTGACCACCGGTCAGGTCTCGTCCTCCGCGTCCTCGGCGGCCTCGGCCTTGGCGACACCGACGCCGCCGAAGGTGACCCCGATGATGCCGCTGCTGATGCCGAACAGGTTGGCACCGAAGGTGAACGGCTTGCCGCGGATCTCGGCGACCGTGAACGGATTGGTGATCATCATGCGTTTGATGGCGCCCAGGATCGACTCGTTCAGATGACCGGCCGACGGCCCGCCGAGCACCCCGCCGAGCGGCCGGATGGCCGGTGCCGGTGGCGCGAGTCCGCCACCGGCACCGCCGGCCGGTGGCCGGGCGGCCGGCACCGGGGCCAGCGGGATGTCCTCCGGCAGAGAGACGCTGATCCGCGGCGGTGGCTTCGCCAGCGTCGGCTTGTTGAACGTCTTGATCACGTGCGAGACCCCGCGCCCGAGGCCGAACGAGGTCTTGAGGGCGGCCACCAGAGCACCCACGCCGAGCAGGGTCGCGACGGCCCCGAGGACCAGCTCCGCGATGTTCATCCCGTCGAAACCGCTGATCGCCCCGGAGGCGCCGGTTATGCCGAGCCCGGCGATACCGGCCGCGATGCTGATCGCGGTGAGCAGGAAACCGATCGGCCCGGTGACGAAGAGGGCGATGATGCCGGCGACGAAGCCGATGACGCCCACGATGAGGCCGATCAGCGAGGCGAACTTCTCGAAGAAGCTCTTCTCCCGGACCGCGTTGGCCTCCGCCTCGGCCAGGGTGGTGACCGCCGTGGAGGCATCCGAGACCCGCAGCTCCTGGGCGTCCGCCGCAAGCCGCTTCGCCACGGTGAGGTCGGTGGACGCCGCGTCGCTGCGGTTGCGGGCGGCGTCGCGGTCGGCGCCGATCCGGTCGACGGAGGTGTCGGCCGGATCCTGCGAGGCGGCGGCGAACGAGGCGTTCAGGACGTCCAGCTCGGCGGTCGCCGCGTCCAGCCGGCTCTGCGCCTCCTCGGCCAGCAGCCGGGCCCGTTCGGCGGCGTCCTGATGGGTCCGCAGCCGCGGCGCGTACCCGGTGATCGCCTCGGCGGCGTCCCGGTAGGAGTCCCGTAGCTTGCCGATCTGCTCCGGCAGTTCGTCGAGTTTCTCGCGCAGCTTGTCCAGAGACCGGCCCTCGCCGAGGTCGGCGGACTGCAGCCGGCCGATCAGCGACGCCGCGGACTCGGCGTCGTCGGCGATCGCGGTGTACTCGGCCGCGAGCCGGTCGAGGATGTCCGGGTCGCCGGGTGTCGGGTCGTCACCGAGGTCGACGACCGCCCAGACACCGGGGTCGGGTCTAGGCATCCACGGTCACCCTCTCCAGGGTGAGGGTGTCCGCGATCTGTTCGAACAGCAGCAGGAAGTGCTCGGCGTACTCGAGATTGGGGGTCAGGCTGGTGACGATCAGGACCTCGCGGGTGCCGGCGAGCGGGACCAGGGTGCTCATCACCGAGAACCGTCGTGGTGGCAGGTCCTGGAGTTCGACCTCCTCGATCGAGGTGAACCGGCCGGCCGGCCCGGCGTGCGGCAGGTCCAGCAGCTCGGTGCGGTTCGCCGCGGTGCCCTTGCCGAGGACCAGTTCGGCGTTGCGGAGCGCGAACCCGACCATCAGGTCGGACAGGTCCAGTTCCTCACCCTCGGGCAGGACGTATCGCAGGATCATGGTGACGGCGGTCAGTGGTACGCCGTCGATGATGTCGAAGAACCCGTGGAACTGCAGCGCGCCCTGTTCGTAGCAGGCGGCGGCCCACGTACGCGCGGCGCGGACCGCGTCCCGGATCAGCTCGGCCCGCTCGGTGCGTTCCCGGTCGCTCAGGCCCTCGACGAGCCGTCGGCGGATCTCGGCGTCGCGGACCCTGGGGTGCAGATCGACCTTCCACCACGACGTGGGATAGGCGATCGAGAAGCGGTACGCCTCGGCGGTGCGTTGCGACATGTCCCGCTGCCTCCTCTCTGTCGTCTCTGTCGTCTCTCGTCTCACTCGTCGAGCGCCGCGGTCGTCTCCTCGTCCGCCTTGCGGAAGTTCTCGAGGATGCCGTCGACCATCTCGCGGAACGTGTCGGTGTTCTCCTGCACCCGGCGGTGACCGCTGCGCCAGGCGCCGTCGAAGTCACGGACGCCGTCGATCAGGTTCCGGTCGCCGACGTCGTCCTCGGTACCGACCGAGTCCAGGTTGGCGACCCGGTCCAGCCGGTCCCGGATCCGGGTGAGCACCGTGATGATCTCGGTGAGCTCGTCACCGGGAATGCGGATCCTGGCCATGTCCCCCCTCGTCCTGCGCACCCGGATCGCCGGGCCGCCCGTACGTGCACGGGCGGCCCGGCGATCCGAGGGGCGTGGCTCAGCCGATCGAGCCGGCGGTCGCGTCGTCGGTCTCGACGAACCTCTGCAGGGTCTGCTCGAGGAACTGGCTGACGCCCTCGATGCCGTCGATCGCCTGTTTGGTGCCGCTGATGTACTCCTCCCAGAACGGCTTGAACTTCGACTCCGAACCGGGAGTGTTGTACGAGGCCTCGATCGTCTCGGCCATCCGGGTGTCCGCCTCCTGGAGGGCGCTCTGCAGCGTCTCCCGCTGCTGGAGCAGGTACTGGGCGAACGCCTGTACGGCCTCCGGGTCGAGGGTCATCTGACCGGGCATGGATCGTCCTTTCGTCGCGGGGAACGACGGCGAACATGCCGTCCTACCTCGGACTACGGCCCGGCTGCCGATCGCGTTCTCGGGCGGCCCGCGGATCCCTCGTACCGGTGCCATGCGGACGAATGTGTCGGAAGCCCGGCAGACGAGGAGATTGGTCCGTGCTTGCACAGTGTTGCACCATCATCACTGTGGGCATTGGACCGAGGAGAGTGAGGGCATGGCAGCCCCGGTGTGGTTCACGGCCCTGGGCGGCCTGCGCGCCTGGCGGGACGGCCGTGAGGTCGACCTCGGCGCCCGCCAGCCCCGGCTGGTCACGGCGCTGCTGCTGGCCCGGGGCGGTCACCCGGTGCCGGTGTCCGAGCTGACCGGTCTCCTCTGGACCGACGGCCTGCCACCCAGCGCCGTCAACGTGCTGCACCGGCACATCGGCGCGATCCGCCGCGCCCTCGAACCGGGACTCGCCCGCCGCGCCGAAGGCCAGTGGCTGCTGCGGCGCCCCGGCGGCTACCGGCTGGCCCTGCCCGCCGCGTCGGCCGACCTGTCCCTGTTCCGGGAGCGCGCCGCCACCGCCGCGGACGGACTCCGCGGCGGCCGTCCGGGCGAGGCGATCCCGGCGTACCGGGAGGCGCTCGCTCTCTGGACCGGCCGCTTCGCCGACGGCCTCGGCGCCGAGAGCCATCCGCTGATCGTCTCGGTCAACCGGGAACGCTCGTCGGTGGCGGTGGCCGCCGCCGACGCCACCCTCGGGCACGGCGACCACGGCGACGCCGAGGCGCTGCTGCCCGCGCTGACCGCCGCCGTGGATGTCGACCCGCTCGACGAGCCGTTGCTCGCCCGGCTGCTGCTGACCCTCGCGGCGGTCGGCCGGGCCGCCGAGGCGATCGAGCGGTTCCACCACGTCCGCGAGCGCATCGCCGCCGACCTGGGCGTTCCGCCCGGCCGGGAGCTCACCGCGGCGGTGGAGACCATTCTGCGCAGGCCTGCGCCTTTGGCGGGTACGGGTGTGCAGCCGCCCGTCCCGGCCCAGTTGCCGCCGGGGTCCGCGCTGTTCGTCGGACGGCGCGCCGAGCGGGCACTGCTGACACGCCGGCTGGAGGAGGGCGCCGAGCACACGACCGGTGCCGTCGTGCTGGCCCTCGACGGGCTGCCCGGCGTCGGCAAGACCGCGCTCGCCGTACGCTGGGCCCACGAGGTGACGTCCCGGTTCCCCGACGGCCAGCTCTTCCTCGACCTGCACGGCTCCGCGGACGGCGAGCCGCGCGACCCCGCCGACGCGCTGACCGCCCTGCTCACCTCACTGGGCGCCGGGATCAGCGCGCCCGGCGGGCCGGATGTGGCCGGTCAGGTCGCGTTGTTCCGCACGGTGACCGCGGGACGCCGCCTGCTCATCCTGCTCGACGACGCCCGGGACGCCGCCCAGGTCCGGCCGCTGATCCCGGCCGCGCCGGGCAGCCTGGTGCTGGTCACCGGCCGGGGCGGCCTGGACGCGCTCGCCGCCGTCGACGGGGCGCTGCTGGTCACCGTCGACGTGCCGCCGCCGACCGACGCCGCCGGGCAACTACTGACCCGGCTCGGTGTACCGCCGCCGGACGACCGGGCCGGACGCGACGCGGTGGCGTCGGTCCTGGCCCGGACCGGCCGGTTGCCGCTGGCCCTGGCCGTGGTCGCCGCCGGGCGCCCGGCACTCGGCCCGGTCCGGCTGCCGGAGATGGCGGACGCGCTATGCCGGGAGCCAGGACTGGACGCGTTCGCCGGCGCCGACCCGGGCATCGACCTGCGGGCCGTCTTCGACCGGTCGTACCGGCGGCTGCGCCCGGAGACGGCCCGGCTGTTCCGCCGGCTGAGCCGCTCCGGCGCGGAGATCGACCCGTCAAGCGTGCCCGGTGCCGCCCGGTCCGCCACCGTCGCCCGGCTCGGCGAGCTGGCCGGCACCGGACTGCTGACCCGTCGGGGACTGCACCGTTATGCCCTGCACGACCTGGTTCGCGCGTACGCCGAAGAACTGGCCGACGAACACGGCCCGGCCCACGGGGTTGATCCGGTCCTGAGTGACGATCTGGTCCTGGGTGACGGTCATTCGGTCACGTCCATCGCGTCGCGCAGGGCTCGCAGGGCGTAATGTGCCCGGGACTTCACTGTCCCGACGGGAACCCGCAACCGAGCGGCGACCACGCCCGCCTCCTCGCCGCGCAGATGAAGATCGGTCAGGACGTCGCGCTGGGCGTCGGTCAGCCGGGTGAACGCGGTCAGCACCGACTGGACGGCGATCGCGGCCTCGCTGCTGTCCCCGCTGGCCGGAACCCAGCCCAGGTCGAGCACCGGGGTCTCCGCCGGACGGCTGCGCCGGGTCCGGAACAGGTCGATGACCAGGTTCCGGGCCACCGCGAACAGCCAGCGCCGCTCCCCGCCGAAGTCGTCCGGCAGCCGGTCGGCGTGCCGCCACGCCCGCAGCATCGTCTCCTGGGCCAGGTCCTCGGCGGTCTGCTGCTCACCGTGGGTCAGCCTGATCAGGAACCGCAGCAGGCTGGCGTAGTGGTCGGCGTGCAGGGCATCGATCCGGTCACAGCTCATGCGGGCATCCCCGATTCCCGTGCGGCAGGCGGTCGCCGTACGAAAATTACGGAGCCCTTGTGCCGCCGAACTGACGAGCAAGTGCCGCGAAAGTGCCGCCCACCGCCGACCGCCCGTCACCGGCGGGGAACGGTCACCCGTACGCCGATTCACCACCGGCCGCCCCGGGTGTCCGGTTTACACCGGAGCGCCGTCGATGATCCGCGGGCGCCCGCCGACCTCGGTCCAGACGGAGCGCATGGTGATCACGACGCCGTTCTCGCCGGTGAGCCGGTTGACGACGACGGCCTGTTCCGGTTCCACCTCGATGCTCACGTTCTCGGCGGACGCGAACGGCATCGGCAACGACGCCACGATGCCCGGCAGGTGCGGGCGCAGCGGCGCCGCGAAGTCCTCCGTCACCACGTCGATGTCGCCCCGCTGGAGAGCGTCGAGGTGTGCCTGAACAAAAGCGGCGACAGCGGTCTGGTCCATGATGTGATCCTCCTTGCCGGCCACGCCCTGTGGCCTGGTGTCCACCTCACACCAGGAGCCGTCGCGCCGACGAGGTGCCGCTCTTCCCTGTACTGCCAGTACACCCCAGCCGCCGGAGCCCCGAACGTGAACCACCAGAACGACATCCGCGCCTTCCTCACCTCCCGGCGTGCCCGCATCACCCCCGACCGGGCGGGCCTGCCCACCTACGGAGGCCGGCGAAGGGTCGCCGGCCTCCGGCGTGAAGAGGTCGCCCTGCTCGCGGGTGTCAGCGTCGACTACTACAACCAGATCGAGCGGGGACACCTCCGCGGCGTCTCCGAGCAGGTGCTCGACGCCGTCAGCCAGGCGCTGCAACTGGACGACGCAGAACGCGAGCACCTGCACCATTTGGCCAGAGCCACCAGCTCCGGACCAGGCGACCACCCGTCCCGGACCGTACGCCCCGGCGTGCAACGGCTCCTGGACACGATGACCGGCTCAGCCGTCGCCGTCTTCACCCCCTGGATGCAGATCCTGGCCACGAACGACCTGGGGCGAGCCCTGTTCACCGAGGCGTTCGACCACAGCGACCAACCGAACCTGGCCCGCTATGCGTTCCTCGACCCCCGCGCACGCCACTTCCACCAGGACTGGAACGCCGCCACCGACGAGGCTGTCACCGTCCTGCGCTCAGCCACCGGCCTGTTCCCCGACAACACCGACCTCACCAGCCTGATCACCGAACTCGTCGAGCACAGCGCCGACTTCCGGGACCGGTGGGCCCGCCACGACGTCCGCTTCCACCGCACCGGCACGAAGGTGTTCCACCACGCCGCCGTCGGCGAACTCGTCCTCCCCTACGAGGCCCTGGAGATCACCCAGGATCCCGGGCTCACCATCGTCGCGTACACAGCAGAAGCGGGCTCCGCCTCCGACGACCGGCTGCGGAACCTCGTCCCCTGATGCCTCCGGGGCGTCGAGCCCCCGCCCGTCCGGGATGCCCCCGCATCCGGGACGGGCGGGACCATCGGCTATCCCACGGTCAGGTGGCGTCGGCGAGCAGCATGTCGACGGCCTGCTGGATGTCGGTGCTGAAGTAGGCGACGTCCGTGTAGACCGGGGTCGCCTCCTCGCCGTTGTCCCACTCGCAGTCGCCGCCGGCGCTCACGATGCCGTCCGGCAGCCGGTGCAGCGCCGGCCCGCCCGAATCCCCGCCGCAGTGGCTCTTCTGGTCCACGGCCCGGCCGCAGATCGTCGCGCGCGGGTAGGCCGGGTTCTCCTCCCACCACGGGTCGTCGAAGTACTCCGCGTCCGGCTTGAACGGCAGTTCGACCTTACGCAGGAAGCGCTCCTGCTCCCCGCCCCACTGCTGCTTCCCCCAGCCGGCCACCGTCATCGTCCCCAGGTCACGGGGCTCAGTCGCGATGCGTAATCTCGTTGACGCACCAGCGTCCGAATTTGTGCCACCTCAACCCAGCAGGGCTTTGGCGATCTCGTCGGGGTGGGTGAGCAGGGCCTCGTGACCGCCCGGCACCATGATCGGCTCGACGCCGGCGCGGGCCGCGAGTTCCGGGCCGGGGGCGGCGAGGCCGGTGTCGTTCTCGGCGAGCAGGTAGCGGACCGGCACGCCGAGGGTGGCCACCCCGTCGACGTCGAGGGCCTCGCTCATGTAGCCGCCGGGCTGCGGAATCAGCTGTTCGAAGACGATCCGGGCGGCCTCGTCGGGGCCGTCCGGCATGAGTGTGCCCCGGAACGTCTCGTAGTCGAGGCCGATGCCGTGGTCGGGGTCGGCCTCGATGACGGACAGGTAGAACGCTTCAGCCTCCGGGCCGAAGGCCGCGAGCATCGACTGCCCGCGCAGCGGCACGAAGGCGCTGAAGAAGACGATCTCGCGAAGGCGGGCGGTCAGCCGGGGTGCCGCGGCGGTGATCGGGAAGCCCGCCCAGCTGTGCCCGACGAGCACCACGTCGGTCAGGTCACGGCTCTCGATCTCGTGGATCAGGTGGTCGGTCGCGTCGGCGAGCCGCAGGTCACGCGGGCTGTCGCCGAGGGTGAGGCCGGGCATGGTCAGCGTGTACGCGCAATGCCCGGCGGCCCGGACCCGGTGCGCCACGGGCGTCCAGGACCAGCCGCCGTGCCACGCGCCGGGGATGAAGACGTAGTTCATGGAGCAACACTCTATTCATCAGAGTTAGACTCTGACAAACGGAGCCCTACTATGTGCGGGTGACGACGACCAGGCGTGCCGAGTACGCGGCCGCAACCAAGAGGGCCATCGAGCAGGCCGCCCACGACCTGTTCAGCAGGCAGGGCTTCAAGACGACCACGGTCGACATGATCGCCAGGCAGGCCCGGGTCGCCCCGGCGACGGTCTACGCCGTGGCCGGCGGCAAGCAGGGCCTGTTGCGTACCGTGATCGCGTCAGCCACCACCAGCCCGGAGACCGAGGAGATCAAGCAACGGCTGGCCGACGCACCGGACGCCGCCGGCCTGGTGCGCTACCTGACCCACCAGACGCGCCTGAAGTTCGCCGACTGGCACGACGTGATGCGCGTCGTCGCCGAGACCGCCTCCCAGGACCCGGCCGTCGCCGACGCCCTGCGCCTGGCCGCCGAGAGCCGCCGCGAGGGATTCCGCCGGGCCGCCGGGCGCCTGCACGACCTGGGCGCCCTGCACGACGGCCTGACCGTCGACCGGGCCGCCGACATCATCTGGTTCTACCTGGACAACGCGTCCTACTTCGCGCTGACCGACACCAACGGCTGGCCACTCGACGACGCCGAGGCCTTCCTCCACGACCAGCTCCGTGGTGCCCTGCTCCGCACCACCGCATGACGCCACGGCGACCGGGCGGCATTTCCCATCACCACCGGGAGAGCTGGGTGAAGTTCTCGTTCACGGGAGTCAATGTGGAGGAGTCGCGACACACCTCTCTCGCAGACCTTCTGGTGAATATCGAGGCTGATTTCGAGGTCGCGGACGATGCCGGCGTCGTCTACGCGGAGGCGATGTTCCCGGTGGCGGAGCTCGCTCGTGACCTCACGATGTGGAAGTCCTCGGGTGGCGAGCCCGACGACGACTTCGTCTTCGATTCGATGTCTTTCGACGAGGCCGGCGCCATTACCGTTTACCGAGATACGGGCGGCTGGTCTGTGAGATCGGTCTTCGATCCCGAGCGAAGCACCGGCCCTCTGCCGTGGGCCGACCTGGCCGAAGTCATCGATGACTTCAATCGCGAGGTGAGCGCAGGGATTCGGTCGATCGGCATCGACTCGCGTTCGATTTTCGACACTGCTCCTTCGTTGAACCGGTGACGAACTGCCGGACCGTATCCCCGCCGGCGGATGCGAGAAACGACCATGGACCGACGCAATCTGATCGGTGAGCAGGTGCCTCGGCGAGTGAGGGCACAGCAGCGTTAGAACTTCCTGGTCACTGAGCTGTGCCGCATGCGTACCGGATCCGCCACCACCCGGCCATCAGCCCTGACGGTGTGTCGCCCAACGCTCTGAACGTTCTTGGGCAGGGCGGTAACAGAAAGCGGGGCGAGGACCGGAAACCCGGTCCTCACCCCGCCTCAGGAATCAGCGATCAGCTTGTAGGCAGAATCCTTAGCCCGAACCCGGGACGGAGAGCGGTCAAGCGGTCGGAGTACTGCAGGACCGAACGCTCCGTCCTTGGTCCGCAGCCCGATGGCAGATACCCCACCGCTGCGGACGAACGACGTGTCCGTGTTCGGGTAGAGGTAGCTGAACCCGCCGGCTTCGTCGACGATCACCTGGAAGGTGAGCCGGGTGTTCGGATCGTCATGGTGGCGCACGTTGTGCCACTCGACGACGACCTGCCGGTTCGGCGCGGAACCCCGGACCGACCTGCGCACCTCGGCCTGACCGTCGATCTCCCAGTCACCGTGGAACGGCTGCAGGACGGCGTTGGAGAATCCGAGCGTGCCGTCCGTGCCGACGATCGCCGTCTCGTGCGGCCGACGGCCTGACCTGGCTGTCCCCGGACCACCAGGGCACCGCTTCGGTGGCCATCGACGCCACCACCCAGGAATCGACCGTCCGGCGACAGACGCCGTACGGCACCGAGCGGGGCGCCACCTCTGCCGGAGCCTGGCCCAACAACCGGGGTTTCGTCGGTGGTGTCATCGACAACACCGGCCTGATCCACCTGGGTGCTCGCGAATACGACCCGACCCTGGGGCGGTTCATCTCGGTGGACCCGATCCAGGACATGGCCGACCCGCAGCAGTGGAACGGCTACGCGTACGCCAACAACACGCCCATCACCATGAGCGACCCCACCGGCCTGCTCGGCGACACCGGCGACGGCTCAGGCAACGGCGTCCGCTTCGTCCCCGAAACCGGCAACATCGTCGACCCCGGCAAATACGCCGGCCACCCCACAGGCGGCAAAAAGAACCACGGCAACGTCTACACCGGCGGCGGCACCAGCTACTCCCTGCCGAACGGCACCACCGTCAGCACCGACTTCAACGGCCGCCGAACGATCAACGGCATCGTCCCCCGCGCCAAAGGCCCCGACATCGACGCCCTCGCTGCCGGAGTCGACCGTGCCCGGGCCGACTACCAGGTGGCGATGTGCGACTATACCTGCGAATCCGACGTCTTCGACATGATCCAGATGGCATGCGGCCTCGAATACGTCCAGTGCAGCGCCCAATACACCGCACTGACCCAATGGGACCGCACCGTCGCAATGTGCGTCGAAGTCGGCGTCTGCGGCGACGGCGACATCCGCGCCACACACCATGTCCGAGCCGCCAACAAAATAATCCAGGACAAAGAACGCGCGGATTCTTGCTACTTCCGGAGCTTCAGCGCCGACACCCGCGTTTTGCTCGCCGACGGCACCAGCAAGAGATTCGACGAACTCGAAGTCGCTGACGAAGTCCTCGCCACCAATCCTGTAACCGGCGAACAAGGCCCGCGCCAGATCGAAGCCATCTGGATTCATGAAGACGACCTCTACGAACTAACAATCGATGGCGAGACCATCACCACCACCGAAGACCACCAGTTCTGGAACCAAACCCACCACCGGTGGCAAGACGCCCAAGAACTCGACGAAGGCGACCGGGTCCACACCCCGTCCGGGCTGGTCGCCGTCGACTATTTAGACATAGATACACATCACTACGGCGATGCGTACAACCTCACCATCGCCGGCCTACACACCTACTATGTGCTTGCCGGAATCACGCCGGTCCTTGCCCATAACACCGGTGGATGCGTAAATTTCGCTTAAGGGTTCGGGAGTTGACCTTCGGCGTACCGCCGAAATCGATGGTGAAACCTGGAGATTCAATACTGGACATGGGTTTAACCGCGCTCATGAAGGTCCTAGTGGGATGAATGATCTTCGGACCACAACACTGACGGCAGATCAGGTCGAGACTGCGATTGCTCGCGACGTCAATGCTTTCAGGGCGAGCGGAGGCCAGGTTCCAGTTCCAGGCACGTCGGGCTTCAAGGGCATCCTCGAAAGGTATATCAATGTAGGTGGCGCCAAGATCGGGTACCGTGTGACCAATACGCGCGACGGCGCATTCAATGTTCCAACCTACTGAAATCACAGTTGGGAGTGAAATAAGGCGATGCCGATTCATGAACTCGATTTAGCTGCCAGGAAGCTGATTGCGGCCAACCAAGAGGACGACCGGAACGACAAGGTCGATGCAATGCGGACGTTTGCCGAGCGAGTCACCTTTGCTTCAGCTGATGAAATTTTGTCCGTTCTACGTGAAATCGCTGCTGAGGACTGGATAGCAATGCCGCCGTGGGCCCGGAACCTGGCCTTTAGGCTGGCATGCCTTCAGCGCCCCACCGACGTGGCCATCCTGCGTGAGGCGGCGGCTGATCTTCTATCATTCGGACCCGATTGGGATGCGCATGCATTTGAACTGCAGAGTCGGGCTGACCAAATAGAGGATACCAATTAGGCGTTCACTGCTTGCAAGTAGTCACAATCTGCAGATAGGCCAAAATCCCGAAATAGACCTTTCCGTTCTCGCGCGCCTGCGGCAACAGCATACTTGCCGACTGCTGTCATAATTGCCGCCATTTAGCCATAAATATCAAAGTTCATCGATTAATTCCCGTGCTTCGTTCGCCGCCGTATCGAACGCGGTATGGTACCGATGGCCGCGCAGGTCGCAGGCTGCCGCAGCCGCAGCCTCTGCACTGGGGATGGCAATGAAAGGGGTCGCCGCAGCCGTAGCTCGCTGTAGCGGCCGCACCTAACTGGGCGTGCGCGGGGCCGTAGGCCCTGAGCGCATTCACACGCTCAGGGCCTACGGTTGGGCCGCGTTCTTGATCCTGTAGCGCGATATAAAGACGCCCCGCCTCAAGATCTTCGAAGAGATCGCTGGCATCGATGCAGCGGTACGGGAAGCTGGCGTCGCGCTGATTTTTGGACACCCGCCTCTTCGCCGTCGGCACCGTCGCCCCCACCTCTCGACTTCACCGAACTCCGCGAATTCACCGCCCGGCGAGACCACGCCAACATGACGTCGGCAGGGGACACCGCTACCGGAGCCCCGATCAAAGGAATCAGGCGCGGCCCCGGCAAGTCCGGTCAGGCATCACCCCGGGGACGCCTGGACGCTCCGCGCGATCCCGTCGTCATCCGCACGGCCCGTCGATCTCGGTCTTCGGCGGGGGTCAGGTCGCACCCACGGCCTACTCCTCGGCAAAACGGGCCACGCCCAAGACCTCTTCAGCCAGGGTACGAGCGGAGGACAGTTCCAGGGCGTCGTCCGGATCGGGGACCTGCCCGATGGCGGCGAAGGCTGCCGTGGCCAGACCCAGCATGCGGGCGGCCCGCGCGTGGTCGCCTTCCGCGGAGGCGACGGCCGCGGCGGCCACGCAGAGGTACGGAACGAGGGAGCCGTCCTGGTCGCGCACGGCCCGGAACAGCTCGCGGGCTTCAGACAGGTTGCCCAGGTGCAGTTCGGTGAACGCCAGGTTGTGCAGTTCCGCGTCGAGGGAGCGGCCCAGCGCCCTGTTCAGGGCGATGCTGGCCAGGTAACGCTCCTTGGCCAGCGGATAGTCACCGTTCAGGCGGGCGACCGCGGCCAGCACGTGCCGGGGCCGCTCCTCGAGCGCATGATCCCCGGACCGGATCGCGACGTCCAGGGCCTGCCCGGCGAGCGTCTCCGCGCCGGGCAGGTCGCCGCCGCGGAGAGCCACCCGGGACTGGGCGTAGAGGCCCTCCACCTCGCCGGCCGGCTCCCCCGCCGCGCGGGCCCGGTCCACCTCGGTGCCGGCCATCGCGAGCACCGCGTTGTTGTCACCGCGGCGGAAGGCGGCACGGACCGCATCGGCGAAGGGATCGGAACTCATCCGTCCACCGTAGATCAACTCACTGTCGACGAGCGGCGGAGCTCAGCGCCGGAGGGCTGCCTTTTGCGCACGACCAGCACGACGAGCACGCGCAGGCAGCCCAGCAGTCCCAGTGTCAGCAGCATCGCACCGCTGACGAAGCCGGACACCCGGGTCGGCCAGGGCAGGATCGCGGGTGCGGTGAACTGTCCGATGACGAACGGTTCGAGGACGGCGCCGGCCGGGACGATCAGCCGGGCCGCGAGCCCCCACCGGCCCGGTCGCCGGGCGACCGCCCCCACCAGGCCGAGCGGACCGCCGACCACGGCCGCGGCCAGCAGCCAGATCCGGTTGTCCGACCACACGGCCGCGTCGAACATCCCCACGAGCAGCCCCGTGCCGTAGTGCACGGCACACGCGGTCAGCAGGGCCACGATCCCGGCGGCGAACGCCGGGACCGGACGGCGGACCAGCCATCCGGCCAGCACCGCCAGCCCGGCCCAGACCGCCCCCGCGTTCACCAGTCTGCTGGCGGTGAAGCGTACGGCGAGAAGGGTGTCCGCCTTGCCTTCCAGCTGGCTCGTGGTCGTCACGTTCGAGGCCAGCGACACCAGCGCCAGCGCCGCCGCGGCGGCCACGACCAGAAGCCATCCCCGTCGATTCACCGCCCGAGGCTATCGGTATCGATCAGCCCAGCGCCCGGCAGATGACCACCTTGCTGGTCTCCTCGGCGGTCTCGGTCAGGCGTACCGCGCCCGGGTTCGGCGTCATGTCGATCAGGGCGGTCGTGAAGTCGCTGATCGCGCTGCGCCTGCCGTCGGCGGTGCCCACCGCCCAGCTCTGGTGGCCCAGGGTGCCGCCGTCGTGGCCCCACACCGTCCCGCAGGGGTAGTCGACGCGGATCAGGCCCAGGCCGTACCCGCCGGTGAACGACCCGCCGGCCGGCAGCGCCACCGTCGTCTTCATCTGCCGGAGCTGCTCGGCGGAGAACAGCCGGGCGGTCAGCAGCGCTTCGACGAACCGGGACATGTCCGAAGCGGTGGAGATGATCCCGCCGGCCGCGCCGCCCCACGCGCCGACCGCCCCGCCGCTGGTGTCGGTGTAGGACGGTGTCCCCGAGGCGAAGGCGACCGTGTAGCCGCGGCCGGTGCGGGTCGCCCGCGGGTCGGCGAGGTAGGTGCGGGTCAGCCCCAGCGGCCGGGTGATCCGGTCCCGGACCAGGTCGGGCAGTCGTTCGCCGGTCGCCTTCTCGACGAGCATCCCGGCCACGATGTAGTTGGTGTTCGAGTACGACCAGCTGCTCCCCGGCGCGAACACCGGCTCGTGCGCGAACGCCACGTCGAGCAGTTCCCGCTCGGTGTGGGCGTATCCCGGGTTCGCCAGCACCGACGGGATGAACTCCTCGTCCTCGGTGTAGTTGAACAGCCCGCTGGTGTGGTTGAGCAGCATCCGTACCGTGATGTGCGCGCCGTTCGGCACGACCCCGGGCAGGTACCGTTCGACCGGCGCGTCCAGCCGGACCCGCCCCCGGTCGACCAGCTGCAGGACCAGGGTGGCGGTGAACATCTTGGTGTTGCTGCCGATCTCGAACTGGTCGTCCGCGCCGAGGCGCCGCCCGGTGGCGCGGTCGGCGACCCCGGCGGCAGCGGTCTCGACGCGCCGCCCGTCGTCGACCCGCGCGAGATATCCGGGGGCTCCGGCGGCGACCACACGCTGGGCGGCGTCCTGGATCGTGGTGCCGCCGGCCTGGGCCGCGACGCCGGTCGCGCCCACCCCGGCCAGGGTCAGTGCGGCGGTGAGGGTGAGCGCGGTGACCCGCCTCGACGTGTTCTGCATGGTCGATGTCATGGCACGAGCGTGCCAACGATGACGTTTCACAACATTGCCGCCACCACCCGGATGCCGGGTGGGGTTAACCCCACCACCAACTGTTTCGCCTGCTCACGGACGGGGCACAGAGAACCCATGGCAACCAGCATTCCGACAGGCCAGGAACAACTCACCGACGAGATCAAGCGGACCCGTGCCGACCTCGGTGACACGGTCGAGGCGCTGGCCGCCAAGACCGACATCACCGGCCGGGCGAAGCAGGCCGCGGGCGAGACCGTCGCCCAGGCCAAGCAGACGCTCGCCGCGGCCGGCACGACGACCGCCCGCGTGGCCGGTTCCACCCGGGAACGGCTTGCTGTCGCGACCCGCCGCCCCACGGTCCGCAAGGCCCTCCCGGTGGCCGCCGTCGCCGCGGTCCTCGGCGCCGCCGCCGTCCTCATCCAGCAGCGCCGCGCCGCAGCCCGCCGGGCCTCCTCCGGCCCCGCCGCCTGGTTCGACCGCTTCCGCTGATCAGAGAGCGACCTCTTCGCGGGTACGCGTGAGACCACGTCCCACCATCGGGACGTGGTCTCACGCGTACCCCTAGAAGGTGACCGTGACGTTGACGGTCTTGCAGGCCGCGGTCAGGGCGGTGCTCAGGCCCGCGAAGTCCGCGTCGGCGGCGGTGCCGATCGGGTTGTCGGTGGCGGCGGCCTTGCCGACCTCGTCGGTGATCGCGCGGACGGCGGTGGCCACCTCGCTGTCCGGGGCGAGGGCGGTGGCCAGCACGCCGGTCATCGTGGTGTGGAAGCCGGTGAACGCCTTCTTCGCGTCGGCCGCCTTGACGCCCCCGTCGGGCTGGGCCGCGTCGGTGATGCCGCCCTTCATGGTCGAACCGG
Source organism: Actinoplanes sp. NBRC 101535 (assembly GCF_030269225.1). Lineage (NCBI taxonomy): Bacteria > Bacillati > Actinomycetota > Actinomycetes > Micromonosporales > Micromonosporaceae > Actinoplanes > Actinoplanes sp. NBRC 101535. The sequence continues at coordinate 1,170,504 of NZ_BSSY01000001.1, read as the reverse complement.
CCTCGCTCACCTTCTTGCAGAGGGCCGCGTCGTCGACCGGCCCGGAGGCCGCCGCGTCATCGCCGGCGGCCGCCGATGAGCCCGCGGCGGTCGATGAGCCCGCGGCGGTCGAGGCTGCCGCCGACGACGGGGGCGTGGCGGCCACGTCGGCGTCGTCACCGCAGGCGGCGAGGCTCGCCAGGCTGGCGCAGAGCAGGACGGCAGGCAGAATCCGGGAACGCTTCACGGTGACGCAAGGTAGCCGACGAACCTGGGAACGGGCTCGCCGGGGACCTCAGACGATCAGGCTCAGGAGCATCACGCAGGCGAAACCGACGACCGAGATGATGGTCTCCATCACCGACCAGGTTTTGATGGTCTGCCCCACGGTCATCCCGAAATACTCCTTGACCAGCCAGAACCCGGCGTCGTTCACGTGTGAGAAGAACAGTGAGCCGGCCCCGATCGCCAACGCGAGCAGGGACACCTCGGGGCGGTCGAGGGTGGCGGCGAGCGGGGCCACGATGCCCGCGGCGGTGATCGTGGCGACGGTCGCCGAGCCGGTGGCGACGCGGATGCCGACCGCCACCAGAAAGCCGAGGACCAGGGCGTTGATGTTCGCGTCCTGGGCCGCGTCGGCGATCACGGTGCCGACGCCGGCGTCGACGAGGACCTGTTTGAAGCCGCCGCCGGCCGCCACGATGAGCAGGATCCCGGCGATCGGGGGCAGCGAGCCGCCGATCACCGCGGAGGTCTCCCGCCGGTCGAAGCCGGCGCGGCGGCCCAGCGACCACATGGCGACGAACACCCCGGCGAGCAGGGCCACCACCGGTTCGCCGACGACTTCGAGGGCGGCTCGGACGCTGTTGCCGTCGGGGAGGGCGAGTTCGGCGATGCCGCGGGCGAGCATCAGGGCCACCGGCAGCAGAACGGTCAGCACGGCCGCCCAGAAGCCCGGGTTGCGCCGCCGGCCGACCTGCGGGTCGACGAGGTCACCGGGCGCTCCGGGGTTGCCGAGGTCGTCCCGGTCGACGAGGTCCTGACCGCCGGCGGGACCGGAGTCCGGGCGGTCCGGGGACGAGGCGGCCGGCGGGACCGGCACCGGCACCCGCGCGGCGATGAAGTTCCCGTACACCGGCCCCGCGATGATCACCGTCGGGATCGCGCAGACCAGCCCGAGCAGCAGGGTCAGGCCCAGGTCCGCGTTCAGGCTGGAGATCGCCACCAGCGGCCCCGGGTGCGGCGGCACCAGCCCGTGCAGCACCGACAGCCCGGCCAGCGCCGGGATCCCCAGGCGGAGCAGGCCCACGTCGGTACGCCGTGCCACCAGCAGCACGATCGGCACCAGCAGCACCACGCCCACCTCGAAGAACAGCGGCAGCCCGATCAGGGATGCCACGCCCGCCATCGCCCACGGCAGGGCGGCCCCGGAGACGCCGGTGACGATCCGGTTCACGATGCCGTCGGCGCCGCCGGTCTCGGCGAGCAGCGCGCCGATCATCGAGCCGAGGGCGATGAGGACGCCCACGTTGCCGGCTGTCGTGCCGAGTCCCGTGGTGAACGAGTCGACGGTGTCGCCGGGTGCGGCGCCGGCCGTCAGTCCGAGCACCCCGGCGCCGGCGATCAGGGCCAGGAACGGGTGCCATTTGGCGGCGGCGATGAGCAGGACGACCGCGGTGATGCCCAGCACCGCCGCGAGGGTGAGCTGCGCCGTCCCGGCGTCGGTGATGGGTTCCACGGGTCACCGTCCGTAGGGTGGCAGCGGGCTGGTCAGGGTGGACTGTTGCTTGTCGAGCGGCGTCGACGGGAAGACCGCCGGGCAGTGCGCGCCGGCCTCCGGGAGCACTCCGGCGAGCAGGTAGTCGTCGATCGTCTGCCGGGCGCAGTCGCTGAGCCAGTACGTCCCGTGGCCCACCCCGTCGTAGGTCAGGACCCGGGAGCTGGGCAGTTGTCCCGCGAGTCCGAGCGCCCACTGGTACGGGGTGGCCACGTCGTACCGGCTGTTGCTGATCAGGATCGGGGGCAGGGCGGGTGACGCCCGCAGCCGGTGCGGCGGGTTGGTCACCGGGTACGGCCAGTTCTGGCAGCCGGTCAGGTCGGTCCAGGCCAGCGGGTTGAGGCGGGTGTGCCGGGCCAGTGCGTTCTGGGCCTTCTCCAGGATCGCCACCGCCGGGTACGTGTAGAGGTCGTAGTGGTAGTCGGAGCACATCACCGGCAGGTACCCGTTGCGGACCGGTTCGCCGCGGGGCAGCTGGGCGCCGTGCGGGGCGAGGCCGTCGCCGCCGATGTAGAGCAGCAGGTCGGCCAGTTCGAACCAGAGCGACGGGCCGTACAGGTAGCCGAAGACCGCGTCGACGAGGACTTCCGGGGTGACCGGGGCGCCGTCCACCACCAGGTCTCCGGCGTCGGCGTCGGCGTACAGCGCGTCGAAGTAGTCCAGGACGGACGCGCCGTGCAGGGCGCAGGCCACGGTCCGGGAGCACCAGGCGGCGAACTGGCCGAACGACTCCTCCATCGCCACGCTCTCCCAGCCCTGGTATCCGGCGATGCCCTGGGCGTGGTCCATCGACGAGTCCATGGCGAGGGCCCGGATCCGGTGCGGGAACAGTTCCGCGTACTGCTGGCTGATCATCGTCCCGTAGGAGACGCCGAACAGGCTGATCTTCTCTTCGCCGAGGGCGGCCCGGATGGCGTCGACGTCGCGGGCGACGTGGGCGGTGTCGACGTGCCCGAGCAGCGGGCCGGTCAGGGTGAGGCATCCTTCGGCGAGGGCCCGGTTGGCGGTGCGCAGCGCGGCGTATTCGGCGGGACTGTCCGGGTAGAGCAGTGCCGACTGGGCGTCGACCTGTGTGGAGTCGCAGAGGACCGGCCGGCTGCGGGCCTGTCCACGCGGGTCGTAGCTGACGATGTCGAAGCGGGCGAGCAGGTCGGCCGAGAAGCCGGTCTCGGCGTGGTAGATGAAGTTCACCCCGGATCCGCCGGGACCGCCCGGGTTGAACATCAGGGTGCCGATCCGCCGGGCCGGGTCGGTGGCCGGCCGTTTCGCCAGGGCCAGGGTGAGGGTCTCGCCCGCCGGGGCCGCGTGGTCCACCGGCACGGTGAGCGCGCCGCAGAGCACCCGGGCCGGCGCCTGCTCGTCGGGGCCGCAGGGTCCCCAGGCGATGCCGGTCGCGGCGGGTTCGGGCGCCGGGATCCCGGCGCGCGCGGGCCCGGTCAGGGCGGTCGGCGCGAGCAGGGCGAGAAGACCGAGGATCAGGGGTACGGCCTTGCGCATGGGCACCTCGGGGACTCCGGCGGGCGGCGGCGACGAGAATTCACGTACGCCGATGCAATCATGGATGGCCCACTTCGTCCAGAATCGATGGAAAACGCGGCACGGCGCGGGAAGTCCAGAGCCGAGTGGCCATATTTCTGCGACCGTTTCGGCCGATGAGATGACGATCAAGATGATGTGAGGGCCGTCTCAGATGGCCACGCTAATCGCGGCCCGTTTCTCCCTGTAGCGAGAGGATCACCGGTGATCCGGATCTCGGAACCCCGCTCCACCGCCCGCAACGCCTTCCTCGGCGTTGCCGCGACCGCCATGATCGCTGTTGGCCCCGCCGCCTGCGCGGGCACCTCCGGCGGCAGCGACGGATCGGGTTCCCAGGCCCAGACGCTGCCCGAGGCCGACGAGCCGGTGGTCATCGCCACCCGCCTCAAGGCGAGCCGCTGCACCGACGCCTGGACCGTCGACCTGGACCCGCGGCAGATCCCCGACCCGCTGGCCGGCAACGACCTGTCCGGCTGGGCCCGCGGCGCCGGCGCCGTGCAGCAGACCTCCATGCAGGTCGAGGTCAAGATCACCGGGAACGGGTCGGCGACCACCATCAAGGCCGTCCGCGCCGTCCCGGTCGGCGACAAGACCGCCCCGATCCAGGCCACCACCGAGGCCGCCATCGACTGCAACGCACCCAGCCCCGGCCCGCACCTGGAGGCCGACCTCGACCAGCCCAAGCCCAAGATGACGGCCTACAACAACAGCTCGTCGCGCCGGCTGCCGCTGCAGGTCTCCACCGACACCGCCGAGTTCCTGGTGCTCGCCTCGACCACCAAGTACGACATCTACTGGCAGATCGAGGTCGACTGGACCCACGACGGCAAGGACGGCACCACCGCCGTCCGCGGCCCGGACGGCCAGCCGTTCCACCTGACCGCGGCCCGCGCCACCCACACCTGCGTCTGGGGCTCCAACGGCAAACTCTCCAAGGCCCTCTCGGTCGACTGCACCCGGTGACCCCCTTCTCATTGTGAACGCTGCCACCGCCGCGTCGAACTCCTACGACGACGGGAACGACGGAGCTCACCCCAGGGGCAGGCCCTTCTGCAGCAGTTCGAGGGCCCGCGCCGCCTGATCCATGCCGGCCGGCCAGTCGCTCTCCGCGATCGCCAGGCCGCCCGGCGGCAGGATCGCCAGCATCGCGCCGACCATCGCGCCGGCTGCCACCCGGGCCGAGAAGTCGTCGGCGGGCAGGCCGGCGCGTTCCGCGACGACCACGGCGATCATGTCGATCGCCGTGGTCATCTGATGCATCATCCGGGCCCGCAGTTCCGGCACCGCGGCGAGGATCCGCTGGCGGCGGCGTTCGTACGCCCACGCCTCCGGCGGCAGGTCCCGCAGCATGGCGCGCATACCGTGCAGCAGTGCCTCGATCGGCGGGACGCCGGCCGGCTGTGCCCGGACCGCGCTGATCAGCTGGGCGTCCAGGTCGTCGACGAGGATCAGGTCCTCCTTCGCCGGGAAGTACCGGAAGAACGTGCTCGGCGAGACCTCGGCCGCCTCGGCGATCTGGTCCACGGTGGTCTCCGCGTACCCCTGCTGCTCGAAGAGCCGCATCGCGTGCTCGCGGATGGCGGCCCGGGTGCGGGCCTTCTTGCGTTCGCGCAGGCCACCGGCCGGGGTGCCACTCATACCCCCGATTCTGCCAGCTCCGGCGCCGGCCTCCCGGCACGCGGCATCAGCAGCAGCGCGAGGACCACGCCGGTGGCGGCCACCGCGCCGGACACCAGCAGCGAACGGTCCATGCCGTGCACGAACGCGGTCCGCACCGCATCCAGCAGCCCCGGATCGTGCAGCCGCTGGGCGACCGCGACCCCGGACGCCGCGCTGTCGCGGACCTCCTCCCCCGCAGCCACGGGCAGCCGGTCCCGGTAGCCCGCGTTCAGCACGGCGCCCAGCACCGCGACCCCGACCGCGCTCCCGACCTGCCGCATCGTCTGGATCAGCGCCGATCCGACACCGCTGCGTTCGACGGCGAGGGCCCCGAGGGCGGCGTTCATCGAGGGCGGCATGGTGAGTCCCAGGCCCGCCCCGGTGGTGGCGACCCAGACGGCCACGAGCGCGTACGGCAGGAACGCCCCGGCGATCAGCGAGGCCGCCATCAGCCCCAGCCCGGAGGCGATGACGGCTCGCGGGCCGAACCTGGTGGTCAGCCGGTCGGACAGCCGCGCCCCGGCCATCAGGCCGCCGATCACCGGTAGCAGCCGCAGGCCCGTGCCGAACGCGTCCTGCCCGCCGACCGCCTGGAACAGCTGCGGCAACGCGAACAGCAGCCCGAACAGGGCGAAGGCGGCGATCGTGGCGAGCACCGATCCGCCGGTGAACCCCCGGGACCGGAACAGCGCGACGTCGATCAGCGGGGCGGCCGCCCGGCGCTGCCACCCCACGAAGACGGCGAATGCCAGGAGCCCGCCGGTGACGGTGAGCAACGACCGCGGGTCGGTCCAGCCGCGGGTGCCGGCCTCGATGATCCCGTACGTGACCCCGGCCAACCCGGTCGTGGAGAGCACCACGCCGGGCAGGTCGAAGCGCCGCCCGCGGTCGCCGTGCGACTCGGGCACCCAGGCCACGACGGCGATCACGCCGACCACCACGAGCGGCAGGTTGATCAGGAAGACCGAGCCCCACCAGAAGTGGTCGAGCAGCCAGCCGCCGAGCAGCGGGCCGAGCGGGATGCCCAGCGCGTTCGCGGTGACCCAGATCGACAGGGCGCGGGGGCGCTCGCCGGCGTCGAACAGCACGGTCACCACCGCGCTGGTCAGCGGCATGATCACCGCCGAGGCGAGGCCGAGCAGCGCGCGGGCGGCGATCAGCTGGCCGGTGGTGGCCGCGTACGCGCAGGCCGCCGACGCTCCGCCGAACAGCAGCATCGCGCCGAGCAGGAACCGTTTGCGGCCGAACCGGTCGCCGAGCATCCCGCCGGGCAGCAGGCCGGCCGCGAGGACGAGCAGGTAGGAGGTGGTGAACCACTGGAGGTCGTCGGTGGAGGCGCCGAGGTCGGCGGCGAGGGTCGGCAGCGCGACGCTGAGCACCGTGCTGTCCAGCCCGATGGCGATGGCGCACAGCGAGAGGGCGGCCAGCGCGTACCAGCGTGAAGTGGAAGCAACCATGTTTTGACAGTAACTCTCAAAAGCTAGCAACTTCCAGTTTATGATCGAGGCAAGCCCGGCGCTCCCTTCCTCTCTCCGATCTTCACCTTGTACGGTGTCGGTTCGCCTTGGGGGAGGGAGAACCGGTGCCAGCTGGGGATTTGGAGATCGACGCACCCGCGTTGCGCAACGTCGGCAAAGACGTGACCGGCGCGGCCACCACGCTGCGTGATGCCGTGAAGGCCGCCGGCACCGACCTGAAACCCGGTCAGGGGACGGCGTCCACCGCCGGCGCCGCCGCGGCGGAGGCCGAAACGGCATGGCTCACCATGCTGCGCCGCATCACCGGCGAGGTCGACACCTTCGGCACCGGCCTGACCACGGCGGCGAACGACTACGAGGACGCCGACGAGACGAACGCCCAGGACCTGCGCAGCACGACCGGGGCCGGCCGATGAGCTCCCTGACGTTGCAGGATCTGCTCGACTTCGACGCGGCGCCCTGGCACACCACGGCCGAAGCGTGGAAGCGGCTCGCCCGGGACATCGACGACACCACGGACCAGCTGATCAGCGGCACCCGCAACCTGAGCACGGCCTGGCCCCGGGGCGACGGGTCCACCGAGGCGCTGGCGAAGGCCGCACGGCTGCGGGCCGAGGTGGACAACTCCCACCAGCCGGCCAAGAGCATGGCCGACGCCTTCGACCAGCACGCGTACGCCATGAAGAGCCTGCAATCGCAGGCCGACGGCATCATCGCGTCCGCGAAGCAGGCCGGCTACACCGTGAACACGGCCACCGGGGCCGTCACCGCACCCGACAACCCGATCGGCACCGTCGACAAGAGCGGCACGCTGAGCAGCGACCTGCACTCGGTGGTCGAATACGCGAAAGCCCAGGACGACGCGACCGCCACCACCATCAGGAACAACCTGCCGTCGGCCGGAACCGGATTCGGCTCCACCCCGCCCGGCACGATCAAGCGCGCCCAGGACCTGATCAACACGCTCAAGGACCCGGCGCACGATCCCACCAACGCCGAACTCGAAGAGCTGCGCAACCTGATCCAGCTGTACGGCAAGGACCGGGAGTTCGCGTACACCCTGCTCAACAGCCTCGGGCCGGAAGGGCTGCTGCAGCTCAACGGCACGTTCGCCACCTACCAACTCGACCGCCCCGGCGACGACACCGGCGCCTTCCTGTTCGACCGCTACCAGGCCGACCTGGTCAAGGACCTGCAGAACGGCCTCGGGCAGATGCTGAGCACCGCGACCACGCGGACCGGCCACCCGTCCGGCCCCCGCGGCGAGGAGTACACGCCCGGCGAGTACGAGCTGTCCAACCAGTGGATCAGCGACCTGACAGCCGCCGGGCGCAGCCAGATGACCATCGGAAACCCGCTCAACCAGTTCCGGAGCACGGACGTCTACGGCTACCAGCTACTCGGCCCGATGCTGCACAGCGGCGACTACGACGCCAAGTTCCTGTCCACCGTCGGCGGCGACATGATCGACTTCGAGATGCAGACCGGCGAGAACAGCGACATGTGGACCGCGTCCCGCAAGGACGACATCCGCCTCGACTGGACCCAGGGCCACGACGACAACACCACGCCGGCCGGGTACGACCCGGTGAACACCCTGATGGAGGCCCTGTCCCGCAACGGCGAGGGCACTCGGGACCTGCTCACCGGCACCGTCGACTACGCCCCCGACCAGCCCGACGACGGCCGCGGCCGGCTGCCCCGCCTCGACTATCTCCTCACCGACCGCAACTGGGAGACGACCCGGGACGTCCCCGGCGGGATGGCCTGGACGGTCGAGGCGATGAAGAACCAGGACGGCTACCAGAACGACGCCCTCGACAAGTTCGGCGAAGCGCTAGAACACGCCACCACCGACCAGCCCGGCCCGGATTCCCGCCGCCTCGTCGAGTCGATCATCTTCGAACTCAACGTCGACGAGGAGGCCCGCGGCTACGAGAACGGCGAGAAGCCCGGCAACGGCAAGACCGAGGACTTCGCGGCCAAGGACCTGATCAAGCCACAGCTCCGCGACTCGATGGCCAACATCACGGCGGCGTACATCCGCGACGTCAACCTCAACATCACCGAGGGAAACGCGGCAGTGCCCGGCGAGGACGTCGTCGTCGATCGCAATCACCTGGTGCGTTTCCTCGCCGAGATCGGCAAGGACGAGACCGCACACAACACCGTCGCCACCGCCGAGGCCGTGTACACGGCGGGCTCATACGACGACATCCTCTCCGGCCGGCGGAATCCGACGGACGACATGAACGGGCATCTGCGCTCGATGGACGTCGTCTCGCACGACTACGGCAGCGTGGTGGGCGCCCTCGACTTCGGCGCGACCCAGGTCCACCACAGGACCAGTGAGCAGATAGACGCCGATTTCAACTCGGATGTCGAGAAGACATACAAGGTGGTCGGCTTCCTGAGTGACCAGATTGTCGGCAAGGCTACCGAGAGGATTCCCGTCCCGCTCGTCGGCGACCTGGCCGGCGAATACGTCGGCGACGTGGTGTCACAGCTCGAGGAGCAGGCCAAGGTAGACAACCGCTACCAGGCCACCAACGAGGTCGCCACGGCCTTGGGCGCCGGGCGCAACACTGCGGTCGCCCTGACCGAGCAGGCCCTCTACAACAGCGGCACACTCAAGCTGCCGGAAAACCTCACCGTAGACGGGGCGCCGAAACCGGTGAGCGAGTGGACCAGCGATGATTATCGGCTCTGGCAACGCTATAAGGCCGACATAGGCCAGAGCACGGTCGGCAGCGCCGCCACTGCTGCCGGGGGTTCTTATCAGGAGGGCTACGAGTGGGCGAACGATCTCTTCAAACCGCAAAAAGAGAAGAACGCGGATTGAGGACCCTGGCTGTCATGCTCACCGTCCTGACGGCGGGGTTCACTACGGCAAGCTGCACAAACGAGGACCCGTCGACTCCGACGCCATCATCTGCACCAGATAATGCCGCCACGCCGTCTCTGACCTTTGAGGAGGCCTACCAGAAGCTGCCGATGGACGGCACCGAGCGTCTCCCGATCACCTGGGACCTGGCCGGAGCACCGGACACCGCGGTGGTCCTCGCCGCCCGCCGCAGTCTCGCCTATGAGTATTGGATCGGTCAGTCCACCGAATGGGCTCCGGTCATCGCCATCGGACGGTACTTCTACACCGACCGGCACTATGAGAAGTTCCTGGCGCCGTTCGCGACGACAACGAGCGACAACCCGAGGACCGGGCCGGTCTGGAGCAAGGTCATGGGTGTCGAACAGAGCAGCACGGATCAGGCAACCGTCACGTTCTGCACCGACCTCGGCTACTGGCACGACACCAAGGACACCGATTTCACCGTCCGCGAGAAGCGGGGAACCATCCAGTCCTACGTGATGGAGAACGTCGAATCCGGCGACGGTGAGCGTCACTGGCTCGCCGACCGCGTGCTCGACCCCGACGCCGACCGCGAGGCGAAGTATGGCAAGGCGTGCACCGCGTGGGCTCGACACAAGCCTTGACGGCACGCTGAGAAAGGTAAGCAGTGAGCAAGCCGCAAGGGCCGGCCACCACACTCCTCGCCGTGGCGGTCGCCCTCACGATCGCAGGCTGCACCGATGACAGTCAGCCCACCACCGAGCCAGTGGCGAGCCCGGCCACGCCGCCCCTGACCTTCGAGGAGGCGTACCAGCAGGTTCCGATGGACGGCACCGAGCGTCTCCCGATCACCTGGGAACTGACCGGAGCACCGGACACCGACGAGGTCCTCGCCGCCCGCCGCAGTCTCGCCTACGAGTACTGGCTCAGCCAGGCGACTGATTGGGGCCCGATCGTCACGCTCGGGAACTACTTCTACGGCGACAGCCATTACGACCGGTTCCTGGCGCCGTTCGCGAGCACGACGAGCGACAATCCCTACGTGGGCCCGGTGTGGATCAGGGTCATGGGTGTCGAGCAGACCGGCACGGACCAGGCGACGGTCGTGTTCTGTACCGACGACGGCTACCTGCACGAATCCGAGGACACGGATTTCACGGTTCGCGACAAGCGGGCCAGCGTTCAGTCGTACACGATGACGAACGTCGCATCCGGCGACGGTGAACGTCACTGGCTCGCCGAAACGCGGAGTAATCCGGACACCGGCCGCGAGGCGAAGTACGGCAAGGCGTGCACCGCGTGGGCTCGACACAAGTCTTGACGGCACGCTGAGAAAGGTAAGCAGTGAGCAAGCCGCAAGGGCCGGCCACCACACTCCTCGCCGTGGCGGTCGCCCTCACGATCGCAGGCTGCACCGATGACAGTCAGCCCACCACCGAGCCAGTGGCGAGCCCGGCCACGCCGCCCCTGACCTTCGAGGAGGCGTACCAGCAGGTTCCGATGGACGGCACCGAGCGTCTCCCGATCACCTGGGAACTGACCGGAGCGCCGGACACCGACGAGGTCCTCGCGGCCCGGCGCAGTCTCGCCTACGAATACTGGTTGAGCCAGGCCACCGACTGGAGCCCGATCATCGCCGTCGGACGATATTTCTACACCGACGAGTACTACGACAGGTCTCTGGCCCCGTACGCCACGACGGTGTCCGACAACCCTTACACCGGTCCGATCTGGGCCAAGGTCATGGGCGTCGAACAGACCGGTACGGACCATGCCACCGTCACGTTCTGCGCCGACCTCGGCTACTGGCACACCGCCCAGAGCAAGGACGCCAAGGTCCGCGAGGCTCGAGGATCCGTTCAGTCGTACGTGATGGAGAACATCACATCCGCCGACGGTGAGGGGCATTGGCTCACCGCCCAGAGGCTCGACCCCGACGTGGATCGCCGGACGAAGTACGGCGCCGAGTGCACGAAGTGGGCTAAACACGACAAACCCTGACAGGTAAGGCGGGCCGGGTGCATAGAGTGGTGCGACTGTGACACGATCTTGCGGATGAAGAAGGTGCTCGGCTGGATCCTGCTGTTCCTGCTCGTGTTCTGGATCGGCACGAACCCGGGGCCGGCCGCCGACGTGTTCCGCGGCATCTTCGACGGCATCGTGGGGATATTCAGCAACATCGGCACGTTCTTCACCGAGCTGTTCCGGCGCTGACATGCCGGTCCGGCTGCTCTGCGTCGGCCTGGCGACCGTCGACCTCATCCAGCGGGTGACGCGGCTGCCCGGCGCCGACGAGAAGGTCCAGTCTGACACCGTCGAGGTCGCCGCGGGCGGTCCGGCGGCCAACGCGGCGGTCACCGCGGCCGCGCTCGGCGCCGAGGTTACCCTGCTCAGCGCGGTCGGTGACCACCCCCTCGGCGCCCTGATCCGGTCCGATCTGGCGGCGCACGGCGTCACCCTGATCGATGCGGCGGCCGGTTCAGCGGAGCCGCCGCCGGTCTCCGCGGTCACGGTGCTGTCCGGGACCGGTCAGCGGTCGATCGTCAGCCGCAATGCCGGGGACCAGGCTTTCCGCGTACCCGACAAGGATCTTCCGGACGCGGACCTGACGCTTGCCGACGGACATCATCCCCTGCTGGCGATGGCCGCGGCGCGGAACGCGCGCCGCCTGCTGATCGACGCCGGCAGCTGGCGCCCGGTCTTCGCCGAACTCTTCCCGCTCGCCGAGGTCGTCGCCTGCTCGGCCGATTTCCGCCACCCTGAAGCCAGAGAAGCCAGGGAAGCCCCTGAAGCTACCGGCGGCACCGACGCCACCGCCGCCGGCGACGCCGCGACCGCGACCGCGATCGGCGCCCCGCACGTTCTGGTCACCCACGGACCGGCACCGGTGACCTGGTTCGACCGGCTGTCGGGCACCTCGGAGGAGATCGCGGTGCCGCCCGTCACGGCGGTGGACACCTCGGGCGCGGGCGACGCCTTCCACGGCGCGCTCGCCGTCTTCCTCGCGCAGAACCATGAGGTCAGGACCGCTGCGGGGTACGCCGTGCGCACCGCCGGCATCCGCGTCCGGCATGCCGGGCCGCGCGCCTGGCTGGCCGCGCTCCCCCGAGCCGCACGGCCCGCCCCGGGCTCGTCCTGACCACGACACGCACAAACGAGACGCCTTCGGCTGCCTCCCCGAAGGCGTCTCCGTGTGTGCGACACCCGTTGCCGCGAGTGACGCCACCCCAGTCTCTGCGCCCCGACCGCCGTTGGCAATTGCCAGCAGGAACTTGACAGTCTGCCGGTGCCGACAGTCGCGGCCGGTCCCCTCGCGGCCCTATCGTGGATCCACGACCTTGGAGGTGCCCGTGACACGCCGGACCAGCCCCGTGCTGCTCCGCCGCCAGTTGGGTGACGAGTTGCGCCGCCACCGGGAGGCCGCCGGCCTGAAAGCGGCGGACGTCGCCAGGGCCCTCGGCGTCAACCCGTCGGTGATGAGCCGCCTGGAGAACGGGCAGCGGCGGCCGATCCTGGTCTACATCGGCGCCCTCTGCGACCACTACCACCTCGGCCCGGCGGCCGCGGAGAGCCTGAAGAACCTGGCCCGCGCGGCGCACGAGGAGGGCTGGTGGTCGAAGTGGAACACCCCCTCGGACTACGTCGGGTTCGAGGCGGGCGCCACCACGATCCGCAACTACGAGCTGGCGCTGGTGCCCGGTCTGCTGCAGACCCGGGCGTACGCCCGGGCGCTGCTCGCCGACGTCGAACCCGGCCTGGGCCGCCGGGAGCTCGAGGAGGCGGTGGACTTCCGGATGATGCGGCAGCGGATCCTGTTCTCCGAGGACCCGGTCACCCTGCACGTGGTGCTCGGCGAAGCCGTCCTCGCGGCCCGCGTCGGCGACGCCGCCACCTCCCGGGACCAGCTGATCCACCTGCGCGAATGCGCCGAACTGCCGAATGTGGTCCTGCAGATCCTGCCCGTCGTGGCGAGTGCCGCTTCGGCCCTCGTCGGGGGATTCTCGATATTAGAATTCGCAGACGATCTCATCAGCGATCGGGTCCACGCGGAGACGACACTCGGCGCCGTCTCCGAGAGCAAGACGGAGGACGTGAACCGCTGCCGGACCATTTTCGCCCATCTATCGGAGTCGGCGGCGGACGAGGCCGAGTCGCTGCAACTCGTCGACGCCGCTCTCCGTTCCCGAGAAAGCTAGACGATCACCCATGACTCGTGCGGACTTCAGCCGCGAAGAACTGACCTGGCGTGTCGCGACCAAGAGCGCCAGCCTCAACTGTGTCGAGATCGCCAAGGTGGACCAGGACACCATCGCCGTCCGGAACTCGCGGCGGCCCGACGGTGACATGGTCGTCTACACGACGGCCGAGTTCGACGCCTTCGTGGACGGTGTCAAGCGCGGGGAGTTCGACGACTTCCTGCGCTGACATCTTTGAAAAGAGGCCGGCGCCCCTGTAAAAGGGGCGCCGGCCTCTTTTGATCAGACCGTCTTCGCCAGCCGGTCCGCGAGCAGCTTGGCGAACCGGGCCGGGTCCTCCAGGTCGCCGCCCTCGGCCAGCAGCGCCGTGCCGTACAACAGCTCGGCGGTGTCCGGCAGTGACGCCTCGTCGGCGTTGCCCTCGTGCGCCGACCGCAGGCCGCTGACCAGCGGGTGGTTCGGGTTCAGCTCGAGGATCCGCTTGACCCGCGGGCCGTCCTGGCCCATCGCCCGGTACATCTTCTCCAGTGCCGGGGTGATGTCGTCGGCGTCGCTGACCAGGCAGGCCGCCGAGGTGGTCAGACGGTGCGACAGGCGCACCTCCTTGACCTGCTCGTCGAGCTTCTCCTTGAGGAAGCCGAGCAGCGGCGCGAAGTCACCCTCCGGCTCCTTCTCCGGCTCCGCGTCGTCCTTCTTCAGGTCGACCGAGCCGCGGGCGATCGAGCGCAGCTTCTTGCCGTCGAACTCAGGTACAGCGTCGGCCCAGATCTCGTCGACCGGATCGGTGAGGATCAGCACCTCGTAGCCCTGCGCCTGGAACGCCTCCATGTGCGGCGAGTTCTCCACCTGCGAGCGGGTCTCCCCGGTCAGGTAGTAGATCTCGTCCTGGCCGTCCTTCATCCGCTCCACGTAGGCGGCGAGCGTCGTCGGCTCGGTGCCGGCGGTCGAGGAGAACGACGAGATCTCCAGGATCGGCTTGTGGTTGTCCGGCTCGCTGAGCAGGCCCTCCTTGACGGCCCGGCCGAACTCGCGCCAGAACGTCGCGTACTTCTCCGGGTTGCTGCTCATCAGGTCCTTGATGGTGGACAGGACCTTCTTGACCAGGCGGCGCCGGATCATCTGGATGTGCCGGTCCTGCTGCAGGATCTCCCGGGAGATGTTCAGCGACAGGTCGGCCGCGTCCACGACACCCTTGACGAAGCGCAGGTAGTCGGGGATCAACTCCTTGCTGTCGTCCATGATGAAGACGCGCTTGACGTACAGCTGGAGGCCGCGGCGGGCGTCCCGCTGGAACAGGTCGTGCGGGGCCCGCGACGGGATGAAGAGCAGGGCCTCGTATTCGAAGGTGCCCTCCGCCTTCATGTTGATGATCTCGAGCGGGTCCGACCAGTCGTGGCTGATGTGCCGGTAGAACTGGTGGTACTCCTCCTCGGTCACCTCGCTGCGCGGACGCGCCCAGAGCGCCTTCTGCGAGTTCAGCGTCTCCTCGCCCTTGCGGATCGGGAAGGAGATGAAGTCCGAGTACCGCTTGACGATCTCCCGGATCTTCCAGTCCTCGGCGTAGTCGAAGAGCGCGTCGTCCTCGTCCTTCGGCCGCAGGTGCAGCGTGATCGTGGTGCCGACCGGGGCGTCCTCGGCATCCTCGATGGTGTAGGTGCCCCCGCCGTCCGACTCCCAGCGCGTGCCGTGGCCCTCGGTGCCCGCCTTGTGGGTCACCAGTGTGACCTTGTCGGCGACCATGAACGTCGAGTAGAAGCCGACGCCGAACTGGCCGATCAGCTCCGGGCTCTCCTTGGCCTCCTTGAGCTTGGACAGCAGCTCCGCGGTGCCGGATTTGGCGATCGTGCCGATCAGGTCGATGACCTCGTCACGGTTCATGCCGATGCCGTTGTCGCGCACCGTCAGGGTTCGCGCCTCGGGATCCGCCTCGATCTCGATGTGCAGGTCGGAGATGTCCGCCTCGAGGCCGTCCTGCAGCTTCGCCAGGCGCAGCTTGTCCAGGGCGTCGGACGCGTTCGAGATCAGCTCGCGCAGGAAGATGTCCTTGTTCGAGTAGATCGAATGGACCATCAGCTGCAGCAGCTGGCGCGCCTCGGCCTGGAACTCCAACGTCTCCATCATCACCCGTTTCCGTCATGTCCGGTGGTCGCCCCGATGGTATGACGTCCGCCCGGGCCATCCGCCCCAGAGGCCGTTCACTCATCCTCCACCTGCGGTTTCACACGGGTGACACGGAGAAAACGGAAATCCCGGCGCCCGGTCAGACGTAGGACGAGCGCGGCCGGGCGGCCGAATACCCGCAGGGCCCTACCCGGATCATACGGATCGATGCGGTCGATCTCGTGGGTGGTGCCCCGGTGCACGACCTGACAGCGCCCACCGGCCGCCACCACGTTGCGATGCCAGTCCGCGGACGGCCCGTAGGTCAGCTCCGCCAGGAACCCACCATCGAGCGCGATCAGCCACAACGGCGTCTCGTAGGACTTCCCACTACGCCGCCCCACGTGCCTGACCAGTGAAAACGGCCCTCTCCCCCGGTTGATCAGGCGAAGGACGGCCGGGTTCAGAGTCCGGTTCAGCAGCCCGAACCACAGATTCACGGTCAAGAGCTTAAAACCGCTGTCGCAGCGGGGTGGTGGGTGCCGACCGTCGCTCCCGCCGAGGGCGCGGCCCGGTGTCGCTGACGCTCCCCGGCCCGCGCGGCCCGCGTGAGTGGTCACGCCCCTTCCCCTATCAGCCCCGTGTCGCGCAGCCCGGGCCGGCGGCCACCCCGTTCACGATGCTGTACCGCGAGATGTCCCCGCTGACCAGGCCTTTCAGGTCGTCGACCGAGGTCGGCTCGACGTCGTTGAGCACGAGGTACCCGAGGATCGCCGTGTCCACGGTCCGGCACGTCGCCTGGTCCGCGACAACCTGCGCCTTGGCGGTCAACTCCTCGGGTTTCAACGCAACGTAACCAGCTCCTGTTGCACTCACAGTGATCGTGGCAGCCATGACACTCTCCAACAAACGCACTCCAGCAGGCTAGCGATGGTCACCAGGCGTAGCCAACCATCCTTTCGGCCAGCTTCATTTACACTGAGTGACATTGGCACGGAGGCGAATGAATCGGCGTGACCCTTTACGCGTCCCCGGCGGGCTCGGTACGTTGATTACTCGGAGCAACGGTCTGATCACGCTGGAGGACCCCATGCGTCGCGCCGCTCTCGTACTCGCCCTGACCCTCGCCGGCCTCTGGATCGCCACCCCCGCCCAGGCCTTCGCGCACAACCGGGTGCACAACCCGGCACTGCACGCCGTGCTGGACGGACTGACGCTCCTGATCGTCACCTCACCGGTGTGGACCGCCATGCTGTGGAGCGGTGGCCGCCGCCGGCTGCTCGCCGCGCTCATCGCCGTGGTGCAGATCCCGGTCGCGGTGATCGCCTTCGTGCCGATCATCGACCCGGCCCTGCACCTGGCTCTCTTCGCCGTCGCGCTCACCCTGACCGGCGTGTCCCTGCGCGTGGTCCGCAACCAGGCCCGGGCCGCCGCCGCGGTCCCCGCCGAGGCCCGCCACTGACCGACGTGTGGCGGCCGCTGCCCGCCGCGCCCGCACCGAGTCCCGGTGGCCCCCGGCCGCCGGGACACCGCGTCTCCCGTCCCCGGACAAGTCCGCGCGTCTGTCCCCAGACAGCCGCGCGTCTGCCTTCGGACGGCCCCGCGCGCCTGTCTTCGGACTGCCCCGCGCGCCTGTCTTCGGACTGCCCCGCGCGAGGCCGAACCGAGCATTCTCTCAGGCAGCAGGTCATCCGATGTGATGTCCATTTAACGTGGCTGTCAGTGAGGCTCGCCACAATGATCCTGTGGTGACCGAGACGATGATGCCCGTCAACGGCATCGAACTGTGCACGGAGACCTTCGGCGAAGCTACCGATCCCGCCCTGCTCCTCCTGGCCGGCGAAGCCAGCTCGATGGACTGGTGGGACGACGAGTTCTGCCGCCGCCTCGCGGCCGGCGGACGTTTCGTCATCCGCTACGACCACCGGGACACCGGACGTTCCACTTCGTTCCCGGCCGGGCCGGCCTACTCCGGCATCGACCTGATGAACGACGCGCTGGGCGTACTCGACGCCCTGCACATCCGGGCCGCCCACCTGGTCGGCCTCTCCCTCGGCGGTGCCCTGGCCCAGCGCATGGCCGTCGAGCACCCCACCCGGGTGCTCACCCTGTCCTTGATAGCGACCACGGCCGGGCCGGCCGCCGCAGCCGCCCCCGACGACGGCCCGGTCTCCGACGGCGCCGTCTCCTCCGACGGCGACGCCGACCTCGCTCCACCGGTCCGCACCGGCACCATTCGTGTCGCCACCCGAACCGCGACCGCCACCGACCTCGAGGTCGACTGGTCCGACCGCCGTTCCGCGGTGACCCAGCTGATCGCCGAGATCCGGGCCGGCGGCGGCCCGTTCACCCCCGACGAGCCCTACCTGCGCCGCCTGGCCGAACGCGTCTTCGACCGTTCCACCGACCTGTCCGCCGCCCGCACCAACCACCGTCTGGCCGGCCACTGCCTACCGGTCCGCGACCGCCTGGGCACCATCACCGCGCCGACCGTCGTCCTGCACGGCACCCTGGATCGCAGATTCCCCGCGCAACACCCCGAGGAGTTGGCCCGCGCCATCCCCGGCGCCCGCCTGGTCTGGCTGGACGGCGTGGGCCACGAGGTCCCCCCGCAGGCCCTGTGGAACACCGTCCTGACCGAGATCCTGGGAACCGCCCCCTGACCCGGCCGTCAGCACCGCCCTCCGGAACCCGGCTGGTCATGCGCCACCTCTGAGTCCGGTCGTCAGCACCGCCCGCTGAGCCCGGTCGCCACCACCTGCTGAGCCCGGCCGTCAGCACCGCCCGCTGAGCCGACCCGAAGGGCGCTGGCATGCGGGTGCCAGGATCAGTCGATGCGCCGACGGTCCGGACTACTGCTGGGTGTGCCCCTCGCGGCACTCCTCACCCTCGTGTTGCTGTTTCCGAGCCTGGTTCCCAACAGCGTCGGCCGGCTCGGCAGCCTGGTCGAGGCCTTCCGCCCGTGGCTGGCCCTGGGAGTCCTCCCGCTGCTGCTGCTCGCCTGGTGGGGCCGTTCCCGCCCCGCGCTCCTGGCCGCCCTGCTCCCCCTGGCAGCCTGGCTGGGGATCTTCGCCCCCTACCTGACGCCGTCAGACCCTGCCGGCAGCGGCACTGCCCTGACCGTCGTACAGCACAACGTCAGCGACGAGAACCCCGATCCGGCCGGCACCGCACAGCAGCTGGCCGCCACTGGCGCGGACCTGATCGGGCTGGAGGAGATGGTCCCGGAAGCCCTGCCCGCCTATGCGGCGGTCTTCGCCAGGAATTATCCGTTCTCCACGGTCCAGGGCACGGTCGCCCTCTGGTCCCGATTCCCTCTGACCGAGGCCCGCCTGCTGGACATCCGCCCGTCCGGTGTGGGCCCCGACTGGAACCGTGGCCTGCGCGCCGTCGCCCGAACCCCGCACGGCGACATCGCCGTCTACGTCGCGCACCTCCCCTCGGTACGCATCGGCCTCACCGGCTTCGCCTCCCAGCGCCGCGACGAGAGCGCCCACCGCCTGGGCCAGGCCCTGGCAGCGGAACCCCTGGACCGGATCATCCTGTTAGGCGACCTGAACAGCACCCTGGACGACCGCGGCCTGTCCCCCGTCACCGCCCATGTAGGTGTGACAGCCCGCGACTTCGCCTTCAGCTGGCCCGGCGCCCTCCCCATGGCCCGCATCGACCAGGTGATGGCCCGTTCCCTGTCCGTCTCCCGCGTGTGGTCACTCCCGCCCACCGGTAGTGACCACCGCCCCGTAGCCGCCACCCTGACCCTGCCCTGAACAGCCGACGAACCGCCGCATCACGATCCTGACCAGGGGCTTCGTCACGGCCACCAACG
Source organism: Actinoplanes sp. NBRC 101535 (assembly GCF_030269225.1). NCBI lineage: Bacteria > Bacillati > Actinomycetota > Actinomycetes > Micromonosporales > Micromonosporaceae > Actinoplanes > Actinoplanes sp. NBRC 101535. The sequence continues at coordinate 1,151,105 of NZ_BSSY01000001.1, read as the reverse complement.
TGCCCGCCGAACAACGCCTCCGGTCACCCCGCGCATCGGCGCAGTCCAGCCACTCCCGGCCTCAGCAGGCCCCGCCAAGATCAACATAAGCCGAGCGGAATCAGTGCCCACCCGGCCGCTGTCGATCGTGGCAACGGCTCGTGGCGGCCACGAGTTGCCGAGAAGCACTGACGTGCGAGGCGGCCGAAGACGCCGCTCGGCTGACGCGATGACAGCCGACACGAAGCTCCTGGTCAGAATCACGATCAACTGAGACTGAACGGCATTGCGGAACGCCCCGCCGTCGACCACGGCTCAACCGGAGATCCACAACAACCACAGACGACGGCCGAACAAGACCAGCCGCCCACCACGGCTCAACCAGAAACCCACAACAACCACAGACGACGGCTGAGCCCATCGAGCCGCCGACGACGGCTGCCCAAGGGACGAAACTCAACCGCAGACGACGGCAGGAGCGGCGCGGCCGTCATCTGCGGTAGCCGTCTGCACACCACGCGACTGACGACGAGGGCCGGACAACGCGAGCAGCAACGACACCGGCCGACCACCAACGCACTCGAGCTGAGCGGCATTGCGGCACAGCGAGCCGTCGCGCACGGCACAGCGGCAGCAGTAACGACGGCACCAGTAACGACGGCACCAGCCGAGTGGTTCGTCAGGCCGGATGGGCACCTGAACGGCGCATCGACGTGAGCAGCATCAGGCCGGCGGCCACCGAGCCCGCGCAACCGGCCAGGTAGATCAGGAACACGCCGAGGCCGCTGAACAGGGGTACGCCGGCGACCAACAGCACGAAGAGCATCGCGCCGAAGCTGGAGCCGGTGGTCAGCATCCACCCGGCCGCCTTCTGCTCGGGTGTCCACCGGGGGGAGCCGGCGATGAGCAGCATGGCGGCGGTGGGGCTGACCACCGGCAGGACGAAGGTGATCGCCAGCAGCAGGGTGAGCGCGATCGGTTCGCCGCCGGCGACCGGTCCCGGCGTCGGGGGCGCGCCCGCCGGTCCGCTGGTGAGGCCGGCCGCAACGGCATCGGCGGCGAGGGACGGCGGCAACCGCAGGTGGGTGGGGAGATTTCCGCGCCGTACCGCCTCGACGAGCTGCTCCGGCGGTCCGAGCCGGGCCAGTAGTTGCCCCGCATCTCCGGACAGGTCGCGACGGACGGCCGTGTAGCGGGCGACCGTGTTCATCAACTCGTCCCGGGCGGCCGGCGGCAGGTCCTCGCCGGCGGCCCAGAGCGCCGCCAGGTAGTCCAGGACGATCGTGTCGGTGTGCTCCTGCGTTCCGGTGTGCATGGTGGTGGGCCCTCCCCGCTGATCGGCCGCGTGTCTCCGCGCTGCCGACAGCCTTCCGCCCGCCACCCCCTGATCACATCGGACCGGGGACGGAATCGCCGGGCTGGGCCTCCACCTTTCGGCCGACGACCCGGCGGGAGACGGCACGCCGGGGCACAGGAAGCAGGGCTGCGGGAGACGGCACGCCGAGACTGAGGGACGCCGAGACGGAGGGGGAAGCAGGGCAGCGGGAGACGAGTCGAAGACGCGACGAGCAGAATCGAGGGATGCGACTGGTCTCCCTGCTTCCGTCGGCCACCGAGATCGTCTACGCGCTGGGGCTGGGTGACGACCTGGTCGGGGTCACGTTCGAGTGTGACGAGCCGGCCGAGGCCCGCGCCACCAAGACCGTGGTCGTCGGCGGCCGGGACACCCGGGGGATGACGCCCGGCGAGATCGACGGGTACGTGCGGGCCCGGATGGCTGCCGGCGACGACCTGTACACGCTGCACGCGGACGCCCTCGCCACCCTGGCGCCCGAGCTGATCATCACGCAGGACCTGTGCCGGGTGTGTGCGCTGCCGTCCGGTCACGTGGACGAGGCCCTGGCGCATCTGGGGTGCCGGGCCGACGTGCTGTCACTGGATCCTTACACGCTCGCCGAGGTGCTGGCCACGTTCGAGCAGGTGGCCCGCGCTTCCGGCGTACCAGAGGAGGGCCGGAGGCTGACCGCCCGGCTGGAGCGGCGGCTGGCTGCGGTGGCCATGCGGGTGGCCGGACGCCCGCGGCCGAGGGTGACGGTGGTGGAGTGGGTGGATCCGCCGTTCGGTGCGGGTCACTGGGTGCCGGACATGGTGCGGGCGGCCGGTGGGGAGCCGGTCGCGCACCGGGGCGGCCGGCGGTCGGCGGCGACCTCCTGGGCGGAGTTGGCCGCGCCCGGGCCGGATGTGGTGCTGGTGACGCCGTGCGGTTTCCACCTGGACGGCGCGGTCGAGCAGGCCGCCGCGGTGGTGCCGCATTTCCCGGGCGCCGCGGTGTGGGCGGTCGACGGTGACGGTCTGGTGGTCCGGCCGGGGCCACGTCTGGTCGACGGGGTGGAGGCGATCGCCGCGATCCTGCACCCGGACGCCGTTCCACCGGCCCCGCCCGGTTCGATCGCCCGTGTGCGCTGACCACTACGGAAAGCAGCCACCACGGGAAGCAGCCACCGGGGGAAGCAGCCGCCGGGGGAAGCAGCCGCCGGGGATGCGGTTACCCAGGAAAGCAGCCCCCGCCGCGGCGCAAGACCGGGGAAAAGCCTCCCGCCTGCGCCAACGCGGCGATGATGTACCGGTGCTGGGCAAGTGGCGGAAGAAGCGCGACGACCCCGTCGACGAGGGGCGTGTCCGGTTTCTACAGGATCGGCTGCACCGGCACGGCGACGCGGCGGTGGTCGGTGAGCTGGCCGGGTTGCTCGGTGCCACCGGCCGGTTCGGGGATCTGGCGCTGGCCGCCGACCGGGCCGCCCGGCTCGGCGACGGGAACGCGTTGTTGCTGCTGGACCAGCTCTCCGCGGCGCAGTTCGGCACCGCCGTGCAGCAGTTGGAGGAGCACGCCGGTGATCCGCGCACGGCCGGGGCGCTGGCGACCGTGCTGCACCGGCGGGGCCTGGCCGACCGGCTGCTCGGCGGTACGGCCAGCAGTGATTTCTTCGCGGTGATGCGGGCCGCCGATCAGTTGATCGAGAACGGTCACGAGGACGAGGCGATCGAGATCCTGATCGGTCAGGCGGCGCGCGGGGGGACGCTCGACTGGAACGCCGCGGAGAAGGCGATCCGGGTGATGCTGGATCGTGGTTCGGTGCAGAACGCGCTGGGCAGCCTGGCACGGCTGGCCGATCTGGGTGAGGTGCGGGCGGCGGAGTGGCACGACCGGCTGTCCCACCGGGCCTGAGAGACGGGGCATGCCCGGATCGTGACGGCCCGGGCATGCGGTGGAGCGGCTTCTCAGCGCGTGGCGAGTGCGTGGGCCCGCGGCGCCGACCAGCGGCTGCGGGCTTCTTCGAGGGCTCGCGACGTGCGGTACAACCAGCCGATGTCGCGGCCGAACGACCAGGTCAGCGATCCGAGTGCGACGACCAGGGCGGCGACGGCGAGCCAGGTCGGCAGGAGTCCGCTGACCACGACGGCGAGCATCACACCCTGCTGGGCGGCGACCACCTTGCGGCCGAACTTGGGCGGCAGCGGGGCGTTGAGCCACGGCATCGCCCAGGACGCGGCGACGAACGCGTACCGGAACGCGCCGATCGCCAGGGCCCACCAGCCGTATTCGGCGGCGGCGGCGAAGCTGAGGGCCAGGATCAGGAAGGCGTCGACCTCCATGTCGAACCGGGCGCCGAGGGCGCTGGTCGTGCCGGTCCGGCGGGCCACCTGGCCGTCGACGCCGTCCATGGCCAGGGCCACCGCGGCGATGCTCACGACGAGCAGTGCGGGGGCGTGGGTGAACGAGAAGATCAGGGCGGTCACGCCGCCGGCGAGGATCGCGCGGCTGAGGGTGACCAGGTTCGCCCAGCCGATCCACGTGACCCCGGCGCGGCGCATGGCCGCGTCGAGCAGGCCGCAGAGGACCGCGCCGTAGACCATCCCGGCCACCCATCCCGTCGCGCTGAGCCCGGTGGTCGCGGCCAGAACGGCGAGGAGGAGGAGCTGAGCCCCGAACCCGGCCAGCGGGGCCCGGGACGGACCCGTCGTGGTCGTGGCGGTACTGATGGTCACCGTTCCTCCTGGACGTAGGGTCTAGCTGCTGTCCCCGATTGACACGCTCAGCGGGGGCTTTCGGTTCACAGAAAGGTCCACCGTTGTCAGAAACTGCCCGTGCCTTCTGGTTGGCTTGCCCGGGATCGGGGGAGATACGCACGGCTTCCGTGCCCGATCCGGGTGACGGTGATGTGGTGGTTCGCACACTCCACTCGGGGGTGAGCCGGGGCACCGAGACGCTCGTCTTCCAGGGGCGGGTGCCGCAGAGCCAGTGGCCGGTGATGCGGGCGCCGTTCCAGGAGGGTGACTTCCCGGGCCCGGTGAAGTACGGCTACCTGAACGTCGGCGTGGTCGAGGCCGGGGTGCCGGAGCTGGTCGGCCGGACCGTTTTCAGCCTGTTCCCGCACCAGACCCGGTTCGTGGTGCCGGCGAGTGCGGTGACGGTGGTGCCGGCGGGTGTGCCGGCGGCCCGGGCGGTGCTGACCGGCACGGTGGAGACGGCGGTGAACGCGGTGTGGGACGCGCATCCGCAGATCGGCGACCGGATCACCGTGGTCGGCGGTGGCATGGTCGGCGCGTCGGTCGCGGCGGTCCTGGCCGGGCTCCCGGCCACCGACGTCGAGCTGATCGACATCGACCCCACTCGGGCGGATCTCGCCAAGTCACTGGACATCCGGTTCCGGCAGCCGGCGGACGCGACCGTGGACCGCGACCTGGTGATCCACGCCTCCGCCACCGAACAGGGTCTGACCACGGCATTGAACATCCTGCGCACCGAAGGCACCGTCGTCGAACTCAGCTGGTTCGGCGATAAACGGATAAGTCTTCCTTTGGGCGAGAATTTCCACTCGAAGCGGCTCACCATCCGCAGCAGCCAGGTCGGCGGCATCCAGCCCCAGCGGCACCGCGACTACGCCGAACGCCTGGCCGTCGCCCTCGACCTGCTGACCGACCCGAGATTCGACGCCCTGATCACCGGCCACTCGGACTTCGGCGACCTCCCGGCGGTCCTCCCCCGGATCGCCGACGGCTCACTTCCCGCGTTGTGCCACGTGATCGATTACCCGGTGAATTGATCTTTCTACAGCGGGTATCCGTAGTCACCACCCGAGAACACCGTAGCGAGGAGAAAAGCCCTTGTTCAGCGTCACCGTCCGCGACCACATCATGATCGCGCACAGCTTCTCCGGCGAGGTCTTCGGACCGGCCCAGCGCCTGCACGGCGCCACGTTCGTCGTGGACGTCACGTTCCGCCGCCCGGAGCTCGACGACGACAACATCGTGGTGGACATCGGCAAGGCGAGCGAGCAGCTGCACACCATCTGCCAGGGGCTGAGCTACCGCAACCTGGACGACGACCCGGAGTTCACCGGCGTCAACACCTCCACCGAGTTCCTGGCGAAGGTGATCGCCGACCGGATCGCGGTGCGGGTCAAGGCGGGCGAGTTCGGCCGCGGCGCCTCCGGCCTCACCGGTCTCGAGGTCAAACTGCACGAGTCGCACATCGCCTGGGCCAGCTACGAGCGGATCCTGTGAGTCGTGCGCTGATCGCGGTGCTGCCGGGTGGGATCGACGACCCGGCGGCGCCGAGCGGCGGCAACCGTTACGACCGCGAGGTGCTCCAACGCCTGGCAGATCACGATCAAAGGCTTGCGGGGGTACGCGAGAAAGCACTCCCCGGCACCTGGCCCCGCCCCGGGGCACACGCGCGGGACGCCCTGTCCACCGTCCTCGCCGAGGCAGCGGACGGCACGACCGTCCTGCTCGACGGTCTCGTCGCCTGCGGTGTCCCGGAGCTGCTCGAACCGCACGCCGGCCGGCTGCGCCTGGTGATCCTGGTGCACCTGCCGCTCAGCGACGAGACCGGGCTCGCCGAGTCCGAGGCCACCGAGCTGCGCGCCCGGGAACGGCGGGCCCTGCACCTGGCGACCACCGTGGTGGCCACCAGCGCCGAGGCGGGCCGCCGCGTCGAACGGATGCACGGCCTGCCCCGGGTGCGGGTGGCCGCCCCCGGCGTCGACCCGGCGCCGCTCGCCACGCCCTCCCCGGACGGCCACCGGCTGCTCAACGTCGCGTCGCTGACCCCGCGTAAGGGCCAGGACGTGCTGCTCGCCGCGCTGGCGCAGCTCGGCGACCTGACCTGGGAGTGCACGTTCGCCGGGGCCGGGCCGGTGCCGCGGGCCCCGGACCACACCGGCGTGCTGCACTTCCGTGGCCCGCTCGGCGGCGACGACCTGGCCGCCGCGTACGCGAACGCCGACCTGTTCGTGCTGCCGTCGCGGGCCGAGACGTACGGGATGGTGGTCACCGAGGCGCTGGCCCGCGGCATTCCGGTGGTGGCGAGCGCCGTCGGCGGCGTACCCGAGGCGCTCGGTACGACACCCGGCGGTGAGCCGCCCGGTGAGCTGGTGCCCCCCGGCGATCCGGAGGCCCTGGCCACCGTCCTGCGCGCCTGGCTCACCGACCCGCGGCTGCGCGCCCGCTGGCGTGACCGGGCCCGGGCCCGGCGCGCGACCCTGACCGGGTGGGACGACACCGCCCGGCGACTGAGCGAGATCCTGACGGACGGAGAGTCAACATGACCGGAGAGTTCAGCCCCGACTGGCTGGCCCTGCGCGAGCCGGCCGACGCCGCCGCCCGGGCCGGCGACCTGATCGCCGCGCTGCCGGCCGGCATCACCGAGATCCGCGACCTGGGCTGCGGCACCGGTTCGCTGGGCCGCTGGCTGGCCCCGCAGCTGCCGTCGCCGCAGGTCTGGATCCTCACCGACCGGGACCCGCGGCTGCTGGAGATCGCGGCGGACCGGATGCCGGACGGGGTGAGCGTCGGCGTCGACGAGCGGGACGTGACCGCGCTCACCGCGGACGACCTGGCCGGCACCGGTCTGGTCACCTGCTCGGCGCTGCTCGACCTGCTCACCGCCGGCGAGGTGGAGGACCTGGTCGCGGTGCTCGCGCAGGCCCGGACCAGCGCCCTGTTCACCCTTTCGGTGACCGGCCGGGTCCGGTTCGACCCGGCCGACCCGCGCGACGCCGAGGTCGAGGCCGCGTTCAACGAGCACCAGCGGCGTGAGGAGACCGGCGGCCGGCGGCTGCTCGGGCCGGACGCCCCGGCGTTCGCGGCGGCCGCGTTCGAGAAGGCCGGCGCCCGTGTGCTGGTCCGCGACACCCCCTGGCAGCTCGGGCCGGAACTGCCCGAACTGACCGCGGAGTGGCTGCGCGGCTGGACGGGGGCGGCCCGCGAACAGCGCCCGGACCTCGACCTCGATGACTATCTCGAGCGGCGGCTGTCGTCTCTGCCACACGCTTCCGTGGGACACCAGGATGTTTTAGCGATCTTCGAGTGAACCTTGCCCCGCGCGCCGGGCGTACTAATCCCCAGAAGCTACGAGGGGACGATGGACGTGACGCGATCGATCTGGGCCTGGGCCCGCCTGGTGGGCGGTGCCGCCATCCTGGCCGCGGTGCTGTGGAAGCTGGGCACCGGCGCGTTCCTGGACGGCCTGCGGGTGCTCGACGCGAACGCTCTGGTGGCGGCGCTGGTCATCGGTGCCGCCACCACCGTGTTGAGTGCCTGGCGGTGGTGCCTGGTCGCGCGCGGGCTGGGCATGCCGATCTCGCTGCGGGGTGCGGTCGCCGACTACTACCAGGCGCTGTTCCTCAACGCGGCCCTGCCGGGCGGTGTGCTCGGCGACGTCGACCGGGCGGTGCGGCACGGCAAGGGCTCCGGTGACCTGGGCCGTGGCGTGCGGGCCGTGGTGCTCGAACGCACGGCGGGACAGATCGTGCTGCTGGTCGTGGGGGCCGCGGTGCTCCTGCTCGTACCCTCACCGGTGTTGGCCCTGATCCAGGCGCACGGACCGACGGTGGCCGCGGTGACCGTGGGAACCGCCCTGGCCGGCGTTCTGGCCCTGATCGTGCTGCGGCGCATGCGGCGCGGCACCTCCCGGGCGGCCGGGGCGGCCCGCACCGGACTGGCCGAGATGCGGGCCGGCCTGCTGTCCCGGCGGACCGGTCCCGGCGTGCTGCTGGCCTCGGCCGCGGTGCTCGCCGGGCACCTGGCGACGTTCATGGTGGCGGCACGGGCGGCCGGTAGTGGCGCCGCCCTGCTGACCCTGGCGCCGCTGCTGCTGCTCGCCCTGCTGGCGATGGGCCTGCCGGTGAACATCGGCGGCTGGGGTCCCCGCGAGGGCGTGATGGCCTGGGCGTTCGGCGCCGCCGGCCTGAGCGCGTCGCAGGGCCTGACGATCGCGGTGGCCTACGGCCTGCTGGCCTTCGTGGCGGCGGCTCCCGGCGCGGTGATCGTGCTGGTCCGGACCGTCTCCCGGGTGCGGTCCCGCGCGGTCGTCCCGGCCGGCGCCCCGGCTCTCGCGGTGCCGGCGCTGCCCGTCGCACCGGTTCTCCCCGTCGTGCCGGCGCTGCCCGTCGCGGCTCCCGCCCTCGCGTTCCGGATCGCCGCCACCACGCCGGTCTCCCCCGCACCGGCCATGGCGGCCCGGCCCATCATCATCCCGGCGGCGGTCCCGCCGGCCCGCCGCGCCACGATCCGGGCCGGGGGTCGCAAGCCCGCACTCACCGGTGGTGTCGCGGCTTGAACGACCCGTCAGGGCATGCCGAAACGGTCGGAAAGCGCATATCTCAGCAGCACCACATCGCCGATCTGGCGCACCTCGGCGAGAATGGCCCGATGATCGGGTCCCCAGCGGAAGTCGCCGTCGTGCACGAACCGGGGTGCCCGCGCGTCACCGACGAAGAACGGCGCGACCACCAGCTGCAGTTCGTCGGCGATCCCCGCGGTGAGGAACTGGGTGTGCATCCGGCCGCCGCCCTCGACCATCAGCCGGCGCACCCCGCGCACGCCCAGGTCGTCCGCGACCCGGGACACGTCGACCGGATCGCCGCCGTCCACCACCGTCGCGGCCGCCCCGAGCAGGTCCCGGGCGGCCGGCACCCCGGGCGACGCGCAGTAGACGAGTTTCGCCGACGCGCCGGTGGTGAAGAACGCGGCCGCCGGATCCAGGTCGCCGCGGCCGGTCACGGTCACCTTCACCGGGTCGGCCGGCTCGCCCCGCGCCACCCGGTCGGCCCGGCGCTGCGCCGACCGCACCAGCAGGCGCGGATCGTCCTGGCGGATGGTGCTCGCCCCGACCAGGATCGCGTCGACCCGGGACCGTTCCTCGTCGACCCGGTCGAAATCGGCGTCGTTGGAGAGCAGCAACCTGCGCTCGGACGCGTCGTCGAGGTAGCCGTCGAGAGACATGCCACAGCTCAGCAAGATGTAAGGACGCTCAGCCACCGCTCACCCCGGGTCGAAGTTGTCGCCCTGCCCACGATATCCGCAGGATTCGACGGCCGATCTCCGGGCAACGGTGCTGAGCACAGCGGTGACCAATGAGGAGGACCGATGTATACAACTGAGGCCGGGACGGCGGCGGTAACGAAGGCGTCCGTCCGGCGGCAGGTCACGGTGCCGCTGCGATTCCCCGACGGCTACTCCACCACCGCCCGGGTGATGACGTTCGACGGTCTGGACGACGGCAAGGAACACCTGGCCCTCGCTCTCGGCGACTGGCAGCGGGCCCTGACCAAGTCGGCGGCCGGCGGGCGGGCCCCGCTGGTCCGCCCGCACAGCGAGTGCCTGACCGGGGACGTCTTCGGCAGCCAGCGCTGCGACTGCGGGCCGCAGCTGCGCGAGGCGGTGGAGCGGATCGCCGAACAGGGCGGTTTCCTGCTCTACCTGCGCCAGGAGGGCCGCGGGATCGGGCTGTACGCGAAGCTCGACGCGTACGCGCTGCAGGACGACGGGCTGGACACGTACCAGGCGAACGTGGCGCTGGGCCGTGGCGAGGACGAGCGGGACTACACCGCGGCGGCACAGATGTTGCTCGCCCTCGGCGTGGACCGGGTCCGGCTGCTCAGCAACAACCCGGACAAGGCCGCCCAGTTGACCGGTCTGGGGATCGACGTGACCCAGCGTGTGCCAACCGGCGTGCACCTGTCCGCGGCGAACGTACGCTATCTGAGCGTGAAGGCGTCACACACCGCGCACACGATCGATCTGCCCCTGGCCGAGTGACGTCCGGCGCTTTCCCGCGGACGGTCCGGCAGGATGAGATGGTGACGGGTGTGAGCGTTCCGGACTCTGGTGAGCTGAATCCCGGCGAGCCGGCAGCGATGGCCGCCGCCGTCGACCAGTTGCCCTTCATCCTCGCCGTGTGCCAGGGACCGGAGCTCGAGCTGGTCGCGTGCAACGCGGCCACCCGGGCCGTCCTGCCGGGCCGTGACGTGATCGGCCGGCCGATCCGCGAGGTCATCGCCGACCTCGCCGGCCAGCAGTTCGTCGACGCGTACTACGAGGTGTACCGCACCGGCCAGCCGATCGCCGGCCGGCAGTGGCGGGCGCACCTGGACCTGCCCGACGGTTCGGTCCACGAGATGTTCGCGACCTTCACCATCGTGCCGTGGCGGGACGCGGACGGCGCTCTGCGCGGGGTGATCGGGGCCGGGTTCGACGTCACCGACCTGGCCCGGTCCGGTCAGGCCGCCGAGGCCGAGGCCGAACAGCTGCGCCGGCGCTACGAACAGAGCCGTGACGTGATCACCGCCCTGCAGAAGGAGCTGCTGCCGCCCGGCGTGCCGGTGCTGCCCGGTCTGCACATCGCGGCCAGCTACCTGCTCGCCGACGCGGACACCGCCGCCGGCGGGGACTGGTTCGACGCGGTGGCCCGCCCGGACGGCCGGGTCGCGCTGGTCGTCGGCGACGTGGTCGGCCACGGTGTCACCGCGTCCGGGGTGATGGGCCAGCTCCGGGCGGTGCTGCAGGAACGCCTGGACGCAGGGGCCGCCATCGGCGAGGCGCTGGCCGCCGCCGACCGTCTCGCCCAGCGGGTCCGGGCCGCCCACGCCGCCACCGTGTGCCTGGCGCTGCTCGACCCGGCGACCGGCGAGGTGGAGTACTGCACCGCCGGGCACCCGCCACCGCTGCTGGTCCCGGCGACCGGTGGCAGCCGCTACCTCGCGGGCACCGGCGGGATGCCGCTCGGCACCGGCGGCACGTTCCCGGTGCGGACCACCCGGATCGGCGTCGGGGACCTGCTGCTGCTCTACAGCGACGGGATCCTGGAACGCCCCGGCAGCGGACCGGACAGCGCCGAGGAACTCGCCCTGGTCGCGGCGGACGCGGCAGCCGGGCGGGCGCTGCACGCGCCGACGTCGACGGCGCCGGAACGGGTCTGCACCCAGACCCTGGAACTGCTCGTCCGGGCCGGTGGCCACGCCGACGACATCACCCTGCTGGCGGCTCAGCGGGTTCCGGTCGTACCCGAACTGGTCCTGGAACTGCCGGCCGAACCGGCCGCTCTGCGCGGTGCCCGTGCCCGGCTCGCCACCTGGTTCACCGCGGTGGGCGCCGCCGAACACGACGTGTTCGTCCTGCAGCACGCGATCGGCGAACTGGCCACCAACGCCATCGAGCACGCGTTCGGCGGCACCTTCGGCAAGGACGTCATCGCGGTACGGGTCGCCCTGGACGCCACCGGCGTGGTCGAGGCGTCGGTCGCCGACCACGGCGGCTGGCAGGTGCCGGAACGCCGGCCGACCCGCGGCCGCGGCCTGGCGCTGACCGCCCAGCTGGTGCAGAGCCTGCGCGTCGAACCCGGTGCGAACGGCACGGTGGCCACCCTGCGGCACCCGCTGACCCGCCCGGCCCGGCTGCTCGCCCGTTTCGACGAGCCGCTGCCGGCCGTCCCGGCGGCCGCCGAACTGACCATCGCCGAGCTGCCCGGCGGCGACGAGGCCCAGGTGCGGCTGGCCGGCGCGGTGGACGCGGCGTCCGCCGCCCACCTGCGCCAGGAACTGCTGCGCCGCAGCCGCGGCGGCACCGTGCCGATGACCATCGACCTCACCGACGTCAGCCTGCTGGCCAGCGCCGGGGTGTCCGCCCTGCACCTGGTCGCCGAGAGCCACGGCGAGGACGCCCCGCTCACCCTGATCGCCGTGCCGGGCAGTCCGGCCCGGGAGATCCTCGACCTGGTGGGCCTGCCCGGGGTCACCCCATAGATATCCACAGGGTGAGCTGATCTTGATGGCGGGTCTCTACTATCGCGGGGTGACTTCGCCGGTTCCCCCGCTCTCCGTGTCCACCGCCACCGACGCCCTCAACCGGGTCTTCGGCTACCCCGCGTTCCGGGGGCAACAGGGCGACATCGTCGAGCACGTGATCGCCGGTGGCGACGCCCTCGTGCTGATGCCGACCGGCGGTGGCAAGTCGCTGTGCTATCAGATCCCGGCGCTGGTCCGGCCGGGCACCGGCGTGGTGATCTCGCCACTGATCGCGCTCATGCAGGACCAGGTCGACGCGCTGCGCACCCTGGGCGTGCGGGCCGGGTTCCTCAACTCCACGCAGGACCTCGACGAACGCCGCCTGGTCGAGGCCGAGTTCGTCGCCGGCGAGCTGGACCTGCTCTACGTCGCGCCGGAAGGCCTCGGCACGCCCGGTGTGCAGCGGCTGCTCGACCGTGGCACGATCTCGCTGTTCGCCATCGACGAGGCACACTGCGTCGCACAGTGGGGCCACGACTTCCGGCCCGACTACCTCAACCTGTCGATGCTCCACGAACGCTGGCCCGACGTGCCGCGGATCGCCCTGACCGCGACCGCGACCCCGGCCACCCGCGACGAGATCGCAACCCGGCTGCAGCTCACCGGCGCCCGGCACTTCACGGCCAGCTTCGACCGGCCCAACATCCAATACCGCATCGTCGGCAAGAACGCACCCAGCAAACAACTGCTCGACCTGCTCCGCAGCGAACACGCCGGGCACTGCGGCATCGTCTACTGCCTGTCGCGGGCCTCGGTGGAGAAACACGCGTCGTTCCTCACCGAGAACGGGATCCCCGCTCTGCCGTACCACGCCGGGCTCGACGCCCGGACCCGCGCCGCCAACCAGGCACGGTTCCTGCGCGAGGACGGCCTGGTGATGGTCGCGACGATCGCGTTCGGGATGGGCATCGACAAGCCCGACGTCCGCTTCGTGGCCCACCTCGACCTGCCGAAATCGGTGGAGGGCTACTACCAGGAGACCGGGCGCGCCGGGCGCGACGGGCTGCCGTCGACGGCCTGGTTGGCGTACGGGTTGCAGGACGTGGTCCAGCAACGCAAGATGATCGACGGTTCGGACGGCGACGCGGCCCACCGGCGCAACGCGGGCCGGCACCTGGACGCGATGCTGGCCCTGTGCGAGAGCGTGACCTGCCGGCGCGAACAACTGCTGTCCTACTTCGGTCAACAGGACACCGCCCCGACGTGCGGCAACTGCGACGTGTGCCTCAACCCGCCGGAATCGTGGGACGGCACGGTGCCCGCGCAGAAACTGCTCTCCACGGTGTTCCGCCTGCAGAAGGAGCGCGGCCAGAAATTCGGGGCCGGCCAGTCCATCGACATCCTGACGGGCAAACGCACCGACAAGGTCACCCAGTTCCGGCACGACGAGCTGACCGTCTTCGGCATCGGCGCCGACCTGCGCGAGGCCGAGTGGCGTGGCGTGGTCCGGCAACTGTTGGCGGGCGGTTTCCTCGCGGTCGAGGGAGAATACGGAACACTGGTCCTCACCGAACGCAGCAGCGAGGTGCTCCGCGGCGAACGCAAACTGATGATGCGCCGCGAGACGGCGGCCCCGAAAGCGGGCCGTTCCAGCGGTGGCAGCCGGGGCGGTTCGGGCGGCCGGGCCGCGGCCCCGCCGGTGGACCTGCCGGAGGCGGCGGTCCCGGTCTTCGAACGGCTGCGGGCGTGGCGCGGGTCGGTCGCCAAGGAGCAGGGCGTTCCGGCGTACGTCATCTTCCACGACGCGACGCTGCGGGCGATCGCGGCGTTGAGCCCGCGGACGATGGACGAGTTGGGGACGGTGAGCGGGGTCGGCCAGAGCAAGCTGACCAAGTTCGGTCAGCAGGTGCTCGACGCGGTGGCCGAGGCCGGCCCGGAGTGAGGTTCAGCCCGGTCCCGGTGGTCGTGCCGGGGCCGGGGTGCCGGATTCCTGGGGCGCTGTCCGGTGCTGGAGTCACGCCTTCTCGGTCCGGGGCCGGAGCCACGCCTTCTCGGTCCGGGGCCGGAGCCACGCGTTCTCGGTCCAGGGCCGGAGCCACGCGTTCTCGGTCCAGGGCCGGAGTCACGCGTTTCCGCCCGGGCCGGGGCTCAGGCGTGGTAGATCAGGGTGCCTACCACGCCGGCGGCGACGGCCGCGGCGGGAACCAGCAGGGTGGCCACCGCCCGCGGCGAATCGACCGTCTCCCCGAACTCCGCGGGCACCAGCACCCACGGCCCGGCCACGAAGGCGACAAGACCGACCACCGGCACGAGAGCCAGGGGCATCGACGCTGGCATACAGGCACTCACTGAGCGACGTGGGCACCGAACCCGGCCGCCCCTCACGGTTATGAGCCCGGCCGCAGAACAGACCACCGACGACGGCTCAGGGTTTGCCAACACCACTCGGCTTAAGTGGATCATGATTCTGACCGTCGACTTCGCCGCGGCTGCGACCACGTCTGCCGGGCGCCTTCTCCGGTCGCCCCGTGCGTCGGTGCCGTTCAGCAACTCGCTGCCCCACCAGGGCCGTCGCCGAGATCGAAATGGGTTCGGCGGCGTTCCGGCCAACCCGGCCGTCTCCCACGGTCCACCCATGAACCGAAAACGACCGCAGGCGACGGCCGGGCGACCCCGAGCCGTCGCCGATGGCTGACTCCCAACCTCCCGAACAGCCGCAGCCGACGGCTCGACCGGCCCGGCCGCCGACTACGGTCCATCCGCGAGCCGAAAGCGACCGTGAGCGACGGCTGGGCGACCTCGAGCCGTCGCTCACGGCTGGTTGCCGCCCTCCCGAACAGCCGCAGCCGACGGCTCGACCGGCCCGGCCGTCAGCTGCGGTCCATCCCCGAACCCAAAACGACCGTGAGCGACGGCCGACGGTCGCGCCTCGCCACCCAGCTTAAGTTGATCATGGACGTGAACCCCGCGTTGCGACAAACAGCTGAGCAGAGCTGATGCGACCGCCACCGCCACCGCCACGACCCCGGCCACGACCACGACCACGACCACGACCACCGTCAACGGCCGACGAGTCGCCGCGGCAAAGGGGATCGCATGGTTACCGGTCACGGCGTTGATCAACTTAAGCTAAGCGGCACTGCAGGGCCTGCGGCCGTCATCAACGGCCGCTTTCACTTCACGAGCGGGCCAAGGACCACACCCGCAGAGCGGGCAGCACCCGCAGAGCGGGCAGCACCCGCAACGCCCGCAACGCCCGCAACGCATGCCGGAACTGCCGCACATTCCAGCCCAGCACGAACGAACCGCAGACGACGAGCCACGGATCACGGCCAGCCAGACGACCCGCCGCCATAACGACCAAGCGACCGGGCGCCACCACTACAAGGCCAGCCGGCCGACCGAGCGACCAAGCGGACGACCGGACGACCGGACGACCGGACGACCAGGCGACCAGGCGACCAAGCGACCAAGCGACCAGGCGACCAGGCGACCAGGCGACCAGGCGACCAGGCAAAACGAAGAGCGGGCGACCAGGCGAAACGACGAGCGGGCGGTCAGGACTCGCGAATCGCCTCGCCGGCCAGCTCGATGCGGACCTTCTTGCCCACCAGGACGCCGCCGGTTTCGAGCAGCACGTTCCAGACCAGGCCGAAGGCTTCGCGGTCGAACTCGGCGGAGGCGCTGAACCCGAAGATGTCCCGGCCGTACGGGTCGCGCCGTGCCCCGCCGAACTCCATCGTCATGTCGATCGGGCGGGTCACGTCGCGGATCGTCAGCAGGCCGCTGATCAGGAAGCGGCCGGAGGCGCGGGTCGCCGCGGGTGGCAGGTCGGTGACGGCGGTGCGGCGGCTCAGCGGGTTGTTGCGCAGCCGCGCCCACTTGAAGATCGGCTCGTCGTCGTTGAGCCAGGTGACGCCGGTGCTGCGGTACTCCAGTGTCGGGTAGCGCTCCACGTCGAGGAAGTCGGCACTGGAGAGGTG
Organism: Actinoplanes sp. NBRC 101535; assembly: GCF_030269225.1. Lineage (NCBI taxonomy): Bacteria > Bacillati > Actinomycetota > Actinomycetes > Micromonosporales > Micromonosporaceae > Actinoplanes > Actinoplanes sp. NBRC 101535. Next base: position 1,135,075 of record NZ_BSSY01000001.1, on the reverse strand, counting down.
CGTGTCGCGTTCCGCGTTGTGGGTGTTGACGGTGTTCGCCTGAATGGTGGCGGAAATCGACGAATGCAACGGGTCGTGGTCCACGACGATGGTGGCGGAACCCTGGGCGAATTCGCCGCGGATCGGGCTGACCATCATGTGCTGAGCCACGAATCCGAGACGCTTGTGAGCTTCGTCCAGTGTGTACACACCCGGATCCGGAATCATCAGGCCGTTCCACTGCCGGATCGGCCGGTCGACAGTCACGTATCCCCCTACGGTGACGTTGCGTGTTCATCAGGACGGCGTGCGTAACACGCTTCACGCTTGGTTAAGCCGCGATTCTAGGCACTCCCTCGTTCCCGGTGTCACCCCGAGTAATCGAATTCGTGTCGATCGCCACAGTCGGACACCTCCGCAAGATCGCCATTTTCGTACGATTCACCGACTATCACCGCCCACTGACGAACCCCTCCCGAACTGGCGAAACGCAAATCACACCCGCTGTGATCCGGCCTACTGAAATAGTGCTGTCGGATGCTCGACACCACCGGCTTTCCAACTGGGAAAAGCCTGTGAAAATCGATTCTCATGTACGCGATACCGGCCGAACCACGGTCATATACGGACAGCGCCGGCCACAGGAGGAGGTCCGGTCGGCGCGGCAGGACCGTGAGACCCGGGCCCGGGAAGCGGCGATCAGGACTGCACGACGTTCACCATCCACGGAACGCCGAACCGGTCGACCAGCTGGCCGAACTCGTCGCCCCACATCTGCTTCTCCAGGGGCACTTTCACCGTCCCGCCGTCGGACAGCTTCGCCCACGCTCCCCGCAGTTCGTCCCCGTCGTCGCCGCTGAGGCTGACCGTGATGGTGTCCCCCGGGTGGAACGCCATCCCGGGCGGCGTGTCCGACCCCATCAACGTGTACCCCTGCGGCGTGGTCAACTGCGCGTGCATCACCTTGTCGGCGATCGCCGGGTCGGGCGAGCCGAACTGGCCGAACGTGCTCAGGGTGAGTTCGCCGCCGAACACCTCGCGGTAGTACTCCATCGCCGCGCGGGCGTCGCCGTCGAACGACAGGTACGGGTTGAGCCGGGACGCCATGACTGCCTCCACGAGAGGGAAGGAGAGATTGTGGACAGCCCGCACGCTAGGTTCCGGCCCGGGACGCTGTCCGGCAGTCGGCGGTCCCACCACCCTCCCGTGTCCTCGGTAGCATTCCGGTGATCGGCGAAACGCGAGGGGTACACATGAAACGGTCACAGGTGACGGCGGCGGGCTCGGCCCTTCTCGGCGTGGTCGTCGGGGTGCTGACCAACATCGCCACCGACGGCTGGCCCCTGGCGGTGGTCGCGGCGCTGGTCGTGGCCGCGATCGCCTGGGTGGCCCTGGAGTTCTGGCGGGCCGGCGGTGCCGAGGACGACGGCGGCACCAGCGAGGAGGACACGATCGACCAGCGTGCCCGCCGGGTGGCCGGCACGGTGACCGGCCTGCGGCGCACCGGCGGGCAGGGGAAGCGGGCCACCGTACGCCAGGAGATCGACAACGTGACGGCCGGCGGCGAGATCCTCGGCGTCGACGAGACGAAGCGCTGAATGCCCGCGACAGGTTTCCACGATCTCGTCGCCGAGCGCACCGGAACCGGCTACGTCGAGCGCCCCTGGCTGACCGCCGCGATCGAGCAGTCGGTCGTGGCGTCCCGGTTCACGCTGCTGACCGGCGAGCCCGGCGCCGGCAAGACCACCGTGCTGGCCGGGCTCGCACAGCGGCATCCGGACTGGCTGCCCTACTTCGTCCGGCGCGACAGTGTGACCGCCCTGGTCGGCGCCGACCTGACCGGTTTCCTGCTGGAGATCGGCCATCAGCTGGCCCGGTCCCGGCCGGAGCTGTTCGAGGCGGAACCCCTCGATCTGGTCGTCAAACAGCGGGTCAAGACCGCCGGGGCGGGTTCCCGGGTGACCGGCATCCGGATCGACGACCTGATCGCCTCGCCGTTCCACCGCACCGCCAGCTACCACGTCGATCAGGAGATCCGGCGCGGTGACGGTGACGTCACCGGCATCGCGATCAGCCGCGCGCACGTGGAGCCGCGGCTGCTCGAGGCCGGGGTGCTCACCGAACTGGCGCTGGGCGCGCCGGCCGCGCTGCTGGCCGAGCGTGATCCGCAGGCCCGGATCGTGATCCTGCTGGACGCCGTCGACGAGTTGGTCCGCGATCCGCGGTCGGGGCTGCTCGACTGGCTGATCCGCGGTCCGGAGCTGCCCGCCAACGTGCGACTGGTGCTCGCCGCCCGCCCGGTCACCGACCTGGCCGCGTTGCGGTCGGCCCGGACGCCGCCGGTTCCCGCCCAGCGTGGCACCCCGCGTCCCCTCGACGAGCTCACCGAGGTGGTCATTCCCGCGGATTCCCGCCAGGTTCGGGAGGATCTTCTGGGGTACGCCCGGAGCACCCTCGACACCGCCGCGGTGCGGACGGCGGTCGCCGCCGACGGTCAGGACTGGACTGATTTCCTGGACGCGACGGCCGACCATGCCGCGGGCAACTTTCAGGTGCTCACCGCGTACGCCAAAGCCTTGACGGACGTCTCCACCCGCGACCGGGACCCGGTACTCCTGGCCGGTCTTCTGCGGTTCCGTGGCATCGCGCCCGGTTTGCCTGGTCTGTACACCTTCTTCCTGGACACCATCCGCCGCGACGTCGACGGTCTGGGCCGGGTCGAGCTGGACGGGGTGTGGACCGCCGAGGTGTTCGAGTCGGTCGGCCGTACCGTGCTCGGCATGCTCGCCGTGGCCCGCGCGCCGCTGTCCGCCGCCGAGATCGCCCGGCTCTCCGGGCTGCCCGCCGTGCCGCGGGTCGTCGGCGCCGTGCTGTCCCGGATGGGCTGGCTGCTGCGCACCCACGGCGACCGGTTCGCCTTCTACCACGCGTCCATCGCCGAGTTCCTGGCCGGACCGGACGCCCGCATGGACTGGTCGGTCGACCCGCACGAGTGGCACGAGAAGATCGTCCGGGCCTGCCGGGGCGGCCGGCCGACCCTGGCCGACGTGGACTGGACCGCGGCCGGCGACTACGAGCTGGTGCACGTCGCCGACCACCTGTCCGCCGCCGGGCGCGACACCGAACTGCCCGGCCTGGTCTCGCCCGGTCTACGGCGGGCGGTCCGGGCCCGGTTCGCGAACGACCGCTACTTCGTGCGGGTCGTCGACCTGGCCCTGGCCCGGTCGCTGGACCGCGCCACGGACCTGTCCGCCCTGCCCGACGTGCTGTTCCTGAGCGTCACCCGGGCCGAACTGTCCCGGGCCGGCGGCCGTCTCGGCCCCCCGGTACTCGGCCTGGCCGCCCGGCTGGGCCGGGTCGACGAGGCTCTGGAACACGCCTGGGCGCTGCCGCCGTCCGCGCAACAGGCGGCCGCCCTGGCCGAGATCGCCACGCACGCACCCGCCGGCCGAAGCCGTGAACTGGCCGAACTGGCCGCCGCGCAGGCGTCCACACTCAAGGACCTGCCCGGACACACGTTCCGGGACGCCGCCGTCAAGGCCGCCGCGCTGCTCGCCCCGCACGACCTGGACCGCGCCCTGGCCCTGTGGGCGAAGGCCGGGACACAGCAGCCACCCGATCCGGTGTACGCGGCGGCCGGCGACGCCGTGCTGTTGGCCCGGATGTCCGCCGGGCGCACCGCGGCCTGCCTGGACGCTGCGGAGACGACCGCCGATCCGCAGCGCCGGTCCGCGTTGCTGCTGCTCGCCGAGTCCGGCCTCGACCTGCTCCCCGGCGAGCAGCGGGTGACCGCACTCGCCCGCCTGGCCCGCCTCGACCCGGCCGGTGCGCTCCGGCACCGCGACGCCCTGCGCCGCGAGGCGGACCGGCTCGAGGTCGGCCGCCACCACCCCAACGAGGTCGCGCTGGCGACGGCCGCCGCCGAGCTGGCCGGCATCGACGACGCCCTGGCCCGGGCGTTGCTGGACCGGCTCGCCGCGGTCCGCGCCGTGCCGGAGAACCGGGCCCGGGCACTGGCCGCGCTGGGCCGCCCGGACGAGGGCCGCCTGCTGCTGTTCCTGCGCCTGATGGAGAACCCGCCGCAGGCCGAACGGATCCGGATCGCCGAGGCGCTCGTCCCGCTCGACCCGGACGGCGGGCACCGCCTCGTCGACCAGCTCGCCACCGAACTGGCCACCGCACCGCCACCCCGGGACCTCATCACCGTGATGCAGCGCGGCAGCGCCGTCGCCGACGTGGCCCGCCTGTTGCTCGACCGGGACCCGGACCGGGCCGAGGAACTGGCCCTGCACGCGCCGGAGGACCACCACTCGCCGTTCCTGACCGACCCGGCGACGGTCCTCGCCGGCCTCGCCCACCGGCATCTGGACGCGGGCCGCACCGACCGGGCCCGCACCCTGCTGGGCGGGTTGCTGACCCGCTCCGAGTGGGTGGCGCCGCTGCGCGAACCGGACGTCGGGGTGCCGTGGGCGCCCGCCGACGGCCACCCCGGGGAGGAGGCCGCCTCGCTGGGGGCGATGCTGCACTGGCAGTACCGGTTCAACATCGAGAACCAGTGGCGCCGGCGCATCCACCGGCGCCTGTACACCGACCCGGCCCACCTGCTGCAATCTCTGCCGCCCGGGCCGGCGTCGATCGGCACCCCGCACTCCCTGGCCAGAACCCTGCGGGTGTACGCCGACCGCCTGTCCCGCACCGACCCGCCCCGCGCGGCCGCCCTCGCCGCCCTGATCGACGACGCGGGTGAGGCCGCCGTCGCGCAGGCCGCCCTGGTGTCCGCCGCGATCCTGGCCCGCGACCCGGACGGCGAACAGCGGGCCTGGCAGTCGCTGCGGCACCTGATCGTCCGGATGCCCGGTCAGCGCTGGGCGTCCGCCGGACCGGAGGCGGACCGGGACTTCCTGGCCTATCTGCGGCCCGACTACCGGTCCCGGTTCGACGCGGCGGTGAGTCTGCTGCCGTACGAGGCGGACCCGGGACTGGCCATGCTCACCGACCTGCCGGCCCTGAGCATGGTCTTCCAGCTGGCGTTCGCGGCCGGTTCGTCGACGCTGTACACCTCGCAGCGTCTCGCCGGCCGCGACCCGGACCCGAGCGCCGCCCAGATCCACGACAGTGTCCGCCGCGACCCGGCCGGGGCTCTGCCGGAGCCGGTCCTGGCGGCGGTGCTCGCCGCGGTGGTGTCGGTCAACGAGCAGATCCTCGGCGGCGCGGAGCTGGACGTGCCGGATCCGGTGTACCGGTTGTACGCCCGGGTCACCGCGTCCGCGACCCGGGCCGCGCTGACCGGCCGGCCGGGCGTCCCGGTCAGCGTGGGGCAGCTCGACGGTGCGCGGTTGCCGGCGTACGCCGAGATCGTCCGGGCCAACGCGGGCAGCCCGGTGGTCACGGAGCTGGCCGCCGCGGTCCTGTCCGTCGCCGGCGGTACCGGCTCCGCCTCTCCCGGCTCGGGCGGCTCCGGCTCGGACGCTCCCCACTCCGGCGGTTCCGGCTCCGGGCGTGCCTCGGAGGACGTGGAAGCGCTGCTGATTCTGGCCGCCGCCGGTTACGGCGATCCGGGACCGCTGCTCGACCGGGTGCTCGACGATCCCAAGCGGGGTCCGTTCCTGCACCGGCCGCTGGGCCAGGAAATACCGGACGACCTGCTTCCCGACCTGTCAGTGCTGCTGTTCCGGCACGACCCGGGCCGGGCGCTGCGGTTCCTGAGCGAGGCGACCGCCCGCGGCTGGGCCTATCCGGCGGCGATCCTGGAGCATGTCGCCGACGAGCTGCTGGAGGCCTCCGGTCCGGAGATCGGTGAAGCACTGCACGCGGCCGTCTCCCGGGCGGTCACCTGCACCGCCCTCCGCGACGACGACCTCCCGCCGGTGATCGACGGTGTCCGCCGGATCCCTGCGGAGTAGGTCCGGCCGGTCCCCGCGAGGCAGATCCGTCCCGTCCTCGCGGGGCCCAACCGGTGTGCCAGGGCGAGCAGGCCACCGAGCCGGCAGTACCGGTCTGTCCCCACGCCGCAGGACCCCGCTGTCCCCACGGTGCAGAACCGTCCCGTCCTCACGGGGCAGCATCGGTCTGTCCCCACCCGGTAGGACCCGACTGTCCGCACGGAGCAGCCTTTCCTCACGGAGCAGACTGTCCTCACGGAGCAGCACCCGCCTGTCGACCTCATGCTGCTCGCGGCCTCGCACCGCCGCACGAGTCGGTGGCGATCCACATGTTCGGCATGTGGACCCAGCCGAAGCAGCTCCCCACGATGCCCTTGCCGCACACACAGACGGCGAGGCGGCGTGACTGCTCCACGTGCGTCGCCGGGGGAACGGCGACCTGGGGTCTCAGCTCACCTTTCGCCATCTTCGCCTCCTGTTGGCGTCTCTCGTCCGAACGATCACCGGCCGGTGTCGCCCCTACTGCCTGCCCGCTGCCGAGCTGGCTGCCCTGCCTGCTGCCGAGCTGGCTGCCCTGCCTGTTGCCGAGCTGGCCGCCCTGCCTGCTGCCAGGCCGGCCGGTGTCCTTGCCGGCCGGTGTCCTTGCCGGGCGCGGCGACCGACTGCCAAAGGGAAAGACGACGGCCGCCGCACAGCCCTGATGCTTGCCGCCCTACCCACACTCCGCAATCTGCCAAGATGAAAAATCCACGAAGGATCTATCAAAATTGCAAGTTGCACCGCCGGTCATCCATGGTGGATGGAAGGACAATCCATGAGAACCCTCGCCGACCCCTGGCGGGAGAGGGAGGAAATTCGTGTCCCACGGCACCGGTTCGACTGTGCCCCGCCGCCAGCTGGGACGGCTGCTCCGGGAATACCGGGAGAGAGCCGGCGTATCGATCAAGGACGCCTTCACTTATCTCGAATGCTCCTATCAACGTCTGTGGCGCCTGGAGAGCGGTGAATCCAACGTCACCGTCAAGACCACCGAGATCGAATCGCTGGCCCGTTTCTACGGAATGCCCGACGAGGTCACCGAGATCGCTGTCGCACTCGCCAAGGCGTCCAAGGAGATCGGCTGGTGGCAGAGCTACAGCAGCGCCTTGGAGAAATGGTCGGAACTGTATGTCGGGCTCGAGGCGTCCGCGTCCCGGATCCGCCAGTTCGAGAACGGCATCATTCCCGGGCTGTTGCAGGCTCCGGCGTACATCGAGGCGGTCTTCCGCGCGGAACGGCCCCGCGTCCCCGAGGAGACGCTGGCGCCCCGGATCGCCGTGAAACAGGAGCGGCAGCGGTTGATACGGCGGTTCTCCCCGCCACCGCCGCGTTACGAGGCGATCGTCTCCGAGGGGGTCCTGTTGGCGGCCCTTGATGCGCCGGGGGCGATGCAGCAGCAGCTCCACCACCTTCTGATGGCGAATGAGCTGCCGAACGTGACCGTTCAGGTGTTACCTCTTTCGGTGGGGCCGCACCCGGCGTCCGTCGCGGGCGGCTTCACAGTGCTCAACTTTCCGCCACTGGTGGGTGGGCGCGCCGGCGAGCCGTCAACTGTCTTCTCCGAGGGGCTCACGGGTGCTCTGTACCTGGATCGACCGAACGAGGTACAGGCGCACGAGGAGGCATGGAAGGCGTTGGCGGAGCTGGCGGCGGACGAGAAACAATCGACTCTGATGATCACTGAGATCCTCAGAAGCCAAGGGGAGAAACAGCATGAGTGACCATGATCTGACGGGCGCCGTCTGGCACAAGTCAAGCCGGTCCAGCGGCGGCAACAACTGCGTGGAAGTCTGCGACAATCTGCCGGACATCGTCGCTGTGCGGGACACCAAGAATCGAGACGGCGGGACGCTGCTCTTCGAGCACGAATCGTGGACCGGTTTCATCGACGACGTCAAGGCCGGAAAGTTCGACCGCTGATCGCCGCATGAACTGATCGGTCAGGAAAGCCCCGGCGAATTCACCGTCGCCGGGGCTTTCCCCATCGATGCCCCCGTTGAAGAGACAACCAGGCTCAGCCTGAAGAGACGAGCGCGCTCAGCCTGGCGGGACGACCGCGCTCAGCCTGGCGGGACGAGCGCGCTCAGCCTGGCGGGACGAGCGCGCTCAGCGGTGGTCGGAGCCGTCGGTGTCGACGGCGGCGCGGCCGGCCTCCAGGCGGGCGATCGGCACCCGGAACGGCGAGCAGGACACGTAGTCCAGGCCCACCTCGTGGAAGAACCGCACCGAGTCCGGGTCGCCGCCGTGTTCACCGCAGACGCCCAGTTTCAGGCCGGGACGGGCGGCCCGGCCCTCCTCGGTGGCGATCCTCACCAGCCGGCCCACCCCGTCGGCGTCGATCGACTCGAACGGGGAGATGCCGAAGATGCCGAGTTCCAGGTACCGCCAGAAGAAGGCGCCCTCCACGTCATCGCGGGAGAAGCCCCACGCCATCTGGGTGAGGTCGTTGGTGCCGAAGGAGAAGAACTCGGCCGCCTCGGCGATCTGCCCGGCGGTCAGGGCCGCCCGCGGCACCTCGATCATCGTGCCGATCAGGATCTCGACCGGGGAGTCGCCGATCACCTCGGCGATGATCCGCTCGGCTTCCGCGCGTACCGTCTCCAGCTCCTGCACCGCACCGACCAGAGGGACCATGATCTCGGGGCGCGGAGCGCCGCCCTCGGCGGCGAGCGCGACCGCCGCTTCGGCGATGGCCCGCACCTGCATCGCGAACAGGCCGGGGATGACCAGGCCGAGGCGGACGCCGCGCAGTCCCAGCATCGGGTTCTGCTCGTGCATCCGGCGGACCGCGGCGAGCAGTCGTTCGTCGTGTTCGTCGCGTCTGCCGTGTTCGTGCTGCACCGCCACCCGCACCGCGAGTTCCTCCAGGGACGGCAGGAACTCGTGCAGCGGCGGGTCGATCAGCCGGATGGTCACCGGCAGGCCGTTCATCTCGCGGAAGATCTCCAGGAAGTCGGCCCGCTGCAGCGGCTGCAGGGCGGCCAGCGCGGCGTCGCGGTCGGTGTCGGTCCGGGCCAGGATCAGCCGTTCGACGAGTTCCCGGCGGTCGCCGAGGAACATGTGCTCGGTGCGGCACAGGCCGATCCCCTGCGCGCCGAAGCGCCGGGCCCGGGCCGCGTCCGTGCCGGTGTCCGCATTGGTCCGTACCCGCAGCGCCCGGCGGGAGTCGGCGTGGGTGAGGATCCGGTGCACCGCCGCGACGAGCGGGTCGTTGGCCCGGGCCGGGTCCAGGTCGCCCTCGAAGTACTGGACGACCTCGCTGGGCCGGACCGGTACCTCCCCGAGGTAGACCCGGCCGGTGGTGCCGTCGATCGAGATGACGTCGCCCTCCTCGACCACGGTCTCGCCGACCGTGAACGTGGTACCGCTCACCGCGACCTGGTCGGCCCCGCACACGCAGGTCTTGCCCATGCCGCGGGCCACCACCGCCGCGTGGGACGTCTTGCCGCCGCGGCTGGTCAGGATGCCGTTCGCGGCGATCATGCCGGGCAGGTCGTCGGGGTTGGTCTCGCGCCGGACCAGGATCACCGGCTTGCCCCCGGCGGCGGCCTCCACGGCCCGCTCGGAGGTGAACACCACCTCGCCGTACGCCGCGCCGGGGGACGCGCCGACGCCCCGGGTCAGCGCGGACGGGTCGCCGGCGAGGTCGAAACGGGGGAACATCAGCTGCCCGAGCTGGGCGCCGGTGACCCGGGTGAGCGCCTCGTCGAGGTCGATCACGCCTTCGTCGACGAGCTGCGCGGCGATCGTGAAGGCGGCCGCCGCGGTGCGTTTGCCGACCCGGGTCTGCAGCATCCACAGTTTGCCGCGTTCGATGGTGAACTCGATGTCGCACAGGTCGCGGTAGTGGCCCTCCAGCGTGGCCATGATCCGCATCAGTTCGTCGTACGAGCGTTTGTCGAGTTTCTCCAGTTCGGCGAGGGCGAGCGTGTTGCGGATGCCGGCCACCACGTCCTCGCCCTGGGCGTTGGCCAGGTAGTCGCCGTAGACGCCCTGTTCCCCGCTGGCCGGGTCGCGGGTGAAGGCCACGCCGGTGCCGGAGTCGGCGCCCAGGTTGCCGAACACCATGGCCACCACGTTGACCGCGGTGCCCAGGTCGGTGGGGATCCGCTCCTGCCGCCGGTAGAGCACCGCCCGGTCGGCGTTCCAGCTGCGGAACACCGCCGCGACTGCCTGGTCCATCTGGTCCCGCGGGTCCTGCGGGAACTCGTGACCGGTGTGTTCGGCGAACACCTTCTTGTATGCCGCGACGAGTTCCCGCAGGTCCGCCGCGTCCAGTTGCACGTCGTCGGTGACGCCCTTGGCGGTCTTCGCCTCGTGCAGGGCGTCCTCGAACTCGTGGCCGGGCACGTCGCACACGGTCTTGCCGAACATCTGGATGAGACGGCGGTACGAGTCCCACGCGAACCGGTCGTTGCCGCCGGCCTGCCGGGACAGCCCGGCCACCGACGCGTCGGTGAGGCCCACGTTGAGGACGGTCTCCATCATCCCGGGCATGGAGAACTTGGCGCCGGAGCGGACCGAGACGAGCAGCGGGTCGTCGGCGTCGCCGAGGCGCCGGCCCATCTGCCGCTCCAGTGCGGTGAGATGCTCGTCGATCTCGGCGGCGAGCCCGTCGACGTGGTCGCCGTCGCGCAGGTACGCCCGGCACGCCTCGGTCGTGATCGTGAATCCGGGCGGGACCGGCAGGCCGAGGTTGGTCATCTCCGCGAGATTGGCGCCCTTGCCACCCAGCAGGTCCTTGAGATCCTTGTTGCCCTCGGAGAAGTCGTAGACGAACTTCATGCCGCACCCACCTCCGGTTAAGAATCCGCGGCTCAAAGTGAGTTCCTGCCCCGGGATTCGTAAGGCTAAGCACGATGACGGTGAATAGTTAACGGCCTGGTGCGCAATTCCACAGGGCCACGGGCAAGCCTGCACGGTTAGCGTTAACAGTGCGCAACTACGCGCACGGGAGGGCACGAAAGCGCACGAGACGGGTCGTTGCCGTAGTGCAAGGTATCCTTCGGTCGATGCGGCGGCTGTTCTCGAGCGACCCGGGACGACGAGCACAACGGTCGATGCGCGACGTCCGGGAGAGGTCCGCCCGGCGACTGGACGGCATGCGCGTCCCGTACCCCTTCGATCTCGATCTGTTCTGTGCCGGGGTCGCCGCCCACCGGGACCGGCCCCTGCACCGCATGCCGCTGCCGGGCCTCGGCGCCGGAACCGGCCTGCCGTGCGGTCTGTGGCTGGGCCTGCCGGGCGCCGACCACGTCTTCTTCGACCCGGGCACCTCGCCGCTGCACGCCGAGCACATCGTGCTGCACGAGATCGCCCACATCCTCTGCGGGCACTCCGCCGGGCCGGGCGCCGGCGGCACGCTGACCCGGCTCTTCCCGGACCTCGACCCGGCCCTGGTCAGCCGGGCGCTCGGTCGCACCGGGCACACCGACCCGCAGGAACACGAGGCGGAGATGCTCGCCTCGCTGATCCGCACGGCCGGCACCCCGGCGCCCGACGACCCGTTCGGCCGGATGACCGACGCGCTCGGCGGCGGATGACCGCCGCGGTGGTCCTCGGCCTGCTCTGGGCCGTGGTCCTGATCCGGCTGCCCACGCTGCGCCGCGGTCACCGCCGGCGCGTGCTGTGGGGCAGCCTGTTCGCCGCCGCGCTCGCCGGCGGCATCGCCGCGCCCGCCGTCGCCGCCGGCCGGGACGTGCCGTTCGCGGCGCACCTGTGCGGGGTGGCCGCCGCGCACCTGCTGCTGCGCCTCATCGACCTGGTCACCGGCGCCCGCCGCGACCACGCCCGGTGGGCGTTCACCACGGCGGTGATCCTGGTGATGTCCGTGCTGGCGCTGTCCGTGCCCGGCGGGGTGCGCACCAGCCCGCACCGGCAGACCGCCGGGATCACCCCGGCCGAGGTCGTCTACTGGACGGTCTTCGAGGGCTACCTGGTGGTGATCCTGGTCCTGGGCGCGCGGGCCTGCGCGCGGATCGCCCGGTCCGCCCCGGCGGGCGTGCCCCGGACCGGGATGCGGGCGATGGCCGTGGGCATCGCGCTGATCGCCGGGTACGCCGCCGGCCGGATCCTGCTGGTCGCGGCCCGTGGCGCGGGCGTGCCGGTGGACTTCGCCGCGGTGGGCCCGCCGGTCGGCGCGCTGCGTACCGCCGGGGTGGCGCTGGTCCTGGTCGGCAGCGCGGCGCCGCCGGCCCTGCGGATGCGTGAGCTGGTCCGCGCCCACCGCGTGCTGTGGGCGCTGCGGCCGCTGTGGACGGCGATCCGGGGCGCGTTCCCGGAGGTGGTGCTGCTCCCTGCCGCGCCCCGCGCCCGGGATCAGATCACCATCGCGGAGGTACGCCTGCGTCAGTACCGCCGCGTGATCGAGATCCGGGACGGCATGCTGGCGCTGCGCGAACACCTGCCGCCGGCGGGCTCGGGGACGGTCCCCGACGCCGGCACCGATCCGGCGGTGGTGGAGGCCCGCGGTATCGCGCTCGCCCTGCGCCGCCGGGCCGCCGGTGAGCCGCCACTGGCCGTGCCGGGATGCTGGGCGCCGGTCGGGCCGGACATGGCCGACGAGATCGCCTGGTTGTCCCGGGTGAGCGCCGCGTTCCGCTCCCCCGGCGCGGTCAGCGGGGCGGGTGTTCGGACTCCCAGACCTGGCGGATCGCCTCACTGATCATTTCGCGGCCCCGGGGCGACACGTCGGCGGCCCGCAGCGCGATCTCGGTGACCCCGGCGTCGCGCAGCCTGCTCAGCAGCCCCAGCTGGGTGTCGATCCGGCGGGCCTGCTCGTCGTCGAGGAAGTAGGCCACCGGCACGCCGAAGTAGGCCGCGAGCGCGGTCAGGTGCTGCAACGTCGGGTTGTCGCGGCGGCCGGTGCGCAGCTGCCAGATGTAGGTGTGGGAAATCGGGACACCCTGCCCGTCCCGAATCCCGTCAGCCACCGTCATGTAACTGGGTTCCGGCCGACCAGCGGCACGGAAGAGGCGGTCGAGCTTCTCCGCGATCGAGAAGACGCCTTCCGTGCCGGCCACCCCGCACCACCGTTCTCCGCCGGAACCGGCTCACCGCGCCGTTGACGGATCCACCATGGCAGCCGGCGAGCGGCTGCACATCCCCCGATGTCGGCAGATCCATAAACTGTGGTTGACGAGCCGGAGGAAAGCCTAGGGCACAGTGGAACAGCGCTCAAGAAAGGTCACCGGGACGGTCGAGTCCGCATCGGACGGACGGCCGATCAACGATCGTCCGAGGCGCTGCCCGGGGCATCGTCGCCGCGGCCCCACCGCGGCCCCACCGCGGCTCCGCCGAGGTCCCGCCGACAGCGCCACCTGCCGGAATTCGCGCTGGTCACCGCGCCGGCAGGGACCGCTGGAAGCATCGATCCGCGACATTGCCCATGACGCCGCATGCGGAACAGCCGAATTCCTGTGCTCCGGAATGCCCATGGCGATGGCTGGCGATGATCGTCCGCGGCGGGGAAGGCGTCACCCGGCCCGGAAATTAAGGGCGCCGCTGCGAATTCCACGGGGGAAGAACTCGCAACGGCGCATGCCGAACATTAGACGACGAGCGACGGGTTGTCCATCCCGGCGGCGGTCCGAGATGACCGGCGAATCGCTGGAAAACGTCAGCCGACCCGCTGGACGACCGTCCCGACCAGGCGCTGCCAGTCGGCGTCGAAACTCGGGGCCGCGGACGCGTTGTCCAACCGGTAGACCGCGTACGTGTCGACGAGCACCACGTTGCGACTGTTCAGCACGGCCACGGCGGTGTCGGCGGTGCCCGGGTGCTCGGCCTCGTACAGCTTGTGGCGGACGATCACGAAGCCCTTCCAGCCGCTCTCGTCGACCTCGCGGACCTCGACCGTCTCGGTGTACGACGGCTCGTTGCGGTCCGCCGTGACGGTCTGCTCCACCTTCACCGAGCCGGGGCACTGGACGGCGACCGCGCGCAGCAGCGCCAGACCGGACTCGGCGCTGGCCGCGTCGCCGTAGACCAGGGCGTTCTGGTGCAGTGTCTGCGCGCCCTTCTCACCCTCGTCGGCGAGCGACGAGGTGACCACCTCGGCGCCCGGGGGCACCTCGGGTGGCGTGCTCGTGCCGCCGCAGAAACTGACCATCTGCTGCGGGGCTGCGCTCTCCTGCGGGGCGGCCCAGGACTGCCCGATCTCGGAGGCCTGCAGGAACGCGCCGCGCATGGTGGTGGCGCTGACCAGGCCTTCGGACGGGGTGTCGTCGCCGTCGTCGGAGCAGCCGGCCGCCAGGACCAGGGCGCAGGCGGCGATCGTGGCGACGCGGAGGGTTCTGCCGGTCGGGAACATCGGGCCATCCTGTCAGACGTACCCGGGCCTGCGAAAAGCCAGGACACGGACGGTACGCCCGGTGACCCCGCGGCTACCCGTCGCGCGTGACGGTGATCACGGGTTAGCGTGGCAGGGCAGGCGACAACCTCGAGGAGGTCGTGATGGCAGCCGACGAGCCGACATCCGGCGCCCTCACGTCCGGGTCCGGCACGCCCGCGCCCGGCGCCCTCACCTCCGGCACACCCACGGCTGGAACGCCCGCGTCCGGCACGCCCTCGTCCGGCGCCCTCACGTCCGGCACACCCGCGGTCCGCTCGCCGGCCATCGACGCCCTCGCGGCGCGGCTGCGGGACATGCTCGGGCCGGGGCAGGTGCTCACCGACCGGCAGCAGTTGCGTACGTACGAATGCGACGGCCTCGCCCAGTACAGGGTCGTCCCCGCGCTCGTCGTCCTCCCGCGTACCGCCGGGCAGGTCGCCGCCGTGGTCCGCGCCTGCGCCGACGGCGGTGTCCCGTTCGTCGCCCGGGGTTCCGGCACCGGACTGTCCGGCGGGGCGCTGCCGCACGCCGACGGGGTGCTGATCGTGACCTCGCAGCTGCGCGACATCCTCGCGGTGCGGCCCGCCGACGAACGCGCCGTGGTCCAGCCCGGTGTGATCAACCTGCAGGTCAGCCGGGCCGCCGAACCGTACGGCTACTACTACGCCCCGGACCCGTCCAGCCAGCAGATCTGCTCGATCGGCGGGAACGTCGCGGAGAACGCCGGCGGCGCGCACTGTCTCAAGTACGGCTTCACCACCAACCACGTGACCGGGCTGGAGATCGTCACCGCGGACGGTGAACTGGTCCGGCTCGGCGGGGACGCCCCGGACACCCCCGGATACGACCTGCTCGGCGCGTTCGTCGGCTCGGAGGGGACGCTGGGCATCGCCACCGAGGTCACCGTCCGGCTGACCCGGCTGCCGGCCACCGTACGGACGCTGCTCGCCGCCTTCCGCACCGTCGACCAGGCCAGCGCCGCCACCTCGGCGATCATCGCGGCCGGGGTGGTGCCGGCCGCCGTCGAGATGATGGACGCGCTCGCCGTCGAGGCCGCCGAGGCCGCGGTGCACTGTGACTATCCGGCCGGGGCGGGCGCGGTCCTGATCGTCGAACTGGACGGTCCGGCGGCCGAGGTGCAGGCCCAGTTCGAGCAGGTCACCCGCCTCTGCGACGAGGCCGGCGCGTTCGAGACCCGGGTCGCCGCCGACGACACCGAACGGCAGCTGATCTGGCGGGGCCGCAAGTCGGCGTTCGCCGCGGTCGGCCGGATCAGCCCCAACTACCTGGTGCAGGACGGGGTGATCCCGCGGACCGCACTGCCCGAGGTGCTGCGGCGCATCGGTGAGGTGGCCGGCGTGCACGGGTTCCGGGTGGCGAACGTGTTCCACGCCGGCGACGGGAACCTGCACCCGCTCGTCCTGTTCGACGACTCCCGGCCCGGGGAGGCGGAACGCGCCGAGTCGGTGTCCGGGGCGATCCTGGAACTCTGCATCGAACACGGCGGTTCGATCACCGGGGAGCACGGGGTGGGGATGGACAAGTCCCGGTACATGCCGCTGATGTTCTCCGCCGACGACCTGGAGACCATGCATCTGGTGCGGTGCGCGTTCGACCCGGACGGCCTGGCCAACCCGGGCAAGGTCTTCCCCACGCCGCGGCTGTGCGGGGAACGGCCGGGTGTGCACTCCGGCGCCCACCCGCTGCAGGAGGCCGGGCTCGGGGAGGTCTTCTGATGAGCGCCCTCGACGACCTCGCCGTCCCGGCCGGCGACGACGACCACGTCGCGGGGGTGCCCGCCCGCCTGGTCGCCGCGCCCGCCGACACCGCGCAGGCCGCCGCCCTCGTCGCCGCCGCCCGGGACCTGCACGTCGTGATCCGCGGCGGCGGCACCAAACTCCACTGGGGACCGCCGCCGCGCGCCCTCGACCTGATCATCGACACGCGGCGGCTGACCGGGGTGGTCGAGCACGCGGCCGGGGATCTGATCACCGTGGTCCGGGCCGGCACCCCGATGTCCCGGTTGCACCGGCTGCCCGGCCAGCAGCTGGCCCTCGACGCCCCGAACGGCGCCACCGCCGGCGGCACGGTCGCCGCGAACGCCAGCGGACCGCGCCGCCTGCGCTACGGCACCGCCCGCGACCTGCTGATCGGCATCACCGTGATCCGCCCGGACGGGGTGGTCACCCGTTCCGGCGGCAAGGTCGTGAAGAACGTCGCCGGTTACGACCTGGGCAAGCTCTACACCGGCGCCTTCGGCACCCTCGGGCTGATCACCGAGTGCGTGTTCCGGCTGCACCCCGAGCCTGCGGCGCATTCCTTCGTACGCGCGAAAGCACCGCCCGGTCAGGCCGCGCGGGTGCTCGCCGCCCAGCCGGCCGCCAGCGCTCTCGAGGTGCACGCCGTCCCCGGCGCCGACCCGGAACTGGCGGTGCTGCTCGAAGGCACTCCCGCCGGTGTCCGCGACCGGTCCGCGGAGATGGCCCGGCTGCTCGACGGCGAGGTGTCCGCGGACCCGCCACCGTGGTGGGGTGCGATGCCGCCGGGTGACGTGACCGTCAAGCTGACCGGGGTGCTCTCCCAGGTCCCGGCACTGGTGGCGACCGCGGTGGGCGCGGGCGCGACGGTCAGCGGCTCAGCCGGGGCCGGTGTGCTGCACGCGGGTTTCCCGGCCGACGGCGGCGACCCGCACGCCCGGGTCGCGCTGCTGCGCGCGGCGGCCGTGCGGGCCGGCGGGCACGCGGTGGTCCTCACCGCGCCGGACGGGGTGCGCCCGGCACTGGACATGTGGGGCCCGGTTCCGGGGCTGGCGCTGATGCGGCGGGTCAAGGACCGGTTCGATCCGGGGCACCGGTTCGCCCCGGGCCGTTTCGTGGGAGGGATCTGAGCCGATGGCCGATGTGGACGCCAACCCGGGACCCGGAACTCCGCCACCCGACGGCCTCGCGAACGCAACTCCGCCACCCGACAGCCCCACTAACGCAACTCCGCCACCCGACAGCCCCACTAACGCAACTCCGCCACCCGACAGCCCCACGAACGCAACTCCCCCACCCGACAGCCCCACGAACGCAACTCCACCGCCCCGCGCCCCTTCCGTCGGCGTCGACCCGGTTCAGGATCCGGCTCCAGCTCCGGATCCGAAAAAGGTTCCAACCCCTGCTACGGCCCCGGCCCCGGCCCCGGTTCCGGCTACTGCCCCGGCTACAGCCCCGGATCTCTCCAGGGCACGGCTCCCGGGTTCCGCCGGTGATCCCCCTCCGGCCGACGCGCTGCGAGCCGCCGAGCGGGGTGGACCCGTCGTCGGTGGCCCGGCCGGCGGCGGAACGGATCCCGCGTTCGACGGCGACCGCCCGCCGCGGGCCGACCTGGTGGCCGACTGCGTGCACTGCGGGTTCTGCCTGCCGAGCTGCCCGACGTACACGCTGTGGGGCGAGGAGATGGACTCGCCGCGCGGCCGGATCCACCTGATGGCACAGGGTCTCGAGGGCGAGCCGCTCAGCGCCCGCATGGCCGGTCACTTCGACAACTGTCTCGGCTGCATGGCCTGTGTGACCGCCTGCCCGTCGGGGGTACGGTACGACCGGCTCATCGAGGACACCCGGGCCCAGGTGGAACGCCGCCACGACCGGCCGCTGCGGGAACGGGCCCTGCGGCGGGCGGTGTTCGCCCTGTTCCCGTACCCGCGACGCCTGCGTGTTCTGCGGGGGCCGCTTCACGCGTACCAGAGAACGGGTCTTCAGAAGCTCGTGGGCCGCAGCGGCCTCCTGCGCCGGGTGGCACCCAGCCTCGCCGCTCTGGACGGCCTGGCGCCGCGGCTGCGCAGCGTGCCCCGCACGCCCGGTCGCGTGCCCGCGCGAGGGCAGCGGCGTGCGGTCGTCGGCATGCTGACCGGTTGTGTCCAGTCGGCGTTCTTCCCGGAGGTCAACGCGGCGACCGCCCGGGTGCTCGCCGCCGACGGCTGTGACGTGCTGATCCCGCCCGGTCAGGGCTGTTGTGGCGCATTGAGTGTGCACAACGGACGGCGGGCCGAGGCGCAGGGTTTCGCCCGCCGCCTGATCGACCTGTTCGAGATGACCGCGATGGACTACATCGTGATCAACGCGGCGGGGTGTGGTTCGTCGTTGAAGGAGTACGGCGAACTGCTCGCCGACGACCCGGAGTACGCGGAGCGGGCGGCCCGGTTCGCCGCGCGGGTCCGCGACCTGGCGGAGATCCTGGTCGAGCTGGGTCCGGTGGCGCGCCGGCATCCGCTGCCGGTCACCGTGGCCTACCACGACGCGTGCCATCTGGCGCACGCGCAGGGCATCCGCGCGCAGCCGCGGCAGTTGCTGGCCGGGATACCGGAGTTGGAGGTCCGCCCGATCGCCGACGCGGACATCTGCTGCGGCTCGGCGGGGGTGTGGAACGTGCTGAACCCGGAACCCGCCGCCGAACTGGGCGACCGGAAGGCCGCGGCCGTGCTGGACACCGGGGCGTCGTTGCTGGTGACCGCGAATCCCGGTTGCCTCATGCAGGTGGCGTCCGCGATCCGCCGGCGCGGCGACCGGCCGGTAGCGCTCGCGCACACCGCGCAGGTCCTGGACGCCTCGATCCGCGGACTCCCTGTCGAACGCCTGACCAGACCCGCCTAGACACCTGTCGCGGTCAGCGTCCGTGTGGTGATTTGGGGCGGCACAGCGCGTTCGTAATCACCACGGTCCACGACGGGTGTGGCGACTTCGGGCACCCAGCACGGCCGTGTTCACCACAGTCCACGACGGGTGTGGCGACTACGGGCACCCAGCACGGCCGTATTCACCACAGTCCACGACGGGTGTGGCGACTACGGGCACCCAGCGCGCCTGAAGTCACCACACGGACGGGCTTCGCACCCTGACCACGAACACGTGTACAGGTGACTGGTGTCGAACGCGCCGTGTTCGATGGATCAGGCTCCGGTCCCGCCGACGCGTATGTGCTCTGCCGTCCCGGCGCGGCGGTGGGGCGGCCGGCGCAGGTTCACGGGTGGCGGTGCGGGGACTCGGCCGTTGCGCGCCTCCGGTCGACACG
The DNA here is from genome assembly GCF_030269225.1 of Actinoplanes sp. NBRC 101535. Lineage (NCBI taxonomy): Bacteria > Bacillati > Actinomycetota > Actinomycetes > Micromonosporales > Micromonosporaceae > Actinoplanes > Actinoplanes sp. NBRC 101535. The sequence goes on along the minus strand of NZ_BSSY01000001.1, from coordinate 1,115,791 downwards.
GTCGGTGAAGGCGCCGACCGCGGTGGCGAAGGCGGCGGGCGCCTCCTGCGCGACGAAATGCCCCACGTCCGGGACCGTGACCGCGGTGACGTCGCCGGCGACCTGGCGCATGGTCAGCTCGGTGAAGGGAGCGTTGACGCCGTCGACGGCGAGCACGGGAACGGTCAGCGGCCGCGACTCGGCCAGTGCCCGCATCCGGTCGCCGCCGGCCAGGGAGGAACGGTAGAGCCCTGCGGTGCCGCGCCAGCCGTCCGGCCGCGCGTAGGTGCGGGCGAACTCGTCGAGGTCGGCCTCGGTGACCCCGCCCGGCACCGTCGTCATCGCCGAGACGGCCCAGTCGATGATCACTCGTTCGCGGCCGGCCAGGAACAGCTCCGCAATTCCCGGGGCGGCCAGGAATCCCACGTGCCAGGAGCCGCCGTTCTTCACGTCGGCCAGCATCTCCCAGCCGTACCCCGGAAGGGTGGTCTCGACGGCGGTGAGGCTGAGGACGTCGCCGGGGTGCGTGGCCGCGAACGCGAAGACCGGCCCGCCGCTGATGTCCTGGCAGGTCACGTGCACGGGCCCGACGCCGAGGTGGGCGACCAGCCGGTGCAGGTCCTCCGCCATGGTGGTCAAGTCGTGGTCGCCGTCGGCGATGCCGGAGTCGCCGAAGCCGCGCAGGTCGACGGCGAACACCCGGTGGGTGGCGGCGAGTAGCGGGATGACGTCGCGGAAGGCCCACCAGGACTCCGGCCACCCGTGTACCAGCAGGATCGGGGAGCCGGTGTCGCCCGCCGAGACGTAGTGCAACGTGGTGCCGTTGACCTCGGCGGTGTGGTGCGTGACGCCCACCACGGCGGGCGAGGCGGTCACGAAAGAGCTGGTCATGCGATGACTCCCGAAATAGACAACCAGGTTGACTTCAGTGTTGGTCAACCTGGTTGTCCATGTCAAGGCGGGATCTAGACTGTGGTCATGTCCTCACGATCCGGTGCCGATCTCGCCCTGCTCCTCCTGGGCAGTTATCGCAATCTGGTGGACGAAGTGGTCCGGGAGCTGGCGAACCGGGGATACCCCGACGCCCGGCCGTCGCACGAGTACGCGATCCGGGCCATCCGGGCCGGCGCCGACAGCGCCTCGGACCTGGCCCGCCGACTCGCCATCACCAAGCAGGCCGCGGCGAAGACGATCGCCGCGCTCGTCGAACGCGGGTACGTCACCACCGAGACCGATCCCGCCGACATCCGCCGCAAGAACATCCGGATCACCGATCACGGGATCGGGCTGATCACCGAGGGCACGGCGATCTTCGACGAGGTGCGGGCCCGCTGGGAGACGCGCCTGGGCACCGCCGAACTCGCCGAGCTGGAAACGCAGCTCGAACAGTTCGTCGGCGACTCGCCCATCAACCTCGACGCTCCGGGCTGGGCGGCGGGACAGGAACTGCGCTAGGCGCCCGGCGCCGCACGCGGGCCGATCAGGGTTCTCGATCGGCCCGCACCGGTCTTCGAGAACTGCTGGACATCGCACGGGTGACCAGCCGCCGTGCCACACCGGTCACCCGGTCATGGGGAGTGCGCGGGCCAGGGTCGGGACCACCCCTCCCCGCGCACTCCCCACAGGCTGCGGCACACGCGCCGGATCGCGACTGCTCCATCCGGCGCGTGCCCAGGCCCGCAGCCGGCGTGGCCGCCCGGGCGCCCTCCGCGCCCGGCGACGCCCACACCGTGCCGGACGCGCCCCGGCATGCGAGACAAACCCCCCAGCTCCCCACGCCGCCCGGACGCGCCCGGTTGCTCAGCCGATCGAGAAGCTCGGGTGCGGCGGCTGGTTGTAGGCGGTGTTCTGCCAGGCCAGCGCCTCGCGGTACTGGATGTCGTGCAGCAGGGTGATCGCCCGGATGCCCGTCGACGTCGGCGTGCTGAAGATGCGCAGCTTGGTGTTGTCGGTCGTCGGCCAGATCACCTCCTCACGCCAGTCGCCGAGGATGTCGCCGGACAGCGACGGCGTCGCCTTGGTGCTGTTGTTCGAGTGCACCCCGGAGGCGGTCAGCAGGTTGGTGTCCGCCGACGTGCCGTACTTGTCGATCCGAGTCTGGTCGAGCAGTTCCCGCTGCGCGTCGCCGTCCCACCAGATCACGAAGTTCGCACTCGACGGTTTACGCCCGATGTTGGTGCCGGACGTGTTGAACAGGCCGGACACCGCCGACGACCAGGACTCCGCGCCGGCACTGCCCGCGTAGATGTCCGCCGACACGCCGCGACCGTTGTCGCAGCCGCACGTCGGGTTCGACCAGATGATCGCCCCGGTACGGGCGTCGGCCATGTACGCGGCGAGCTTCGTCGTGCTCTCGTTGACGTGCCACAACTCCAGCCCGGCGCGGCTCGGAATCAGGTCGCTGACGTGGTACGCGTCGCCGTGCCCCTGCCCGTTGGTCCACAGCCCGTAGCCGTTGTCGTCGATCGCCATCGACCCGTACAGGATCTCGTCCCTGCCGTCGGCGTCCACGTCGGCGATGGACAACTGGTGGTTGCCCTGTCCCGTCCAGGCCGAGCCGTTCGTCGACGAGTTGCTGTCGAACGTCCACCGCCGGGTCAGCGTGCCGTTGCGGAAGTCCCAGGCGGCGACGACGCTGCGGGTGTAGTAGCCGCGCGCCATGATGATGCTGGGCCGGGCCCCGTCCAGGTACGCCGTGCCGGCCAGGAACCGGTCGACGCGGTTGCCGTACGAGTCGCCCCACGACGAGACCGTCCCGCGCGCCGGCACGTAGTCGACCGTCGACAGGGCAGCACCGGTCCGCCCGTCGAACACGGTCAGGAACTCCGGACCGGTCAGGATGTACCCGCTGGAGTTGCGGTAGTCCGCGGCCGCGTTCCCGATCACCTGACCGGTGCCGGAGACGGTGGCGTCGGCGGTTTTCATGGCGATCTCGGCGTCGCCGTCACCGTCGTAGTCGTACACCTGGAACTGGGTGTAGTGCGCACCGGCCCGGATGTTGCGGCCCAGGTTGATGCGCCACAGCCGGGTGCCGTCCAGTTTGTAGCCGTCGATGTAGACCACATCGGTGACGCCGGACTGCGAGTTGTCCTTGGCGTTCAGCGGTTCCCACTTGAGGACCAGGTCCAGTTTGCCGTCGCCGTCCAGATCGCCGACGCTGGCGTCGCTCGCCGCGTACAACGAGCTGTTGGGGTTCTGGATCGGCACGTCGAGGTACCCGTTGGCGAAGCTCAGTGACGCGGCGGACGCGGCCTGTTCGGTGCCGTTCACGACGGGACGGATCGTGTACGACTCGCCGGCCGCCGCACCGGCGTCGAGGTAGTTCGTCGAAGTGGTCACCGGTGACGCGGTGAGTTTGGTGCTGCCACGGTAGACGTTGAACCCGACCGCGGCCGGGTCGGTGGCGAGCAGCCGCCAGCTGACCAGGTTGCCGGCGCCGGAGTGGACGCTGACCACGCCGCGGTCGAGGTTCTCGCGCTGTCTGCCGTCGGTGAGCGGCGGGGGTGGGGGTGCCGCGACGGCCTGCGCCGCGACCAGAGCTCCGGCACCGACGGTGACGACGGTGAGGGCCGTCGCCAGGGATCTGCGGGAAACAGCTCTCGGGGATAGAGCCATTTCTCCCTCCTCACATAGATGTACATTGATGGGAGCGCTCCCAGCCTGCGCGTTCTCCGTCCTCACGTCAAGGAGATCCCATGCGAGGTACCACCTCGGCCGTCCTCACCGTCCTCCTGGTGTCCGGCAGCCTCACCGTCGCCACCAGGGCCGACGCCGCAGCCGGCTGCACGGTGAAGTACACCGTCGGCAGCCAGTGGGCCGGCGGTTTCGGCGCCGCCGTCGACATCACCAACCTGGGCGATCCGCTCACCTCCTGGTCGCTGGTGTTCACGTTCACCGCCGGGCAGAGCGTCACCCAGCTCTGGAACGGCAGCGTCACCCAGTCCGGCGCCGCCGTGACCGTCCGTAACGCCGCCTGGAACGGTGCCGTCCCCACCGGCGGCACCGCCTCGTTCGGCTTCAACGGCTCCTGGACGGGCTCCAACCCGGCCCCCACGTCGTTCGCCCTCAACGGCGTCACGTGCACCGGTTCGACCACTCCCGATGATCCCGGCTCCCCTTCGAGAGTCAAGATCATGCCGCTCGGGGACTCGATAACCGGCTCGCCCGGCTGCTGGCGGGCCCTGCTCTGGCAGAAACTCCCCGCCGACGAGGTCGACTTCGTCGGCACCCTGCCCGGCCAGGGCTGCGGCTTCGACTACGACGGCGAGAACGAGGGCCACGGCGGCTACCTGGCCACCAACGTCGCCTCGCAGAACCTGCTCCCCGGCTGGCTCGCCGCCACCGACCCGGACGTGGTGCTCATGCACTTCGGCACCAACGACGCGTGGAGCAACCTGTCCACGTCCACGATCCTCGCCGCGTACACCACCCTGGTCCAGCAGATGCGCGCCGCCAACCCGGCCATGAAGATCATCGTCGCGCAGATCATCCCGCTGAACCCGTCCACCTGCACCGACTGCGGGCAGCGGGTGGTCGCCCTCAACGCCGCCATCCCGGCCTGGGCCGCGTCACTGACCACCACCGCCTCCCCGATCACCGTCGTCGACCAGTGGACCGGTTTCGACACCACCACCGACACCTACGACGGCGTCCACCCGAACGACGCCGGCAACGTCAAGATCGCCGACCGCTGGTACCCCGCCCTCGCCGCCGCACTTCCCTGAAACCACATTTCCGGGGTACGCGCTGACGGCCGCAACCCGTCCTGCGCCCGCGTTGTTTCGCGCCATCGGTCGGGTGGGTTCCGCCCGGCCGACCGGCCCACCACTCTGGGGGCATGACTGGGGGCATGACCGGGGGCGGAACCAGCGGCGGCAGCGGTGTCCTGCAATCCGTGGAACGGGCCATGCGCGTCCTCGACCGGGTGGCCACCGCCGACGGCCCGATCACCGCCCGTGAGGTGGCCCGCGACCTGGGCCTGACCCTGCCCACCACGTACCACCTGCTGACCACCCTGGTCACCGGCGACTACCTGGTCCACCTCGCCGACGAACACGCGTACGCCCTGGGCCACCACGTCGACGACCTGGCCCGCGCGCTGCACCAGCAGATCGCCCCGCCGCCCGCGGTCCGCCGGGTCGCCGCCGTGGTCCACCGCCAGGCCCACGCCGCCGCCTACTACGCCACCCTGCGCAACACCGAGATGATCGTCGCGCACGTCGACGCCTGCCCCGCCCACCCAAGCGCCGACACCCTCAGCGTCGGCTTCCACGGCGCCCCACACGCCACCGCCTTCGGCAAACTGATGCTGGCCACCCTGGACCCCGCCGACCGCGAGGCCCTCCTGAACCGCACCGGCACCCCCGCGGTCACCCCCGACACGGTGACCGACCGCGGCCGCCTCCTCCGGCAACTCCACCAGGTACGCGGCTCCGGCCTGGCCGTCGAGGTCAACGAGTTCCGCCCTGACCTGAGCTGCATCGCCGCCCCGGTGAACGACGCCGCCGGCCGCTTCATCGGGGCGGTCGCGGTCTCCCTCCCGACGGCCCGCCTGCAGACCGACCGGCGCGCACTGGAACGCGTGGTCCGCCTGGGCGCCGTACGCGCAAGCCGCGCGGTGGTGGCCCACGCCAGCCCCAACTGACCACCCGCCCCACGCCGGCTGTGGGCGTCGCTTCGTTCGCGCGCACGCCGCAGTCCCCCGGCCCGCATGGACCCGCTCCGCGTGGACCCGCCCCGCGCGGACCCCACCCTCCCTGGGGGAAGCCCCCGCAAACATTGTCCCGCGAAGCGCGGACCTCGGCGGGCGGCCTGTGGACAACGACCCGATGTGGACAACGACCGGACCCAGACAACAACCGAACCCGTACAACAACCGGACCCGGACGACCGGATTCTCGCGGCGCGGGAGCGGGCAACGGGTGGGCGATGCCCGGGAGCACGGGCGGGGGATCCCGGGCATCGGCCACCGTTGAGCCGGGTCAGGCCGGGCGCACGGACGGCGCGTCGGCAAACGCGGTCCACGCGCACCCCACCATCGTCGCCGCGCCGCCGGGGCTGCGACGAGAGCCCGGCTCGGAGGACGTTCTCGTCGGTGGGACGTTCTTACCAGCGGACTCTGCTCGGCCTGCGAGCCAGGCGGAAGCAGGCGTTCAGATGGTGACAACGACACGGGACGCTGCTCGCCTCTTCCCATATGCGTTCAGGCTCCACGTGCGTTCAGGCTCCACGTGCGTTCAGGCTCCACGTGCGTTCAGGCTCCACGTGCGTTCAGGGCGACTCACCGCACCGACCCTCTCGATGCACTATGAAGGCTCCGGCAGCCGGCGGGACGACGAGAGCGCCGTGCGACGGCGACGACCCTGAGAACGGCATTGACGTTCACCGACGGGAAACACCTATCATCGGGGCATGCCGTCCGGGTTCAGGCGGAAACTGATCAACAAGATGAGAGCCACCGTGGTCGCGGTCTCGACCCAGCCGACATCCTCGTCATTCACGTGGGGTGGGCGAATTTCACCGCTCCCACTCGCGACCTTCTACGCCGTACACTATCTGCGCCTCGCCTCCCCGCTGCAGTGGATAAAGTTCGTGGTTCGTCAGCGCATCACCGCGCGCCCGACCACGAATCTCCGTCCGGACTTCCCCTCGGCATTCACGGAGTGGTATTTCCTCGCGCTCCTCGCCGTGGTCCTGTCCGTCTATACGGCGCGGTCCAGCCTGGTGGGCCGCCATCCCGCGGTCGACGTCCTGCTCCTCGGCGGCGAGTGGCTGTTCCTCGTCGAGGCCAACGTGTGGATCTTCTATTACTGCCTGCTCCGGGGATTTCTCGAGACCCGCTACACGATTTTCCATCCCGCGGAATATCTCCTCACGCTCCCCGTGGTGCTGACGATCATCGCATTGCTCGGTGCGCTGATATCCGGACGCCACATCAGTGCGCTGCTCGTCGACGCCGTGGGAAATCCGGAACGCGGCGACCCGGTAGGTATCGGCGTGGCTATTGCGTCATTGTTCTACTTCGGTGTAGCAATTACAGTCGTGCTCAGCTCACACCCGGGTATCGAGACGCGCCTCCCGCAGAATCTGATCATCATCGGGGCGGGTGACGTCACCATCAATCGCACGCTTCCCGCGCTGCTCTCCCTGGGTTACGACCGTGACGACATCGTGGTCGCCACGGTGGAGCAGACCTCGGAGAGCGACCGTGCCGCCATCGCCCGGCGGGCCGCCCGGCTCGTGGTGGCAAGTCCGGACACGGTGCTGCAGACGTCGCTCCGGGACCGGTCACCGACGATCATCGCCTCGCCCACCTACGCGCACTTCCGGCAGCTGGTGACGCTCTCCGGGGCGGGCGTGCGCTTCGCCGTGGAGAAACCGATCACCTGGTCACGGGCCGAACGTGACATCCTCCGTGCCGAACCCGGGTTGATGTCGAACGGATTCGCCCTCAGCTACTACACGCTGGAGAAGGCGCTGCCCCTGACGTACCTGATGAACCCACTGCCCGCGTATCGCGGATTCCTGACCAGCGAGCCGGGTTCCCTGCTCGACAGCATCGAGCTGGCCACCGTCCGGGAACGCCTGGGCCGCCTGGAGTCGGTCGACGTCGAGCTCCTGGAGGGCCGGTCCCGGTCACCGGTCGGCGACAGCCGCCTCTGGACGGAGCTGCCGGGGACGCTGCGGCCGTTCGTCGAGACGACCGTTCATCCGCTTCTCGTCATCCGGCACGTGGTGGGTCCCGGCGAGCCGACCTGGACCGGTTGCAGCATCGGCCGGTACACGCCCCGCGCGGACGAGATCCGCGCCGCCACCGGGCAGGAGATCGCCCCCACGTGGATCGTCGCGGAAGGCGTGACACGGGACATCCGCCTCCGTTTCAGTGTGGGCAAGTACGTCCCGGACAGCCTGGCCACGAGGAGGGCCGTCTTCGCCTTCGCCAGGGGCACCATCGCCTGCGACTTCGACGCACGCTCGGCGACGATCACCACTGACGGCGGCCTGCACGGGACGATCACGATCGACGAGAACGCGGCCGGCGGCAGGTACCGCAAGAACTACGCGGTCCTCATGTCGATGTTCATCGACTTCTCCCTGAACGGGTGGGGGCCGGTCCGCTTCGACGACTTCCAGCGCCAACTGGACGCCCTGGACTGGTGGGACACGCTGTGCGACCGGGTGGACGAGGCGGGCGTCCCCATCCGGCCGTACGACGAGGCCCCGCCACAGGACGACCGCCTCAGTCCTCTGCGGGACACCTGACCGGCCGTCCCCACCCGAGGAGGACGACGGTCAGGCGTAGGAGGGGCGGGACGGGTCCAGCAGCTCCGTGATGGCGCCGCGGTCCAGGATGTCGATCAGGGCGTCGGTGCCCTGCTCGAGCTTGACCGTCACCTCGCCGGGGTGGAGCGGGACCAGCGCCAGCAGCGAGATCTCCGTGCCGTCGCCCACGACGACGGTGCGGGCCTCGGCGGGTACGCGGAGCATCGGCGTGACCACGACGCCGGTGAACGGTACCGACGGAGCGTAGGGCAGCATCGGGTCGCCGTTGGGCAACGAGTGCCACGGGCCGATCCAGGTGGCGTACTCGTGCGGCAGCCGGGCCACCTCCTTGAGCAACCGGATCGGCCATTCCCAGGTGTCGTCGCCGGTGGGGTGGACCGCCTCGGTGAACTGCCAGTCGGCGGGCAGGGCGATCATCACTTCCGCGTACGGGCTGATGCCGTGCCCGCCCGGGACGGTCATCGGCAGGTCGCTCATGCCGGAGGTGATCAGCGTCCGGAACGGTCGTTCCTCGGTCGGCTCGGTGACGTAGACGTGCACGCCGACGAGGTGCGACCCGAGCTCGTGGAGGACGAAGTCGACCGGGCCGAAGTGGGCGGCGATGTGCCTGTCGATGGCTTCGGCCATCTCCTCGCGCTGGCCGGGCGCCGCGACGAAACCGTCGTGCACGGGCACGTGCCGCAGGATGCCGCTGCCCCGTGGACCCGCCTCCCCGGGCGCGCCGCCGATGGAGTCCGCCGACCCGCCGATACCTGTCTCACCGCTGGTGTCCGTCACGTTGGGGCAGCCTAGCCGCAGGTGGGGCCGGGACCGGGAACCGGCGATCTCCCGGGCGGGCGAGTGTCCAGTCCGGACGGCATAATCATCCGGTGGACAACTGGGAATACGCGCGGCTCGAGTACCGTGCGGCGGGCACGCTGGGATCCGATCGGTTCATGGACTGGACCGCCACGTTCCACCACCCGGGTGGGGTGCTGCGCTGGGGCACCGACGAACGGTTCGACGACCTGCGTCACCTGAACCGGGCGGGACTGGCCGGCTGGCAGGCGTATGACCGTGCGGTCATTCATGTCAAGGATGAGCCGCACCGGCTGAGCAGCGTCACGTACGCGATGCGCCGCCCGATTCCGCTCGACCCGGAACCGTCCTCGACGCCGGGCGTGTCCTGACCTCGACGCCGGGCGTGTCCTGACCTCGGAGGCGGATGCATCCTGACCGTTGGGGCAGGCGTGTCTTAATCTCTGAGGGTGGTCAAGGAAACCGGCACCAAGCTGATCGCCTCGAACAAGAAGGCACGGCACGACTACGCCATCCTGAAGACGTGGGAGGCGGGGCTCGCGCTGGCCGGGACCGAGGTGAAATCGTTGCGCTCCGGCCACGCGTCGCTGGTGGACGCGTTCGCCGGGGAGCACGAGGGTGAGCTGATGCTCTACGGGCTGCACATCGCGGAGTACGGCTTCGGCAGCTGGACGAACCACGCGCCCCGGCGGACCCGCAAGCTGCTGCTGCACAAGGCCGAGATCATCAAGATCCTGAACCAGCTGCACGACGGCAACGGGCTGACCCTGGTGCCGCTCTCGCTGTACTTCCGGGACGGCTGGGCGAAGGTCGAGCTGGGCATGGCCCGGGGTCTCAAGTCCTACGACAAGCGTCAGGTGATGGCCGAACGGGACGCCAAGAACGAGATCGCCCGGGAGATGGGCCGGCGCCTCAAGGGTCACAGCGCACGCGGGCGGCGCTGACGCGTACCCCGGAAAAAGAGTGACCAGCGCCCCCCTGCCTGGACCATGGGCCGGGTTCGCGGGCGTGCCCGGAAAAGAGTGACCAGCGCCCCTGCCTGGGGCATAGGCCGGGTTCGCGGGCGTGCCCGGACCTAGGATTCGCTGATGGAATTCGGACTCGACACCTTTGGTGACGTCACGGTCGGCGCGGACGGCAAACCTCTCTCCTACGCGCAGGTCATCCGCAACGTGGTGGAACAGGCGGTGCTGGCCGACCGGGTCGGGGTGGACGTCTTCGGGGTCGGCGAGCATCACCGCGACGACTACGCGATCTCGTCGCCGGAGATCGTGCTCGCGGCCGCGGCCGCGAAGACCGAGCGGATCACCCTGGGCACGGCCGTCACGGTCCTGAGTTCCGATGATCCGGTACGCGTGTACGAGCGCTTCGCCACGCTGGACGCCGTCGCGGGCGGCCGGGTCGAGATCATTCTCGGGCGCGGCTCGTTCACCGAGTCGTTCCCGCTGTTCGGGTTCGACCTGGGTGACTACGAGCGGCTGTTCTCCGAGAAGATCGACCTGATGACGCATCTGCTCACCGAGGAGCCGGTGAACTGGTCCGGTTCGATCCGGCCGGAACTGCGTGACCAGCACGTCTATCCGAAGACCGAGTCGGGGCGGATCCGCACCCTGGTCGGGGTGGGCGGCAGCCCGGAGTCGGTGGTCCGCGCCGCGGGGTACGGCCTGCCGCTGGTCCTGGCGATCATCGGCGGGGCGCCGGCCCGGTTCGAACCCTACGTCGAGCTGTACCACCGGGCGCTCAAGGAGCTGGAGCAGCCGGAACAGCCGATCGCGGTGCACTGCCCGGGCTTCGTGGCCGATACGGATCAGGAGGCGCTGGACATCCTGTGGCCGCACGCCCGGCGCAACCTGGACCGGATCGGCCGGGAGCGCGGCTGGCCGCCGGCGACCCGGGACCGTTTCGAGGCGGACATCACCGACGGCGCGTGGCATGTCGGCTCGCCGGAGACGGTGGCCCAGAAGATCGCCGAGACGGTGAAGGTGCTGGGTATCCAGCGGTTCGACCTGAAGTTCTCGCACGGGACGCTGCCCCACGAGCAGCTGATGAGATGCATCGAGTTGTACGGGACCGTGGTGATCCCGCGGGTGCGGGAACTGCTCGCCTGATCCAGCGGACGGGTTCCGCTCGTACCCGCCGGGGCGCTGTTCCTGACCATGCCCTGAGCGGGACCCGAACCGGCTTCACAACGACATGAAAGGGCCGGCGGACGATTTCGTCCGCCGGCCCTTTCGCTGTCTCTTGCCCGGTGCTGCCGCTCACCCTGAGGGCCGCCGCTCACCCGGTAGCTGCCGGCTACCGATTGATGCTCTACTTGTTGATGCCGTACTTCTTGCAGGCCCGGGTGTACTTCGTGGTGCAGAGCTTGTCGTAGCTCACGTACCCGCTGGCCACGATCGACTTGATGTTGTTGGCGGTGATCGCCTTCGGGTCCAGCTTGCGGAACGGGACGTAGGCGCCGGACTCCGGGTCCTTCAGCTTGTCGGCGATCTGCGGCTTGACGTCCTTGTACAGGCTGATCGCCAGCTCGGCGGCCGCGTCGGCCTCCTGCTTGATCTCCTTGTACACGGTCATGCACTGGTCGCCGGCGAGGATGTTCTGCAGACCCTGGGTGGTCGCGTCCTGGCCGGTGACCGGGACCTTGCCGTTGAGGCCCTTCTCCTTGAGCACCTCGATCGCGGCGTTGCCGAGGCCGTCGTTCGCGGACAGGACACCGCCGATGTTCGGGTATTGCTCGATCATCTGGGAGAAGATGACCTTGGCCTGCTCGTTGTCCCAGTCCGGCACGTACTGGTCGGGGCCCTTGGTGTAGGCGGCGTTGTCGTACATCGGCTGGAGCACCGAGTCGTAGCCGTCCTTGAACAGGTGCGCGTTGTTGTCCGTGGGCGACCCGTTGAGTTCGGCGATGACCGGGCTGCCGGTGGTCTTCGAGGAGAGGCAGCTCTTCAGCGCCTGCGCCTGCAGGACGCCGACCTGCTCGTTGTCGAAGCTGACGTAGTAGTCGGCGCCGCCGTTGAGGGTCAGCCGGTCGTAGTCGATCACCGGGACGTTCTTGGCCTTCGCGGCGTCGATGACCGCCTTGCCGCTGGCCGAGTCCAGGTTCGCGATGATCAGGACTTTGACACCGGCGGCGAGCATGTCGTTGCCGAGTGCCTTGAACCGCTCCTTGTCCCCGTCCGCGTTGACGATCTCGTGCGGGGTGTCGCCGAACGCCGCCTCCAGGTAGCGCGGGTCGGCCGTGGTCCACCGGTCCGAGCTCGAGGTGTCGGGGAGGATCACGCCGATGCCGTTCTTGCCGGTCGCACCGGTCCCGCCGCTGCCGGTGGTGGCGGCGCCGCCACTGGTGTCGCTCGGGTCCGCGCCGTCGTCACAGGCCGTCAACCCCACCGTGCTCAACAAGCCGGCGGCGACCAGGGCGATCAGGGACTTACGCATGGCGTTGGGTGTCCTCTCAGGGTATATCCCGAGCTGCTCGGAGACGCTGAACGGTCGGCCGGACGATGGGCAGCGTCCCGTGGCGGCGACATCGTGCGGGTCCGGGAGCAAGATTATTCACATCTCACCGGTAACTGCCAAACAATCACTGCCAGCGACCAATGCAAGGTGTTATCTGCACTCACCGTCACTCAATACGCCTAAGCGGGCATTAATGCGGCGGTGGAGCCGGCCCCGCGGGTGACGCGGGGGCCGTCCGACGATCGGGCCGCGCGAATACGATCACCGATCTTGGGGTAGCGGCGGAACCGGCCGAGCGGTTGATCATCTTTGACCGCCTGCGGGTGGCGATCACCCCTTGGTCCAGGTGAGGCGACTACCGAGGGGCGAAAGCGGACGGCGATGACCGAATTCGGTCATCGCCGCCATGTGTTGCAGGAGGGGTCATTTCTCGCAGTGCCGGGGGTCCGTCACACGCCATTTTGATCTTGATCGGTGCGGCACCTCGAGGAGGTGTTCGCTCTACTCTTTTGCTCCTTGGGCAAGCTTTTCCGTGCAGGTTTACCCCTACGGTCGGCGCCACCCTTTTGTTGGGTGCGGCAACAATTAACGAGAGCCGAGGTCCGCACGTTTCCGGAACAAATTTTGCCGTTCACGGGAAAGCAGGGCTCAGGCTGATCACTTCACGACAGGCCGCGGCGTACCCGCCAGACGGCAAGACCGACCGGAAGCCCGGCCGGCGCAACCCGGATGCCGAACTCCCGCCATGGCAACGACCAGAACCGGGTGCTCGGCACGTAGACCAGCTCCTGGCGCAGACCCCGCTCGCCGAGCCACGCGGAGCAGGCCTTCGAAGCGCCCTGACCCAGGCGCCGGCCGCACTTGGTGCGATCGACCGGCCCGGTGAGCACCGCCCCGGGCGCGTCCACCGTCCGGTTGCTGAGCACCCACCCACCGGTCGGCGAGTGCTCCCGAAGGACACTCATCCGCCCGCTGTCGACGTCGAAGTCGAGCCGCTCCGCCCGATCAAAATCGGCCACCGTCGGGGTCGTCGTCGGGCCAGCCAGCAACGGGCGAATCATCAGCGGAGCATCCATCTGCACAGCGCCCACGATCAGCAGCGCCACCGCCATCGTCAACGTCAACGTCAACGCCATCACCAGCACCAGCACCAGCACCAGCACCAGCACCAGCACCAGCACCAGCACCAGCACCAGCACCAGCACATCGTCGCCTCCCCGTGGTCGTGCCGCTCGTACCCGTCGTCCCCGTGCCACTCATGACTGGCGCTCCAGGACCCGCCGAGGCTCCGCCGCGCCGCCCGTGTAGGCGAGCACGATGCCCTTCAGGTCGAGGGGCCGACCTGCCGGGACGGGTCGTCGATCGGGGCGGTACCGCGCACCACCAGCGTCGACTGCATGTCGGCATAACTCTCGTCCACCACAAGCCGGACACCCCTCGGTATGACTCTCGGTCCGCCACAAGCCGGACACCCCTCGATATGACTCTCGGTCCACCACAAGCCGGACACCCCTCGATATGACTCTCGGTCCACCACATGCCGGCCACCCCTCGATATGACTTTCGGTCCACACAAGTCGGCCCACACCCCGAGGTCGTCCAGTTCACGGCGGCCCGCGTCACGGCCTGCCTGATCCGCCAGATCCCCGCCCGTCAGGTCGCGGATTTGGAACGACCTCGCCGCCACAGAGAGCGCGGGTCATCGCAGAATGACGGCATGACACTGGTGATCAGGAGAGCGACTCCGGACGACGTCCCGGCGCTGCGCGAAGTGATGGGTGCCGCGATCGCGGAGCTGCAGAAGGCGTTCCTCAGTCCGGAACAGATCGCCGCCAGTCAGGCGATCATGGGTCTGGACACGCAGCTCATCGACGACGGGACGTACTTCGTGGTCGAGGAGCCCGGCGGGACGGCGGTCGGGTGCGGGGGCTGGAGCCGCCGGGCCACGCTCTACGGCGGGGACCACTCCGCCGGGCGGGACGCCGCGCTGCTCGACCCGGCACGGGACGCGGCCCGGGTGCGGGCGATGTACACGCACCCGGACCACGCCCGACGCGGGATCGGGCGGATGGTGCTCGCCGCGTGCGAGCAGGCAGCCGCGGCCGAGGGCTTCCGGTCCCTGGACCTGATGGCCACCCTGTCCGGCGAGCCCCTCTACACGGCGGCCGGGTTCACCGTCGTCGAACGCCTGGCGGACGACCGTACGGGGGTGCCCGTGCCGCTGGCCCGGATGCGTAAAGAGATCACCAGTTGACGGCGATGTACTTCGACTCGAGGTACTCCAGCAGGCCCTCGTGCCCGCCCTCCCTGCCGATGCCGCTCTGCTTCACGCCGCCGAACGGGGCCGCCGGGTCACTCACCAGGCCCCGGTTCAGGCCCACCATGCCCGCCTCGATCGCCTCGCTCACCCGCAGACCGCGCGCCAGGTCACCGGTGTACACGTACGCCACCAGGCCGAACTCGGTGTCGTTGGCCAGGCGTACCGCTTCGTCCTCGCCGCTGAACGTCACGATCGGCGCGACCGGCCCGAAGATCTCCTCGCGCAGGATCGGCGCGTCCGCGGCCACCCCGGTGAGCACCGTCGGCGGGTAGTAGAACCCCGGACCGGACGGCCGGGCACCACCGGTGATCGCCTCCGCGCCGGCGTCCAGCGCGGACCGCACCAGGCCGTCCACCTTCGCCACGGTGTCCTCGTTGACCAGCGGCCCGACCTGCGTCGCCTCGTCCGTGCCCGGACCGACCACCAGGGCGGACATCCGCTGCGCCAGCCGTCGGGAGAACTCCGGGGCCACCGTGGACTCGACGTAGAACCGGTTCGCCGCGGTGCACGCCTCACCGCCGTTGCGCATCTTCGCGAGCATCGCGCCCTCGACAGCGGCGTCCAGGTCGGCGTCCCCGAAGACCACGAACGGCGCGTTGCCACCCAGCTCCATCGACGTGTTCACCACGTTCTCCGCGGCCTGGGCGAGCAGTGTCCGGCCCACCTCGGTCGAACCGGTGAACGACAGTTTGCGGACCCGGGCGTCGCGCAGCATCGCCGCGACCACCTTGCCGGAACTGCGCGACGGCAACACGTTCACCACACCCTCGGGGACGCCTGCCTCGGCCAGGATCGCCGCCATCGCCAGCGCCGTCAGCGGCGTGTCGCTGGCCGGTTTGAGAACCACCGTGCAGCCCGCGGCGAGCGCCGGCCCGATCTTGCGGGTGGCCATCGCGGCCGGGAAGTTCCAGGGCGTCACGAGTACGCACACGCCGACCGGCTGGCGGACCACTAGGATCCGGTTCGCCCCGGACGGCGCGGTCGCCACGACCCCCTCGCCCCGGACCGCCTCCTCGGCGAACCAGCGGAAGAACTCCGCCGCGTACGCCACCTCGCCCTTCGCGTCGGTGAGAGCCTTGCCGTTCTCCAGGCTGATCAGCCGGGCCAGCTCGTCGGCGCGGGCCGTCATCAGCTCGAACGCCTTACGGAGCGCTTCCGAACGTACCCTCGGAGGGGTCGCCGCCCAGGCCGGGCCCGCCGCGGCCGCAGCGTCCACGGCGGCGATCGCGTCCGCCTCCCCACCGTCGGCAACCGAGGCGATCACCTCGCCGCTCGCCGGGTCGAGCACGTCGAAGCGGCCTCCCGCGGTGGCGGGCACCCACTTGCCGGCGATGAACAGTTCGGTCTCCACGGCGTAGCTCCTCACGTGTTGCAGCACGGATCCGGTCCTCAGCATCGTCCTGATCTTCGGCGCGCGCCACGGTTCCTGGACGGAGACGGGCACACTGGAGGTATGCCCACCTTCACGCAGCGCATCCAAACGTTCCTGAACAGTCCCCGCGGCCGCCGTCTGGTCGAGCAGGGTCGCCGCCAGCTCGCCAAACCCGAGAACCAGCAGCGCCTGCGCAGCCTCCTCACCCGCCTGCAAGGCCGCCGCCGGTAGCCCGGCCGGTTGTCCGGTCAGTTGCCAGGCCAGTCGTCTGGTCGGCGCTGTGAGCGATCAACACGGCAGGCTCGTCAGTCGTCCGGCCGGTTGTCAGGCCGGTTGCCAGGCCGGTTGCCAGGCCGGTTGTCCGCCGTGGACGGCGAGTGGTGGCGAGACGGCGTCGTCTACCAGGTCTACCCCCGGTCCTTCGCGGACGCGTCCGGCGACGGGGTGGGCGATCTCGCGGGCCTGACGGCCCACCTCGATCACATCGCCGGCCTGGGTGCCGACGCGATCTGGGTGACGCCCTTCCAGCCGTCTCCACAGGCAGATCATGGGTACGACGTCAGCGACTACACCGGCGTCGACCCGCTGTTCGGTGATCTCGCCACGTTCGACGACATGCTGACCCGTGCCCACGAACGGGGCCTGCGCCTCATCATCGACATCGTCCCCAACCACTGCTCGTCGGAACACCCGCTGTTCCGGGCCGCGGTGGTCGGGGACGCCGCGGCCAGGGCCCGTTTCCATTTCGCCGCGCCCGCGGACCGACCGCCCAATAATTGGCCCAGCGTGTTCGGCGGTCCCGCCTGGACGCAGACTCCAGACGGTTCCTGGTACCTGCACCTGTACGCCCCCGAACAGCCCGACTGGAACTGGCGCGACCCGCGCACCGCCCCGTTCTTCGACGACGTGCTGCGTTTCTGGTTCGACCGGGGCGTGGACGGTGTCCGCATCGACGTGGCGCACGGCCTGTTCAAGGCGCCCGGGCTACCGTCCCTGCCGGCCGAGGACCTCGCCCGGATACAGCCGGGGCGGCTGCGCGCCAACCCGCTCGCCTGCGACCAGCCCGAGGTGACCGGCGTGTACCGGCGGTGGCGGACGATCGCGGACTCCTACGACCCGCCGCGGGCACTGATCGGTGAGGTGAACCTGGAACCCGAGCTCGCCGCCCGCTATGTCGGCCCCGACCGGTTGCACCAGTCGTTCGCTTTCGCGTTCCTGCTCGCGCCGTGGGACGCCGGTACGTGGCGCGATACCGGGGACCGGCTGCTGCGCCACTCTCCGGTCACCTGGGTGGTCGAGAACCATGACGTGGTACGCACCCCGACCCGCTACGGCAACGAGGCCCGCGCCCGTGCCGCCGTGCTGACGGTGCTGGGCCTGCCCGGTGCGGCGTACCTGTATCAGGGGCAGGAGTACGGCCTACCCGAAGTGGACGTACCCCCGGACGCCCGCCAGGACCCGGCCTGGCTCCGGTCCGGCACGTCCCGGGACGGCTGCCGCGTGCCGCTGCCCTGGACCCGCTCACCGGCCGGCACCTACGGCTTCTCCTCGGCGACAACCGACGACGAGTCACACCGTCCCGAGCACGAAGACAGACCGAAACCGGAACCGGAACCGGGGGAACCGAGGGAACCGGGGGAACCGGCGCCGGAACTGGATTCGGGGGAACCGAGGGAATCGGAGCTGGCACCGGCACCGGCACCCGCACCGGCACCGGCACCGGCACCGGCACCGGACGAGCGGACACCCCGTTCACGGCAACCCTGGCTTCCCGTACCCGACGGTTGGGGTGATCACCTCGACTCGCCCACGCTGCCGCTCGTGCGGGCCGCTATCGCGTTACGCCGGCAACTCCACGGCACGCCGCTGACGAGTTCTCCTACTCATGGCGGATCCGACTCCGCGTTCACCACGCCGCGCCCCGCCCAGGCCACCGGTGCCTGCGCTTACGCAGGCGCCGACAGCCACAGCGACAGCCGCAGCCGCAGCCGCAGCCGCAGCCGCAGCCGCAACGACAACGGAACAGCCCGCGCTACCGCTATCGGATCCGATGCCGTCCTCTCCCCCGACGATCCGGTCGTGTGGTCCGTCGATCACGACGCGCGCCTGACAGCCCGCCGCCCCCGCTTCTCTCTCGTCGTGGCCATGGGCATGCGGCCGCTCCCGCCCGGCGATCTTCTTCTGACCAGCTCGCCTCTCACGCCCGACGGCATGCTGCCACCCGACGCAGCGGCTTGGCTCACACACTGTGACGCCGCCTCCGGCGACATGCTGCCACCCGACGCCCCGGTCTGACTCGCGCCTTGATGTCACCCCGGACGGCATGCCGCGACCCGACGCCACGCTCCGACTCACGCCCTGATGTCACCCCGGCCGGCAAACTGCCACCCAACGTCACGCTCCGACTCACGCCCTGATGTCACCCTAGACGGCATGCCACGACCCGATACCCGCAGCCTGACTCGCACACTGGCCGCCTCACCACTCCCACCGCTCCCATCAGTCCCACCACTCCTATCGCTCCTATCGCTCCCACCGCTCCCACCCCGCTGGCCCCGCCCGCCCCTCACGTCCGCCGGTGGAACTGGTTGCGGCGCGGCCGGCGGGCCGGGTCCAGGTGGGGCGGCGGCAGGAACTCCGGATGTCCGTCGTCGCCCATCCGCACCTCCCAGCCGCTGTTCGCGTCGTGCACCACCCGATGGTGATAGCCGCACAGCAGCGTGACGTTGCCCAGGTCCGTCGTTCCGCCCTCGGACCACGGCCGCACATGGTGGCCGTCGCACCACCGCGACGGCCGGTCGCAGCCCGGGAACGTACACCCGCGATCCCTGGCGACGAGCGCCTGGCGCAGCGAACCACTGACGAGTCGCCGGGTCCGGCCCGCGTCCAGCACCTGGCCCGGCCCGTCCATGACCAGGGGGAGGAGCCGCGCGTCGCAGGCCATCCGGCGGACGGTGGACGCCGACACCGGTTCACCGTCGTCGAGCACGCCGGACGTCAACTCGCCCTTCAACACGTCGAAGGCGGCAGTCACGGTCACCTGGGGACGGTCGCCGCCGTTCTCCGGAAGCGTGCCGCCGGCCAGCATCCCGCGACAGATC
Organism: Actinoplanes sp. NBRC 101535; assembly: GCF_030269225.1. Taxonomy (NCBI): domain Bacteria; kingdom Bacillati; phylum Actinomycetota; class Actinomycetes; order Micromonosporales; family Micromonosporaceae; genus Actinoplanes; species Actinoplanes sp. NBRC 101535. The sequence goes on along the minus strand of NZ_BSSY01000001.1, from coordinate 1,096,482 downwards.
TCCACCAGCGCGTCCGCCCGGCGCTGTTCCGGGGTCCGCGCCTCGCCTGTCTCGGCCTGTTCGGCCGCCGCGCCCGCGGGGCTGCACAGCGGGTCCAGGGCGGCGCTCACCACCGCGGCGGACTCGGCGTCCAGCATGCCCCGCAGGCTGATCCGCCCGTCGCCGAGCGGGCTGAGCGTGAAGTATCGGTGGGCATGCACGTCCCGCTCGCGCCGCCGCAATCGCTCCTCCTCCGCGGTGTCGCCCTCGTCGGGCTCGACGTGGGCGAGGATCCGGTTCCCGGCACGGCGCAGTTCGACCGGGTCGAGGACCGGCGCCCAGTCACCGAGCAGCCGGCTCGCCTGGAGTCTGCTCTCCGCGTCCAGGCTCGCCGGCAGTTCGCCGAGGACCGAACTGATCACTGCCAGCTGCGACGCGTTGACCTCGCCGGCTTTGACGAGGGCGTCCACCGTCGGGTCGGCGTCGAGCAGTCGGGCCTGGGCGAGCAGCCCGCCGGCCTCCCGGGAGGTGATCAGCAACCGGGTGCGCATCCACATGTTCGCGGTGGCCACGTTCTCCTTCTGAGGGATGCCGCGACCCTCCACCTCGCGGACCGCGTGCAGCAGCGCGGCGTGGAGCACCTGCTGGGCCTGGTAGACGCCGTTGAGGAACCCCAGCAGCTCCGCGTCCGGCAACGGCCACAACGGCGCCTCGGCACACGCCGACGCCGCCTCACTCAACTTCTCGACAACCTCCCGCACACCCCCATCTTCGAACACCTGTACGACTCACCGCAAGCTTCCCCCGTCCCGACCGCTATGCCCGGGCGGCGCGCACCAAGATCGCCGATCCGCTACTACGGCCAGTCCGAATCCAAGAGTTCCCGCAGGCCAGGCGGTTCGACCGGATCGGTCAACGCCGCCAGTTCAGCCGGGTCGACCCATGCGACGGCCCGCAGTTCGCTCACCTCGTACTCCAGAAGCCCGTCCTTGACCACCAACGGCCTGGACGTGGCGAACCTGGCCCGGAAGAACTGTTCCGGCCCGGTCATCCGGCGCCCTTTCCACACGGAATCCCGATGGACCTCGACGTAGCCGGGGAGAATGGCCCCCGGATCGAGGCCGGTCTCCTCCATCAATTCCCGGCGGGCCGTTTCCAGTGGTGTCTCCCCGGGGTCGATGCCGCCACCCGGCGGCTCCCAGAGGCGGTGGCCGTCGGTCGGGTCTTCCCAGTTCATCAGCAGGATCCGGCCGTCGACGTCGATGCAGATCACCCGAACGGCCGGTCGGTGAACGGTCTCCATCTCCGGAGCCTAAGCTGCGTCGAGTGGCCAAGTACTTCGACGTGCACCCGGACAATCCGCAACCGCGCAGCATCCACCAGATCGTGGATCTGATCCGCGGCGACGGGCTGATCGCCTATCCGACCGATTCGTGCTTCGCACTCGGCAGCCGGATGGGCAACAAGGACGGCATCGACCGGATCCGTGCGATCCGGCACCTGGACGACCGGCACCATTTCACGCTGATGTGCCACGACTTCGCGCAGCTGGGCCAGTTCGTGCAGATCAACAACGCGCTGTTCCGGGCCGTGAAGGCCGCGACGCCGGGGCCGTTCACCTTCATCCTGCCCGCGACGAAGGAGGTGCCGCGACGGCTGCTGCACCCCAGGAAGAAGACCGTGGGGGTACGCATCACCGCGCACACCACCGCCCAGGCGATCCTCGCCGAGTGGGGTGAGCCGCTGGTCTCCAGCACGCTGCTGCTGCCCGGCGAGGCGGAGCCGATGACGCAGGGCTGGGAGATCAAGGAGGCGCTGGATCACGTGGTGGATGCGGTCGTCGACTCCGGCGAGTGCGGTACCGAGCCGACCACGGTGATCGACCTGTCCGGTGGCGTCCCGGAGGTGCTGCGGACGGGCGCCGGTGACCCGTCGCGCTTCACGGACTGACCCGTCGCACCTCACGAACCGGCACGACGCACCTAACGAACCAGCACAACGCACCTCACGAACCGGCACGACGCACCTCACGAACCAGCACGACCAGGAACCGTCCCGCGTGTCACGGCGGTTCACCCGGTTGACGGGCCGGCCTTCGCGCGCAGGGTGGCCGCCCCCGGATGGTCCAGCTTCTCCAGCAGTGCGAGCGCCAGCGCGAACTGTTCGTCCGCCGCCGCCCGTTTCCCGGCGGCGGCGAACGCGTCCCCCAGATGCTCGCGGATCTCCGCCTCACCGAGCAGGTCTCCCGCCTCCACGTACAGGTCGAGCGCCTGCCGGTAGGCGTCCACCGCCGGTCCGTGATCGCCCCGCTGGTGGCGGGCCCAGCCGATGCTGTCCCAGGCCGCCGCCTGCCCGTAGCGGTCGCCGAGCTCGCGCTGCAACTCCAGCGCCTGCCCGCAGTGCTCCAGGGTGAGGTCGTGGTGGCCGAGCTGTCCGAGGTACCAGCCGAGCGCGTTGAGTGCCCGCGCCTCGCCGACCCGGTGCCCGGCCCGCCGGTACAGGTCGAGCGCCTCGGTGGTGTACCGCAGACAGTCGTCGTGGCGTCCCTGCTGCTCCCGCATCCAGCTCATGCTGAACAGGGTGTGCGCCCGCCCGGCCGGATCGTCCGCGGCCTGGTAGAGCCGGTCCGCCTCGTGATAGTGCGGCTCGGCCTCGTCGTACCGGCCGACCTGTACGTACCCGCGGGCCAGACTGCGCTGGGCGAGCCCCTCAGCCCGGATCGCGCCACTGCGCCGGGCGGCGGTGACCGCGATCCGCCCCGCGGTGATCCAGTCGTCCCAGTGCCCCTGCCGGTCCAGGAAGTCGAGCATCGCCCACGGCAGCTGCCAGCCGTGCTCAGCCCCGGCCGGAGCCCCCACGTGGTGAGGCCCCGGCTCACCACCGAGCTCAGCCGACCGGCGGGGTCGGGGCAGCGCACGCCCGTCGGACGATCGGCCGGTTCCGGAACTCTCCGCGGCGAGCTGGATCAGCGCCATCAGCGTGGCATGCTCGGCCGTGAACCACTCCAGCGCCGCCGCCTCCCCGTCCAGGCTCTCCGGTTCCGCCCCGTCCACCGGCACGCCCAGCCGCAACGGCTCCCGCTGCGGGTCCAGCAGCAGTGCCGCCGCATGGCCGGTGTGCAGATAGTGGTCCAGCAGGCGGCGCACCGCCGGGCCGTTCTCCGCCAGGGTCGAGAGATCTTCGGCGTACGCGCGGAGCAGATCGTGCGTGACGAACCGCCCCGGCCGGTGCTCACTGATGAGGCTGGCGGCGACCAGTTCGGCAAGCGCATCCTCGGTCCCGACCGTACTCGCGGCAACCCCGCCGACGGCCTCACCGGCAGCCCCACCGGTAGCTTGCAGCAGTTCTTCCACCTGGTACGGCCCGCGATCGGTCCCGTCCGCCCCGCCGAGCCCGCCGGCCATCCGCTCTTCGTCGACGCTCTCAGAACCGCCGGACACCCCGAGAACATCCAAGCGACTCCCACCGCCGGACACCCCGAGAACACCCGAGCGACTCCCACCGCCGGAATCGCCGTCCCCACCCGAACCGTTCAGTGCCCTGGCGGCGGCCACCGAGATGTCCGGCCCGGGATGTACGCCGATCAACCGGAACAGCCGTGCCGCCGCCGGGCTCAGTGCCCGGTACGACCACGAGAACACCGTCCGCGGGTCGGTAGCCGCGTCCGTGCTGCGCATCCCGTCCAGCCGGGACGCCGCCAGTTCCGCCGCCACCTGTGCCAGCGGCTGGCCGGCCCGGAGCGCCGCCCGCGCCGCGACCGTCACGAGTGCCAGCGGCAGTCCCGCCGTCGCCGCGGCCAGGGTCGCCGCCATGCCCGGTTCGGCCGCCAGGCGTCCCGTCCCCAGGCGTCCGGCGAGCAGTTCCTGTGCTTCGCCGTCGTCCAGCGGCTCCAGCGGCACCGGCAGTGCTCCCGGCGAGGCGACCAGCCCGGCCAGCCGGTCCCGGCTGGTGACCACCACGACGCAGCCGCCGGAGCCGGGCAGCAGTGGCCGTACGTGCCCGGAGTCCCGTGCGTTGTCGAGCACCAGCAGCGTCCGGCGCCCAGCGAGCATGCTGCGCAGCAGGCCCGTGCGGGCGTCGAGTCCCGGCGGCGCGGGCCGGTCCGGGGCCAGCGCCGCCAGCAGGGTGCGGGCCGCCTCCTCGGGTGTCATCACCGCGCCGCCGGAGTCGAAGCCGCGCAGGTTCAGATAGAGCTGGCCGTCCGGGAACCGTCTCCGGGCGCGGTGCCCCCAGTGCACGGCGAGCGCCGACTTGCCCACACCGGGAGGCCCGGTGATCGCCACGACCCGCGGGCCGGAGCCGATCAGTGCCTGTTCTCCGGTCAGATCCTGGCCTCCGACCAGCGCCCGCACTCCGAACAGGGCTTGGTCTCCGAACAGCGCCCGCTCTTCGGTCAGGGCCTGGCCACCGGACCGCGCCCGGCCTCCGGACAGCGCCCGCTCTCCGGTCAGGGCCTGGCCACCGGACCGCGCCCGGCCTCCGGACAGCGCCCGCTCTCCGGTCAGGGCCTGGCCTCCGGACAGCGCCCGGCCTCCCGTCAGAACCTGGTCTACCAGTGCGAGTTCCCTGCGCCGCCCGGTGAACGCGACCGCGTCCGCCGGCAACTGGGCGGGCGCTCCCGGACGGGGCGCCGGATAGGCCGTGTCCCCGCGCAGGATCCGGGTGTGCAGGGCGATCAGTTCCGGTCCCGGTTCGCTGCCTAGTTCGTCGGCGATGGCGTCCCGGGTCCGCGCGAACGTCTCCAGCGCCTGGGCCGGCCGGCCCGCCACCACGAGCGCGTTCATCAGCGCGGCGGCCAGGCCTTCGACGGTGGGGTGGGCATCGGCGTACGGCCCGAGCCGCTCGGCCACCTCGTCGGCGCGCCCCAGCCGCAGCGCGGTACGCCCGAGGCGCGCGAGGACGTCCAGGCGTTCCCGGCCGAGCGCGTCGCGGACCCGTCCGGCCCAGGGGCCCGGTACTCCGGCCAGGGCCGGGTCCTCCCACCCGGACAGTGCCCGCAGCAGCAGGGCGGTGGCGTGCCGGTCGTCGCCGGTGTCCTCGGCGGCGCGGGCCTCGGACACCAGCCGGCGGGCCCGGTGCAGGTCGACCTGATCCGGGTCGCAGTCGATCAGGTAGCCCCCGGACGTCCAGCGCAGGATGTCCTGGTTGCCGGTGCCGGTGCCGGTGCCGGTGCCGGTGTTGATGCCGGTGTTGATGCCGGTGTTGATGCCGCCCAGGATGCGGCGCAGGCGGGTGGCGTACGGGGCGACCGGCGTACCCGAGCGCGGCGGCGCGTCACCCCAGACCCGGTCGATGATCGTGCTCGCCGGCACCACCTGGCGCGGAGTGAGCAGCAGGGCGGCGAGCACGCAGCGCTGTTTGCCCGGACCGAGGTCGACGGCCGTGCCGCCCTCGCCGATCAATCGCATCTGTCCGAGTAACTGCCACTGCATCCGCTTTCGTCTCCCGTGGGCACTCCGTACCGCCGAGTCCACACGATCGCCCACGATGCAAACGTTTTGCAAACCATGATCGTCACCATGGTCCGGCGTCCACGGGGCTCACGGGGGGTCGTGGGCGCTCCCAACTTTCCGCCGCACCACCCGGCGGCGCATCACGCAGCTCTATCCGAACGCCGGGCGAACAGCCCGGACAGAAAGCTCGAGAGCGGTCCGAGCAAGCGGTCGGGGCGAGCAGTCCGCGCAAGCAAGTCCGGGCGAACGGTCCGAACAAGTGGTCGGGCGAGCGGTCCGCGCGAGCAAGTCCGAGCGAGCGGTCCGGGCAAGCGTTCCGGGCAAGCGTTCCGCGCGAGCAGCCCGGGCAAGCGAGTCCGCGCGAGGCCAGCCAACGAGGCCGGCCCCGGGCGGCTCAGGCGAACAGGTCCAGCGGCACCGCGTCGGCCAGCGCGCCCATGCCCGCCTCGTTCGGGTGCAGGTGGTCGCCGCTGTCGTAGTCCGGCCGCAGCCGCCCGTGTTCGTCCGGGTCCAGCACCGCCGCCGCGAAGTCGATCACGCCGTCGCATTCGCCGCCGTACCGGATCCAGGCGTTGAACGTCTCCCGCCGGGCCCGGTTGGCCCGGTTGTCGTAGAGGGCGCGGGCGCCGCCGAACGGCAGCAGTGTCCCGCCGAGGACGGCCAGTCCGGCGATCCGGGCGCGGGCGATCACCTGCCGGTGCGCGGTGATCAGGTCGTCGGCGCTCGCCGACGGTACGTGGCCGAGGTCGTTCACACCGAGCAGGGTGATCAGGTAGCGGGCGCCGGGCAGGGTGAGCGCGTCCCGGTCCAGGCGGTCCAGGCCGGACGGGCCGACGTGCGCCTCGTCGGGGGCCTGGCCGGTGGGCCCGTCCGAGCCGGTGAGCAGCCGGTTGCCGCTGATCCCGGTGTTGAGTACGGCCCGGTCCAGGCCGGCGTGCCGGAGGCGGGCGGCGAGCAGGTCGGGCCAGCGGTGGTTGACGTTGTTGCGGGTGCGGGCACCGGCGGTGATCGAGTCGCCGAACGCCACGACGGCCGCAGCGTTCCGGTCGGTGCGGACGGTGACCGCGGCTAGGAGCAGGAACTGGCTGACCGGGGCGCCGGACACCTCGGCCGCGCCGGTGACGTCGCCGGGGCAGATCAGGTTGGTCTGGTACGCCTTCGGGCTGATCGTGCCGAGTTCGGTGCGGTCCGGCAGGTACAGGTCGACGATCAGGTCCGCGGCGGGTGGCAGGTCCAGGCCTGCGGGGTCGCTCTGCACGGTGCCGCCGGCCGGGACGGTCACCGTGGGCGACCCGTCGAAGGTGAGGTCACGGCCGGTGCCGGCCAGCATGTCGGTGCTGGTCACCGAGCCGGTGCGGCGGCCGATCCGGGCGCCGCCGATCCGTATCGGGCGGGTGCCGAACTCGTTGGTCACCATGACGCACGGTTGGTCTCCGCCGGTGCTCAGGTGCACGATCTGGCGCAGGGTCACGTCGGTGACGGTGGTCGCCCGGCCGGCGGCAACGGCGGTCGGGGCGGTGGCCCAGGAGCAGACCCGGCGGCGCCGGTCGGCGACCGGGTCGCGTTGTCCGGCGGAGCCGGGGGTGGCGGCCAGGGCGGTGGCGCCCGCGCCGGCCAGCAGCAGGGTGCGCCGGGTCAGGCCCCGGCGGAGTTCCTGCCACCGGAAGCGGTCGGGGGTGAGTCTTATCTGCGTTATGTCGGTAACGTACGGATTGCTGTCCGGAGCCGTCAAGCGGTCTCCGCAGACCGGGGGACGACGTCCGGACGACCCCGACCGGGGGACCCCGCGGCACGTCGGTGGGCGCGCCGCGAGATCCCCGGCGGTCAGGCCGTCGTCATGGCCCGGCCGTCATGCGGGTCGGGCCATGACGAACAGGTCGGGCCGTCGTCATGGCCCGGCCGCCGTGCGGGTCGGACCATGACGAACAGGTCAGCCCGCCGTACAGATCAGGCCGCCGTACAGATCAGGCCGCCGTACAGATCAGGCCGCCGTACAGGTCAGGTTGTTCACCTGCGGCGGGGCCGTCCCGGATCCGAGCAGGCCGAACGTGACGTGCCCACCGGCCGGGACCGACGCGTTCCAGTTCTCGTTGGCCACGCTGACCAGCGAACCGCTGCTGGTCGCCTTGCCGCTCCAGGCCGACGCCAGGGTCTGCGTCCCCGGCCACGTCCAGGAGACCGTCCAGCCGTTCACCGCGGTCTCCGCGGCGTGCACCATCACCTCGGCCTGGAAGCCGCCGGTCCACGCCGAGACGATGTTGTACATCGCGGAGCAGCCGGCGCCGCTGGGCGGGTTCGTGGTGGTGGAGGCCGACGGCGTCGGCGAGCTGGGCGTGGTGCCGACCCCGGTGACCTCACCGTTGCCGCCGTCGAAGATCACGTCCGAGCAGCCGTAGAACGTCTCCTGGCTGTCCGACCGCGCCCACACCGAGTAGATCAGGTGCTTGCCGGTCTTGCCGGCCGGCAGCTGACCGTTCCAGTAGTAATGGCCGTCGTCGGTGCCCGGCCCGCCGGTCTCCGCCGGGTTGGTCACCTGGTCGAACGGGGTCGGCTCGAGGTCGCTCCAGGCCAGCGGCTTCGTCGGGTCGTACCCGTCCTTGGTGATGTAGAGCGAGAACGTACCCGGGTGCCGGGCCCAGTTGTTGTACTTGAACTCCACCGTCGCACCGGAGGTCAGGTGGGTGAGCGGCCAGTCGGTGCGGCCCAGGTTGAACCCGGTGAAGTTGTACGGCCCGCCGGTCCCGCCGCTGCACAGCTGGCCGTCGGGCAGGAACCCGCTGACCCGGCCCGCGCCGTCCGAGCGCAGCACCGCGAACCAGTTGTAGAGCGAGTTCGTCCCGCTCTGCGCCACCGCCGCCGCGCACGCCGCGTTCTTCGGCTCGATCGCACCGGTGTTCGGGTTACGCCCGTCCTGGTAGCACAGCCAGGTCCGGCTACCGGGCATCTGCAGCGCGCCGTGCGCCTCGGCCGCCCCGGGCAGGGCGACGATGCCGACCGCGGCGGCGAACAGGAGCACCGCCAGGAATCTCAGCTTTCTCATGTCATCACCCCTGCGGGAACAGCCGGGCGTAGTCGGCGTAGCCGGTGGCGACGTCGACCTGGGCCCAGAACCGGTGGTAGTTGAAGGTCGGTGCGGCGCCGCCGTTCAGGTAGGCCTGGACCTTCGGGAAGTCCGGGTCGTCGCGGTAGAAGGAGCGGATGTCCAGGAACGAGACGCCCGGCTTGATGACGTCACCGTTGGGCATCTCGCCGGTCCAGCCCGGCGGGATGTAGATGCCCTGGCCGGTGGAGGCGTTGTAGACGTCGTCGAACCGGTTGTAGTCGGCCCGGGTCTCGGAGACCGACACACCCTTGCTGTCCTTGTACGCCCAGATCGCGTCGAGCAGCCCCTTGGCCGCCGTCTTCGCCTGCGTGTTGCCGGACTTGGCCGCGTAGTAGGTCAGCAGTTTGGCGTACGAGCCGGCGACGCCCAGGTCACGGCTGTGGTTGACGACGCTGACGTGCAGGCCGGTGTTGGCCGCCGGGCTGGACGGGTTCCAGGTGGCGGGTGCTCCGGTCCAGGCCAGGTCGGACGGGATCTGGAAGTCGGTCGCGCTGATCGTGGTGTTGGCCAGCGCCCACGGCACCCACTTGTCGAGTACCGCCTTGGCCTTGGCGTTGCCGGTCACGTAGTACAGCTCGGCGAGCCGTTCCAGGGACCAGGCCTGCATGCCGAACCACCGGTTGGACGGCGGGTCCTCGTAGACGGGGGCCTCGACGTAGGCCAGTCCGTAGAAGGTCGGCGTGCCGGACGGCCGTGCCGAGTAGTCGCCGTTCCAGCTGTTCGTCGCGCCACCGGCGATGGCGCCCTCGGACGACTGCAGCCACTGGTAGAACTCGAGCTGCCGGTCGAGGCTGGCCTGCCAGTCGGCCTTCGCGGTCGGCGACTTCGGGCTGAAGGCGCTGACGTTGGACAGGATGTACGCGGCCATCGGGTTCTGGTAACCGAAGTGGCTGGTCGACGAGCCGATCCGCCACGCCCAGCCGGCGCTGGTGTCGTACGCGCCGCCCCAGGCGTAGTACCAGGACATCAGGTTGCTCGAGGCGTTCTTGCCGGTGCCCGCGGCGCAGCTGGTCGACGCGCAGCCGGGCTGTTTGAAGTACTTGTCGTAGAACGAGTAGCGCAGGTAGTCGCCCATCTTGGCGGCGTTCGCCACGGCCGACGAGAGCTGCGACTGCTTGCCCTGCTCGGTGGCCCACTGCAGGGCCCAGTAGGCGACCTGCACGACCCGGGCGTCGGCGTCCGGGGCGTTGGTGTACTTCCACTGTTTGGCGTACGAGGCGTCCTTGGTGAACAGGTCGAGGTAGCCGTTCGGGCCGCCGTGCGCGAACGTGTCGCAGGACGGCTGCGGGACGGTCTCCCACGTCGACTCCTGCGGCCCGCGCTGGAACGTGTTGATGTACGCGACCCGGGTCGTCCCGTCACCGCAGTGGCCGAACCCGTACGTGTTGTCCACGTCGAGCAGCCAGTGCATGCCGTAGATGTCGTCGGTGCCGTACGCCGTCTTCAGCTCCGCCGCGAGGGGGTCCGTCCCGACGCTGACGCTGGTGTCGAGCTGCGACGGGTACTGCGACGGCTGCGGGTGCTCGGCCGCGTACGTGGCCGGTTTGGCGGGGTTGTAGTTGGCGTTCGTCGGCTGGTCGGCGTGCGACGGGATGATGTACTTCTCCATGATCGCCCAGGAGGCGTTGAACGGCGCCCAGTCCCCGGTCGACTGCCCGTGTTCGGCCTCCAACCACAGCCAGTAGCTGAACGCCTCGCTGGTGGTCTCGTGGCCGTGGTCGGGCGCCTCGTCGATCAGCGTCTCGATCGAGTGGTACGGCACGCCCTCGGGGCTGAAGTAGCCGTTGGCCGGGTTCTTGATGTCGTTGTAGAGCTGGGTGAACCGGGCGTCGACCGCGCCCGCGTCGACGACCGAGACGCCGACCTGCGCGGTGGTGTACCCGGTGGCGCTGGCGGCCAGGGTCGCCGACAGGCCGGAGGTGGCCGCCGAGGTCGCGGCGACCGTGACGGTCTGCGCGGTGTTCCAGTTCGACGGGGTGAACGTCAGGGTCGCCGGGGTGGCGCTGACCGTGGTGCTGCCCGCGGTCCGGGCCACCGCCACGCTGACGTTGGCCGTCGGTGCGGCCGGCAGTTTCAGCGTGAACGTGGACGAGGCACCGGGGGCGACGGTGACCGAGGTGGCGCTGCTGACGATCGCCGGGGTGGTCGACGCGTCCACGAAGACCGGCACGTCGGCGGTGGTGCTGCGGGCGCCGGTGCCGTCGTAGGAGACCGCCTGCACGTGGTAGGCGGCGCTCTGCGCCGGAACACCGCTCCAGGTGTACGCGTACGGCGCGGTGGTGTCGCTGCCCAGCAGCAGGCCGTCGTGGTAGAACTCGACCCGGCTGATCGTCTGTCCGGTGGCCGCCGCCGCGGTGGCGGTGATCGGGATGGACGCCGGGGCGGTGTACCGGGTGTTCGCGGCCGGCCCGGTGATCTGCACGGTGGGTGCGGCCGCCGCGCCGTTGCAGGCGGTCCCGTTGACGCTGAACGCGGTGGGCACCGGGTTGGCGGAGCCGGCGGTGGCGTTGAACCCGGTGCTGACCGACGCGCCGGTGGCCAGGGTGCCGTTCCAGGTCGCGTTGTTCACGGTGACGTGCTGGCCGGACTGGGCGTACACGCCGCTCCAGCCCTGGGTCACCTTCTGGTTGGCGTCCGGGAAGTCGTATTCGAGTTTCCAGCTGGACACCGGGTCGCCGGTGTTGGTGATCGCGATGTCGCCGGTGAAGCCACCGGACCACTGGCTCTGCACCTTGTAGACGACGGTGCAGCCGGCCGCCGCGTAGGCGGGTGCCCCGGCTGCCAGGGCCGCACCGGCGCCGAGGACGGCGACGCCGGTGACGGCGAGTCTGCGGCGCAGGCGGAACTCTCTGCTTCCGGGGAGCAGCCTGCTTCGGGGGAACGGTCTCAAGGGGGGTTCCTTTCCGCCGGTCCCGGCGGCGGCGGACGCCACCGGGACCGGACTGCGGGGAAGGGACTGCGGGACTACCTGGTGGTGCAGGTGACGGGCGACGGGACGGGGTTGGTGGTGCCGGTGGTGCCGCCGAGGAATCCGAAGGTGGTGGAGGCCCCGGACGCGAGTGCGCCGTTGTAGGAGGCGTTGACGACGCTGACCGCCGTGCCGGACTGGGTGGCGGTGCCGCCCCAGCTCTGGGTGACGGTCTGCCCGCCGGTGAAGGCCCATGTCACGGTCCAGCCGGTGATCGCCGCGGTCCCGGCGTTGCGGACCGTCACCTCACCCTGGAAGCCGCCGCTCCACGACCCGGTCACCGCGTAGGTCGCCGTGCACCCGGAGCCGGTGGACGGCGAGGTGGACGGGCTGGGCGAGGTGGACGGGCTGGGCGAGGTGGACGGGCTGGGCGAGGTGGACGGGCTGGGCGAGGTGGACGGGCTCGGCGACGTGGACGTGGAGGGTGAGACCGAAGTCGACGGCGAGGCGGATGAAGACGGGGACGTGGAGGCGGACGGGGACGTGGAGGGCGTCGGCGAGGTGGGGCCGCCGGCCCGGTCCGCGTAGAGGATGCCGCGCCCGTTGGTGCCCAGGTAGACCCGGCCGTAGACCCGCGGGTCCCCGGCCAGGGCGTCGCCGGCGTTCCCGTACCGGTGGGCGTCGTCGTTGATCCGCACCCAGTAGGCGCCGTCGTTGTCGGAGCGGTACACGCCGTCCACCCCGTCGACCGTGCCGACCAGGAACACCGCCGGCCGCGATGCGCCCGGCGCGCCCTTGCCGAAGGCCACGTTGATGCCTTCGGTCACTGTCGCAACCGAGGTGAAGGTACGCCCGGAGTCCACCGACCGCAGCAGTCCGGTCTCGCCGGCCAGCCACACCTCGCCGGCGGCTCCGGGGACGGCGTGGAAGTTGACCCGCCCGGTCGCCGGCATGGTGGCCGCCGACGCGGTGAACGTGACGCCCCCGTCGGTGCTCCAGTAGAACCTGCCGGCGGCGTACCCGTAGAAGGTCTTGGGGTCGGACCTGTCGGCCTCGACCTTCGCGCCGGCCGGGATGCCGCTGGAGGCCGACCAGGAGCCGCCCCGGCTGCTGGAGTAGTGCACGGCGGCGCCGGCCGGTGACCAGACGAGCGAGCCGGCGTCGGCACCGACGGCGATCGTGCCGCCGCCGGTGACGCCGGACGGTTCCTGCCCCTGGTACCAGGTTTTGCCGCCGTCGCCCGAGATCCCGATGTGCGGGGCGGCGGTGTTGTTGCCGACCCGGACGAAGAAGCTCGGGTCGAGTTCGGCGAAGTCCAGGCTGGTGTTGCTGCCAAGGCTGGGGGTGTCGTGGAAGTGGGGCTGCACCGCGTCCAGGTCGGCGTGGTGGAAGCCGCCGACGTCGCCGAGTGCGCTGACCAGGGGCGCGCCGCTGGGCGGGCTGGCCAGGTCGAGGACGGCGGTCTCCTCGAGGCCCTTGGCCATCGGCTTGATGGTGACCGTGGTGTTGCTGTCCCAGTCGGTCAGCCGGGTGGTGCTGTAAACGGTGGCGCCGGTGCCGTAGAGCAGGCGGTTGGAGTCGAACGGGTCGATGGCGAGGGACTCGTTCATCCAGCCAAGTTTGGGGCTCTCCTCGGGGGCCTGGGCGGTGCTGTTGAAGTCCAGCCACGGGTTCGCGCTGATGTCCATGGTGTAGCGCTTGGTCCGGTTGGGGTAGCCGTTCCAGTCCCAGGCGCGGGTCCACGTGGCGCCGTAGTCGGTGCTGCGGAAGAAGATCGCGTCGGGCCACCAGGAGATCTGGGTGGCGACCATCAGCGTGCCGGGTCTCTGGGCGTCGACGGTGAGGCCGGAGTAGCCGTAGTACCGGTCGGCGACCGGGGTCGGCGAGATGTCGGTCCAGACGCCGGTGGTGGTGTCCAGGCGGGCGACCTGACCGGCGGTGCCGTCGTAGGGCCCGCCGGTGTCGCTGGTCGCGATGAACAGGTATTTCCCCTGGACGACGCCCTTGTGCGCGAGGTACCCGGTGGGCTGGCCGGCGATGCGTTCCCAGGTGGCGCCGGAGTCGAGCGAGCGGTAGACCGGGTTCTCCTTGTCGGCCACGCCGACGTAGACGGCGGTCGACGCCGGGTCGAAGGTGACCCAGGTCAGGCCCTGGTTCTGGCTGAGGTAGCCGTTGGTGTCGGCGGGGTCCTGCACGTAATTGCCGGCGTTCGGGAAGTTGCTCACCTCCGCCCAGGTGACGCCGTGGTCGGTGCTGCGCCAGAGACCGTTGCCGCCCTCGGCCGCGAAGTAGACGTTGCGGTTGTCACGCGGGTCGACGGCGAGGCGTTCGCCCATGCCACGGCCGGGCATGTTCCCGCCGACCTTGAACGGCAGGGCGGTGCGCTGCCAGGTGGCGCCCTTGTCGGTGGAGCGCAGGATGGCGCCGTTGTTCGGGTCCCAGCTGTTGGTGTACATGCCGACGGCCGCGTAGACCCGGTTGGTGGCGACCGGGTCGGGGGCGATGCTCAGCACGCCGTTGTGTCCCCAGTCGTCCTGGCCGACCCAGTCCAGCAGTGGGGTCCAGCTCTGGGCGGCGGGGTTCCAGCGGTAGGCGCCGCCGATGTCGGTGCGGGCGTAGATCAGGTCCTTCTCGCCCGGGTTGAAGACGATGCCGGGGACGAAGCCGCCGCCGTCGATGCGGACGTTCTTCCAGGTGTACGGCTCGGTGGGGGCCGCGGTGGCGGCGAGCGGTCCGGTGGCCACGGCGACCGCGGTGGCACCGAACACCAGGGCGGCGACCAGCGCGCCGCCGAGGGACCTGCGCATGCGAGACCCTTCCATCGATGGGCATACATGTGGGAGCGCTCCCAGCAGCGTCGACCCTTTGTCATCGCCATGTCAAGAGCTGGAAACATCGACAGAATTTCGCATGTCGTCATTCGATTACGCTGAGTAATAGATGGTGATCACGTCGGGCAAAGCGAGATATTTTCGCCACACTCCGGAACCCGTCACGGGAGGAATCGGACTCAGCGCGACAAAATGCCGTCAAACCAGCTGTGTATCATTCGGCGGAACATGCAGGCCGCCGCCACCGGGACATGCCTGCCGACCGGCCCGAGCACCGTCCGTACGGGCGAGGCGGGCCCCAGCCGGTACGTGGCGTAATCGCGGCCGGCGTCGCGGTGGAGGAGTTTGCATGAAGGTTTGCGTTGTCGGCACCGGGTACGTCGGCCTGACCACCGGCGTCAGCCTCGCCTTCCTGGGCCACGAGGTGACGTGCGTCGACCTCGACCAGACGAAGGTCGACATGCTGCGCGCGGGGAAATGCCCGATCTACGAGCCCGGCATGGAGGATCTGCTCGCCGAGGCCGCGCCGAACCTGACGTTCACCACTTCGTACGCGGATGCGGTGCCCGGGGCGGACGTGGTGTTCGTCGCGGTGCAGACGCCGTCGGCGGCCGACGGCAGTCCCGACCTGCGCTACCTGCGCAGCGCCGCGGAGACGGTGGCGCAGAACATCGACCACGACTTCACCGTGGTGGTGAACAAGTCGACCGTGCCGATCGGCAGCGGCAACTGGGTCGACGCCATCCTGCGCGACTCGTTCGCCTCCCGCCAGGACCGGCCGTCCGGCGCCGAGTTCGCGGTCGCGTCGAACCCGGAGTTCCTGCGCGAGGGCAACGCCATCGCGGACACCCTCTTCCCGGACCGGATCGTCATCGGCTCGGACAACCCGCGCAGCCTCGAGGTGCTCAACCGCCTCTACCGGCCGATCATCAACCAGACCTTCACGCCCCCGACGTTCCTGCCCCGCCCGGAGGACGTCAACGCGGTGCCGCTGGTCTCCACCGACCTGGCCTCCGCCGAGCTGATCAAGTACGCGGCCAACGCGTTCCTGGCCCTGAAGATCAGCTATGCGAACGAGATCGGCCAGCTCGCCGCCAAGGTGGGCGCCGACATCACCGAGGTCGCCCGGGGCATGGGCCTGGATCAGCGGATCGGCTCGCGGTTCCTGCAGCCCGGCGTGGGCTGGGGTGGTTCCTGCTTCGGCAAGGACACCAAGGCGCTGATCGCCACCGCCTCGGAGTACAACCTCGAGATGCCGATCGTGAAGGCGGCCCGCGACGTCAACCAGCGTCAGCGCGCCATCGCCGTCGAGCGCCTGCAGGACGAGCTGCGCATCCTGAAGGGCCGCAAGATCGGCCTGCTCGGCCTGGCGTTCAAGCCGAACACCGACGACCTGCGGGACGCCCCGGCGCTGGACATCGCCCAGTCGCTGCTGGCCCGCGGCGCCCGGGTCAAGCTGCACGACCCGGTGGCCACCGAGCGGTTCCGCGTCGAGCACCCCGGACTGGCCGGCTACCTCAGCGAGACGATCGACGACGTGTTCGCCGACTGCGACGCGGTCGTGCTGGTCACCGAGTGGGCGCACTACCTGGAGCTGGACTGGTCGAAGTTCGTCGGCCTGATGCGCAACCCGCTGGTGCTCGACGGGCGGCACGCGCTGGACGCCGAGCGCATGCGCCGGCTCGGCTACAAGTACCTGGCCGTCGCCGGCTGAGGCCCGCGCGATGGCGTGAGTGAACGCGCCCTCGTGCAAGACGTAGACCGCCGTGGTGGCTCCCGCTACCACGGCGGTTTCCTTTTTGTGGCTTCCGCCCGACCGTCGACTCACTGCCGGAAGTGGCTTACCACGAACACTTACAAAACCGACTCACCCGCTTCTGAGTGCCGGTTTGAGACTGAAAAATATGGGTATGCCCGGCAGGCAGCACGACGCGCGACTAGACTCTTTCGCCAATCCCCTTAACCGGTTAAGGTGCCGGGGTGTCGCAGCGATATCGTTACCGACTCGATCGCGGCGAAATCATTGCGCAACGTGCTGGTTACCTCTTGACTGTGGGGCAAGAAGCGCTTCGGACGGCGGCGTCGACAGACGCCGGAGGCGCTATATGACATAGGGAGCGGTATGTTCGGTCACAGTTCGCGATCTCGGGTCGCGCTCGCCGGTGCCCTCAGCGTCGGGCTGGCGTTCAGCCTGACCGCTTGCGGCGACAGCGACTCCGACAGCAGCAGCGGCGACGACAACAAGGCAGCGGCGATCGACTGTGCGCCGTACGCGGCGTTCGGCGACATCAAGGGCAAGACGGTCACCATCTACACCGGAATCGTGACCCCGGAGGACACCCCGCACAAGGAGTCCTACAAGCCCTTCGAGGACTGCACCGGCGCCACCATCAAGTACGAGGGCGACAAGGCGTTCGAGACCCAGATCCTGGTCCGCGCCAAGGCCGGCAACCCGCCGGACCTCGCGTTCGTGCCGCAGCCCGGCCTGCTGCAGCAGCTCGTCGCGACCGGCAAGGCCGTCGAGGCCCCCGCCGAGACCGCGGCCAACGTGGACAAGTTCTTCGGTGAGGACTGGAAGGCGTACGGCACGGTCGACGGCAAGTTCTACGCCGCGCCGCTGGGTGCCAACGTGAAGTCCCTGGTGTGGTACTCCCCCACCGAGTTCAAGGACAAGGGCTACACCGTCCCGACCACTCTGGACGAGCTGAAGGCCCTCTCCGACAAGATCGTCGCGGACGGCGGCAAGCCGTGGTGCGCCGGCATCGCCAGCGGTGAGGCCACCGGGTGGCCCCTCACCGACTGGATGGAGGACTTCATGCTCCGGCTCAGCGGGCCGGAGACCTACGACAAGTGGGTCAAGCACGAGATCGCCTTCAACGGTCCCGAGTCCACCGCGGCCCTCGAGGCCGTCGGCTCGTACCTGAAGAACGACGCGTACGTCAACGGCGGCCTCGGCGACGTCAAGAGCATCGCCAGCACCACCTTCCAGGACGCGGGCCTGCCCATCCTCGAGGGTTCCTGCTCCCTGCACCGCCAGGCCAGCTTCTACGCGGCCAACTTCCCCACCGACACCAAGGTGGCCGAGGACGGCGACATCTACGCCTTCTACCTGCCCAGCAAGGACACCACCAGCAAGCCGGTTCTCGGCGGCGGCGAGTTCGTCCTGTCCTTCGCGGACCGTCCCGAGGTCAAGGCCTTCCAGACCTACCTGTCCTCGGACGTGTGGGCCAACACCAAGGCCAAGGTCTCGTCCGGCTGGGTGAGCGCCAACAACGGTCTCAAGGTGGAGAACCTGACCAACCCCATCGACAAGCTGTCGGCGGAGATCCTGCAGGACCCGAACGCGACGTTCCGCTTCGACGGCTCGGACATGATGCCCGCCGCGGTCGGCTCCAACGCGTTCTGGAAGCAGACCACCAACTGGATCACCGGTCAGGACACCAAGACCACGGTGGACAACATCGAGAGCGCCTGGCCCAAGTAATCCCCCCTCCGCGGTCGTTCTACCGCAACGGGTCAGACAGCACTGGTTAGACAGCATCGCCAGGGCCGGTCGGGTTCAAAGCCCCGACCGGCCCTGGCGGATTCTTCTCTTTCTCCTCCACGCCACTTGGATAGACCAAGGAGGAACGGGCCGCGTGTTCACCACCGCCTCCACCGCTTCCGACAAACTGCTGCAGATGTTCGCGGCGATCCTTCTGTTCGCCGCCGTCGTCGGCGTCATCCTCTTCATCGCCGGGCGTTTCACCGGCAAACGCGACCCGCTGGTCGCCTACCTCTACCTCACGCCGGTCATCATCATGCTCAGCGTGGGGCTGCTCTACCCGGGTCTGCGCACCATCTACGAGTCGTTCTTCGACGCGGCCGGCAACACCTTCATCGGCATCGACAACTACACGACCATCATCGGGGACGCCGAGCAGCGCACCGTGCTGCGCAACACGGCGTTCTGGGTGCTGCTGACCCCGTTCCTGGCGACCGGCGTCGGCCTGCTCTACGCGATCCTGGTCGACAAGGCGCGCGTCGAATCGTTCGCCAAAGCCCTGATCTTCCTGCCGATGTCGATCTCCTTCGTGGCGGCGTCGGTGATCTGGAAGTTCATGTACGAGTACCGCCCCGACCAGGGCAACGTGAAACAGATCGGCCTGATCAACCAGATCATCGTGTGGCTGGGCGGCAAGCCCGTACAGCTGCTCATCGAATCGCCGCTCAACACGTTCCTGCTCATCCTGGTGATGATCTGGATCCAGGCCGGCTTCGCGATGACCGTGCTGTCGGCGGCCATCAAGGCGATCCCGGACGACATCGTGGAGGCCGCCCGCCTCGACGGCGTCACCCCCTGGGGCATGTTCCGGTTCGTCACCCTGCCCGCGATCCGGCCCGCCGTGGTCGTCGTGCTCACCACGATCGCCATCGGCACCCTCAAGGTCTTCGACATCGTGCAGACCATGACCGGTGGCCGCTTCGACACGAGCGTGATCGCCAACGAGTTCTACAGCCAGAGTTTCCGCAGCGCCAACCAGGGACTCGGCGCCGCCCTCGCGGTGGTGCTGTTCATCCTGGTGATCCCGATCGTGGTGTACAACATCCGGCAGCTGCGCCGTTCGGAGGCATGATGACAACCTCGACCCCTGTCGTTATCGAATCTCCGGACGTACCCGGTAAGAAGGTTTCGGCCGCAACCGCGGCCAAACGCAAACTCACCTCGCCGTGGGCGTCCCTCGCCGCGATCGTCATCGCGGTCCTGTGGACACTGCCCACGTTCGGCCTGCTCGTCTCCTCGTTCCGCCCGGAACGCGCGATCAAGACGACCGGCTGGTGGACCTTCTTCTCCGACCCCAAGGTGACCTTCGAGAACTACGAGGCCGTCTTCGACCCGGACAGCATCAACCTGGCCGACTTCTTCCTCAACTCGATCGTCATCGCCCTGCCGGCCGTGATCATCCCGCTGTGCCTGGCGTCGCTGGCCGCGTACGCGTTCGCCTGGATGCGCTTCCCCGGCAAGAACTTCCTGTTCATCGTGATCTTCGCCCTGCAGATCGTGCCACTGCAGGTCACGCTGATCCCGCTGCTCACCCTGTACGTCGACATGGGCATCGCGAACACGTTCTGGACGCTGTGGCTCTCCCACTCCGCGTTCGCCCTGCCGCTGGCGATCTACATCCTGCACAATTTCATCAAAGAGGTCCCCGCAAGCCTCATCGAGGCGGCGAGGATGGACGGCGCCGGCCACGTGGCGATCTTCTTCCGCGTGCTGCTGCCACTGCTGACGCCGGCCCTGGCCGCCTTCGGCATCTTCCAGTTCCTCTGGGTGTGGAACGACCTGCTGGTCTCGCTGACGTTCGCCGGCTCCCCCGAGATCTCCCCGATCACGGTCCAGCTGTCCAACCTGAGCGGCACCCGCGGCACGGCCTGGCACCTGCTGTCGGCCGGCGCCTTCGTGTCCATCCTGGTCCCGGTGACGGTGTTCCTGCTGCTGCAGCGCTACTTCGTGCGAGGTCTGCTCGCAGGCAGCGTCAAGGGCTGACGTTCCACCCGTTCCACCCGATCCACCCGTTCTACCCGTTCCACCCCGTCCTCAGGACAGTGAAGGGCCGCGCTCACGGGCGCGGCCCTTCAGCTTTGTCAGCACCGGAGCAGACCGCCCCGAAGGGTCCGCTCGGAGCACGCAGGCGAGGCCCACCACTCCCACCACCAGCACAGAACGAACCGAAGACCCCGGCTGTCAAGCGCAAGGCAAGGCCCGACGACCCGCACCCAGCGAAACCGAGCCGCCGCGGCCGGGACACCACCGCAAGGACCCGCCTGGGTCTTGGGGTTCATCCAACGAATCCCCACCCAGCGCATGAGCGGCGACCAAGAACAACCCAGCGATGCCCCGGGCGCAGCTCGTCGCGGCTCGGCGCGGGCTCGGCACGGCACGGCAAGGGGGCACGGCGTAGCACGGCACGGCTCGTCGCGGCTCGGCGCAGCTCGGCGCAGCTCGGCGCAGCTCGGCGCAGCTCGGCGCAGCTCGGCGCAGCACGGCGCAGCACGGCACGGCTCGGCACGGCTCGGCACGGCTCGGCACGGGGGCTCGGCGCAGCTCTCCGAGACGGCCGGGCCACCCGATCAAGGGACCGCCATCGGTCAGTGGCGTTGTGGCTGGAGGAAGTCACGAGCCAGCCAGGCTACGGCCGCACCCGATCATGCGCTTGGGGACGGTCACCATCCGTTTTAGGGCGGTAAGCGCACCCATACACATGATCGGGTACGCCCACCGCCCGCTCCCGGGACCGGCAGACGGCCCGCGCACCCAAACACATGATCGGGCACACCCACCGCCCGCTCCCCGGACCAGCAGACGGCCCGCGCACCCAAACACATGATCGGGCACACCCACCGCCCGCTCCCCGGACCAGCAGACAGCCCGCGCACCCAAACACATGATCGGGCACACCCACCGCCCGCTCCCCGGACCAGCAGACAGCCCGCGCACCCCGGATTCGACAATGGGTACCACCGCCATCCGACTCAGGACGGTGAGAGCACCCGATCGCTTGATCGGGTGCGACGGCAGCCCTTCGATCGGGTGCGACCACCAGCACTCTCAGGCGATGGCTACCCAAGGCGCTGTCGCGTGGGGCCATCGTCGAGGGCTGCCGTCGTATAGGGCCGTCGCCGGGGACCGCCGTCGCATGGGGCCCGCCGCCGGGGACTGCCGCCGCATGAGGGCCGCCGCATGGGGCGTCGACGGGGACACCGTCGAAGGCTGTGGCTCAGGCGAACAAGGTGTACACCTCGCGGAGGGTGAGCTCGGGATCCGCGGGCGGTAGAACCGGCGCTACGACGTGCATGTGCGTTCGGCGTTCTGATTTGCGGACCTCACAGCATGAACCCCAAGACGCGGGCGGGTCCTTGCGGTGACGTCCCGGCCTGAGCGGGACGGTTCCGCTGAGTGCGGGTCGTCGTGCCGGACGTTGCGCTTCACCATCTCGTTCATGTCGCCATCTCGCTCGCCTCACCAGCTCGCTCGCCTCACCTCGCCAGCTCCATCGCCTCCTCGAGCTCCATCGCCTCCTCGAGCTCCATCGCCATCGCCATCGTCAGCGGGATTCGCCGCGGCACCCTCTCGCGAAGTAGCGGGAGGCCGCAGGCAGGGGGCAGCTGAGGGCTGGGGCGAGGCAGTGGGCGGCTGGGAGCCTGGGGCAGCTCCGAGTAGGTGTGGTTTCTGAGGGAGGTGTGGCTCGTACCATTGAAGGTGGTGAATCAAGAGAGGCGGCCGTCGCGCAGGGTGAGTACCCGGTCGGCGCGGTCGATGAGGGCGCTGTCGTGGGTGGCCACCAGGGCGGTCATGCCGCGGGCGTCGACTACGGCGCGGAGCAGGTCCATGACGGCTCGGCCGGTGTCGGAGTCGAGTTGGCCGGTGGGTTCGTCGGCTATCAGCAGTTCGGGGTCGTTGGCCAGGGCACGGGCCAGGGAGACGCGCTGCTGCTGGCCGCCGGAGAGTTCGCCGGGGCGCTGGTTGGCCTGGGCGCCGAGGCCGACCAGTTCGAGCAGGACCGCCACGCGTTCGTCGCGTTCGGCGGGTTTGCGGCGGGCCAGGCGCATCGGGATGCTGACGTTCTCGGCCGCGGACAGGATCGGGATCAGGCCGAACGACTGGAAGACGAAGCCGATCACGTCGCGGCGCAGGCCGAGCAGGTCGTTCTCGGAGGCGCCGGTGACGTCGCGGCCGGCGACCCGGATGGTGCCGGCGGTGGAGCGGTCGAGGCCGCCGATCAGGTTGAGCAGGGTGGTCTTGCCGGCGCCGGAGCGGCCGCGGACGGCGACCAGTTCGCCTTTGGCGACGCCGAAGCTGACGTCGCGCAGGGCGTGCACGGTCCGGTCGCCGGTGCCGTAGTCGCGGCCCAGGCCGTTCACCTCGACGACGTTCATCGGTTGTTCTCCCCGGGCCGGACTTCGACGTGGTCGGTTTCAAGGTTGAGGCGTACCCGGTCGCGCAGCGACAGCGCGTCGACGAACCCGGCGGGCAGTTGCATGCGGCCGGCCCGGTCGAGGACGGCGTACTCCTCGGAGATGTGGTGTTCGGTGCCGTCGGCGGCGATGCGGGCGGAGCGGCGCACCTCGGAGGCGGTCTTGCCGTCGCGGATGGCGACGGCGCGGCGCACCTGCCCGGAGACGTTCATGTCGTGGGTGACCACGACGACGGTGACACCCAGTTCGGCGTTGACGGTGCGCAGGGCGCCGAACACCTCGTCGGCGGTGGCCTCGTCGAGTTCGCCGGTGGGTTCGTCGGCGAACAGCACCTCGGGGTCGTTGGCCAGGGCCACGGCGACGGCGCAGCGCTGCTGTTCGCCGCCGGACATCTGGTCGGGGCGGGCGCCGGCGCGGTGCGCGACGCCGACCATCTCCAACAGATCGGTGGCACGGCGGCCCCGTCCGCGCCCGGCCAGGGTCATCGGGAGTTCGACGTTCTCCCGGGCGGTCAGGTAGGGCAGCAGGTTCCGCGCGGTCTGCTGCCACACGAACCCGACGACCTTGCGACGGTACGCGAGGCGCTTCTTCGCGGTCATGCCGAGCAGGTCGTAGCCGGCCACCGTGGCGACCCCGGCGGTCGGTTCGTCCAGCCCGGACAGGATGTTGAGCATGGTGGACTTGCCGGAGCCGGAGGCGCCGACGACGGCGAGCAGCTCACCGCGGTCGACGACCAGGTCCAGGCCCTGCAGGGCGACCACTTCGACGCCCTCGGTGCGGAAGATCCGTACCAGGCCGTCGCAGACGATGTGGCCGTGCAGCCGGTCGTGGCCGCCGGCACGGGCCGACGCCTGTTCCGCGGCCCGGCGTTCCAGGTCGGCCAGATCGGTCGTCGTCATAGCTGCTCCTCTCCGAGCCGCAGCACCGTGCCGAGGCGCAGGCGGCGGTTCGCGACGTTCTCCACCAGCAGGGCGGCGATCACGGCGAGTGCCGCGACTCCCAGCACCCCGGCGGCGGTCGACGGGTCGACGCTGACGCCGGTGGGTACACCGGCGGTGAAGTCCGCGAGCCCGAGGGCCGTGCCGATGAGCGCGGGCAGGGCCACGCCCACCACGCCGCCGGCGAGGACGGCCGCGGCGAGCACCGGGACCAGTTCGAACACCAGCAGGCGGCGGCCCTGCCCGGCGGACAGTCCCATGGTGCGCAGCCTGGACAGGGTGCGGCCGCGGGCGGGCGCTCCGGCCAGCACGGTCAGGGCGACGGCGAGCAGGGCCAGGCCGGCGGCGGCGATCAGGCCGGCGGTGAAGGTGACGCTGAGGACGCCGTCGACGCCGCGTTCGGCGAGGGCGGACCGGGCGGCGTCGCGGGTCAGCACGGTCGCCGGGACGGTCAGTTCCCAGGGTTCGATGGTACGGGCGACGAGCTGCCGCATCTGGGCGATCTGCCCCTGGTCGGCGGCGGCGCGTACCGCCTGCGGGTCGAAGCCGTCGCCTTTGACCAGGATGTGGTTGGGCACGATCGGCTGGAAGTCCGGGACGGCCATGGCCTGCTGGGGCAGGACGATGAAGTCGCGGACCCCGGTGCCGAGGCCGGGCACGAGGTCGCTGACGACGGCGGTGGTGAACGGGTACCGGCGGCCCTGCACCTCGACGGTGCCGCCGGCGGCGGCCTGCCCGGCCAGGTGCGACGACACGATGGCGGGGACGGCGTCGCCGCCGGGCCGGGCCGCGGTGACGGCGGCGGGCAGCGCGGCGCTGGAGACCGAGGCGAACGCGGCGGTGTCCACCACCATCACCTGGGCCTGCAGGATCGTCGGCCGGCCGGTGACCCGGACGTTGGCGGCGGAGGCGGTGAGCATCGGTGCGGCGGCGGTGACGCCGGGCAGGGCGGCGATCGTCGCGGCGGTGTCCGGGGCGAAGAAGTAGCCGTCGACGATGGCGTCGGCCGGCACGGCGAGTTCCGCGGCGCGGCTGCGGGCCGTGTCGACGGTGCTGGTCACGGTGCTGGTGAAGATGCCGGTGGCGACCGCGATCACCAGGACGGCGAGGGGCCCGGAGCGCAGCGGGGAGCCGCGGCCGGCGCCGCTGAGGCCGAGGAAGGCGACGGCGCCGCGGGTCCGGGCGGCGATCCGGCCGGCCCAGCGCAGCGGGAACGGCATGATCCGCAGGGCGATCAGGGAGACGGCGAGGGCCAGCAGGACGGGGACGGCGATCAGGTACGGGTCGACGCCCGCGCCCGCGTCGAGGCCGCGCAGCCGCACCAGGTAGACGCCGCCGGCGGCGAGCGCGACGACGGACGCCTCGGCGGTGAGCTGCCGTGGCGAGGGGCGGGCGGTGATCAGGTCGCCGCGGTGGCCGGTGAAGTCGGGGCGGCGGGCGAGCGCTGCCGCGTACCCGGCGGGGGCCAGCAGGCCCAGCAGCAGCACGCCGGCGACCAGGGGGATCTCGATCGGTTCGGCGCGTCCGGGGGTGAGGATGCCGGCCGTCCAGCCGAGGGCCGCGGCGGGCAGGACCACGACCAGGGCTTCGGCGAGGCCACGGCGGCCGATCAGGGGTACCGAGCCGCCGCGGGCGCGCAGCAGGGCGTATTCGCCGCGGCGGCGTTCGACGGCGAGGCGGGCGGCGAGCAGGATCAGCCCGGCGAGGGTGGCCAGGATGCCGGCCTGCACGACGGCGATCAGCGACCGGGCCGCCCGCAGCCGCTGGTCGAAGGCGGCGAGGGTGCTGTCCAGACTGGTCAGCATGCTGGTGCCGTCGGCGGGCGGTGTGCGGCGGGCGGCGGCCAGTGCCTCGTTCACCTCGCCGATCCGGTCGGCGGTGAGTGCCCGCTCGTCGATCCGGTACCGCCAGCGGTGTTCCAGCGCCTCGGCGTCGGTGCCGGCCGTGTCGGCGCCGACGGCGTCGGTGAGCAGGACGGCCCGCCAGCGGGTGCCGTCACGCGGGTCGGGGCAGGCGGCCCGGACCAGGCGCATGTCGTCCCAGATCGGGGCGGCCGCGTCGACCGGTTCGAACACGCCGACGACGGTGATCTCGGCGACGCCGAACCGGTCGGCGAGGGCGAACTTCTCGCCGGTGCGCAGGTTCAGGGCCGCGGCGGCGTCCGCGCCGATGATCGCCTCGGAGCGCCCGGCCCGGGATGCGGGGCGGCGCCCGTCGACGATGCGGGTGGCCTCGTCAGCGCCGGTCTGGCGGCGGGCCGCGGCGAGCTGCGGGCAGGACTCGTTGCGCCCGCCGCGGACCACGGCGGCCGGCCCGACCTCGGCGATGAACCACGCGCCGTCGATCATCTCGGGCAGCGGGGCACGCAGCCCGTCCCGGATGGTGGCGAGCAGCGGGGCGCCGTCACCGGCCCGCGCGATCAGCGGCGGTTCGAGGTTGTGGCTGAAGGTGACGTCACGGGCGCTGGAACCCAGCTCGCCGACGTCGCCGCGCAGGCCGAGGTCGATCTGGTCGTTGATCAGCCGGGCGGGCCCGGAGGCGAGGAACGCGGCCAGCCCCACCAGGGCGGCGAGCAGTCCGAGCTGCCCCGCGTACGCGCGGACCCGGCGCAGGACGGCCTTCATCGGTCGGCCCCCAGCCGCAGGCGCGACGCGGGCAGCCGGCGGGCGGCCGCGGACGCGCTGAGCGCGCTGAGTCCGAGAGCGATCAGCACCAGCAGGACCGCGCTGCCGATCGTGGGCAGCCAGCCGACGGCCAGGACCGGTTCCGGCACCGGCCGGGCGGCCGCCGGGGTGAGCACCAGCAGCGGCGCCATCGCCCCGGCGACGAGCAGCCCGACGCCGAGCCCGGCGAGCGCGCCGAGCCCGGCCAGGAACGCCTGCTCGACCACCAGCGAACGGGCCAGCAGACCGGGACCGGCGCCGAGGGTGTGCATGACGGACAGTTCCACGGCCCGGCGCCGGGCGGTGGCGCGGGCGTCCGCGGCGATGCCGGCGGCGGCCAGCAGGACCGCGCCGAGCGCCGCGCCGAACAGCGCGAACCGGGCACCGGCACCGAACGGGTCACGTCCGGCGGCCGCCGCGATGTCCCGCTGGTCGAGCACCTGCAGCCCGGTGAGTTCGTCCATGCCGCGCGGTTCGCCGCTCACCCACCACTCCTCGTTGCCGTACGCCACACCGAAGTTCTCGAACAGCCGGGCGTCCAGGGCGACCCGGTCCGCGAGCAGCGCCGACCCGCCGGCGGTGCCGGGCACCCGGGACACCGTGGCGACCACGATCGCCTGGACCGTGCCCCCGGGCAGACCGAGCAGAGTGTGCTCGCCGACCTCGGCGTTCAGCACGGTCAGCACGTCCGGGGTGACCACGAGCGGCACCGCGGTGCGGCCCGGCTCGCGGGTCACCGCGACGCGCCCGCGGACCCGGATGCCCTTGTCCAGGGCCGCGATGCTGGTGGAGCTGCCCTGGGCGAGGGCGCGCCAGTCCCGGCCCTGCCCGGTGATCAGCCAGGACGCCTCGACGTCCGGGGAGGTCTCGGCGACGAACCCGAGCAGGCCCGCCCCGCCGGCGTCGAACCGGACCGGGCGCCCCGCGTCGCTGACGCCGAGGTCGATGCGGCGCCCGCCGGTGAGGACCGCGGTGGTGTGGACCGGGCGGTCACTGCGGATCGTCCCGGCCGCCAGGGTGCCCGTGGTGACCGTACCGCGCTGGGCAGCCACCTCCCCGAGCAGCGCCGCCGGGGACCTGCCGAAGGCGTCGTCGCGGGCCTGCACCACGCCCTGCGCCGCGGCGGTGTCCAGGGCGATCAGCTCGGCGGGATCCCGGCCGGCGGACATCGTCAGGCTCTCCCGCCAGGCGGGCACCACCTGCCCGGCGCCGGGCAGCGCGGCGATCTGGGCGGCCCGGCCGGCGGGAGCCGAGCCGGCCGCCTCGACCAGGCGCACGTCCGCGCCGACCTGCTGCACCGCCTGGTCGCCGATGGACCGTTCGGCGGTGCCGGTCAGGCACCAGGAGACCGTGGCGGCGGCGACCGCGAGGGCCAGCAGGACCATCGGCCCGGCCTGGGCGCGGCGGCCCGCCTGCCAGGTGCCGAGCAGCCACGCCCGGGTGGTGCCGCGGCCCAGCCGGGCCCCGGCGAGCCTCGCCACCGGCGGCAGCAGCCGGATCGCCACCACCGCGCCGGTCAGCACGCCGAGGATCGGGGCGGCGGCCAGCAGCGGGTCGATGCCCAGGCCTGCGCCGACCGGCGACGAGTACTGCCGCAGCTGCATCCAGGCGAGCACGGCCAGGACCACGACGACCAGGTCCAGTCCGGCGCGGCGCAGCATCGGCAGGCGCGACCGGCCGGACGTCTCGGCGATGTAGGTGCGGCCCTTGCGGACCGCGGGCAGGGTCAGGGCCAGGACACCGCCGGCGACGGCGAGACCGGCGGTCAGCCACACCGAGGCGTCGAGGCGCGGTTCGACGGTCAGCCCGGCCGGGAACGGCACCAGGCCGAGGAGGAACACCGCGAGCGGCGGCGCGACCAGGCCGGCCGGCAGCAGCATGGCCAGGCCCTCGACCGCGGCCAGTCGCCCGAGCTGCACCCGGGAGGCGCCACGGGCCCGCAGCAGCGCGGTCTCGGCCCGCCGGGCCTCGCCGAGCAGCAGGGCGACCAGCGACAGCGCGTACCCGCCGAGGACCACGATCAGCAGGATCGGGGTGACCATGGTGGACCGGCGTACCAGGTCGGCGCGGTCGAGGCGGCCGGCCAGCTCACCCAGGCCGGTGGTGACGGTCGCCGAGTTGCCCAGGCCGGTGCTCTCCGGCAGGCCTTCCACGATCAGGGACGCCGATGCGGAGGTACGCGTGACGCGGGCCAGACCGGCACCGTCGAGGTCGGGTTCGGCGAGCCAGCCCGCCGAGGCGCCCGCGGTGAACCGCTTGGCGAAGGTGTCCGCGCCGACGACGATCGGCCCGTAGGTGGACGTCTGCGCGGCCCGGCCGGCGAACACGTCCGGCACCAGCAGCCAGTACGGGTCGGTGAGGGCGGCCGGCCGCCACACGCCGGAGACGGTGAACGCGACGACCTTGCCGGTGCGCCGGTCCGCCAGCCGCAGCGTGTCGCCGGCCGTGACGCCGAGGGTCGCGGCGACCGGCTCGGCAAGCGCGGTCTGCCGGTCGGCTGCCGGCCACCGCCCGGAGACGAGGGTGGCGTGGGCGGCGAGGTTCTCCAGGGCGACGACGTCGGCGTACACGACACCGTCGTCGTCGGGGACGGCGTCACCGGCCGGCCCGGACAGTGCCCAGCCGGAGCCGTACGACGCGCCGGACACGGTGACGTCGTCGAACGTGGACCGGAACACGTCGCGGACGGCACGGTCCCGGGCCTGCGGGTCGCTGCCGCCCGCACCGCGGACCAGCACGGACCGGTCCTGCGGGCCGGCGGCGGCGATCGCGGCCCGCACCCCGGCGGCGCCGGACGAACGGGTGTACGCGGTCAGGGCGGCCAGCAGCAGGACGGCGATGACCATGACGGCCAGGGCGGCGGCGAGCAGGCCCTTGGCGGCCACGGCGCGCCGGATGATCAGCGCCATGAGCGCCCTGCGGAAAGCATGCGGCGGATCTTGCCACAGGAGGCCGGGGCCGGTGTTCCCACCAGCCCTTTCTGACCGGGATCCAACAGGTTTTTCGCAAGTGCCACCGGGGCCGTCTGGTACGGCCCCCGGTGCGGGGTCTGCCGCGCTCGGGGCTCTTCGTGGTGGCCGGCTGCGCGGACTGGTTCCGTCCGCGCAGCCGGCCACGGGCTACGACCGGCCACGGGCTACAGCCGACCCGGGGTTACAGCCGACCCGGGGTTACGGCTGGCTGCGGGGGCTGTCCGGGGACAGCGTGTCGATGAACTCGTGCGGGTCGTGCACGCCGGTGGTGCGCCGTGCCGCGTCCGCCTCGGCCTTCGCCGTCGCCGCCACGCCGGCCCGGTCCACGCCCGGGATCGCCGACACCGTGTCGTACGCCTTCTCGGCCAGCGCGTACGCCGACCGGTAGTCGTGCTTCGCGAACGCCGTCGCGGACAGGCCCAGCAGTCCGTCCGCGGTCAGCAGCGCCGTCCGGCCCTTGCCGGCCGGGACCGTGGCGGCGAGCCGGTTGGCCGCCTCCCAGTACGCGGCGGTCAGGAACCGGTCGCTGTTGTCCCGGTCGAACTGGCTGAAGTCCCAGTTCAGGTCGATGTAGCTCATCATCGAGTTGTTCTCGTCGCCGGCGCCCGCGAACAGGAACTCGTTGGCCGGCGAGTAGTCGACGCCGGTGGCGCTGTCGTACCCGTCGTGCGGGTGGCTCAGCCCCAGGTGGTGGCCGACCTCGTGGATCTGGGTGGTGGTCAGGCCGTACCCGGACGCGACGACCTCCGGGGAGATGAAGGAGAACACGTACGTCTGGTCGCCGCTGACGTAGTCGTCGTCGGCGAAGCCCAGCGCCGGGACGCCGACTCCCGCCCCGACCGCATAGTTGATCATCGGGACCTCGTAGTCGACGCGGCCCTCGTCGTCCAGGATCGCGTCGATGTGCTCCCGGTTGTACAGGTAGAGGTTGGCGAACGCCGGGTAGCCGCTCTCCGGGTAGCACGACTCGTCGGCGAGCAGACCGACGTAGCACTCCTCGGCCTTGGCGCCGTATTCCAGATCCTGGGTGTCGTAGTCGAGGCGGTTGCGCCAGCGCAGCTCGGAGAGTTCCTGGACCAGCAGTGCCGGAGTGGTGTACTCGGCCGAGGCGTCGACGCCCGGCCAGCCCTCGTAGGTGTTGTCGTCCAGGTTGATCGACTTCGGCGGGGTGTCGGCGGGCAGCTCCACCGGGTAGATCGGCGACGTGGTGAACAGCAGGTTCAGCGCCACATAGCGGGTGATCTTCCCGAGGTCGCCGGCGAGCGCGGACAGCGGCCGGTAGCCGTCCGCGGTGTACTCCCAGGTAGGCGGCATCCGGTAGTCCTCGACACCGTCACCGTCGAGATCCCGGTTGTCCACGTCGTAGTTGCTGGTCCACGACTCGGGACCGGCCGACAGGTCGTGGAACCAGACGCGACGGGTGCTGCCGAGCCCGGTCTCCTCGTCGTCGGCGGTGGTGCCGCCCCACGCGATCAGCTTGCGGGAGTCGCGGTTGACACCGAAGTCGTAGCCGGTGTCCGGGTCGGGCTCGCCGGTCTTCGTGTACACGTGGTGCTGGAAGTCGGCACGCCCGTACCAGTTGATGAAGAAGACCGTGTTGCGGCGGGTGTCCACACCGGCCGGCGGGTGGAAGGCCAGCCACTTCTCCACGCTGGGCGCGTCGATGGTGTGGTTGTCCGCGATGTCCAGGACGTTGTTCTCCTGGTCGTTGTACGCCTGCTGGTAGGTGGTCAGCGGCGCGGGCTCCGCGATCTTCTTCAGCTGGGTGAAGAAGCCATTCTCGTACGATTTATCGGTGTACGTGAGTTTATAGTCGTACTTGTAGGTGATGCCGAGCTTCTCGGTCTCGCCGTACCACAGGCGGGAACGCACGACCGGCTCGTAACCCGTGGCCAACTCGGCGAGGAACGGCTGCTTCGCCACCTGCTCCGGCTCGTAGCCGACGAAGACCACGTTGACCGGCACCTTCTCCACGAGGCGGGGCTGACCGCCGGGATCCAGGTAACCGAGTTTCGGCGCGGCCGCGGCACCGGCGGGTCCCGCCGAGGCCGCCACGAGGGCCGCGACGAGCGGCGCGATGATCGAGCGTCTCCATCTCATGCGGACACGCTGCCATCCACCACAGTAGATGTGAAGGGGTGTCGCGTGCGTGTGTTCTCCGGCAGGCTGCTCCCCTACTGAACGAGAGGCCGGGAGCCCGGCGCTCCAGGCGCACGGTTCCCGGCCGATCGACAGTGATCTGTAGGAGCGTAAGGGTCACTTGGCCGTCGCGGGCAGGCTGCCCGGCTTGGCGGCGGGCACCGCGGGCACACCGGCCGGCTTGGCCGCGGCCGCGGCTGCCGCCGGGATGCTGGCGGGTTTCGCAGCGGCCTCTGCGGCAGCGGGCACAGCCGGTTTCGCGGCTGCCGGGAGGGCCGGAACAGCGGGAAGCGCCGGCAGGCCGCCCGGCGTGACACCGGCCGGGAGCGCGTTGCCGAGGCCACCGGTTACGTCACCAGCCCCGCCGCCGAGGCCACCGGTGAGACCTCCGACAGCGCCGGTGGCACCGCCCAGACCACCGGTCGCACCACCAAGTCCGCCGGTCGCACCACCGAGGCCACCAGTGGCACCGCCCAGACCGCCGGTGGCGCCGCCGAGACCGCCGATGCCGCCGGTGAGGCCGCCGAGACCGCCGCCGAGACCGCCGCCGCCGAGACCGCCTCCGAGACCACCGGTCGAGACCGGCAGGGCGGGCAGGTTACCCAGGGACGGGGCGCCGGACACTCCCGGAATCTGCGGCAACTGGCCGCCGAGCAGCGGGAACACGAACAGGTCGAACCGGCGAGGGTCGAGCAGATTCTGCAGGCACTTGGCGTCGAGGAGCGGCACTTGCTTGGCGACTGCGTCCGCTGCCTGGTTGCAGCCGACCAGTCCCCAGAAGGAACCGGTCGGCACCCAGTCACCGGGAGCCGTCCTTGCGTCGGACCGCACGGCTCCGCCGGACTGCGAGGCCGCGCCGGGGTCCGCGGGCGCGGCCGGGGAAGCCGCCGCCGGACCGGCCATCGCGAGCCCCGCCACAGCCGCGACGCCGGTAACCACGATCCCCCGTGTCATCTTCTTCATTTACCTGACCTTTCCGTAATAGACATCCATGAGCGGATATGCCGATCGTAGGTGCGGTCAGGTGCACCTCTCGGAGAACATGAAAACCCGCTGCCGGTAAGCCCTTTCCCGCCGACCGGACCGGACACTCGCGCCACCGGGCACACTCCGGTACGGGATCAGGCTCGCCCCGCACGGAACCCGCCCGACCGGCCCACGCCTCACCGACCGGCTCGGGAGGGAACACGGCAACTCGGGTGGGAACACGGCGAACGGCCGAGGGCCGCACCCCCCGTGGGTGCGGCCCTCGGCCGATCGATCCCTGCTACTACCTGCTACCTCACTACTACCTGCTACGTCACTACTGCTGTTCTGCTTCTGGCGGGTTCAGTTCTTCTTCCACGGGGGCGGCGGTCCACCCGGACCACCGGGACCCCACGGACCGGGACCACCGGGGCCACCCGGACCCGGGCCACCCCACGGACCGGGGCCACCCGGGCCGCCGGGACCGTCCCACGGGCCGTGCGGCGGACCACCCGGACCACCGGGGCCGGGGCCGTGCGGGCCGTCCCAGTCCCAGAAGGCCTTCAGTCCCCACTCCCCGCGATGCGGGCCGCGTCGGACGTAGAAGCACTCGTAGTCGTCCCACCGGTGGCGCCATTCGCCCTCCCGGCCGTACCGCTCACAGGTGCGCGGCCCCGGGAAGAACCCGATGAAGCGCTCCCGGTCGGCGGGCTTCCCCTGACCGGCTTGACCAGCGGGCTTCCCCTGACCAGCAGGACCGGCCGCCTGCGACCGGTCCGACACCGCCGGGGCCGTCGCCGAGGACGCCGCGGCCGGGCCGGCCACGGACAGCCCCGCGGTCACCGCGACGCCCGTGAGCACGAGAGCGCGCGTCAGCTTACTCATGACCTCACCTTTCCGTAAATAAGACCCTATTAACGGACAAGGCGACCATAAGATCATGACCACGGGTGACCGTGGCGACACGCGAATCACGATCGGGTGATCACCAGGCCCACGCTTCGGGGCCCGGTCCCCCGTTCCCCACCGGCGGAAATATCGCGTCCAGGGCTTGCAGGGTCGCCGCGTCGAGCTCCGTCTCCACAGCCGCCACCGCCAGATCCAGTTGCCCGGCCGACCGCGGCCCGATCACCGGTGCGGTGACGCCGGGCCGGGACAGCAGCCACGCAAGCGCCACCGTCACCGGGTCGAGGCCGATGTCGGTGCAGAGTTCCTCGTACCGGCTGATCGCCGCCCGGTGCGGCTCGACCCGTTCCGGCGCGTGCAGCACACTCCGCCCGCCGGCACCCTCCCGCTCCTTGCGCAGCGCACCGGAGAGCGCCCCGAAATGCAGCGGCGAATACGGCAGGATCCCGATGCCCAACTCACTCGCCGCCGGCAGCACCTCCAGTTCGACATGCCGGGTGAGCAGGTTGTACTTGCACTGCTCGGACACCACCCCGAGGAAGTTCCGCCGGTCCGCAACGGCTTGCGCCCGCGCCAGGTGCCATCCGGCGAAGTTGGACGATCCCGCGTACCGAATCTTGCCCTGCAGGGTGAGGGTCTCCATCGCCTGCCAGACCTCTTCCCACGAGGTCTCCCGATCAACGTGGTGCATTTGATAAACATCGATCCATTCGGTACGCAGCCGCCGCAACGAAGCCTCGCAGGAGGCGACGATGTTGCGGGCGGACAGTCCACGGTCGTTGGGCCCGTCCCCCATCGGCGCGTAAACCTTGGTGGCCAGCACCGTCCGGTCCCGCCGCCCGCTCGCCGCGAACCAGTTCCCGATGATCGTCTCGGTCAGGCCGCCACCCTCGTCGCCGTACATGTTGGCGGTGTCGACGAAGTCGATGCCCATCTCAGTCGCACGGTCCAGCACCGCATGACTCTCGGTCTCCGGTATCTGCCAGCCGAAGTTCATGGTCCCCACACAGAGGCGGCTGACACTGAGCCCGGCCCGGCCCAATCGGGTACGTCGCATGCCCCGAACCGTAGGCACCCCACGCCCCACCCGATAACCGTTCGACCACGCTCGAATCCAGTCCCGCCCACCGCCCGCCCACCGCCCGACCAGCGCCCCGGAGACACAGCACCCGCACCCGAGCGCGACAGTCAGGGCACCCGACCAGCACGGTCAGAGCACCCGACCAGCACGGTCAGAGCACCCGCCCAGGACGACAGTCGGACGGTGGCCGCCCCCAACCACAACTGGCAGGACGGCAGCCGCACCCGTTCTCAACAAGCAGAACGGCAGCCGCACCCGATCACAACAAGCAAGACGACAGGCGCACCCGATCACGGACTTGGGAGCGCCCACCGCGGACACCGGACGCCGGATGCCAGACGTCAGACATCGGACGCCGGACGCCGGACGCCGGACATCGGACGCCGGACGCCGGACATCGGACGCCGGACGCCGGACATCGGACGCCGGACGCCGGACGCCGGACATCGGACGCCGGACGCTGGACGCCGGACGCCGGACGCTGGACGCCGGACGCCGGACGCGCCCGAACCCGTGATCGGGTGCGCTGACCGCCTCACACCCCGCCGAACCGCAGCCACCGCACCCGATCACCACAACGGGTACGCCGACCACCGCAAAAATGACGGTGTCCGCACCCGATCATGTTTTCGGGTGCCCCTACCGCCTCGCCCAGGCGTGACTACTCCTCACCGGGCATGACTGCGCTCGACCCGGCGCGCCTGTCCCGCCGAACCCGTCCAAGCCGGCTCGCCCGCGGAACCGGTCGAAGTCGGGCGATCGAAGTAAGGCGATCAGAGCTACTCGATCAAGCAAGCACAAAACTAGGCGCGACCAGCCCTGCACGACCAGCCTTGCACGACCAGATCGACGGGCCGGGCCGGGCGGAACTGGGCGGAAATGGGCGTAACTGGGCGGAACTTGGCCAAGCCGAACTGGGCCAGGCCGAGCTGAGATGGGCGGGCCGGGCCGGGCCGGGCCGGGCCGGCGAGCGTGGAGGGGCTTGGTGGGACGTGGTCGAATGGATGGGTGATCGAAGTGGAGTTCGGGCCCGCGGACGTGGCCGGGCTCCGGTTCGCGCACTCGCCGATGGCCGAGATCGTGGCCGGCGCCTTCGTGCTGCGCGACCGGGGGCCGGGCGCGTGGATGCATGACTCGTGGCGTCGCCGGGTCACGCCGCTGCTGCCGCGGTGGCCGGTTCTCTCCGCCGTCCTCTTCGGGCCGCACCACTACGCGCCGGATTTTCTGAACCCTGTTCCCCGCGGTTCCCGCCCCACCCTCGACGACGAGTTGCGGCTCCTGGCGGCGACGCCCCTCGATACCATCGTCGAGCAGGTCACCGCGGGCTGGGCGGGACACGAACCGCCGCCGGAGATTCAGGGTTTCGTGCGCTTTCCGCGTACCCAGACGGCGGTTTTGATCGAGGAATTGCGCGACTATTTCGAGACTGCGATCGCACCGCTCTGGCCCTTGTTGCGCGCCCACGTCGCGTCGGAGGTCGCCGCCCGTTCCCGCGCCGCCGCCGAACGCGGACCGCGCACGATGCTGACCTCGTTGCATCCCCGGCTCGTGTGGGACGGCGCCGCCATTCGGATCGGGTACCCCGACAAGCACGGTAAATGGTCCCTGGAGGGGCACGACCTGACGTTGTTGCCCACCGCTTTCGCCGCCGGGAACATCTTCAGCATCGCCTCCGCCGCGGACGGCCGTGCT
The DNA here is from genome assembly GCF_030269225.1 of Actinoplanes sp. NBRC 101535. NCBI lineage: Bacteria > Bacillati > Actinomycetota > Actinomycetes > Micromonosporales > Micromonosporaceae > Actinoplanes > Actinoplanes sp. NBRC 101535. The sequence continues at coordinate 1,060,895 of NZ_BSSY01000001.1, read as the reverse complement.
CTTCTCTACGCCCCCGCCGGCCACGGGAATCTCTGGGCCTCCGACCCGCGGCCGGGGCCGTCACCGGCGCTCGCCGCGTTGCTCGGCCCCACCCGGGCGGCCGTGTTGACGCTGCTCGCAGCCCCGCACAGTACCGGCGAGGTCGCCCACCACCTGGCGATAGCCCCCGCGACCGCCTCCCACCATCTGACGACGCTGCGCGATTCCGGACTGGTCGCCCCGGTCCGGGACGGCCGCCGCCTGCTCTATCAGCGCACCGGTATGGGCGATTCCCTGACCCTTTCCTGAAGGGAACCGGGTGGGTTCAGGCGATGAAGGCCCGAACCCACCCGGTGAAGAGCAGAACCGCTCAGACGGCGATCCTCGTGCGGGCCGCCGGGCGCAGATAGACCGCCCAGGTGATCAGTACGCAGAGGGCGTAGAAGGCGATGAACGCGATGTACGCCGCGTCCGCGTCCTTGTACGTCAGGAACGACTGCCGGAATGCCAGGTTGACCAGCACCCCACCGACTGCTCCCACCGCGCCCGCGATGCCGATCACCGCTCCCGAGATGCGGCGGGCCTGGTGGTCGTCGCCCGCGTACTTCTGGCGGAAGATCGCCGGGATCATCTTGTAGGTGGATCCGTTGCCCAGTCCACTCAACACGAACAGGATGATGAATCCGACGATGTACAGCGGCAGGGACCGTTGCTGGGCCGCCACCAGCACGATCGACGCACCGATCGCCATGCCGATGAAGTTGACGAACGTCACCTTGGCGCCGCCGAGCCGGTCGGCCAGCGCGCCGCCCACCGGCCGGACGAACGAGCCCAGCAGCGGTCCGAGGAACGTCAGGTACGCCGCTTTGATCGGCGTGTCGAACTGTTCGGCGAACTGGACCTGCAGCACCTGGCCGAAGGCGAATCCGAACCCGATGAACGAACCGAACGTGCCGATGTACAGCACCGACATGACCCAGGTGTGCGATTCCTTGGCGGCGTCGCGCATGCCCCGTTTCTCGTTGCGGGCCTGGCTCAGGTTGTCCATGTACAGCGCCGAGCCGACGGCCGCGATCACGATCAGCGGGATGTACACGCCGGCCACGATGCCGGGCGAGCCGGCGCCGAAGACCGCCAGGACGAACAGGCCGACCAGCTGGACCGCGGCGACGCCCAGGTTGCCGCCGCCGGCGTTGATGCCGAGTGCCCAGCCCTTGAGCCGGTCCGGGTAGTACGCGTTGATGTTCGCCATCGACGAGGCGAAGTTGCCGCCGCCGACACCGGCCAGGGCGCCCAGGATCAGCAGGGTGCCGAACGAGACACCCGGCTTGATCAGGAAGGCGGCCGCGACCGACGGGACGAGCAGCAGGGCGGCGCTGATCACCGTCCAGTTGCGTCCGCCGAACCGGGCCACCGCGAAGGTGTACGGGATCCGCAGCGTCGCGCCGACGAGCGTCGGCACCGCCGTGAGCAGGAACTTCTGGGCCGGGTCGATCCCGTACGCGGGTCCGAGGAACAGCACCAGCACGGACCACAGGGTCCACACCGAGAATCCGATGTGCTCGGAGAAGATCGAGAGGATCAGGTTGCGGCGGGCGATCGTGGCGCCGCCGTTGTTCCAGAACGCCGGATCCTCGGGTCGCCAGTCGTCGATCCAATGGCCGCCGACGGTCGACGCGGCGGGCCGGGCATCGGACACCACAGCGGTCATGTTCAGTCTCCCAGGATGATGTGGTCGCCGTCGGCCCGGACCGGGTAGACGGTGAGTGCGGGCTGGCCGGACTGGGAGCACCCGGTGGCGAGGTCCCAGGAGTTGAGGTGCAGCGGGCAGACGACGATACGGTTGTCGATCTGGCCGTCGGCGAGCGGGCCGCCCTTGTGCGGGCAGACCGCGTCGACCGCGCGCAGGGAGCCGTCACGCAGCCGGAACACGGCGATCATGGTGTCTTGAACGGTGTAGGTGCGGCCTTCGCCGAGGGGGATGTCGGCCAGCGCACCGAGGACGACGGCAGTGGAGAGGATCATGCGCGCACCGGAACCTGGGGGAGGACGGTCAAGGGCAGGGATTTGCGGAACTGGCCGGGCGTGGCCGGTTCGGCCCGCTCCTTCCAGGGGTCGCGGTAGGCCTGCACGGCCACCTCGACCGCCGTGTCCAGGGCGGCGGCGATGCCGTCCGTGTCGTCGACGACGATCTCCCGGATCCGGTCGATGCCGATCCGCGGCACGAACGTGTAGGTCCGCTCCAGCCAGTTCGCGTTCTCCCGGTAGTACTGCAGGAACCGGCCGGTCAGCACGATGACCTCGTCGGCCGAGCCGACCGTGGCGAGCAGGTCGCCCTTGCGGATGTGGGCGCCGGCCGCCCCGCCGACGTAGATCTCCCACTTGCCGCCGTCGATGGCGACCACACCCAGGTCTTTGCAGTACGCCTCAGCGCAGTTACGCGGACACCCGGTCACCGCCAGTTTCATCTTGCCGGGGCCTTCGAGCCCCTGGTACCGCTCCTCGAGGGCGATGCCGAGGGCGGTGGAGTCGCCGACCCCGAACCGGCAGTAGTCCGAGCCGACGCAGGTCTTCACGGTGCGGAAACTCTTGGCGTACGCGTACCCGGACGGCATGTCCAGGTCGGCCCACATCGCCGGCAGTTGCTCCTTGGGGATGCCGAGCAGGTCGATGCGCTGGCCGCCGGTCAGTTTGACCATCGGCACGTCGTACTTCTCCGCCACGTCGGCGATCTTGCGCAGCTGGGCGGGGGTGGTGACACCGCCCTTCATCTGCGGTACGACCGAGAACGTGCCGTCGCGCTGGATGTTCGCGTGGACACGGTCGTTGATGAAACGGGCGTCGCGTTCGTCCACGTACTCGTCGGCCCACATCATCTTGAGCAGCGACGCGAGACCCATCTTGCTCTTGGCGTCGTGTACCGCGCCCGGAACGAGCTTGTCGAAGACCGACGAGACACTCTTCAACTCGAAGCGCCGGATCGCCGCCATCAGCTCGGGCTTCGGCATCGGTACGCCCGGGACGTACCAGGACGCCGCCGGATCCTCCTCGGCGGCGCCGCCGTTCGCCCACTCGACGATCCGCTGGACCAGGGGCTTGCACGTGCCGCACCCCTTGCCGGCGCGGGTCTTGTCCATCACCCCGCTGACCGTCTTGCACCCGGACGCGACAGCGCCGCAGACGGCACCCTTGCTCACCCCGTTGCAGTTGCAGACCTGCGCGTCGTCCGGCATCTCCTCGACGGACGCCTCGACCGCGCCGCCGATGTCGAACATCAGCTCGGCCCGGTTCTCCGGCAGCGCCAGCCCCCGGTCGAACAACTGGATCAGGTTCGACGCCTTGCTGTTGTCGCCGACCAGGGTCGCACCGACCAGCACCCCGTCCCGGATGATCACCTGCTTGTGGATGCCCCGGGTGGGTTCGCTGTAGACGATCACCTCGTCGTCGTCGGATGCCGGCGCGTTCAGCCCCATCGACGCGACGTCGATACCGGCAACCTTGAGCTTGGTCGACGTCTTCGAACCTTGATACATCACGTCGACATGTCCGGTGATGTGGTCGGCGAGCACCTTCGCCTGGTCCCAGAGCGGCGCGACCAGCCCGTACAACTCGCCCCGGTGCTGCGCGCACTCCCCCACCGCGTAGACGTCGTCGTACCCGGCGACCCGCATCTGGTCGTCGACCACGATGCCGCGCTCCACCGGCAGGCCGCTGTCCGCCGCGACCGCCGTGTTCGGCCGGATGCCGGCCGCCACCACCACGATGTCGCAGTCGATGACCCGGCCGTCGGCCAGCCGCACGCCGGTCACCTCGGACTTGCCGAGGATCTCGGTGGTCATCGCGTCGCAGACCACCTCGATGCCGAGCTTCTGCTCCACGCTCTGCTGCAGCATCCGCCCGGACACCTCGTCGAGTTGGGCGTTCATCAGGTGACCGGCCGCGTGCAGCAGGGTCACGCTGCTCAGGTGGCTCTGCAGGCCGCGGGCCGCCTCGAGGCCGAGCAGCCCGCCGCCGATCACCACGGCCCGCTCGTGCCGCCGCGCATAGGTGATCATCCGGCGGGTGTCGTCGAGGGTACGGAACGCGAAGACGCCCTGGTGATAGCCGCGTCCCGGCCGGCTGATCCCGGTGATCGGCGGGATCCAGGCACTGCTGCCGGTCGCGATGATCAGCTTGTCGTACGGCGTCACGCTGCCGTCGCCGGCGTGCACCGTCCGGGACTCCGCGTCGATGCGCTCGATCCGGGTCGAGGTGTGCAGGGTGACGCCGTTCTCCGCGTACCAGGAAAGATCGTTGAGGAAGATGCCCTCCTCGGTCTCCACACCGGCCAGCAGATTGGACAGCATGATCCGGTTGTAGTTGCCGTAGGGCTCGTCACCGAACATCGTCACGGTGAAGTCACCACCACGGGCGAGAATCTCCTCGACCGTGCGGGCTCCGGCCATGCCGTTGCCGATGACGACCAGTCGTTGCGTCATGAGGTCCCTTCCCGGAGGTGTCGTTCCCCCAGGTTGGAGGTCCGCCGTTACCTCGGAGGACGCCTGACCGTGTCGCCGGTGTTCGGTTTTCCCTACAACGCCGCGACCGGCGTTGTGAAAACAGCCGCCGCGTCGTAGCGCCGCAGCACCAGGTCGGCCACCGCCGGGTCGTGACACAGCGGCGGGGTCACAGCGTCCGCCCCCGCGGACAGCAGCGAACGGTAGAACAAGCCTTCGGCCAGCAGATATGCGGCGATCGCGACGGTCCGGGCACCCTCGGCGCGCAGCCGGGCCACCTCGTCGGCCACCCGCGGGCCGCTCCCCGACGTATAGGCGACGGTCGCTCCGCCGGGGATCCGGGCCGCGACGGCCTCCACATCGGCGCGCCACCGCGGATCCGACGAGCCGGCCGCCGCCAGCACCACCGCGTCCGCGTCCGGCAGATCACGGATCATCCGGTCGAGCAGCACCGGGTCCGGCCCGAGCGGCCCGGTCACCGGGAAACCGGTGCCCGCCACCGCCTCGGCGATGTCCACCCGCACGTGATAGCCGCAGGACAGCAGCAACGGCACGACGATCGCATCGTCGACATCAGGCACGACGTCGGCGACCTTGGGTTCCTGCACGTCGACATAGCAGAGCCGGACGTCGAGACCGGGCCTGCGCCGCGCCACGGCGGCGGCCAGTTCCTGGATCTGCCGGCGTCCGGCGGGCGAGCGGGTGCCGTGCGCGACGGCGATCAGGGCAGGGGTGTGCGTCACGGTCGTCTCCTCAGGAGCTCCCCGGCTTCTCGCGAGGGTTGGTGACCCCGCGAGGCCCGGATGGGTTCGGACGGGAGCGGCCCGGCAAGGCATCAGGCTCACTGGATGGTTCTGACGAGCCGTCATCGTGTACGGGTCGAAGCACAGCGCCGTGCTTCGCGGCTCGTTCTTCTCTGGTTCGGGCTGCTCGGCTCTTGGGGTGAGTCCACGGTTCGCTTCTCCGTGCCGGCCCGCGGTTCGCTTCCTCGTGCCGGCCCGCAGTTCGCTTCTCGTGCCGGCCTACGGTTCGCTTCCCGGTGCCGGCCTACGGTTCGTCGAGGCGCAGCCGGTAGCCGCGTTTGATGACCGTCTCGATGTGCCGCCCGGAACCGAGGGCCTGCCGGAGACGGGCCACCGCCACGTCCACCGCGTGCCCGTCGGTGCCACGGGGCAACGCCGCGGCCAGCTGATCCTTCGACACGACCGCGCCGGGACGGCGGGCCAGTGCGGACAGCATCGCCATCGCCGCGGGGGCGAGCGCGTGGGTCACGCCGTCGATGAGAACGGCGTGGCCGCGTACCTCCAGGGTGGTGTCCGCGACGTTCAGCCGCACCGCCCGCCGGGGCAACTCGTCGGTGACCGTCTTGATCAGCGCGCCGAGCCGGTAGCGGTCCGGCATCACCACCGGCACCCCCTGCTCGACCAGCGGCGCGGCGGTCACCGGCCCGACACAGGCGGCCAGGGTCCGGCAGGCGAACGCGCCGGCCACATCCGCACCGGCATCGCCCGCGATCCGCAGGAACGCCTTGACCGCGGGCGCACTCGTGAACGTCACCGCGTCGATCTGCCCGGCTGCGACCTGCTCGGTCAGCCGCCGCACCGGGGCGGTGTCCGCGGGCATCGCCCACCGGTAGACGGGCACCTCGACCACGGCCGCGCCGGCCGCCCGCAGCGCGTTCACGAACGCAACCTGCGGCTCGCCGTGCTCCTGCACCACGATCCGCAGCCCGGCGACGCCCTCGGCCAGCAGCCGGCTGAGCACCTCCTCGGACGATTCGGTCTTCGCCGCCCACTCCTCGGTGAGCCCGGCGGCCCGGATCGCCCCGCACGGTTTCGGCCCGCGCGCCACGATCCGCGCCTTACCGAACACCTCGCGCAGCTTCTCGGCCAGGCCCCAGCCCTCGGCCGCCTCCAGCCAGCCACGGAACCCGAACCCGGTGGTGGCCACGACCAGATGCGGTTCCAGCCCGATACAGGCTGCGGTCGCCGCGTGCAACGCCTCATCGTCGATCAGCGGGATGATCGTGATCGCCGGAGCGGTCACGACCCGTGCGCCGCGCCGCTCCAGCAGTGCCGCCATCTCGGTACGGCGTCGCTCCGCGGTCACCGCCACGGTGAAGCCGGCCAGTGCTGCACCCTCGGTCATCCGATCCCCACATCCTGTGCCGCCATCGGTGCAAGAGTCCTAAGACCTGATTTCGGGACTGACCATCCTTTGTTTCCAGGGTGATAACGCCGGGTCACTTGACTGGTACCAGCGTTTGTGAACGTTGATCAGACACTCAACATACGCAGCCCACCATCCACCCAAACGCCGGAAGCACCCGCCAGCCGTCAGTCAGCGGACGCCGGTCGTCAGTTCATCAGGCTTCTGTCGTCAGTCGTCAGTCGTCAGTCGTCAGTCGTCAGGTTCGGGCGTCGCAGGTCGACGCCGTCCTCAGGCGTCCACCATCAGCATCGAACGTCGACGACGACGGCCACACACAACGGCCACGCCGTCAGGTGTTGACGTCGGCCATCGAACGTCAACACCTCAGGCGTTCACACCGGCCGCCAAGCGTTGAGCCGCCCTTCAGTCGTCAAGTATCGACGCCGCAAGCCGGACATCAGACGCAAATCTCGACGGCAGACGCCGGCTGGCCACCGCCCTGCGGGCTGCGGGCTGCGGGCTGCGGGCTGCGGGCTGCGGGCTGCGGGCTGCGGGCTGCGGGCTGCGGGCTGCGGGCTGCGGGCTGCGGGCTGCGGGCTGCGGGCTGCGGGCTGCGGGCTGCGGGCTGCGGGCTGACCAGTATCAGGACTCGTCGGGCTTCTCGAAGAACGATCCCTCGACGCCCATAACGTCACGAATCTCGGAGATCAGGTGAAAAGCAGCGATACGCCCGTCCAGCAGCCCGATCCGGTAGTCCGCACCGATCTCCGGGTCCTCGGCGATCTGCGCGTCGCGGACCCCGGCGGCCCCGTCCACTCGGCCGGCGTTGTAGGCCACGAGAGCCTCGTCCATCACTTGTTCTCCCCAGGTCACCGACGTCCCGACACGGACGTCGCCGCCCATCGAACCCGTCCGGGCCCCCACCACCCACCAGCCATCCGCGTGATCATCGTGACCCGTCCGGCCACCCCGGCCCACCACCCAGCCGCCGAACATCGGCAACTCCGCTGAAACCGTCCCGCACCCGAGCGATCTACGCCACGGACCCACCCACACGTAACGCCAGCAACACAAGCGGTAACCAAAACCATCACCGCTCGTTTCCTGAACCGCACGACCGCACGACCGCACGACCGCACGACCGCACGACCGCACGACCGCACGACCGCACGACCGCACGACCGCACGACCGCACGACCGCACGACCGCACGACCGCACGACCGCACGACCGCACGGAATGCAGAGATGCAGCTGGCGCGCATCCACACGACTGCATGGGCGGTCGACTGCACTGAAGCGACGAGTGCACGAACGCACGACGCGTCCACCAACTTCACGGCTCGGCGGGGAGTCACGGTTGCGGCGCTTCGCGCGTACAGGATGAAGGGTTGATTTCAGCGGGGCAGCAAGCCTGAAGCGCGCCATAGGGTCGCGCCGGGGCCGGTGATCAGGTCCAGATCCTGGAGGTAGGTGACCACGCGCTCGGCTGCCCATTGCAAGGTCTCGCGGTGGTACGGGTTGGTCCGGGCGGCCCGGCGGCCAACCTCGGGGGCGATGCCTACGGCGCGGTAGACACGTGGGTCGATCAGGCGCATTCCGGTCAACCATGCCGCCCGGCCGATCACCAGGCGGTCGAAGGTCAGCCGACCCCGGCCGGCGGTGCGGATCTGGCGGGCCAGTTCGGCGCGCGCGTACCGGACGTGCCGCGCCTCCTCGACGACGTGGATGCGGGACACCATGCGGACCAGCGGCTGCACGTCCTCGCAGGTCATCGCCTCGCGCTGCAGGGTGTCCAGGATCTCCTCGGCGATCAGGATCGCGGCGAACATCCGCGGACCGGTCCCGGTATGCGCGATCCAGCTGCCCAGCCAGTGATCGAAACCGGACGGGCGGTAGACGGGGGTGCCGAGGCTCGCGATCATCCGGCCGAACATCACCGAGTGGCGGCATTCGTCGCCGATCTCGGTGAGCGCGTACTGCGCGTGCGGCGCCGTCGGATCCTGCCGGAAATAGTCGCGGATCAACAGTTGCATGAGGATCGTCTCGAACCAGACGCCGAGGCCGGCGATGCTGGCCGCCTCGTGCCGGGTGAGCTCGATCCGCTGGTCCGGGGAGAGCCGCTCCCAGATCGGAGTGCCGTAGAGGCTGGACCGGTGCGGCGGCACGAAGTACTTGCCGGGGACGAGCGGCGCATCCCAGTCGATCTCGACGGCCGGGTCGTAGGAGTGCGCGGCCGAGGAGCGGAGCAGACGTTCGGCGGTGTGGTCCCTGTCGGTCATCACGGCCCCCGGGTTGACGTTACCTCGGGTAACAGTTACTTCTAAGACTATGAGCCCGGTCACTCCGCCCGTCAATCCCGCCCCAGCCGGCTCGACGTCACCATCGTCAACCCCGTCGGCTCAAGTCATCCAGTCAACACATCTCGGCCCGTCAACCTTGTCAACCTCGTCAGGCCCGTCCGGCTCGACGGGCTCGACGGGCTCGACGGGCTCGACGGGCTCGACGGGCTCGACGGGCTCGACGGGCTCGACGGGCTCGACGGGCTCGACGGGCTCGACGGGCTCGACGGGCTCGACGGGCTCGACGGGCAGTGTGCGGCCTGATGGGCGGCGGGGGCGGTGGGACAGCCACCGGGAGCAGCGGCGGGCCGAACTAACCACCGCCGCGATCGACGCGATCAGGCTGCACGGGCCGGACGTCGGGATGGAGGCCATCGCCGCCTACGCCGGAGTGAGTAAACCCGTGCTGTACCGGTACTTCGCCGACAAGTCGGAGCTGTGGCTCGCCGTCGGACAGCGGGCCGGCGCCATGGTGCTCGAGGCGATCGTCCCTGCCGTCGCCACGGTTCGCGAGGAGCGGGCCGTGATCGCCGCCGCCATCGACGTCTACCTGGCGCACATCGAGAACGACCTCAACCTGTACCGGTTCGTGGTCCACCAGCCGGACATCGCCCGCCGCCGCGACGTGGTCGCCGATGTGGTGGACACCGTGGCCAGCGGCCTGGCCCGGATCTTCGGGGATCGCCTGCGGGCCCGCGGCCTGGACTCAGGAGCGTCACTGCCGTGGGCCTACGGGGTGGTCGGTTACGTCCAGTCGGTCGGCGACTGGTGGCTACGGCAACAGCAGCCGATCAGCCGGGAGGCGCTCGGTGAATACCTGACCACGTTCCTCTGGGGCGGCATCGCCGGCATCCCGGGCACGCCCGATGCACCTACGGGCAAGACCGTCATCTCGCCTGGTTCGCCCTGATTTCTCGCCCGCCTGAACACGCCCTTCCCACCACCTCATCACCTATCCGACTCCACCAACTCCACCAACTCCACCAACTCCACCAACGGAGGATGGCATGCGGAGCATCGACGATGACGAGTACCGCGGACCGGCCACTCTGCACGTTGACGACGGGCCACCGATCAACGTTGACGTGCGGATGTCGGCACGGTTCGAGCCGGTCGAGGGCCGGTTCCGCTGGGCCGGGCGGACCGGGCCGCACGCGGCGCTGCGGGAGCAGGTGAGCGCCGGGGCTTCGTCGGGACGGATCGTGCTGCCCGGCGGGACGCCGATCGCGGTACGACTGGGCGAGCCGGATCCGTGGGGCGGGATACGGATCTCCGGCGCCGGCGTTCCGCCCTGGTCGGGAGTCGCGTCGTGACCCACTTCGACGTGATCATCATCGGCGCCGGCCTCTCCGGGATCGGGGCGGCCTGGAGGCTGGGGCAGCAGCGGCCCGGCGACACGTACACGATCCTCGAGGCACGGGATGCCACCGGTGGCACCTGGGACCTCTTCCGCTACCCCGGTGTCCGATCAGACTCGGACATGTTCACGTTGAGTTACCCGTTCCGGCCGTGGCGGGGCCCGCGTTCCCTCGCCACCGGGGACGAGATCCGCCGCTACATCCGGGACACCGCGGACGAGGCCGGCATCACCCCGCACATCCGGTTCGGTGCTCAGGTCGTACAGGCTGACTGGTCTTCGGAATCGGCCCTGTGGAGCGTGCACACCGCCAAGGGTGAGGTCCTGACCTGCCGGTTCCTCTACTCTTGCACCGGCTATTACCGGTACGACCAGGGTTACCAACCGGACTTTCCGGGCGTCGGCGACTTTCGTGGCCGGTTCGTCCACCCGCAGTCCTGGCCGGACGACCTCGACCACCGCGGGCGGCGCATCGTGGTGATCGGCAGCGGCGCAACCGCGGTCACCCTGGTCCCGGCGCTGGCCGAGAAGGCCGCGCACGTGACGATGCTGCAGCGGTCGCCGTCCTACATCGCCCCGCTGCCGGACCGCGACGCCGTCGCCGACCTGGCCCGCCGGGTACTGCCGCCGGCCGCCGCGAGCCGGGTCGCCCGCGGCAAGAACATCGTGTTGACGTCGTTCTTCTACCAGCTGGCCCGGCGCCGCCCGGACATGATGCGCCGGGCTCTGCGCAAGATCGCGATCGGTTATCTGAAAGACCCTGCCTACGTCGACGAGCATTTCAAGCCGGCGTACGACCCGTGGGACCAGCGTCTCTGCGTTGTCCCGAACGGTGATCTGTATCGGTCGATCGCCGAAGGGCGGGTGTCGGTGGTCACGGATCATGCGGAGGCGCTCGTCCCGGAGGGCATCCGGTTGCGCTCCGGCCGGGTCCTGGAAGCCGACGTGATCGTCTCGGCGACCGGCTTGCGTCTTCAGCCACTCGGTGGTGTTGACGTGACAGTGGATGGTGCATCAATGCGGATCGGCGAGCGTGTCGCGTACCGCGGCTTGATGGTGAGTGGTGTTCCGAACTTCGCATTCTGCGTCGGCTACTCCAACGCGTCGTGGACCCTGCGGGCCGACCTCTCCCACCGGTACGTGATGCGCCTGTTGAACCACATGTCCCGCCACGGCCTGGCGACCGCGACTCCGTCCCCGACCGTCGTCGGCGACCAGCCGTTGCTGGACCTGACGTCGGGCTACGTCCTGCGTTCGTTGGATCAGTTCCCGAAGCAGGGCGCCCATGATCCGTGGCACATGCGCCAGAACTACCTGTTGGACGCCTTGACGGCCCCGTTCACCGACGTGACCAGATCAATGACGTTCACGCGTCGACCGTCCACCTCAACGTTCCCCTCAACTCGATCCGTCGCTGCCAGGCCGTCCACACCGTCCATGTCACAAGCTCCAGCTCCAGCTCCAGCTCCAGCCCCAGCCCCAGCCCCAGCCCCAGGCCCAGCTCCAGCTCCGGCCCCGGCCCCGGCTCCAGCTCCGGCTCATCCACTCGCGCCGTCCGCCATGCTCATGCCATCAGACTCAGCACAACCGCCCACGCCGCCTGAGCTGGAACTACCGCCCACGCCGCTGAACTCGGCGCAGCCTCTGGCGCCGTCGGATCAGCAGGTCGCCGTGCAGCCCTCGGCCGTCGCCCCGGGCATCGCCCCGGCCGTCGCCCCTGCCGTCGCCCCGGCCGTCGCCCCTGCCGTCGCCCCGGCCGTCGCCCCGGCTGCGCCGAGCGTCCCTTCCCCACCGGAGGGTCCAGGGCCGGGTTCGGGCGACGGGCGAGAGACAGAGGTGGGCTCGTGACCCGGCTTGACGAATATCGCTTCGCCGGCCGCACCGCTGTCGTCACCGGCGCGGCCGGCGGCATCGGTGAGCACCTCGCCTACGGACTGGCCTTCCGGGGCAGTGACCTGATCCTTGTGGACATCGACCCGGAACTCCTCGACGCCGTCGCCTCCCGAATCCGCCGCGCCTACCCTCGGCTGCCGGTTCGCACGATGGTGGCCGACCTCGCGGACCGTTCCGTGGTCGAGGACCTCGCCGACCGCATCCGCGTTGAGCATCCCGCCATCGGACTGCTGATCAACAATGCCGGGATCGCGCTGGGGGGCCGCTTCGACCAGGTGTCGCTGGAGCAGTTCGAACAGGTCGTCAACGTGAACTTCCGAGCGCCCATGATGTTGACGCACATGTTGATGGGAGCTTTGACGGCCTCCCACGGCAGTCATCTCGTCAACATGTCCAGCCTGTATGGGCTGATCGCACCGCCCGGCCAGTCCGCGTATGCCGCCAGCAAGTTCGCCCTCCGCGGGCTCAGCGAGTCGCTCCGTGGCGAGCTCGCCGAGCGGGGTGTCGGCGTGACCACCGTCCACCCCGGTGGGATCCGCACCCGGATCGCCGAGAACGCGCTGGTCGGCTCACGCGTACCCGAGGAGGAGATCGAGCCGAACCGCCGCCTGTTCGCCGCGCTGCTGAGCTTTCCCCCGGACAAGGCCGCGGAGTTGATTCTGCGAGCCGTCGCGAAGCGCAAGGCCCGCCTGCTCATCGCGGCCAGCGCCAAGGTGCCCGATCTGCTGGCCAGGCTGATGCCGGTAGGTCACGCACGGATCGTGCGCGCGCTCACCACAGCCCGCGGCGGCACTTCCGCACGATCGGTGGTCCGGCGATGAGGTTCTTGCGGGTACGCGCTGCCGACGTCCGCATCCACGAGACAGGCGATCCGGACGCTCCTCCGGTGGTCCTGCTCCACGGCATCGGGCGCAGCCTGGAGGACTGGGCACCGCAACATGAACGGCTGGACGCCGACCACCGCGTGATCAGCCTGGACATGCCCGGTTTCGGCCTGTCCGGCCGGGTGCCCGAACCCACCACGCTGCCGGTGCTGGCCGCCGCGGTCTGGAACGTTCTGGACGCCCTCGGCGAGACCCGTCCTGTGCACGTGGTGGGCAACTCGCTGGGCGGCGCAGTGGCGATGTCCATGTTGACGACACGACCCGACGCGGTATCAACATTGACTCTGGTCAACAGTGCGGGCTTCGGTAAGGAGGTCACTCTGGCGTTGCGCCTGCTCGCCGTCCCCGGCCTGGGCCGCCGCCTGCTGCGCCGCATCGACGCCCGCACCGTGCCCCGTCTGGAACGCACCCTGTTCGCCGACCGCGCCCTGGTCACGCCCGAACGCGTCGCGACGGCGCTGCGGATCGCCCGCCAGCCCGACTTCGCCCCGGTCTACCTGGAGGTCGCGCGGGCGCTGGGCGGCCTGCGCGGCGTCGCCCCCGCCTGGCGCGCCGACCTGCTGCGCCGGGTGTCCGCCCACCCACGCCCCACCTTGATCGTCTGGGGCGACCGTGACCTCATCCTCCCCAGCACCCACCTGGCCGCGGCCCGGGTGGCGTTCCCGCATGCCCGCACCCACCTGTTCCCGGACACGGGTCACATGCCCCAGCTGGAGCGCCCCGACGAGTTCGCCACCCTGGTACGCCCCCTGCTCACATCCCAACCCACCTGACGCCCATAGCCACCCGGCCACCTGGTCCGGCAGACCGGAAACGGCAGGCCGGAAACGGCGGACCGGAAACGCCGGACCAGAGACGGCGGACCGGAAACGGCGGACCGGGAACGGCGAGTTGATCTATTCGATGGGGACGGGGCCATACGTGGGCGAGGTGGTAGCCGCGCCCACGTACGGCTGTTCGGGATCAGCTCTTGCCGAGCATCTCCGCGGTCAGGACGTTTCCGCCCAGGCCCCAGCCGCCCTCGACGACCTCGTCGACCAGGACGAGCGTGGTCGCGCGGGCCCGTTCGCCGTACACGTCGGCGTAGGCGTCGGTGACCGCGTCGATGAGCTTCTTCTTCGACTCCGGGGTCAGGGTGTCGGCGGGGACCTTCAGGTTGGCGAACGGCATGGTTGCTGTTCCTTTCGTACGATGCGGATGGATTCTTCAGAGAGCGGCGTTCGGGGACAGCAGGTCCTCGATGCCGATGCGGTGGTAGAACTCGCTGCGGACACGGTCGGCGACGGCCGACACCACCTCGCTGCCGTCGCGGCTCGGGTCCACGTGGGTACGGAACGGGCGCTCGCCGGCCGGCAGCCCGACGACCCGGGTGATTTCGTCGGCCACCGACTGCACGTCGGCGTCCGGCGGGATCAGGGCGGCCAGTCGCTGGTCGATCTCGGCGCGGAGCCGGCCGTAGTTCTCCTCGTACGCGGCTTCCCGCTCCTGGTCCTCGGGGCGGCCGGCGTGCAGGAAATGGTTGGTGCCGGAGGTGAAGGCGCCGGGGACCACGATGGTGGTGCCGATGCCGAACCGGATCAGCTCCGCGGCGTAGCTTTCGGCCAGGGCGTCCATCGCCGCTTTGGCGGCGAAGTAGGGAGCCAGGAACGGCGGGTGGCCGCCGCGGGTCGAGGAGCTGCCGACCCAGAGCAGAAGCCCGGACCCCTGATCGCGCATGACCGGCAGCGCCGCCCGGTTGACCCGCTGGGTGCCGAGCACGTTGACGTCGTAGACGCCGGCGAGCTGCTCGGGGGTGAACGCCTCGGCGGGTCCGAGAACCATGTGCCCGGCGTTGTGCACCACGACGTCGAGACGGTGGTGGCGCCGGACGATCCCGATGACGGCGGCCTCGGCCGACGATGACGACTGGACGTCGAGCTCGGCCGCCGAGATCGCGAGGTTCTCCGCGGCTGCCAGTTCGTCGCACTCGGCGGCGGCGGGAGCGTTGCGGCCGGTGGTGGCGCGCATGCCCGCGATGACGGTGTGCCCGGCGCGGGCCAGGGTCTGGGCGGTCAGCCGGCCGAAGCCGCTGGAGGCGCCGGTGACGAGCACGACGGCCATCAGATGATCCCGCCGTTGGCCCGGATGATCTGACCGTTGACCCAGCGGCCGCCGGGTCCGGCCAGGAAGGCGACGACCGCGGCGATGTCGGCCGGCGTGCCGAGTCGTTCCAGCGGGGGCTGCTTGGCCAGGCGCTCGACGGTGGCTTCGTCCTTGCCCTCGAGGAACAGTTCGGTGGCGGTGGGGCCGGGGGCGACGGTGTTGACGGTGATGTCCCGTCCGCGCATCTCCCGGGCGAGGATCAGGGTCATGCCCTCGACCGCGCCTTTGCTCGCGGCGTAGGCGCCGTAGCCGGGGAACTGCAGGCCGACGACCGAGGTGGACAGCATCATGACTGCCCCGCCCCGGCGCACGCGGCGGGCTGCCTCGCGGGCGACGACGAAGGTGCCTCGGATGTTGGTGCGGTGCAGGGCGTCGAGGCTGTCCAGGTCCAGTTCGGCGATCGGGGAGAGGTAGAGCCGGCCGGCGGAGTTCACGACGACGTCGACGCCGCCGAACGTCTGCGCGGCGGTGTCGAACAGCGCCGCGACGGCGTCCGGGTCGGCAACGTCGGCCTGGGCCGTGACGGCCTGCCCGCCGGCCGTGGTGATCTCGTCGACGACCTCTGTCGCGGCGGCCTCGTCACCGGCGTAGCCGACGACGACGGCCTGCCCGGCGGCGGCGAGTGAGGTGGCGATGACGCGACCGATGCCTCGTGAGGCGCCGGTGACGACGGCAACTCGTTGATCTGCCATGGTTTCCACCCAAGATCGTAGTGGCGATAGCGACTAACCGTACCGCCGATACGACGACCGTAGCATGATGACCGAATCGCTGGTAGCGATGTGACGTAGCATTGATTCATGAACGATGCGGAATACCCGGGCCGTCCCCGCCGGCGGCGTGACGCCGACGGCCCGGCCGACGACGCGCGAGTCCGGCGGGCGCTGGTCGAGGCGGCCGAGCGGCAACTCGTCGCGTCGGCGGACGGTGACATCGCCACCCGGGCGGTCAGCGAGGAGGCCGGCGTCAGTCAGCCCGTGCTGTACCGGCTGTTCGGCGACAAACGGGGTCTCCTCGACGCCGTTGCCGACGCGGGTTTCGACCGCTACTCCCGGCGCAAGTCCGAACTGGAGGTCTCCGGCGACCCGGTGGCCGACCTGCACTCCGGCTGGGACGACCACATGGCCTTCGCCGCCGAGAACCCCGCTCTCTATCGGCTGATGTTCGCGCCCCGGCCACGGTCGGCCGCATCGGCGTACCAGCGCATCCTCGAGCTGCTCGAGGCGACCTTGCTGCGCTGCGCCGCCGGCGGATTCCTCGCCACGACACCACCGGCGGCGGCCCGGCTCATCCTGCCCGTCAACATCGGTGTCGCCCTCAGCCGGATCGCTCAACCCGCGCTGTTCGACGATCCCGCCCTGTCACACACGGCGCGCGACGCCGTCTTCGCCGCCGTCCTCACCGAACCGGCTGCGGCGAGCGGACCTGATCCGGTACGGGCCGCCGCGCGCCAGTTGCGATCTCAGCTCGCCCTGACCGGCACCGATCGACTCGAACCGATGGAGACGGCCCTGCTCGACCGGTGGCTCGAACGCATCGACCAGCCCGGTTGAGGTCGCCTGGCCGGCCGGGCGGTCATCCCCCGTACGGCGGTGTGGTGAACGTGGGTTGCGGGCCTGCGTCGTAGGGCTGCGGCATCCCGGGTTCTCGCCATCGCGCGTCCGGTCCGGACGTCGCCGTCGGTTCGCTGACCACGGGCGAGGACAGTTCGGTGCCGCTGTTCAGCAACGCCCACCCGGCGAGCAGCGCAACGATCAGGCCGCTCGCCGCGAACGCCACGCTCAAGAGTCGCCCGCCGCCACCGGACGGCGTCTCCCGCCTCGCGCCGGTCACGCCCTCCCGGCCGGGAACCTCCGCCATGCCGGGCAGGACGAGCACGTCGGAACCCCCGGGGTGACCGGCCGCTTCGCCCGGCCGCCCGATATCGACAAGAGTCGCGGACGGGCCGGACGCCGCGCCGGCCGGCGAGGCCACGGGCGGGCGGGACGACGGGTCCGCCGTGAACTGTCGTCCGGCGGGGAGGTCGATACGCATCGTCTGATCGAGAGCGGGGCGGGCAGGCTTCGGACCGGTTCCGGGGCGATCGGGAACCCTTGGCGGCACGGTCGGAGATGCTGCGGGACCGTAGGTGCCGGACGCCCGCCCCGGGCCGGAGGGCGCCGGAGAGACAGCCGGCTTCGCAGGGGCGACGGCCGCAGCGGGGAAGGCGGGCGTCACCGGCAGGAGAGCCGTCGCCGCCGAGGAGGAACCGTGCGGCCCGGGAGTACCGGGGCGGCCCGGCTGCGCCCTGAGGGTTTCCGGGGAGACGCCCGCTCCGGGGCTGTGCCGGAGATCGGCGGGAGCGGTGAAGATCGCGGTCGGGGCGGATACCGGGTTCTCCAGGCCGGCTACCGGACGTAGCCCAGCCGGCCTGGAGAAGATGGCCGTCGGCGCCGACGCGGGATTCTCCTGCCCCGCCACGGGGCGCAGACCAGCAGGAACATCGAAGATCTTGGTCGCTGCCTGCGCGGGCGCGCCGGGGGCAGGAGTCGCCGAGCCGGGAGCACCGTCACCGGCGTGGGGCACAGGGCGAGGATTCCCGTCATGGACGCCCGGGCTCCCCTGCAGGGTGCGGCCGGCCGCGTACGTCTGCCCGGCACGGGCCGGCTGATGGACGCCACCGGCAGGGGATGCCGAGTGCGCCGCGGCGGGATGGAGCGCCGCATGGGTGGCGTTCGGACGGCGCGCGGGGCGAGCGGCCGCGGAGTAGGGCGCGGGGTACGACGCGGCCGGGCCCGGCTCGGGCCGGGCAGCAGCATGGCGGGGCGTTACGGGAGGGGGCACGGTGGGGCGGGCCGCTGAGGGCTTGGGGTGACGCCCCTGTGGGGTGGGGGGACTTACCGACATGGCGCGCCTTCCGCAGGGGTGGGCTCGGATCGCCGGCGCGGACGGCTGAGGGCCGGGCGCGATGGCTGCTTTCAGCACCGAACAACGGCGAGACGGGCGGTTGGATGCGGTTATCTAGCTTTTGTCGGTTTTGTGCAGTCCCTCCGTCGAGGGCTTGTTGTTCCGGGCCGAGGGCGGTGGCATGGCGGAATGCGTAGAACCACACTGACGGTCGCCGTTCTGCTCGTTTTCGCCGGCGGGTGCGGCAGTGCCGCGCCGGCCGGGACAGCCTCGGATTCACGGCCGGCGACGGCGGCGCGCCTGGAGTCCGCGGAGGCCGGGAGCAGGGCCCCGCGGGACCCGCTCGGGAGCACACAGGTGGTCCGGACCGCCGACTTCGATGCCCGGGTGACGGTCTCGGCGGCCACCGGACTGGCGGCGGAACCGGGTGACGCGCCCTACGCCGTCGACGTGAGAGTGCGGGTCAGCCGGGGCACCTGGACGTTCGGGCCGTCGCTGGTGCGCCTCGTCTATGCGAACGGCACCGGCCACGAACCCATTGACGACCCGGAGACCACGGCGGGACCGGCTGACCTCGGCGACGCCACCACGAACGCCACCGAGAACGGCGACAAGAACGGCCGGAGAGACGGGAGCTGGCGGATTCTGTTCGAACACCCCGCGGGGGCGGGGATCGGCGAGGGCGCCCGCGTCACCGTCACGGACAGTGCCGGGAAGACCCTGGCCGCCTGGCTGACCTGACCGCCGGAGAACCCACGGCCCAGCACACCACGCCGCGGTCCTGGGATTCACGACCCCAGGACCACAGACCCGAAGACCGCGCTCCTGTACGAGCGAAGCACGCCCACCGGTGGACACACGATCCGCCGGGGACAGCGGGCGCGGGCGTGCCTCCGTACACCGGGAAGGGTCTGGGATGTCTTTCGCGGTCAAGGTCTGCGTGGTGATTTCGGGCGCGCTGCACGCCCGAAGTCACCACACCCCTGGCGGTGTGGTGAATACGGGCGCGCTGCACGCCCCAAATCAACACACCCCTGGCGGTGTGGTGATTACGGGCGCGCTCGACACCCCAAATCAACACACCCATGACGGTGTGACGAATACGGGCGCGCTCGACGCCCCAAGTCACCACGCGGACCCTGATGACGAAACGCGTCTAGGAGGTCTGGAAGCGCTCGAAGTGGACCACCTCGTCCAGCGGACGGCGCTTGGGCTGGGACCAGCGGCCCTTCGCCGGGTAGCCGAGCGGGATCAACGCCATCGTCAACGCGTCCTCGGGAAGGCCGAGCAGCTCACGGACGTCCGCCTCGTGGCCGATGTGCAGGGTGGTCAGGGTGGCGCCGATCCCGTGGGCCCGCGCCGCCAGGATGAGCTGCTGCACCGCCCCGTAGATGGAGGATCCGAGGCGCGGGTTGGTGGATTTCGCGGCGCCCAGCAGCACCGGGAAGATCCAGACCGGGGCCTCCTCGAGGTGGGTCGCCAGGTGGTCGGCGGCCAGGAAGCTGGTCTTGCTCATCGGGCTGCCGGCGGGGGCGGCGAGGATCTGCTCGCGGCGGGAGCCGTAGTGGCGCTCCCAGCCCTCCCGGTACCACCCGGCGATCTGCTTCTTGACCTGCGGATCCTTGACGACGATCCAGGCCCAGAACTGGCCGTTGCCGGCGGACGGTCCGCGGATCGCGGCGTCCAGGATGGCGCGCACGATGTCGTCGGGGATGTCCGCGGTGGAGAGGTATCGCCGGGCGGGTGTGGAGTGGAGGGCTTCCAGCAGCGGGAGGTTCTCGGGATCGACGGTGGTCATGCCCGGAGTTTAGGCCGGTCCCCCGCTGGGAGATCACCGTCAGGCCGGGGATCGGCCCGCATAGGTGCTCGACGGGCGGAAGCGGCTGGGCCGGTCCGCGTATTCCTCGAGGGCGTGCGCGATCCATCCGGCCGTGCGGGCCAGGGCGAAAACGGCCTCGCCGGCGTCCGGGGACATCTCGTGGTGCAGGGCGAACGCGGCCAGCGCCAGGTCGACGTTGGGACGGGCCCCCGAGCGGGCGTGCACGGCCCGGGCCAGGTCCTCGGTGGCGCGGCGGACCGGGCCGTCCGCGATCAGATCGATGAGTGCCGCGGCCCGCGGGTCGCCGCTGGGATGGAGGGGATGACCGAAACCGGGCACCGGGCCGCCGGCCCGCAGATGGTCGGCGAACACCGCGATCGGGTCCGGCCTGCCGACGGCGCCGGCCAGGAGTGGGTACGCGAGAGCGCTCGCAACGCCGTGCAACGGACCGTCGAGAGCGGCCAGCCCGGCACCGACCACGGCGTAGGGATGCGCCCGGGTGGACGCGGCGACCCGGGCGGCGAGCGTCGACGCGGCGATGTCGTGGTCGGCGAGCAGGATCAGCGCGGCGTTGAGACCGTGCAGCGACGCCTCGGACGGTGCCGTGCGGGTCAGCCGGGACCAGAGGATCTCGGCGAGCGGCGTGCTGACCTCCATCACCCCGGGCATCCGGCGCGACGGCAGCGCGCGGGCCATGGTGGCGATCAGCTGGCGGCCGGCGGCGACGACCGCGGTGGGGGCGGTGTCGAAACGCAGCGGGTCGGCGGCCGCCGCGGCGGCGACGATCACCCGCATCCGGTCGGTGAGGCGGGCGATGTCCGGCAGCGGGGCGGTCACCGCCGCAGCCAGGTTGATCAGGGAGAACGTGGCCGGCAGCGGGACGTCCTGGAGATCACCGGTCCAGAGTAGGTTGATGACCGCTTCGAAGGTGCTGGTCCGCGCGAGTGCGACGGCGTCCTGCCCGCGATAGAAGAGTTCGCCGTCGCGGATGAGGGTGATCCCGGTCTGGATGGCGGGTGTCGTGGTGCGCTTGCGGGAGGCGACGAACGTGTCGACGTCGGCCTTGGCGAACAGGCTGTTCTTGCCGTCGCCGTTGCGGCGGCTGGTGAGCAGCCCCCGGGAGACGTAGGCGTAGACGGTCGCGGGTTTGACGCCGAGGCGGAAGGCGACCTCTTCCGTGGTCAGGAGGGGTTGGGAGTCCATGTGGCCATCCTCTCATATTGACTGGATCAACATTGACGTCAAGTCTTGACGGTTTCATCGTCAAGTCATGGTTACTGTCAATCCAGGACTGGCCGGTGTCGTCGCGTTCGACACCGAGATCGCCGAACCGGATCGGGACGGCGGGGTGCTGCGGTACCGAGGGGTGGACGTCCGTTCGCTGGCGGGACGGGTGTCGTTCGGGGACGTGTGGGGGCTGCTCGCGGACGGGGAGTTCGGCCGCCCACTGCCGGAGCTACCCACGGTGGAGTCGCCGGTGGCGACCGGGGACATCCGGGTGGACGTGCAGGCCGGAGTGGCCGCGATGGCGCCGGCCTGGGGGCTCGGGCAACTGATCGACCTGCCCGCGGAGCAGGTTCGCCAGGACCTGGGGCGGACCTCGGCGGCGGTCCTGGCACTGGTGGCGCAGTCGGCGCGCAGCGGCAGCGGCAGCGGCAGCGGCAGCGGCAGCGGCAGCGGCAGCGGCAGCGGCAGCGGCAGCGGCAGCGGCAGCGGCAGCGGCAGCGGCAGCGGCAGCGGCAGCGGCAGCGGCAGCGGCAGCGGTGAACGATGGCACGGCCCGGACGTTCCGCAGCGGCTCGTCGACGCCGGCCGGACCGCCGCTGAACAGTTCATGATCCGCTGGCGGGGTGAGCCGGATCCGCGGCACGTGGCGGCCGTCGACCAGTACTGGATCTGCGCCGCCGAACACGGCATGAACGCATCGACGTTCACCGCGCGGGTGGTCGCCAGCACCGGTGCGGACGCTCCGGCCTGTCTCTCCGCGGCGATCGGCGCACTGTCCGGACCGTTGCACGGTGGTGCCCCCGCACGGGTCCTCGGCATGATCGAGGGGGTCGAGCGGGACGGAGACGCCCGGCGGTACGTCCGCCGGCTCCTCGACGACGGGCAGCGGCTGATGGGATTCGGTCACGCGATCTACCGGGCGGAGGATCCCCGGGCACGGATCCTGCGGGAGACCGCGCGGGAGCTGGGGGCGGCCCGGTTCGAGGTGGCCCGCGCGCTGGAACTCGCGGCCCTGGCCGAACTGCGGGACCGCAAACCGGACCGGGTGCTGGAGACCAACGTCGAGTTCTGGGCGGCGGTGGTGCTGGACTTCGCCCAGGTTCCGGCGGACATGTTCACGGCGATGTTCGGGTGCGCACGGACGGCCGGGTGGAGCGCGCACATCCTCGAACAGAAGCAGCTGGGGAAGATCATCCGGCCGTCGGCGGACTATGTCGGACCGGGTGCCCGGGACGCGGAGTCGGTGCGGGGCTGGACCGGGGCGACGGCACGGACCGGCCGGACACGCTGACCCGGGGGCGCCGGTCGACCCGTCGTCAGGAGAGGTGGCCGGAGACGCCGCCCGCGGAACCGGACGGCGGCGGGATGCGGTCGACGCCGGCGGCACCACCACACCGGCGTCGCGCGCGGCGAGCCGGGACACGAGTCCCTGGTCGCGCAGCGCGCCGGCCGGTCGGTGACAGCCGGGGACCAGTCCCGGCGAGCGCGGGCGTGACCCGAGATTCGACCGCGCATCGAGAACGGCGATCACCCGGGCAGGGTATGCCTACCGGGCGAGCGCCGCGTACCGCCCGTTGTCGCGCAGCAGCGAGTCGTGCGTACCGGATTCGAGGATCCGTCCGTGGTCGATCACCGCGATCTGGTCGGCGTCGCGGATCGTGGACAGCCGGTGGGCGATCGTCACGGTGGTCCGGCCGACGGCGAGCGCGTCGAAGGCCCGCTGCACCGCCCGTTCGGTCTCGTTGTCGAGGGCGCTCGTCGCCTCGTCCAGCACCAGGATGCGGGGGTCGCGCAGCAGGGTGCGGGCGATGGCGATCCGCTGCTTCTCGCCGCCGGAGAACCGGTGGCCGCGGGAGCCGACCATCGTGTCGTAGCCGTCCGGCAACGACGCCACCAGGTCGTGGATCTGCGCGGCGCGGGCCGCCGTCACTATCTCGTCGTCGGTCGCGTCCGGTTTTGCATAGCGCAGGTTCTCCCGGATCGTGGTGTGCAGCAGGTACGTCTCCTGGCTGACGACGCCCACGATGCCGGCGAGGTCCGCCAGGGACAGGTCACGCAGGTCGACGCCGTCGATGGTGACGCGGCCGGACGTCGGGTCGTGCAGTCGCGCGATCAACGACGCGATCGTGCTCTTCCCGGACCCGGTCTCCCCCACGAGAGCCAGTGACGATCCGGCGGGCACGTCGAGGCTCACACCCGCGAGGGCGGCCGCGCCGCTCTGCTCGTACGCGAAAGTCACGTCCTCGAAGCGCAGGTGGCCCCGCACCGGATCGAGCCGCACCGGGGTCGCCGGTTCCTTGATCTCGACCGGCAGATCGAGGTATTCGAAGATCCGGTGGAACAGCGCGAGGGACGCGGTGAGCGTGACGCCGACGTCGAGCAGGCTGGTCAGTGGCCGGAAGAGATTGCCCTGCAGCGCCGTGAACGCGACGAGTGTGCCGATGCTCATCGTGCCGGCCGCGAACGGCAGGCCCGCCGCCAGGTAGATCACCGCGGGGATGACCGCGAACACGATGCTCATCGCCGCCATCCGCCAGCGTCCGGCAAGTTCGGAGCGGAGTTCGAGGTCGATCAGCCGGCGGGACGAGTCGGTGAACCGGTCGACCTGCGCGGTGCCGGCACCCATCGTCTTGCTGAGCTGGATGCCGCTGATCGAGAGTCCTTCCTCGATGATGACGTTCAGGTCGGCGAGTTCCCGCTGGCGCTGCGCGGTGATCGTCTGCCGCATCCGCGCGACGCGGCGCGTCCAGTAGATCGCCGGCGGCACCGCGATCAGTGACACCAGTGTCAGCTGCCAGGACAGTGCGGTCATCGCGACCAGCGTGGCGATCACGGTGGTCACGTTGGCGGCGACGGAACTGGCGGTCGACGTGACCACCTGTTGCATGCCACCGATGTCGTTGGTGATGCGCGATTGCACCTCGCCGGTGCGCGTTCGGGTGAAGAACCCGACCGACTGTCGCTGCAGGTGCGCGAACACCGAGGTCCGC
Source organism: Actinoplanes sp. NBRC 101535 (assembly GCF_030269225.1). Lineage (NCBI taxonomy): Bacteria > Bacillati > Actinomycetota > Actinomycetes > Micromonosporales > Micromonosporaceae > Actinoplanes > Actinoplanes sp. NBRC 101535. The sequence goes on along the minus strand of NZ_BSSY01000001.1, from coordinate 1,036,731 downwards.
AGCCGGTGCATGATCTGCTGACCGACCGATGTGGAGATCCACGTCTGCACGACGCCGAGCGCCGACGTGACAGCCGCGACGGCGACCATGCCGGCCACCAGCCAGATGAGCAGCCGCAGGTCGGACTGCGGCAACGCGACGTCGATGACCTCGCGCAACAGGAACGGGGAGATCATCGCGACCGCCGAGGAGATCACGATGACGCCCACGACGACGATCAGTTGCCGCCGGTGGCCGGTGAACAGCGCGCCGATGCGGCGCAACGACACGGCCTTGGCCTGCGCCTTCTCCGCGGGGGACACGGTGCGTGCCGCGCCGCGGCGTAGGATTTCCGCCAAATTCACAACCCTTCATGTGTACGAGCCACACCTCCCGCATCGACGGAAGAGGCGGCCGGGAGAGACACTCCCGAAAGCTGAGGTTACCTCAACATGAGGGAGCAACGGTAATCGCTGCTACCGTATTCCCGTGATGCCCGCAGACTCCGGCCCCGACGCCCCGGACACGACACGACCGGACGACGACCTTCGGGCGGACGGGGAGAACGCGGGCCGAGAGAAGGCAGGCGAGGAGAACGCGGGCCGGGAGAACGCGGGCGAGGAGAACGCGCGCCGGGAGAACGCGGGCGAGGAGAACCTGGTCGAGGCGTTCTGGGCGGTGGCGCGACGACTCCGGCACGGCACCCGGGTCGCCCTCGAACCGTGGAGCATCTCGCCGTCGCAGTCGCGGGCGCTCGGCGTGCTCATCCGGCACGGCGAGATGCGCCTCAGCTCCCTCGCCGACCACCTGCGGATCGCGCCGCGGTCCGCCACCGAGGTGGTCGACGGCCTGCAGGAACTCGACCTGGTGGAACGCCGCCCCGACCCGGCCGACCGGCGCGCCGTCCTGGTCGTCCCGACCCCGCACGGCCGGAGCACCGCCGACGCCATCCACCGCGCCCGCGCCGCCGAGGGGGAACGGTTGTTCGCCACGCTCACTCCGGCCGACCGCGCCGACCTGTCCCGCGTCCTGCGCAAGCTCCACGACTGACCGAGCCGGAAATCCACCCGTCCGGCCGGGGACGAGACAGCCGGGGACGAGACGGTCAGAGGCGGGACGGGCGGGCCAGCGTCGCCACGCAACACACCGCGGCCGCGGCACAGAACAGCGCCGTGTAGAGCGCGTCCGGTGGCGACGCCAACCCGGCGGACTCCGCCAGCCCCGCCACGGCCAGGGCCGCCACCAGCCAGAAGAAGGCGATCCGAGCCACGTGGCGCAGGGCGGCCCGTTCGGTGCGCACCGGCGGGCGACCACCGGGCGGGATCCGCAGGGACGCCGCGTAGTCGTCGGCTATCGCGGCCATCGTCTTCGCGTCCGTGGCCCCGCGCATCACCTTCTGCTGGAACGCCAGCGCGGTCGCGGCCTGCGTGTTCGCCGGGTCCACCGTCAACGCGCGCAGCAGAGCCTCGCGGGCGCTGAGCGGGCGCCCGACCGCGAACAGCGCCGCCCCGTAGGTGACGTGCAGGTCCGCGTCGTAGCCGGCCAGTTCCACCGCGATCCGCAGACCGTCGGCGGCTTCGGCGGCCAGGCCCGCGGCCAGTTGCGCCTCGGCGAGGCGCTGGTGCAGGCGCGGGTTGCCCGGGTCGGCGTGGCAGGCCCCGGCGGCCGCGGTGATCGCGTCCGGGTGTTCGCCGAGTTCGCTGGCGGCGAGGCTGGCCCAGTACAGGGTCTCCGCACCGGCCGGGTCGAGCTGGCGGGCGGCGCGGGCGGCGGTCAGGGCGCCGCGGGGGTCACCGAGGTCCAGGCGGGCGCGGGCCATCCGGTGCCAGGCGCCGAGGTTCGCGGGTTCGCGGCCCACGAACGGCGCGAGGAGGGTCTCGGCGCTGCGGGCGCGGCCGCGCGCCAGCAGGGCGTCGGCTTCGGCCAGGACGGGCTCGGTTCGCACAGGGCGTTCATCGGCAGGCCGGGGCGGCCCGTCAGCATCCCCACGGTTGCGCCCGGGTTGCTTCCGGCGGACCGGGAACCGGGAGGACGATCAGCGGTCGCGCAGCTCGTCGCGGTAGGTGACCAGCGTGCCGAGCATCCCCTGCAGGAAACGCTCCACCACCAGCAGCTCGTCCGTCCCGAACTGTTCCATCACCGCGTCCGTCCGCGGCGCCATCGGGGTGAAGAACGCCAGCGCCAGGGCCATGCCGGCCTCCCCGTACCGCAGGTGCACCACCCGGCGGTCGGCGCTCTCCCGGGATCGCCGCAGGTGCCCGCCGCGTTCCAGCCGGTCGATCAACGCGGTCGTCGCCCCGGAGGACAGCCCGATCTGTTCGCCGAGCCTGCCGGGGGTCAGGGGTTCGCCGCGCCGTTCGGCGTGCATCACCGCGAGCAGCGCGTGCATGTCGGTGGCGTGCAGACGGTGCCGGCCGGCGAACGCGTGCCCGATGTGCTGCGCCTCGCTGCTGTACGCGTTCAGCAGATCGACGAGTTCGGTGCGCAGTCGTTGCCGTTCTCCGGTCTCCGTGCCTTCCACGATGCCAGTGTTGCAGAAACCGTCCCCCGTCATGAACAATCTCGATCGTAAAGATTCTCTGCCTTGGAGGAATTCATGAGAAGGGCATGGGCGACACTCCTGCTCGCCCTGGTCATAGGCGGGGCGGTGCTGGCCTTCGCCGGTTCGGCGACCACCGACAACGACCCCGCTTCGTCGCTGCCGTCGTCGGCGGAGTCGACCCAGGTCGCCCGGCTGCAGAAGGACCTGCCGTCGGGGCGCACCAACCCGGCGCTGATCGTGATCGCCAAGGACGGTGACACGCTCACCGACGCCGACCTGGCCGCCTTCGGGTCCCTGGGGCAGCCGGTCATCGCGTCGCAGGACCGCAAGGCCGCGATCATCACGGTGCCGCTGGAGGCCACCGGCGAGGCGGCCACCACCATCGCCACCGTCGACGACCTGCGCGCCAAGGCGAGGGCGGCGGCCCCGGACGGCGTGACCGCCCAGGTGACCGGCGGCGCCGGCTTCAGCGCCGACCTGGCGAACAGCTTCAGTGGCGCCAACACCCGGCTGCTGATCGTCACCGTGCTGGTGGTGACGGTGCTGCTGCTGGCCACGTACCGCAGCCCGGTGCTCTGGATCGTGCCCCTGGTCGTGGTCGGCCTGGCCGATCAGCTCGCCGCCAAGGCCATCGCGCTGTTCTCCCAGCACACCGACCTGGCGATCAACGGCTCGACCACCGGCATCGTGACCGTGCTGGTGTTCGGCGCGGGCACCGACTACGCCCTGCTGCTGATCTCCCGGTATCGCGAGGAACTGCACCGGCACGAGGACCGCCTCGAGGCGATGCGCCGGGCACTGAAGGGCGCCGGGCCGGCGATCCTGGCCAGCGCGGGCACCGTGATCCTGGCGCTGCTCACCCTGCTGCTCGCCAGCCTGCGCAGCAACGCGGCGCTCGGCGTCACCGCGGCCGTCGGCGTCGCCATCGCCGCACTGTTCGCGCTGGTCGTGCTGCCGGCCGCGCTGGTGGTCTGCGGCCGCGGCCTGTTCTGGCCGTTCATCCCGCGCGTCGGCGGGCACGGCGCGGAGGACGGCCGCGGCTTCTGGGGGCGGGTCGGCCGTACGGTCGTGCGCCGTCCCGTCCTGGTCACCGTGCTGTCGGTCGCCGTGCTGGGCCTGCTCTCGCTCGGCGGCCTCGGCACCAAGGTCGGCCTGTCGCAGACCGAGCAGTTCCGGGTGCAGGCCGAGTCGGTCGCCGGCCTGGAGACGCTGAGCCGGTATTTCCCGGCCGGTGCCGCCGGGCCCGCCGTGGTGCTGACCGAACCGGCCAAGGCGCAGCAGGTACTGGCCGCCGTCACCGAGACGCCCGGGGTGGCGCAGGCCCGAATCGGCGAGCAGAACGCCGAACTGGTCAGCATCAGCGCGGTGCTGCAGGCCGCCCCGGACACCGCGGAGGCGTTCGCCGCGATCCGCGACCTGCGGGAGCGCCTCGACGGTGACGCCCTGGTCGGCGGCACGGTGGCGACCGCCCTGGACAGCCGGGACGCGGCCCGCCGCGACCTGGTGGTGATCGTCCCGGTGATCCTGGCGGTGGTGCTGCTCGTGCTGATCCTGCTGCTGCGGTCCCTGGTGGCGCCGCTGCTGCTGATGGTCACGGTGGTGCTCAGCTTCGCCGCGTCGCTGGGCGCCGGATCGTGGCTGTTCCGCACCGTGCTGGACTATCCGGCGCTGGACAACGCGGTGCCGCTGTTCAGTTTCCTGTTCCTGGTGGCGCTCGGCGTGGACTACAACATCTTCCTGGTGACCCGGGCCAAGGAGGAGACGCCGGCACGCGGCACCAAGGAGGGCATGGTGCACGCGCTGGCGGTGACCGGCGCGGTCATCACCAGCGCGGGCATCCTGCTCGCGGCGGTGTTCGCGGTGCTCGGCGTGCTCCCGGTGGTGACCCTGACCCAGATCGGGATCATCGTCGGCATCGGGGTGCTGCTGGACACGCTGCTGGTGCGTACCGTGCTGGTCCCGGCCCTGGCCACCCTCACCGGTGACCGGTTCTGGTGGCCGGGGAAGGTCGCCCGCGGGTCATGAGGTCAAGGGCACCCCGGCGAACGGGATCGCCGACGCCGCGGTGCCCTTCTCCCCCGCCGGATGCCGCCACACGCCGCGGCGGCGCAGCTCCGGCAGCACGCCCTCGCCGAACCAGTACGCCTCCTCCAGGTGCGGGTAGCCGGAGAGGATGAACTCGTCGATGCCGAGCGCCGCGTACTCCTCGATCCGGTCCGCGACCTCGGTGTGGCTGCCGACCAGGGCGGTGCCCGCGCCGCCGCGGACCAGGCCGACACCGGCCCACAGGTTCGGGGAGACGACCAGGCCGTCGCGGTTGCCGCCGTGCAGGTCGAGCATCCGGCGCTGGCCCTCGGACTCGCTGCGCCGCAGGCCGGCCTGCACCGCGGCGATGTCGTTCTCGGACACGTTGCGCAGCAGCCGGGACGCCTCCGCCCACGCCGCCCCGGCCGTGTCGCGGGTGATCACGTGCAGCCGGATGCCGAAGCGCATGCCCGGTTTCAACGACCGGATCCAGGCCAGCTTCTCCGCCACCTGTTCCGGCGGCTCCCCCCAGGTCAGGTAGACGTCGGCGTGCTCGGCGGCGACCGGTCCGGCGGCCTTCGACGAGCCGCCGAAGTAGATCGCCGGCGGCACCTCCGGGATCCGGGACAGCCGGGCATCCTCGACCTTCACGTGCTCGCCGTCGGCGGTCACCGTCTCGCCGCGCAGCAGCGCCCGGACCACGCCCAGGAACTCGCCGGTCCGGGCGTACCGGGCGTCCTTGTCCAGGAAGTCGCCGTACTGCCGCTGTTCGTGCGACTCGCCGCCGGTCACCACGTTGAGCAGCAGCCGGCCACCGGAGAGCCGCTGGAAGGTGGACGCCATCTGCGCGGCGAGCGTCGGCGAGATCAGGCCGGGGCGGAACGCCACCAGGAACTTCAGGCGTTCGGTGACCTCGGTGAGCATCGCGGTGGTCAGCCAGGCGTCCTCGCACCAGGCGCCGGCCGGGGTGAGCGCGCCGACGAACCCGAGTTGCTCGGCGCTGCGGGCGATCTGCCCGAGGTAGCCGATGGTCAGCGGCCGCACCCCGCCGGCCGAGCCGACCGGCGTGCCGTGACCGCCGCCCACGATGTCGCGGCTGTCGCCGTTGGTGGGGAGAAACCAGTGGAAGTCCATGCCGTAAGGCTATCTACAAGTCCTATGGAATCGATAGGATCTCAGCCCATGAGCGAGAGTCGATACGACATTCGTCGATTCCATGACTTCCTGGCCGGCCGCACGCGGGGCTTCACCCGCCGCGACCTCCTCACCATCACCGCCGCGGCCCTTCTACCGGGTACGCCTGACGTGAGCACCGTGGCGGACGGCCCGATCGTCAAGCCGCTGCCACCGGAACTGTTCCGCAGCCTGGGGACGAACGCGGAGACCCGCTGGTCGGCGCTGAAGGACCAGGGCTACTACGTGCCGGTCGACCGGTTCTTCGTCCGCAACCACACCAGCACCCCCGCCATCGACGCGGACACCTGGTCGCTGAAGGTCACCGGCACCGGGCTGCGCGGCGGCCCGGTCCACTACAGCCTCGACGACCTGCGGCGCTTCCCGTCCGAGACGCGGGCCGTCGCGGTCGAATGCGCCGGCAACGGGCGCGGCTACTACACCACCCAGCAGGGCCAGACAGTCTCCGGCACCGCCTGGCAGCTCGGCGCGGTCGGCGTCGCCCGGTGGCGGGGCGTCCGGCTGTCCACGGTGCTGCGGCACGCCGGCATCAGCCGGGCCGCCGTCGACGTCCAGCCGTCCGGGCTGGACGCGAACTTCGTCAGCGGCGGCGTCGACCTGGGGCCGGTACGCCGCCCGTTCCCGGTCGCCAAGGCCTTCGACGACGTGCTCCTGGCGTACGAGATGAACGGCGTACCGCTCCCGCCCGACCACGGCTTCCCGGTCCGGGTCCTGGTCCCCGGCTGGATCGGCATCGCCTCGATCAAATGGGTGGGCACCCTCGAGGTGTCCGCCGAACCGCTGTTCAGCCCCTGGAACACCCAGTTCTACCGGCTCTTCGGTCCCGAGTTCCCGGCCGAGGGCGTGCCGATCGACGAGCAGGTCGTCAAGTCCGCCTTCGAACTGGACCCCGGCGCCACCGTCCCGGCCGGCACGACCACCCGCCTGACCGGCCGCTCCTGGTCGGCGCACGGCCCGATCCGCCGCGTCGACGTCAGCACCGACGGCGGCGCCACCTGGCGGCGGGCCCGGCACTACGGCGACACCCCCGGCGGCGTCTGGCAACGCTGGGAACTCGACTGGAAACCCGCGGCGGGCACCCACGAACTGCTGGCCCGCGCCACCGACGTGCACGGCAACTCCCAGCCCGACACGGCCACCTACAACACCCTCGGCTACCTGTTCGACGCCGTCGTCCGCATCCCGGTCACCGCCGCCTGACCGACCCGGCTAATCCGTTTGGTGTGGCCGGTCCGCGGTGGCTAGGTTCACCCGCACCGCGTCCACGTCAGGAGTCGCCGCATGCCCGCCACCGGTCCACCTCGGAGCCCGGACTTCGACGGCCGCCGGGTCCGCCTCAGCGACCTGCTGCAGGCCGGTCTGCTGCACCCAGGCCAGACGCTGTACTACCGGCAGCGCCGCGGCGAGGACCCGCACGAATCCGAGGTCACCGGGCACGGGCGCCTGCGCCTGCCGGACGGCCGCGAATTCGACTCGCCGTCAGGCGCCTGCCGCGCGCTGAGCGACGTGGACACCGGCCACGGCTGGGCGGCCTGGCGGGTCGAACCGGACGGCGAGTCCCTGGACGGTCTGCGGGCGACGCTGCTCCGGCGGACCGCCCCGCCCGGGGCCGCCGACCACCTCGCCCTGCTGGGGATCGCGCGGGAGAAGGCCGCGGCCGGCACCCCGGTCTCGCTGTCGCTGCGGGACCTGCTCGGCAAGTGGGGCGCGACCGGTCTCGAACGCGACGCCATCCACCGTATCGACACCGACCTCACCAACGCGGGCCTGGCCACCGAACCCGACTTCCGGGCGGTCAGCCCGCACCACCGGCTCCGGCTGGTCCTGGACCGTGACGACACTCCGGAACCGGCACAGAACGCCCGTGACATCGGCCTGACCCTGGGCTACCTGATCGGCACGAAACCGCCGCTGACCTCGGTCTCCCCGGCGGCGAGCCTGGAGAAGGCGCTCACCGAGATGGAGATCAACGACTTCTCCCAGCTGCCGGTGCTGGCCGACCCGTCCACCCTGCACGGGGTGGTCAGCTGGAAGAGCATCGGGCGCCGGCTGCGCCCCGGCCGCGACACGACGCCGTCCCTGAGCGACGTGGTGGACGCCCCGGCCCGGATCTTCGACTACGACGTGCTGCTCCGCGACGCCCTCGAGGCGCTGCGCACCGACGAGTTCATCCTGGTCCGCGACTTCGAACGCCGCATCGCCGGCATCATCACGGCCGCCGACGTCGTCGAGACCTACGATCGGACGACGACACCGTTCATCCTGATCGGCGAGGTCGACCAGGGGCTGCGGCAGATCCTGCGGACCACGTTCGACCTGGAGACCGTCCAGCGTGCCTGCCCGGACGCGCGGATCCGGTCGTTCGACAAGCTGTCGATGTTCCACTACGAGCAGGTGCTCCGCGACCCCGGCTGCTGGGCCGCGCTGGGCTGGGGTCTCGACCAGCAGGTGGTCGCCGAACGCGTCCGGGAACTCCGGGAGATCCGCAACCGGGTGATGCACTTCGACGCGGACCTGGTGCCGGCCAACGAGGTGGCGAAACTGCGGCACTTCCTGACCATGCTGCGCCGGTACACCCGGTGACAACGGACCGTCCTGATCGGAGCCGGTCTATGCTCGGCGAAGGTGTGACGAGGCGAAGGCGCCACGAGGCGAAGGTGTGACGAGTGGGAGGTGGTCGATGACGGACAACGGCGTACCGCACTCGGCGCGGGTGTGGAACCACTGGCTCGGTGGCACGGACAACTACGAGGTGGACCGGCGGGTCGGTGACGAGTTCGCGGCGCTCTACCCGGACATCACGCTGGTGGCGCGGCACTCGCGGGCGTTCCTCGGACGGGCGGTGACCGTGCTGGCCGCAGAGGAGGGGATCCGCCAGTTCCTCGACGTGGGCACCGGCATCCCGTCGGCGGACCACACCCACCAGGTCGCGCGGGCGGCGGCACCGGACGCGCGGGTGGTCTACGTCGACAACGATCCGCTGGTGGTGGCGCACGCGCGGGGCCTGCTCGACGGGGGCGACGACGGCGTCGCGTTCCTGGAGGCCACCCTGCACGAGCCGGCGGCGATCCTGGCCGGAGCCGGGCAGACCCTCGACCTGGGGCGGCCGGTGGGGCTGATCCTGATGAACATCCTCGGGCACGTGCCCGGCCGGGAACAGGCCGCCGGGCTGGTCCGGGAGCTGCTCGCCGGGTTGCCGTCCGGGAGTTTCCTGGTCACCGCGGACGGCACCGACGTGATCGACGGCCCGGCGTTCACCGAGGCCATCGGGGTGTGGAACGCGAACGCGCCACTCGGCTACCACCTGCGCCACCCCGAGGAGCTGGCCGGCTTCCTGGACGGGCTGGACCTGCTGGAACCCGGCCTGGTGCCGTGCTCGCAGTGGCGGCCCGCGCCGGACGCGGCCGGCGACGACGTGCGCGCGGTCGACGAGTTCGGGGCCGTGGCCCGCAAACCCTGAGCCGCGTTTCCGGGCTTCGCGGAACCTCATGCCGGGCCGGGGCGGGCCGATCCTTGCGACGGCCCACCCCGACGATCCCCGCTTGAGGTCTGCATGTCCGTTCTGACCCGGCCCACCGCGCTGCTGGCCGGACTCTCCGTGGCGGTCACACTCGTCGCCGCACCGGGCGCCGCCCACGCCGCCGACGCCACCACGACGCTGACCGCCGCCCAGATGACCGCCGCGATGTCGACGGTGCAGGCCGCCACCACCGCGGCGTCCGCGGCCGGCTGGAAGTCCACATCCGACTACCACGGGGCGATCTCCGGGGGCGCGTCGATCGCCGTCGACCCGGTCGACCGGCGGCTCGCCTTCCACGTCGACACCGACCTCGTCATGTTCGACACCGTCTTCGCCCAGGGCAGCGGCTTCTACCAGCGGACGGACGACTCCGACGTCAGCGCCGCCCTGAAGATGATCGGCAAGCCGGCGACGACGTACGTGTTCACCGCGGACAGGCGGTCCACGCTCCAGCAGGTCGCCGCGGACTACTCGATGAACCCGTCGACGATGACGGTCGAGTACGCCAAGCTGGCCGCGACGAAGACCGCCCACGACGACGGCTCGGCGGACTACCGGGTCACCGACCCGGACGGCGTGCAGATCACGCTGGCGGTCACCACGGAGAACCGGCTGAGCGGGATGAGCGCCGCCATGTCCGGGATGAGCGTGTCCTACCTGTTCGGATACGGGCGGCAGGAGCTGACGGTCCCGTCCGCGGCGCAGACCGTGAGCGCGGCGGCGATCGGCACCGCCACCACCTACCTGGCGATGAACGCCACGGTCAAGCAGGTGGCCACCGACGGGGCGACCGCCACCCGGAACGCCGCGAAGGGCGGGACCGTCGCGGTCGCGAGGCTGCGCGAACTGGTCCGTCAGGAGGCTGCCGCGGAGAACCGGGCCAGCGGTGTCACCATGATCAGGGTCAAGAACGTGACCGGCGGGGCGAAGGTGTGGGCCACCAACCCGTGGACGAAGAAGACCGTCGCGTACACCGTCAAGGCCTCCGGCCGGAAGGTCACCGTGAAGAAGGCATGATCATCCGTCCCACCGCCCTGCTGGCCGGACTCTCCGTCGCGGTCACGCTGCTGGTCGCGCCCGGCGCCGCGTACGCCGCCGACACCACCACCGATCTGACCGCCACCGAGATGGCCGCCGCCCTGAAGACCGTCGGCGCCGCGTCTGCGAAGGCCGCCGCGCAAGGCTGGAACAGCCGGAGCGTGTCCACCGGCGACGAGGGCACCGACGTCGAGACGACGGCCTACGACCCGGCCCGCAAGGTGTACGCCACCCACCGCGGCGACGCCGGCACGACCGGGACGGACTGGGTCGTGGTCAGCGGGCGCGGCTCGTACTCGTCGCTGACCGAGCCGGTGGACCGCTCCGCGATGGCGATGATCGGCCGCCCGAAGGTGCGCTGGGTGCTGCAGGGCGACACGAAGGCCGACGCGGCCGGAACCAGCAGGCAGGACCCCCTGGCGCCGTGGGGTGTGAACGAGCCGGTATTCAGCAGGAACGCCGGCACGAAGGTCACCCACGACGACGGTTCCGCGGAATATGCCGCCGCCGGCCGGTCGACCGGGTTCGACGTCACCTGGCGGGTGAACGCCGCGGGCGTGCTCACCGCGACGACCCTCACGTTCGAGGACCAGACCTTGAACCTGTCCTTCGGGTACGGCGAGCAGAAACTCACCGCACCCGCGGCCGCCGTGTCGGTCGACTATGCGACCTATCGCAAGGCCCTGGTCTACCTCGACATGCCCGCGGACGTGAAGAACGCCGCGGTGCAAGGTGCCTCGGCGGCCCGCAAGGCGGCCAAGGGTGGGAAGGTCAAGGTGGCCACGGTCCGCAACCGGGTCCGCGAACAGGCCTGGGAGTCGAACTACAAGAGCGGCGTCAAGGTCGTCAAGGTCAAGAACGTGACCGGCGGGGCGAAGGTGTGGGCCACCAACCCGTGGACGAAGAAGACCGTCGCGTACACCGTCAAGGCCTCCGGCCGGAAGGTCACGGTGCGCAAGGTCTGACCGCCGGGGCCGGGCGTGGACGCGCCCGGCCCCGGGGTTCAGACCGGCTGTTCGGCGCGGATCGCGTGGCCCACCTCGGTCCGCAGGGCGGCGAACTCCGGCAGGCCGCGCAGTTCGTCGGCGGGCACCCCGGCGCGGGGCAGGCCGATCGGCAGGTCCAGGGCGATCCGGCCCGGGCGCGGGGTGAGCACCACGACCCGGCTGCCCAGGTAGACCGCCTCGTCCACGCTGTGCGTCACGAACACGCAGGTGCGGCCGGTCTCCGCGCTCACCCGCCGCAGGTCCTCCTGCAGGCGTTCCCGGGTGAGCGCGTCCAGGGCGGCGAACGGCTCGTCCAGCAGCAGCAGCGGGTTCTCCACGGCCAGGGCCCGGGCGATCGCCACCCGCTGCTGCTGGCCGCCGGAGATCTGCCAGGTGCGGCGGTGCGCCACGTCGCGCAGGCCGACCTGGGCGAGCAGTTCGTCGATGCGGGCGGCGGTCGGGGTGAGGCCCGCGTACTTGAGGGCCAGTGCCACGTTGCCGCCGACGGTCTTCCACGGGAACAGCCGCGGCTGCTGGAACACCAGTCCCGCTCCCCGGCCGGGTTCCGGGGCCTGCCCGGCCACCGTGACCGTTCCCGAGGTGGGCCGTTCGAAGCCCGCGATCAGGCGCAGCAGGGTGCTCTTGCCGCACCCGGACGCGCCGACCAGGACCAGGAACTCACCGGACCGGACCGACAGGTCGATCGGGCCGACCGCTTCCACGTCCCCGTAGTCATGGCGGAGCCCGCCGACGGTGATGGCGTCAGCCGAGGACATCGGGCAGCCCTTTCACGTAGACGGCCTTCTGCACGTCGGCCAGCGCCGGCACGGCGTCGATCTTCTGCTGGGACTTGAGGAACTCGGCGGCGCTCACCAGGTTGTCGGCCAGCTTGCCGACGTCGCCCTCGGTGCCCAGCCACTCCGGCGAGGAGATGTCGGCCGGTTTGAGGAAGACCCCCTGGGAGAGCTGCCCGGCCGCCTCGTCGGCGGTCAGGTTCAGCTCGGCGCCGACCGCCTTCGCGGCGGCGGCCGGGTCGGACGCGATGATGTCCAGGGCCTGCGCCTCGGCCTTGCGCCAGGCGTCGACCGCTTCCGGGTGGGCGTCGGCGAACGCGGTGGACACCACGCCCAGGTCCAGGGTGGGTTTGCCGCCGGCGGCCAGTTCCCGGCTGGTGATCAGCACCTTGCCGGTCTTCTTCAGCTCGTCGAGCGAGGGCAGCCAGCTGTACGCGGCGTCGATGTCGCCCCGGGTCCAGGCGGCGAGGATGTCCTGCGGCTCGAGGTCGACGATGGTCACCTCGGTCTCGGCGATCCCGGCCGCGGCGAGGGCCGACAGCAGGCTGTAGTGGGCGGTGGACGCGAACGGCGTGGCCACCTTCCTGCCGCGCAGCCCGGCCACGTCGGTGACGCCCGTGCCGTTGCGGGCCACCAGCGCCTCGTTGTCCCCGGCGACGTCGAGGACGAACGCCACCTGGTACGGGATGTTCAGCGGCGCGGACAGTCCGCGGCCCACCGGGCTGGACCCGATCGCGGCGATGTCCAGGCTCTTGGCGACGAACGCGGTGTTGATGCTCGCGCCGGAGTCGAACTTGGTCCAGGTGATCTCGTAGTCGGGCAGTGCCTTCTCCAGCAGGCCCTGATTCTTGACGATCAGGTCGCCGCTGGGGAAGGCCTGGAAGGCGATCCGGATGCTCTTGCTCTCCGGGTCGGCGCCACCGCTGGCGGCGCCGTTGCCGCAGGCGGCGGTGAACAGCAGAACGGAGGCGGAGGCCAGGGCAAGCAACTTCTTCACGGGGTGTGTTCCTATCTAGGCGCGGCCGCGCCACGGGATCAGCCGGTTCTCGGCGGACCGCAGCAGGGCGTCGATGAGCAGGCCGGACAGTCCGATGGCGAACAGGCCGAGGACCACCACGTCGGTCTGGGAGTAGCGCTGGGCGTCGCGGATCATGCCGCCGATCCCGGGGACGCCGTTGATGGTCTCGGCGGCCACCACCGACGAGTAGGCCACCCCGACCGCCAGCCGGATCCCGGTGAAGATCTCCGGCAGGGCGCTGGGCAGGACCACGTCGCGGACCGTCGCCCAGCGTCCGGCGCCCAGGGCCCGGGCGGCCTCGACCAGCCCGGTCGGTGCGCCGTGCACCGCGGCGGCGGTGGCCACCGCGACCGGCGGCAGCGCGGCGATCGAGAGCAGCCACAGTTTCGGGGTCTCGTCGATGCCGAACCAGATGATGAACAGGCTGAAGTAGGCCAGCGGGGGCAGCGCCCGCACGAACGTGACGACCGGTTCGGTGACCACCCGCAGCCAGCCGATCGTGCCCATCAGCACGCCGAGCAGCAGGCCGCCGGCCACGCCGATCACCGAGCCGACGGCGATCCGGCGCAGGCTCACGCCGAGGTGCTCGATCAGCAGGTGACCGCTGTATCCGCGTACCCCGTCATGGGTGGTCGAGGTGGTGATCAGCTGGTGCCAGACCGCGGCGGGTGACGGGATGAAGGCCGGGTTGCGCATGATCCGCGCGGTGACCTCCCAGAGCAGGTAGAGGGCGACCAGCGCGATCAGGCGCAGGGCCAGGCGGCGGCGCAGGCCGCCGCCGGGCGCGAGCGGGGCGCCGGCCTGCACGCCGGGTGTCCCGGCGGCGGGTGGCGCGGGGGCTACGGAGGTGACCATCGGAATCTCCTGGCAGCGGCAGGCATGAATACCCGCTATTCCTACCTCATCTATGGGGTTAGAGGCAATGCCTCAACAGAGTCAACGATGTGTTTAAACATATATAGCCGGTAGGTCTTGAGGTAATTGAGGTCCGCTGCCTAGCGTTCGGTCCGTGAGCCTGCTGTCAACACACCGGCCGGGGAACGCCGCCACCGGCGACGATGCCCTCGTCGTGGTCCCCGCCCGCCACCCGTGGCGGTGGGTCGCCACCGGCCTCGTCCTGATCGTCCTCGCCCAGTTCGTTCACGGACTGGTCACCAACCCGGGCTGGGACTGGCCGGCGTTCGCCGGGTACTTCCTGGAGAAGTCGATCGTCGAGGCCCTGCTGCTCACCATCGGACTGACCGCCGCCGGCGCGGTACTCGGCTTCCTCGGCGGCATCCCGCTCGCCGCGATGCGACTGTCGCGCAACCCGGTGCTCGCCGCGGTCTCCTGGACCTACATCTGGGTGTTCCGCAGCGTGCCCCTGCTGGTGCAACTGCTGTTCTGGGCCAACCTCGGCTACCTCTACGAGAGCCTGCAGTTCGGCATCCCGTTCGGACCCGGGATCTCCTTCCCGACGACCGGACTGATCAGCTCGTTCGGCGCCGCGCTGATCGGCCTGGCCCTGCACGAGGCGGCCTACGCCGGCGAGATCATCCGGGCCGGCCTGCTCTCGGTCGACCACGGACAGCACGAGGCCGCGGCCGCGCTCGGCATCCCCCGCACCCGCCAGTTCTGGCGGATCGTGCTGCCCCAGGCGATGCGGGCGATCCTGCCCAACGCCGCGAACCTGCTGGTCAACCTCCTGAAGAGCACATCCATCGTGTACGTGCTGGCGATCGGTGAACTGTTCTACCAGGTGCAGGTGGTCTACGGACGGACCGGTCGCGTGGTGCCGCTGCTGATGGTCGCCACCGTCTGGTACGTCATCCTCACCGCCGCCCTGTCGGTCCTGCAGTACTACACCGAACGCCACTTCGCCCGCGGCGCGGTCCGCGCCCTGCCGCCGACACCGTTCCAGCGACTGCGGAGGGCCCTGCGATGACGACCCCGATGGTGGAGATCTCCGGTGTACACAAGTCGTTCGGCAGCACCGCGGTGCTGCGCGGCATCGACCTGACCGCGCGGGCCGGCACGGTCACCGTGATCCTCGGGCCGTCCGGCTCCGGCAAGTCGACCCTGCTGCGCTGCGTCAACCACCTGGAGAAGGTGGACCGCGGCCTGGTCCGCGTCGACGGTGAGCTGATCGGATACCGCCGGACCGGGGACCGGCTGCACGAACTGAGCGAACGGCAGATCCTGCGCCAGCGCGCCGGGATCGGGTTCGTGTTCCAGAACTTCAACCTCTTCCCGCACCTCACGGCGCTGCAGAACGTCGCGGAAGCACCCATCTCGGCCCTGGGACGACCACCATCACGGGTGTACGCACGAGCGCACGAACTGTTGGAGCGCGTCGGGCTCGGGGACCGTGGTGACGCGTACCCGCGACAGCTCTCCGGCGGGCAGCAGCAACGGGTGGCGATCGCCCGTGCCCTGGCGCTGGACCCGAAACTGATCCTCTTCGACGAGCCGACGTCCGCCCTGGATCCGGAGCTGGTCGGCGAGGTGCTCGACGTGCTGCGCGACCTGGCCCGTGACGGCACCACGATGATCGTGGTCACGCACGAGATCGGGTTCGCGCGGGAGGCCGCCGACACGGTCGTCTTCCTGGACGAGGGACGCGTCGTCGAACAGGGCCCGCCGGCCGAGGTGCTCGACCGGCCCCGCCACGAGCGGACCCGGGCGTTCCTCTCCAAGGTCCTGGTCTGAACCCCTGATCCGAACCCCGCACCCTCCGCGGGGAGGCCTGATCTGAACCCCGCACCCTCCACGGGGAGGGGAGCATCCTATCGACGCGAAACGGGAGCCGTCATGCGTACAAAATGGGTATTGCCCTTGGTAGTGGCCTTGAGCCTGACCGCCTGCGCCGCGCCCGAGGAGGAGAATCGCGGCGCGGCCGCGGCCGGCGATCCCTCCGCGGTCGCCGCCGTCTCCATCAACGACAGCCCGGACCAGAACCGGATCATCCCGGCGAAGGACGACACCGTCGCTGCCCTGCTGCCACCGGAGAAGGCCACGGCCGGGAAGCTGGTGATCGGGGTGGGCGCGGCCGGAGCCGGATTCCCGCCGCTGGCCTTCGCCGCCACCGACAACAAGACGCTGATCGGCAACGAACCGGACGTCGCGGTGGCGATCGCCGGGATCCTCGGCCTGGAACCGGTCCTGGAGAACACCTCCTGGGAGAACCTGTTCATCGGCCTGGACAGTGGCAGGTTCGACCTGGGCGCCTCCAACATCACGGTCACCGAGGAGCGCAAACTCAAGTACGACTTCGTCACCTACCGCCTGGACAACCTGGCCTGGCTGGCCAAGAAGGGCGCCGGGGTGACGATCACCGAGCCGGCCGACATCGCCGGCAAGAAGGTCGCGGTCGGCTCCGGCACCAACCAGGAGAAGATCCTGGTCGAATGGGCCGAGGAGGTGAAGAGGGCCGGCCTGCCCGAGGTCGAGATCAAGTACTACCAGACCAACCAGGCGACGTTCCTGGCGCTCGGCTCCGGACAGATCGACCTGTACCTGGGCCCGAGCCCGGCCGCCGCCTACCAGGTGGCGACCACCGGCACCAGCGAGATCGTCGGCACCTACTCCGGCGCCGGCGCCGACCTCCAGGGCAAGATCGCGCTGACCACGAAGAAGGACAACGGACTGATCGAGGCCTACGCCGCCGCTCTCGACAAGCTGATCGAATCCGGTGACTATGCCAAGATCCTTCAGCGATGGAACCTGACGAACGAAGCAGTCGACAAGGCCGAGGTGAACCCGCCGGGGCTGCCTCTCGAGGCGAAATGACCCGCCCTGCGGCTGTCCTCTCCGGTGACGCGCTGCTGGACAACCCCGGCTGGCACTCGCTGGCCGGGGCGCACGCCCGGTTCGCCGAGGTGCACGGCGGCGCCGCCCGCTACCAGCCGGACGTGTCGCCGATCCACGCACTGTCCGACGCCTCCTCCCCCGAGTCGTGGGAGTCCCTCAAGGGGCTGATCCCGGTCGGCGGCTCGACGTTCATCCCCGCGGCCGGGGCGGTGGCCCGGCCCGGCTGGGAGGTGGAGTTCAGCATCCCCGGGGTGCAGCTCGTGGACGTGGCACTGGCCGCCGGACCGGACCCGTCGGCGGTCCGGCTCGGCGCCGCCGACGTGCCGGAGATGCTCGATCTGGTGGCGCGGACCAAGCCCGGGCCGTTCGAGAACCGGACCGTGGAACTGGGCACCTACCTGGGCCTGCGGGACGAGTCGGGTGCCCTGATCGCGATGGCCGGCGAGCGGATGCACCCGCCGGGCTGGACCGAGATCAGCGCGGTCTGCACCGATCCGGGCCATCGCGGCAAAGGGCTGGCCACCCGCTTGATCCGGGCGGTGGCCGCCGGCATCCGGGAACGCGGCGAGACCCCGTTCCTGCACACCGGCGCATCCAACACCACGGCGATCCGCCTGTACGAGGCGATCGGCTTCACCCTGCGACGGACGATCGACTTCACCGGATACCGCCGGGTCTCCTGACCGGGCGGCACCCGGCCATCTCAGATCACCGGGACGGCCGCGGGCTCGAGCAGCCCGCGATCGCCGTCGTAGCCCCCCGCGATGGCGTTCACGACATCCGTGTGCGGCGTGCCGAGGCCGGGGGCGCTCACCTCGTCGAGCCGGCGGAGCTGATCCGCGTCGAGTGCGAGATCGAGCGACCCCAGGTACTCGTCCAGCTGCGCCGTCGTGCGAGGCCCGACGATCGGGATCAACGCGGTGGCCGACGAGGCGGCGCGGCCCCGCAACCAGGCGAGGGCGACACGAGCCGGGCTGGTGCCGATCTCCGTCGTGATCGCGAGCAGTTCGTCGACGATCCGGGTACGCCGGCCCGTCGTCTCGCCCGCGTCGCCCCGCGCACTCAGCCGGCCTGTTCCGCCCCGCCGGTACTTACCGGTGAGGAGTCCGCCGGCCAGCGGCGAGTACAGCAGCGCGCCGACTCCGTACGCCTCGGCCATCGGAAGGAGTTCCCGCTCGGCCGAGCGCTCTGCCAGGCTGTACTCGGTCTCGATCCCGACCGGCGGAGCCGACCCCTGCAGCCCGGCGCGAACCGCCGCCGCCGACACCCGCCATGCGGGGAAGTTCGACAGGCCGCCATAGCGGATCTTGCCGGAGCGCACGAGGTCGTCCAGGCCCGCGAGGATCTCGTCGACCGGAGTCGTCCCGTCCGGCAGGTGCGCCATGAAGAGGTCGACGTGGTCGGTCCTCAGCCGTCGGAGGCTCGCCTCGATCGAGCGCATCATGATCTTTCGACTGTTGCCGGAGACGGTCGGGCGTGCCGCGCGGTCCCGCGTCGCCCCGTACTTGGTGATCACGACGAACTCGTCGCGGCGGCCGTCGAGCAGCTCCCCGAGTATCGATTCGGCCTGACCACCCTGGTAGATGTCAGACGTGTCGATCGTGGTGCCGCCCGCCGCGGCGAACGCCTCGAAGATCTCCCGCGCTCCCGCGGCGCCGGTGCTGACGTCCGAGACGCCGAAGTTCGCGGTGCCCAGGGCGTACTCGGAAACGCGCAGACCGGTCAGTCGGCCGAACGTTCGGTAATGCATGTCGGCTCCTACATCCTCATCGGGCGGTACGCTGGGGAGCGTATCCAAAATAAAAGGAGTACTCGCTCTTTATGCCGAAGGTCACTCAGGCCCATCGCGATGCTCGACGGCAGCAGATCGTGGACGCCGCGCGAGCCCGGTTCGCCAGCCACGGCTTCGCCCGCACGTCGATGGCCGACATCATCCTCGAGTCCGGGCTCTCCAACGGGGCCATCTACCGGTACTTCACCAGCAAGGACCAGATCGTCGTCGCCGTCTGCGAACAGGGCACCGAGGCGCTGCCCAAGGCGCTCACCGCCGAGGCCGTGTCCGGGTTCCTCGATCACGTTCGCGCCCGGGCACTGGAGAACCAGCACGCCCAGCTGGTGGCGCAGATCTACGCGGAAGCCGCGGTATCACCCGCACTGGCGGCCGTGGTGCAGCGACAGCTCGCAGCGTCACGGGCAGCGATCGCCGAGTTGGTACCGGACGCCCAGCGCCCCCGGGCCGGCCAGATCGCCGAGGCGTTCGTCGCCCTCTCCGCAAGCTACGTCCAGCAGCTGGCGGTACGCGGTGATCTCGACCCCGCGCCCTTCACCGCAGCCCTGATGGCGATCGTCGAGGGCTGACGAACCCGCCGGGAGACGGCCGGCCATTGCCGCGGAAGAGAGAGCGATCCCTCTTTATTATCATGACACCCTGGGCGGTCGTCCACGCGGGAACGACCGCCCGGCATGCCGGGCACCACTCAGAGCCTGGCCGCCTCGGCCGGCTGCTTGGTGGAGTCGCGGATGCCACGCAGGGCCGGCGAGAGGGCCGCCGCGATCCCCAGGAACACCAGCACCACCACCATCGCGCCACGCAGCCCGTAGTGCTCGCCGAGGAAACCCAGCGACGGCGGGCCGACCAGGAAGGCCAGGTAACCGACGGTCGCGACCAGCGACACCCGGGCCGTCGGATCGTCACCGGAGTCCCCGGCCGCGGACAGCGCGACCGGGAAGCCGAGCGCCGCGCCGAGACCCCAGAGCAGTACCGCGACCGCCGCGACCACCTGGCTGTCCACCGCGATCACCAGGGCCAGGCCGACGCCGCCGATCACCGCGCTCGCCCCGAGGACGGCGGCCCGGCCGAACCGGTCCAGGAACCAGTTCCCGCCGAAACGCCCGATCGTCATCGCCGCCGCGAACACCGCGTAGACGGCCGAACCCCAGGCCGGGTCGAACCCGTGCCCGTCCACCATGATCAGCGGCAGCCAGTCGTTGGCCGAGCCCTCGGCCAGGGCCATGCCGAGCACGACCACACCGATCGCCAGCAGCCGGGTGTCGCGCCAGACCGGTGCACCCCGGCCCTTCTCGGCGACACCGCGGTCCCGGGTCTCGCGGCCGACCCCGGCGGGCAGCTGCCTCAGGGCCACGATCACCACCGGCAGGCCGATGGCACCGACCAGCAGCAGGTGCCAGGTGACCGGGAACGCGGCCGCGGTCAGCAGCATGCCGGCCACCGCGCCGACGACCGTGCCGAGGCTGAAGAAGCCGTGCAGGGTGGGCAGCACCGGGCGTTCGACGATCCGCTCGACGTCGGCGCCCTCGATGTTCATCGCCACCTCGCCGCCGCCCATGCCCAGCCCGAAGAAGAACAGGCCGGCCGCGACCAGCGGGCTCTGCGAGACCGCGGCGCCCAGTCCGATGAGCGGGACGCTGATCAGGGTGGCGAGCGAACCCGCGACCACGACCGGGCGGGTGCCGAACCGGGTGACGAACGCACCGGAGCTGAGGATGCCGACCATCGAGCCCGCGGAGAGGCCGAACAGCACCAGCCCCATCTCGGCGGTCGACGCGCCGAGCAGGTCCCGGATCGCCGGGGTCCGGGTCACCCAGGACGCGATGGCGACGCCGGGGACGAAGAAGAGCGCGAACAGCGCGGCGCGCCGGCGTGCGGTGGCTCGGTCCATGAAGCTTCCTCTCTTGGTGCGTACAAACGTACACACTTGGAGGTGGCCCCTACAATGGGCCGCAACCGGCGAGGAGGATCACATGGGCGGGCCGAGACGGGTGGCCAACGACCCGTTACGCAAACAGCGCATCCTCGACGCCGCCCAGGCCGTGATCGCCGAACACGGCGTACACCGGACCACACACCGGCGCATCGCCGAAACGGCAGGGGTGCCGCTGGGCTCCCTCACCTACCATTTCGGCAGCCTCGACGACATCCTCGAACAGGCCTTCCTCGCCCTCGCCGCGACGATGTCCGAGCACTACGCGGCGGCGCTGTCCGGCGCACCGGACCAGCAGGCGGCCTGCGTCGCGGTGACCGACCTGATCTGCGGCGACGAGTACGCGACGACCCGCGAACTGACGCTGATCCACGAGATGTACTCGTACGCCAACCACAGCGAACCGGTCGCCGACGCCTGCCGCCAGTGGATGGTCCGCAGCCGCACCAGCCTGTCGCTGCACTTCCCGGACCGGGCGTGCCGGGCGATCGACGCACTGATCGAGGGCTGGCCGATCCACCGGGCGTTCGAACGCGAGCCGCTGGACCGTGACCTGGTTCTGGCGACGATCACGGCGGTCGCCGAGCGGGTCCGGTAAACCGCTTGCGGCGCGGCCGGTGGGCCGGTAGAAATCGTGCGGCTCTGTTCGGCCGTGTTCACAGCCGAAGTCGGCCCGAAGACCGGAAGTCGGCCCGAAGACCGGAAGTCGGCACAGAAGAGAGGAGGAGGACAACCCATGTTTCCCGTACGTCCTCTCGTAGGAGAACGCTGTGACTCTCGTCCTTCGCCCGATCACCGGGCCTGACGAACTCGATCTGTTCAACTCCCTCCCCTACCTCCTCAACACCGAGGTGGCCGACGACCTGACCGCGGGCCGGCGCCATCCGCACTGGCTGTGGGTTGCTCTGCGCGACGGCCGGGTGGTCGCTCGGGCGGGCTGGTGGTCCCGCGCCCACGACCCGGCGCCGGCGCTCCTGGACATCTTCGACGTCGCCGATTCCGCACCCGCTGCTCCGGGCGGCACCGCGCACTCCGGCACCGCGCACTCCGGCACCGCGCACTCCGGCACCGCGCACTCCGGCTCCCCGCACCCCGACACCGCGCACCACGGCTCCGCCGCCGCCGCAACCCGATCCGGTCCGGCCTCCGACCCCACGCGATCCGGCTCGGGTGCCGACGCCGGCCGGTTTGATCAGGCTGCCGATGCACTCGAGTTGCTGCGGGTCGCGACGGCTGAGGTCGTACCCGCGGAGACCACGCCGCCGCAGCACACCCGCTATCTCCCACCCGACTGGCGCAACCATGAGCGCCACCGCCGCCCGATGGAGATCCTCGAACAGGCGGGCGCGAAAGTCTTCGTCGAACGCCTGCGCCTGGAGTGGCTTCCCCAATCTCCGGTCCCGGTCGCCTCGGACCGGTTGACGTTCCGGCCGCCCCGCGACGCCGACGAACTGATCGGCCTGATGACCCAGGTCCTGGACGGCACCCTCGACACCCACAGCCGCGACGAGTTGCGCCGGATGTCCGCCCACGAGTCGGCGACCGGCCAGTACCACTCGGAGCTGGAACGCTACGCCACCCCCCACGACTGGTGGCGGATCGGCGTCCTGCCGTCCGGCGAACCGGTCGGCTTCGTGATCCCGGCGCACAACGGCTACAACCCGCTCATCGCCTACATCGGGGTGGTCCCCGCACACCGCGGCAAGGGTTATGTCGCCGACCTCCTGGCAACCGGCACCGCCCTGCTGGCCGCCGAGAACATGCCCCGGGTCCGAGCCGCCACCGACGTCGGCAACACCCCGATGGCGGCGGCCTTCGCCCGGGCCGGCTTCCGAGTCTTCGAACGCCAGATAGACATGACCTGGTAACTCGCAGCCCCACCCGCCCCTGCCCTCGACCAGCCGCCTACCGCGCCCGCCATTCCGGACCCCGCCCCCGCGCCAAGATCATGATCGCTGGCCGCAGTCGCTGACTCGGACCGCTGACCGCTGACCCTGGACTGGCAACCTCGGACGGCGATCTGCACCGGCAGGCTCGGACGGCGATCTCGGACGGCAATCTGGACCGGCGGCCCCGGACGGCGATCTGCACCGGCGGGCTCGGACGCTGATCTCGGAGGGCTGACCGGGAAGGCTGATCTCGGAGGGCGGGCCGGGGAGAGCTGATCTCGGAAGGCAGCTCTCGGCCGCCGACCCCTTGCCTCTGCTTGGTGTCGGCGGCCTCCGCCGCGATCCGGGCCAGGCAGCCCTGTTCCGCCCGCCGCCAGCAGCCCGCCGCCAGCCGCCAGCCGTCGTCCACGGCTCATCTCGAAGGATGGACCAACCGTGGACGACGGCCGAACCCCACCAGCCGTCGCCCACGGTTCAATCAGCACCCAGAAACAGCCGTCAAGCACGGCCGATCACCACCAGCCGTCACCCGCGGCTCAATCCGCGGCCAAACCCAACCATGGACGACGGCCGAGAACACCCAGCCGTCACCCACGGCCCAACCCGCAACCAAACCCAACCATGAACGACGGCCGAGAACACCCAGCCGTCACCCACGGCTCAACCCTGAAGGCGGGAACGGCCGCCAACGACGGCCGGCCACAGCTGGCCGTCGTCCACGGCGCTGCTCGGCGAAGGACACAACCGTGGGCCACGGCTGACACCACCTGACGTCGACCGGCCATTGTCCACGGCGCCCTCCCACCTTGCGGACAGCCGTGGGCTACGGCCCGAGGACTTGACTCCGGGTGGAAGTGGACAGCCGGAACAAATGACGAGTCGGAGTGGACCACTACGCGGCGGCGCCCCGGACTACAGCAGAACACCGGCAACAGGGCGGCGGCGCCCCGGACTACAGCGGCACAACCGGCAACGGGGCGGCGCCGACGGGACGCCAGAAGGCGACTTCGGGGCGAAGAAGTGACGGCGGGGAGGGCCTGACCAGCCAAAAAACATGACCAGCGGGGGAGGGACCATGACCAGCAGAAAGGAGCCACGGCCGGCAGGGAGGAGCCATGGCCGGCCGGGCCGATCGCGACGGCCCGGCCGGCGACGGAGCGACTACCACTAAAGCGCATTATGGCTGGTTGAGCAAGGGTTGTCGGGATCGAGGCTCGTCCCTACGCTAAAGCGCATTAGTTTCCGTCGCCGGAGGTCATCGTGTCCCGTAGACGAACGACGGCGGTGGCTGCGGCCGCCACCGCCCTGCTGCTCACCGCAGCGCCCCTGCCCGCCCGCGCCAGCGACACCCTGCCCTGGACGGGGGACGCGGCGAAGGGTGCCAACCAGCCTTACCAGCACGGATACTCCACCGCGGACCTGCTGCGATGGACACCGGAGTCGGATCTGTTCGGCGAGTTGCTGCGCTCCCGCGTACCCCTGGAGAAGCGTGTCTCGCCGCAGAGCGCGACCCAGCAACACCCCGCCCTGGATCCGGCGGTGGAGAACCTGACGCTCGCCGGAGACTACGGGAACGCGTTCTTCGAGAGCTACCAGTACAACAACGAGTTCAGTGCGTACCTGTTCAACTTCTGGCAGTACACCGACTACTACGCATCGTGGCACGGGATGCCGGTCGAGGGTGTGCCGGAGGAGATGTACGACCCGACCGCCGACTGGCGGGAGAAGTGGTTCGAGTTCGGCATGTTGAATCTGCCGAACGCCGGATACACCAATGCGGCGCACCGTAACGGCGTCAAGTCGCTCGGGACGATCTTCTTCTCGGAGAACGACCGGGGCACCCAGACGTACACCGAGTTGCTGAAGCAGGACGCGAGCGGGGACTACCCGGTGGCGCGCAAGCTGATCGAGCTGGCCCGGTGGTACGGCTTCGACGGCTACTTCATCAACCAGGAGGAACCGTCGGTCGCGGTCGCGGACATCCCCCGCTACAAGCAGTTCCTGAAGGTCATCAAGGACGCGGGACTGTACGTGCAGTTCTACGACTCGGTGCACGACACCACCGGCGCACGGACGTACCAGAACGCGTTCAACAGCTTGAACAGCCCGTTCGTCAGGGATCCGCAGCTCGGTGACGTCAGCGACTCGATGTTCCTCAACTACTGGTGGAACAGGTCGCGCCTGACGTCGTCGGCGGCGCACGCGAAGTCGATCGGCCTGGATCCGCGGAAGGTGTCGTTCGCCGGGGTCGAGGCCGGCATGTACCAGTTCGAGCAGCCGTACGACCTGCGGGACAACCTGGACGCGAACGGTGTGCCGATGAACGCGATCGCCACGCTGGGCGCGGACTTCGTGCACGCGGACATGGCGAACAAGGAGGACGACGCCGAGCAGTGGAGGGCGTACGACCGGGAGCGCCGCTGGTGGACCGGCAGCACGACCGGCAGCGCCACCGACGACGCGGCCGGTTGGAAGGGCATCGACAGTTACATCACCGAGCGCTCGACCATCGGCGGCACCGTCTTCGACACGACCTTCAACACCGGCCACGGACTGGAGTGGCGGGAGAAGGGCGTGATCTCGGACCGGGCCGAGTGGTCGAACATCAACGTGCAGGACAAGCCGGTCACCTGGCAGTGGAACAACACCGGCACGCTCGGCGTCGACTACGACTACGGACCGGACTACGTCAAGGCCGACCGCTTCGACTACCAGCAGATCGGCGGCTACCAGGGTGGCAGTTCCCTGGTGATCCAGGGGGATCTGACGGGGAGGAACCACCTCAAGCTCTACCGTACCGAGCTGCGAGTCGACACGAAGTCGACGATCGACCTGACCTACCGCAAGGTCTCCCCCACCGACACCTCGACGGTGAGTGCCGCCCTGACGTTCACGGACGACCCGTCGACGGTGGTCACCATCCCCGTCCCGGACAGCGGCGTGCAGACCGCGGGCTGGACGACGGCGACGCTCGACCTCGGCGCCCACCGGGGTCGCACCATCGCCACGGTCGGCCTCGATGTTGACGGTGCCACGGTCGATGACTATCAAGTCAACATCGGCCGCCTCACCGTCAACGATGGTCGCAAGCACACCCCCGGCAAGCCGACCGGTCTGCACATCCGCGGAGCCCTGACCGCCAGCGACGAACTCGAACTCGGCTGGGACCTGGCGCCCTACGACGAGGTCGCGGAGTACGCCGTCTACGACGACGGCCGCTACCTGGGCGGTGTCTACGACGACGTGCTGTACGTCAAGCACTTCACGGCCGGGAAAGCCGAGGCGAAGGGCACCCTGGAGTTGCGGGCGATCGGCCACGACGGCAGTGTCAGCAAGCCGCAGAGACTGGACTACGACTTCACCCGCGGTCCGGGTGCTGTCACCGCCACCGCCGCAGCCGACGGCACCCTCACCGTGAAGTGGCGGAACGCCGGCAAGGGCACCACCGTCGACGGCGTCGCGGTCCCGGACACCGCCACCGAGGCCGTGCTGACCGGCCGGCCCACCGACGGCGGGCACTACCAGGTGACGGTCGAGGCCGCGAAGGGCACACCGGTGGACTTCCGGGGCGAGTACGCGGACACCACCGTCGAGCCCTACCCCGCGGACCTGGTCGCGATCAGCGGGAACAGGTACACGTTCCACACGCCCGCGACGAAGGACTGGTACAAGCTGTACGTCGAGGAGGACGGGGTGGCCAAGACGTTCGCCACCACGTACTCGTCGGGCGCCAAGCCGTACATCATCCGGGGCCGGACCACGACGGTGGCGCTGACCGTCACGCCGGTGTCCACGACCTCGCGGTTGACCGTGACGATCGAGGATTACTCGGGGAACAAGGCCACCACGGTGATCAGGTAGGCGCGTGTACCGTAACGCCACACCGGAGAAGAACGAGGATCCATGCCGCCGCGCCGCCACCGCCCGACCCTGAAGGATCTCGCCGCCCGTCTGGGGATCTCGGAGTCGGCCGCCTCGTTCGCCCTCAACGGCCGGCCCGGCGTCTCCGAGGAGACCCGCCGCCGGGTGCTCGACCTGGCCAAGGAGCTGCAGTGGGCGCCGCACCACGCGGCGCGCACGCTGTCGGGCATCACGTCGATGACCGTCGGTTTCGTGCTGACCCGCGACGTGCG
Organism: Actinoplanes sp. NBRC 101535; assembly: GCF_030269225.1. Classification (NCBI taxonomy): domain Bacteria; kingdom Bacillati; phylum Actinomycetota; class Actinomycetes; order Micromonosporales; family Micromonosporaceae; genus Actinoplanes; species Actinoplanes sp. NBRC 101535. Next base: position 1,010,102 of record NZ_BSSY01000001.1, on the reverse strand, counting down.
GGAGTTCGGCATGGAGAGCTTCTACCTGCGGCTGCTGACCGGCGCCCAGTCCGTGCTCAGCACCCGCGGGTACGGCCTGCTCTTCCAGATGACCTCCGCGGTCGACGAGGAGCTGGCCGTGTTGCGCCGGTGGAGCGAGGAGCGCCGCGTCGAGGGCGTGATCATCAGTGATCTGCGCCGGGGGGACCCGCGTCCGGCGTACCTCAAGGAACTGGGTCTTCCGGCCGTGCTGGCCGGTGGCCCGGATCCGAAGAAGCTGCTCCCGTGTGTGACGGTCGACGACGCGGCGGCGATGCGGTTGATCGTCGACCATCTGCGGGCGACCGGTCACCGGCGTCTGGCCTATGTCAGCGGGCCGGCCGACCTGTTGCACGTGCACCGGCGGATCGCGGCGTTCCGCAAGGCCGCGGCGGGCAGTCTGGCCGAGCCCGGGGTGATCGGCACCGATTACGGCGACGAGCAGGGCCTGGCCGCGACCCGGTGGCTGATCGAGGCGCCGGTGCGGCCGGACGCGGTGGTCTTCGACAACGAGGTGCTCGCGGTGGCCGGGGTGCGGGCGCTGCGCGGCGCGGGCCTGTCGGTGCCGGCGGACATCTCGGTGGTCAGCTGCGAGGACTCGGCGATCTGCACGGCGTTGCAGCCGTCGCTGACCGCGGTGCAGCGTGATCCGGCGGTTTTCGGTGAGGCGGTGGCGGCGAAGCTGCTGCGGCTGATCCACGACGAGCCGGTGCCGGACGCCGACGCGCAGCAGCCGAACCTCGCCGTCCGGGAGAGCACCCAGCAGCGCTGATGCCGATGTGCATCGATTCCGTCACACCGTTGACTCATGAACTAAAGCGCTTTAGCGTTCTCTCCAGATCGGAGGTCGCGCCCCATGCACCTGAATCCGTCCCACGTCCTCGCACGCCTGCAACGGGTGGTCCGGGATCGCATCCGCCCCCGCCTGCACACCCCGGTCGCCGACGTGACCGTCACCGCCTGGCGGGTCGACGGCGACGGCGAACCGGTGCCGGTGGCCCGCGCGCTGGAGGCCGACTACACCCCGTTCGCGATCGGCGACACCTGGGCGCCCGCCTGGGGCACCACCTGGCTACGGATCGAGGGGCGCGTCCCGGACACCGGCCTGCCGGTCGAGCTGGTTCTCGACCTGGGCTGGTTCGACCATTCGGTCGGCGGCCACGCCGAGGGCCTCGCGTACCGGCCGGACGGCGTACCCGTCAAGGCTCTGCATCCCCGCAACGGCTGGGTGCGGCTCACCGGGCCCGGAGCCGCACCGGGTCTGGTCGCTGAGGACAGGACCTTCGTCGTGTACGTGGAAGCGGCGGCGAACCCACTGCTGCTCGGCCTGCCGCCCTTCGTCGAGACGACGTGGGGGGAGAAGCCCGGACCCGGTGAGCCGGAGCCCTACCGGCTGGTCTCGGCGCAGCTGTGCGCGTTCGATCCGGACGTCTTCGACCTGCTGCGGGATCTCGAGGCGACCGGCGACCTGCTGCCGCACCTGGACACCGACGAGCCCCGCTACTGGCGGGTGCTGACCGCCGTCGAGTCCGCCCTGGACGCGCCGACCACCGGGCAGGCGCGGGCCGCGCTGGCCGGGGCGCTGGCCCAGCCGGCGCACGCCTCCGCGCACACCATGACCGCGATCGGTCACGCGCACATCGACTCGGCCTGGCTGTGGCCGCTGCGCGAGACCCGCCGCAAGGTGGCCCGCACGCTCACCAACGTGCTCACCCTGATGGAGACCGATCCCGATCTGGTGTACGCGATGTCGTCCGCGCAGCAGTTCGCGTGGGTGCAGGAGGACCACCCGGAGTTGTTCGAACGGGTGAAGCAGAAGGTGGCCGAGGGCCGGATCGTCCCGGTCGGCGGCATGTGGGTGGAGTCCGACGCGATGATGCCCGGCGGCGAGTCCCTGGTCCGGCAGATCAGCATGGGCAAGCGCTACTTCCGGGAGACGTTCGGCCACGAGAGCGAGGTCGTCTGGCTGCCGGACAGTTTCGGGTATTCCGGGGCGTGGCCGCAGATCGCCCGCCGGGCCGGGTACCGCTGGTTCCTCACCCAGAAGATCTCCTGGAACGACACCACCACGTTCCCGCACCACACGTTCGCGTGGGAGGGCATCGACGGCAGCCGGATCTTCACGCACTTCCCGCCGGCCGACACCTACGCGGCCGAGGTGACCCCGGCCGAGCTCAAGCACGCGGTCCGCAACTTCCGGGACAAGGCGATCTCCGGACGGTCGCTGCTGCTCTACGGGTACGGCGACGGTGGCGGCGGCCCCAACCGGGAGATGGCCGCCCGCGCCCACCGGTTCCGCGACCTCGAGGGTACGGCGCGCGTCGAACTCGGCTCGCCGGAGGAGTTCTTCGCGGCCGCCGAGGCGGAGATGGGCGACCACGCGCCGGTGTGGGCCGGTGAGCTGTACCTGGAACTGCACCGGGGCACGCTGACCTCGCAGATCGCGATGAAGCAGGGCAACCGGCGGGCCGAGGCGCTGCTGCGGACCGTGGAGTACCTGGCGGCCGTGGCGGCGGTGCGCGATGGGGTGGCATACCCCTACGACGAGTTGGAGAAGGCGTGGCAGACCGTACTGCTGCACCAGTTCCACGACATCCTGCCCGGGTCGTCGATCTCCTGGGTGCACCGGGAGGCGCGGGCCACCTATGACGCCCTCCTCGACGACCTGACCGGGCTCGTCCCCGGCGGCGGCGCACCGGGGCGGGTGAGCGGCTGGCAGGTCGTCCGCGATGTCACTCCGGTCGCGCCGGTGGGCAACGTCCTCGACAACGGGATCCTGCGGGCCGAGATCGGCGACAACGGGCACGTGGTGTCGCTGGTGGACCTGCGGGACGGTCGTCAGCTCAACGTGGGTGACCTGGGGGTGCTGCGCCTCTTCCGGGACGAGCCGGTGCGCTGGGACGCCTGGGACCTGGATCGTCACGTGTTCCGAAACGAACGTGCGCTACCCGTAGCGTCCGTCGAAATTTCAGATATATCCATTAAATCCACGACAAAAACTGAAGAGTCGCGGTTCGTTGTTACCTACTCGCTGACTCCGGGCAGTGCGCAGCTCGACATCACCGTCGATGTCGACTGGCAGGAGACCGAACACCTGCTCAAGCTGTCGATCCCGGTCGGCGTGCGCACGCTGCGGGCCCGCTACGAGACCCAGTACGGCGCCCTCGACCGCCCCACCCACGAGAACACCCTCGCCGACGAGGCCCAGTACGAGGTCTGCTCGCACCGCTTCGTGCACGTCGGCGAACCCGGCCTCGGTGTCGGCGTCGTCAACGACTCCACCTACGGCTGCGACGTGCGCCGCATCCCCGGCGGCACCGACATCCGGCCCACGCTGCTGCGCGCCCCGCGGTTCCCGGACCCGGACACCGACCGGGGACGGCACACCTTCCGGTTCGCCGTGGTGGCCGGCGACGAGACCGCCACCCGGGCCGCCGCCGACGACCTCAACGCCCCACGGCTGGACGGCCTCGCGGACACCGAGCCGCTGATCGAGCTCGGACTGGAGTCCGGCGCCGCCGTCATCGACTGGATCAAGCTGGCCGACGACCGCAGCGGCGACGTGATCGTCCGGATCCACGAGAGCCGCGGCGGCCGGGCCACCGCACGCCCGCACGCCTCCTTCCCCGCCACGGTGACCGAGACCGATCTGCTGGAGCGCCCCGAGTCCCCCGCGAACGGCGACGGCCTGATCCTCGGCCCGTACCAGATCACGACTCTCCGCTTTTCCCCCATCAAGGAGCGCTGAATGTTCCGTCAACCGGCAAGATTCGTCCTTCCCGTCGTCGCAGCGCTCGCCCTCGGCGCGTGCGGGGTCGGGGGTTCCGGCTCCGACGACACCACGGCCACCGTCAGCGGCGAGATCAAGGGTGAGATCACCTTCCAGACCTGGAACCTCAAGGGCGGCTACGAGGAGTACTTCACCGGCCTGGTGACGGCGTTCCAGACCGCCAACCCGGGGACCACGGTCACGTGGATCGACCAGCCGCCGGAGGGGTACCAGGACAAGCTGTCCGCGGACGCGGCCGCCGGATCGCTGCCGGACGTGGTCGACATCGGACCGGAGGCGGCGTTCACCCTGGCCGGTGCCGGGATGCTGCTGGACCTGTCGAAGACCGACCCGGACGCGGCGAAGGACTACCTGCCGAAGGCGTGGGACGCGAACCACTTCCCGTCGCTGGGCGGCACCTACGCGTACCCGTGGTACCTGAACACCGGCCCGTCGTTCTTCAACACCGCGCTGCTGGACAAGTGCGGCGTCGACAAGGCCGCCCTGCCGACCACCTTCGACGCGCTGTTCACCGCCGGCCAGACCATGGCGAGTAAGTGCAAGAGCGGCGAGACCATGGTGGGCCGGCTTCCGGCCATCGAGACCTTCGGCGCGTACGGGGTTCCGCTGATGAACGCCGAGGGCACGACGTTCACCTTCAACGACGCCAAGGGTGTCGAGCTGGTGACCAGGTACAAGCAGCTGTTCGAGGCGGGCGGGCTCACCGAGGCGACGCTGAACGAGCTGCAGACCGGTGAGGTGGACGCGTTCAAGGCCGGTCAGGTCGGCTGGCTGCCGGGCAGCTCGTACACGTTGAAGGACCTCAAGTCGACGGCACCGAAGATCGCCGAGACGGTGGCGATCTCCCCGCAGATCACCAACGACAAGCCGAACATGTACATCGAGTCCCTCGCCGTCAACGCGAAGTCGAAGAACACCGCCACGGCCGTCGCGTTCGCCAAGTTCGCCACGAACAGGGAGAACCAGCTCGGGTTCAGCAGCAAGGCGGCGATCTTCCCGTCCGCGGCGGGTGCCCTCGAGGACGCGTACTTCACCACCGACGACGGCACCCCCGAGGCGAAGCTGCGCGTCGAGTCGGCCAAGGCCGTCTCCGAGGCGATCGTGTACTGGCCGGCCGCGTTCTCCAGCAAGAGCGTCGACTTCATGCGCGAGCAGATCGCCCTCGCGGTCCTCGGCAAGAAGGACGTGCAGGCCGCGCTGGACGAGTCGGTCAAGTACGCGCAGGACAACCTGCCCAAGTAATGACGACCACCACCACCATCACCCCGTCGCGGGCCGGCCAGGCCCGCGGCGGGGCCGACCGGACACACGACCGGTGGTGGGCGCCGTGGCTGTTCCTGGCGCCCGCCCTCCTGATCGTCGCGGTCTTCGTCCTGTTCCCGTTCGTCAACACGCTCGCCCTGTCGGTCACCGACGCGACGCTGCTCAAACCCGGACAGTTCATCGGCGTCGACAACTTCGTCAGGCTCGCCGGCGACGAGCGGTTCCGCACCGCGATGGTCAACTCGATGCTGTACGTGGTCTGCGTCGTCCCGGTGATGATCGCGGCGCCACTGGCCCTGGCCGCCCTGGTCAACGGCACCACCCGGATCCTCGGGTTCTTCCGGACCGCGTACTACCTGCCGGTGGTCATGTCGTCGGTGATCGTCGGCCTGATCTGGACCAACCTGCTGGACACCCGTGGCCTGATCAACCAGCTGCTCGGCTGGCTCGGCGTGATCAACGAGCCGATCGGTTTCCTCAGCGACCGCTGGCTGACACTGATCAGCGCGATGGTCGTGACGGTCTGGACCGGCCTCGGCTACTACATGGTCATCTACCTGGCGGCGATGGCCAACATCGACCGGTCGCTGTACGAGGCGGCCGCGATGGACGGCGCCGGACCGTTCCGGCAGTTCCGGCACGTGACCGTGCCCGGGGTGCGGGCCACGTCGGCGCTGATCGGCCTGTTCTCCTCGGTGTCGGCGTTCCGGGTCTTCGGCGAGGTGTACGTGCTCACCGGCGGGACCGGTGGCACCGGCGGCCAGAACATCACCGTCACCATGCTCATCCAGCAGGAGGGCACCGGCCTGCAGGCGCAGACCGGGTACGCCGGAGCGATCAGCATGGTGATGTTCGTGCTGCTCGGCGGTCTGCTGGCCGCCCAGCTGTGGTTCCAGAACCGGGGAGGCGACAAGTGACGCGCGCCCAGAGGGCCGGACGCTACCTGGTGCTGACCGGGTTCTTCCTGCTGCTGGCCGGACCGCTTCTCTGGCAGCTGTCACTGTCGGTCAAGGGCCCCGGCGACGACCTGTACGCCCAGCCGCCGCAGATCATCCCGTCCGATCCGACACTCGACAACTACACCGGCGTGCTGGACCGGGTGCCGGTCCTCAGCTACGTGTGGAACTCAGGTCTCGTGGCGCTGATCGTGGTCGGCGGCAACGTCGCCGGCGCCACCCTCGCCGGGTACGCCCTGGCCCGGCTCCGGTTCCGGTTCCGCGGCCTGGTCACCGGCCTGTTCGTGGTGGCCCTGCTGGTGCCGATCGAGGCGATCATCATCGCCCAGTTCCTGCTGGTCCGCTCGACCGGGCTCGCCGACACCCTTCTCGGGGTGGCGCTGCCGACCGCGGTCGGCGCGCTGAACGTGCTGCTGATGCGCAACGCCTTCCAGTCCATCCCGAACGAACTGGAGGAGGCGGCCCGGATCGACGGCGCCGGCGTCTGGCAGCGGTTCCGGCACATCTGCGCCCCGCAGGTCCGCGGCGTGATGACGGTGGTGGCGGTCTTCTCGTTCGTCGGCGCCTGGAACGACTTCCTGTGGCCGCTGATCGTGCTCTCCGGCGAGGAGAACTACACCCTCACCCTGGGCCTGAACCGGCTGCGCGGCACGTTCGTCTCCGACCCACGGCTGATCGCGGCCGGCACCATCATCGCGCTGGTCCCGATCCTGGCCGTCTTCGCCCTGCTCCAACGCTACTTCTTCCGCGGCCTGCAGGCCGGCGGCATCAAAGGATGATCCCCGTGCACAACGCCACGCCCCGCTTCGGCGTCAACTACGTCCCGTCCGGCGACTGGTTCTACGAGTGGCTGTCGCCGCGCTGGGACGCGGTCCGCCGCGACCTGGACGGCATTGCCGCGCTCGGCCTGGACCACGTGCGGGTGCTGCCGCTCTGGCCGGTGCTGCAGCCGAACCGGACCCTGATCCGGGACCAGGCCCTCGCCGACGTGCGCCGGGTCATGGAGATCGCCGGGGAGGCCGGGCTGGACGCGAGCGTCGACGTGCTGCAGGGCCACCTGTCCAGCTTCGACTTCCTGCCGTCGTGGCTGTCCAGCTGGCACCGGACCAACATGTTCACCGACCCGGACGCCGTCGCCGCCCAGGCCGACCTGGTCGCGGCGGTGCACGGCGCGGTCGCCGACCTGCCCGGCTATCTGGGCGTGACACTCGGCAACGAGGTCAACCAGTTCTCCTCCCGGCCGCACCCGAGCCCGATGCCGGCCACCCCCGCCGAGGTGACCGCCTGGCTGGAGACCCTGCTGGCCGCGGCCCCCGCGGACGGCCGGGGCCTGCGGGTGCACGCCGAGTACGACGCCGTCTGGTACCAGGACGGGCACCCGTTCCTGCCCACCCACGCGAGCCGGTTCGGCGACGTGACCGCCGTCCACTCGTGGATCTTCAACGGGACCGCGCAGCACTATGGCGCGATGTCGGAGCAGAGCATCCGGCACGCCGAATACCTGATCGAGCTGTCCCGGGCGTTCGCCACCGACCCGCACCGGCCGGTGTGGCTGCAGGAGGTCGGCGCACCCCTCAACTGCCTCACCGAGGCGCAGGCCCCGGAGTTCTGCCGCCGGACGGTGCTGGCGGCGGCCGAGTCGGACGCGCTGTGGGGAGTCACCTGGTGGTGCTCGCACGACGTGCGGCGCGGCCTCGGCGACTTCCCGGACCTGGAGCACTCGCTCGGCCTGTTCGACGCCGAGGGGACGGTCAAGCCACTGGGCAAGGCGTTCGCCGAGGTGGCGGGCCAGGTCCGCGCCGCGTGGCGGGAACGGCCGGCGTCACCTCGTACCGTGGCCGTGCGCATCCCCGCGGACAGCGCGGGCGTCCCGGTGAGCCGGACCACCCTCGCACCCGGTGGGGCCGTTTTCACGGCCTGGATGGAGGCGGCCGCGCGCGGCGTCCGGCCCGCTCTGGTGTTGTCCGAGACCGATCACGGGTACGCCTCCGTGTTCCCGCCCGCCGCACACAACACACCGGGCGTCTACAGCGCGGTCAGCGACAGCGAGATGTTCCAAGCATGACCTACCGCGACGCGGGCCTGCCGGTCGCCGCACGGGTCGCCGACCTGCTCGGCCGGATGACCCTCGAGGAGAAGGTGGGCCAGGTCAACCAGCGTCTCTACGGTTGGCGGGCCTGGCGGCGCACCGCATCCGGCTCCACCGCGCCCGGCTCCACTGCCTCCCGCTTCGCGGCCACCGAGGAACTGGTCGCGGAGGCGCGGCGGTTCGGCGGGATCGGCGCGGTTTACGGCCTGCAGCGCGCGGACGCCTGGTCGGGACAGACCTGGGACACCGGCGTGACCGCTTCTGACAGCGCCGAGCTGTGCGCGGAGATCCAGCGGACGATCGTCGCCACGTCACGGCTGGGCATCCCGGCCCTGTTCGTCGAGGAGGTGCCGCACGGGCATCAGGCGCTGGACGGCACGGTGCTGCCGGTCGCCCTGGCGGTCGCCTCGACCTGGGACCCGGACCTCTACGAACAAGCGTGCCGGGAGGTGGCGGCCGAGGTCCGCGCGCGGGGTGCGCACGTCGCGCTGGTGTCCACGCTGGACGTGCTGCGGGATCCGCGGTGGGGCCGGGCCGAGGAGACCTTCGGCGAGGACCCGCACCTCGCGGCCGCTTTCACCACCGCGACGGTACGCGGGATGCAGGGTTGCGGCGCCGGCGCGCCGATCGCGCCGGACCGTCTCGCGGTCGTGCTCAAACACGCGGCCGGGCAGGGCGCGACCGTGGGCGGGCGCAACTGGGCCGCCACCGAACTGGGCCGGCGGGAACTCGCCGAGATCCACCTGCCCCCGGTCCGGGCCGCCGCCGCGGCCGGTGCGGCCGGGATGATGGCCGCGTACAGCGAGGTCGACGGGCTGCCCGCCGCCGCCAACCGGTGGCTGCTGACGACGGTGATCCGCGAGTCCCTGGGCTTCCGCGGGCTGATCATGGCGGACGGCACGGCGCTGGACCGCCTGCTGCGGATGACCGGAGACCCGGTCGCGGCGGCCGCGCTCGCCCTGCGCTCCGGCACCGACCTGAGCCTGTGGGACGAGGTGTTCCCGCACGTCGGCGCCGCGGTCACGGCCGGCCTGGCGACGACCGCGGACCTGGACGCGGCCGTCGGCCGGGTGCTGGCGCTGAAGTTCCGCCTCGGCCTGTTCGACCCGCCGGTGCACGTCGCCGCTCCCCCGGCCGGCGAGGCGGCCCGGCTGTCGGTGGAGATCGCCGCCCGGTCGGTGACGCTGCTGCACGACGACGCCGGCCTGCTGCCGCTGCGCGGGGACACGACGGTGGCCGTGCTCGGCCCGCACGCCGACACCGTGGCGCACGCGCTCGGCGACTACACCGCGCCGCAGCGCCCCGGCAGCGGTGTCACCGTCGCGGCGGCCCTGCGCGACGCCGGCCTGACCGTCACCACCGCCCCCGGCGCGGACATCGCCACCGGCGCCGACGGGGCGATCCCGGCCGCGGTGGACCTGGCCCGCGACGCCGGCGTCGTCGTGCTCTGCCTCGGCGGGTCCAGCGCCCGCGAGGACGGCGTGTCCTTCGACGTCAACGGCGCGGCCCGGGCCGGCGGGCCGGCGTCGCAGATGACCGCCGGGGAGGGCGTCGACCTGGCCGGGCTGCGCCTCGGCGACGGCCAGCGGGAACTGCTGCGCCGGGTGGCCGCGACCGGCACACCCCTGGTGGTGGTGCTGGTGCAGGGCCGTCCGCACGTGATCGGCGCCGAACTGGCCGCGGCGGGTGCCTGCCTGACGGTGTTCTACCCCGGTCCGGCGCTGGGCACGGTGGTCGCCGACGTGCTGCTCGGCCGGCGGGAGGCGACCGGGCGGCTGCCGGTGTCGATGCCCCGCGACGCGGCGAGCCTGCCGGTCCACTACAACCACCGGGACCACGACTGGTCCGGTTACCTGGACGCGCCACCCGGGCCGCTGCTGCCGTTCGGAGCGGGCGGGCCGGCCGGTCTCGCGGTGTCCGCACCCGTCCTGAGCGGCACGGTGATCGACGTCGGGGCGCCCGGGGAGATCACCTGCCGGGTCACGGTCAGCAACGACGGCCCGCGGGACGCGACCGCGGTGGTCCAGCTCCACCTGCGCCGGGTCACCGCCGCGACCTGGCCGCGGAGCCGGGAACTGCGCGGCTTCCGGCGGGTCCCGGTGCCGGCCGGCGAGTCGGTGACGGTCGAGCTGCCGGTCGGCGCCGAGCAGTTGCATGCGGTGGACGAGGTGGGGCGGCCGTACCTCGAACCGGGCGTGGTGGAGATCCAGACCGGGACGTCCGTCGCCGATCTCCGGTCCGCCCGCCTGGTACTCGTAAGGGGGATCGGCGCTGGTGACCGGGCGGACGGCGCGATCAGGGACGCCTGATCGATAAGTGCGCGGTAAGTGCGGGCTGGTCAGCTACCGGCGTCAAGTCAGGCGACGCAAGGAGCACAGCAATGGGTACCAACGACGGGGACGCCCGCATCGTACGGCTCTTCTTCACCGAGACGGCCAAGAACACCGCCGTCACCACCCTCGACGACGCCGCCGGGTACGAGGTGCACGCCGACATCGAGATCGGCAAGGACCTGAACGAGTCGGTCAGCCACCACCTCCTGCGGGTCGTGGTCGTCAACCTGTTCACCGGGGCCGTCGTCGGCAGCGGCAAGATCGACGAGCCGTTGAAGGCCCAGGAGCAGACCTTCCGGACCGAGACGCTGAAGGTGACCTTCCCGGCGCCCGGTGGCGTGGCCGCCGGGGACGTGCTGGTGGCGCGGGCCTCGTACAAGGTCGAGGCGGGCGTGAACTTCGACATCTCCAACATCGAGAGCACCACCGTGCAGATCGTGTGACCTGCGACCACGGCTACGCCGGCTGGGGCACCGTTCCCGGCCGGCGCGGCCGGTCCTGGAGGCGTTCGGTCTCCGGGGACGGGCGGCGCAGCTCATCGTGAAGGCGCTCGGTCTCCGGGGACGGGCGGCGCAACTCGTCGTGGAGGCGCTCGGTCTCCGCGGACGGGCGGACCCGCAGCGCGTCCCACAGCACCTCGACCACCTGCCGGTAGTGCAGCAACGCCAGGTGCCGCATCCCGGTCCGCGCGTAGCAGAGCATCAGCGCCCGGTGCACGTCCTCGTTGCACGGGTCGTCGGCGAGCACCCGGTGGGCGAGCGTCGCGGCCGGCCCGAAGTCACCGCGGGCCAGATAGCAGGCGACCAGGCGGCTCTGCACCTCGAGCAGCTGCGTTCGGACCGCCGCCCGCCGGGCCAGCGCCCACGGGGCACACGGCTCACCCGCGAGGAAGTCACCGCGGGCCAACATGACGGCCTCCTCGCCGGGGCGTACCCCCTCGGTCCGCACCATGCGGGACGCCCGGCAGGCGGCCTCGAAACGCTCCACATCGGTCCAGACCTCCACCCGCCGGCCGATCCGGTAACCGCCCGGACCGCGCTCCACGATCGTCGCCGCCGACACCTCCCGCAGGGCCCGGCGGGCGCCGCTGAGCGCCACATGGAGCCGGTTGTGGGCGGCGGCCGGGCACGCACCCGGCCAGATCGCCTCCATCAGGACGTCCGCCGGGCAGGCCGCCTCCCGGTGGGTGAGCAGGTAGGCCAGCACGTCCCGGCCGCGGCGGCCGGGAAGTCCGCGCACCTCCCGGCCGTCGACGGTGAGGCGGAACTCGCCCAGCAGACAGGCGCAGATCCGTGTCATCCCGGCATCTCCCCTCCTCATCGGCCTTCACCGGTGGCGTTCGTCAGCCCTCGTCACCGCTCTTCGCCGACGGCGTTCGTCAGTAGCGTTCACCGGCGGTGTTCGTCGGCGGTGTTCGTCGGCGGTGTTCGTCAGTAGCGTTCGCCGGTGGCGTTCGTCATTGGCAGAGAGGGCCCACCGAGGCCAGCTGATACCGGTATCAGCCGACCGGGCGAACCGTCCTGACCGGTATGAGGACACACGACAAGTCACCGACAGGTGCATGGACAGCGTCACCGGGGCGTGCCGACAATGGGGGTTCGGTCCCCGAGCCCGGGAGTGGTCGCGATGGCCGGCTGGCAGGATACGAGCGACGAGGACCTGGTCAAACGGATCCGTGCCGGCGAACGCGACGCCTGGCAGGCACTGGTCCGGCGCTACAGCGGACGGCTGTGGGCCGTCGCCCGCGGCATGCGGCTACGGCCCGACGACGCGGCTGACGCCGTGCAGACCACATGGCTGCGCCTCGTCGAACGCCTCGACGACCTGCGCGAACCCGACCGGGTCGGCGGCTGGCTGACCACCACGATGCGCCGCCAGTGCCTGGACACCCTGGCCCGGCGGCAGCGCGTGATCGACCAGGACCGGTTCGACGAACTGCCCGGACCGTCCGAACCGCTGGACCGGCACCTGCTGCGCACCGAACGGGACGCCGCGCTGTGGCGGGCGTTCCGCTCCCTCGGGCCCCGCTGCGAGACCCTGCTGCGGTTGCTGCTGGCGGACCCGCCACCGAGCTACGCGCTGGTGTCGGTGACGCTGGACATGCCGATCGGCAGCATCGGCCCGACCCGGCAACGCTGCCTGGCCCGCCTGCGGGAGGTGCTGGCGGCGGGGCCGTACCCGCTGTGAACCCCGACGACGCCCCGCCCACCACGCCACACCGGAACGACGACAGCCCGCCCACCACGCCACACCGGAACGACGACAGCCCGCCCACCACGCCACACCGGAACGACGACAGCCCGCCCGCCACGCCACACCGGAAGGACGACAGCCCGCCCGCCACGCCACACCGCGACGACGACAGCCCACCCGCTACGCCACACCGCGACGACGACAGCCCGCCCACCGCGTCACACCGGAACGACGACGCCCTGCTCGCCGGGTTGCGCCGGGTACTCGACACGGCCGACCCGACCCCGGAGGCGGTGCTGGCCGCCGCGGACGCCGCCTTCGAGACCCGGCGGATGGACGCCCGGCTGGCCCGGCTGATCGCCGACACGGCCGCCGCGGTCCGCGGCGACACCCTGGCGGTCGTCCGGGGTGCCGAGGGCGACGGGCGGATGCTGCGGTACGCGGACGGCGACGTCCACCTCGACCTGGAAGTCCACCGGGAGGGGGCGGCGCTGACCCTGATCGGTCAGCTCACGGGGGCGCCGGTGGACGGGCTGATGCTCGACCGGGCGGGGCCGGATCCGGGGCTGCCTCCGGCGCCGGTGGAGGCGGACGACCTGGGCCGTTTCGTGGTGACCGGGGTGGCACCGGGTCCGGCCCGGTTGCGGTGCCGGACGGCGGACGGGGCGGTCGTCCTGACCGAGTGGATGACCCTGTGACCATGGCCGCGATATCGGCACTCTCAGCGTCCGACGGCTATGAACGACGCCGCCGTCGCGATGGCCACCGGGTCACCGGTCGCCCGCGCGGCGGCCCGGGCCGCACACAGCGCCTCACCGAACGACTCCCCCACCGCCAGCCGCCGATGAACGATCACCATCATCGGGCAGGCCGCCCCGTCGTTGACCGGTACCACACTGGCCAGCAGCCCGGTGGTGCCGAGCGGCGCGAGCGCGCTGACCATGCCCAGCAGTTCGTCGCCACCGACCGGGGCCGCCACCGCCGAGTCGCAACTGGACAGCACCAGCTGCCGGGGCGCCCGCCGCAACCGGCCCAGGTCGTAGGCGGTCAGCGGACCGTCGGCGAGAGTGACCGACGTGAACAGCGGGTTGTCCGCCCGGAACCGGCCGTGCGCGGCGATGTGCGCGAGCCACGCCCCGTCCAGTGCGGCGAGTACCGCGTCCACGGTCGCCGCCGGACCGTCGAGCACCACCGCCCCCGGGTGTTCCCGCGCCACCGCGGCGACCTCACCCGCCCCACCCGGCAGTCCCGGTCCACCGGCCACCACCACCCGCCGCTCCCCAGCCCGCCCAGCGATCGCACCGGCATTGGACAAGGACGCGCCGGCAACGGACGAGGCCGCACCGGCATTGGACACGGCCGCGCCGGTGCCGGGCTCCTCGGCGGCTCCGGCGCGCAGCCACATCAGCGCGGAGGGCGACACCACCACCGGTACGCCCGTCAGGGCCGGCAGCAGGGACCACGGCACGGTGTGGAAGCGGGCCGGCGGCACGATCACCGTGGGGCCGTCGTCGAGCAGGCCGGCGGCCGCGCCGAGCAGCAGCTCCTGCAAGCGGGCGCCGGCCGTGGCCAGTTCCTCGCGCCAGCGCGGCGACGGTAGGCCGTGGGCGAGGCGGCGCAGCAGGAACCGGGCCAGCTCCGCCTCCCGCATGGCGGCGTCGAGCGTCCCGGCAGGGAAGGCCCGCACCCGGCGACCGGCGACCGTGGTGGCGTGGATGCGGCCGTCGACCACGGCCAGCCCGATCAGCCGGTGCCCGGCCAGCCCGTCGAGCAGGTCACCGATCCGCATCCGGCCCGGTCCGCCGCCGGTCGTGCCGCCCGGTACCCGGCGGGCCCGGGAGCGGACCGACGCCTCCAGCTTGCGGCGGCGCTGGTCGAGCTGGTCCACCGGGTCCTCGGCCAGCCGGGCCTGCTCCAGGGAGCGGATCACGCCGCGCAGCGCGGCCAGGTCGGCGGCCAGGTCCGGATCGGACGGCGGCCGGACCGGGGGCAGCGCCAGCGCGCCGGCCCGCCAGCGTTCACTCCAGGTCAGGAGCATCCGCGCATCACCACGCAGCACCGCGTGCCGTTGGGCCATCGCGGCGAGCCGCCGGCCGTACCCCGAAGCATGCGCCCGCAGGTCCGGCGCCGCCAGGCCGCGCTGATGCTCGGCCACCGCCTCGAGTCCGAGCCGGCACGCGGTCAGCAGGCCGCGGGCCGATCCGCGGGCCTCGGCGCGCAGGGCCTGCGCCAGCCATCCCGCCGCCCGGGTCAGGCCGGGCCCCCGGTGCCGGGCCCGGGCCGCCCGCGCCAGATGCCGGTCGGCGGCGGCACCGCCCGGCGTGCACAACCGCGCTGCCAACAGATCCGCCGCACCGGCCTCCGGCGCCCGGCTCGCGGTGAGTTCGTCGGCGAGCGCGATGGCCCGCCGCCGCAGCCCGGCCGTGCCCGCTGCCCCGGAAGCGGTCCCGGCGTCCGCCCCGGCCACAGTTCCGGCCACGGTCACAGCCGCCGTCCCCGCCCCGGATCCGTCTGTCGTACCGAGCCCGAAGCCGGCTGTCGTGTCGGCCAGCGCCTGCAGCTCGACGAACGCCGCCCGGTTCTGCCAGGCCCGCCGGTGCTGACGGCGGAACAGCGCGCGAGCCTGCGCCGCTCGGTGCGCGGCCACCTCCGGACGCCCGGCCGCCTGCGCCGCCGCGGCCACCGCGAGCATCAGCTCGGCCGTCCGGGTGGCCTCGCCACCGCGCGCCACGTGCCGCGCCAACGCCTGATCAGTGACGGTCAGCGCCTCCCCGGCCAGGCCTGCCGCCAGCAGCACGTGGCAACGGTCCGTCGGCAGGGTCGGCCGGTTCGCCCGCAGCGCGTCGTACCGGCTCTGCGCCTCGTCCAGCAATCCCAGCGCCCGCGGCAGGTCGCCCACCTGGAAGGCCAGTTCGGCCCGGTTGTGCACGGTCATCGCGTGTTCCAGGTCCTGGCCGGCGGCGACGAACAGCCGCTCGGCGATCACCAGGTCCCGGTCGGCGCGGGCCGCCTGCCCCACCGCCGCGTAGATCAGGAACCGGTGACTGCGGCACCGGGCCTCCCACACTGCGTCGCCGGCCCGCCCCAGCAGCACGATCGCGCGGCGCAGATCGGCCAGGGCCTCGGTGAGGCGGCCGCAGCTGCGCAGCAGACCCGCGCGCCGGGCGAGGATCCGGCCGGCGGAGGCGCCCCGGCGTCCGTCGAGGGCCACGTTCAACAGATCAAGACCTTCGCGGGTACGCCCTGCGAGCCCGAGCGTCAACCCGAGGGTGGCCCGCACGTCGGCGAGCCGTTCCGGGTCACCGGAGCGGCCGGCCAGCCGGACCGCGCGCCGCAGTTCGCGGACTGCCCGCACGTGGTCGCCGTGGTCGCGGACCACGATGGCGCGCACCTGGTGGGCGATCGACGCGGTGTACGGGCCGGGGCCGCCGTCGAGCAGCCGGGTCGCCTCGGCGTACGCCTGCCGCGGCCGGGCCAGTGCCAGGGGCAACAGTCGCTCGGGGTCCGGCGTATCAGGCCGCATGGACCGCAGTCTACGTAACGGTGACCCGAGGACAGGAGGACGGAATGCAACCGGTCGACGACAGCTGGGCTCTCCGGCGGAGGGCGCAGCGGGACTACATCCGCCAGGGACCGTTCGATCTCGAGGCCGGTTCCGGCTTCTTCTTCCAGAGGGGACACATCCTGGTACGCGACGACGCCGTCGCCCGTGCCACCGCCATCATCGCCGGGCTTGCCGGCCGTCCCGTCGACCTCCGCCCACCGGGCAGCAGGCCGGACGACGGACGCCCGGACGACAGACAGCCGGGCACGCGCCCGGACGGCGGACAGCCGGACGACACGCGACCGGACCCGCAACCGGACGACAGGCAGCAGGACGACACGCGACCGGACCCGCGACCGGGCGACGGACGGCCGCGTGACGAGCCGCCGGCGGTGGTGCCGGGCCACCGGTTGCTGGCGCTGCCGCTGGGACAGGGCGACGTCCCCCGCTCCACGATCGACGTCCTCCACCTGATCCTGCACGGCACCGACCGCGAGGGCCGGCGGGTCCGGCTCGCGGCCACGCCGCTGGGCGACGGCGCCGCCTCGGTCAACCACCTGCTGCACCTCACGCACGGGTCCGGGGACGCCGGGCACTGCCCGTACTCGGAGCCCGTTCCCGTCGCTCCCGGCACGCCCCTCTGGCCCGCCCCGGAATCCGATCCGGAGGCCGGGGCCGGCGTCCGGGTGGTGGTCGTGGACACCGCCCTGGACGAGGCGACCCGCGACGCCACGCCCTGGATGACCGGTGTCACCGGGATCGAGGACCCGGCCGCCGCGGACCGGGCCGCGGCGGCCCTGCGGAACGACCCCACCGGGGCCCGGGACGACCTGCGTTACCGGGGACACGGCACGTTCATCGCCGGCCTGGTGCGGACGGTCGCCCCGGCGGCCACGGTCGTCGTCCGTACCCTGTTCTTCCACCGGGGCGCCGCCCTCGAGACCGAGGTGGTCGACACCCTGCGCACCGTGCTGGCCGAGGACCACCCGGATGTCATCTGCCTGTCCTCCGGGACGTACACCTTCGACGACAACGGGCTGCTGGGCCTGGCTGCCTTCAACGAGAGCAGGTTGCGGCACCACAAGGGCGTGGTGCTGGTGGCCGCGGCCGGCAACGACGCGAGTCACGGCCCGTTCTGGCCGGCCGCCGCCCCGTTCGCGGTCGCCGCCGGGGCGCTCGACGCCACCCTCGACCAGCGGGCCGTGTTCAGCAACCACGGCGGCTGGGTGGACGTGTACGCGCCGGGCACCGACGTGATCAACGCGTACCCGTCCGGTCCCTACGTCTACCAGGAGCGGCAGCCCGGCGAGGGACCGATGTCCGTGGTCTTCACCGGTCTGGCCAGTTGGAGCGGCACGTCGTTCGCCACGCCGATCGTGGCCGGCCTGGTCGCGGCCCGGATGTCGCAGACCGGCGAGAACGGGCGGACCGCCGCCGGCGCGCTGATCCGGATCGGCCAGCAGCGGGCGATCCCCGGGGTCGGCGCGGTGCTGATCCCCCGCGGATAGGGTCAGGCCCGTCCTGTCGGCCGCCGAGTGCCCGGCGTTGTTCCGTTGATCGCCATGTGTCCCGTGCCCGGCGGCGTCCCGTCGGCCGCCGAGCCGGCGCTCAGTTCTGCGCTTGTCTCATCCCCGCACGAGGCCGGCCCCGGCCGCCGCCTGCGGTTCAGCCTGCGTGCGCGGTGACGAACGCCTCCTGCACCTCCTGCGGCAGGCGTCGACAGCGACCGCGCCGACCGGCGCCCGGCCCGGCACCGCCTCGAACGCGGCGGACAGCACACCGAGCACGAGCTCCTGGTCGTTACCGATCAGCCGGCGCCAGTGGTCGTCGTAGGCCGTCTGCGCGGCGATCCGGTGTGTCTCGTTCTCGGCGTGCTGCCGTCCCAGCCACCAGTCGGTGTATCCCACCGCGCTGGACGCCCCAAATCACCACACCCGCGCGGGCGTGTTGAATACGGGCGCGCTGCACGCCCGAAGTCACCACACCGGTGGGGGTGTGGTGATTACGGGCGCGCTGCACGCCACAAGTCACCACACCGGTGGGGGTGTGGTGATTACGGGCGCGCTGCACGCCACAAGTCAACACACCCGTGAGGGGTGTGGTGAATACGGGCGCGCTGGACGCCCGAAATCAACACGCGGGCAGACCCTGACTGCGGAAGGTGTCCGGCCACACCGGACACAGGGGAGACTCCGCCGGACGCCTGGAAAGGTCGGGACGTGTCGCTACCGGGTCAGGCCTGGGCGTACAGGGCGGCGATCTCGGCGGTGGAGAAGGCACGGGCGAAGATCGCGACCTCGTCGACGTCGCCCACCGCCGAGTCCGAGGCGGTGTAGCCGACGGTGAGCACGGTGGAGGTGGTCACCGGGGTTCCCGGGGCCGCCTTGCCGTCCGCCGGGGTGCCGTCGACGAACAGCCGCAGGTTGGTGCCGTCCCAGGTCATCGCCACCTGATGCCAGTCGCTGTCGGCCGTCATCGCCTTGACGGTCTGGTAACGGCCGGTGCTGGTGTCGACGATCGCGCGCATCGCCGTGCCGGCCGTGTCCCAGGCCAGCATGTAGTTGAGGGTGCCGGTGCCGCCGCCGTACTTCGCCACGATCCGGCCGTTCGCGGTCTGCGGCCAGGAGGTGGCCCGTTCCCAGGCGACGACCGTGAACGGGCCGGTCAGGTTGTGTGCGGCGGCGGACGTCGCCCGGCAGTAGGCGGTCTTGGCCGGCAGGGTCATCGCCGTGTTCGGGTCCTTCGGCAACGCACCGGTCGTCCCGCCGGTCACGCCGGAGCAGGTCAGCGGGGACAGTCCGCGCTGGTCGGCGCGGGTGCCGCCGGTCTCGCCGAGCCGCCAGTAGCTCACCGGGTCGGCCGCGAGGACGGCGTCCCGGTAGAACTGCGAGTTGGTCGCCAGGGAGACGTCGCTGCCGGTGCTCCCCAGGAACGCGGCCTGGGCCTGCTGCCCGGCGGGCACCGCCACCACCAGGGCGGTCGCGGCGGTCGCCACCAGCCGGGGCCGGCGGCGCAGGGCGAGCAGGGCCAGGGCGGCGACGCCGAGCGCGAGCACGACACCGGCCGGGACGGTGCGCAGCCGCAGGCCGGGCAGGCCGAGGTATGGCACGAGCAGCCGGACCCGGCCCTCGACGGCCTGGGCGGTGACCGGCTGCGGGTCGCGTTGCGGGTTGGCGTCGCCCTTGGTGAGGTACCGCCCGTCGGGGGTGTACCCGACGATCCGGTGGGTGACCGCGCCGGTGCCGGGACGGTCGTACATGACGACGTCGCCCGCCTTCCCCGTGGCGGCCGGGTCGACGACGACCACGTCGCCGCGGGTGATCAGTGGGGACATCGAGCCGGACGTGACGACGACCGGCTTCCAGCCCCAGAGCATCGGCAGGAACGCCCCGGTGAAGAGGGTGAGCACCATCGAGACGGTGAACGCGAACGCCGCCGCGTGGACGGCCTGCCGTGTGGGTGCCCGGTGCGGACGGTGGGGCGCCCGGTGCCGGGACGCCCAGCGGTGCGCCCCGGCTCGACGCCGGATCATCAGCCCTGTGCCTCCCAGGTGAACGTGCCGCTCGCCGATTTGCCCTGGGCGGCGGCCACCGACTGCACGGTGACGGTGAACCGGTACGTCATGGTCGCGCCGTTCGTGGACGGCGACCACGATCCGGCGCCGGTGGCGAAGTTGGTCGAGGCGGCGGCCAGCCCGGACACCGTTCCGGTGTAGATGCCCGCGGTCGAGGCGGTGAAGTTGGTGCAGTCCCGGTCGGTGCTCCCGGAGCCCTGGTCGACGGTCAGGTTGAGGTACGGCGCGAGCGCCCCGGTCGCCGTGCTCCACAGTTTGACGGAGGTGTTGGAGGTGAGCGTGCCGTCGTACTTGACCACGATGCACCGGGTGAGCACCTGGCCACCGGTCAGCAACCCGTCGGCGCCCGAACTGAACAGGGCCACCCCGGCGTCGTCGTCGGAGAGCGCGACGGTGCCGGTCTGCCACGAGTCGGACTGGTTGTCGGTGCCGCCCGAGAACATGGCCTGCGAGGTGCGCAGCATCATGGTCATGCCGAGGCCGGTGCCGGCGACGACCGCCGCCAGCACCGCTGCGGTGCCGGTCTTGAAGAGGGGTGCGGCATGCCGCCGGTGCGAAGACATGCCGCCTCTATCGCACCGGCGGGGCCGGACCTGAGGGAAGCGGCCCGTCTCAGGAGCCGGTGTAGAGGTACGGCGGGTCGTGGCCGGGGCCGGTAGACGACGCCCATGCCGCCGGAGCCGAGAACGCCGGTCACCCGGTAACCGCCCAGCCATCGGGGATCGCCACCCTGTGGACGGGCGCTCATGGCGGTGTACCTTGTCGGCCCCCGTGCCGGGTTCGTGCGGTGTACACGGGGTGAGGGTGAGCGGGCACGCAGAATGAAGGGTGCGGCGATCGGGCTGGACGCGCCAGCGGCCAGATCGCCGGGCCCGGCCTCCGCGGGAGCGACGGTCCGCACCCACCACCCGGGTGGGACATCCAGATCTTGATCTTTGATCTTGTGGGGTTGACCTGAAGCGCGATGCAGGTTCTACGGTCGCGGCATGACGCTCCCCGACGATCCCGCCCAGCCGGCCGCCTACTGGACCGGGGTGGCCTACGAGGCTCTGATCGCGTTCACCCGGTCCCGGATGGCGGCGTGCGGGTTCACCCAGCCGCAGTTCTGGCTGCTGCGCCACCTGTCCCGGCACGACCTGTCGGCGGGCGGCGCCGGGATGACGGTGCCGGAGCTGCGCCGGGCGATGACCGGATATCTGCGGCCGGAGGACGATCTGGCCGCCGAGGCCGAGGTGCTGGTGGACCGGGGCTGGCTGCGGCTGGACGGCGGGGACGGTCGCCTGTGGATCACCGAGGCCGGGGAGGAGGCGCGGATCGCCATGACGGAACGGACACCGGAGATCCGGTCCGCGATCCATCACGGGATCGACGACGCCGACTACGTGACCACGCTGCGGGTGCTGCACCGGATGATCGGCAATGTGAACGGCTGACACGACGGCCATGGTCACGTTAACATCGCTGAAACATCGAAGACTGGCGATGTCAACGAGAAAGGTCGTGCGATGAGAGCTGCACGCCTCGCGGCCGGCGCCCTGCTGGCCGCGGCCCTGCTGGCCGTCCCGGGCGCGCCCGCACAGGCCGCCACCACCGACTTCCGCGGCGTCAACTGGGCCGACGAACGGGACAACTTCGTCGACGGCACCCTGGTGCTCGGCGGCCTGGCCACCACCGACACCTACGCGACCACGCAGGCCAAGGCGAACGGCATCCTCACCGGCTTCCAGAACAACCTGGGCGCCAACACGGTCCGGATGCCGGTGAACTACACGACGGTGTCCGGCAGCTACTGGAACTCCTACACCGGCGCGATCGACACGGCCGTCAGCAAGGGAATGCGGGTCATCCTGAGCTACTGGGAGGCCGCCTCGGACCGGGACGGCTCGGTCGACGACCTGACCCAGTACTGGTCGATGTGGCAGACGATCGTCACGAAGTACAGCGGCACCGGCAATGTGTACTTCGAGCCGTTCAACGAGCCGTACGCCTACTCCGACACCGACTGGAAGAACCTGGCCGCCCAGTGGCTGAGCACCTACTCCGGCGTCCCCCGCGCCCGGGTGATCATCAGTGGTGCCGGGTACAACCAGCGGCTCACCACGATCGGCAGCGACAGCCGGTTCGACGGGACGCTCATCTCCCGGCACATCTACCAGTTCTTCGACGCGTCCCGCACCACCGAGGACTCCTGGCGGGAGGCGCTGCGCACCAGCGTCGGCAGCTACGCGGGCCGGGTGCTGATCACCGAGTTCGGCGCGACGATGACCGACGGGCGCAACTACAACGCCCCGTCGACGAGTGACGCCTTCGTGACGTTCCTGCGGGGCACCGCCGCCGAGGCACGGTCCCTGGGCCTCGGCACGGTCTACTGGCCGGGGGTACGCCCGAACGACCCCTACCGTCTGCAGACCATCACCGGCAGCGGCACCAGCCTGGGCCTGACCACCACCAGCACCTCCGGCCGTGACCAGCTGCGCTACTCGTGGGGCCTGGACGGCGGCGG
This sequence comes from Actinoplanes sp. NBRC 101535, assembly GCF_030269225.1. Classification (NCBI taxonomy): domain Bacteria; kingdom Bacillati; phylum Actinomycetota; class Actinomycetes; order Micromonosporales; family Micromonosporaceae; genus Actinoplanes; species Actinoplanes sp. NBRC 101535. Next base: position 987,839 of record NZ_BSSY01000001.1, on the reverse strand, counting down.
CAACACCCCCACCGCCCACTACCAGGTGACCAACCGCAACAGCGGGCGTGTCCTCGACGTGGTCAGCGCCTCGCTGTCGGACAGCGCGGAGGTCAAGCAGTACGCCTGGAACGCGGGCCTCAACCAGCGCTGGGCGTTCGAGGACCTCGGCACCGGCTATCTGCGCGTCGTCAACCAGAACAGCGGCAAATGCCTGGACGTCGCGTCCGCCTCCACCGCCGACGGCGCGAACGTCGTCCAGTACGCCTGCAACGGCGGCACCAACCAGCAGTGGCAGTGGGTGGCGACCGGCTCCTACTACCAGCTGGTGGCCCGGCACAGCGGCAAATGCCTGGACGTGGTCGCCGCGGGCACCGGGGACGGCGTGGACATCAGCCAGTACACCTGCAACGGCGGGACCAACCAGCACTGGTCGCGGACGGCGGTCTGACCCGCCCCCTCAGGTGCCCCGCCGAGCCGCCGACGGTCCGGTAGGGGCATCCGAGGGAGGTGGTCATGGTCGCCCTGAGTCTGCTGTGCCTGCTGATCGTCGCCGTGGCGTTCGGGATCGGCCTGCGCGGCCCGATGGACGGACTGGAGCCGGCCCTCTGGCTGCCGGTGCCGCTCGCCTCGCTGCTCACCACGGTCACCCTGATCCGGCTCTCCCGGCGAGGCGGCCTGCCCGCGGAGTCCCGGCGGTTCTGGCGCCACCTGTCGATCAGCTGCGGATGTGTGCTGGCCGGGACGTCGGTCAACGCGTACGACACGCTGGCCGGCGGGCACCCGCCCACCTACCTGTCGACGATCCCGCAGATCGCGTACGGCGGTTCGGTGGTGATGAACCTGTGGGCGATGTCCCGGCTGCCGCTGCGGCTGGTCAGCCGGGGCGAGGTGGTGCGGGCCGGGCTGGACGGCGCGGTCGTGCTACTGGCGGCGGGCGCCTTCTCCTGGCACTACGTGACGCTGCCGGTCGTGCAGGCGTCCAGCTTCGACACCGCGGCGATCATCACCGGGATGATCACGTTCACGATGAACATGGTGACGCTGTTCGCCGTCGGCAAGGTCGCCCTGGCCGGCCGGGCGCACCTCGCCCCGCGGGTGCTGCCGCTGCTCACCACCGGCCTGATCGGCGGCCCGGCCATCGCCGCCTGCCAGCGGTTCCTGCTGGACAAGCCGTGGCTGAGCACCGCACAGTTGTCGGTTCCGTTCGTCATGACGTGCACCTTGATTGCCGGATACAGTCAACTCAACGCCGATGACACGGTTCCGCGGCGTCAACTGTCCCGGCGGCTCCCGGTGTGGTTGCCGTACCTGGCGATCGGCGGCGTCGACGCGCTCCTGCTGAGTTGCCTGCGCGACCACGACCCCGACGCGATGCCGATCGCGGTGACGGCGGTACTGCTCTCCGGCCTTGTCGTGCTCCGCCAACAGACCGTGTTCCGGGAGAACGACCGCCTGGTCGCCCGCCTCGACCACGGCGCCACCCACGACATCCTGACCGGCCTGCCCAACCGGGCGCTGTTCACCGACCGGCTGGCCGGCACCATGGACGCCGAGGAGAACCCGGGACGGCGGGTCAGCGTCGCCCTGATCGACCTGGACGACTTCAAGACCGTCAACGACACCCTCGGCCACGGCGTCGGCGACGCCCTGCTGATCGCGGTGGCCGGGCGGCTCACCACGGCGGTCCGGGCCGAGGACACCGTGGCCCGCCTCGGCGGCGACGAATTCGTGGTGATCCTCGACGACCTGGAACCCCGGACCGCCGAACAGATCGCCCACCGCATGATCGGCGCGCTCGCCGAGCCGGTCGTCGCCGACGGTCACGAACTGCTGGTCCGGGCCAGCATCGGCATCGCCGACGGCCGGGCCGGCGAGGACCCGGCCGACCTGCTGCGCCGGGCCGACATCGCGATGTACGCCGCGAAGCACGACGGCGGCAGCGGCGTCGAGCGGTACACCCCCGGAATGGCCGGCACGGTCGCCGACACCGCGGCCCTCGGCGCCCAACTGCGGCACGCCATCACCGACCGGCAGATGTTCCTGGTCTACCAGCCGATCGTCGCCCTGGACACCGGCCGGCTGCGCGGCGTCGAGGCACTGGTCCGCTGGGCGCACCCGACGATGGGCGTGGTGCCGCCGCACCAGTTCGTCCCGGTCGCCGAACGCACCGGCCTGATCGTGCCGCTGGGCGACTGGGTGCTGCGCGAGGCCTGCGAACAGTTCGCCGTCTGGCACGCCGCGCACGGACCGTCCTCGCCCGGCGTGCTCAACGTGAACGTCAGCTCCCGCCAGCTGCGCGACGCGGGCTTCGTGGACCGGGTGCTGGCCGTCCTCGCCGAGACCGGCATTCCGCCGTACCAGCTCACCCTGGAGATCACCGAGAGCACCGCGGTGAGCCTGGGCGAGGCGGTGGCCGGCCTGGACGCGCTGCGCCGCCACGGCGTGCGGATCTCGCTCGACGACTTCGGCACCGGGCAGTCGACGTTGACACTGCTCCACGAGCTACCGGTCGACCAGTTGAAACTCGACCGTTCGTTCACGCAGGGCACCGACACCAGCCGCCGCGACACCATGCCGGCCGCGGTGATCGCCCTCGCCAAGGCCGTCGGCCTGGACCTGGTCGCCGAGGGCGTGGAGACCGCCGAACAGGCCGAACGCCTCGCCCACCTCGGTTACCGGCACGCCCAGGGCTACCATTTCGCGCGTCCCCTGCCGGCCGCCGAGATCGACACCCTGCTCGCCTCCGGCCATGCCGAGCTGCTGAGTCACCTGCCCTAGACACGTTTCGTGGTCAGGGTGCGAAGCCCGTCCGCGTGGCGACTTCAGGCGCACGGGGCACCCGAAGTCACCACGCTCGCGGTGGGACGTGGTGACGTCATGCTCGAACCTGCCCGACGGGTACGGGGCGAACGGGTGCGCCACCACGCAGATCCCGCCGTCGGCGTGCACCTGCGCGGGTGAGGTGACCGGTGCCCGCCCCGGCGTGATCTGATCCCCAGTGCCAGCCAGTGCCCGCCCGCCGTGACGACCTCCTGTCCGGGGATGATCAGCAGGTCGTCGTCGCCCAGAGCCAGCCAGTCGGCGTGTGTGTCGGTGGTGTCGTGCTCGGTGACGGCGACGAAGTCCAGCCCCTGCTCGCGGGCGGCCTGCACGACCTGATCGGGGGTGAGTTCGCCGCCGTGCGACCGCCGCGAGTGCACATGGAAGTCCCCACGAAACCAGCGCTCCATCCGAGCATCCTGCCGCAATCCCCATCGCCCGCAGAACCCGGAACCGCCCCGGCACCCACCACGGAACCGCCGCAGCCCGCCGACCACCGACGACGGCTGACCACTGACAACCACCGACGACGGCCGACCGCCGACGGCTGACCACCGACGACCACCGACGGCTGACGACGGCCGAACCGACCGCTCCTTCACCGGTTTCCGCCTCTCGAGCAACCGCGGACGACGGCCGAGCGGACGCTACCGCCGCTACCGGCCGGCATCGTGCCTACTCAACAGCCGCCAACGACTGCCCCGCCCACCGAGCCGTCGTCGGCGGTCCATCCACGAGCCGAAAACAACCACCAATCACGGCTGGACCACCCCGAGCCGTCGCACACGGCTCAACAACACCCCCTGAAGAACCACCGACGACGGCTCGGGGTGGTCCAGCCGTCGACCACGGTCCGACCGTCATCCGGAAACGGCCGTCGACCACGGCCGACGGCTCCGAGCCGTTGCTGACGGCCCGCTCACCACTCCCCGCCGTCGGCAGTGGTCGACCCGCGCTGTCAGGCGACCGTGAGCAACGGCCGGTGTGGTCGACACGCCGCTCGGCTCGAAATGACCTCGCTATCGACCAGACGACCAGGCCACCAGACGACCAGACGCCCGACCAGACGACCAGACGACCAGACGACCAGGCGACCAGGCGACCAGGCGACCAGGCGACCAGGCGATTGAGTGGGCTGTCAGGTGGCTGTGTCGGTCAAGGCCTGGTCGAGGATCTCCAGGCCGAGGTCCAGCTCGGCGACGGTGGACGTCAGGGCGGGCGCGATCCGGAACACCCCGCCCATGCCGGGAAGCTGGACCACGTTCATGTGCAGGCCCAGTTCCAGGCAGCGTCGGGTGACCGCCGCGCCCCGCGCGTCGGCCGGCTGCTTCGTGGTGCGATCCGAGACGAGTTCCAGGCCTACCAGCAGGCCCCGGCCCCGGACGTCGCCGATCGTCTCGTGGCGGTCGGCCAGGGCGGTCAAGCCTTTGTGGAGGTGGGCGCCGAGCGCGGCGGCCTGCGTGTCGAGCCGGCCGGACTCGAGGACGTCCAGGACGGTGTTGCCGACTGCCGCGACGAGCGGGTCGGAGACGTGCGTGGTGAAGAACAGGAAGCCGCGGTCGTGGGCGGCCTGTTCGATCTCCGGGCTGGTGATCACCGCGGCCAGCGGGAGTCCCGCGCCCAGCGTCTTGGACAGGGTCAGGATGTCGGGGGTGACCGCATCGCGCTGGAACGCGTACCAGTCGCCGGTGCGGCACAGGCCGGTCTGTGCCTCGTCCAGGATGAGCAGGCCGCCGCGGGCGTGCACCTTGTCGCGCAGCGCGCCCAGGTAGCCGGGCGGCAGGTCGAGCACGCCGCCGGAGCTGAGGATCGGCTCGGCGATGCAGGCGGCGAGCGCACCCACGGACTGGGCGTCGTACATGTCGAAGGCGTAGTCGAGTTGCCGCCGCCAGTCCAGCTCGCCGTCGGCCGTGGTGAAGTCGGGCCGGTACGTGTTCGGTGTCGGGATGGCGAAGTTGCCGGGGGCGGCCGGACCGTACCCCTTGCGGCCGGTGCTGTAGGTGGCGCTCGCCGCCGCCTGGGTCATGCCGTGCCAGGACCGGGCGAACGAGATGATCTCGTGGCCGCCGGTGACCAGTTTCGCCATCCTGATCGCGGCTTCGTTGGATTCGGCACCGGTGGTGAGCAGCAGGACCTTGCTCAGCGGGTCGGGCAGGCTCTCGGCGAGGCGGCGGGCCAGGTCGACGACCGGGCGGCTGAGCATGCCGCTGAACAGGTGGTCGAGGGTCGCGATCCGGCGTTGCACGGTGGCGGTGACGGCCGGGTGCGAGTGGCCGAGGATGGCGCTCATCTGGCCGGAGGTGAAGTCGAGGATCCGCCGGCCGTCAGCGGTGATCACGAAGCTGCCTTCGGCGCGTTCGATGATCTCCGGAACGAACCGGCCGGCACCGGAGTAGCGGATCAGGTGGCGGTCGGCGTCGGACCAGAAGGAGGACCCGGAAGATCCGGGGGATTCAGCACCCATGCCCTGACGGTAGGAACCACCGAGCGTCACGTCCATCTCACTTTTCCGACGCCGCTGTTAAGCGGATCTGTACAGTCCGCGCATGACGCTCAACCCGTGGCGGTTGCGGTTGCTGGCCGACCTCGCCACGTACGGCACGGTCCGCGCGGTCGCCCAGCGCGGCAGTCTCAGCCCGTCGGCGGTGTCGCAGCAGCTCGCCACGCTGGAGCGGGAGACCCGGACCGCGCTGCTGGAGCGCACCGGCCGGCGGGTGCGCCTGACCGCGGCCGGGGTGCTGCTGGCCCGCCGGGCCCGGGAGATCCTGGCCCTGATGGACGCGGCCGAGTCGGAGCTGCGGGGACTGGCCGACGAGCCGGCCGGGACGGTGACCCTGGCGGTGTTCCAGAGCGCGGTGCACGCCCTGGCCGAACCGGCGGTGCACCGGCTGGCCGGGCGGCATCCGGGGATCGGCGTGGTGCTGCTGGAGATGGAGCCGCACGAGAGCATGCCGGCGCTGCGCCGCGGGGACGTGGACGTCATCCTCACCACCACCGATTTCGCCGGTGCGCCGCTGGACCCGGCGATCGACCTGGTGCCGATCACCACCGACGAGATCGTGGTCGTGCTTTCCGAGGATCATTCGTTGTGTACGCGCGAAAGCGTCCCCCTGGCGGCGTGTGCCGATCAGCGGTGGACGTTCGACGTGGCCGGCTCGTACATGTCGGAGCTGGCCACACGCCTGTGCCGGGAGGCCGGCTTCGAGCCGAGGGTGGTCCGCCGGTTCAACAACTACATGATCGCGTTGCGGAACGTGGCCGAGGGCCGGTCGATCACCCTGCTTCCGGGGCTGGCCGTCGATCCGGCCTACCGGGTCCGGACCCGTCCGCTGGATCCGCCGGTCAGCCGCCGGATCGTGGCGGCGGCCCGGCGGTCGGTCACCCCGCGTCCCGAGGTGACCGCCCTGCTGGACGCGTTGCGGGGCTGACGGTCAGAGGCTCATCCGGGCGTCGGTGGCCGGGGTGGTCTGCGCCGCGGCCAGTTCCCGGACCTTCGCGGCCGGCACCGGCACCCCGGGGTTGGTGAAGAACCAGGCGCCGAGTTCCTCCTGGGAGGCGTTCTCCGGGCGGGCCGGAAGGTACGGCCGCACGTATCCCGCGGTGCCCGGCTCGCTGCGCCACGAGTCGGCGAGTGTGCCCAGGTCGACGGCGTCGTAGCCGAGCCGGTCGAGCAGCACGGTCACCGCCTGCTTGGCGTCCGCGTCGTCGCCGTAGACCGGCAGTCCGCTGCGGTCGGCCGCGCCGGACGGGCGGGCCAGCAGTTCGAGGCGCCGGAAGTCGATGTTGTTGAACGCCTTGACCAGTGCCGACCGCTTCAGGTGCTGCTGGACCAGGGCGGACGACGTGGTGGTCAGCCCGTCGAGTTCGCCGTCGCGTTCGGGGTAGTGGTTCATGGTGTCGACGACGATCTTGCCGGTGAGGGCCTCCGCGGGCAGTGACCGGTACGCGTTCAGCGGGATCGTCGCGATCACGATGTCGCCGGCGGCGGCCGCCTCGGCCGGGGTGGCGGCGCGGGCCCGCGGGCCGAGGGACGCGACCAGGCCGGCGAGGCTCTCCGGGCCGCGCGAGTTGCTCAGGACGACGTCGAGTCCGGCGGCGACGGCGAGCCGGGCCAGGCCGCCGCCGATGTTGCCGCTGCCGATGAGACCGAGGATCACGGGATCTCCCAAAGTGAGACTGAGTGTCAAACATGAAACACGGTATCATCAAGCTAGGATGACCGGCGTGAGCAGCAGGGACATCGCGCGGGCCGCGGTACGCGCCCGTCTGGCCGAGGTGGCCTTCGGCATGTTCCGGTCGGCCGGCTTCGACAACGTGACCGTCAACGACCTGGCCGCCGCGGCCGGCGTCTCGCGCAGCACCTTCCTGCGCCACTTCGGCACCAAGGAGGAGGCCGTCCTCGGCGCGTTCGACCTGCAGTTCGAGCAGATCGCGGCGCTGCTGCGGGAGCGGCCGGCGAGCGAGGACGACTGGACCGCGCTGCGCCGGGCCCTGGACACGATGATCGCCCCGCACCGGACCGACCCGGAGAACGCGCTGGCCACCGCCCGCCTGGTCGAGGAGACCCCGGCCCTCTGCGCCCACCAGCTGCACAAGCAGAACACCTGGCGGCCCGCGCTCGCGACGGCGCTCGCCGCCCGCTCCGGGCAGTCGGTGACCATGGCGCACGAGGTCCGCGCGGGCGCCGCGCTGGCCTGCCTGAACATCGCCCTGGGTCACTGGACCCGGTCGAACGGCGAGCGTGACCTCGACGAGCTCCTGAACGAGGGTTTCCACGCTCTGATGTGATCTTGATCTTTTTGGAAGATCGATCCTCCGGGTGTGCGTATGCCCGCGGCACGGCCCTGACCAGGCAGGAGGTCGCGCAGTGGACCCGGATCAGCGTGCGGTGACGCGTACCCGGCAAAGAAGAGCGACCGGATCGCCGAGCGTGCCCACTTCAGGGCCATAAGCTGGGGTCGAACTGGTCACTGCGAAGGGAACACCCACACCATGCAGCAGGTGAAAGCCGTCATCGCCCGCGCCAAGGGCGCGCCGGTCGAGCTGGTGACGATCAACGTGCCGGACCCCGGCCCCGGCGAGGCCGTGGTCAAGATCCAGGCGTGCGGCGTGTGCCATACCGACCTGCACTACCAGCAGGGCGGGATCAACGACGAGTTCCCGTTCCTTCTCGGTCACGAGGCGTCCGGCATCGTCGAGGCGGTCGGCGCCGGGGTCACCGAGGTGGCGCCCGGTGACTTCGTGGTGCTCAACTGGCGGGCCGTCTGCGGCGAGTGCCGGGCCTGCAAGCGCGGTGACCTGAAGTACTGCTTCAACACCCACAACGCGAAGCAGAAGATGACCCTGGAGGACGGCACCGAGCTGTCGCCGGCCCTGGGCATCGGCGCGTTCGCCGAGAAGACCTTGGTCGCGGCCGGTCAGTGCACCAAGGTCGACGAGTCGGCGCGTCCCGCCGCGGTCGGCCTGCTGGGCTGCGGCGTGATGGCCGGCATCGGCGCGGCGATCAACACCGGTGCGGTGACCCGCGGCAAGAGCGTCGCGGTGATCGGCTGCGGTGGTGTCGGCGTCGCGGCGGTCGCCGGTTCCGCGCTGGCCGGCGCGAGCCCGATCATCGCGGTCGACATCGACCCGGCCAAGCTGGAGATCGCCCGCAAGCTCGGCGCCACCCACCTGGTCGACTCGTCGAAGACCGACCCGGTCGCCGAGATCAAGCGGATCTCCGCCGAGACCTACCCCGGCGCCGAGGGCGCCGACGTGGTGATCGAGGCGGTCGGCCGGCCCGAGACGTGGAGGCAGGCGTTCTACGCCCGCGACCTGGCCGGCGTCCTGGTCCTGGTCGGCGTCCCGACGCCGGACATGAAGGTGCCGGACCTGCCGCTGATCGACGTGTTCGGCCGCGGCGGCGCGCTGAAGTCCAGCTGGTACGGCGACTGCCTGCCCAGCCGTGACTTCCCGATGCTGGTCGACCTCTACCGGCAGGGCCGTCTCGACCTGGACGCGTTCGTCACCGAGGAGATCGGCATCGAGGACGTCGAGGCCGCGTTCGCCAAGATGCACGGACCGCAGGACCAGCCGGTGCTGCGTTCGGTGGTCGTCCTGTGAGCAGCCGCATCGACCACGGCGTCGTGGCGGGCACGTTCAGCCTCGACGGCCAGACGTTCGACGTCGACAACAACGTCTGGGTGATCGGCGACGACACCGAGTGCGTGGTGATCGACGCCCCGCACGACGTGGACGCGATCCTGGCGATCGTCGGCTCCCGCACGGTGCTGGCGATCATCTGCACCCACGCGCACGACGACCACGTGCGGGTGGCGCCGGCGCTGCGCGAGCGGACCGGTGCGCCGATCCTGCTGCACCCGGACGAGCGCCCGCTCTGGGAGCTCACCCACGGCACCGACGTGACGTGGGACCGCGACCTGGCCGACGGCGAGACGATCGAGGTCGCCGGCACGACGCTGACCGTGCTGCACACGCCGGGACACGCTCCCGGCGCGGTCTGCCTCTACGCGCCCGACCTGGGCTGCGTCTTCACCGGCGACACCCTGTTCCAGGGCGGGCCGGGCGCCACCGGCCGATCGTTCTCGGACGCCGGCGTCATCGTGGAGTCGATCAAGGCGCGGCTGTTCTCGCTGCCGGACGCCACCGTCGTGCACACCGGCCACGGTGACTCGACGACGGTCGCGGCGGAGAAGGCCGCGCTGTAAGACCGCCATCGCAGCGGACAAGGCCGCGCCGTAAGACCGCCATCGCAGCGGACAAGGCCGCGCCGTAAGACGGCTGCGCTGCAGGACGACGCTTGCCCTGCCCTTCGGGGCAGGGTTTAGCGTCGCGGCATGAAGTTCGCCGTCAACTACGCGACCGCCCAGTTCGGTGTGGACCCGTCGCACCTGATCCGCTTCGCGCAGCACGCCGAGGAGTGCGGCTTCGAGGCGATCTACGTCCCGGAGCACGTGGTCCTCTACCGCGGCGCGACGTTCGGCGGCGTGGAGTTCCCGCCCACGATGCCGATCGCCGACCCGCTCGAGACGCTGAGCTTCGTGGCCGCCGCGACCAGCCGGATCCTGCTCGGCACCGGGGTGCTGCTGTTGCCGTACCACCATCCGGTGGTGCTGGCGAAACGCCTGGCCACCGTCGACGCGCTCTCCGGCGGCCGGATGCGGCTGCTCACCGTCGGGGTTGGCAGTCTGCCCGGCGAGGCCGCGGGGGTCGGCGTGGACTACCGCAGCCGCGGCCGGCGCGCCGACGAGGCGATCGACGTGATGCGCCTGCTCTGGGCCGGCGACGCTTCCGGCGTCGACTTCGACGGCGAGTTCTACTCCTTCACCGGCCTGGTCAGCTATCCGAAACCGGTCGGCGCGCCGACACTGCCGATCCACATCGGCGGCTCGAGCCGGGCCGCGGCACGGCGGGCCGCGCTCCGCGGCGACGGCTATTTCCCGGGCGGCATGCCGACCCCGGACGAACGGGCCGCACAATGGCGCACGGCATCCGGGGGCGGGCGTCCGATGGAATACACCCGCTGGGGATCCATCGAGATCACCGAGCAGGGCATTTCCGGGTACGCGTCGCAGGGCGTCACCAGGCTCGTCGTCGGGGTGACGGCGCCCACGCTCGCCGAACAACTCGACCAGTTGTCGGCCTTCGCCGCACGGCTTTTCTAGTTTTCGCATTCCGGCAGCGCGGACGGGATTCGAACCCGCACATGTCCCGGGTGAAAGCCGGGCGACTCTACCTTTCGTCCACCGCGCCAGGGTGGTGCCGTGTCGCCGGGTGGGGTCGAACCACCGGCCTCCGCCTTATCAGGGCGGCGCTCTGACCTGCTGAGCTACGGCGACGCGCCCTGTACCGGACTCGAACCGGCGACCCCGCGCTCGACAGGCGCGTGCTCTGACCAACTGAGCTGACAGGACATGCTGGGATTCCGTCTGTGGCGCCTTACTCGTGGCGTATTACTTGTGGCTCAGTTGTGGCGTCTTACTTGTGGCGTCGCCCGTCCGGGGGTTGAACCCGGTCCTCCGGATCGAGAATCCGGCGGTCTACCCTCCTCAGCCTCACGGGCGTACAAAAATGCCGCCGATCCCGAATCGGGGCGGCGGCCGGGAGCATCATCGATCAGCTCTGCGGCCCCCGGCCGGATTCACTATCGCCGTCGATCTCGAACATCGGTTTCTCCTGACTCGTTCTCGCCTTCAGTGGTACCCACTCTAGAAACGACTCGCATTCCTGCGCCACGCATTTAACGGCCGACGGCGGTGGGGCGCTCCGGGCGTACCCGGCAAAAGAGGGCGGGAGGGACGCGGAGATCGACCACCTTGACAGGGTGGATATCTGAGCGCAATCATTCAGCAACCTCGAAGCAACACCCCGAGCACAAGCGCATCCCCCATCCGGAGCGCCCATCCCCCGCCCCGGATTGTTAGCGCTAACAACGTCTTGGAGGCGACATGAGATCGTGGCGTGTCCGGATGGCTGCCGTGCTGGCGGCCGTCCTCGGCGCTCTGGTCTGTCCCCCGCCCGCCCTGGCGGCGACCACGCTGGTCTACGCGACCTTCAAGGGCGACGCGGTCGCCGACGAAGAGCTGTGGATCTATCAGTCGACCGACGGCGGGACCACCTACAGCACTCTGGTGGACACGAACTTCCACGGGCCCACCGGAGTGCTGCGCGACCCGAGCATCCTGAAGTGGAACGGCGTCTACTACGCGGCCTACACGGTGCAGTCGTGGACCACGAACTCCACCTACTTCAACATCGCCAGCAGCACCAACCTGACGACGTGGACGAACATCGCGAGCATCCCGGCCGGGATCACCAACGCGAACTACGCCTGGGCGCCGGAGTTCTACACCGGCGACGGCACCGTCAAGCTGATCACCAGCATCGCGACGAGCGCCGCGTCCTACGTCTTCCGGCCGTACGTCTACACGGCGCAGAACAGCGCGCTGACCAGCTGGAGCGGCCCGGCGCAGATGTGGGGCCTGGGCACGAATCATATTGATACGTATGTCGTCAAGTCAGGCAGTACGTGGCACGCGTTCACCAAGAACGAGTCGACCAAGTACATCGAGCACTGGACGACCACGGCGAACCTGACCGAGGGCTGGGTCAACAAGGGCACCCTGTGGGCCTCGGGTTACGAGGGTCCGTCGCTGGTCAAGCTGGACGACGGGCGCTGGCGGATCTACGTGGACCACTACAGCGCGGGTGACGGCATCTACACCGCCACCACCTCGGACCTGAACACCTGGACGAGCCTCAGCAAGATCACCTGCTCGGGGTGCCGGCACGGGACGGCGATCGCCAAGTGAGCGGGCTGAAGCGGCGCGCCCTCCTGGCCGGCGCGGGTGCGGTCGGCGGCGCGCTGGCGATCCCCGGCGCCGGGGCGCTCCGGCTTCCCGGGCCGGCCCAGGCGGCGACCTACGGCGGCTACGCGATGGCGTACTTCAAGGAGTCGCCGACGATGGCCGGGGCCAGTTACGGCCTGCACCTGGCGGTCAGCACCGACGGCCTGAACTGGACGCCGCTCAACCAGAACAACGCGGTCGCGACGCCGACGCAGGGTTCCGGCGGCCTGCGGGACCCGTTCATCCTGCGCAAGCAGGACGGCACGTTCGTCGTGCTGGCGACCGACCTGAACGGCACCGACTGGAGTTACCAGAGCCAGTACCTGCACGTCTGGGACTCCCCCGACCTGCGCAGCTTCACCGGGTACCGGCTGTTGAAGGTGCACTCGCTGGCCACCCACGCGTGGGCGCCCGAGGCGGTCTGGGACGCATCGCGCAATCAGTACGCGGTGGTGTACTCGGCGGTCAACAGCACCGGTCACAACGTGTTGATGGTCAACTGGACGTCCGACTTCGTCACGGCGACGGCACCGCAGGTCCTGTTCGACCCGGGCTACGACGCCATTGACGGCAGCTTCGTCAATGTTGACGGAGTCAACTACATGTACTACAAGAACAACACGAACAGCACGCTGCTGGGCACGCGGTCGAGCACGCTCAACCCGGGCGGTTTCAGCATCTACACCGGCGCCATCACCCCGGGTCGTGGTGTCGAGGCCCCGCAGATCGTCAAGTCGAACACCGCGAACGTCTGGTACATGTGGGGCGACACCTGGAGCCCGAACGGCCGGTTCTTCTGCTGGCAGACCACCAGCCTGGCCGGCGGATCGTGGACGTTGCTGAACGATCGTGCGTACACCCAGCCGCTGAACTCCAAGCACCTGGGCATCACACCGATCACGACGGCCGAGTCGACGGCACTGACGACCCGATGGGGCACGCCGTCCTGGAGCCGGATCAAGTCGTACAACTATCCGGACCGCTACATCCGGCACGCCAACAACGTCGGGCGCATCGACACCTACCCGTTCGACCCGTTCCAGGACCAGCAGTGGACCCTGGTGCCGGGCCTGGCGGACTCGTCGGCGGTGTCGTTCCGGTCGGTCAACTACCCGGACCGCTACCTGCGGCACTCCAACTACGCGATCGTGTTGAGCGCCAACGACGGGACCAGCACATTCAATGCCGATGCCACGTTCCGGCGGGTGGCCGGCTGGGCGGACAGCACGTGGACGTCCTTCCAGTCGTACAACTATCCGGACCGCTACCTGCGGCACTCCGCCTACGTGCTGCGCATCGATCCGATCACCAGCGCGTCGGCCGCCACCGACAAACAGGACGCCACCTTCCGCGTCGGTTTCTAAACCCCGCGCGCCAGAAGGCCGCTGCCCCAACCTCTTTCATCGTGTACGCGCAACAGCACAGTCGCCGGAACCGACGGGTCCCGGCGACTGTGCTGTTCTGGGTCGACACGAAAGGCGGGTCAATACGGAAGGTGCGTCAATACGGAAGGTGCGTCACACGAAGGACAGGCCGACACGAAGCACGGATCGATCGCGGCGACCGAGCCGGAGCCGGGAAACGGGAACCAGGTCAGGCACGAAACGAGCCGGAGCCGGGTCAGACACGGAAGCCGGCGATCACCCGGCTCAGCTCCCCGCTGGTGGCGGTCAGGTCCGCGATCGACCGCTGCGTCTCGCCCACCGCGTCCACCGTGGCAGTCGCCGCCCCACTGAACTCGGTGACCGTAGCCGCGATGGTGCCCGCGCCGCCCGCCGCGTACGCCACACTGTTGCGCATCTCCGCCGTCGTGGCGCTCTGCTCCTCGATCGCCGCGGCCATCGTCGTCTGGTATTCGCGGATCCGGTCGATCACGTCGCTGATCTCGGTGATCGCCCCGTTGGCCTGTTCGGTGCCGGCCTGGATCGCCGCCACCCGCTCGGTGATCGACGCCGTCGCCCGGGCCGTCTGCTCGGCCAGCGTCTTCACCTCGCCGGCCACCACCGCGAACCCCTTGCCCGACTCGCCCGCGCGGGCCGCCTCGATCGTCGCGTTCAGGGCGAGGAGGTTCGTCTGGCTGGCGATCGCCGTGATCAGGTTGACCACGCCGGAGATCTCGGCCGACGATCCGGCCAGGTGTTCGACCTGCTCGCGGGTCCGGTGGGCGGTCGTGCTGGCCTCCCCGGCGATCGCCGCCACCTCGGCCGCGCTGCGGGCGATCTCGTCGATCGTCGCGCTCATCTCCTCGCTGCCCGCTGCCGCACCGGTCATGCTGTCGGCCACGTTCTGCGTGTTCTCGGTGACCTGCGCCGAGCCCTGCGCCACCTGCCGTGCCGACTGTTCGACCACGGCGCTGCTGGAGGTGAGCACCCCGATGGCGCCGGAGATCGTCCCGGCGGAGCGGCTGAGCACGGTCACCGCGCTGCGCATGCCGTCGACCGCCCGGTTCACGTCGCCGGCCATCACGCCCAGTTCGTCGCGGCTGGTCACGTCGACCCGGCCGGTCAGGTCACCGTCGGCGACCGCGCGCAGCACCCCGGAGACCCGGCGCAGTGGACCGGTGATCGACCGGACCACGGCGGCGGCGGCCAGGACGGCCGCCAGCAGGCCGAGGACGAGCACGATCAGGACCAGGGTGCGGGCCGCGGTGAACGTGCTGTGCACCTCTTCGGCGGCGGCGCTCGCGGAGGCCGCCTCGGCTTTCGACATCGCGACGATCTGGGCGGCGGCCTGGTCGTACAGGGGCTGTGCCTCGGTCTTGTTGACCTCGGCGAAGCTGTCCGAGTCGTTGGCCGTGCTCAGCGGCACCAGTTGCTCGTCCCGGATCTGCTGGTAGCCGGTCCCGGCCTTCGTCAGGGCGGTGACCTGGGCGTCCGAGGCCGCGTGGGTGCCGGCCACGTAGTCGGCGAGCGCCGCGGTGAACGCCTTGTCGTCGGCGGCCAGTGCGCTCACCGCGTCCGTCATCGCCGCGTCGTCCGGTGCGGCGTTGTGGGTGAGCAGGTCGATCGCGGTCTGCGCCATGGCCTGCCGGAGCACGGCGAGTTGCACCGTGTTGGCCAGGTTGTCCTCGGTGATCGTGCCGGCCCGGGAGTCGACGTTGCTCAGGCCGGCCACCCCGACGCCGCCGACCACGACCGCCGTGACGCCCATCACCGTCACGGCGGCGCCGACCTTGGTCCGTAGCCGCAGGTCCCGTAGCCAGCCTGTCATGTGTCCGCCCCCGTGGATCCGTGTCCGGGGCTGTCCTGCCGGTCACCCGGCAGGACAGCCCATGTGACGGGACGAATCGGCGGGAACGGTAACGGCCTGACGTTTCGGCCGGCCCGGCTCAGATGATCCGGGACACACCCGTGGTCAGCGGTGTCCGGCGGTCCGCAGCCAGGCGACCGCGTCGGCGCAGTGGTCGAACATCGGGAACATCGCGTCGGCCTGCAGGCCGGCGAGTGCGGATCGCAGCGCGGGGGACGGTTCGGCGAGGGCCAGGGCGCAGGCGCGGACGTGCGCCCGGTCCTGGCTCTGCAGCAGCACGCTCAGTCCGGCCCGGTCCACGTGACCGGCGCCGGACAGGTCGGCGACCACCCCGTCGTGGTGGTCGACCGCCCAGGCCAGCACGTCCCGCAGGCCGGGGGCCATGCCACGGTCCACGTCGCCGCGGACCGTCACGAAGGCGATGCCGCCGTGCACGTCGATCCGTACCTGGCTGACGCCCACCGCGACCTTCTCCGCCATCACCATCTCAATGTCCTTTCCGCCCTGGTAGTAACGACGGTGGCCGGAGGACGTGGCGGTGCCCCCACGGAGATGTGACAGTCCGTTGACAAGTGTTGTGCGGTGTGTCGTGGGTCCCGCGGGGCTGCGGCCGAGCCGGTCCCTCTGCCCTTGCCACCGGCGACGTCGCACCGGCGTCTGCTCCCGCGTTGATCAGCGGCGGTACGGTCGGCGGTATGGCATCCCACGACAACGATTCCCGCTCGTACCGGAACGCCGCCGTGATGGCCGGACTGCAGGGGGTGTTGAGCGGCCTCTGGATCGCCGCCGGCGAACTGACACCCGGGCGGCGCCGGCTCGCCCGGTTCACCACGGTCCTCACCATCGGCGCGGCCGTGTACGCCGTCTCCCCCGTCGCCGACGAGGTCAAACAGGCCTTCGCCGGCCTGGCCGACCCGGTCCCCGCCTTGGCCGACCCGTCGGTCACCCCGGCCGAGGCCGAGATCAGCCCCGAGGTCGAGGGCCTCGACGAGGCACCGGAGTTCGACAACCGCAAGGCCGCCCTCGCCGCCGGCATGGCAGCCTTGTCCCTGGCCGCCTACCTGGGCCGGCGCCGCCTGGAGAAGCGTTGGCTGGCTTCCCTGACGGCGAAGGGCCACCCGCGCCCCACCCGGGCCCTGGCCCTTCGTGTCGGCGCCGTCGACTTCGCCGCCCAGCTGGCCCTCCAGTCCGCCGAGATCCGGGCCGACCGGGCCGCACGGGGACGCACCTTCTGACGGCCCTCCACCCGCCCACCCCCGGAACGTTCGCGGGGTGAGCGTGGTCCCGGGCCGCCCGCGGTGAGGCGGTGATCGGGCTTGTCACCGGCCGTCCGGGGGTTCGCCCTCCGGTTCCCGGTATGTCCATGCCGACCGCCGGCCCTCGGGAACGCCGGCGAGTGGCCGCGACTCCGGACCGGGATCATCACCCGATGTCCGGTGTGCCGGGACGGCGGGGCGGCGGGCCAGCAGAAAGCCGGCGACCAGTACGGCGACCAGGTTGGCCAGCAGCAGGATCGCGCTCACCGGGTCCACCCCGTGGCTGTGCTCGTGTCCGGCCGTCGCGGCTCCCGCATCGGTACTCCCGGGAGCCGCCCCGGCGGAGCCCGATGCGCCGGCGGCCCGGCCGTCGACCGCGAAGCGGATCACGCCGCTCGCGGGGGCACCGGTGGCGCCGACCACGTGGTAGGCGGCCTGGTACGTGGTGGACCCACTGACGGTGACCGGCATGGTCAGGATGTGCCCGGCGCCGGCGGTGAGGGGCCCGGACGGCATCTCCCGGCCGGCCCGGTCGGTCACCGTGATGTGTGACGCGGCCGGGTCGGCGTCGGCGGAGAGTTCCAGGGTGATGGCGGTGACCCTCCCGGGCACCACCTGCGTGTCGGCCGGTGAGCTGCCGAGCAGCCGGATCGGTTCGGGACGGCCGGTCGTCGCGAGCAGCACGGCGAGTGGCGCGGACACCAGTACGGCGGCGATCAGCAGGCGGGTGCGACGGTTCACCGGCGGCCGGCCGAGCGAATGGCCACCGGGGCGGACCCGGAGCCCAGCGGACGAACAGCCACCGGGGCGGACCGGGGTCCCACCGGACGAACAGCCACCGGCGTGGGCCGGGATCTCACCGGGCGGACGGAGCCGGCCATGGTCAGGCCGCCACGGTGGCCGACTGCGGCGCGGCTCCGGCGCAGGTGCAGTCCATCAGTTCGCGTTCGTACCGGTTGGGGCGCAGATGGAGGTACATGGCGACGACCATGGGCAGGAAGACGACGGAGTTGTAGAACAGGTGCAGCTCCACCCTCGGATAGACGATCTGCAGCACGCTCGTCGGTGCCGCCGCGCCGAACAGGAAGTGGTGGGTCTGCGCCTGGACGAGCAGCAGGAGATGCTCGATGTGGTGCCAGAACTGGATCACCAGGGCCACCGTCCACCAGGTACGCGCCCGTCCGGCGAACCCCGGGCGCAGCAGGAACAACCCGATGATCATGACGAGGGCGTACCCGTAGTGCATCCACTCGGAGGTGACCAGCCAGGGGAAGAACTGGCCGAGCACGCCGCGGGCCTCGGGGCGGGCCCAGCCGAGGACCCAGATCTGGTACGCCTGCACCAGGTGTTCGGCCCAGTGGGCGAGCACGACGACCATGAAGGCGCCGAGCGCGCCCCGGTGCCATCGGTGGTTCATGACGGATCTCCGTTCATAGATGTCGGGGGCTGAACAACCCGGGCGTCAGCGGTTGTACGGCAGCGTGGGAAACCAGCCGAAGCCGAAGTGGGCGGGCACCCGCAGGTCCCAGTAGACGACGGTGAAGACACCGAGTCCGAGCAGGAGAACCCCGGTGATCAGCGCCGCCCGGCGCGGATCCGCCGCCAGCCGGCGCGGGAACCGCCCGCGGGTGCCCACCACCAGCAGCACGAAGATCAGCGTGACGATCAGGATGTTGCCGAGGGACTGGAGGACGAAGGCTGCGGCGCCGGCGAGCGGGTTGTGGGTGTCCACCGCCCAGTGGAACAGTTTGTTGAACAGCGGGTAGGGCCGTCCGATCAGGAAGCCGCCGATCAGCGCGCCGAGGGCGACGACCCGGCCGGACGGCCGGTCGCGGAACACGTCGCGGACCACGCCGAGCGCGGCGAGTCCGAGATAGATCAGCGCCAGGCCGATCAGGCCGAACACCACCGAGGCCTGGATGATGCGCACCGGTACACCGCCGGCGGTGGTGGCCGTGGACAGTTGCGGCAGGCGGTCGCCGAGCAGGACACCGGCGATTCCGTACAGGGCGGAGACGGTGACCATGCCGGCGGTGAGCAGGCCGACCGGCCGGAGCAGGCCGCGCAGCGAGGCGGTGTCGCCGGCCTGGCTCATCGGGCCGACGGCGGCCGCCATGGCGATGTTGCAGGCGGTGAAGGTGCCGGCCAGCCCGGAGACGAAGGCGAAGACCAGTCCGGCGGTGACGCCGGTGATGGCCGTGTGTTTCGCGTCCCGGTCCAGGATGGTGTTCGCGACGTTGTCGCCGATGACCGAGTCGACGAATTCGAAGGACCACAGTACGGCGAGCAGGACGCCACCCACCGCGGCGGCGATGACGGCCCGGCCGGTGCGGGCTCTCTGGGGTGCGGAGACGAGGACCACTGACGCTCCCAACGATCGTGTGGCGGACGGGGGGAGGCGGCGGTCGGCGCGCCTCCCCCGGTTCTCAGCGGGCGACGGGCAGTTCCACCGCAGCGGGCGGCGCGACCGGTTCCAGGCCGTGCTGCCGGCGCCGGTCGAGCAGCCAGCGGCCCCACCAGTACAGGCCGCGGGCCATGCAGACGAGGGTGACGGCGAAGAACAGCGTGTACACCACGTTGAAGACCATCAGTACGCCGTAGACCATGGCCACCGACGAGCCGAACATGAACTGCCAGCGCGGGGCGGAGGGCGTGGTGCCCGGGTCGGTGATCATGTAGTTGGTGAAGAGGATGAAGGCCACCCCGGTCATCGGCACCAGGGCCGCCCAGAGGGCCACGTCCCAGATGAAGTGCCGCAGGAGGGCCTGGATGACGAAGCCGCCCGCCCAGCCGACGATCAGCGGCACCTTCTTGGTCAGCATCGCGTTGAGCACGGTGCCGGCGGTGATGATCACGACCGGCACCATGATGCTGATGACGTCCGGCACGCTCTCGGTGAACTGGTAGGGCGGGGCGATGTTGACCCAGCCGAAGCAGAGCAGGGCCACCGTGATGCCGAAGTTGGACGGGTTGAGGAAGTGCCGCATCCGGCCGTTGATCGGTGCCTGGAAGACCGCCTTCTGACCGATGGCGACCAGCACGGCGAAGGCGATCGGCCAGAAGGTGTCGTTGGCGTAGAGGAGCATGTTCGCCGCGAGGGCGGTGATGTGGGTGGGCAGCAGGAAGGTGTACACGCCCCAGGCGCCGTTCCCGGAGAAGGCCGGTGGACGCCGCAGTGCCCGGGCCGAGACCACCTCGATGACGATCTCCGCGGTGTATCCGACGGCGAGGGCCAGGAACGGCCACAGCCAGGGCTGTTCGAAGCCGAGGACGGTGTACCCCAGGATGTTGAAGATCGACATGGAGATCGCGAAGTTGCGCAGCGCGAGGTAGCGGGGGTCGCGCTTGTCGACGCGCGGCGGCGTTCCGGGGCGTTGCGCCGCTGCCGCGGCGATCTCGGGGGTACGCTCCGCGCGTTCCGCCGTCACGGACGGTGCGTCGGCGAGCCGGGGGTTGCGGACGTCGGTCACCGGGCTGTCACCTCCTGGGCCTGGCCGGTGAGCACGAAGTCGTGCGATCCGGCGGTGAGGTCGAGCTTCTGGGTGTGCGGGGAGCCGTCGGCGGCCCGCCAACTGATCTCGGTCGACACCGGTCGCGCCCCGGCCGCGCCGAGTCCGAAGTGGATGTCGAAGCTGCGTTTGCCGGAGTGCCCGCCGCCTCCGTCGAGCTGGGCCACCTGGATCCGGCCGTCGGCGGTGACGATCCGCACCTGGGCGCCGTACGCGGGGCTGCCCGGGACCGCGGCCGTCGTGGCGGCACCGCCGGGCACCGTGACCGGGCGGTACAGACGCAGATGCAGGTAGTCGTCACCGGCCGGGCGGGTGTTGCGGTAGTAGACGGGTGCGCCCCACTGCCGGGCCACGGCGAAGTCCTGGGAGCCGTCGGCGTCGGCGTCGGCGACGGCCACACCACGGCTGGGGATCCGGGCGTCCATGCCGAGTTGCGGGCTGAGGTCGACGTACCGGCCGTTGTCCGGTTCCTTGACCCAGAAGGCCACGTGGTTGCCGCCGGCCAGGTCGTCACCGGGTTCGGCCTTGGGCCACATCTGCGGTTCCTGGAGCATCAGGTCGTTGCTCATGGCGAGTTCCTGGAGCCAGTTGAACCGGTTGATCTCACCTTTGACGAAGCCGGACGTCTGCACGACGGCGAGCTGCCCGCTGTTGTCGAAGTCGGCCATCTTGGCGTCCCAGCCCCAGCCGATCCAGGCCAGGTTCTGCTCGGCGGCCCGGTTCTCGAAGGGCGCCACCCCGTCGCGCATCAGCCGTCCAGCCTCGGCCGGGCTGCTCGCGGTGTTGTGCCAGACCAGGTTGCTCTCCTCCAGGCCCCAGCTCTCGGTGATGTTGCTGACGAACAGGTCGAACCGGCCGTCGTGGTCGAGGTCGGCGAAGTCGGCGGACATCCCCTTGAACGAGTCGTGGCCCATCACCATCGACTTCGGGGTGAGCGGGTCCCGGCGCCCCTCGGCGAGGGTGAAGCGGATCCGGCCGGGCGTGGACACGTTGTGGAAGAACCGGTCGTTGCCGAAGTCGTTGGCGAGGTACAGCTCGGGCAGCAGGTCGCCGTCGAGGTCGGCGGAGGCGGAGCCGAGGGTCCAGCCGGTGGCCAGTTCGGAGCGGATGGCGGGTTGTTCCTGATAGGTGACCGAGGGCTGGTCGCCGGAGGTGGCGGCGGTCCAGCGCAGGACGTGGGCACCACCGGAGTTGCGGGCCCGGGACATCGAGTGGTTCATCTCCACGTTGGCGTTGCCGGTGGGGTCGAGGACCTTGGTCTCCGGGAAGTAGTTGAAGATTCCGATGTCCGGGTTGCCGTCGCCGTCGAAGTCGGCCACCGCGACCGCGTTGGTGTTCCAGAGCGGCCCGCGGTACAGGTTGTCGGGCGGGTCGGCCTGCGGGATCAGCTCGGTGGGGTGGAACGTCGCCGGGGTCAGCCCGGTGGCGCCGGCCCGGTGCAGGAACAGCACCGGGGTACGCCCCCAGTAGTAGACGAGCAGGTCCGTCCGGCCGTCGCCGTTGAAGTCGCCGGGGGTGCACCCCATCGGGGCGATGGCCGGCCCGGTGGGCAGCGGGTCGGGGGTGAGCACGAACGGCGGGTAGTCGCCGGTCTGCGGCGCCGGGGTGACGACGACGCTGTCGCTGCGGGTGTCGACCAGGCACAGGTCGTCGGCGGCGCCGTCACCGTCGAGGTCGTTGACGGCGATCGCTGCGCCGACCGAGGAGATCCACGACTTGATGTGCTCGTACTTGGGGTTGACCTGCCGGACCGTGTTCTCCGGCAGGCCCGCCGGCAGGGCGATGGGCAGCTCGGTGAAGCGGAAGCCCGCGGCCATGGTGGACCGGGTGGCGGCCGAGGCCGACGGCAACCGGGCCACCAGGTACGCGCCCAGCACCAGGACCAGGACGAACGCGGCGGGCAGCAGGCGGCGTGCGCGGCTGACGTTGTGGGGTGGCAATGACTTTCCCTTCGTCTTCGAGCCCATAAGATCGATGAATATCGATATATAAGAACCGGGTGACCCCCGGAGAGACCGCGGCGCCCGGGCTAGCCCACCTCCTCGACCGTCATCGGCAGACCACCCCGCACCCGTAGCGACAACATCGGCTCCGGCACCACCGGACGGCCCGGCACCGAGGTCAGGCGCAGGTCCCGGACGATCATGGCCAGCACGAACGCCGCCTCCATCAGCCCCAGGTGGTTGCCCACACAGAACCGGGGCCCGGCACCGAACGGGATGTACGCGTACCGGGGCCGGTCCGGCGAGGCGTCCGGATCGAAACGCTCCGGGTCGAAACGCTCCGGGTCCGGCCAGAACCCCGGATGCCGGTGCAGGGTGTACGGGCAGATCAGCACATCCGCCCCGGCCGGCACCCGGAACCCGCCGATCACGTCCGGACCGACCGACTTGCGGGGCAGGATCCACACCGGCGGGAACAGCCGCATCGCCTCGTCCAGCACCATCGCGGTGTATCGCAACCGGTGCAGGTCCTCGAAGACCGGCGGCCGGTCACCGAGCACCCGGACCGCCTCCTCGTGCAGGCGTTCGCGCACATCGGGATGCCGGTCCACCAGATGCAACGTCCAGCTCAGCGTGCTGGCGGTGGTCTCGTGCCCGGCCAGCAGCAGGGTGACCAGCTCGTCGCGCAGGCGCTCCCGGGCGATCCGGGGGTCCCGCTCGGCGCCCGTCGACACGATCAGCCGGGACAGGACGTCGTCGCCGACCGGATCCGGACGGTCGGCGACCAGACGGTCGACCGTACCCTCGAGGTTTCTTCTGGCCCGGCGGAACCGCCGCTGCCGGGGCAGCGGCACCCAGCCGGGGACCGCGCCCAGCGTGGCCAGTTCGAACATCGCCTGGTCCTGCACCGCGGCGAAGTCGTCGCCGATCGTCGCGAACCGGCTCAGGTCGGTGTCCAGCAGGGTCCGGCCCAGCACCCCGAGAGTCAGCCCGGTCATCTCCTGCAGGACGTCCACCGGTTCCCCGCCGGCGTGCCGGCGCAGCCGGGCGACCAGTTTCTCCGCCTCCTCCGCGACGATGCCGGCCTGCGCGGCGATCCGGCGGCTCTGGAACGCCGGCTGGATCACCCGGCGCTGCTTACGCCACAACTCGCCCTCGCTGGTGAGCAGACCGTCGCCGAGCGCCCGGCGGGCGTGCACCAGGCCGATCCCCTTGTGGTAGTTGCCGGCGTTGTCGGCGAGCACGTGCTTCGCGGTCGCCGGGTGGTTGAAGAACCACAGCCGTTTGGGACCGACCGGCAGCCGGGCCACGTCGCCGTAGCGGCCGGCCGCCGAGGTCATCATGCCCAGCCGGTCCCGGCCCATCACCAGGAGCATCCGCATCGCCGCGCTCCGCGGCGGGCCGGGCGGCACAGGGCTGCTCATGCCGCCACCCCGCTCGGGTCCCGGTCCGCCGGGGACAGCCGCCCGCGGTGGAAGAGCAACGCCGCGTCGTCCTCGCCGCACCGGGCGTCCAGCAGCCGTCCGATGAAGATGGTGTGGTCACCGCCGTCGTAGGCGTTCCACAGCGCGCACTCGAAGTGGGCCAGGGCGCCGTCGATCAACGGCGCGCCGGTGTGCTCGCCGGGGTGGACGTCCACCGAGACGAACTGTTCCCCGCCGAGCGGCCGGCGCCGGTCGGCGAAGTACCGGGCGACCGGACCGTGCCCGGCCGCCAGGACCGACACCGCGAACCGGCCCGCCGCCACCAGCGCCTCGTGCATCACCGCGTCGTGCTCCACGCAGACCAGCAGCAGCGGCGGGTCGAGCGAGACGGCGGTGAACGAGTTCGCGGTCATGCCGTGCGGCTCACCACCACCGACGGTCACCACGGTGACGCCGGTGGCGAAGGTGCCGAAAACCCGGCGCAACACCGACCGGTCCAGCGCCGGCTCCCCGGTGGCGGTCACCGGGTCACACTCCCGGCCGCCGCGTACGGCTCCAGCGCCGCCGCCAGTTCCTCCGGTACCCGGGTGGGCACCGTCCGGGTGTTCGGCCCGCGCATGCACGCCACCCGCTGGCTGCCCCGGGCCACCAGGGTCTCGCCGCCGGCCGGGTCGAGGCGCACGTAGTCGAAGCCGAACTCCAACTGGGTCTGGCCGAGTTCGACCAGCCGCATCCGGATCGACAGTTCGTCGAACGCGGTGATCTCGGCGAAGAACTCGCAGTCCACCCGCAGGGTGAACAGCTTCAGGCCGTCACGCAGATCGGTCAGGACGTCCGGTGCGTGGGTCTTGAGGAACATCTCCCGGCACCGGCCCTGCCAGCGCAGATAGTTGACGTAGTAGACGTTCCCGACGATGTTGGTCTCCTCGAAACCGACGGTGTGCGGGTACTCGTAGTACTTGTCCATCTCACCTCCCCGATCCGGCGAGCACGGCGACCACGACCGGCCGCGGAACGCCACGGACCCCGGTGGCGAACGTCGCGACGGTCAGGTCACCGGCTCGCAGAGTGATCCACCGGTCCCGGCCGGCGGGCAGCACGGTCAGCGGGCCGTCGAGGGGCCGCCCGGCCTTGCGCAGGCACTCCAGGGCCGACCAGACCCGGGTCGCGGCCTGGTCGGTGCTCTCCCCCGTGGTCCGGGCGATCAGCGCGGCCACCCCGTCGTGCCCGGCCAGCAGCCCGGTCCAGGTTCCCGCGTCCCGTTCCACGACGGTCTCCAGATCACAGCCGAGCGGCCCGGCCGCGGCGGTGAACAGGGTCAGGCCCGCGGCGTGCGCGGCGGACACCGTGCCGTCGCCGTACTCGGGGCGGCCGTCGGCGCGGTAACGCAGCTCCACCGGTGCCCGGAAGGTCCGGGACGCGGCGAGCCGGGTGGCCCCCCGGCGGGACCGTCCGCCGTCCGGCTGCACGGTCGTCGCCACCGGTACGCCGAGCAGCTCCTCGGCCGTCCGCTCCAGGTAGGGCCCGAGCAGCGCCGGAGTCCACGGGCCGGCCGGGTCCTGCTTGCGGACCGCCCGCAACCGCAGGCCCTCCCAGCGTTCCAGCACCTCGCCGGACTCCGAGCGCAACGCGACGTCGTACACGTACAGGTCGCCATCACGGGACCGTTCGGTGGCGCAGTACCGCAGGCCCTGGGCCGCGGCCAGTTTCTCGCCGCCCGGGTGGATCCGGTCCACCCCGACCGGCAGCAGCGTGGCATCCGGTACGCAGACCTGGTTGCCGTGCATCAGCGCGTCCCGGATGCCCGGGTCGCCGAGCATCAACTGGTCCGGCACGAACGACGCGAACCACGGCGCCGGCGTGCCGGTGTGCAGCTCGGCGTCGACGTGCCGGGCGGCGGCCACGTGGTACCGGCCGAGCCGCTGGAACCGCCGGCCCTGGAACAGGATCGCGTCGTACAGGTCGGTCGCCGGGTCCAGGTCGACCACCGGCAGATCGTCGCCGGCCTGCTCGGGCGGCCCGTCCGGCACCGCGGTGGCGCCGAAGGTGAGCCGGGCGGTGAAGTGGTCGGCGGCGTACCCGGTGTCGGCACTGCGGATCGCCACCTCGACCGTGTCGTCGCCGGTGACCACCGCGGCCACCCGGATCCGGGCCCGGCCGTGCGGGGCGATGATGATCGGGCGCAGGAACTCGGCCCGTTCGATCACCGGCAGCCGGTCCAGACCGGTGGCGGCGGCGGCGACCTGCACCATCGCCTCCATCCCGAAGACCGCCGGGAACAGCAGGTTGCCGTCCAGGTCGTGATCGGCCAGGTAGAGGTCGGTGCCGACGTTCAGCTCGACCTCGCAGACCAGCTCCACACCGTGGTAGCGGACCAGCGGGTGTTCCACGAACCGCGACATCGGCAGTGGCGGCTGCGGGCGGCGGACCGTGCCGATCCCCTCGGTCCGCCCACTGATCACCACCACCTCCGGCGCGTCCGGGTCGGCGAGCACCCGGCGCAGGATCGCGACGCCCTGATCGGGGGTGATCGGGGTGACACCGTCGCGCGTCAGCGACTCGACCACGGCGAGGCGCTCGCCCATGCCGACCCCGGACCAGACCGACCACTCCAGGCAGACCGTCCGGCAGTCCGGATGCCGGCGGGACACCTCACCGGTCAGGTCGGCCAGCCACTCGTTGGCGGTGGCGTAGTGCGCCTCGCCGCGCAGGCCGGCCCGGCCGATGATGCTGCCGAGGGCCACCAGCAGGCGCAGGCCGGCCGGGTCGACCGCGTCGAGCACCGCCCGTAGCCCGTCGACCTTCGGGGCGAAGGTGTCGCGGAACGCCGCGGCGTCCAGCGCGGTGAGGGCGGCCGGCTCGTTGCGTCCCGCCCCGTGCAGCACCGCGGTGACCGGGCCCAGGTCGGCGACCAGCCGGGCGACCGCCGCGGCGACCTGATCCGGGTCGGTGACGTCGGCCCGCTGGTAGCGGACCGTGACCCCGGCCGCGGCGATGCGCTCCAGGTTGGCGGCCAGTTCGGCGTCGGCCGCCGGGTCGGAACGCCCGAGCAGTGCCAGGGCGGCACCGGTGTCCGAGGCCACGGCCAGGGCGCACTCGGCGGTGATGCCCTTGCCGCCGCCGGTGACCAGCAGGACGTCGCCCGGGGACAGCGGGGCCACCGTACGGGCCGGGCGGACCGGCATCGGGCGCAGCGTCGGCACGTGCCGCACCCCGTCGATGTCGTAGTGCGCCTCGGCGAACGTACGCGTCGCGGCCACCTCGGCCACCACCGGCTCGACGGCGATCGACCCGGACGGCATGTGCACGACGGTGACCCGGACCCGCGGGGCCTCCAGGTGCAGGGTCTTGGCCAGGCCGGCGGCGCCGCGCCCGTGCTGGACGAGCACGTACCGGGTGTCCGGTCCGGCGGCGATGGCCTCCCGCGCACCGGCCAGGGCCAGGCCCAGGTCGTCCTCGGTGCAGTCCGGCGGCAGGCAGACCAGCACTCCCCCGCCGATCTGCGCCGCCAGCAGTGCACGGCGCAGATGCTCGGCGTACGGGTGACCGGCGTTCGCGTACACGGTCCACTCCCCGGAGCTCTCCCGGGCCGCCGGTGCGCCGAGCGGGACGACGTCGAGGTCGACCCGGAACGGGCGGGCCCAGGACGCCGCGCCGGCGATCACCGGAACCGTGGACGGTTCGCCGTCGTCGCTGGTCGACCGGACCTGGTCGAGCACCCCGGCCAGTTCGTCGACGGTGGCGGTGGCGAAGTTGGTCGGTACCTGGGACGGCGGGAGCCGCAGGGCCGAGGCGGCGGCGTTGACCACCTGTCCGATCGTGATCGAACTGAGGTGCAGATCGTCCAGGAGCAGGCTCTCCGCGCGTACCAGATCAAGGGGCAGCTCGGCCCGCTCGGCCGCCAGCCGGCGCAGGAGATCGAGGGTCGACTCGCCGGTGCCGGCCGTGGCGGATGCCGCAGGCGACGCCGGAACGGCCGCCGTCGCGGGCGCGGGCCGGCGCCGGGCCGGGATCCCGGTCGGCGCCTCCTCGCACGGGCTGGCGAAGAAGGTGAACTCGGCGTCCAGCGGCAGCGGGCGCACCAGCCGGTCGTGGAACAGTGACGGGTCCAGGTCGGCGGCGCCGATGACGAACGCCGCGCCGGCCACCCGCAGCAGCCCGGACAGCGACTCCGCGTCGGTGTCGACGGCCAGCGCGGGCACGTCGGTGACCTGCGCGGCGAGCGTGCTGAGCACCCGGCCCGGACCGGCTTCGACGAACAGGTCGACGCGGGCGGCGGCCCGGGCCACCGCCTGGCGGAACAGCACCGGATCGGTGATCTGCCGATGCAGCAGGGCCACCAGGTCCGTGCCGGGCGTCAGCTCGTCGCCGGTCACCGTGGAGATGACGGTACGGCCTACCGCACGCACGTCGATCGCGGCGAGTTCGTCGCGGAACGCGGCGGCGGCCGGCGCGACCAACGGCGAGTGGAACGCGTGCGACACGGTCAGCACGGTGGCGGTGATCCCGGCGTCCCGGGCCCGCCGGCACACCGTCTTGACGTCCGCCACCGCACCGGCCACCACGGTCTGCTCGTCGCTGTTGTACGCGGCGACCACCACCGGCAGACCGGTGATCAACCCGGCGACCACGTCCGCGGAGGCGGCGATCCCGGCCATCGTGCCGGACGAACTGTGCCGGGCCATCGTGCGGCCGCGCAGCGCCGCCACCCGCAGCAGGGTGGGCTGGTCGAGAGCGCCGGCCCAGTGCAGGGCGGCGATCTCGCCGAGGCTGTGGCCGACCGCGACCTCGGCCTCGATGCCGAGACTGTCGAGCACCCGCAGCGCGGCGGCCGACCCGGTCACGATCCGCGGCTGCGCGACCTCGGTGGCCACCGTGTCCGTGCCGGTGGGCAGCGCCGCCGCGGTGTAGACGGCGTCGGCCACCGCGAACCGCCGCCGCAGCGCGCCACCGCTGACCCCGGTGCCGGAACCCTGGCCGGGCAGCAGGAGGCCGATCCGGGCGGTGTCCCCGGCCCGGCCGATCAGCACCCGGCCGTCCGCCGGGATCAGCCGGGTGACGCCCGCGACGATCCGCTCGCGCAGCAGCCGGAGCTGCTCGCCGGCGTCCTCCGGGGAGTGCACCACGACCGCGGCCCGCAACGGCAGACCGCGCAGCTCGCCGTGCAGGGTCGCGGCCAGGTCACCGAGCTGCCCGTAGGCCAACTGCGGAATCAGCGCGGCGACCTGATCGGTACGGCGCAGCAGTTCCTCGGTGGACGAACCGTCGAACAGCAGCAGTTCGGCGTCCTGCCCGGAGGAGGCGAGCACCCGGGCCCGGGAGTCCAGGCCGGTACGCCGCCGGGGCCGCGGGTTCTCCAGCACCACGTGGGTGTTGATGCCGCCGAAGCCCATCGCGGTGACGCCGGCCCGCAACGGTGCCCCCTGCGGCCACGGCTCGGCCTTGCGCAGCACCCGCAGCGCCGGATCGGCGCCGGTGAGGACGTCGTGCGGGTCGACCGTGCCCACGCTGGGCGGCAACACCCCGTGGTGGACGGCCAGCGCCGCCTTGATCAGCCCGGCGACGCCGGCCGCGGCCTTGGTGTGCCCGATCATGCCCTTGATCGAGCCGATCGCGGCCGGCGGCGCGGACGGTCCGGCGGCCCGGCGTGCGGCGGACAGCGCGCCCAGTTCGGTGGCGTCGCCGACCCGGGTGCCGGTGCCGTGGCCCTCGAAGAGCGAGACCGTCTCCGGGCCGAACCCGGACCGCTCGTACGCCCGGCGCAGGGCGAGCTGGTAGCCGCTCACCTCGGGACGGGTCATCCCGCCCTTGCCGTCGGAGGAGATGCCCCAGCCGGCGACCGAGGCGTACACGCGGTGACCGGCGGCGAGCGCCTCGTCCTCGCGCATCAGCACCACCATGCCGCAGCCCTCACCCGGCCAGAACCCGTTGGAGAGCCGGTCGTACACGCGCATCTCACCGGTGGCCAGGGCGCCGGTCTTGGCGAAGCCGATGATCTCGAACGGGTCGATGGAGAGGTCCACCCCGCCGGCCACCGCGACGTCGACGTCCCCGTCGATCAGCGCCTTGCACGCGGTGGCCACCGACAGCAGCGAGGAGGAACAGGCGCCGTCGACGGTGTAGCCGCCACCCTTGAAGTCGAAGTAGTTGCAGATCCGGCCGGCGATGGTGTTCGACAGCGCACCGGCGAGGGTGTCCTCGTCGACGGCCGGGAACGGGCTCTTGAAGGTGGCCTCGAAGTCCTCCAGGAAACCGGCGAGCTGGTCGTCGTCCCAGTCCTGCTCCTTGAGCGCGGCGGCGACCATCCGGCGCACGTACGGCCAGCGCAGCCGCAGCTGGTTGGCCCGGGAGAACTCGCCGGTGAGGCTGTTGCCGACCACCACCCCGGTCCGCTCCCGCGGCAGTCCCTCACCGAGCGGGAACCCGGCGTCGGCCAGCGCGTGCGCGGCGATGTCCAGGGCCAGCCAGTGGGTCATGTCGGTGGACCGGAACGTGGAGCCGGCCACCTTGTAGGCGATCCGGTCGAACTCGTACCCCTCGATGACCCCGGCGTGCTTGGCGTAGAAGGTGTCCGGAACCGTGGGGTCCGGGTCCCAGTAGTCGTCCAGGCGCATCCGGACGTCCGGCAGCCGGCGGAAGCCCCGGCGGGCGGCGAGAGCGTTCTCCCACAGCTCACGCACCGAAGTGGCGTCCGGATAACGGCAGGCCATGCCGACGACGGCGATTCTGCTCATGCTGTCTCCCGTGTCCCGCCGGCCGACGGCAACGTGGCACCGTCCGGCGGCTGGTAGGCGTTCTTGATGCGGCGGCGCCACTGCTCGTAGGCCGGCGACTCCGCCGACCGGAGGTCCAGGCCGGTCAGGGCCTCGTCGTTGACGGCCGACGCCCGCTGGGGCGTGCAGCCGCAGAAGACCTCGGTGGCCATCGCGGTGTGCTCGGTCACCAGGCCGGCACGCACCCGGGCGCCGGCCGCGAAGGAGGAGCCCTGGGCCAGGTCACCGGCGTAGCGGCCGGCCGCCCCGAGCAGGCCGCGCAGTTCGGCTTCGGTGGCCCCGCCGGCGTACGTGGCGGCCAGCCCGGCACCGCTGTACAGGTCGGCCCGGCGGTCCTCGGGGAACCGCTCGATCATGGTGTGCAGCCGCCGGGCGTCGGTGCCGGCCACGAACCACATGGCCCGGCCGATGCCCTGGTCGATGACGCGGCCGGCGTACCAGCGCGGGCCCTCGGCCGGCCAGGGGAAGTCGTCGGGGCGGTAACGCGCGCCGACGTACCGGGCGGTCTTGAAGTAGGCCTGGTGGAAGCCGTAACCGTCGAGGACCAGCCAGCGCAGCACCGGGTCCGGGGCGTGCAGGGTCGACCAGCGCATCCGGGGCAGGCGGGCCATCGCCCACCCGACGCCGACATAGGTCATGTAGACGTGTGGCGCTCCGGGGCCGGCCAGGAAGCGTTCGACGTACCGGCCGCCGAAGGGCAGACCGTCACGGACGGCGAACGCCATGGCGGCGCCCTCGTACGCGAAGCCGCGGAACGCGTGGGCGACACCGTCCAGCCCGGCGGCCGCGTCGTCCGGGCGACGGGCCTCGGCGGCCAGTGCGTACCCGTGCAGGAAGGACCGGCCGACGGTCTCCAGCCGTTCGCGCCCCTCCGGGCTCTTCACGTGGAATCCGCGCACGGCCATCGTGGTCTGCGCGATATCGGGGGTGAGTATCCGGCGACGGAGTCCTGCGACGATGCCCATGGCAACTCCCATCGATGTTGATCGATTCATTTTTCCGCGGGCGGCCTACTGTTTTCTTCTTCCTTTTTGCGGCGGCCTTCTCCCGGATTGCGGTGTCGCCCGAACCGGATCAGGCTCCCGGGAAACGGTCCCGGATCAGCCCGCGCCATTTCTCGTACTCGGGCTGTTCGCCGGTGCCGGCCACCTCGTCGGCGAGACGGGCCGCCGCCTCGGCGGACAGGCCGGCCAGCGCACCGGTCGCCACCCCGGTGTGCGGCGGCGTGAACCCGGAGAAGGCCCGCGCCTTGGCCGCGAACACCGCCCCCTGCGCCAGATGCGGCAGATGGTCGCCCTGCTCGGCGGCGAGCCGGCACAGCGCCGCCAGACCGGCGGCATCGGTGCCACCGGCGAAGGTGGCCGCCAGGCCCACCCCGCTCCACAGGTCCGGCCGCCGGTCCACGGCGAACCGGCCCACCGCGGCGCCGACCGCCGGCGCGTTGCCGCCGTGGATGAACCACAGCGCCCGGCCGACACCCTGGTCGACAGCGCGCGGGAAGTAGTCCGGACGGCCCTGCCACGGGTAGGACGCGGGCACCCGCTGCTCGTCCACGTACCGCCCGGTGTGGAAGTAGGCCAGGTCGAAGCCGTAGCCGTCGACGGCGAGCCAGCTCATCGTCGGGTGGTACGGGGTGCCGGTCAGGTCGGGGAGGACACCACGCCACAGCACCCGCGGCAGCCGGGCCATCGCGAACCCGATACCGATGTAGGTCAGGAAGGTGTGCGGCACGGCCGGCCCGGAGAGCAGTTCCCGGGCCCGTCCGCCGCGACCGCCGGCCATCGCGTCCCGCACGGTGTACGCCATCGTGGCGCCCTCGTACGCGAACCCGCGCATCTCCGGCTCCACCAGCTCCAGACGGCGTACCAGCTCGGCCTGCCCACGCGTCTCGATGCCCCACTCGAACCCGCAGACCACCGCCTCCGGTACGGCCTCCAGCCGCCGGGTCGCCGGGGTCGGCGTGACCGGGAAGCCGCGGTGGGCGAAGCTCACCTCGTGCAGTGCCGGCGCCAGCGCCAGCCGGCGCAGCGTGCCCAGCAGCGGCGGCACCTCACTCACCCCGGATCGGTGACGCGGGGACCGCGGCGGCCCGGTCGTGCCGGATGCCGATCCGGCGGGCCGCGGCGAAACTCGCCCACGCGGTCACGTCGATCAGCGTGCCGTCCGCCGGATGGCGCTCGCGGAACTCCTCGACCACCTCGGCGCCGACCTGGTAGGACGCGAGAGCGGTGAGCAGGGCCAGCCGGGCCGCCGGGCGCAACGGCGGGGCGAGGCCGTCGATCAGGTCCTCGCACCAGCGCGTGCTCAGCCCGGTGTCCTCGCCGTCCCACCGGTCGAGCCGGGCCAGCACCAGGCGCCGGACCTCCGGATCCAGCGACCGCGCCCCGGCCGACTCGAACGTCCGGTAGGCCCGGGCCGTCGCGTCCGCGATCACCGGATTACCGGCAGCCCAGCCGGCGTCCGGCCGCCGCGCCGCCGGGGCCAGCAGACCGTTGGCCAGGCCCGCCGGGTGCTCGCCGCGGACCGTGGGCCGCAGCACCCGGCTCAGGCCCTGCTTGAGGCGGCGCCGGGACCGGGGCCCGAGCCCGGGCGGCAACAGGAAGCTGGAGAGGAAGACGTTGACCATGCGGCTCAGATAGTGGAAGCCCACCACCACGCCGACCAGCTCGGCGCGCTCCGCGGCGGACACCCCGGCCGGCAGCGGCGGGCCGTCGGCCAGGTGCGCCGACCGGGCCCACTCGACGATGCCGCGCAACCGGTCGTCGCCGATCTCCGCGGGCCGGTCCTGCGCGATGGCCTCCGCGTCCCGCTCCCCGGAGAGCTCGTAGAGCCCCACGGTGTGCATGTCCGCGCAGTACGGGCAGATGGTGGCCACCGCGACCGCCGCGGCCACCGCCTCCTTGACCGTCCGGCCGGCCACCCCGGCCGGGGTCAGCGGCTCCCGGCAGATCGCCCAGTAGGCCGCCAGGACATCCGGCGACGGCGAGTGGAGCAGCGCCGGTGGAACCACGATCCGCATTTCTCCGGCCACCTGGCCATAGACTTCGGAAACGAGCCCCCGGGCCGCTTCCGCCGGCACCGGCACGACATGCCTCACGTGTTTTCCAACCACCGATGATGCAATTCTTCCGGCGACCACAGCGCCCTCCCGGTTCACGGTCGACAACACCATTATTGATACGCGGTCGGGAGGGTGGAATGGCATGCCGGAGAAGCGCACGAACGGATAAGGAAGTGTTCTCAGGCGACCGCGCGGGGACCGGCCGGCCAGGACGGCGCGGCCTCGTGCATCCGGCTCAGCGCGTCCTTGCGGGCGTCGAGCAGTGCCAGCAGCACCGGCGGGTCCAGCACCCGGCTGGGCCGCAGCACGATGTCGGCCGCGACGACCGCGTCCGGATAGACGGTGAACGGTCCCCAGGTGGCCACCGAGACCGCACCGCCGTCCGGCAGCGCCGGGTCCCCGGAGACCGACTGCGCCAGCAACCACCAGGTGCCGAGCGGCGCGTTGTCGAAGGTCAGGCGGCCGGGACGGGACAGCACCGCGCAGCGGACCGGCCGCCCCTCGGGAATCCGGTCGGCGAACATCCCGACGAAGAAGGTGGCCTGGTCGTCCGGCTCGGCGAGGCGCACGTGCGCGGTCAGACGGGCGGTGGACGGGCGGGGGGACCGCCGGTGCGCGTCCGGGTGGATCACCGAGGCGTACCCGCTGTGCCGGCGGAAGGTCGTCGGTGACATGCCGACGCTACGGCTGAACCGGGAACTGAAGGTCCCGACGCTGTTGTAGCCGACATGGACGCTGATGTCCGCGACATTCATCGATGTCGAGACCAGGAGGTCCTTGGCCCGCTGCAGGCGCAGTGCGGACAGGAAACGTGCGGGAGACACACCGGTGACCCGCTGGAATATCCGTGTGAAATGGAATTTGCTGAACATCGCCGCACGGGCCAGATCGTCCACCGTCAACTGCTCGCCCATCCGCTCCCGCATGGCTCCGATGGCGCGCAGGACCGCCTGCTCGGAAACGTCGTACATGACACCCTCCGACGGTGGCGGCTGCCGCGCCACCCCAGCATCGAACGAGTTCGGATTCGACCGGCCCCGCCCGGACGGATAAAAAGCCGGAATCAATCCGGCAAATGCAGAACAGCATTTAGAACCGCCGATCCCCCACCGGCTATCGGCCAGGTTATCCGACCACAGGCCTCCCATCAACCCTGAATAACCGGACGGCCACGGAGAGCAATCAGGGAGTAGGAACGGATAGCGGAACTACCGGATATGGATAGTGTCGATATCCATATCCGGCCCGGGCCGGCGGAGACATCGTCACCGATTCCGGACACCGTTCTCGTCCCCCGGAACGGCCATCGCGGCCGCCGCGGACCGGGCCGCGGCCATCGCGGCCCACCCCGCGAACCGGACCACCCCGTCATCGCCGCCGTCCCCGCCCACGGCCACCCGGTACGCCGCCACGTGCTCCCCCGTCACCCGGTACGACGCGTAGGCGACGAGCAGCGCCAGCCGGGCGGCCGGGATCTCGTCCGCGGGCAGCCCCCGGGTCGCACCGGCCAGCCAGCCGTGGATGTCCAGACCCGGCCCGGACTCGGCCGGGTCGGCCAGCCGCTCGGCGAGAAGGGCGCGGACCCCCGCCGGGACCACCCGCTCCCCCGCCCCGGCGATCGCGCCGCACCCGCGCGCCACCGCGTCGGCCACCGTGGCGACCGGCGACGACCAGGCCAGATCGGGTGGCAGGGCGCGCGGCGGCAGGTGCACGGCGGCCGCGCCGGCCGGCACCACGGCCCGGGCGAACCGGCCCATCACCCGGATCGCCACCCGGCGCCCGGCCACCCGGCCCCGCGGCGGGATCGGGGCGAGCGGCGAGTCGAGCAGGAAGACGTTCACCATCCGGTTCAGGTAGTGGAAGATCAGGCCGACCCCGGTGAGCACCGCGGACCGCCGGGGATCCAGGCCCGCCGGTGCCACGCCGTCGCGCCCCCACCCGGCCGTCGACCGCAGGCCCGCATCGCGCACCTCGCCGATCCGCCCGGCCGCGATCAGCTCGGCGTCGCCGCCGGGCCGGGACCCGATCAGAGCCGCACCGTGCACCTCGACGCAGTACGGGCAGGAGTTGGCGAACGACACCGCGGCCGCCATCGCCTCCTTCCCGGCCCGCTCACCGGGATCGCCGGCGAGCAGCGTCTCCCGCAGGATCAGCCAGACCGCCTCGAGGACCTCGGGCGCCGCGGCGTGCAGCGCCACCGGCGGCGCCAGCATGCCGAACTCGTTCTCCATCTGCCGGTAGACCGCGGCCACCGCCCCGGATCCGGGTGGCGGGACGGCGGCCAGGTGCTGAATGTGGCCGAGCGACAACCGGCGCGCGCCGCGCGCGAACAAAGACGTCACGGCACCATCGTCGGCAGGCCGCCCGCGATGTCGCATCTTCACGAATGCGACAGCGCCGCGCCTGCGGAGAGGCCGGGCGCAGTTGCAAATCCAGTACACGTGCTCTTACTCTCCGTTGTGGATCGGCTATCCGGCGCTGTGCGCCGGATGCCGCCGTGTCACAGGGAGGTCTGTCGTGGGGTCGATGTCCTCGAACGAGATTCCGCCGGCCCACCGTCGGCACGTCGCTCGGCGCTGAGCGGTTCGTTGTCCCGTCCCTCGTTCTCACCGCAGCGGCCCGCACCGCCGTCGAAGCGATTCGATCGGCGGATCCGGAGCCGCGATGGCGAAGACCATCGATTACAGGGGCACCGGTGCGCATCTCCGACCTGAGCCGGCGGTCCGGAGTACCGGTCGCCACCATCAAGTTCTACCTGCGGGAACACCTGCTGCCGCCGGGCGAGCGCACCGGGCACAACCAGGCCGTGTACGGCGACGCCCACCTGCACCGGCTGCAGCTCATCCGGGTGTTCACCACGATCGGCCAGCTCGACCTCACCTCGGTACGCCGCCTGCTGGCCACCGTCGAGGACGACCGGCTGCCCCTCACCGGCATCTACGACATCCTCAACCAGGTCCTGGCGCCGGCCGCGGAACCCGTGGCCGGCGAGAGCCCGGCGCTGGCCGAGGCCCTCGCCGACGTCGACCGGCTGGTCCGCGCCGAGGGCTGGCAGGTGCGCCCGGACGCGGCCACCCGCGCCCACCTGGCCACCGTGCTGTCCGCGATGCGCCGCCTCGCCGGCGACTGGACACCGGACTCCCTCGACGAATACGTCAAAGCGGCCGACCGCCTGGTCCGCCGCGAGGTCGACGAGCTGCCGCCGGACCCGTCGGACCGGGCGGCGGCGGTCGCCCACAGTCTGCTGCTCGGTGAGGCGTACGCGGCGATCCGCCGGCTGGCGCAGGAACATCACGTCAGCCGGCGGTTCGGTGAGGGCCGGGCCCTCTGAACACGTTTCGTGGTCAGGGCGCGAAACCCGCCCGCGTGGTGAATTCAGCCGCGCTGAGCACCCGAAGTCACCACACCCGTGGTGGACCGTGGTGAATACGGGTGCGATACGCGCCCCGAATCACCACACCGGTCGTGGACCGTGGTGAATACGGGTGCGATACGCGCCCCGAGTCACGACACGGTCGTTGACCGGGAACTCGTCTGGCGCCTATCGCGGCCCGGCCGCGAACTGGCCCGCCCGGCGGCCCTCCCCGGCCGGGCCACGGTAGGCCTGGGCGATCGTCAGCCACCGGGTGGCCTCGGTACCGTCCGCCCGGACGTCCAGGTCGTCGGGGTGCCGCCGCCGGGTGACCAGCAGACAGAAGTCCACGGCCGAACCACGGACGCGATCGGTGGCGGCCTCCGGCCCGTACACCCAGGGGGTTCCGGACGGCCCGGTGATCTCGAACCGGAAGGGTTGCGCCGGTGTCGGCAACCGCCGGGCCTGATAGCCGAAATCCCAGGTGCGCACGGCGAAGGTGACCAGGTGCCGCAACCGGTCGGTGTGCGTGCGCCGCACACCGAGCGCATCGGCGACGTCCTGGCCGTGGCCGAAGAGCTCCATCATCCCGGCCGCGGCGAGTGTCGCCGCCGGGATGGGCCGGACCAGCCACGGCACCGGCTGGTCCGGGGGCAGCGCGCCGAGCGCCTTGACGGCGTTCTCCCGTTCGGCACGCCAGCGGCGCAGCAGTTCGTCGTGGCCGGTACCGCCGTCGTAGCCGGTACCGGCGTCGTGGCCGGTGCCGGGCAGGAACTGCCGGAGCGCGGCGTCGACGTTGGCGTCGAAGTCCGGCGACAGCCGTCCGGCGAGGGCCTCGAACGCGGCCGGGTCGGCGGCGGCGAGACCGGCCATCCGGAACGTCGCCGCCAGGTGGGCGATCTGGTGCGCGACGGTCCAGCCGGGAGCGGGCGTCGGCGCCGCCCACCCGTCCGGCCCGAGGTCGCGCACCAGCCGGTCGACCTCGTCACCGTCGGCGGCCAGATCGGAGATCACGTCGGACGTCCCGTTCACCTGTCGGCCCTCTTCCGCTGCGGTCGGGTGCGCGGGCGTACCCGCGCTCAGCGGATTCGAGCATGCGGGACCCGCGGCCGGCCTGTCTTCTCCGCGATTGCGCTGCGTCAGCGCGGACAGTTCTGGTACACGGCCAGCACCCAGCGGCCGTCCCGCTGGACCAGGATCCACGAGGCGCGGATCGCGGCGGACGCGGGCAGCGTGGTCTCCCCCGCCGGGATCACCCCGCCCTCGGTGATCACCGCGACGGCGCCGGGTGCCAGCGGCATGATCGCGATCGGGCTCCCGGTGACCGTGGTGCCCTTGTAGGGTCCCTGATACGCGGCGGCCATGAACTCCCGGATCGCCGCACGGCCCTGCTGGAGGACGCCGGGCAGGATCAGCGTCCCGTCCTCGGCGAACAGCTCGCCGAACGCGTCGGCGTCGTGGGCGGCCCAGGCCTGGACCATCCGGGCGGGCACCGCGGCGATGTCGGCCCGGTCCTGGTCGGTGACGGTCATGATCACTCCACCTCTCCTCGAACAACGGTCTTCATCCTCGCGAGGAACCCGGGAGCCGGGCGTCTTCCAGCGTGCGAGGTCGTGCGGACGGCGCAACCGGGAAGATGCACCACCGCCCGCTCGCGTCCGACGATGGGTTCCAGAATCCATATCGGACGAAAGGTGCGATGCGTGCTCGACATCGCAGCAGACCTCGACGCCTCCCAGGTGATGACCCTGGAGGCGTACGCGGACACCATCATCCCCGGTGAACGCCGCGGACCCGGCGACCGTGCCGTCGCCGGGGCGGCCACCGGTGGCGGGGCGGTCACCTCCGGCGCGCTGGACCTCATGCTCTCCCCGGAGGGCGGCCTGGCCGGCATGCTCGACTCGCTGGCCGCCGGGCTCGACGACCACGCGACCGGGTACGCCCGGCGCACCGGCCGTACCCTCGACCCCGCGGTGCCACCGTTCGTGGCGCTCCCGTTCCCGGACCGGACCGCCCTGGTCGCCACCCTGACCGCGCCGGACTGCGAGGAACAGGAGATGTGGGTGGCCCTGGCCATGTTCAGCGTGATGGCCTGGGACACCGGCGCCGCCGACCACACCACCGAGGCCCTCGCCGCCGGGCACCCCGGCCTGACCCAGATGGGGTTCGCCGGACCGGACCCGGACGGGCTGTGGCGCTTCCCGTCCTACTCCTACGGGCGTGTCCTGGCGCCCGTCCACCCGATGACCACGCCCCTGGGAGACCCGGCATGACGGACATCGAGCGGACCGACGTCATCGTGATCGGCAGCGGCTTCGGTGGTGCGATCCCCGCGTACCGGCTGGCCGCCGGCGGCGCCCGGGTGGTCGTGCTGGAACGCGGCCCCTGGCTGTCCGCCGAGGACTTCGATCACGACTTCCGGTTCGGCAGCGCCGGCACCCGCGCCTTCGAGTTCACCATGGGCGACGGGATGAACGTGCTCGGCGGGAACTGCGTGGGCGGCGGCAGCGTCGTCTACTTCGCCGCGATGCCCCGGGCGCCCCGGTTCACCTTCGAGCGCCGGGGTGGCATCGGCCGGCCGCTGTGGCCGGGCGCCGTCACCCGCGACACGCTCGACCCCTGGTACGACATCGTCGCCGACGCCCTGCCGATCAGCCGTAACGACTGGTCCGACGTGACCTTCTCGGGCGGCCTGTTCGCGGCGGCCTGCGCGCACGCCGGGCGCACCGCCAACCCGGTCCCGGCCGCCGTGGACCGGTCCACCTGCGTCAACTGCAACTGGATGATGTCCGGTTGCCGGTTCGACGCGAAGCGTTCGCTGCTGCTCAACTACATCCCGGCGGCGGTACGGCACGGCGCCGACATCCGGCCGTTGCACGAGGTGCAGCGGCTCTCCCGGACCGCGGACGGCGGCTACCGGGTGCACTACGACACGGTGGACGAGGTGGACTACCGGGTGGTCACCGGCGGCGGCGTCCTCGAGGCGCCGGTGGTGATCGTGGCGGCGGGCGCGGCGGCCACCCCGGTCATCCTGCAACGGTCCGAGGAGGAACTGGGCGCGATGCCGGCCGCGGTGGGACGGTACTTCTCCGGCAACGGCGAGCGCCTCAACACCGCGATCGTGAA
Organism: Actinoplanes sp. NBRC 101535; assembly: GCF_030269225.1. Taxonomy (NCBI): domain Bacteria; kingdom Bacillati; phylum Actinomycetota; class Actinomycetes; order Micromonosporales; family Micromonosporaceae; genus Actinoplanes; species Actinoplanes sp. NBRC 101535. The sequence goes on along the minus strand of NZ_BSSY01000001.1, from coordinate 947,997 downwards.
CGAGCAGCGGGTCCGCGAGGTGCTCGGACTCGACCGCGGGGACGGGCGGGCGTACGAGGCGTACCAGATCGGCAAGGGACCGGTCTGTGCGAGCTGGGACCGGCTGGACGGCACGCTGCCGGAGTTCCACCGGCACTCGCTGGAGCAGCTGTATTTCCCGCCCGGGTTCGGCACGATCCTGGCCCAGGCACCGGACGCCACCGGCCCCTCCTGGTTCGGCCTGGAGAAGAAGGAGATCCTGCGCCGCTGGCAGTCCTGGCTGACGGTGTTCATCATGAGCGAGGACGACAACGAGGGCGTCTTCGGGCCGCCCCCGCCGACCGGGAACGCCGAACGGATCTCGCAGCAGATGCTCAGCCGTGGTCCGCTGAGTTACCGCCCGACCGCGAACACGCGTGCCGGGTGGGAACGGGCCGACGCCGACGTCCGGGACATCCTGGAACGCGACGGTCTGTCGCGGGTGATGCCGTGGAGCAACGACGTGATCGGGGCGTACACCGTGCACCCGCTGGCGTCCTGCCGGATCGGCGACGACCCGGAGATCTCCGCTCTCGACGACCGGCACGAACTGCGCGGTCACCCGGGTGTCTTCGTCACCGACGGTTCGGCGGTCCCGGCCGGTCTCACCGTCAATCCGGCCTTCACCATCGCCGCGCTGGCCGAGCGCGCGGTGCCCGGCATCGTCGCGACTCTGGCGGAACGCGGGGTGCCGGTGCGCTACGTGACCGAGGCTCCCGGGCACGCGGTCAGCAGCCGCCGGCCCGACCGGCTCGCCGTCTGACCGGGCGCGAGGCCCGCTGTTGCGGCGGGCCTCGCGTACCGGGGGCGGGTCAGGCCCGGGGCGTGTCGAAGAGCGTGGGGAAGGTACGGGTCAACCCGAGGTCCCCGCGGGCCTTCAGCCGTCCCCGCAGGAACAGTGTCCACGCGGCGGCGGCCCCGGTGACCATCCGGACGAAGTTCACCGCGTCCAGGCGCAGGGTCAGCCGGGGCTCCCGGGAGGTGCCCGGCGCGGTGGTGCACCGGCCGTCCTCGATCACCACCTCGTAGACGTCGGCGCCGCCCGCGCCGTCGGTCACGTGCCAGTGCACGACGGCCCGCAGGTCGCCGGCCCGGTCCGGCCGGAACACCTCCGGCATCCGGCGGAAGATCCCGTCCAGGATCGCTCCCCGCGACTCACCTCCCATCAGTTGTCCGAGATCCCTCTCGGAGGCCGCCCGGACCTGCCGGGCGAACGTCTGCGGGTCGTCGACGGGATCGGCCTCGATCGTCATGTCCCGCCCCCTTTCGTCAGAGCCTGACCCGATCCTCGGCATCGCCCGGTCCCGCGCCAACTCCGCACGTGCCCACCTGGCGGCAGCCACGGAGAAGACACCCGTCACCGGCACACCGATGCTCGAAGACGTCCCCGCACCCCGCCACCGGGAGGTTCCCATGTCCGTCGTCGCGGATCTGATCGCCGAGTCAGACCGGTTCGACCGGTTGTTCACCGCCCCGGCGCTGGCCGGCTGGGAACGGCCGACGCCGGCGCCCGGCTGGCAGGTCCGGCACCAGTACGCCCATCTGACCTCGGTGTTCCGTCTCGGCCGGCTGGCGGTGACCGATCCCGGGGCGTTCCGGGACACCGTCTCCCGGTACGGCCCGGACTTCGACGCCGTGGTGGAGGGGCTGGTCGCCGAGATCGTGGACCGGTCGCCGGAGGTGCTGCTGTCCCAGTGGCGCACCGAACGGGCGGCGTCGCAGCAGGCGCTGGCGGCATCCGCACCGGACCGGCCGGTGCCGTGGCTGGCCCGGCCCCTGCCGGTGTCCCTGCTCGCGTCGGCGGCGCAGATGGAGTTGTTCGCCCACGGTCAGGACCTGGCCGACACGCTGGGCGTGGTCCGCGAGCCGACCGACCGGCTGCGGCACGTGGTGGCGTTCGCGATGACCAATCACGGGTACGGGTGGACGGTCCGCGACCGGACTCCCCCGGACGTCCCGTTCCGGTTCGAGCTGACCGCGCCGTCCGGTGCGGTGTGGACGTACGGGCCGGCCGGTGCCGACCAGCGCGTCACCGGCCCGGTGCAGGACTTCTGCCTGCTGGTGACCCGCCGCCGGCACCGTGACGACGTGGCGCTGACCGTGACCGGGGAGATCGCCGGCGAGTGGCTGACCGTCGCGCAGGCGTACCGGGGCGGCACCGGCGCCGGCCGCCGCCCCGGACAGTTCGCCGGCCCGCGGGTCAGCCGGTGACCGCGGCGGGCCGGTCGACCGACCGCATCACCCCGGCCAGGAGCACCGCCGCCAGCATGAACGGGATCAGCCCGGCGAACGTCCAGCTCAGCCCGAACGCCTGACCGAGCCAGCCGACCGCCGCCGGGCCCATCAGGATCCCGGCGTACGTGAAGGTGGTGATCCGGGAGACGAAGGTGGCCGCCCCCGCGCCCTCCCCGCCGGCCTGCCCCGCCGCGCTGAAGATCAGCGGTACCAGCACCGAGGTCCCGTAGCCGAGGACCGCGAACCCGGCGAGAGCGGGTGCCGGGGAGTCCCCGACCAGCACGATCCCGAAGCCCAGCGCGGCGATCGACGCGTACGCCCGGAACACCGCGGTCCGGCCGAACCGTTCGGTGAGCCGGTCACCGGTGAGCCGGCCGAGGGTCTGGAACAGGGTGAACGCGCCGTACCCGAACGCGGCCACGGCCAGGCTCGCCCCGCGGTCCTCGTGCAGGAAGACCCCACTCCAACTGATCACCGCCGCCTCGCAGAGCATCAGCACCAGACCGATGGCCCCGAACACCGCCACGGTCCGGGTCCAGCCGGTCCGCCAGCCGGGCCGGGCCGGGCCGCCGCCGTCGCCGGACGCCGGTGCGGCCCGGTCGGCCGAGGCCGGCAGCAGCCACAGTGTCAGCGGCAGACCGGCGGCGAACAGCACCACCGCCACCCACAGCATGTGGTCGAACACGGGGATACCGGCCCGGATGACCGCCGCCCCGAGCAGCGACGACAGGATCGCGCTGATGCTCCACGCGGCGTGACATCCGTTGAGGATCGGTCGTCCGCGGCGTTTCTCCACGGCGACCGCGTGCGCGTTCATCGCCACGTCGAGGGTGCCGTGCACGCCGCCGGCCACCGCCACCGCGACCGCCAGTTGCCGGGCGTCGCCGGCCACACCGATGCCGGCCAGCGCGAACGGCAGCGCGGCGAGGGTGACCCGGACGACGTTGCGGCTGCCGAACCGGGCCACCAGCGGGCCGACGCTCTGCATCGACCCGAGCGCCGCCACGCCGTAGCAGGTCAGCACCACGCCGAGAGTCGTCTCGCCGAGTCCGAGGGAGGCTTTCAGTGACGGGATCCGCACCAGGTACGTGGAGATCAGCAGACCGTTCACGAAGAACACCAGGGTGATCGCCCACCGGGCCCGGTCGACGGTCCGCCGGTCGGCGTCCACGGTGGGGACCGCCGCCACCTCGCTATCGGTCATGGGCCTTCTCCACGTTCGTCTCGAGTCCGGGCGCCGTGCGCACGTCCCGGCCGATCCGGTTCGCCTCGGCCCGCAGCTCGGCGGACCAGCGGGCCCACAGCCCGGACAGCCGCGAGGTGATCAGCACGACGTCGGCCGAGTGACCGGCCAGTTCGGTGCTCAGGCCGAGCGCGTACAGCACCGGGTGCCGGCCGGACTCCCGGGCCTTCGCCACGTGTTCCGGATCGAACTCGACCAGGGTGGTCGTCTCGGGGAGCCCGTCCGGGATGTCGCCGCCCGCGCCGAACACCACCAGGCGGGTGCCGGGCGGCAGGTCCCGTACCGCCTCGGTCAGCTCGGCGGCCACCCCGAGGTCCTCCGCCTCGGCCTGCCACTCGAGCAGGTCGGCGTAGTCGGCCTCCCAGCTCCAGAGCAGGTGGCGCAGGGTCAGGGCGTACCCGATCTCGATCACCGGCTCACGGTGCAGGTCGAGGAACCGGGCCAGTTGCCGGGCGAGCTGCTCCCGCAGGTCGAAGAGGTCCCGCGGGTGCGGGACGTCGACCACCCACGCCTCGGCCGAGAAGTGGAACCCGACCCCGTGGCGGAACAGTTTGAACGCGAGCTCCAGGTCCTCGGCGCCCCACTCGACGAAACTCTCGGCGAAACCGCCGACCGCGTGGAAGTCCTCGGTGCGGACCGAGCAGTTCAGCGTGAAGAAGAGCTGCCACGGGGCGAGCCGCCGGGAGAAGTCGAAGTCGATCTCCTTGAGCAGGCCGTGCCGGATGTCGCGGAACCGGGGGTCGGTCGCGTACTTCTCCACCGTCGCGACCGGCCCGAGCCGGCGTACCTCGGGCAGCAGCCAGGACATGTCCAGTTCGGGGTTGTAGCCGTAGGCGTACCCGACGACCGCGCGCGGCTCGCTGAGATCGCCGTGGGCGGCGACGTGGGCGGCCAGGAAGTCCGGGCCGAACAGCGGTCCGGTGTCCAGGAAGACCAGGATCGGCGCGGTGGCCAGGCGGGCGCCGGCGTTGCGGGCGGCGGCGACCCGGTTCCCGTCGTCCTCCTGGTAGGTGTACCGCAGGTCGAGACGGCCGGTGAACTCCTCCACCACCTGCCGGGTGTGGTCGGACGAGCCGTCGTCGGAGACGATCACCTCGAACCGGTCCACCGGCAGGCTCTGCCGGGTCAGGTGATCGAGGGCGTCCCGGAGGAGTTCGGCCCGGTCGTAGGTCGGGATGACGACGGCGACCTCCGGCGCGCTCATCGCTGTCCCTCGCGGTACTTGTCGTGGTGGCGCAGCCAGCCGCCCTTCTCCTCCAGCCGGGGACGGCCCTGCGGGGTGAAGGCGAGGTAGTTGTCGATGCCGTGCAGCAGTGCCGTGCCGTCACCGTAGGTCGAGTAGGTGTGATAGACCGCGTCGTCGCGCCGGAGGAAGACGCTGAGCCCGGCCTGCTCGCCCTGCGTCATCCAGTCCAGGCCGGCGTCGATCAGCTCGTCCTTGGTCCGGTACAGGTACTCCACCGCAGCGATGGTCTCGTCCTGGGTGGTGTGGAAGTCGTAGTTGAACCGGCTGCCGTACGACGAGTACCACGGCACGGTCCAGCCCATCCGCTCCTGGAACGCCTCGATCCGCGGGTAGGGCGCGCGGGAGACGACCGCGATCGTGGTGTCCCGGGCGTGCAGGTGTGACAGGTCGCCCAGGTTGTCGATCAGGTACGAGCAGAACTTGCAGCCGGCGTCCCAGGACGGGTCGAACATGAAGTGGTACACGATCAGTTGGCCGCGGCCCTCGAACAGCTCGGGCAGCGTGGCCTTGCCGGTGCGGCCCTCGAACACGTACTCCTGATCGATCTCCACCATCGGCAGGGACCGCCGCTGCTCCTCCAGCTCGGCGAGAGCCCGGGCCGAGGCATCCTCCCGCGCCAGCAGTTCGCGGCGTGCGGTCAGCCATTGCTCCCGGCTCACGATCCGCGGCGACTCGATGTGCGGTGCACTCATCGTCAACTCCTCGATCCTTGCGGCCGCCCATGTCCGCGACGGCCTTTCATGGACACGTCGGTGCGGAAGATCCGTGGGCGACATTCCACGGCGAGAAATCTCTTCCGGGGTACGGGGTGACAGCACCGGGCCACGACCGCATCCCTCGGTCGTGGCCCGGTACCCATCGGGGGAGATGGGGGTCAGGTCGTCTGCGGGACTCCTTCGACCGGCTCCAGGTCACCGCCGGCCGGCGCCGGTGACACCGCCCGGCGCGGCAGGATCACACTGGAGACCAGGGTGATCACCGCTACCACGGCCAGCACGAGGAACCCGGCCTGGAAGCCCTCGGCGAGGTCCGGCACCGCCTCCGAACCCGCGGTCACGGAGACCGCCACGGTGGTGACGACCGCCGTGCCGATCGCACCACCGATCTGGAACGCCGCCGCGTTCATCCCGGAGGCCAGGCCGGACTCCGGCTCGGCGACCCCGGTGAGCGCCACGATCGACGCGGTGGTGTTGCCCATCCCCAGGCCCAGGCCGAAGACCGCCAACGGCACCATGATGTGTGCCAGGAACGTGGCGTCCACCGGCATCCGGGCGAGCAGCAGGCAGGCGGCGCCCAGGGCGATCGCCGCGGCCGCCGCGACCACCTTGAAGCCGCGCCGGTTCACCAGCGCCTGCCCCACGTACGCCCCGGCCACCGCCACGATCGGCATGACCGAGCTGGCCAGACCGGACTCGAAGGCCGAGTAGCCGAGCACCTGCTGGGTGAAGAGCGAGATCATCACGCCCTCGCCCCAGGCGATCATCGCGACCAGGGCCATCAGCAGGTTGCCGGTGGTGACCGTCCGCATGGCCAGCATCCGCAGCGGCACCAGCGGCGCCGCCGACCGGGACTCGGCCAGGACGAAGAGGGCGACCAGCAGCACCGCCAGGCCGAGCAGTCCCAGGGTCTGCACGTCCGCCCAGCCGACGGCCGGGGCGTTGACCACCGCGTAGATCAGGGCGACCAGCGCGCCGGTGATCGTCGCCGCCCCGGCCACGTCGAGGGTCCGGTCCCGCCGCTGGTCCCGGCTCTCCCGCAGCACGAACGGGGTGGCCAGCAGCACGCCGAGCACCACCGGCACGTTCACCAGGAACACCCACTGCCAGCCCAGTACGGTGGTCAGGCCGCCGCCGACGAACAGGCCGACCACCGCGCCCACCCCGCCGACCGCCGACCAGGCGGCGATCGCCCGGTTGCGTTCCCGGCCCTCCGGGAAGGTGTTCATCAGGATGGACAGGGCGCTCGGCACCATCAGGGCCGACGACAGGCCGTGCAGCGCGCGGGCCGCGATCAGCACCTGCCCCTCCCAGGCCAGGCCGGAGATGATCGAGGTGACGGTGAACCCGGCCACCCCGATCATGAACATCCGCCGCCGGCCGAGCAGGTCGGCGAGCCGCCCGCCGAACAGCAGCAGGCCGCCGAAGGCGATGGCGTTGGCGGTCAACACCCACTGCACCTGCGCCGGGGGCAGGCCGAGACCGTCCTGGATCGACGGCAGCGCCAGGATGACGATCTGGGAGTCGAGAATCATCATGAAACTCGCGAGGCACAGCAGCACTAGTGCCGCCGTCCGGCTCGGAGGTCTGCGGGTGACGGTGTCGGCCATCGTGGTTCCTCCCCGTGGCAGGAGTCAGAGATACATGGTGTTGGGCTCGAGTCCGCACAGGACCCGGCCGTAGAGCTCGTAGTTGGTGTTCGGGTGCATCAGGGCGTGCAGGTTGAGCGTCTGGATGTCCCGGGCGGCGCGCTGGATCGGCACCGTCTCGTAGATCGAGGAACCGCCGCTGGCCGTGGTCAGCACGTCGACCGACTCCTTGGCGAGCTGGAAGACCCGGCCCAGCGCGGCCCGGGCGCCGACCCGGTCGAGCAGCGTCCACGGCTCACCGGTCGTCGCGCGCTCGTCGACCTTCGCGGCGAGGCGGGCGGCGTGGAACTCCGCCTCCTCGGCCTTCAGCGTGGCCTCGGCGAGTTGAAGGTGGGTGATCGGCGCGTCCCGCTGGGCGGCGTAGTCGGTGTAGGTGATCTTGCGGGTGGGCATCCGCTCCAGGAAGTTCTCCCGGGCCGCGTACGCCAGGCCGACCGCGGTGCCGGCGAACGACACACAGCCGGTGGCGATCATCGGCGCCTGGAACACCGGCGAGGCGGCGTTGGCGGCGGAGGCGTACTGCCCCTGCAGGATGGCCGGCATCGGCAGGACCCGGTCGGCGGGCACGAACACCTCGCGGGCCACGGTGGCCACACTGCCGGTGCCACGGAGCCCGGCGGTGAACCAGTCGTCCACGATCTCCAGTTCGGACAGCGGGATCAGGGCCATCACCGGCCACTGGGCGGCGCCGTCCGGTGTGGGTGCCATGGCGAGCACCAGTTGCCAGGCGCTGTGCCGGGCACCGCTGATGAACTGCCAACGGCCGTCCACCACGATCCCGCCGGACGCCGGCACCGCCGTCGCCGTCGGGCTGAGCACGCCACACACCCGGGTGTCCGGGTCGGCGAAGACCTCGTCCTGCACGTGGTCGGGGAAGAGACCGGCCAGCCAGGCGCAGATCGACCACACCGAGGTCAGCCAGGCGGCCGACCCGTCACCCCGGCCGACCTCGACGACCGTCCGCAGCAGCGTCGTCGCGTCCACCTCCAGGCCGCCGTATCGGGTGGCCACCCGCATCCGGTAGATCCCGGCGTCGCCGAGCGCGGCCAGGACCTCGTCGTGCAGGCGGCGGTTCTGCTCGCCCCAGAGGGCGTGCTCGCGCAACAGCGGAACCGTGGCGGTGGCCCGCCGTACCGGGTCCAGGCGGGTGCCGGTCGAGGTGGTCGAGGTCATGGTTCTCTCCTCCGGGTCGGAACGGGGTCAGCGGTGCCGGGACGGCCGCAGCACCCGCGACATCAGCGGCAGGTTCATCAGGGCGGCGGGCGGGTCGACCAGTCCGGCGACCCGCATGAAGGCGCGCGACACCTCGGCGTCCCGGGTCGCGGCGGCCTGCAGCCGGGGCATGATCGTGTTGCCCATCCGGACCTTCAGCGTCCGGCGGCCCCGGACGCCGGGGAAGCCGAGGTCACCACCGGCCGACATGTCCCAGGGCGCGTCGATCGCGGCGGCCAGGTCACGGAAGTACGCGCGGGACGGCGCACCCGGGCCCCGGCGCAGGTGGTCGCGCAGCACGATGGCACCGATCCCGGCGACCGTCATGCCCTGCGCGTAGATCGGGTTGAAGACGCAGGCCGCGTCACCGAGGGCGAGCAGGCCCTCCGGCAACCGCGACATCCGCTCGTAGCGGCGGCGGACACTGGCCGGGAAGTGGAAGGCGACCGGGGTACCCAGCGGTTCGGCGTCCCGGACCGCTGCGTGGACGGACGGCACCGGCAGGGTCCGCGCGTACTCCAGGAAGCCGGAGTAGTCGGTGGGCGCCTTGTCGCCGAGCAGGCCGTTGAGCGACAGCGAGTACCGGTCGGGCAGCCGGGCGAGCGTGGCGCCCCGCGGACTACCCGGGGTGGCGACCGCGATGACCGCTATCCCGTCCCCGATCGGGTCGGCGGGCAACGGCGTGGCGAAGTCGCAGCTCGTGTAGGTCAGGTCCACCTTGACCTGCTCCTCCTCGACCTGCGGGAAGCCCATCTCCCGCAGCCATCGCGGGACCCGGGTGCCCCGGCCGGTGGCGTCCACCACCAGGTCGGCGTCCAGCCACCGGGCCTCTTGCGAGCCGTCGTGCGCCTGGACCTGAACACCGCGGATGCGGTCGCCGGACGGCGTCCCGCGCAACCGGACCACGTCGGTGCCCTCCAGGAAGGTCACCTCGGGCAGGAGCGCCACCCGGTCGCGCATCTCCGACTCCAGGCGCCACCGCCCGGCCGAGACGCACACCAGGTCGGTGTCCACCTTCCGGATCGGCCGGCCGGCGAAGTGCCAGCCCAGGCTGGTCCCGAAGTCGCGGACCGGCACGCCCGCCGCGGCCAGTTCCTTGGTGAAGCCGGGGAACAGTTCCTCGAGGATCTGCTGGCCCCGGGCCAGCAGGCCGTGGATGTGCCGGCCCTGCGGAACCGCGCGGCGCGGGCCGTCGGTGCCGAGCAGCACGTCCCGGTCGACGATCGTCACCCGGTGGTAGTGGTCGGCCAGGACCCGGGCGGCGAACAGGCCCGCGATGCTCCCGCCCAGCACCACCGCCCGATCACCGATGCGCTCGCTCATGTGGCCTCCCCGGACTAGTGCCGTCAGGGAAGAGCCTGGCTACGGGCGGCGGTGCACCGCATCTTCGAGATTGCTCTCGATCACCGGACGGATCCACCCGTCCGTGCACAGCGGACGGTCACGGGGACTGATACGTTGCTAGCGGTCCTGCGGTGGCCGGAAGGCCGGGCTCGGAAGGCTGACGATGAAGTTCCTGCTGATGGTCCACGTCGACGAGTCCCTCACGATGGGTCCCGAGGAGGCCGCGGAGCACCTGGCCGCGGTCGGCGCCTGGGTCGGCGGCCTGGAGAGCCGGGGTGCCCGCCTGACCGGCGGCCGGCTGCGCCCCTCCGGCGAGGGCAGCACGGTGCAGGTCCGTGACGACAAGCTGCTCGTCTCCGACGGTCCGTACGCGGAGACCAAGGAGCAGATGGGCGGCTTCGACATCATCGACTGCTCCGGTGCCGCCGAGGCCACCGAGATCGCCGCCGGGCATCCCGGCGCGCGGTACGGCACTGTCGAGATCCGCCCGCTCTGGGAGTGACCGGGACGATCCCCCGCCGGGACCCGCACTATCGCAGACGGCCCGCGCGTTCCCGCAGGTAACGCCGTTCGGCCTCGCCGGGCGCCCGGTTCGCGGCGCTGGTGTACGCGTCCGCCGCGGCACCGTGGTCGCCGGCCATCTCCAGCATGTGCGCCCGGGCCGACTCCAGACGGTGCGAACCGGCCAGCCGGTCGTCCGCCTCCAGGCTGCCGAGCAGGCCCAGCGCCGCCCGTGGACCGTGCACCATCGCCACCGCGACCGCCCGGTTCAGCGCCACCACCGGACTCGGTGAGATCCGCTGGAGGATGTCGTAGAGGCCGAGGATCTGCGGCCAGTCGGTGTCCGCGGACCGGTCCGCCTCGGCGTGCACCGCCGCGATCGCCGCCTGCACCTGGTAGGGGCCGGCCGTGCCGGCCGCCAGCGCCCCGGTGATCAGCGCGGTCCCCTCGGCGACGGCCACCCGGTCCCAGCGGGTCCGGTCCTGTTCGTCGAGGGGCACCGGAACGCCGTCGTCGCGGGTCCGTGCCGGGCTGCGGGCCTCGGTCAGCAGCATCAGGGCCAGCAGGCCGTCGGTCTCCGGGTCGCCGGGGCGCAATCGGCGCAGATCACGGGTGAGGCGGATCGCCTCCCGGGTCAGGTCGGTCCGGACCAGGTCCGGGCCGGTGCCGGTGGCGTACCCCTCGTTGAAGATCAGGTAGAGCACGTGCCGGACCACCCGCAGACGGGCCGGCAGGTCCTCGGGCGCGGGCGGGCGGAACGGCTCACCACTCGCCCGGAGGCGCTGCTTGGCCCGGCTGATCCGCTGTTTCATCGTCGCCTCGGGGGTGAGGAAGGCGCGGGCCACCTCGGTGGTGGTCAGGCCGCCGACCGCACGCAGGGTCAGCGCCGCCTGGGACAGGGCCGGCAGGGACGGATGGCAGCAGAGCAGCAGCAGGGTCAGGGTGTCGTCGCGGTCCGGTGCGCCGTCCGGGTCCGGTGCGGACTGTCGCATCGCCATCGTGGTGGCCTCCCGGCGGCGCCGGGCCACGTCGCTGCGGACCTGGTCGGTGAGCCGCCGGGCCGCCACGGTGAACAGCCAGGCGCGGGGGTTGTCCGGCACCCCGCCGGAACGCCACTGCACCGCGGCGGCCAGCAGCGCCTCCTGGACGGCGTCCTCGCAGGCGTCGAACGAGCCGTACCGGCGCATCAGCATCGCCAGCACGTCCGGCACCAGTCCGCGTAACAGATCGTCGAACGGGGGGTCCGTCGTCATGGGCACCATCATCGCAATCTCGAAGAATCATGGTCCATGGTCACGGGCTTAGCGTGAGGTCGATCCAGCGGGACCGGGTAATCACGAAAGGCGACGTTCCATGGCTCAGGCACAGTGTCCCCACCTCCTCGACACCCAGGGAACCGACACCCACGCGGAGACCACGCTCCTGCGGGAGCAGGGTCCGATCGCCCTGGTCGAACTGCCCGGCGGCGTCACCGCCTGGTCGGTGCACGACTACGAGCTCGCCAAGGAGATCCTGCTCGACGAGCGGTTCTCGAAGAATCCGCGGCGGAGCTGGCCGGCGTACATCAACGGGGAGATCCCCCGCGACTGGCCGATGATCAGTTGGGCGGCGATGGACAACATGGCCACCCACGACGGGGCGGACCACGCGCGGTTGCGCCGGCTGCTGCTCAAGGCGTTCACCACCAGCCGGGTCGAGGGCATGGCCCCGCGGATCCGCCAGATCGTCGACGACCTGCTCGACGACATCGGGCGTACGCCGAGCGGCGAGGTCGTCGATCTCAAACAGCGGTACTGCCAGGCGCTGCCGGCCCGGCTGATGTGCGAGCTGTTCGGCGTACCGCCCGAGGCGCAGGAGGACGTGCTGCGCGGCGGGCACGTCAACGTGGACACCCGGCTCACCCCGGAACAGGCCGAGGCCAACATCGACCAGTGGGAGAAGGCCATCGCCGACCTGGTCGCCTACAAGCACGAGCATCCGGCGGACGACCTCACCAGCGCGCTGATCGCCGCCCAGGAGGAGGACGGCTCGAAGCTGAGCGACTCGGAGCTGATCGGCACGCTGCACCTGATGCTCGGCGCCGGTTCGGAAACCATGGTCAACTCCCTGAACTACGCGATCATCGCGGTGCTCGCCGACCCCGGTCTGCGGACCCGGCTGGACAGCGGCGAGATCTCCTGGGAGGACGTCATGGAGGAGACGCTGCGGGTCGAGTGCCCCGTCGCGCACCTGCCGTTCCGGTTCGCCACCGAGGACTTCACGATCGGCGGCGTCACCGTGCGCCAGGGGGACCCGGTACTGATCGACTACGCCGGCATCGGCCGCGACCCGCGCCTGCACGGCGACACCGCGGACGTGTTCGACGCCGCACGCCCGGACAAGACCCACCTGACCTTCGGCCACGGGGTGCACTACTGCCTGGGTGTCCGGCTGGCCAAGGTGGCCACCCTGATCATGCTGCCGGCGCTGTTCGCACGGTACCCGGACGTCCGGCTCAGCGTCCCGCGGGAGAAACTCGAACCGCAGGGCAGCTTCGTCATGAACGGCCGCAAGGACTGCCCCGTCCACCTCGACGGCAAGGTGCCGGCCACCGCCTGACGAGGAGGAGACGTGCAACCGTTCCGTATCGACATCCCCCAGGACCAGCTCGACGACCTGCACCGGCGGCTCGCGGCGACCCGGTGGCCGGCGGAGATCCCGGGCACCGGCTGGGAGCGCGGCGTGCCCCTGGGCTACCTGCGGGAACTGGCCGCCTACTGGCAGGACGGGTACGACTGGCGTGCCGCCGAGGCACGTCTCAACGAGCACCCGCAGTTCGTCACCGAGATCGACGGCGCGCGGGTGCACTTCCTGCACGTCCGCTCCCCCGAACCGGACGCCACCCCGCTGATCGTCACGCACGGCTGGCCGGGGTCGATCGCCGAGTTCCTGCCGGTGATCGGGCCGCTGACCGACCCGCGGGCGCACGGCGGCGACCCGGCGGACGCGTTCCACCTGGTGATCCCGTCGGTGCCCGGCTTCGGGCTGTCCGGACCGGTCACCGAGACCGGATGGGACATCACCCGGATCGCCCGGGCCTGGGCGGAGCTGATGGGCCGCCTCGGCTACCGCCGCTACCTCGCCCAGGGCGGTGACATCGGCGCCTGGATCAGCCTCACCCTGGCCGGGGTGGACCCCGCCGGCGTCCGCGGCGCCCACGTCAACTTCCTGGTCACCGCGCCGCCGTCGGACCCGGCCGCGATGCGGGACCTGGACGCGACCGATCAGGGGCGTCTGCGGCGGCTCGCGTCGTTCCTGGACGACGGCGCCGGCTACATGAAACTGCAGGCCACCCGGCCGCAGACCATCGCGTACGCGCTCACCGACTCACCGGTCGGCCAGCTCGCCTGGATCGTGGAGAAGTTCCGGGAGTGGGCCGACGCGCCGAAGGTGCCCGAAGACGCGGTGGACCGTGACCTGCTGCTCACCGACGTGATGCTGTACTGGCTGACCGCGACCGCCGGATCGTCCGCGCACCTGTACTTCGAGGTGGCCGACATCCTGCCGACCGCAGCCACCCCGCCGCCCGAACAGCCACCGCTCCCCGTCCCGCTGGGCGTGGCGGTGTACCCGCACGACTCGGCGCATCCGATCCGGTCGTGGGCGGACCGGGCCTTCCCGAACATCGTGCGATGGACCGAGTTCGACCGGGGCGGTCACTTCGCCGCCCTCGAGGAACCCGACCTGTACGTCGACGACCTGCGCGCGTTCCACCGCCTGCTGCCCCCGTGAGCGCTCTCCCCCGTACCCTCGAGGTCCTCTGACGAACGCACGGACGCGGCGCCCCGGCAATCAGCCGGGGCGCCGCGCTCGCCGGGCCGCCCGGCGCTCAGAAGCGCAGCAGCACCTTGCCCAGGTAGGCGCCGTCGAGCTGCGCCCGCGTCGCGGCGATGATGTTCTCCAGGCCGTCGATGATCGTCTCGTGCAGCACCACCGCACCGCCGGCGACCAGCGCCGGGAACTCCCGGTCGAACGCCGGGAGCAGGTCCGGGTGGTCGTCGGTGGTGAAACCCTGCAGGGTGAGCCGCTTGGCGATCACCATCTGCATGTTCCGGATGCCGTAGGTCTCGCCGGTGAGCTGCTGCTCGGTCCCACCGTTGAGCAGGATCCGGCCGTGCGGACGCATCGCGTCGATCGCCGCCTCCAGTTGACGACCGCCCACGTTGTCGTAGTAGACGTCGACGCCGCCGAGGTCCGGCCAGCCGTCGTGATAGTCGAACGCCTCGTCGAAGCCCAGGGTCTCGACCGCGAACGCGACCTTGGCGGCCGAGCCGACACTGCCGATCACCCGGCCCGCGCCCCCGATCCGGGCGAGCTGGCCGGCCACGCTGCCGACCGCACCGGCGGCACTGCTCACCACCACGGTGTCACCCGGGTCGATCCGGGTCTGCCGCAGGCCGACGTAGGCGACCACCGCCGAGCTGAGATGGTGCGACACCGACGGGTACGCGTCCGCGTCCACCTTGCGGAAGGTGGACGCGGGTGCGACCGCGAACTCGCGCCAGGCCAGCCGGTGCAGCACCACGTCACCGGGGCGCAGAGCCGGATCCCGCGACGACTCCACCTCACCGAGGGCGTGGCCCCACATCACCTCGCCGACCGGGAAGTCCGGGACCAGGCCGTCGAGCGGCCGCATCCGCAGGAGCAGCCCCGGGTCGACGGCCATGTAGAGGTTACGGACCAGCACCTCCCCCGGCCCGGGATCCGGTACCTCCACCTTCTCCAGGGCCACCTCACCGGGTACCGGCCGGGTGCCCGGCGGGTGGGAGAGCAGACGCATCTGACGGCTGACGGGCATCCCGTCTTCCCTTCGCCGAACGGACAGATATCGATCATCGTGGCCGGTCCGGGCAGGGGAAGTCTTATCGCAGGATGCTCTCTCCGCGCCGGCCGGTCAGTCCGGGGCCGGACCGCGGCGCACCGGGAGGGCGAACGCGGTCATGCCCTGTTCCGCATGCTCGATCAGGCCCTGGGCGCGGTAGAACGGGTGCGAGCGTTGCGCGTCCTCGGTGCCGGCCGCGTCGGTGGAGAGGACGAAGAAGCGGCAGTGGGCGTACCGCCTCTTCAGCTCCTCCATCAGGAGACGGCCCACGCCGCGGCGCTGCATGTCCGGGTGGATGAGCAGGTCCTGGACGTAGCAGACGGTGGCGTCGTCGGAGACCGTGCGGGCCAGGCCGGCCAGCCGGCCGTCATCGTCGCGGGCCGTCAGCAGGACGTGTGCGCCGGCCAGGCCGCGGAGCAGCGCGTCCGGGTCGTTGACGTACCCGTGCCAGCCGACGGCACCATAGAGTTCCAGGGCTTCGTCCCGGGACAGGCCGTCCTCCGCCGTGATCCGCATGGCCGGTCAGCCTACCGCCGGATCGCGCCCCGGGCCGGTCCTCCTCGCCGCGCGGGCCGGTGGACCCTGGGATTCCGGGACCCGAACACTTAATGTCACCTTTACCGGCGAGGGGAGTCACATTGATGGTCATCGGAGTACCGCGCGACCCGCATCCGGCGGAGCGGCGTGTCGCGGCCACCCCCACGACCGTCGGCGAGCTGGTGAAACTCGGCTACCAGGTGGTCGTGGAGACCGGCGCCGGTGAGGCCTCCGCGTTCACCGACGACGCCTACGCGGGTGCCGGGGCGAGCATCGGCGACCCGTACGCCGCGGACGTGCTGCTGACCATCAACCCGCCGGACCTCGACCGGCTCGCCGCGGGCACCACCCTGATCGGCATGCTCAACCCGCGGCTCGACCCCGGATTCGTCGACGAACTGGCCGCCCGGCCGATCACCGCGCTGTCGATGGACGCGGTGCCGCGGATCTCCCGGGCCCAGTCGCTGGACGTGCTGTCGTCGATGGCGAACATCGCCGGCTACCGCGCGGTGGTCGAGGCGGCGCACGCGTTCGGCCGGTTCTTCACCGGGCAGGTGACCGCCGCGGGCAAGGTGCCGCCGGCGAAGGTGCTGGTGGCGGGCGCCGGGGTGGCCGGGCTGGCGGCGATCGGCGCGGCCGGGTCGCTGGGCGCGATCGTCCGGGCCACCGACCCCCGCCCGGAGGTCGCCGACCAGGTCAGGTCGCTGGGCGGCGAATACCTGGCGGTGGAGGCGGACGACGTGGAGGTGTCGTCGACCGGGTACGCCAAGGAGATGTCCGGTGACTACACCGAACGGGCCGCCCGGCTGTACGCGGCACAGGCGAGCGAGGTGGACATCGTGATCACCACCGCGCTGATCCCCGGCCGGCCGGCACCCCGGCTGATCACCGCGCCGATGGTGGCGTCGATGCGGCCCGGCAGCGTGATCGTCGACATGGCCGCGGCGAACGGCGGCAACGTGGAGGGCACCGTCCCGGGCGAGGTGGTGACCACCGCGAACGGCGTGACGATCATCGGGTACACCGACCTGCCGGGCCGGCTGCCCGCACAGGCCTCCCAGCTGTACGGCACCAACCTGGTCAACCTGATGAGACTGCTGACCCCGGGACGGGACGGGCGGCTGGTGCTGGACTTCGACGACGTGGTCCAGCGGTCGGTGACCGTGGTCCGCGACGGCGAGCTGACGTGGCCGCCTCCTCCCGTGCCGGTGTCGGCGTCACCCGTACCCGCGAAACAGATCCCGCCCCCCGCCAAGCCGGAACCGAAACCGGCACGCCGACCGATACTGATCGGAGCCGGCGCAGCCGTCGTGTTCCTGCTCGCCGCGCTGGCGCCGACCGCCCTGCGCGGGCACCTCACCGTCTTCGCCCTGGCCGTGGTGATCGGCTACTACGTGATCGGCAAGGTGCATCACGCGCTGCACACGCCACTGATGTCGGTCACCAACGCGATCTCCGGGATCATCGTGGTCGGCGCCCTGCTCCAGATCGGCCACGGCGGTGGCCCGGTCACCGCTCTCGCGGTCGCCGCCACACTGCTGGCCTCGATCAACGTCTTCGGCGGTTTCGCCGTGACCCGCCGCATGCTCGCCATGTTCTCCAGGAGCCGATGATGACCGTCGAGACCGCGGCGCAGGGTGCCTACATCGTCGCCGCCCTGCTGTTCATCCTGGCCCTGGCCGGGCTGTCCCGGCACGAGACCGCCCGGTCGGGCAACGCGCTGGGCATCGCCGGCATGGCGGTGGCCCTGACCGCCACGATCGCGCTGGCCGTCACCCGGGACATCGGCACGACCGGCCTGGGACTGCTGGTGGCCGCCACCCTGATCGGCGCGGCGATCGGCCTGCACCGGGCCGCCCGGGTGGAGATGACCGGCATGCCGGAACTGATCGCCCTGCTGCACAGTTTCGTCGGCCTGGCCGCCGTACTGGTCGGCTGGAACGGATACCTGCACGTGGAAGGCGATCCGGACGGCACCGAGGCGGCGTTGCTGGCGGGCCGGGACATGCTGGGCATCCACGGCGCCGAGGTGGTGATCGGCGTGTTCATCGGCGCGGTCACGTTCACCGGTTCGATCGTGGCGTTCCTCAAGCTGTCCGGGCGGGTGAGATCGAGTCCCCTGATGCTGCCCGGCAAGAACGCGCTGAACATCGGCGCGCTGGTGGTGTTCGTGGCGCTGACCGCATGGTTCGTGGTGGCGCCGAGCCTGTGGCCACTGGTCGCGGCGACGGTGGTGGCGCTGGCGCTGGGCTGGCACCTGGTCGCGTCGATCGGCGGCGGCGACATGCCGGTCGTGGTGTCGATGCTGAACAGCTACTCCGGGTGGGCCGCGGCCGCCGCCGGATTCCTGCTCGAGAACGACCTGCTGATCGTGACCGGGGCGCTGGTCGGGTCGTCCGGCGCCTACCTGTCGTTCATCATGTGCAAGGCGATGAACCGCTCCTTCCTGTCGGTGATCGCCGGTGGCTTCGGCATCGAGGCCGGGCCCGGCGGCAGCGAGGACCACGGCGAACACCGCGAGATCACCGCCTCCGGCGTCGCGGACCTTCTGCTCACCGCCGAGTCGGTCATCATCACGCCGGGGTACGGGATGGCGGTCGCCCAGGCGCAGCACGGGGTCGCGGCGCTGACGTCGCTGCTCCGCGAGCGCGGGGTGACCGTACGGTTCGGCATCCACCCGGTGGCCGGCCGTCTGCCCGGTCACATGAACGTGCTGCTGGCCGAGGCGCACGTGCCGTACGACATCGTGCTCGAACTCGACGAGATCAACGACGACTTCGCCGGCACGTCGGTGGTGCTGGTGATCGGCGCGAACGACACGGTGAACCCGGCGGCGCTGGACGATCCGTCGTCGCCGATCGCGGGGATGCCGGTGCTGACGGTGTGGGAGGCCGGCGAGGTGATCGTCTTCAAGCGGTCGATGGCGGCGGGGTACGCGGGGGTGCAGAATCCGCTCTTCTTCCGCGAGAACACCGCGATGCTGTTCGGCGACGCGAAGGAGCGGGTGGACGACATCCTGCGTGAGGTCTCCGCAACGGCCCCCGCGTCCTGACCCGCCGCACAGGGCGGTCGCCGCACAGGGCGGTCGCCGCACAGGGCGGTCGCCGCACAGGGCGGTCGCCGCACCCGATCGCGGCTCGGGCAGGGCGCCGGACGCACCCGATCACACCTCGGGCAGGGCGCGCCAGGTGCACCCGATCTGGGGTTCGGGTGCACCGGCCGCTCCTCGAGGCGGTGCCCGCACCCGGTCGCGCCTCGGGTGCACTCACCCTCCCACAAAGGGCAGCCCCCGCACCCGAACCCTAGATCGGGTGCACCCAACCTCCCACCAACGGCAGCCCGCGCACCCAAAGCACGACCAGGCGCAGTCACCACCCCGCCCGCGGCGCGACCGGGTGCCGTCGCCTCCCCGAGAGGCCGTCAGTGCACCCGATCCGCCACCGGGGACGGGCACCACCCCGAGCGACGGCCACCGCACCCAAACACCGACCGGGTGCAACCACCCGCCCATAAACGACGTCGGCGCACCCGGGCCCCGGATCGGGTGCGCCCGACCTCCCGCTGACGGCGGTCGGCGCACCCAGAACGCGAACGGGTGCGGGTTCCGCCCTGAAGGGCGGTTGGAGCACCCGAAACTCGGGCCGGGTGCAAGCACCACCCCGAAGGGCAGCAGGCGCACCCACAACACGAGCCGGGTGCAAGCACCACCCCGAAGGGCAGCAGGCGCACCCACAACACGAGCCGGGTGCACTTGCCCTCCCGTCGACGGGTGCCGGTGCACCCGGAGCACGGATCGGCTGCGGAGTTGCCCGCGACAAGACGGGATCGACCGCGTCAAGGCAGGGTTAACCGCGACAAGACGGGATCGACCGGGACAAGAAGGGATTACCCGGGCCAAGACAGTATTGGCCGCGATAGGGCGGGATCGACGGTGGGTCAGGCGGTGGCTGGGGCCAGCTGCGTGGTCACGTCACCGTGGGTGGCCTTCACCCAGGTCTTCGTGGCCAGCTTCAGGTGCAGCTCGCGCAGGCGTGCCTCGCGCCGGGAGTGTGGGACCGGACGGACCCGGGACGCGATCAGTCGCAGCGGGGTGGCGTCGTCCAGGTCGGTGGGGCTCGGGGCGCGACCGGACTGGCGGGCCCGGCGTAGGCCCGTCTGCAGTGTCAGTGCGGTCAGCGGGTCGGTGCCGAGTTCCCGGCGCAGGTAGTCGCGGTCCGCCTCGTCGGTGACCTTGTTGCCGACGAGCAGGAGCAGGTCGTCGACGCCCGCCGCTACGGCCAGTTCACGGTAGCGCCGGGCGACCGTCACCGATTCCGGGGTCGGTTCGACCACTACGGCGATCGCGTCGAACTGGGCGTGCAGCGAGTTCGCGAATGCGTCGGTGCCGGCCACCATGTCGCAGACCACCCAGTCGCCGTCGGCGGGGTTCAGGTGGGAGAGCAGGTTCTCCAGGATCGCCAGGTGCCCGTGGTAGCAGCCGTTGCCGATGTTCTCTGCCTCGTAGGTGCCGACGTGCATGACGTGTGTCGCCGGGTCGAGGGCCACCGCGTGCCCGGTGAGGACTGGGTCGGCCGGGTCCAGGGTGACCAGGTGGGATCCCGGGCCGGGTGGGGTGGTCGCCACGAACCGGTCCGGGCCGCCGATCAGTGTGTTGTCGCCGAGCAGGTGCCGGCGGACGGCGGCGGCGTTGTCCGGGTGGGACAGGGCGGCGCCGGACTCGGCGGTCACCCCGAGCAGTGGTGCCAGGTGCACGTTGACGTCGGCGTCGACGGCCAGGACGCGGTGTCCGGCGGCACGCAGGTGTCCGACGAAGAGGGCGGCCAGGGTGCTCTTCCCACTGCCACCCTTGCCAGTGAAAGCGATTTTCATTATCGAGAAATTAGCGGTGCCGGACACCTCATGCAAGCGGAACCCGCCGAACTACTCCCTTCTCACTCCCCGACTTGCGCGATGATGGGCAGGTGGAGATCGAGGCGGTCCGGGTGGGCGAGTTCACGCTGCCGAATGACTTCGCCAGAGCAGGCGTCGCGGGCCCACTCAGCCCGGCACCACCGGGGCGGGTGCTGGTCAGCGTTCGCAACGCCGGCGAGTTGGTGGTGTTCGACGTCGACCGGGACAACGAGCCGGTAGCCCGGTTCGCCCAGCCCTGGCCCGGCTCCCGCAACGGGTCGGCGGTGGTCGGGCCGGACCTGAACGTCGCCGTGTTCAGCGGGATGACGGCGGTCCGCGCGGTGGACCGTGACGGCCGGATCCGGTGGGAATACCGGCACGCCTGCTGGGGCTGCTCGAAGATGCACGAGACACCGCTCGTGCCGCTCGACGACGACCTGCACCGGTGGGCCAGCAGCGGCTCGGTGGCCTTCGGCAGCGACGGCCGGACCCTGTGGGCGCACGTCCCGAAAGCCGACTCCGGCGAGGTGTCGACGGGCGAGGTGTCGACGGGCGGACTGGGCGAGGTGTCGACGGGCGAACTGTGGGTGGTCCTGGACGCGGAGGAGGGCACCGTCCTCGCCCAGGCCGAACTCGCGACCGCCACCGAGGGCTCCCACCACGTCGGGCACCGCGACCCGGCCACGATGGGACTGGGCGTGGGCGAGGGCCAGGACGGGTCGCCCGCCCTGTGGGGCACGCTCCGCGACGGAAAGCTGCACGTCGACCGGGTCACCGGCGACGAACGGGTGATGCTCGGCGCGTTCGACGACCGGTTCCTGAGCGTCGGCCACGCCCGCAACGAGGAGTTCGCCGTCCAGCGGATCAGCGACCACGCCGTGGTCGGCACGTTCTTCGCGGACCGGATGCCCGGCAACGGCCCGCGCAGCGCCTGGGACATGACCGACCTGACCGTGGCCGCCGACGGCCGCCTGGTGATGAGCACCAGCGACAAGGGCCACGGCGACGCCAACGTACAGCACTGGCTGGTCGACGTCCGCCGGGTCGAGGTGATCGGCTCGATCCGCTACCCGGCGGACGCCACCACCACCGAGACGGACGGCCCGCCGCCGGACCCGGCCGAGGGCGCGGCCGCGGCACCACCGCCGATCACCCTGGGCGACGGCACCTGGCTGACCCGCGGTGCCGACCGGCGCCGTCTCACTCGCTGGACGACGGGAGACCTACCGGAGGCGGCACCGCAGTGACCACCGCGGCACCCTCGAAGCCACCGGACGACAGGAGATCTGCCGACGGCGACGGGATGACCGTCACGGTGTCCTCCAGGCCGTTGCACTCCAGCAGGAGACCGTCGCGGACCAGCCAGAACACCGGCATCCCGTCGATCAGGAGCGCCGCCAGGTGGTCGAGCAGCAGCGTCGCGGTCACCCGGGCCACCGGCCCGATCCGGGTGCCCCAGATGACGAGCACGTCGCCGCGGCCGGCCCGAAGGAAACCCTCGACAGTCTGACCGGTGTCCGCCCCGGCCACCCCGGTCCAGTCGATGGAGGTGTCCCGGTTCCGGGGGAACCGGTCCACGGTCGCCCGGCCGGCCTGGAGACTCCGCTCCTCGTCGAACAGCGTGACGCCGGGCCGGCCCACCCAGTGGAGCAGGCGGGCCGACCCGGCTGGAGCTCGGGCGACCGTGACCATCCAGTGCGGCAGGCCCGCCGCGTGGTCCTCGGGATCGGTCACGGTCGCCGAGGTTACCGGGTGAACGCCTGGAACTCCGCGATGCGCACGTTCTGCGCCTGCGGGCTGGCGGTGGCGCAGTCGGTGCCGGCGCGCGGGTCGGCGTCCTGCTCACCGGCGTAGTCGGGTGCGCCGGTGCACTGGTTGGTGACCACCTCGACGCGCAGGTGGGTCGCGGTGACGTCCGGGATGTCGAACGATGTGATCAGCAGTTCGGGGGCGCGCGGCCGGGGTGCGACCGACGGGAACGCGTCCCGCCCACTGGTGTAGACGGTCCGGAAGCTCGCCGCGTCGCCACAGGTCACGGTGGCCGTCGCGGTGCAGGCCAGGACCTTGAACTGGCGCAGCGCCGAGAAGCGGTTCTGCGTGCCCACGTCCGGGTCCCCGGTGGTGATCGCCGGGCGTAGCAGGGCGCTGACCTGGACCCGGCGGACGCGCTGCGCCTCGCCGGCCAGGTCGACGGTGACCTGCTTGCCGGCCACGGCACTGCCGAGCGACGCCCAGTTGGTGGCCTCGTCGTCGTCGATCAGCCGGGCCAGGTTGATGCCGTCGCCGGTGGCGGTGGCGCCGGAGGTGGCCGAGGCCAGGTTGCGGGGCAGCCGAACGGTCAGGGTCGTGGTCTTACCGGCCTTGACCGCGGTGGCGGCGACGCGGGCGTGGCCGTACCCGGGGGCCTGCACCAGGAAGGTGTACTTGCCGGGCACCAGGCTGACCCGGTCGGCCAGGGTGGTCGCCGGGTCGGTGTCGGCCACCGGGACCGCGCGGGCCTGGTAGTCGCCGACGAACAGTTTGGCGCCGGTGACCGGCTTGCCGGTCTCGTCGACCGGGCGCAGCGTGACCGTCGCCTCGCGGGCGTGCGGCGAGGTGAACCCGGGTGCCGGGTTGGCGTCGCCGGCGCCGTTGCTGGCGGCCGTCTCACCGAGGCCGCGTTTGGCGAACGCGTTCCAGAGGATGTCCTGGTTCTTTCCGCCGAAGCGGACCCGGTCGGCGGCGAGCAGCGCGTCGCGGGCGTCCACCTGGCTGTTGGCGCTGGTGGCCATCAGCAGGAACGAGTCGAACACCAGCTGGATCCAGCGGCGGTTGCCGGGGCACTTGGTGACCGGCGTCTTCCCTTCGGCGCAGGACTTCTGCAGCTTGGCGTTGCCGGCGCCGTACCGTTTCACGAACGCGCTGCGGATGTCGTAGTTGGTGGCGCTCCACAGTTCCCCGGAGGCGTGCACCTGCAGCCCGACGAAGTCGTAGTCGACGTGGCTGTAGTTGAGCGGGCTGCGGGTCATGTTGAAGTTGCGGATGCCCGCGTTCGGGTCGCCGGTCACGTACTGGCCGACGGTGAACGCGTTGGCGCCCTTCGGCAGGTAGCCGTACTCGGACAGGTATTCCACGGCGAGCAGGTCGGACCAGCTCTCGCTCATGCCCTGCGGCGAGCTGAGGCCGGCGTCCGGTCCGGCGATCATGCGGTTGGTGATCGCGTGGGTGTACTCGTGGGCGATCACCGACATGTCGTAGTCGCCGTCCACGCAGGGCGCGTAGAAGGCACCGGCGATCGGCTGCCACAGGTACATGTTGGTGGTGGTGGGCTGGCCGTCCGGCGGGGTGATCTGGTTGGCGTTGTTGCGCGCCTCGAATCCGGGCGGGCCGCCGCTGATCCCGCCGGCCTGCGCGTTGCCCTGCTCGTAGTCGCCGTCGAGCCCGGCGGCGGCGCCGTTCTCCTGCTGCATGTTCCAGGTCGCCTCGGTGAAGCCCAGGCCGTAGGACCAGTCGTGCATCCGGTTGTGCATGGCGAACAGGTTGGCCCGGGCCGCGTCGATGTCGTTGCGCTCCGGCGAGTCGAAGACCGCGGGGTTGCAGCTCTCCTCGTGCCACTGGTTGGCCCACGGATACCGGTAGTCGCGGGTCGGGCTGGGCGTGGCGGTCTCGGTGCCCACACTGTACGGGTCGTTCGACGTCCAGTTGTGGACCGTGATCGCGTTGTTGCCGCGGGTGGTGAACGTGGGTGTGCCGGTGGCCGGGTCGACGTCCCAGGTGGTGCCGCCCCAGGTCACCCGGGTGTCGCGGGACGAGTAGTCCACGGGCGGCGAGTGCGGGAAGACGTCCCACTGCGGGTTGTCCGTCTCGGCGTCCACGATGCTCTCGCTGACCAGCACCGCGCCGTCGCGGGCGTCGACGTGTGTGGTCCACGCTTCGGGGGCGTCGCCGGTCAGGCCGGCGCCGAAGGTGACCTGCCACGCGGCGCGGGGGCCGGCGGCGGTCGGCACGGCGACCAATTTGGTGCCCAGCACGGTGGGGTCCACGACACCGTGATGGGCGGCTGCCAGGCGCTGGGCGTCGGCCGCGGTGAGGGTGGCCGGTGCGGGCGCGGAGACGTCGCGGGCCAGCGAGGAGCTCACGTACCACACCTGGCCGTCGCGGACGCCGACCGAGAGCAGGCCGTCGGTGCCGGCGACGAGGTCGCCGAAGCGCTGCCGGAAGACGACCGCGGCGCCTTCGCCGAGCGGGGCGCTGGTCAGTAGTTCGAGGGAGTCGGCGGCGGCCGCGGTCAGACCGAGGACGTCGAGGTGGCCGGCCACGTACGCCTCGGCGGCGGCGACCGGTTCGGCGGGCAGTCCGGTGGCCAGCGGCTCGGTGCGGGCGGTCAGTGTGGCGGGCGTGCCGAGGGTGTTCCACCGGGTCGTCGCCCCGGATGCGGTGGCGCTGCGGCGCTGGAGGGCGGTGGGGGCGAGTTCGCCCCGGCGGTTGTCCTCGATCCGGCCGTGGTCGTGGTCGCCCTGGGAGCCGGTGGCGGCGGGTCCCGGTGCGGTGAGCGGGGCCGGGGCCGCCGAACTCTCGGCGCCGGCGCTGATGACGATGACGGCCGCGACGATCGCGGCGGTGGATGCTGCCGTGGCACCCGAAGGTGTGCGCACGGGACCTCCTCTGTGGACGGCGTTAGCGGTCTCCGCCATCCGATCGCACGGGTGCGCACCGGCACATGGGCCGAACATCCAGAATCGAGATCGGTGAATCAAATCATTCCTTGACGTCGTTGTATTGATTTCCGTAACGTTGCCGTCGGATGAATTGAAAGGTTTCAGATTCCGTCGAGGAGGATGATTACCATCGATTCCGCACGATTGCCGGCCGCTGCCCGGCCGACCACCGCCCCGATCTCCGCACGATTGCGGGCCGCCGTCGCGGCCGGACTTCTCGCCGCCGGGCTGATCGCCGTCCCGGCCTCCGCCGGCGGCCACTCCCCCGGCGCCCCGGCCCGGCTGACCGTCGACGACCTCAGCCGCCCGCTGACCGTCGAGGGGGCGCCGCGGTTCGGCTGGCAGCCCCGCGACCGCGACCCCGGCGAGATCCAGACCGCCTTCCAGCTGCGGGTCCGTGACGCGCGCGGGGCGACCGTGTGGGATTCCGGCCGGGTCCGGTCCGCCGATCAGGCGCACGACGGGCCGGCCCTGCCGGAGGGCGCCGCCTGGACGTGGACCGTCCGGACCTGGGACCGCACCGGCCGGGTGTCACCGTGGGCGCGGCCGGCCGGCTTCGAGACCGGCATCGGTGACGACGGCTGGGAGGGCGCCGCGTGGATCCGGCGGACCACCGGCGTGGCCGACGACTGGTCGCTGCTGCGCGACGAGACACCGCTGACCGGTGACGCGGCGACGGTGGTGCGGGCCCGCGCCTACGTGGCCGGCAGCCACACGTGGGAGTTGTGGGTCAACGGGACCCGGGCCGGCCGGGGCAGTTCGTTCGGCTATCCCGGCGAAGGTTTCTACCAGGCCGCGGACGTGACCTCCGCGGTCCGGCACTCCGCGACGCTCACCCTCGGTGCACTGCTGCACTGGTACGGCCCGGGCCAGGGCCGGGCCGCCGGCGCCCCGGGGCTGCTCGTCACGGTCGTGGTGGAGTACGCCGACGGCACCCGGCAGGCCGTCGTCTCGGACGCCTCGTGGCGCACCGCCGAGGGCCCGTACCGCCAGGGCGCCCTGCGCAACGGCGAGGGTGACCGGATCGAACACGCCGACGGGCTCCGCGCGCAGGCCGTGCGAGGCTGGCAGCAGGCCGGTTTCGACGA
Organism: Actinoplanes sp. NBRC 101535; assembly: GCF_030269225.1. Lineage (NCBI taxonomy): Bacteria > Bacillati > Actinomycetota > Actinomycetes > Micromonosporales > Micromonosporaceae > Actinoplanes > Actinoplanes sp. NBRC 101535. The sequence continues at coordinate 921,760 of NZ_BSSY01000001.1, read as the reverse complement.
CGCGGCCTGGAGTCCGGTGGCGGTCGCCGGCACCCATCCGACAGCACCGTTCACCCATCTGAGCGCCCTGGACGCCCTGGTCAGTGAGGTCATGGTGCCGGCGAAGAGGATCCTGACCGCCGCCGACGGCACCCCCGTCGCGGACTTCGGCGTGGTCATCCCGGCCCGGCCCGTGGTCGATTTCGATCAGGGGGTGGCGGGCCGCACGCTGACCCTGCGGGCGAGTTACGAGCTGGCAGCGGACGGACGGGTGTCCACCACCGGGCGCGCCACCCAGAGCACGACCATGACCTACCCCTACACGCAGGCCGGCGGCGCCCAGACGTTCGCGGCCTTCACCCATCTGGCGTTCCGCTATCTGGAGATCCCCGGCGCGGGCGAGGACATCACCCCGGCCGACGTACGCGCGGTGCTGGTGCACACCGCCACCGAGGGTCCGGCCGCCCGCTTCGACAGTGATGACGCCACTCTCGACGGAGTATGGGAGTTGATGCAGCGGTCCGCGCTGTACTCGGTGCAGGAGCAGTTCGTCGACACGCCGACCCGGGAGAAGGGCCAGTTCCTCGCGGACGCGGCGAACATCTCCTACGCCACGATGCAGGGTTTCGGCGAGCGGGCCGCCACCCGGAAGGCGATCCGTGAATTCCTGGCGTCGAACCGCCGGTACTGGGCAACCGATACGGGAAGATACAACGCGGTTTATCCGAACGGCGACGGCAAACGGGACATCCCCGATTTCTCGGAGTTGTTTCCGAACTGGGTGTGGCGGTATTACCAGGTCACCGGCGATCGCGGGCTGCTCGCTGAGGCCTATCCGGCAATCCGCGACACGTCGCGATACATCGTGAACCACATTCCCGCCGGCGGGCCCACCGCGGGGCTCGTCACCAACCTCAGCGGCGGCAGCGGCCCCTACCTCCACGGCATCGTCGACTGGCCGGCGCCGGGACGCTTCGGCTACGACATGACCACCGCCGCGCGGACCACCGTCAACGCCCTCGGCGTCGACGTGCTGCGGCGGACCGCGGACATCGCCGGTGTCCTCGGCCGGCCGGCCGGCGAGGTGGACGCCCTGCGCGCGTCACAGCGGGACCTGACCACGGCGATCAACCAGCGTCTGCGCCGGGCCGACGGCGCCTACGTGGACGGCCTGCTGGCCGACGGGACCCCGTCCGCGGCGGCGGGACAGCACGCTTCCGCGTACCCGATGGCTCTGGGAATCGCACCGGAGGGTGACCTGCCCGCGCTGGCCGAGCGGATCGCCGGGATGGGCATGCGCCAAGGCCCGATGACCGCGCACTGGCTGCTCAGCGCACTCGCCGAGGCCGGCCGTCCGGACGCCGTGCTCGCGCTGCTCACCGACCACGACGATCTCGGCTGGGCGCGCATCCTGGATCAGGGCGGCACGTTCACCTGGGAGGCGTGGGATCCGGAACCCGGCGACTACAGCCAGTCGCACGGGTGGGGTGCGCAGTCCGCGGTGGACGTGATCGAGACACTGCTCGGGATCCGGCCCGGGGCGGTCCTGAAACCGCCGGCGTCGGGACTCGACCGGGCGTCCGGGTCGGTGCCCACCCAGCGCGGCGAGATCGGCCTGAGCTGGCAGCGCGTCGGCGGCGGGGTTCGGGGTGAGGCGACGATCCCGGTCAACGTGACCGCCCGGCTGGAACTGCCCGTGGTGGACGGTCACCGCTACCGGGTGACCGGGGCCGTCCGGTCACTCGGGGTGGACGGCGACGTCGCGGTGTTCGAGGCCGGGTCGGGAACGGTCCGGTTCGGCCCGGTCCACCAGTGAGCAGATCCGGTCGATGACCCGCTGACGCAGGGCGGGGTCGAGCGGGGTGGCGCCCACCGACTCGTTGAGCCACAACCCGTCGGTGGCGAGGCGGGCGATGATCCGGTCCAGGCCGGCGTCGTCCGGCTCCACCGGCGTCGGCGCCCAGCGCTCGGCCACCTCGGCCCACGGTTGGTGCCGCTGCGGCTGGGACGCGGCGTCCACCATCAGGGCCAGTTCGGCGCGGGTCGCGGTGCGGGCGGCCAGCCGCACGTACGCCGTCGCCGGGTTGCCGCCCTCGGCCTCCAGGGCGCGTTCCCAGCGCTCCGCCATGTCCCGGTGCAGCGCCTCGATCAGCGCCTCCTTGGCCGGGAAGTGGTAGAGCAGCCCGCCCTTGGTCAGTCCCGCCTCGGCGGCCACCGCCTCGAACGTGACCGCGGTGACGCCGTCACGTTCGACGACCCGCATCGCCGCCTCCAGGATCTTCGACCGGTTGCTCTGCCGCATCAGCGTGCCGCCCCCTTCGTCAGTCCGGCGCCGGCCGCCAGCGCGACGGCTACGACCGCCAGCACCACCAGGTAGGCGGTGTCCATGTCGCCCGACACGTCCCGGGCCAGGCCGAGCAGGCTGCCGAGCAGGGCGACCGCGGTGAGGCTACCGAACTCGTACGACACCTCCTGCACCGACGACGCCATCCCGGCACGGCCGGCCGGGACGTTACCCATGATCGCCATCGAGGCCACCGACATCGCCGCACCCAGGCCCGCGCCGGTCAGCGCCATGCCCGCGACCAGCACCGGGAGCCCGGCCGCCAGACCGGTCATGGTCAGCGCCACGCCGGGCACCGCGCAGGCGAGCCCACCGGCGATCAACGGGCGTACCCCGGTCCGGTGCACGACCGCCGCGCCGAGCAGCGAGGTCGGCAACGATCCGAGCGCGACCACCGCGACCAGCATCCCGGCCTGCAGCGGGGTGAACCCGGCGACCTCCTGGAACCGCTGGGTGGTGGCCAGTTGCAGGCCGGCGATGGTGAACATCGAGAACGCCGCGGCCGCCACGCCCGAACTGAACACCGGATTGCGGAAGATGCCCAGGTCGAGCAGCGGGTCGGCGAGCCGGCGCTGCCGCCGGGCGAACAGCGTGAACCCGGTGACCGCGGCGGCCGTACCGGCGGCGACCAGCGGCCAGGACGGCGGCACGTGCGCGAGTTCCTTGACCGCCAGGACCGCGCCGACCAGGCCCAGCGTCGCCAGCGCCGAGGACGGCGCGTCCCAGTGCCGGGCCGTGTCGGGGGCACCGCGCGGCGCCAGGATCAGGCCGGCGACCAGGGCGATCACCACCACCGGCACGTTCACCAGGAAGGCCGAGCCCCACCAGAACCACTCCAGCAGCAGCCCGCCGGCGATCGGCCCGAGCGACGCGCCGACCACGGCCAGGGAACCCCAGACCGCGATGGCCATGTTGCGTTCCCGCTCGTCGTGGAAGGTCACCCGGATCAGGGCCAGGGTGGCCGGCATCATCGCCGACGCGCCCACCGCGAGCAGCGCCCGCGCGCCGATCAGGGTGCCCGGGCCGGGTGCGAACGCGGCGAGCAGCGAGGCCGCCCCGAACACGGCGAGCCCGCCGAGGAACATGATCCGGTGGCCGACCCGGTCACCGAGCGTGCCGCTGCCGAGGAGCAGACCGGCCATCACCACCGGGTACGCGTTGATGATCCACAACCCTTCGGCGGGCGTGGCGCCGAGTTCCCGGGCCAGCGTGGGCAGCGCCGTGTAGAGGATCGCGTTGTCCAGCGTGATCAGTAGCAGGCCGGCGCTGACCGTCGCCAGGAGTGCCCAGCGCCGGGTACGGGAGATCACCATGCCTCAAACTGTACCGTACGGTCGGTACAGTTTGACATTCAGCAACCATACAGCGCCACGTGATAGTGTCCGTTTTGCGAGGCCAAGCGCCTCCTATCCCTTTCTCACCACAGGAGAAACTGTGTTCAAGAGGATGCTCGGCGCCTTCGGCGTCGGCGGTCCCAGCGTCGACACCGTGCTGGCCAACCCGCAGGCCCACCCCGGTGGCCCGGTCGCCGGCCAGGTCAACCTGACCGGCGGCAGCCACGACGTGGAGATCGAGCACATCACCCTCAGCCTGGTCACCCGGATGGAGGTCGAGGGCGGCGACCACGAGGCCACCGCCGCCGGCGAATTCCACCGGGTCACCGTCAGCGGCCCGATGCGCCTGGCCGAGGGCCAGCACCTGTCGCTGCCGTTCCAGTTCCCGCTGCCGTGGGAGACGCCGATCACCGCGGTCAACGGCCAGCCGCTGCGCGGCATGGTGATGGGCGTGCGCACCGAGGTGTCGATCGCCAAGGCCGTCGACAAGGGCGACCTCGACGCGATCTACATCAACCCGCTGCCCGTGCAGCAGCGCATCCTCGACGCGTTCACCCGGCTCGGCTTCACCTTCAAGGGCGCCGACCTGGAATACGGCCACATCGCCGGCGCGCCGCAGACGCTCCCGTTCTACCAGGAGATCGAATACTTCGCGGCCCCGCAGTACTCGCACGCCATCCGCGAGGCCGAGCTGACCTTCGTGACGACGCCGCACGCCGTCCAGGTCATCCTCGAGTTCGACAAGCGCGGCGGCCTGTTCACCGGCGGTCACGACGCCATCGGCCGCTACACGGTCGAGCACGGTTCGGCCGACAGCGTCGACTGGGGACAGCAGGTCGACGGCTGGGTCCGGCAGGCGATCGAGCACCGCCAGTCCGCTCCCGGCTACGGCGCTCCGGGGCACGGCGCGCCCGGTTACGGCCAGCCCGGCTACGGCGCTCCTGGTTACGGTCAGCCCGCTTACGGTCAGCCCGGCTACGGTCAGCCCGGCTACGGCGCTCCCGGCCACGGTGGTTACGGCCACGACCAGCACCACGGCGGGCACGGCGGCGGCTCCGGGATGGGCGGCGTCCTGATGGGCGCGGCCGGCGGTCTCGCCGCCGGCTACCTCGCCGGCGAGCTCATCGACGAGGTCTTCGAGGACGACGAGGAGGAAGAGGCCGAGGAGTAGGCCTCCCCCTCAGCGGTGCGAGACACCCTTGCCGGGGTACGCGCTGAGCAGTCCCGCACCGCCGCCTCCCCCGGTTTCCTCGCCGCGGGGCTTGCCTCTCCCCCGGGGCGGGCCGATAACGTCTGATCGTTGTCGATGCCTGTTTCGGGGGAACCATGGCACAGCGGATCTTCGACTTCCACGCCCGGCTCGCGCCCGCACCGGGCGCCCTCGACCGGCTGACCACGGCTCTGGACGCCGCCGGGATCAGCCGGGCCGCCCTCTGCGCCGGTGGCACGATCACCGTCGAACGGCTGTCCCGCCAACTCGTCGTCGGCGGCCACCTGACCACCGATGCCGACAACGCCGCGGTGATCGCCGCCTGCCGCGGGTCGGGCGGCCGGTTCACGCCGTTCTGGTTCGCCAACCCGCACCGGCCCGCCGTCGTCTACGAGCAGGCCGCCGGTGACGTCCGCGGCCTGGAGATCTCCCCCGCCGTCCACGGTGTCCCGCTCACCGACGACCGGATCGACGACCTGGTCCGGGTGGCGGACGCGGCCGGGCACCCGGTCTACACCGTCTGCCTGATCCGGGACGGCTGCGGCGTCCGCGACCTGGCCACCCTGGCCGCCCGTTTCCCGGACACCACGTTCGTGCTCGGGCACAGCGGCACCGGGCAGCTCGACGTCGACGCGATCGAGGTGATCGCGCCGCGGGACAACATCCTGTTCGAGACGTCCGGCGGCTACTCCGTCGTCCTGGCCACGGCGCTGCGCCGCCTCGGTGCCGGCCGGCTGCTGTTCGGCACCGAGTTCCCGCTGCAACACCCCGAGGTGGAACTGGCCAAGGTCCGGGCGGTCGGCCCGGCCCCGCACGAGTGGACGGCCATCGCCTGGGACAACGCTCACCGCGTGCTCGGCCTGGAGGTGCCGGATGCCATCGACCATCTCTGACCTGCCCCGACTCGGCGACTGGACGAGCTTCGAGGAACTTGCCGCACTCCAGGCCGCCCGGCTGCCCCGGACACTGGAGGCCGCCGCGCGGTCGCCGTTCTACCGGGATCCACTGTCCGGCGGTCCGCCGCCGCTGGACGCGCTGCCGATCACGACGAAACGGGACTTACGGCAGGCGTACCCCTTCGGGCTTCTCGGTGTTGAAAGATCCCGGCTCGCGACCTATCACGAATCCAGTGGCACGGCCGGACAACCGACCGCCTCCTACTACACCGACGACGACTGGATCGACCTGGCCGAGCGGTTCGCCCGCAAGTGGATCCCGATCGGGCCGGACGACATGTTCCTGGTCCGCACCCCCTACGCCCTGATGATCACCGGGCATCTGGCACACCGGGCCGCCCGGATGCACGGTGCGACCGTGGTGCCCGGCGACAACCGTTCGCTGGCGATGCCCTACTCCCGGGTGATCCGGGTGCTGCACGATCTGGACGTCACCCTGACCTGGTCGATGCCGGCCGAGGCGCTGATCTGGGCGGCCGCCGCCCGCCTGGCCGGCCTCGCCCCGGGGAGCGACTTCCCGGCGCTGCGCGCGCTCTACGTCGGTGGCGAACCGGTCACGGCGGCCCGGCGCGCCCGGATCAGCCGGATCTGGGGCGTCCCGGTGATCGAGGAGTACGGGTCGACCGAGACCGGCAGCCTGGCCGGCGAATGCCCCGCCGGTCACCTGCACTTCTGGTCCGACCGGGCGATCCCGGAGATCCACCGGCCGGACGGCACCGTCGTCGCCGAGGGCAGCGGGCAGCTGGTGGTCACCCCGCTGTACCGGGAGGCGATGCCGCTGCTGCGGTACAACCTGGAGGACGCGGTCGAACTCACCTACCGCGATTGCGGCTGCGGCTGGCACCTGCCGACGATCCGGGTGCTGGGCCGGGCCGGCGCCGGGCATCCGGTGGGCCGCGCCCGGATCACCCAGAACGACCTGGAGACCCTGGTCTTCACGCTGCCGGACCGGCTCGGGGTGCTGTTCTGGCGGGCGCGCGCGGCGCACGGTGAACTGGTCGTCGAGATCGAGGTGGACGAGGCGCACCGGGCCGAGGCGGTGGGGGCGCTGACCGCGGCGATCCGGTCGGTGCTGGAGGTCGATGCGGTGGTGCGGGCTCTGGTGCCGGGGACGCTCGTGCCGCACGCCACGCTCACCGTCAACCAGGACATCCTCAAGCCGCGGACGCTGTTCGGGCCGGACGAGGACTGGGACAAGGCGATCCTCTACTACTGACGATCTTCATTGAGGTGATCGATGGACGACGTGGCGATCGTCGGTGCGGGACTGGCCGGGCTGACCCTGGCCGCAGCACTGCGTCAGGCCGGAGTGCCGGTCCGGGTGTGGGAGCAGACCCGCACGTTCGGGACGGTCGGTGCCGGGATCCAGCTGGCGCCGAACGCCACCCGCCTGCTGCACCGGCTCGGACTCCGCGACCGCCTGCGCGACACGGCCGTCCGGCCGTCGGCGATCGAGATGCGCCGGTGGGACGACGACGCGGTGATCGCCCGCACCGAGCTGGGCACCGCGTGCGAACGGCAGTTCGGCGCCCCCTATCTGACCGTGCACCGGGCCGACCTGCACGAGGCGCTGCTCGGCCTGCTCCCGCCGGGCACCGTGCGCCCGGCGTCCCGATGCGTCTCCGTGACCGAGAATGATCACGGAGCGACACTTCATTTCGAGGACGGCACCACGGACACGGCGACGCTGGTGGCCGGGGCCGACGGCATCCACTCGGCGGTCCGGGAGGGCCTCGCCACCGACCGGCCGCGGTTCTCGGGGCAGACGATCCACCGGGCGCTGGTGCCCGCCGGCCGGGTGCCCGAACTGCTGGTGGATCCGAAGGTGGTGCTCTGGCTGGGGCCGGACCAGCACGCGGTGAGCTATCCGGTGGCCGACGGGCGGCTGGTCAGCTTCGGGGCGACCGTGCCCGCCGCGACGTGGCGGACCGAGTCGTGGACGGCCGCCGGCTCCCCCGGCGATCTGGCCGCTGCCTACGACGGCTGGCATCCGCAGGTCCGCCGGCTGATCGACGGCGTCGACACGGTCAGCCGGTGGGCGCTGCACGACCGCGACCCGGTCCCGCACTGGAGCGGCCGGCACGTCACGCTGGTCGGCGACGCCGCTCATCCGATGCTGCCGTTCGTCGCACAGGGCGCCAACCAGGCGATCGAGGACGCCATCATCCTGGCTCGCTGCCTGACCGAAACGGATCTTTCCATTCCCGAAGCCCTTCAGCGGTACGAGCAGCTGCGGCGCGAACGGGTCGACCGGGTGCACGGGCTGTCCCGTGGCAACGCCACCACCTTCCACGTGGACGACGGCGCCGGACGGCGGGAACGCGACGACACCCTGGCCGCCGAGCGCCGCTTGCAGGAGCAGGCCTGGCTCTACGGGTACGACGCCGCCGAACTGCCCATCCGGTGACACGACGGCACAAGTTGTATCACTCATTTGACACAAGTTCCGGGGCGGTCGCATAGTCCTTGTATCGCATCGCTGATACAAACGGAGGCACCCCATGTCCGGCCTGATACTGCTGAGCGCGTTGCTCGTGGCCGCCCTCGGCGCCGCAGCCGCCCTGGTCGTGACGTTCGTGGGCCGTTCGCGCCGCCGCTCCCCGATCACCGCCGGGGCAGGCAGCCCCGGGACCGGTGACCTCGGCACGGGCAGCGCCGCGGTGCTGGGACAGGTCCGGCGGGTCACCGCCGCCTGGCGCTGGGCCGGGTTCCTCGCCGGTGCCGCCGCGGCCGGGGCGACCGTCGCCATGGACGGCCTGGGTCGCGGGTTGCTGCTGGCGGCGCCGGTGTTCGCCTGTTTCGTGCTGGCCGGGGTGCTGGCCGGCGAGTTCAGCATCCTGCCGCCGGCCGGCGAGACGCGAACCGCGACGCTGGAGGTCCGCCGGATCCGCGACTACCTGCCACGGGCGCTCACCACCGTCGTCACCGTCGCCGGCGCCGTCCTGGTCCTGCTCGTCGCCGCGGTCACCGCCGCCGGCAGCCCCGACGACCTCGGGCGCGCCGGCCGCACCCTGACCCTGCAGTGCACACCGGACTCGTGGGTGAGCCGCGGACCGTGGCCCGGGTCGCACTACACCGCTCCCCTGGCGATCCTCGTCGTCCTCGGCCTGGCCGGCGCCGCCGTCGCCCTCCGCAAGGTCACGCTGCGCCCCCGGGCGGGCGTCGCCCCCGGGCTGCGCGACCTCGACGACCGGATCCGGCACCGGGCCGGCCGCGCGATCGTCGCCACCGCCGGCATCCTGATCGCCCTCCCCCTGACCGGGGTCAGCGTTACCGCCGCCGGAGCACTCGCCGGCATCCCGTGCCTGTCACCCGGCTGGTCCACGGTGGCCGCACCGGCGCTGTCCCTCCTGGCCCTGGCCTCACTGGCCTTGCTCGGCTGGTGCGCCGCCGCAGTATTCCTGCCCGCCGCGGACCGGCCCGCCACGGCTCCCGTCGGGGGACCGGCCGCATGAGCCCCGCGCCCGCGCTGGCCGTGGTGACCAGCGATCCCACACCGCCGTACGAGCAGCTGCGCCGCCAGATCGCCACCCTGATCCAGAGTGGTGTGCTGGCCGAGGGCGACCGGTTGCCGCCGCTGCGCCAACTCGCCGCCGACCTGGGGCTGGCCGTGGGGACGGTGGCACGCACCTACCGGGAACTCGAGGCCGCCGGTCTGGTCGTGTCCCGCCGGGGCGGCGGCACCACGGTGGCCCGCGCGCCCGCGGTTCCCCCATCGGACCGGGGCCGCCGACTCGAGGACCTAGCCGCACGGTTCACCCAGGAGGCCCGCCTGCTGGGCGCAACCGACGACGAGATCCTCACCGCGGCGGCCCGTTCGCTGGAACGGTAGCCTGCGGCGAGTACACCCGAACCCACCGGCGGCTTCCTGGCCGACCGGATGCACGGCATGTCCCATGGCATCACCACCCCCGCCACGGGACTACGGCACTGAGCAACAAAAACCGACGTCCACCGGATCGCAGGAACACCACGACCACCGCGAGCGTCGGAGAACACAGCAGTCACCGGACGACAGGAGCGCAACGGTCACCGGGCAGCGAGAGCACGGCGGTCAGGGCGCGTCGGCGGAGATTCCGTTGGCGGCCATCCCCAGGGCGAGCGTGACCATGAACGCCCCGGCCGCGGGCCACGACGAGGCCTGGTCACCGGGGTTCTCGGGCGGCGGATCCGGGGTCACCTCGCCAGGCTGGGCCGAGCCCGGGGACGGAAGGACCGAACTGGCGGAGGGCCACGGGACGGCGCTTTATGCGTACCCCAGAAAGGGCGTGAGAGGGACGCTCAGCGCACGCGGCGGGTGGAGCGGGCGACCAGTTTTTCAAACGCCGGGTTCTTGTCGAGCCAGGCGCTGAACAGCGGGCACATCGGCACGACCGTGCGGCCTTTCGCCTTGGCGTCCTCCATGGCGGCGCGGGCCAGGGCAGCGGTGACCGCGGCGGCGTCGGCTCCGGGGGACGGCGACGTGTGCGTGAAGACGACGATCGGGCCGGTCAGCTGGTAGGTGAGCACGCCGACGACCTCGCCCGCGCTGTCGCGTGCCTCGAATCTCTCGCGCTCGGGCGCTTCCGTGACGGTGAGTTCCACCTGGTCATCCCACCACACCCCACTCACGATGAGCAGCGCGCAATGAAGTGCCGCTTGCAATACTGTGTCACGCACACTATCGTTTCTGGCATGACAATGGATGCGACGCTCTCCAGTCACCTGCAGGAGCTGCGCCGCGGCACGGTCGTCGTCGCGAGTCTCACCGTCCTGCGCACCCCGGGATACGGATACTCGCTGCTCGAAACGCTGAGCGCGGCCGGTTTCGAGGTGGAGGCGAACACCCTCTACCCCCTGCTGCGGCGGCTGGAGACACAAGGGCTGCTGACCAGTTCGTGGAACACCGACGAGGCCCGGCCGCGCAAGTTCTACCGCACCACCGAGCAGGGCGACGCCATCGCCGGCGCGCTGCGCGACGAGTGGTCGCGACTGGATCATGCGGTCGCCGGCCTCGACACCCCCACCGGCACGACCACAGGGAGCGACCAGTGACCACCCTCATCGACCGCTACGTCTACACCGTGCTGCGCCGGGTCCCTGAGCAGCAGCGCACCGACATCGAGCGCGAGCTGCGCGCCTCCATCGACGACGCGGTCGAGGCGCGGGTCGGGGCCGGCGACGCGTCGGACGCCGCCACCGAACAGACGTTGCTCGAGCTGGGCGATCCCGATCGACTCGCCGATGGGTACGCGGAACGCCCGCAGTATCTGATCGGGCCGGAGTTCTATCCCACCTGGACGCGCCTGACCAGGACCCTGCTGCTGACCGTCCTGCCGATCGTCGTCACCGTGATCGTGGTGGTGGGCGTGCTGGAGGATGGTGCGACCTTCGGGTCGGTGCTCGGTTCGGCGATCGGGTCCGCGCTGACCGTGGCCGCCCACATGGTGTTCTGGACCACCGGTGTCATCTGGCTGCTGGAACGCACCGGTTCGGCGGCCGGCCCGGTCCTCGGCAGACGCCCGTGGACCCCGGCCGACCTGCCGAAGTACGAGCCCGGCCGGATCACCGCCGTGGAGTTGGTCGGCACCCTGCTCTGGCCGGTGCTGGTGATCGTCGGCCTGGTGCTTCAGCAGTTCACCTTCACCGATGTCCCGGTGCTGGACCCGGCGAACTGGACGTTCTGGTGGCCGTACTTCATCGGGGTCATGATCCTGGAGGTCGGATACGGGATCTGGCTGTTCCGCGGTCAGGCCTGGAACCACACGGTGACCGCGGTGAACGCCGCGATCGGGGTGCTGTTCGCGGCCCCGCTGGTGTGGCTGGTCACCACCGACCGGTTCTTCAACCCGCAGTTTCTGGCCGGGCTGCACTGGGGCGACGTCGACCCGGACCGCTGGCTGACGTTCGGCACCCTCGCGGCGACCGTGATCGGCACCGTCTGGGGCGTGATCGACGTCGCCCTGCGCGCCGAGCGGGCCCGGCGGGGGCGGCCGGGACAGGTCCCCGGAACCGCCCCGATGATCTAGACGATCGGGGAGTCGACGATCGTCAGGGCGAGGTCGATGAGGGCGTGGGCGCGGGCGCTGATCAAGGTCAGCAGTGCCTGCGCCTGCGGCGTGTTCACCGCCTGGGCCTGCAGCGCCGCCACCCCGGCGACCAGGTGATCGAGGCTGGCCGGCAGATCGGCCGGGACCGCCGAGGGCCCGTTCAGGGCACCGGCGATGTCCTGCAGGCTCAGACCGTGCGTCTCCAGCTGTTTGATCGTGGTGATGGTGTCGACCGCCGCCGGGTCGTAGAGGCGGAAACCGCCGCCGGTCCGTTGTTCGGTCCGCAGCAGGCCGAGCTGGGTGTAATAGTCGACGGTCCGGGTACTGACGCCCGCGTGAGCGGCGAGCTCGCCGATGCGCAGCAGTTCGTGCATGTGGCCCCCAGCTGGTCGTCTCCCAGCGACCATACAGTCGCGCGTGCTAGTTTGCGGTGCGTGTCTGATGGTACGGATGCGGGTTGTAGTACCCGGCCGGGAGTGACCCGGCGCTTTGTCCACCGCTGCGAGAGCGGTGCCGCCCTGTGTTGATCGCGATCGGTATTCTCACGATTGTCCTCCTCACGGCGGCAACCGGCTATTTCGTGGCCCAAGAGTTCGCCTACGTGGCGGTCGACCGGGAACGTCTGCGGGTGATGGCGGACAACGGTGACGTCGCCGCCCAGCGCGCACTCACGGTCACACAGAAACTGTCCTTCGTCCTCTCCGGGTCACAGGTCGGCATCACGGTGACCGCCCTGCTGGCCGGTTACGTCTCGGAGCCCTTCCTCGGCGAGGGGACGGCGGAGCTGCTCGGCATGACCGGTCTCTCCGAGGCCGTGACCACCTCGATCTCCACCGTCTTCGCGCTGCTGTTCGCCACCGTCGTCCAGATGGTGCTGGGCGAGCTGGCGCCGAAGAACCTGGCGATCGCCAAACCCGAGACCCTGGCCAAGGCCCTGTCCCGGTCCACCCTGATCTACCTGACCGTGGTCGGTCCGCTGATCCGGGTCTTCGACGCCACCGCCACCCGGCTGCTGCGCGCCCTCGGCATCGAGCCGGTGGAGGAGCTGCCCCAGGGCGCCACCTCCGAAGACCTCGACCGGATCATCGCCGACGCGAGCAGCCACGGTGCTCTCGACGAGCACTCCGCCCGGCTGCTCGACCACGGCCTCGACTTCCGGACCCGCACCGCGGCCGAGTCGATGCGCCCGCGGGTCGACGTGACCACCATCGGCGCCGACGAGCCGGCGTCGCGGGTCGTCGAGCTGCTGGACACCGGGCATTCCCGGTTCCCGGTGATCGGTGACGACGTCGACGACGTGATCGGCATGATCTCGATCGCCGACGTGGCCGCGATCGCCGCCGAGGAGCGCGCCGGCACCCCGGTCCGCGGCCTGGCCACCACGCCGGTGGTGATCCCCGAGTCGGCGCGGCTGCCCGAGGTGCTCAACCTGCTCAAGGCGCAGCACCGGCAGACCGCGATCGTCGTCGACGAGTACGGCGGCTTCGCCGGCATCATCACGCTCGAGGACGTGGCCGAGGAGCTCGTCGGCGAGATCCGCGACGAGGACGACCTGCCCGAACCGGTCATCGAGAAGGCCGGCGACGGCACCTGGCTGGTCCCCGGCCGGGCCCGCGTCGACGAGATCGCCGAGGCGACCGGCATCCGGCTTCCCGACGACGACATGTACGACACGGTCTCCGGTCTCATCCTCGCCCGGCTGGGTCACCTGCCCGCCGCGCACGAGGAGATCGAGGTGGAGCTCCCGCCGCAGATCGACGAGGACGGCAGCCCGCTGCCGCAGGGCGTCGCCCGGCTGACCGTGGTCGCCGTGCACCGCCACGTCCCCGACCGGATCGCGCTCACCGTGGTCCACGAGCACAGCGAGTCCGACGGGCAGGTTCCGGCATGAGCACCACCTGGTCACTACTGATCTCCGTGCTGCTGCTGGCCGTCAACGGGTTCTTCGTGGCCGCCGAGTTCGCCCTGGTCGCCGCGAAACGGCATCGCCTGGAGAACGCGGCCGCCGAAGGATCCCGGGGCGCCCGCGCGGCACTCGCCGGCACCCGGCAGCTGTCGATGATGCTGGCCGGTGCGCAACTCGGCATCACCCTGTGCACGCTGATCCTGGGCGCGCTGGCCAAGCCGACGGTGGCGCACCTGCTGGAGCCGGTGTTCACCGCGCTGGGCCTGCCGGACCAGGCGGCGTACGTGGTGGCGTTCGTCATCGCGGTCGTCCTGGTCGGCTTCCTGCACGTGGTGGTCGGCGAGATGGCCCCGAAGTCGTGGGCCATCTCCCACCCGGAGACCTCCGCGCAGCTGCTGGCGATCCCGTTCGTCGGATTCACCACGGTGCTGCGGCCGCTGCTGGCGGCGCTCAACGGCCTGGCCAACGCCTGCCTGCGGCTGGTCAAGGTGACCCCGCAGGACGAGCTGGCCCAGGTGCACAACGCCGAACAGCTCCGGATGCTCCTGGAGACGTCGAAGGAACACGGCACGATCGCGGACGCCGAGCACGAACTGCTCACCGCGATGCTGAAGGTCCAGTCGACGACGGTCCGTGAGGTGATGGTCCCGACCGCGGACATCGTGACGGTGCCGGCCGACGCCGACGCCCGCGCGATCGAGCTGCGGAGCACCGCGACGGGCCGGTCCCGCCTGGCGGTGACCGGTCCGGACCAGACGATCGCCGGGGTGGTGCACCTGCGGGACGCGGCGAAGGCGACCAGTCAGGGCCGGTCGGAGACGGCGCAGAGCCTGATGACGGCGCCGTTGCCGCTGTCGTCGGAGACGAGCGTGCTGGACGCGATCGCGGCGATGCGGCAGCGGCGGGGGCACCTGGCCCTGGTCGCGGACGACGACCGTGTGATCGGCCTGGTCACCCTCGAGGACCTGCTCGAGCAGGTGATCGGCCAGTTCGACGACGAGACCGACCCGGTGATCGAGGCGGCTCGTAAGGCGGGCCGCACCGCCACCAGGTGATCCGTTCACCACAGCGGGCCGCCGGATTCCGGCGGCCCGCTGTCTTCCGCCCGTTTCCCGGCCCGCTGAAGATCATCGGCATGGCCCTCGTCACGTTTGGCGGACGGTGATCTTCGGGAATCCCTCTGTCACCCCCTAGTCACCAAGGAGCTGACATGGAGATCACCGGCTTCTTCGCTGCCGTCATCATCGGTCTGATCGTGGGCGCGCTCGGCCGCCTCGTCGTGCCCGGTAAGCAGAACATCCCGATCTGGCTGACCCTGCTGATCGGTGTGGTCGCCGCCCTGATCGGTACGTTCCTGGCCGCTGCCCTGGGCGTCGCCGAGACCCCCGGCATCGACTGGATCGAGATCTTCCTGCAGATCGGTCTCGCCGCTGTGGGTGTGGCCCTGGTCGCCGGCGTTCGGGGCCGTCGCCCGTAAACGCCCCTCCTCTGCTTTCCGCGCCCGCCGTGCCCGTCACGGCGGGCGCGGCCCGTTCTGCATGATCGGAGAATCCAGATGTTCTCGTCATCTGGATGATGCGATCATCGGGATGGTCGGCGTATCGTCGCACCGTGCTGGAGACACGATGGCTCGTCTGACACGGGCCCGGCTACAGGCGCGCACCCGCGCCGCCATCCTGACCGCTGCCGCCACCGAGTTCACCGAGCGCGGCTACGCCGACACCACGGTGGACCGGATCGCCGACCGGGCGGAGCTGACCCGCGGCGCCGTCTACTCGAACTTCCCCGGGAAACGCGCCCTCTACCTCGCCGTCCTGCTCGACTCCGTGCATCGTGCCGCCGCCGGCACCCCGGTCCCCCGGACCACACCGGAGACCGTCGAACCGGCCGCGAAGGCGTTCGCCGCCGTCTGGCTCGAGCGGCTCCCGCTCGCCGGTGACAGCACCGCCGCCGGGCGTCTGCGGTCATGGTCACCGGCCGGGCTGTTCGACGACGACGCCGGCCGGACCACCCTCGGCGGGCTGCTCCGGGTCGAGAGTGTGCTGCTCGCCCAGGCGCTGGAGACCCGCGGTCCCGGCGCCGGCCACCGTCTGCGGCTGGCCGAGCTGATCCTCACCCTGCTGCACGGCGCCGGTGATCTGGCCGCCGTCGCGCCCGGGTTCGGTGACCCGTTCGAGGTGGCGAACGCGTGCGGCCGGCTGGCCACCGCCGACCTGGTCGAGGAGTGGGATCCGCCCTACCTGGGCTTCGTCGCACCGGCCCTGGCCTGTGACGACCCGTGGTCGCCACCCGGCCCGCTGGTCGACGTGGTGACCGGGCAGCCGGCCGGGTTCGGCGGGGACGGTGTGGTCGTCGTCCTGGGCTCGGCGCGGCTGGGTTCGGTGGTGGAGGCGGTCCGGTCGGCGCGCCCCCACGACGCGCTCACCATCGCGGTGACCGTCACCGACCCGGATGTCGGCGCGCTCGTCCGGTTGCGCCTCGCCGACATGGGTGCCTGCCTGGCCCGGGTGTTCGAGCCGGTGCGTCTCCCCTCGGTCCGGGTGGTGCTCGACGACGACCGGGAGCTCAGCACCGCGGCCGGTGTGGACCGGGCGTCCGTCTCGGACCAGACCGAGGCGGCGATCCTGATCCGGGACGGCGCGGTCGTCGCCCGGGCGGAGGGCCGGGGCGCCGCTCACGCCGCGGCCACCGCCCAGCTGCGCACCGGGAGCCGCTGATGAGCGTGCCGGTGCTGCACGCGCTGCGGTGCATGGGGTTCGCCGAGTCGCCGCGGATCGCCGGCGCCTGCGGGGCTCCTGAGGCCGAGGTGGAGTCACAGCTCATCGATCTGGCGGTGGCGGGGCTCGTCACGCGTACCCCGGGTGGTTTCGGCGGTTGGGGGTTGACCGGCGCCGGGAAGCGGGAGGACGCCCGCCGGGTCCACGCCGAGGTGGAGGCGGCCGGGGCGCGGGCGGCGCTGACCGCGGGCTACCAGCGTTTCCTGGTGCTCAACCCGGAGCTTCTCGATCTGTGCTCGGCGTGGCATCTGCGTCCGGGCGCAGCCGGTGATGCCGGCTATGACGCGCGGGTGATCGGCAGGTTCGCCGATCTGGACCGACGGGCGGCCGCGGTCTGCCGCGACCTGAGTGCGGCGCTGCCGCGTTTCGCCACTTACCGGGTACGCCTCGGCGACGCGCTCGCCCGTGCCCAGGGCGGCGAGGTGGAGCATCTGACCGACAGCATGACCTCGTATCACAGTGTGTGGTTCCAGTGGCACGAGGATCTGCTGTGCACGCTGGGGATTCCGCGGTGACTCCGGTGCGCCCGCTGTCACCGGATCTCCGGGAGCCGCCGGCGGTCATCGGGGCCAAGGCGCACGGGCTGGCGGTCATGATGCGCCTTGCGCTGCCCGTACCCCCGGGATTCGTTCTCGGAACCGACGCCTGCCGTGAGTCTCTGCGCGACGGCCGGCTTCCGGCGGGTTTCGGCGAGGCGCTGCGGGGGCTGGAGTCGGCCACCGGGCGGGTCCTCGGTGACGCGGAGCGGCCGCTGCTGGTGTCGGTGCGGTCCGGGGCTGCCGTGTCGATGCCCGGCATGATGACCACCGTCCTCGACGTTGACCGCACATCCGTGCTGGTGGACGCGGTCCGGACCGTGTTCGGGTCGTGGCACTCCCCGCGGGCCACCACCTACCGGGAGATCCACGGCATTCCCCACGACGGGGGCACCGCCGTGATCGTCCAGGCCATGGTCAGCGGTCATCGCGACCGGCACAGTGCCGCCGGGGTCGCGTTCAGCCGGGATCCCCGCTCCGGTGCCCCGCAGCCGTTCGGGGAGGTGGTGTTCGGCCGGTCCGGCGACGCCGTGGTCTCCGGCCGGGCCGGCACGCTGCCGCTGGCCGCGCTCGCCGAGCGGATCCCGGGCGCGGCGGAGGCGCTGGCCGCAGCCCTGGACCGCCTGGAGCGGCACTACCGGGACGCCTGCCAGGTGGAGTTCACCGTCGAGTCCGGCCGGCTGTGGCTGCTGCAGGTGCGTCCCGGCGGCTACACCGGCCGGGCCGCGGTCCGTGTCGCCGTGGACCTGGCCGAGGAGCAGCTCATCGACCGGGACACCGCCCTGGACCGGATCACCCCGGCTGCCGTACGCGCCGCCCGGGTCCCCCGCCTGACCGGCACCGCCGTGCTCACCCGGGGGCAGGGGGCGAGTCCCGGCGTGGCGAGCGGCCGGATCGCGGTGACCGCGGACCGGGCCGCCGTGATGGCCGCCGACGGGCCGGTGATCCTGGTACGCCCGCACACGTCCCCGCTGGACATGCACGGCCTGGCCGCCGCCGCGGGTGTGCTCACCGTCCTCGGCGGCCCGGCCTGCCACGCCGCCGTGGTGGCCCGGTCGATGGGCCGTCCCGCGGTCGTCGGTGCGGGCGCGGTGACCGTCGACGAGGCCGCGGGCCGCATCCGGGTCGGCGAGCGGGTCCTGCCGGAGGGCACCGTGATCACGGTGGACGGCACCGGCGGTGAGGTCGTCCTGGGGCACGCCGAGGCCACCACGGCCGAAGACCCGCACCTGACCCGGCTGCTGGAGTGGGATCGGGTCAGGAGGGCGCCACCTCGGTCGTGAACACCGAGGTGGCACCGGACGCCAGCCGCACCGACACCGTCAGCCGGGTCGTCCCGGCCCGCTCGGGCGTCGCCACCGCGGTCAGCGCCAGCCCGTCGCCGACGGGTTCCACCTCGACGTCGCGGTCGACGCCACCCACGCGGGCCCGGGCCGACCAGCCGGTGACCGCGCCCTCGCCGCTCTCCGCACACAGGTGGACCAGGGTGGTGCCGTGCGCGTTCTCGGTGCGGATCCGCAGCGTCCCGTGGCTGTCGGTGAGGGCCTGCGACGTCCGGGCCGGGCAGGGCCCGTCCGGCGCCGGCTCGATCATGTCGAGGCCGGCGAGCACGGCGCTGACCCCGGTGATCAGGATGAGGACGGTCAGCATCGACCGGTGGACCATCCCGCGCCGGGGCGGGCCGACCGGGTGGCGGCGTGCCTCCATCAGCAGGAGCCCGCCGCGATGGCGGACCAGCACATGCGGCCTGATCCCGGACCGCGGATTCCCCCGGCAGTAGTGGCGTACCGACGCCGGCCTCTGTCCCTCGGCCATGATCACCGCGTCTTTCCCTGTGGTCGGTGTCGCTACAGCCTTCTACGGCCGCTCGGGCGGGCGTACACCGGGTCCCCGCGTGGTGGGGGTCCACCAGGGTTGGTGGTGCGCGGCGCGGTCCCGATCGCGGCCGGCCGGGCCGCCGACGGGACTGGTGGGTGTCTCCACCCGGATCTCCACCCTTCGAGGGAGCCGTTCCCCCGGGGGCGGTCCCTAGCGTGCCTGGCATGGACATCACTCGTGTCATCGGTGCCGTTGTCAGCCGGGCTCTGGAGGAACGCGACGGGAAGGGCCGGGGGCGGGCGTTCGCCGCCGTCGCCGGGATTCTGGTCGTGGCCGGGCTGGTCTTCGTCGCCTATCGTCTGTTCGTGCTCGACCTGATTCTGACCCTGGTGCGGGACCGCGGTTGAGGCCGGTCCGGCGGCTGGCGGAGATGGTGTGGCGCGACGACCCGGAGACCGGCCGGCTCGTCCGGGTCGTGGTCAGTGGCCTGCTGGTGTGGGCGCTGGCCGTCCTGGCCCCGGCCGGTGTCCGCCCGGTGCTCGGGGCGGCCCTGGCCGGCTGGGTGCTGTTCCTGGTGGCCGACCGGCGATGGCCGCGGGCCGCCCGGGCCGGGCTGGCCGCCGCGGCCCTCGTCAGCGCCACGGTGGCCGCCGTGCCGGACGAGACCGCGGCGCTGCTGTTCCTCTACACGACCCTGTTCACCTTCGTGCTGTTGCCGCGTACCCCGTGGTGGCCGGTCGTCGCCTTGGCGGTGACCGTCCTGGCCGTGTTGCTGGCCGGTCTGGGCCTCGCCGGCCGTGGTGCCGGCGAGATCGCCGGGCAGGCGGCGCTGATCGTCGTCCTGGTGCTGTTCAATCTGCACCGGCGGGAGCATCGGATGCGCGCCGACGAGGCGTTGCGGTCGCGGGAGGCACAGGCGAGGGCCGCGGCCCTCGACGAGCGGGCCCGGATCGCCCGGGAGTTGCACGATGTGCTGGCGCATTCGCTCGGTGCGCTCGGCGTCCAGTTGGAGGTGGCCGAGGCCGAGCTGACCGAGCGGAACGACGTGGCCGGGGCGGCGGCCCGGATCCGCCGGGCCCGTATTCTTGCCGGGGACGGCCTGGTGGAAGCCCGGTCGGCGGTGGCCGCGCTGCGGGACGACGTGCCGCCACTGGCGCGGGCCCTCGCCGATCTGGTCGAGGCGCACCGGACGGACCACGCCGCCGCGGTCACCCTGCGTGTCGAGGGTGCGCCGCGCCGGCTCTCGTCCGGGGCGGAGGTGTCGTTGTTGCGTACCGCGAGGGAGGCCCTGACCAATGCCGGGCGGCATGCGCCCGGCGCTCCGGTGACCGTCGTCCTCGATCTTCGCGGGCCGAAGGCCCGGCTCACGGTGGGCAATCCGCTGCGTGATCCGGTTCCGCTTCGTTTCGGGTACGGCCTGAGCGGTGCCCGTGAGCGGCTGGCCCTGGTCGGCGGCACCTTGGAGGCGGGCCCGGCCGGTGATGGGTGGACCGTGGTGGCGGAGGTTCCGGCGTGACCGGCCCGGCGCCGCTGCGGGTCCTGGTCGTCGACGACCAGCTCCTCGTCCGGGAGGGGCTGACCGCCCTGCTCGGGCTCATTCCCGGCCTGGCCGTGGCCGGGGCGGCGGCGGACGGCGCCGAGGCCCTGGAGATGATCGCCGCGGAGCAGCCCGACGTGGTCCTGATGGACCTGCGGATGCCGGTCCTGGACGGGACGGCGGCCACCTCCCGGATACGGGATCTCTTCCCTGCCGTGGCGGTGGTGGTGCTGACGACGTATGCCGACGACGATTCGATAGCGGGTGCCCTGGCGGCCGGTGCCCGCGGCTACCTCACCAAGGACGCCGGCCGGGCCGCCATCGAGACGGCCGTGCGCGCCGCCGCGACCGGTCATGCCGTGTTCGATCCGCTGGTCGCGGCGCGGCTGGCCGATGCGATGGCCCGCCCGGCGGCGCCGCCCGGCCGTCTCACCCCGCGGGAGGCCGAGGTGCTCGGGCTGATCGCCCGCGGGCGCACCAACGCGGAGGTCGCCGCCGCCCTGTTCGTCACCGAGGCCACCGTCAAGACACACGTCAACAACGCCTTCGCCAAGATCGGTGCTCGTAACCGGACCGAGGCGGCCGCCTGGGCCACCCGCCACCGGCTCTGAATTCGCCACGCCGGGGCGGGGAGGTGTGCGCCGCGTCTAGGATCGGGGTGGCCAGCCACCACTGCGAGGAGTCCGGGCATCAACAACGTTCTGAGCCGTCTCCTGCCCGGAAGCACCAAGCCCTCCGAGCGTGCGGTCGTGCTGCTCAAGCCCGACTGCCTGGAGCTGGGACTGGTCGGTGAGGTGGAGCGGGCGATCGCCGCGCAGAAACTCGTCATCACCTGCCGTCACCATCTGACCCTGAACGCCGGCGACATCCGGTTCCTCTGGTCGGAGTACTCCGATGCCGGCAACGCGCTGACCCTGGCGCTGCTGGACCGTTATCTGACCCACGAGCCGTCCGAGGTGCTGCACCTGCGCGGCCCGGACGCCTTCGAGGCGGCCCGCCGGGTCAAGCGGACGATCCGGTCGCGGCACGCCGAGGGGCCGTTCGCCAACGTGGTGCACGCCGCCGAGCGGCGCGGTGAGCTGGCCCGGCAGGTGACCCGCCTGTTGTGGCGGTGTGAGGCGTGTTCGTCGCCGTTCGTCTCCGGGGAGGATCCGAACAACGCGCCCCGCCCGCACGGCGAGGACTTCCGGGCCCTGGTGGATCTGCCGAAGTTCGTCGACGACGTGTGGCCGAGTCTGCGGGAGGCGGAGGCGCCGCCGCCGTTCCGGCTCGGCCCGGGTGTCGCCGGCACGGCCGTCTACCTGGGCTGGGATCCGGCGCATTCGCTGGATTCGGCGGTCACCGCGCTGCGGCAGGCGCTGCCCGGCATCCACCTGGCGCACGCCCTGCTGCACGTGCTGCACGCGTCGCGGACCGGGGACCATCCGGTGGCCACCGGCGACCCGGCGGCGCTGGAGCACTGTGTGCGGGCTCTCGCGGCGCACGGGTTCCACACCACGCGGATCGGGCCGTACCGGACGGCGGCCACCGCCTGGGTCCGCGATCCCGACCATGAGCAGGGAAATCTCGACCATCTGTGATACCTTCGCGGACCTCACGACGGACATCGGGGGGTGGCATCATGATCGGATTGTTGGCCGGGCTGGGCACGGCGGTGGTGGCGCTCGCGGTGGTCGTGGCGGCCCGGCGCCGCCGGGGCTCCGGCAACTCGGGTGTGCGGACGGCACCGTTCGCCGGTGTGCGGGAGCACCCCGACAACCGGGGCTGACGACCGTCGCTGTGACAATGCATCGATGATCACTTTGACGACGGAACGGCTGATCCTGCGCGGCTGGCGCGACGACGACCTGGACGCGCTCGCCGCGATCAACGCCGACCCCGAGGTGATGCGGTACATCATGGACGGGCAGGTCCGTGACCGGCAGCAGACCGAGGCCGGCCTGCGCCGCTTTCAGGCGGGCTGGGCGGAGAACGGTTACGGCATCTTCGCCATCGAGCGCGACGGCGAGCTGCTGGGCTGGGCCGGTCTGGCCGTGCCGACGTTCCTGCCCGAGATCATGCCGGCCATGGAGATCGGCTGGCGGCTGGGACGGCACGCGTGGGGTCAGGGGTACGCCACCGAGGCGGCCGCCGCCGCGCTGCGTTTCGGGTTCGAACAGCCCGGCCTGGACCGGATCGTCAGCATCCGGCACATCGACAACGACCGGTCGGCCCGGGTGATGACGAAACTCGGCATGACCCACGAGCGCGACACGGTCGTACCGGAGGTGAACCAGCCGGTGGCGGTGCACGCCATCACCAGGGAGCAGTACGGCAGGCTCAGCTGACCGACATCCGGATCAGCGCGTTCCCGCCGAGCAGCAGGACGTCCGCGCCGGCGACCAGGGCCATGCCCAGGTTCAGCCGGCGCGACGCCTCGACCGGGTCCTTCTCGAGGACACCGCGGATCGTCTGGAGCACCGCCACCACCACCAGCGGGATGCCGACGATCAGCAGGTAGCCGACCTGCGACGGGGTGTTGCCGCGCAGCACCAGCAGGCTCACCATCACCGCCGGCAGCACGCCGAAGAACAGCACGGCGAGCGGTGCGTACCAGCGCAGCCCACGGGCCGGGTCCGTCATCAGTCCTCCAAGCAGTAACCACCGAGCGAAGCCGCGGAGATCGTATCCGGGTGGGTACCGGACGGCCGCGAGCGCGGGGCCGATAGCCTCGGCGGGCGACATGCTGTTCCGGAAGGGAAGACCCGGTAGTGGACGACCTGCGCCTGTTGCGCGCCTACGAACCGGTGGCCCGGTTCACCGAGGGTGAGTATTTCTTCCCGGTGTCGGTCGACAGATACGTCAGCCGGGCCAGCCTGTGGCGGATCGAGCCGGGCGAGAGCCCGGTGGAGGAGGTCCCGGCCGGCGGGCTGACCCTGGACACCCTGGCCGAGGTGGCCGCCGCCGACGAGGGTCTGCGTCATTCGCTGTCCGGGATCGGCACCGACACGAAACTGGCGCACATCCCGTTGCGGGAGCGTCCGCCGCATCTGCGCCGGGCGAGCCGGCTGGCCGCGGTCGGTCTCATCGCCCGCCTGGTGGACACCGTCAACCGGGCGTCGTTGTTGTTCCGCGGGAGCCTGCCGGGCGGCAGCGCGGCCCGCTCGTTCCTGCTGCAACGTGACCATCTGCGGCCGGAGCAACCGGTCTACTACGGCCGGGTGGTCCGTGACGGCCCGTGGATCGTCTGCCAGTACTGGTTCTTCTACAGCTTCAACAACTGGCGGTCGGCGTTCGGCGGTGTCAACGAGCACGAGGCCGACTGGGAGCAGGTGACGATCTACCTGGACGGCACCGGTGTGACCGGCCCGGACGGGGTGCCGCCGGCCCGCTGGGTGGTGTATTCGGCGCACGACGAGACCGGCGACGACCTGCGGCGGCGCTGGGACGACCCGGACCTGACCCTGGACGGCGGGCGGCATCCGGTGGTGTTCGTCGGCGCCGGGTCGCACTCCGGCGCCTACGTGCCGGGCGACTACCTGATCACCGTACGGCCGCCGAAGCTGCGCGGTGTGGTGAACGCGCTGCGCTGGTCGGCGCGGCTGCTGGCGCCCTGGTCGGCGGAGCACAAGCCGCAGGTCGGCATCCCGTACATCGACTACGCCCGCGGTGACGGCCCGGCGATCGGCCCCGGCCACGAGCAGTCCTGGGAGCCGGTGGTGATCGGCGACGACACCCCGTGGGTGCGGGGTTTCCGCGGCCTGTGGGGACGCGACACCCGGGACCGCCTGGGTGGCGAACGCGGCCCGGCCGGCCCCCGCTACGACCGGGACGGATCAGTGCGCCCGTCGTGGGCCGACCCGGTCGGCTGGGCCGGGCTGGCCAAGGTCGCCCCGAACCCGGACGCCGAACGCGAACTGGTGGAGATCCGCCGGCAGCGCAACGAGAAGCGGCTCGCCGACCTGGACGCCGAGATCGGGGTGCTGCACGATGACCTGGCGGTCGGCGCGGCCGGGCTGCCGGCCGGCTCGCCGGAGGTGCGGGCGCTCTTCGACGACGAGCGCAAGCTGCTGAACCTGCGCCGGGAACGGACCCGTCTCGCCGACGAACAGGCCCGGACCGTCACCGACCTGCCGCTGTCCGAGCATCCGCACGCGCACCTGCTGCACCGCCGGGTGCCGATGGAGCCGGCGGTCGGGGTCCGCGCCCGGACGTTGTCCTGGTGGGCGGTGGCGAGCACGCCGCTGATCCTGTGGGCGGCCGGTTCGGCGCTGTCTCCGTTCGAGGGCATCGGCGCGAAGGCCACCGCCGGCATCCTGCTGCTCGCACTGCTGGTGGTGGAGGGCCTGGTCCGCGGCAAGTTCCTGGCCGTGCTGCTGCGCCTGGTGGCGGCGGCCGCGGTGGTCGGTGTGCTGGTGCTGCTCTGGGTCGACGGCCGGTACGTGGTGACGTTCGCGTTCTTCGCCGCCGCGCTGATCGTGTTACTGGTCAACATCCGGGAGTCGTTGCGCCGGTGAGTCGGCGGGCAGCGGGAACCGGGCCACCACCCGGTACCCGCCGTGCGAGTGCGGGCCGGTCCACATGGTGCCGCCGGCCAGCCGGGCCCGTTCGCGCATGCCGATCAGCCCGTGGCCGGGGTGCTGGGGTTCCTCGATCGGGCGGGCCGGCCCGGTGGGGCGGCCGTTGACGACCTCGACCAGCAGTTCGGTCCCGGACGCCGCCACCTTGACCCGTGTCGCCGCGCCCGGGGCGTGCCGGACCACGTTGCTCAGCGATTCCTGGACGATGCGGTACGCCGCCAGGCCGACCGTGTCGGGCAGCGCCGACGACGGGAGGTCACCGGTCACCTCCACGTCGACCGGGATGCCGCCGCGTCGGGCGGACGCGGCCAGTTCGCCCAGCCCACCCAGGTCGGGCACCGGGTGCAGTTCCGGTCCGGCGGTCTCCTCGCGCAGCACCGCCAGCAGCCGGCGCATCTCGCGCAGGGTGGTACGGGTGTCCGCCGCGATGCGGGAGAACTCGGCCCGCGCTTCGGGGTCGAGGCCGGGCAGGCGGTACGCCGCCGACGTCGCCTGCATGTGGATGACCGACATGCTGTGGGCGACCACGTCGTGCAGTTCCCGGGCGATCCGGCCGCGTTCCTCGACCAGCGCCCGTTGCGTCTGTTCCAGCAGCACGTCGCGGCGGGCCGACACCAGTTCGCGGTGCACGGCGGCCCGCTGGCTCCACAGGATGGCGCCGAAGAGCACCAGCACCGAGTTCGTCGCGTAGATGATCAGCGACGCTTCGGCGTGGTCCAGGCCCCGGCCCAGCGGGTCGGCGACCACCAGCACGATGCAGAAGAACGCGCTCGCCCACCAGGTCGCCACCGCCTCCTTCCACGGGCAGCGCGCCCCGATGAGCCCGATGTGCAGGACCAGCACCACCAGGACCGGCACCGGCAGCGGCCAGATGCCGTCGGTGTCGGTGTCCGACCAGGAGAACATCGCCACCCCGGCGAACTGCAGCACCGTCGCCGGGTGCGGGCGCAGCAGCACCAGGGGCAGGGCCGCGCACTGGGCGCTCGCCGCCATGTAGGCGAGCAGCACCGGCACCTCGTACACCGATGTCGTGATCGTCGCCGTCGCCACCAGCAGCAGGCCGGCGCTCAGTCCGAGCAGCAGCCACCACTGCATCCGGACCGGCCGTGCGCCATTCGTCCCCACCGCTAGGACGGTACCGGTGGAACCCCTACGGGAGAGTCCTCCGCCGGAGGCACCCGACCCCCTACCGCGGGGTGACGACCCGCGCGGTGTCCGAGATCGATTCTTCTCGGTATGGATCCGACGCAGGCGTACGCGATGCTCGGCCCTCTGGTCCTCCTCGAGGGCCCGGTCGCCACGGTGACCGCCGGTTCGCTGGTGGGGGCCGGTCTGCTCCGGTTCTGGCCGGCGTGGCTGATCGTGGTGGCGGCCGAGGTGCTCGGGGACAGCCTGCTGTGGCTGCTGGGTCGCTGGGGCCGGCATCCGCGGGTCCGGCCGCTGCTGGCGCGGCTCGGCATGACGGACGCGCGGCGGGACCGGTTCACGGCCGCGGTCGCCCGTTCCCTGCCCCGGATGGTGATCACCGCGAAGCTCGTCGACGTGGTGGCGCTGCCCGCGTTCGTCGCCGCCGGACTGGCCGGGGTCCGGTTCGGACGGTTCGCCGCCCTGGTGACCGCGGCCGCCGCCGTGCGGGCCTCGGTGCTGGTCGGCCTGGGTGCCGCGGCCGGCGCGCACCTGACCGGCCTGCTCGCCCGGCCCGGCGGGTTCCTGCTGGTCACCGCCGTGGTGGCGGTCCCGGTCGCGCTGGTCCTGCTGACGATCCGACTTCGCGAGAAACGACACGAGAGGCGACACGCATGCGCATCCTCATCGGCGCCGACACCTACGCCCCGCACGTCAACGGCGCTTCCTACTTCGCGCAGCGGCTCGCCGGCGCGCTGAACCGCGAGGACGGCGCCGACGTCCACGTGGTCTGCCCGGCCGACGGTGTCCGCAGCACCACGCGGGTCACCGCGGACGGGATCACCGAGCACCGGATCAGGTCGCTGCCCGTACCCGGCCATCAGGGTTTCCGGTTCTGCCTGCCGGTGGCGTTGCGCCGGGCCGCCGGGCGGATCCTCGACGAGGTCCGGCCGGACGTGGTCCACGTGCAGAGCCATTTCCCGGTCTGCCGGGCGCTGGTGGACGCGGCGTGTGAGCGGGGTGTGCCGGTGGTCGCGACGAACCATTTCATGCCGGAGAACCTCACCCACTACCTGCCGGTCGGGGACGCCGGGCGGCGGCTGGTGCACGAGTGGGCCTGGCGTGACGCCGCCCGGGTGTTCGCCAAGGCCGACGTGGTGACCGCGCCGACGCCGTACGCCGCCGCCCTGGCGACCCTGGCCGGGGTGCCCGGCCCGGTGCTGCCGATCTCCTGCGGCATCGATCTGCGCCGGTTCCGGACGGCCATGGCGGCCGACGGGTTCCGGACGGCCACGCCGGCCGGCGAGTTCCGGCTGCGGCACGGCATCCCGGCGAAGCCGACGGTCACCTACGTCGGGCGGCTGGACGCGGAGAAGAACCTGGACGTGGTGCTGCGGGCGTTCGCCGAGGTGGCGGTGGACGCCCACCTGGTGCTGGTGGGGGCGGGCGCCGAACGCCACCACCTGGAAGAGCTGGCAGAGAAACTGGATATCACGAGAAATACGACCTTCACGGGTTTCGTGCCGGACGACGAGCTGCCCACCGCGTACGCCGCGACCACCGTGTTCGTCAACGCCGGCACCGCCGAGCTGCAGAGCCTGGTCGTCCTGGAGGCGATGGCCAGCGGCCGTCCGGTGGTCGGCGCCGACGCGGCCGCCCTGCCGCACCTGGTCGTCGACGACGAGACCGGCTACCTCTTCCCGCCCGGTGACCACGCCGCGCTCGCCGCCCGGCTGCGGACCGTCCTCGCCGACGAGGCCCGCGCGCAGGCCCTCGGCAAGCGGGCCCGCCAGGTCGCCGAGCAGCACGACGAGGCCCGGACCGTCGCCGCGTTCCAGCAGCTGTACGCCCTGCGCGCCGGCGTGACCGTCCGGTGACCGTCGTCGCCCGCGACGTCGCCCGCTGGTACCGCAACGCCCTGGCCGGGCTGGTCCTGTCCGCGGCGGCCGGCGCCGGCATGCTGGTCACCGGGGATGTCGACCCGATGGATCAGATGCTCAGCGACGTGGTGGGTTCCCCGGCCGGCGCGGTGCTGCTGGCGTTCTCCGCGTGCGCGCTGGCGGTGTCCGCCGCCTGGATCGCGGTCGGCGCCCGGCGGTCCCTGCCCCGCGATCCGCGGCTCACCGGGCTGCTGACGTGCTGGGGTGCCGGCCTGGTCGGGGTGGCCGTCTTCCCGACGAACCTGCCGGGCGCCCCGGTGACCGTCGACGCGGTCGTTCACCGGGGCAGCGCCGCGGTGGTGGCCGTCCTGCCCCCGGTCATCGCGCTGCTGGTCGCGCAGTCGGCGGGCAGCCGGGCGCTGCGGGCGGCGGCGTTCACCACGATGGCCGCGTGCGCCGTGTTCGGGGCGGTGAACGCCCCCGCGTTCCTGGGCGGCACCGGCCTGCCGCCGTACGCGGGGCTCGCCGAGCGTCTGCTGCTGGCGATGGTGCTGCTGGTGACGGCGCTGACCGCGTACACCGTCAAAACGGCCGGGCGGACCCTGCGGTGCGAGATCTGCGGGAGGCCGCTCTCTGCCGTCGCTTTTCCCCGGGGTACGCGCATGCCCTCACCGTTTCGCGTCAGAGGTGACTCCGGCGTCCTCCCGATAGGAGAGTCCCGCCACGGCGGTCACGAGACGCCGGTGGCCGTCCACCACGAGCAGACTCTCGTGCGTACCCGCGGAAGGATCGCGGCGGTCAGAGGGCATCGGCACGCCGGCCGGGGATGGCGTCGATCAGTTCCCGGGTGTATTCGCTGGCCGGGTTGGTGAACACGGTCGCGACCGGGCCGTCCTCGACCACCCGCCCGCCGTTCATCACGCTGACCGTGTGCGCGAGGGAGGCGACCACCGCCAGGTCGTGCGACACGAACAGGTACGAGAGGCCGAGGTCG
This sequence comes from Actinoplanes sp. NBRC 101535, assembly GCF_030269225.1. Lineage (NCBI taxonomy): Bacteria > Bacillati > Actinomycetota > Actinomycetes > Micromonosporales > Micromonosporaceae > Actinoplanes > Actinoplanes sp. NBRC 101535. Next base: position 892,776 of record NZ_BSSY01000001.1, on the reverse strand, counting down.
CGTTGCAGGTCGGCGAGCAGCCCCAGGATCTGTTCCTGGACCAGCACGTCGAGGGCGGAGACCGGCTCGTCCAGCATGATCAGGTCAGGTTCCAGGGCGAGCGCGCGGGCGATGGCGACCCGTTGCCGCTGGCCGCCGGAGAGTTCACTGGGCAGCCGGTCCAGGTAGGAGACGGGCAGCGCCACCTGGTCGAGCAGTTCCCGGGCCCGGGCCTGCCGGGAGCGCCGGGTGCCGACCCGGAACGACTGCAGCGGCTCGGTGATCGACTGGCCGACGGTGAACTTCGGGTCGAGGGTGGCGAACGGGTCCTGGTGCACCAGCTGGGCCTTGCGGCGCAGTGGCCGGAACGCGCGCCAGCTCAGGCCGGCCGTCTCGGTGCCGTCGAGCACCACCGAGCCGCTGGTCGCCGACTCCAGCCCGAGCGCGATGCGCAGCGTGGTCGTCTTGCCGCAGCCGGACTCGCCGACCAGCGCGTGGGTGCGCCCGCGCGGCACGGTCACGCTGACGTCGTCGAGGGCCCGGAACGTGCCGAACGTCTTGCCGACGCCGGTCAGGGTGAGGATCGGCGCGGGCTGCGGCTGGTCACGGACGTCGAAGCGCGGCACCACCCGGCCGCCGTGGGCGAGACGCGGCGCCGCCGCGATCAACGTCCGGGTGTACGCCTGAGCCGGGTCCCGCAGGATCGCCCGCGGGTCGCCCTCCTCCACCTTGCGGCCGTGCCGCATGACGACCACCCGGTCCGCGCGGTCCGCCGCCACCGCCAGGTCGTGCGTGATGATCAGCAGCGCGATGCCCCGGTCGCGGACGAGGCCGCCGAGGTGGTCGAGGATCCGCTTCTGCACAGTCACGTCAAGCGCGCTGGTCGGCTCGTCCGCAATGATCAGTTTCGGGCGTCCGGCCAGGGCGATGGCGATCAGGGCGCGCTGCCGGAGACCACCGGACAGTTCGTGCGGGTACTGCCGGGCCCGCAACTCGGGGTCCGGCACACCGGCCTGCTCCAGGAACGTGATCGCTTCCGCGTACGCCGCAGGCCGGGAGACACCGCGCAGGGTGACCGCCTCGGCGACCTGATGGCCCACCCGCTGCGTGGGGTTGAGGCCCACCATCGGATCCTGCGGGATCAGGCCGACCACCGACCCGCGCAGCCTACGGAGGGTCCGTTCGCCGGCGCCCGCGGTCTCGACCCCGTCGATGATCGCCGAGCCGGCGGTGATCCGCCCGCCGGCCGGCAGCAGACCGATCAGCGCGTTCGCGGTGGTGGTCTTGCCGGAGCCGGACTCGCCGACGATCGCGACCACCTCGCCGGGCGCCACGTTCAGATCAAGTCCGGTCACGGCCGGGTGCACCTGCCGGCGCCGCAGATAGCCCACGTCCAGTCCGGTGATCGACACCAGCGTCATCGGGACAGCTCCTGGAAGGTCTTGGAGAGGTGATTCAGGCTGAGCACCAGCAGCGCCACGAACACCCCGGGCAGCAGGCTGAGCCACCAGGAGGTGATCAGGTAGTTGCGGCCGTCGGCGATCAGCGTGCCCCACTCGGCGGCCGGCGGGGCCGCGCCGAACCCGAGGAAGCTCAGCGACGCGATGGCGATGATCGCCACGCCGGCGTCCAGGACGGCGAGCACAGCGACCGGCCCCCACGCGTTCGGCAGGATGTGCCGCAGCAGCACCCGGGCCCAGGACGCGCCGCCGGCCCGCGCCGCCTCCACATAGGGCAGGGTCTTGACCCGCAGCACCTCGGCACGGGTGGTCCGGGCGAAACCGGGGACGATGCCGACACCGACGGCCACCGCGACCGGGAGCGTGCCGTACCCGAGGGCGGTGACGATCGACAGCGCGAGCAGCAGGCCGGGGATGGCCAGCAGCACGTCGACGAACCGCATCAGGATCGAGTCGGTGAGCCCGGCGAAGAACCCGGAGACGATGCCCAGCCCGAGGCCGGCGACCCCGGCGATGCCGAGCGCGATCAGGGTGGCCCGGATGGTCAGCGCCGAGCCGTGCAGGACCCGCGACCACAGGTCCCGGCCGTAGATGTCGGTGCCGAACAGGTGGTCCGCGCCGGGCGGCAGCATCGCCGAGGCGGGGTCGGTGGCGTACGGGTCGTAGCCGGTGAACCAGCCCGGCCGGAACGCCGAGATCAGCACGAACGCCACCCAGGCGGCCGCGATCAGGAACAGTGGCCGGCGGATCAGCTGGGCGGTGGTGGCCCGCAACCCGGAGATCTCACGCGTCTCGGTGGGCGCGTCCACCACCACCGGTTCGACGACCTGAGCTGTCACAGCAACGTCCCCTCCCCCGCCGTGATCCGCGGGTCGAGCAGCGGGTAGAGCAGGTCGACGATCAGGTTGACCAGGACGAACACGGTCGCGGCGAGGGTCACCACGGCGAGCACCACCGGCACGTCCTGGGAGAGCACCGCCTCCTGGGCGAGCCGTCCCACGCCTTCCCGGGTGAACACCGTCTCGGTGACGATCGAACTGGTCACCGCCGTCCCGATGATCACGCCGAGCAGGGTCATCGCGGGCAGCGCGGCGTTGCGCAGGGCGTGCTTGAGGTGGACGGCCGAGCGGGACAGGCCCTTGGCGCGGGCGGTGACGATGTACGGCTGGCGCAGCGTCTCGTCGAAGCTCTTGATCAGCACCTGGGCCAGCACCGACGATGCCAGCACCGCGATGGTCAGCACCGGCATCACCAGCGCCGCGATCCCCTCGGTGCCGGTGGCCGGGAACCAGCCGAGCTGGAACGAGAAGAACTGGATCAGGAACAGCGCGATGAAGAACTGCGGGAACGACGCGCCCACCGCGGGCAGCCGGGTGAGCAGCACCCGCAGCGGGCCGAGCCGGACGAACGTGGCCAGGTAGGCCAGCACCGACCCGAACAGCAGCGCGGTCACCGCGGCGGCCGCGCTGAGCTGCAGGGTCGGGCCGATCCGGGCGCCGATCAGGTCGGTCACCGGCTGCCGGGTGGTCAGCGAGATCCCGAAGTCGCCGTGGAGCACACCGGTCAGGTGGTGCCAGTACTGCGCGCCGACCGACCGGTCCAGCCCGAACGCGGCCTTCATCCCGGCCAGTTGCTCCGGGGTCAGGCTGTCCTCCTGGACGCCCGCGGCGGCCAGTTGCAGCTGCATCGGGTCGCTGGGCAGCAGGTAGAGGATGGCGAAGGTGAGCGTGTACGCGGCCCAGAGGACCACGGCGGCCTGCAGGACGCGCCCCACGACGTACCGGGTCATCGGTTCAGGACTTCCACACGTCGTTGAGCTTGAGGAACGACTCCGAGGTGAAGGCGAACCCGTGGACGTTCCTCGCGACGCCGGCCTTCTGCACCCGTTCGAACAGCGGGATGGTCAGGGCCTGGTCGATCAGGTAGTCCTGCAGTTCGGCGTACGCCGCCTGCGTCTGCGCCGCGTCGGTGGTCTCGATGGCCTCGGCGAACAGCGCCTTGACCTGGTTGATCTCGTCGGCCGAGCCGATCCGGGAGGCGAGTGCCTTCGAGTTGGCCACGTCGGGGTTGATGATGAACTGCAGGGCGCCCGGGTCCGCCCGGGTGAAGTAGGTGCCGGTCAGGTCGTACGAGCCCTCGGCCAGGTAGGTCGCCGACTGCGCGGTGGTGAGGGTGCGCAGTTCCAGTTTGATGCCGGCCTCCTTGACCTGGGCCTGCAGCAGTTCGGGGCCGGGGCCGGTGGCGGTGGACGGCAGCGGGTAGTCGATCACCAGCTGTTTGCCGTCCTTGACCCGGTAGCCGTCCGGTCCGACGGTCCAGCCGGCCGCGTCCAGGATCTGCCGGGCGCCGGCCAGGTCGTGGGCGACCTTGGCGGCCTCCGACTTGAAGTACGGGGTGGTCGCGTTGAACGGCCCCTGCACCTCGGGATAGTCCGCGCCGAAGATCGTGGTCGCGTACGTGCGGGTGTCGATCGCCTTCGAGAGGGCCTTACGGATCTGCGGGTCGGCGAGCGGGCGCCCGGCGGTGGTGTTGCTGAACAGGGTGCTGGCCACGCCGGGCAGGGAGCGCTTCTCGACGGTCGCGCCGGAGCGGGTGATCAGCGTTTCGTCCTGCGGGGTGAACGGGTTACGCGGCCAGGCGATGTCGATGGCGCCGCTGACCAGGTTGCCGGTGCGGACGCTGTCCTCGGCGACGTAGCTGAACTCGACCCGGTCCAGCCGGGCCTCGCCGCGGTTGGCGGCGAGTTCCGACCCCCAGGTGTAGCCGGCCCGCTTGGTCAGGACGGTCTCCACTTTGGGCGTGTAGTGGTCCAGCTGGAACAGTCCGGAGCCGACCACGCCCGTGCCGAGGCACCGGTCCGCGGGCGTCCGCGCGAACGCGGCCGGGTCGATGATCGCCAGGTTGGTCGTCGAGGTGGCCTGCAGGAACGACGAGTTCGGCTTGCTCAGGGTCAGTTTCACGGTCCGCGGGTCGACCACCTCGGCGCCGGTCAGCCCCTGGATGTACGAGGCGCCGTACGCCGCGCCGTTGGTGGCCTCGACCGTCTCGATCCAGCCCTCGGCGTTGTCGGCGACCGCCTGCGCGTCGAGCTTCACCCCGTTGGCGAAGGTGACGCCGTCCTTGAGGGTGAAGGTGTAGGCCAGGCCGTCCGGGCTGATCTCCCACTTGTCGGCGAGCCACGGCACGATCCTGCCGGTCTGCGGGTCCTGGTCGGTCAGCGAGTCGGCGAAGTTACGGATGATCGACCGGTGTTCGATCCAGTAGACCTGGAACGGGTCGATGCAGGAGAAGTTGGCGTTGTCCGGCCAGAACGAGAGCTTCAGCGTGCCGCCGTCCTGCGGGGTGCCGGAGCCTGCGTCGTCGCCGGTGCCGCCCGCGCAGGCGGACAGGGCCAGGAGCCCCGCCAGTGCCGCGATCGCTGGTCTGAAGCGCTTCATGATCTTTTCCTTCAGGAGGTGGAGAGGATCCGGCGTCCGCCGGCAAGAAGTGCGGCGTCCTCCTGCGGCGGGTGCACGCGGATGCACAGCGCGTCGCGCAGGTGACGCTCCAGGGGGTTGGACCTGGTCAGGCCGGGGTTGCCGAGGGCGGCCACCGCGGTCTGGGTCGCGGCGATCACCGCGCGGGCGATGGCCACCTTGATCAGGGAGAGTTCCGGCAGCAGCGTGGTGTCGCCGGCCTCCAGCCGCAGCAGCGCGCCGTGCAGCAGCGTCTCGGCCTGCACGATCTGCAGGTCGATCTCGCCGGCCACCGCCTGGATCCGCTCGGTCTCGGCGATCGGCTTCCTCAGGGCGGCCGGCACCCGGGTCCGGGCGTAGTCCACGAACGCCGCGCGGGCGGCCCGGGCCACCCCGATGTAGAGCGCCGGGTGGCCGAAGCCGCCCGGCCCGGTGGCGACCGCGGGATCCCGGTAGACGCCGTCCGCGCCGCGCGGGATCTCGGTGAAGGCCTCCGGTGGCAACCGGACGTCGGCGTAGACGACGTCGTGCGTGTTGGAGGCGCGCAGGCCCAGGTGGTCCCAGGTCTGCTGCCAGGTGATGCCGGGCAGGTCGCCGGGGACGACCACGTGACCGACCCGGCCGTCGTCGGCGAGCACCCACACCACGTGGTACGCCAGGCCGGCGCCGCCGGTGGCGTACGCCTTGTGCCCGTTCAGGATCCAGCCTTCGGGCTCCCGGACGACGGTGGTCCTCGGCAGGCCGCCCCGGGCCGGGGCCCCCAGCTCGGGTTCGGCGCGGACCGCGTTGGCCAGGGCCGGGCCGTCCTGCGACCGGCGCAGCAGGTCCTCGTAGGAGAACGCGGGCCAGGACGGGCGGGTGTCCTGGGCGGCGTGTGTGTTCAGCAGGTTCGCCGCGAGCAGCCCGACCGAGGCGTCACCCTCGCCGAGCGCGGTCAGGATCCGGGCGGTGTCGCGGGGTCCGGCCGCCGGTCCGCCGTACCGGGCGCCGACCGTGGCGGTCAGCAGACCGGCGCGGTGCGCGACCGCGAGGCCCGCGATCGGGAGGTCGCCGGTCCGGTCGTAGTCACCGGCCGTGGCGGCGATCTCCGCGGTGACCTTGGCGAGCGCGCCGGCCGACAGGTCCGGGACGGGGAACCGGCTCATGCGTAGTTGCCCAGGTGTTCGGCCTGCAGGGTGCCGCGCCGGCCGGTGGCCCGGCGGTGCGCGATCTCCTGGCGGACCAGCGGCAGGATGTGCTCGCCGTAGTCGACCGCGTCGGCCAGGGTGTCGTACCCGCGGATGGAGACCAGCGACGCGCCCCGGTCCACGTAGTCCAGGATCGCGGCGGCCACCGTCTCCGGTGAGCCGACCAGGGCGGTGGAGGCGCCGGCGGCGTTGGTGACGGCGGCGGTCCGGGTCCACAGCGCGCGGTCGTAGCGTTCGGCCCGGTCGGCGAAGGTGAGGGCCCGCTGCGAGCCGACGTTCTGCGGTACGCCCTTGCGGTACGGCTGTTTGCCGAACGACGTCGCGATCCTGTCGACGTAGACGTGCGCCTTCTGCCACGCCTCCGCGTCGGTCTTCGCGATGATCGGGCGGAACGTCACCCAGATCCGGGGCAGCGTGGTCCGGCCGGCGGCGCGGGCGATGGCGTGCACCCGGTCGATCTCGCTGCTCAGGTCGTCGAGGGGCTCGCCCCAGAAGCTGAAGATGTCGGCCTTCGCGCCGCCGACCGCGAACGCCTCGTCGGACTGGCCGCCGATCGAGATGGGGATCGGGCTCTCGTACGGTGCGAAGCCCGGCCCGAAGTCGTCGAACTTGTAGAACTCGCCGTCGTGGCCGAACGCCGCCGGCTCGGTCCACGAGCGGCGCAGCAGGTCGACGTATTCGCTGGTACGGGCGTACCGGCGGTCCTTGGGCAGGTAGTCGCCCTGCCGGGCCTGTTCGGCGTCGCTGCCGCCGGAGATCAGGTGGACGACCGCGCGGCCCTCGGTCAGCTGGTCCAGGGTGGCCAGTTTCTGGGCGGCGACGGTCGGCGGGGTGGTGTTCGGGCGCAGCGCCACGATCGGTTTGATGCGCTCGGTGAGCTGGCCGACCGCACTGGCCACGACGAACGAGTCGGCGCTCGACGACCCGTAGGGCAGCAGGGTGTAGTCGTAGCCGCCGTCCTCGAGGGCGGCCACGTAGCGCCGGAAGTAGGGCAGGTCGATGCCGCGGGTCGGGATCGGCGCGAGCTCGGTCGACGGGTTGAGGTGCGCGAGGCTGATGAACTCCACCTCGGGTGACGCGGTGGGCGGGATGGTCTCGTCGAAGGTGCTCATGCGGGGTCCTCTCTACGGCACAATCCCCGGAACTCCCACCAAGCTAATAGGGATTGCGCCATGCTGTCCAACGACGATCCGCGATCATGGCGATCACGGACGCTTATCGGTCCAGCACCGAGCGCAACCCCGCGACGACCGCCGCGGCCAACGCCGGATCGGCACCGGAGCGGGCCCGCAGGCTCATCGCGGCGGGCGGCACCGGCGGCAGATCGGAGCGCTCGGCCAGACCCTCCGGGGTGCTCGACACCCGGGCCAGCAGGGCCACCCCGAGACCGCTGCGCACCGCGTCCACCACCCCGGCCACGTAGCCGCTGTCGCACACCACGTAGGCGTCCAGACCGCGTCCGGCCAGCGCGGACAGGGCCCGGCGGCGCAGCACGCACGGTTCCTCGATCGCCACCAGCGGCCACGAACGGCCCGCCGGAGGCCGCCAGTCCGGGGCGGCGTACCAGCTCAGCGGCAGGGTCCCGACCGGGATGCCCTCGGCCGACGACGCCTCGGCCAGGTGCACCGCGACGTCGAGCACGCCCCGGTCCACCGCCGCGTCCAGACGCCGGGTCCGGTCGATGCGGAACCGCACCTGATGGCCGGGCAGCGCCGCGGTCACCGCCGGCAGGATCAGGTCGGCGGCGTGCTCGGTGGTGCCGATCGTCACGGTGGGACGCTCCGGGCCGACCAGCCGGCGCAGGGCGTCGTCGTGCGCGGCGAGGATCCGCCGGGACTCGGTCAGCAGCGCCTGGCCGTCCGGGGTGAACGCGGCACCCCGGCCCTGCCGTTCCACCACCGGCCGGCCGATCGCCTTCTCCAGCCGGCGGACGTGCTGGCTCACCGCGGACTGGCTGATCCGCAGGGTCGCGGCGGCCCGGTGGAAACCGCCGCAGTCGGCCACCGCGACGAGACTGCGCAACGCGAGAATGTCGAGCACCTGTCCCATGTCGCGGACGCTAGCAGCGAATTGATAAGTCTTTGCATTCAGTTCCGATCGGAATTAGGTGTTGGACAGCCGCGCGGTGATCACGCGATGCTGACCGGCATGACGAACGCGTACGACGAACCCGAGGGCATCGCGCCCCGCGGCACCGTGGTGGTGGCCGCCGGGCGCGGCGAGAGCACCGGCGCCTACCGGCGGTTCGGCCGGCGGATCGCGGCGGACGGCTACCGGGTACGGGTTCTGCCGGACGTCGCGGCCGATCCGGCGGCCAGCTTCGCGGCGGTCGCGAAACTGCTCGGCGACGAGACGCTGCCGAGACCGAGAGTGCTGGTCGGGGCGGATGCGGGGGCGCTTTTCGCGCGTACCCTCGCGGGGTCGGCAACGGACGGCCTGGACGCGGTGATCCTGGCCGGAGTCCCCACCGGGTCCTTCCCGGAGGTGACTCCGGAGGACGAGCTCGAGGCCCGGACCGGGTGCCCCACCCACCGCGGCGTGCTGTCCGGCGGCGCGCTGACCCCCGGAGCGCTCTCCGCGGCCCCAATTCCTACTGAATTCATCGGCGAGATCGGTGAAGTGACGATCCCCACGCTCGGCCTGCACGGCGACGCCGACCCGGTCAGCCCACTCGCCGGTGCGTGGGCGGAGTACCCGGGTACGGTGGTGACCGTCGCCGGCGGACGCCACGACATACTCAACGACGTCACCCACCGCACGGTCGCCGCCACCGTCGTGCTGTTCCTGGAGCGGCTGCGGCTCGGCGCCGACCTCCCGGTGATCGCTCAGGAACTCCAGAGGCAGGTCTCGCCATGACCCGTTACGTGATCATCGGCGGCGGCGCGGTCGGCGCGACCATCGCCGCCGAACTGCACCGCGCCGGCGTGGACACGCTGCTGATCGCCCGCGGCGCGCAGCTCACCGCGATCCGCGACCGCGGCCTCACCTACGCCCGGCCGGACGGTGAGCACACCGTCGCCGTGCCGGTGGCCGCCGGACCGGCCGAGGTCACCCTCACCACCGACGACGTGCTGCTGCTGGCCGTCAAGACCCCGGACGCCGAAGCCGCGATCCGCGATTGGGCGTGGCAGCCGGTAGCGGGCGCCGACGGCCCGGCCGCAACCGCGATTCCGCTGGTCACCCTGCAGAACGGGCTCGCCACCGAACGGATCGCGCTGCGCTCGTTCGCCCGGGTGGTGGGCGCCGTGGTCTGGGTCCCGGCCAGTTACGTGACGCCCGGCGTCGTGGTCAACCACGCCGAGCCGGTACCGGCCGTGCTGTGGCTCGGCCACTACCCGGACGGCCCCGCAACCGACGGCCTCGCCACGGTCGCCTCCGGCCTGCGGCAGGGCGGCTTCACGGTGACCGTGGTCGAGAACATCAGCGACTACAAGGCGAGCAAGCTGCGCGGCAACCTGTTCAACACCCTGGACGCGCTCTACCGGCCGAGCGCGCTGCGCGACGCGGCCCTCAAGGCGCTGCGGGCCGAGGCCGACGCGGTGTACGCGGCCGCCGGCATCACCCCGGCGCCCCTGGAACGCGCCGGCTTCCGGGTCGTCGAAGTACCCGGCCAGGTGCGGTCGGGCAACTCCACCCGGCAGAGCCTGACCCGCGCCACCACGCCCGAGTCGGACTACCTGGACGGCGAGATCGTGCTGCTCGGCCGCCTGCACGGGGTGGACACCCCGCGCACCGCGGCGATCCAGGCCCGGGTGCACCGGGCCGTCGCCGAGGGCACCCCGGCCGCGTCGCTGGACGACGCCGACCTGGCACAGACCCTGCCCGGCCTCGCCCCGGCCCGGCCGCCGGTCCTCATCGACGTCGCCTCGCTGCAGCAGAGGATCGCCGGCGGACGGGCGCCGGTGCTGCTCGACGTCCGCTGGGCACTCGGCGACCCGGACGGCGAACTGCACTACCGGGAGGGACACATTCCCGGCGCGGTCTACGTGGACCTGGACACCGAACTCGCCGCCCACACCGACGACCCCGCCGCGGGGCGGCACCCGCTGCCGCCCCTCCCCCGGCTGCAGGAGGCCGCCCACCGCTGGGGCATCACCCGCGAGGGCGGCGTGGTGGTCTACGACAACAGCGGTGGGCTCGCCGCGTCCCGCGCCTGGTGGCTGCTGCGCTGGGCCGGGGTTCCGGACGTGCGGATCCTGGACGGCGGTCTCGCCGCCTGGCGGGCCGCGCGGCACACCGAGGAGACCGGCATCGCCGCGGACCGGCCCGCGGGCGACGTGGTGCTGGTCGCGGGTCACCTGCCGACCCTGACCGCCGACGAGGCCGCGGCCCTGCCCGGCAACGGTGGCACTCTGCTCGACGCCCGGGCGGGCGAACGCTACCGCGGCGAGGTCGAGCCGGTCGACCCGCGGGCCGGGCACATCCCCGGCGCGGTGAACCTGCCCACCGGGGAGAACCTGCGGGCCGGGGTGCCACTGTTCAAGACCGCGGAGGAACTGGGCGACCGGTTCGACGGGGTGCAGGGGGCGGTCGGCGTCTACTGCGGATCGGGGGTGACCGCGGCACACCAGATCGCCGCGCTCGCCGTCGCGGGCATCGACGCCGCGCTCTACCCGGGATCCTGGTCGGCGTGGTCCAACGACCCGTCCCGCCCGGTGGCCACGGGCGCTCAGCCGTGACCGTCGACTGGCTGGCCGGACTCGACGTCGACTACCGCACCGACCCGGCCTTCCTCGCGACCCGGCGACTGGACCGGTCCGGCTGGGAACCCGAGGGCAGCCCGTCGGCGGTGGTCCTGCCCACCAGCGTCGAGCAGGTGCAACGGGTGCTGCAGGGGGCGTCGGCGTCGCGTACCCCCGTGGTGCCCCGCGGCGCCGGAACCGCCCTGACCGGGGCGACCACCGCGGGGTCCGGCACGATCGTGCTGGACCTGTCCGGGATGAACCGGATCGTCGACATCCGCCCCGCCGACGGGGTGGCCGTCGTCGAACCCGGCGTGATCACCGCCGACCTGGACCGGGCCGCCGCCGGACACGGGCTGCGCTACGCGCCCGACCCGGCCAGCCTGGAACTGTCCACGATCGGCGGCAACATCGCCACCAACGCGGGCGGTCTGCGCTGCGCCAAGTACGGCATGACCCGCGACTCGGTCCTCGGACTGGACGTGGTCCTCGCCGACGGCACCCTGATCAGCACCGGACGGGCCACCCTGAAAGGCGTCGCCGGGTACGACCTGACCGGACTGTTCGTCGGCTCCGAGGGCACCCTCGGCGTGGTGGTCGGGGCCACCCTGCGCCTGCGCCCGCTGCCGCCGCCGAGCGCCACGATCGCCGCCGCCTACCCCGACTTCGCCACCGCCGTGGCCGCCTCGGTCGCCCTCGCCGAGGCCCGGGTCCAGCCGGTCCTCGCCGAACTGCTCGACCGGGCCACGCTGCGGGCGCTGGCCGCCCACGGGCATCCGATCGACGGTGACGCCCTGCTGATCGTCCAGCTCGACGACGGCACCGCCTCGACCGACCGCGCGCTCGCCGCCCTGACCCCCGGGTCGACCTCGATCCGCAGCACCACCGACCCGACCGCCCTGCTGGAGACCCGTCGTCAGGCGCTGCCCGCGATCGAGAAACTCGGCCGGCCGCTGATCGAGGACATCGCCGTGCCGCGGTCCCGGATGGCCGACGCGGTCCGCGCCATCGAGGACATCGCCGCCCGCCACGACGTGCCGATCTGCACCCTGGCCCACGCGGGCGACGGCAACATCCACCCGATCATCGTCGCCGGCCGCCACGACGCGCCGGTCCCCGAGGCCGCGCAGCGGGCGGCCGACGAGATCTTCGGGCTGGCGCTGGACCTGGGCGGCACGGTCACCGCCGAGCACGGCATCGGGGTCCTGAAGCAGGCGTGGCTGGGCAAGGAGCTCGGCGGCCCGCAGCACGCCCTGCAGCGGCAGATCAAGGCCCTCTTCGATCCCGGCGACATCCTCAACCCCGGAAAAGCTCTTTAACCCCTTTCCGGGTACGCGAAAAGGACGTCCCGCCCGTCCCCACCAGGCCGTCCCCGCTGAGCCGTCGCCCACGGCCTCCCTGACCCAGCCGTCGCCCACGGTTGAGCGACTGCCGGTGAACCCTGGTCAGCTCCGCCTGGCGAGCGCCGGCAGCACCACCCCGTCGATGATCGTGGTGAAGAACGCCAGGTCCACCGGCTGCCGCAGGACCAGCGCCCGATGGCCGGCCATCGCCGGGATCACCTGGGCCATCGCGGCCACGTCCGCGGCGGGATCCGCCTCGCCGCGGTCGACGGCCCGCTGGATGAGGTGCCGGTAGGCGTCCACCGACGGTTCGACGATCGCCGCGCTGACAGCGGCGGAGACATCCGGGTTGCGGCTCATCATCGCGGTCACACTGGCGAGGATCCGCATCCGGCGGTCACCGCTGCCGAGCCAGTCCGGGTCGAGCATGGCCAGCAGGTCACCGCGAAGGGCGCCGGTGTCGGGGAGCCGGCCGGTCTCCAGGTCGGTGCGGTCGGTGCAGGCGATGGCGGCGAGGATGAGCTCGTCTTTGCCGGCCCATCGCCGGTAGATGGTCCCTCGCCCGGCACCGGCCCGGGCCGCCACCATCTCGATGGTCAACTCGGCGTAGCTCGTCTCCACCAGCACGTCGAGGACAGCACGCAGGATGTCCGCGTCCCGTGTCTCATCGCGTTTGCGCCCCACAGTCACCCGGCAACAGTACTAGATAGTTCCGGTACTGGATAGTTGCGGAACTGGCCGATACCGTTTTAGGCTCGCCGCCATGATGATCAATACGGACCAGGCCGACGTCACCGCGGTGCTCTACCGGGCAGCCCGGGCGATGGACAGCCGGGACTGGGACCTGCTCGCCGACTGCTACGCCCCCGACGCTCGCGGCGACTACACCAACGCCGTCGCCGAGGACCGCGACGCCATCCTCGCTTCGGCGCGGGGCTTCCTCGGAACGCTCGACGCCACCCAGCACCTGGTCGGCAACGTCGAGGTGACCGTGGACGGCGACACGGCGACCACTCACGCGACCTTCATCGCCCAGCACGTCCGCGCCGGCGGCCACTTCCTGATGGGCGGCAACTACGACGACACGCTGCGCCGCACCGCCGACGGCTGGAAGATCACCAACCGCCGGATCCGCGGCATCTGGGCCGACGGAGATCCGGCGGTGCTGACCGTCGCGGTGAGCTGAAGCTAGTCGCCGCCACCACCGTCACCGCCGCCGTCGCCGCCGTCCGAGTCGGAGTCGGAGTCGTCGCCGTCTCCGGACCGGACCCGGCCGCCCCGGGTGAACATCACCTTGAGCCCGAAGAAGACGAACAGCAGGGGCACGACGGCGAACAGCAGATCCATCGGGGCCGGGTCGACCCGCGCCTCGTCGCCGTCCACCCGCCCGGCGATCCTGGTGCCGTCGGACAACCCGGTCCCGGTGATCGTGCCGGTCACCTCGGCGCCGTCCAGGGTCCAGGTGGCGGCGCAGGTCATCTCCCCCTCGATGGTGCTGGAGTCGTAGCAGTCGCCGAGGACGGTGACGACCGCCTCGGGCTGGGTGAACGCGACCGCCGACGGCCACCCGAACTGCCAGAACACGAAGGCACCGACCAGGACGAACACCGCACCGAAAGCGAGCCGGACGAGGGCCGACCACAGCCGGAACAACCCCGACAAAAGCTTGATCATGGGCCGAGACAGTATCGGCAACCGTCAGTGCCGACGTCCACCGGGCGAACGTCGGCACGCAAACGGGAGACGCCCCGCTGCTCACCGGGTGGCCGGCTGCGGATCGGGCACCGCCGCCAGCACGGGGATCCGGCGCAGACCGGTCGCCAACAGGCCACTGATCGCGACGAACACCGCGCTCATCGCCACCACCGCGGGCCACGCCCCGAGGGTCCAGGCGGTTCCGGCGAGACTGCCGAAGACCGACGAGCCGGCGTAGTACGCGAACAGGTAGAGCGAGGCCGCCTGCGCCGCCGGCACCCCACCCGCGTGGGCGCGGACCGGCACCCAGCCGCTGGCCACCCCGTGCACGCAGAAGAAGCCGGCGGTCATCACGGCCAGGCCCACCACCGTCAGCGGCAGGTTGTCCGGCACGGTGAGCAACAGCCCGGCCGCGAAGACCGCCGCGCCGACCGGCATCACGGCGCGGCGCCCGTACCGGTCGGCGAGCCGTCCGGAGAGTGCCGAGCTGATCGACCCCATCGGGTAGACCAGGAACACCGCGCCGGCAGCGCCCGCCCCGAGCAGGAACGGTTCACTGGTCAGCCGGAACGCCATCGCGTTGTAGACGGCGACGAACGCGCCCATCGCGCAGGCGCCGATCGCGTACAGGCGCAGCAGGGCCGGGTCGGTCAGTGCCCGGCGGCTGACCGCGTGGCCGGGCCGGGGCACGAAGTGCCGCGAGGCCGGGAGCAGCAGGGCTACGGCGATCGCGCAGAGCAGCCCGACGCCGGCAACTGCGGCGAGCGCCCACCGCCAGTGGAAGGCCTCGGCGACCGTCCCGGTCAGCAGCCGCCCGGTCATCCCGCCGAGCGCCGTCCCGCCGATGTAGAGCCCGGCCGCCCGCGCGTGCGTCGACTCGTGCAGTTCCTCGCGCAGATAGGCGGTGGCCACGGCCGGCAGCCCGGCGAGCGTGATCCCCTGCAGCAGCCGGAGCCCGAGCAGCATGTGCCAGCCGGGCGCCACCGCGCAGGCCAGGCCGACCAGGGACGACAACCCCAGGGACAGATGGATCAGACGGGTACGCCCGAAGCGTTCCGACAACGGCCCGGTGATCAGCAGTGCCACCCCGAGTCCGATGGTGGCCAGCGACAGCGACCACGCGCTCTGTGCGGGCGTGACGCCGAACGCCGCGGACAACTCCGGCAGCAGCGCCTGGGTGCTGTAGAGCAGGGCGAACGTGGCGACGCCGGCGGCGAACAGCGCCACGGACACCCGGCGGTAGCCGGGCTCACCGGCGCGGTAGGTGCTCACCGGCACACTGTCCGCCCGGTTCCGATCATGCGTCCAATGCATGTCTCTCATGAATCCGATACGCCGGACGTATGATGCGGGTCGTGCTGCTCGACGATCTCCGTGGCCTGCTCGCCCTGGGTGAGCACCGCCACGTCACCGACGCGTCCGCCGCCCTCGGTGTCAGCCAGCCCACCCTGTCCCGGCTGCTGGCCCGGGTCGAGGCCGAACTCGGCGCGCGCCTGTTCGAACGCGACGCCCGGGGCGTACACCCCAATCCGCTCGGCGACGTCGCGCTGGAGGCGGCCCGCGAGATCACCGGACGCTACGACCGGCTGCGGCGTGACCTGGCCGGGATGCTCGATCCGGAGTCCGGGACGGTCCGGCTCGCCTTCCTCGACTCGATGGCCACCTCGCTGGTGCCGCGGCTGCTGCACGACGTCCGGCAGCACGCCCCGCGGATGCGGATCGAACTGCGCCAGGAACCGGCTCACGAGATCCTGCGCGACGTCGCGGCCGGGGTCGCCGAACTCGCGCTGACCTCCCCCCGGCCGGACGGCCCGTACGACTGGCTCGGCCTGCAACGGCAGAGCCTGGTCCTGATCGTGCCGCCCGGCCACCGCCTGGCCGCCCGCCGCCGGGCCGGGCTGGCCGACCTGGACGGCGAGGACTTCGTCACCATCCCGGCCGGTTTCGGGTTCCGCGCCCTGGTCGACGACCTGTTCGCCGCCGCCGCGGTGACACCGCGGATCGCCTTCGAGATCGGTGACCTGGCCACCATCGAGGGCCTGGTCGGCGCCGGTCTCGGGGTGGCGATCGTGCCGGAGCCGTTCGCCGGCGCCTCCGGCACGATCGGCATCCCGTTGACCACGGCGGGCGCGGAACGGATGGTCGGCCTGGCCTGGCGCGCCGACCGGCCGCTGGGGCCGGCCGCCGCGCGTTTCCTCGCGATCGTCGAGCGGATCAGCCCCAGTTCTTCGGGGCCATCTGCCGGGTGGTCGCGTTGATCCGGTTGAAGAAGTTGGTGGTGGCGATCCACAGCACGATCGCCCCCAGCTCCTTCTCGCCGAAGTGCTTCGCGGCCGCGGCCCAGACGTCGTCCGGGACCGGGTCGGACCGGTCCGCCAGCCGGGTGGCCGCCTCGGCGAGCGCCAGCGCGGCCCGTTCCGCGTCGGTGAAGTACGGCGTCTCCCGCCACGCCGCCACCGCGAACAGGCGTTCGTCGCTCTCGCCGTTGTTGCGCATCGACCGTGCGCCGGAGTCCACGCAGGCGCTGCACCCGTTGATCTGACTGGCCCGCAGGTGCACCAGCTCGAGGACGGCCGTCGGCACGCCCGCCGAGTGCGCCGACTTGTAGAGCAGGCCGATCGCCTTGGTCAGATCCGCGGGAAGCCGGTCGAAGCCGAGTCGTTCTTCCATGGTCGTCTCCTGTCACATCCGTCCGGTGGTGCTCGTCGAACAGGTGACGAACGGTTCCGCACGGATGTGACCGAAGTGACCGCGGTCACACGGGAGGATGCGATGAGCGACACGACGCGCGACGGGCTGGCCGACCGGTTCGAGGAGAACCGGCCCCGGCTGCGGGCCCTGGCGTACCGCACGCTGGGCTCGGCGACCGAGGCCGACGACGCGGTGCAGGAGACCTGGCTGCGCCTGGACCGGGCCGGGGCCGGCGAGGTCGACAACCTGCCCGCCTGGCTGACCACCGTCTGCGGCCGGATCTGCCTGGACATGCTGCGGTCCCGCGCGACCCGCCGCGAACAGCCGCTGTCCGAGATCAACGATCCACCGTCCGCGGTCGAGTCGGTCCTTGCCGATGAGGTCGAGGCCGCGCTACTGATCGTTCTCGGCACCCTCGCCCCGGCGGAACGGCTCGCCTTCGTGCTCCACGACCTCTTCGCGGTGTCCTTCGACGAGATCGCGGTGGTGGTCGGGCGTACCCCGCAGACCTCCCGCCAGCTCGCCAGCCGCGCCCGGCGCCGGGTCCGGGCGGCCGCGCCGGCCGCCACCGAACCGCGAGGCCGCGCGGTCGTCGACGCCTTCCTGTCCGCCTCCCGCGGCGGCGATCTCGGTGCTCTGCTGGAGCTTCTCGACCCGGACGTGGTGCTGCGCGCCACCGGCGAGGCCGCCCGGCTGGACGCGCAGGGCGAGAAACGCGGTGCCGAGGTGGTCGCGCGCTACTTCGCCGGAAAGGCGCAGGCCGCGGTGCCGGCCCTCGTCGACGGCGCCTGGGGCTTCGCGGTCTTCATCGGCGGCGAACTGCGCGTGGCCGTCGCCATGGAGATCAAAAACGGTCAGATCCTCGGGCTCGCTGCGGCCTCCAGCCCGGCGGCCCTGGCCGGGCCCACCGTCACCCCCCTCTGATTGTGGGGGTACGCACCACGCCGCTCAGCCCCGGTAGTGGCGCAACCGGACCGGCTCGCCGAGCGGGCCGGTCCAGTCCGCGTCGGTGGTCCCCTCGTACCGCCAGCCGGTCGCCTCATAGAACGCCACCGCCGCCGACCGCTTCTGATCAGTGACGACGAGGGTCAGCGGGTGCCCCTGCGCCGCGGCCCACTCCCGGACCCGGTCCAGCAGCGACCGCCCGACCGATCCACGACGAGCCGCGGGAACGACGAACAGGCGGCACACCTCGATGTCACCGCTGTCCCGCCGTTCGACCGCGACGTGCCCGCCGATCGTCGCGCCCGCCCCAACGGCCACCCAGGCGGTCAGCAGCCCCGGTGGGGTGAGCCAGCCGCGCGGGTCGGCGGGCCAGTTCAGTGGATACCCGTCCGCCTCGTGCACCGCGCGCAGGGCCGCCACGCAGTCGTCCAGGTCGCCCCCGCACCGTTCCCGGATCGTCGTCATCGTCGAATGATCGCCGATCCGCTCCGGGCCCCGGCACCCGACGTGCAGGAGTCGCTCCCGGGGCACGCCGGCCGCGGTCAGCCGATCGGCCAGGGCACGCGGCGGATGGTCGATCAGGACGGTCACCTGGTGGTCGTCGCCGAGCCGGCACGCCGCGGCCAGCGCACCCAGGTTGATCGGGTCCAGCCGTCGCACGTCGGCAAGGTCGAGGACCAGGCGCGCCGGGCGGGTGTGCCGGATCGCCCGCACCAGGGTGCGGCTCAGGCCGAGCGCGTCCTCCGCGTCCAGCGTGCCGTACGGGTGGATCACGAGGGTGCCGTCGGGGTCGACACTGACGTCGACCGTACTGGCCGTCATCGCGCCAACGTTAGGGACGATGCACCCCCGGGTCGACCCCTCCCCCGGAAAGTTCACCTGGTCACGTCGATGTCACGAACGAGGCGGAGTACACCCCTTGCCCGCCCTCGCCGTCGTGGGTCCACACCAGGTGGTGAGATGTGCACTGTGCGCCGTCACCTGTGCGGTGTGCTGGGCATGCGTTGTCAGACGGGGAGTCGAACCCCTGCGCCCGCCCCCGGCGCGCCAGCATGAGCCGGAAATGCCCGCCGGCTCTCGGGTCGGTGCGCGCCCCCACGGCGACTACCCGCTACTCCGCCTCGTCAGTCCAGCAGGTCGACCTCCCAGTTGCTCCGCTGGACGAGGGTGTCCACCTCGCGGATCTGCCGGGCCAGGTCGTCGGCGCGGACCCGCAGTTCGGCCACCGGCAACGCCGCGATCATCTTGAGCTCGGACCTCAGCTGCCGGTACGCCCGGTGCCCGTCCCCCGCTGCGGCGTCCGCGGCGGAGCTCACCGTCGCGTGCCGCATCCGCAGGACGTCCCGGCGGGCCAGCGCGTCGGTCAGCGTGGTGCCGTCCTCGAGGCGGGTGGCGGCGTTGGTCCGGTTGATCCGCCGGATCAGCGTCTCCAACTCGGCGAGCACCGCGTCAGCCTCGGCGAGCAGCGCGGCCGCGTCCTCGGCGGGCGGCTCGCCCTCCTGATACCGCGCGTTCGCGGTCACCCGCGACCGCAGCTGTTCCGCCCGTCGTGTCGCGTCCGCACGCAGCGCCAGCGCCTCCGCAAGCTTCATGCCCCCACTATCCCACCCAAGATCCGCATTCGTCGCGCCCACCCCGCCGCGCCGGAACGCCGCCGGGCCGGCGTCCGGGGATCAGTGGGCTGATCCCCGGACGCCGGCCCGTCCGCTGCACTACCGGAGAATCAGTCGATCAGCTTGGCCTTACGGCACTTGCCGGCGTAGCTGCCGTCGCACAGCTCGGCGACATCGACCGCACCGCTGGCGACGACGTCGCCGATGTTGTCGATGGTGATCGCCTTCGGCTCCACCTGACGGAACGGGACGTACGCACCCGACTCCGGGTCCTTCAGCTTGCCGGCGATCTGCGGCTTGACATCGTTGTACAGGCCGATCGCCAGCTCGGCGGCCGCGTCGGCCTCCAGCTTCGTCTCCTTGAACACCGTCATGCACTGGTCGCCCATCAGGATGTGCTGGAGGGCGTCGAGGCTCGCGTCCTGCCCGGTGACCGGGACCTTGCCGTTGAGCTTCTTGGCCTTCAGCACCTCGATGATGGCGTTCGCGATGCCGTCGTTGGCGGAGAGGACACCGTCGATGTTCGGGTACTGCCCGAGCATCTGGGAGAAGATCTCCCGTGCCTCGTCCTCTTTCCAGTCCGGCACCCACTGGTCCGGCCCCTTGGTGAACGTGGCGCTGTCGTACAGGGGCTGGAGGACCGAGTCGTAGCCGGTCTTGAACAGGGTGGCGTTGTTGTCCGTCGGCGAACCGTTGAGCTCCGCGACGAGCGGGTTCTCCACGTTCTTCTTGCCCAGGCACGTCTTCAGGTGCTGGGCCTGCAGCTTGCCGACGAGCTCGTTGTCGAAGCTGACGTAGTAGTCGGCTCCACCGTTGAGCGTCAGACGGTCGTAGTCGATCACCGGGACGTTGTGCGCCTTGGCGTCGTCGATGACCGCCTTGCCGCTGGCCGAGTCCAGGTTGGCGATGATCAGAACCTTCACACCGCTGTCCAGGAGCTCACCGGCCAGCCGCTTGAACTGCTCACGGTCGCCCTCGGCGTTGACGATCCGGCTGGGGATCTTCTTGGCGTCGAACGCGGACTTGAGGTACTTGGCGTCGGCGGTGGCCCACCGGTCCGTGGTCGTGTCGGGAAGCACCACGCCGATGCCGTTGGTACCGCCCGTCCCGCCACCACTGCTGCCGGTGGTGGTCGATCCGCCGTTGTCGCTCGGGTCCGAACCGCTGTCACAGGCCGTCATGGTGGCCGTGGCCAGCAGACCGATTGCGGCCAGAGATATCAGCGACTTGCGCATGCGTTAGAGGTCCTCTCAGGGATGAGCCCGAGTTGGGTGGCCACACTGAGCGGTCCGCCGGGCATCGACCGGCATCCCGCGGGAGCACCATCGGGTGGGGGTCCGGCGCCCAAGATTATTTACTTCTGACCACTAACCGCCAAATCTAGATCCATCGTTACCGTCTCGCCGCTTTTGCTCACTCCATGCACATGCGAGCTGGGAGGCCTTTCGATGAACGCGGAGAGCGATGATAGATATCGGTCAGCAGGTCGACATGACCGTCAGGTTAATACACAACGGCGATGACAAAACCGTCCGATGTGACCTGTTTGCGCCGCGTTGTTCAGCGCGCGGCGAGCGCCGCAGCGATCACGTCCCGGGCCGCTTCCCGCAGCGCGGTCACGTCACCGGCATAGTCGCCGGGAACCAGCGGGGGCAACACCTCCACCCGGGCGTCGACCTGCTCACGCAGCACCAGACCGTGTTTCGGCAGGGCGCGCCGGGTCCCGTGCACGGCGATCGGAATGACCGGAACGCCGTTGCGGACCGCGAGTTCGAACGCCCCGTTCTTGAACGACTGCAGCGAACCGTCAGCGGTCCGACGGCCCTCCGGAAAGATCATCACCGGGGATCCGGCCTTCAACAGCCGGTCACAGTGCGCCATCATCCGCCGCACCGACTCCCCCGATCCGCGCACCAACGGCACGTAATCGTTGAGCCGCATGTTCCAGCCGAGCACAGGAACCTTGAAGATCTCTTGCTTGGACACCCACTTGTACGGCCGGAACAACCCGAACAGCACGAGGATGTCGATGAGCGAGGCGTGATTGGCGACCAGGACCGCCGCCCCCTGCCACGGCAGGTGCTCCCGCCCGCTGATGCGCAGCCGCCACAACGGGTTGACGCGGACATAGAACGACGCCCACGCCGACGAATACAGGTGGAGCGCCACTCTCCGCCGGTCGAACGGCAGCGTCACCAGCCAGACCAGCACCGCGCCCACGAAGAAGAAGGGGCAGGTGACCACGATGAACGCCCAGTACAGCGCCGAGAAGACCAGCATCACGACCGCCATCGTAGGACCCGCCCCGACCGTCTCCGCAGGCCAGGCACCGGCGCACCCCCGGAACACGACCGCCGGCACTGCCGACGGACACGCCCAGCACCGCCGACGGACACGCCCAGCACCGCCGACGGACACGCCCAGCCGGCTGACGGACACGCCCAGCACCGCCGACGGACACGCCCAGCCGGCTGACGCCCGCCCAGCGGCGGGAGCGGTCAGTCGCCCTTCGGGACGTCGCCGGCGTCGCGGACCTCGTCGTAGCCGACCGCGGCCGGCGCCTCGCCCGGCACATAGATCACCCGGATCACGCCGGTCGGGAAGACCTCGGTGGCCGTCACCGTCAGGTGGTAGGCCCGGTCGCCCTCGTCGAACAGCTTGCGCCCCTTGCGAGCCGCCACCGGGTGCACCAGCAGGCGCAGCTCGTCGACCAGGCCGGCGGCGAGCAGCTGCTGCACCACCGAGATCGAGCCGGGCACCAGGATGCCCTTGATCGCCGGGTCGGCCTTGAGCGCGGTGACCGCCTCGGTCAGCTCACCGGTGATCGCCTCGGAGTTGCGCCACGTGAACTCCGGCGACTGCCGGGTGACCACGATCTTGCGGATGTCGCCGAGCTGCTTGGCGAACGACGCGTCCTCACCACCGGCGGCCTCCCGCTCCGGCCAGGCCCCGGCGAAGCTGCCGTAGGTCTCGCGGCCGATCAGCAGCACGTCGGCGGTCTCGTAGTCCTCGGTGACGGCCCGGCCCATGTTCTCGTCGAAGTAGACGAAGTGCCAGGCAGGGTCGATCTCGGCGACACCGTCGGCCGAGATGAACAGGGTGGAGACAACCTTCGCCACAGCGGGATTCCTCTCTCACGGTGCCCGGACCGGCCCCGGCATGGAACCGGCGCCCGAACCGGCTCCACAACGAACCGGTGCCCGAACACTAGACCGCGGGTACGACACTTTTACCCGGAAGCGCCCCCACTCACCGGACGGGAGCAACCACCCGGGCATGCCCCGGCGCCCGCGCTACGACCTGGGGAGGCACCGGGGCCGCGAAGGTAGCCCCGGTGCCTCCGGTCACGCGTACGAGAAAAGGAGAGAGAAAGCTAGAGCGCCGTGCGGGACCACTGCTGGTTGTTGCCGCTGCCGCAGGTGTACTGCTGGATGTCGGTGCCGTCGGTGGTTCCGGAGGAGACGACGTCGAGGCATTTCCCGCTGTGCCGGGCGACCAGCCGGAAATAGCTGCCGTAGGCCTGCCACTGCCATTGCTGGTTGGTTCCGGCGCCGCAGGTGTACTGGATGACGTTCGCCCCGTCGGCGGTGGAGGACGAGGCCACGTCGAGGCATTTCCCGCTGTTCTGGTTGACGACGTTGACGTATCCGCCGCCCGCCTCGCGGAATTCCCAGCGCTGGTTGACGCCGCCGTTCCAGGTCCACTGCTTGATCTCGGCGCTGTCCGCGGTGGAGGAGCTGATCACGTCCATGACCTTGCCGCTGTTACGGTTGGTGACCTGAAAATAGGACGGCGGATTGCCGGTGACGGTGCCCGCGGCCGCGTCGATCGTCAAGGTCGGATACCACGCCAGACTCATGCTCGTGCTGCTCGGGAACGTGATCGGCAGCCAGACGTACTGCGAGTCGTTGACCGGCCCGCTCCACGCCCCGGCCCAGCGGTCACCCATGTAGAGGTAACTCGTCGTGCTCGTCCCCTGAATGGGCAGCACGTAGGTCGGCTGTGACCGGAAGGTGCTGCCGTCGCCCACATTCGTCCAGCTGGTCCACGGGCCGCTGATGCTCGAGGCGGTCGCGTACTTGGCCTGGTTCGGGCTCCACCCGGTGGCGCCGGAGGTGAGCAGGAAATACGTGCTGCCGCGTTTGAACATCGCCGGGGCCTCGCGGTGCGCGTCGTTCCAGAAATTGCCGACGAGCGTGTCGACGTTCAGATAGTCCGCGGTGAGCCGGTAGATGTGCAGGTCGTAGTTCTCGTCGGCCGCCGAGATCATGTACGCGGTTCCGCCGTCGTTGTAGAGCGTGATGTCGCGCGACATGTAACTGCCGAACGGCCGGAAACTCCCGTGGTAGGTGTAGGTGCCGTCGACGGTCGCCGACGACGCCACCGCGGCGCGCGCCTCGCCGTAGTCGGTGCCGTTCTCCTTGTGCATCCACATCACGAACCGGCCGGTCGACGCGTTGTAGATGACCTTCGGGCGCTCGATGTTGGCGCCCTGCAGCTCGGTGGCGGCGGACGGGGTGAGCACGTTGTTGCGGAACTCCCAGTTCTTCAGGTCGGTGGACCGGTAGACGGAGACCGCTTTGAACGTGTTGTCGGTGTTGCGGTTCTCGCCGAACCAGTAGTAGTAGTCGCCGACCTTGAGCACGCCACCCCCGTGGGCGTGCAGGCCGGCGCCGCTGGTGTCGGTGAACTGGATGCCGTTGGTGACGGTGACCGGGGCGGCCTGGGCAGGCGCTGCGGGCAGCAGCACCGCCGCGGCGAGCACGAGGACGGCCGTGAACGCCTTCGTAACATTCATGAATTGCGATGTTAACGTAACCAGCCCCGCTTCCGGCAGAGGCAATTTGGGAGCGCTACCATTCATGATCAGCAAGCCCGTCGCCCCGACCGGAAGGACCGCAGCCATGATCATGTCCCTGCTGCTGGACCTGGTGAACATCCTCGGCGGACTCCTGCTCGCCATCCCACTGCTCGGCCGCGCGCCGGTGGTCGGCTACGACCTGGGCAGATTCGCCGCGAAGATGGCACCGTGGCGCTGGATCATCGGCGTCATCGCCCTGGTCGCCGGCGGCTACTTCCTGATCGTGCACGCGTTCTCCGGCCCGAACGTCTTCCACTTCGAGATCGTCGGCATCGCGGTCGGCATCTGCCTGGCCTGGGAACGCCTCACCGGCCGCACCCCGATCGCCCCGGAACCGGGCACCGACGCCACCGGCCGCTGGCTGGCCCTCGGCATCTTCGGCGTCATCGCCATCATCGTCGGACTGCAGGGCCTGGTCACCCCCAACTGACCGGTCATCCTCCTTCCGGGGTACGCCCACAGCACTCGAACAGGCGCACAGAGCCACCAGCCGTCGACCACGGTCGCCGCCCGGGAACCACGGACGAGCCATGCCTGACGGCCGGCCCGACCAAGCCGTCCACCACGCTCGGCCACAACCCGCCGACGAGCCACCACCCACGGCCAGCTCGACCGAGCCGTCCACCACGGTCGGCCACAACCCGCCGGCAAACCACCACCCACGGCCAGCTCGACCGAGCCGTCCACCACGGTCGGCCACAACCCGCCGACGAGCCACCACCAACGGCCAGCTCGACCGAGCCGTCGGCTACGGCAGCCCAGCGAGCGAAACTCAACCACCGACGACGGCTTGGAGTCACCAGCCGTCAACCACGGTCGAATCGAACCCCCGAACGAGCCACCACCAACGGCCGAACCAACCGAGCCGTCCACCACGGCTGCCCAGGAGACGAAACTCAACCGTCATCGACGGCAGGGCCGCCTCAGCCGTCACCTACGGCTGCCTGCACCAGCAACTGGCGTGACGGCGGGCAGGTTGGACAGCGACACAGGTCGGACTACTACGGCAGCGTGACGGTGGCCGGCACCACCGCCGCCAACGCCGTCGTCACCACCACCACCACCACCACCGCCGTCGTCACCACCACCACCGCCGTCGTCGTCACGGTCGTGGCCACCGCCGACACCACAGGCACTGCCGTCGCTGCCGTCGCTGCCGCCAGCACCGTCGCCGCCCTGGACTGGTCGCGCGGGGACGGGAGTGCCACGCGCTGAAGTCGCGGCGGCTCAGTGCGGGCGTGGCCGTCGAGTGCATTCGGAAATGGTGAGCCGCGTTATTTCCAGCCCTTCCCGGCATCCGGAAGCGGCGCCCAATCCGTAGCCGAACACTCACTCACGGCGCATTAGTGCGCATTTTGAGAATGGTTGATCAACCGTATATCCTCATTGGGCAGTAGCGGGCCCGGACGCGGGAATCCGTCATCGCACCCTACCCAGGAACGCCTTTGCATGCGGGCGTGAAGTGCGATACACCCTGTTCACGGCGCTTCAGCGCGTCCGCACCCGGAGGTAACAATGGTCTGGTTCATCGGCCAGTCTATCGTCTTCATCGTTCTCGCATTTCTTCTCGGACTATTGGCTGGAAGACTTTCCACGCGACCTGCGAAAGCACCTTCCGAACCCATTTCCGAAAAGTCCGCGGAACCTTCGGCGCCAACCATTGACCCCGCTCCGGAACCACACGTTCACGACGACGAACTCGAACGCATCGAAGGTATCGGCCCGGTGATGGCCGCAGCCCTGCGCGTGGCGGGCATCCGCACGTTCAGCAAGCTCGCCGACACCGACGACGACACGAAGCGCGCCGCCATCAAAGCCGCCGGTCTCTCTTTCGCCCCGAGCCTGGTCACGTGGAGCCGCCAGGCCCAGCTGCTGGCTGACGGCGACGAGGACGCGTTCGCCGAACTGACAGCCCGCCTGATCGCCGGCCGCGACACCGAGGCCCTCCACGCCCTCAAGCCGTCCCCCACCCCCGGCCAGTCCCGTAACCCCGAAACCTCTCGCAACCCTCGGATCTCTCGCAACCCTCGGATCTCCCGCAACCCTGAAGCCGGCCGCAGCGCGGATACCACTCACAAAGCCGAGCCTGTTCATGGGACCGAGGACGTTCGCAGAACCGAGACCATTCGCGGTGGCGAGACCATTCGCGGTGGCGAGACCATTCGCGGTGGCGAGGACCCTCACGCCTCCGAGGCCGCAGGCGAATCCGACGCGAGTAGCGGATCACCGGCCGTTGGCGGATCACCGACCGTTAGCGGATCACCGGCGGTTGGTGCCGACGCTGTTGCTCACGGCGTCAACACTGTTCGCGGAACCGAGACTGTCCGATGACCGGCCTGATTCGCGGCGCAGGCCACATCGTCGGTGCACGCAATCGCCGACGCATCACGACCCGCTCGATCATCGCCTCCGGAAGCCACGACTCTTCGGCGAACGCTGCACCCGAGGTTGATCAGTCAGCTCCTGTCGACTCAACGAAGGTCGCAAAGGGTGCTGGCAGCTCCGTGAGCGACAGCGTCAACACGACTGATTCTGTCAACACGATCGATGCCGTCAACATGACCGATAGCGTCAACATGACTGGCGCAGTCAACACGAGCGGCACGAGCGGCACGAGCAGCACGAGCAGCACGAACGGCACGAACGGCACGAACGGCACGAACGGCACGAGCAGCACGAACGGCACGAGCAGCACGCGGTTTGTTGGTGGAAAGGGCTACGAAGGCACCCCGGGCGGTGGGCTGACCTCGAAGAACTCCGGCAAGGCTGCTACGGCTGGGCCTGGGGTGGCGGTTCGGGGGAAGCGGCGCCGGGGTTCGCTGGTGGCCATCGTGATCGGGTTGGCGTTGATCCTCGGACTTCAGCTGGTGCCCAACCGGCACCGCATCGAGGATGACCTGACCAGCCGAGCAAGTGCCGCCCTGGCCGCCGCGGGGCAGAGCGGCAGCACAGTTTCGTTCACGGGACGGGATGGGTTGGTCGTCGCGAGAACCGCTGCGGACGCCGAGCGGGCGCGGGAGATCGTCGAGGACGTGACCGGAGTCCGGACCGTCGATATCCGCGTCGGAACCGGCCAGGACAACACCGACGCCGACACCGACAGCGGCACAGACGACGGCACAGACGACGGCACGAACGACGGTGCAAACGGCGACGCGAACATTGACAACAACACGGACAACAACACGGATGCCGGGAACAGTACGGACGATGGCGCTGGTGAAGACGTGGATGGCGGGGAATCTGCTGGGGAACTGCCTGCGCCAGGGCCCACTTCGTCTCTGGTGGTCGAGGTCCGCGGTGGGCGGGCCGTCATGACGGGTGTCGTGCCGTCCTCGGCGGATCGGGCGGCAATGACGGCCGCAGTGACGGCAGCGCTCGGAGCGCGGGCTGTCGACGATCGGGTCGCCGTGGCGAAGGACCTCAGCGGCGGATCTGCGCTTGACCGGCTGCCTGCCATTCTGCGGGCTCTGCCCGATGGCGGCGACGGGCTTTCGGTACGCCTGGAGAACAACGTCGTGTTGCTGGCGGGGGTGGCTCCTACGGCAGCGGCGCACGCGGCGCTCGCTGAGGCCGCCGCGAAGTCCGGGGTGACGGTTGTCGACGCCATGACGGTGGCTGACCTGCAGACGCAGTTCGACAGTGTGCCCGCGCCGGCTTTCCGCACCAACAGTTCGGCGTTGACGCCCGAGTCTCGGGACGGGCTTCGGGAACTCGCTGACCTGCTTGAGGCCAATCCGGACGCGCGGATTCGGATCGGGGGGCATACCGATTCCCGGGGGGCCGCGGCCATGAACAAGGCGCTCAGTGAGAAGCGTGCCGAGTCGGTGGCGGCCGGCCTGCGCAAACTCGGGGTGGATCGGGAGCGGCTCACGGTCGTCGGGTACGGCGAGGCCCACCCGAAGGTCCCCAACGACACCGCTGCTCACCGGGCCGTCAACCGCCGTGTCGAATTGACCGTCACCACCAGCTGATCAACGACATCGCGTCCTGGAGGAACGGGACGAGTGAGCCGTGGCGCGGCGCGGGCATCCCCGTTCGGGACGTTCGCGCCGCGGCCGGGTCCGCGAGCGGAACAGCGGCACCAACAGTGATCACGCCCGGGAACACGAGACACGTTTCGTCATCGGGGTCCGCGTGGTGACTTCAGCCGCCCAGGGCACCCGAAGTCACCACACCCCAGCACGAGCGTGATGACTTCAGCCGCCCAGTGCGCCTGAAGTCACCACGCGGACGGGTTTCGCACCCTGACCGCGGAACGTGTCTGGATCCGGCGCACCGGATCACCGGGGATGCAGCCGGGCAGCCGCGGACCGGGAACCAGGGAGCGAGACCTGAGACTGGAACCTGGGGCTGAGGAACGGAGCCGCGGGAGGTGACTGCTCCCACGAACGGCACAGCCCGTCGGGCGCCGCGGATCCGGGCAGACTCCACAGCGTACACATAATGCGGTTCTGCAGCGGGAAAGCGCTTGCCTCAACCCTTGCCATGCATAGACGATCGTTGATTACATGGGCGCATGGACCTGAACCGTAGAGTGCTGCTGCAAACCGTTCTCGGTGGTGCGATCGCGGGCACCGGAGCACTGACCGGACCAGCCCAGGCGCATCCCCAGCGGCGGCCGACGGTGTTCGTGGCGGGGGATTCCACAGCCGCCACCTATGCCACCGCCGACCACCCCCGCGCGGGCTGGGGGCAGGCCCTGCCGGTGTTCCTGCGGCGTGGGATCGGCGTGACGAACGAGGCGCTGTCCGGGGCGAGCTCGAAGAGTTTCGTGGATCTCGGGCGGCTGGACCGGATCCTGACGGCGCTGCGGCCGCACGACGTGCTGCTGATCTCGTTCGGTCACAACGACGAGAAGATCGAGGATCCGGCGCGGTACACCTCACCGTGGGGCACCTTCCCGGAGTACCTCAGCCTGTTCATCGACGGGGCTCGGGCCAGGCGGGCCACGCCGATCCTGGTCACGCCGGTGGAGCGGCGGCGGTTCACCGCGGACGGCACGCCTTATCCGTCGCACGGGGAGTACCCGGATTCGATGCGGGCCCTGGCCGCCGAGACCGGCACGCCACTGATCGATCTGACCGCGTTGTCGTTCGCATTGTGGACGAAGCTGGGGCCGGAGGCGACGAAGGAGTATTTCCTGTGGCTCGCGGCCGGGGTGTCGCCGAACTATCCGGACGGGGTCTCCGACAACACGCACTTCCACGCGCACGGCGCGATCGAGGTGGCGCGACTGGTGGCCCGGGAGTTGCCGTTGAGCGATCCGCGGGCGCTGCACCGGACGGACATCCCGGATGATTCCCTGACGTGGCCGCCGACGAGGCCGGCGGAGAGCTGAGGCCGGCGTGTCGACGGTTCAGTCGATGCGGTAGTCGGGCAGGGCCGCCATCCGCTCGGCGTACCGCTGGAACGAGCCGTCCGGCGCCGCCGCCGCATATCGGGCGAACTGGTCGCGGCATTCCTTGCGCAGGTAGCCGCCGGTCACCGTCGGCAGGTGGGAGAAGGACATGTCCTGACTCGCGGGCCGCCACACCGCCGGCACGCCCGCGGCGCCGTCGTCCGGGGCTTCGAGGCCGTAGTACACCCGCCGCACCCCGAAGGCCATCGCCGCGCCGAGACACATCAGGCACGGTTCGAGGGTGACCGCCAGGGTGACCGGCCCGTCGCGGCGGGTCCAGCCGAGTCGCCGGTCGGCCTGTTCCATGGCGAGGAGTTCGGCGTGCACGAGCCGCCGGCCCAGGGTGCGTTCCTGGGTGTAGGCCCGCCCGATGATCTCGTCGCCCATCACGACCACCGCCCCGATGGGCAGTTCACCGGCCCGCATCCCGTCCTCGGCGACGTCGAGCGCCAGCGCGACCATTTCCTCCTCGGGTCTCATCATTTCACTGTGCCATGGCGGACGGCCGGGTCGTGGGCACGCGACCCGGCCGGGTGATCAGCGCCGCATGAACCCGTCCTACGCGCGCGGTTCACCGACGCGGAGGTCGCGATCACTTAGCCTCGTAGGCCTATGGGTGATGCAGAGAAACGGCCCTGGGTCGGGTACGCGTTCCTCGCGCCCAGCCTCGTCGGCGTCGTCGGTTTCCTCGTCGCGCCCGTCGTCGTGGTCGCCGTGATGAGCCTCTACCGATGGGATCTCGTCAGCCCGGCACGGTGGGTGGGCACGGCCAACTACCGGGTGGTGCTCACCGATCCGGCGTTGATCCGGTCGCTCGCGGTCACCGCCCTGTTCGTGGTGATCGTGGTCCCGGCGCAGACCGGTCTCGGGCTGTGCACCGCCCTGTTGCTGGACCGGCGGCTGCCCGGCAGCGTGGTGTTCCGGGCGATCTTCGTGGTGCCGTGGATCAGCGCGCCGCTGGCCCTCGGCGTGGTGTGGCGGTGGATCCTCGACCCGTCCGACGGCGCTCTCGACGCGCTGCTCGGGCAACGGGTGGAGTGGCTGACCAGCCCCGGCCTGGCACTGCCCGCCGTCGCCGCGGTGACGGTCTGGACCAACGTCGGCTATGTGGCGCTGTTCTTCCTGGCCGGGCTGGCCGGGATCCCGGGGCAGTACCGGGAGGCCGCCCGGATCGACGGCGCCGGCAGCTGGCAGACGCTGCGGCTGGTCACGCTGCCGCTGCTGCGCCCGACGACGTTCTTCGTGCTCACCACCGGGCTGATCGCGGCGTTCCAGACGTTCGACACGGTCTATGCGATGACGCGGGGCGGGCCCGGCGGGCGGACCGACGTGATCGCCTCGCTGATCTACCGGGAGGCGTTCACGAGTTTCCGGATGGGCCGGGCCGCGGCCATGTCGGTCCTGCTGTTCCTGCTGTTGATCACGGTGACGGTGGCACAGCAGCGGTACTTCCGGCGGCGTACGACCTATGAGGTGGCCTGACGGTGCGCACCACGATCACCTATCTGACGCTCGTCGCCGGCGCGGTGCTGACACTCGCCCCGTACCTGCTCAGCGTGCAGACCTCGCTGAAGACTCCGGCCCAGTTCGCCGCGGAGTCGCCACTCGCGCCGCCGTCGCCGGTGAGCACGGCGGCGTACGCGGAACTCGTCGTCGGCGGTCACTCGCTGATCCCGCCGCTGGTCATCACGGTGCAGGTGGTGATCCTGGTGGTCGTCGGCCAGCTGACCTGCTCGGTGCTCGCCGCGTACGCCTTCGCCCGGCTGGAGTTCCCCGGGCGCGACGCGGTGTTCCGGCTCTACCTCGCCACGCTGATGGTGCCGGTGGTGGCGACGGTCGTGCCGCGGTTCGTCATCGTCAGCGAACTCGGCCTCCGTGACACGTTCGCCGGGCTGGTCCTCCCGGCACTGTTCGGCAGCCCGTACGCCGTCTTCCTGCTCCGTCAGTTCTTCCGCGGCATCCCGGGTGATCTCGTCGACGCCGCGCGCCTCGACGGCGCCGGTCATCCGCGGGTGCTGTGGCACGTGGTGCTGCCGCTGAGCCGGCCGGTCCTCGCCACCCTGGTGATCATCACGGCGGTGACGCACTGGAACGACTTCCTGTGGCCGCTCGTGGTGACCAGCGGTGAACGCTGGCGGGTGCTGACCGTGGCGGTGGCGGCGCTGCAGAGCCAGTTCGCCGGGAACTGGACGCTGGTGACGGCCGCCACCACGCTCGCCACCCTGCCGCTGCTCGTGCTCTTCCTCGTGTTCCAGAAGCACATCGTCCGGTCCATCACGATCACCGGGATGAGATGACATGCGCGTCCTGCTGCGTCTGTTCGCCGTGCTGGTCCTGCTCGGCGGTTGTTCGGTCACGCCGGAGAAGGACACCGGCACGGTCACCTTCCGGCTCTGGGACGAGCAGGTCGCCCGGGCCTACGAGGAGTCGTTCGCCGCGTTCACGAAGCAGAATCCGGGGATCACGGTGACCGTCGAGGTGGTGCCGTGGGCGGACTACTGGACGAAACTCGCCACCGACATCGGTTCGGGAACCGCCCCGGACGTCCTCTGGACCAACACCAGCAACTTCGGCCTGTACGCCGACAACGGGGCGCTGCTCCCGATCGAGGATCCGCAGCGGGCCGGCTGGACGCCCTCGGTCGTCGACCTGTACACCCGCGGCGGAAAGCTGTGGGGCGTCCCGCAACTGTGGGACACGATCGCCCTGTACTACAACAAGGACCTGGTCGCGAAGGCCGGCGTCGACCCGGCGGACCTGACCTGGAACCCGGCCGGCACCGGAGACACCTTCCTGCCCGCGGCCCGCGCGCTGACCACCGGCAACGTGTACGGCTTCAACGCCTCACTGGACAACCAGGGCGTGCTCTGGGACTTCGTCGGTTCCAACGGCGGCGCCTGGCAGGACGGTGACGCGTTCGTCTTCGCCGACCGGCCGAAGACCGTCGAGGCGGTCCGGTACCTGGTCGACCTGATCGGCGAGGAGCACGTCGCGCCGCCCGCCGCGGACACCACCACCAACGGCGACAAGACGCTGCAACTGTTCACCCAGGGCCGGCTCGCGCTGTTCCAGTCCGGCCCCTACCACCTGCGGGCCATCCACGAGGGCGCGTCGTTCCCGTGGGGGATCGCGCCGATGCTCGCCGGGCCGGCCGGGCGGGTCAGCGTGGTGCACGGTGTCGCCGCGGCGGCGTCGGCCGCAACCCGCAACCGGGACGCCACCGGCCAGGTGCTGCGGTGGCTGGGCTCCGCGGAAGGCGTCCGGCCGATCGCCGAGGGCGGGTACGCGTTCCCCGGCGTCACCGCGGCCGAGCCGGCGTTCACCGCGTACTGGAAGAAGCAGGGTGTCGATCTGCGGCCGTTCCTGGACGCGGCCCGGGGCACCACGTTCCCCGCTCCGGTGGGTCCTCGGGCCGGGGCCGGCACAACCGCGGCGGGTAGCGTACTGGAGCAGGTCTTCCTGGGGCAGTTGGGCGTCGAGGAGGGTCTGCGGCGGGCACAGTCGGCCGCCAACGACGCCATCGAGGAGTAGGTGTGGAACGGCGACAGATCCCCCTCTATCTGGTCGCCATCGCCGCCGGCGCGGTCGCCGGTCTCGTCGTCCCGCAGGCCGCCCCGGCTCTCGGCCACGCGGTCACCCCGGTGCTGGCGTTGCTGCTGTTCGCCACGTTCCTGGGGGTGCCGCTGGCCGAGATCGGCCGGTCGGTGCGCGACGTGCGGTTCCTCGGCACGGTACTGGGCGTGAACTTCCTGGCCGTCCCGCTGCTCGCGGCCGGGCTGTCCCGGTTCGTCGCCGACGACCGCGCTCTGATGCTGGGGGTGCTGCTGGTCCTGCTGACCCCGTGCATCGACTACGTGATCGTGTTCACCGGCCTGGCCGGCGGCGCCCGGGCCCGGCTGCTCGCCGCGACGCCGCTGCTGATGGCGGTGCAGACCCTGCTGCTGCCGGTCTACCTGGTTCTGTTCGCCGGACAGGACGCGCTGGCCGCGGTCGAGCCGGGACCGTTCACCGAGGCGTTCCTGGTCCTGATCGTGCTGCCGCTGGCCGCCGCCGCGATCGTGCAGGCCCGGCGGGCGCGGCGGGTCGAGCAGGCGATGGCCGCCGCGATGGTGCCGCTGATGATGCTCACCCTGGCCGTGGTGGTCGGCTCGCAGATCGCCGCGGTCGGCGCCGAGGCCACCGTCCTGCTGCGGGTGGTGCCGTTGTACGCGGTGTTCACCGGTGCCGCGGTCCTGGCCGGCCGGGTGGCCGCGCGGGTGGCCCGGCTGGACGTCCCCGCCACCCGGGCGGTGATGTTCTCGGCCGCGACCCGCAACTCGCTCGTCGTGCTGCCGCTGGCGCTGGCCCTGCCGCCGGAGCTGCGCATCGCGGCGCTGGCGGTGGTCACCCAGACCCTGGTGGAGCTGATCGCCATGGTGGTCCTGATCCGGCTGGTCCCCCGGATCACCACCGGGGACAGCACGCCTGTCGCGGCCTAGACCCGTGTCGTGGTCAGGGCGAGAAACCCATCCGCGTGGTGATTTCGGGCGCGCTGGACGCCCCAAATCACCACACCCATGACGGCGTGACGAATACGGGCGCGCTCGACGCCCCAAATCACCACACCCATCACGGCGTGACGAATACGGGCGCGCTCGACGCCCCAAATCACCACACCCATCACGGCGTGACGAATACGGGCGCGCTCGACGCCCCAAATCACCACACCCGGCGGTTGAAGTCACCACGCGGACACTGATGACGAAACGTGGCTAGACCTGCAGCAACCGGCGGGGCACGGTGGCGGCCAGCGTCGCGTACCCCGCGGGGTTGAGATGAAGGTGATCGCCGGCGTCGAACCGCGCCGCGAGCCGGTCCGGTGTGCCCGGGTCGCGCACCGCCGCGTCGAAGTCGACCGCGGCGTCGAAGATCCCGCCCCGGATCGCCGTGTTGACCGCCTGCCGGGACCGTTCCCGCAGGCGGCCGGGGTCGTCGTAGATGTTGCCGCCGAACGGGGTGAGCGTCGCGCCGTAGACCGCGATGTCACTCGCGTGCCCGCGGACGACCATCTGCCGGTACGCGCCGAGCAGGTCCGGCACCACCTGCCGTTGGGACGGCTCGTCGGCGGGTGCCGTGCCGATGTCGTTGACGCCGGTGAAGACCAGCATCCAGCGGACGCCGCTGACCGCGAGGACGTCGCGGTCCAGGCGGGCCAGCGCCGAGGGCCCGAGGCCGTCGCGCAGCACCCGGTTGCCGCCGGCGGCCTGGTTGAGCACCGCGATCCCGGTGTCGCGCAGCCGGTCGAACAGCTGGTCCGGCCACCGGTCGTGGCCGTTGGTGGTGGACCCGCGGCCGTCGGTCAGCGAGTCGCCGAGCAGCGCCAGGCCGGGTGCGCCGGCCTGCACCTCCACGCCGCTGATCAGGTACCAGTGGTCGACCGCTGTCGCGCCGACCGGGTTGACCGCGGTGTGGTGGTCCCCGGCGATCAGCCAGGACGTGGTGCGTGACCCGGGATGCGAGGTCAGGGCGAGGCCCTGCTGTCCGTCGGCCAGGTAGACGCTGACGGTCAGGGCGGCGCCGGCCGCCACCGCGACGTCCACCGGGTCGGAGACGATCTGCGCGCCGGGCGGGATCGTCACGGCCGGGTTCCCGCCGAACAGCAGTGGGCACGAGGTGCCCGGCCGGATGCCGGCGACACCGATCGCCCCGCCAGCGGGGCGGGCCACCGCGGCCGCGGTGATCGGCAGGTCGGCGCCGCCGAAGGTGTTGGAGAGCCGGACCCGCAGCCGGCGGCCGCCGGCGGTGATCCGCAGCGTCTGCCGCAGGGTGGTGTCGGCCAGCACCGAGCCGGGGCCGGTGAAGGGCGCGGGCGGCAGGTTGTCGGGTTCGGTGAGTTGCGGCATCGCGGTCCAGGTGTGGACCCAGCGGGAGCTCCCGGACAGACCCCGACCGATCAGCACGGCGGAGGCAGCCGCTCCGGACGACGCGAGAACCGTGCGGCGTCTCATGACCGGGGGTGGGCAGTGGCGGACGCGGGCAGCCTTCGCATGGGGACGCCTCCGAAAGTTTCGGGGAGGTTACGCGAGTGCCCCCGCAACATATAGTCGGCCGTCGATCCCCGTCAATCGGCACCGCGGTGACCGAAACTTCCGGCGCCTGTCCTCAGTGGCGGCACGGGTCGATCCTTTGTGGATCATGAAAAGTCGCATGCCGCAGGACACATGAGGAATTTCCATATGCCCGATATGCCGCTGACCAGTGAGGACGGTTCACCCATCGATCAACGAGGACCCACCCTCGCTGGTGCGGATCAAGGCGCGGCGCTAGGGTTTGGCACGCACCTCGGGTCGCGGTCGGACAACCGCGTGACCCCTGCTGCCCTGACCGACCCCCGCCGCCTTACTGATCCTCAGCCCCGATGGGACGAATGTTGGCTCCGATACCGGCCGGCCGCGCGAGCGAACGCCCCGATACCACCACGGACGCGTCATCCACCGCAACCCTGCGGCGCACCCGGAAGCAACAGTCGATCAAGCGCCGCGTCGTGCGCCTCGTCCTGGTTCCCAGTGTCGTGGCCATGGTGATCTGGTTCGCCGCCTCCGGATACCTGATCTACGACGGCATCTACAACCGGACCGTGGCCAACTCGGTCCGCGAGGTGTCCATCCCCGCGGTCTCCGCGCTCTCCTCGATCCAGCAGGAACGCCGGCTGAGCATCTCGCACCTGGCCCGCCCGTCGCGCGACATGAGCTCGCTGCTCGACCAGCGCCGGGAGACCGACAAGGAGCTCGCCGAACTGCGCGAGGTCGCCGACGACTCGCTCGGCTCCGCCCCGGCCTCGGTCCGCGAGCCGTGGGAGCAACTGGTCGGCTACCTCGACCAGCTGCCCGACATCCGCAGCGCGATCGACTCCGAGTCGACCACCGGCGCGAAGACGTACGACTTCTACAACGGCCTGCTGGACTCGGCGACCGTGCTGTTCGACACCCAGGCGCGCATCGTGCCGGGTTCCGAGGCCACCCAGGGCGGCATCACCTCGACCGAGATCTTCAAGGTCTCCGACCTGATGTCGCGGGCCGGTTCGGCGATGGACGCCGCGTTCGCCTCCGGCAAGTTCGGCCGCCCGCAGTACCTGGAGTTCGTCAGCCTGGTCGGGGCGTACCACTACCAGCTCGACAACATCGACGAGCAACTCGAACCGGCGGTCCTCGCCGACCTCGAGGCGCTGCGGGGCGGCCCGGTCTGGCAGGAGCTGATCGCCGCCGAGAACACGATCATCACCGCCGGCCCGTGGGGCAAGCGGATCCCGCCCACCATCACCGCCGACCGCGACGACTGGGCCACCCTGACCAGCACCGTCTCGCAGAAGTTCGTCGACATCACCATCGACGAGGCCGACCAGGTGTCCGCCCAGACCCTGAAGACCGGCAACAACCAGCTGCTCACCGCGCTCTTCGGCAGTCTCATCGCGCTGACCGTCGCCGGCATCGCCATCCTCTGGGCGGTCCGCCAGTCCAGCGTCCTGGTCGACCGGGCACTCTCCACCCGCCTGGCCAAACTGGGCGAGGACGCCGGCGAACTGATCGACCAGCGCCTGCCGGCCGTCATGGACCGGCTGCGCCGCCGCGAGCCGGTGAGCCTGGAGGCCGAGTTCGCCCGCAAGGACTACGGCGGCGACGAGATCGGCCAGGTCGCCGAGGTGATCAACCGGTCGCTGCTGGCCGCCACCGCGGCCGCCGTCGACGAGGCCAAGGCCCGCGCGGCCGGCACCGCGATGCTGATGGGCGTCGCCCGGCGCCCGCAGCGCCCGCTGCAGCGCGGCCTGAAGGTGATCGAGGACCTGCAGTCGCAGATGGGTGACGAGAAGATGCTCGTCCACCTCTTCGACATCCACCACCAGCTCAACCAGACCCGGCGCTTCCTGGAGAACCTGGTCATCCTCGCCGGTGGGCAGATCGGCCGCCGGTTCAACAAGCCGGTGCCGCTGCGCCGCGTGCTGCTGGCCTCGTTCGCCGAGGCGCACAACTACCAGCGGATCAACCTGCGCGGCGCGGCCGACGTGGAACTGGTCGGGTACGCGGTCGCCGAGGTCATCCACCTGATGGCCGAGCTGCTCGACAACGCCCTCGCGTTCTCGCCGCCCGGCACCACCGTGTGGGTCACCTCCAACAAGGTCAAGCACGGCGTGGCCATCGAGATCGAGGACGCCGGCGTCGGCATGAACGCGGACGCCGTCGACCGGGCCAACACGCTGCTCGCCACCGCGCCCACCCCGGACGTCACCGAACTCAAGGACGGCTCGCAGGTCGGCCTCTACGTGGTCGCCGAGCTGGCCAAACGGGAGGGCGTGCAGGTCAGCCTGCGGCGCTCGGCGTACGGCGGCCTGCTCGCGATCGTGCTGCTGCCGGACCGTCTGCTCGTCACCGACCGGACCGCCACCGACCGGGCCGTCTCGGACCGGACCGACGGCGACGGCAACGGCGGCACCCCGGAGTCGGTCGACATCGGTGCCGCCGTGCCGGTCGCGACCCCGATCCCCGTCGCCCCCGCCCCCTCCATCGGGCGCACCACGGTGGGCATCCTCGAGGCCGAGACCCGGGCCTTCCCGAAGATCGACGACGCAGGCGGGCCCGTGATCGCATCGAACGGCAAGAGCGCCGTCACGTCCGTACCCCCGAAAGACGCACCCACGCCGGCGCCGGCGGCACCCAGCGTGACCAAGAAGCCGGCCCCGGCAGGGTCCGAAAGCGGCACCAAGCCGCCGCTGCCGCACCGCAAACCGCAGCAGCACCTCGCGCCAGAACTGCTCGAGGACGCTCCCCCCGCTCCCGAGACGGCCGCGCCTCCGGCCGCCAAACGGTCCCCGGAGGAGATCCGCAACCGGTTCTCGCGCTACCAACGTGGCTGGGCCGACGGTCAGACGGCCGACCGCGACGAAACAGAACCCGACGCTGAGCAAGGCAGGAACGCGTGACCCTCTCGACCCCCCAACCCGATCTGCCCTGGATGCTGGACGACCTCGTCGACGTCCCGAACGTCGTCTCCGTCGTCGTGCTCTCCACCGACGGCCTGATCGTCCAGAAGTCCTCGTCGATGGCGCAGGACCTCGCGGAGATCCTCGCCGCCGGCGCCTCCTCGATGTACAGCGTCGCCGCGGGCACCGGCCGCCGGTTCGCCAGCGGGCCGGTGCAGCAGGTGGTGATCGAGTTCCAGGAGCACACCCTGTTCATCGCGGCCGCCGGGCAGAACGCGCGCCTGGCGGTCCTCTGCGACCAGGACGTGGACATGGGCATGGTGGCGTACGAGGTGAGCCGGCTCGTCACCCGCATCGGCGATTACCTGGGGACCGAGGCCCGGACGGCGCCTGACGGCAGCGGCCATGCCTGATCGCTGGGACGGCGACGACGAGTCGGAGGCCGGCCGGTTCGTGCCGCTTTACATCCTGGTCAACGGCCGCACCAGCCCCCGGGACTCCAAACTCGACCTCGCCACCCAGGTCATCGCGCTCCAGGTGGACGCCAACCGCCTGGAGCCCGAGTACGTGCAGATCCTGAACCAGTGCGGCAACTGGATCTCCATCGCGGAGATCGGCGCCTACCTGCGCATCCCGCTCACCATCGTCAAGGTGATGGTCGACGTGCTGCTGGAGCAGGGCTATCTCGGCATCGGATCCCCGGCGCAGCAGAAGGTCATCGACATGTCCGTCCTCGATGCGCTGCTCGCGGGCCTGGAACGGTTGTAGGAACGAGGAGACGGTGGATCGGACATCGGTCAAGATAGTCGTCGCCGGGGGCTTCGGCACCGGCAAGACGACCCTGGTGAGCTCGGTCAGCGAGATCGCGCCGCTGACCACGGAGGAGCTGCTCACCGAAGCGAGCCTCGGCGTGGACGACACCACGCACGTGGAGGACAAGACCCACACCACGGTGGCGCTGGACTTCGGGCGCATCACCATCAGCCCGGACGTGGTCCTCTACCTCTTCGGTACGCCCGGACAGGACCGTTTCTGGTTCATGTGGGACGAACTCGCGCAGGGCGCGGTCGGGGCGATCGTGCTGGTGGACACGCGACGGCTGGACACCAGCTTCGCGGCGGTCGACTACTTCGAGCGGCGGGGCATCCCGTTCGTGACGGCGGTCAACCAGTTCAACGGGCAGTGCGCGTACACCGAGGAGGAGATCCGCGGTGCGCTGGAGCTGGACCCGCAGGTCCCGCTCGTCTGGTGTGACGCGCGGGACCGGGAGTCCAGCAAACTGGCGCTGATCGCGCTGGTCCGGCACGCGATGAACCGCCTGCGCGTGCCGGCCTGACCGTTTTCGTCACAACGGCTTCTACCGAGGCGCCAGCCGCACCTTGAAATGACGCAGGAGCGGCGGCGCCGAGACGATGCGGTAACCGCGGATCCGCTCGGGGTCCTTGGCGATGTCCCCGAGCACCTCGGCCACGTACGCGAAATGCTCCTCGGTGTAGACCCGGCGCGGGATCGCCAGCCGGACCAGCTCGAACGGCGCCGGGCTCACCAGCCGGTGCTCCTCGTCGAGGGTGCCGAGATAGAGCGAACCCAGCTCGGCCGAGCGGATCCCGCCGTCCAGGAACATCTGGCAGCCCAGCGAGTGGCCGGGGAACTCGGCCGGGGTCAGGTGCGGCAGCAGGCGGCCGGCGTTCAGGTACAGCGCGTGGATGCCGGCCGGCTGGATCGTCGCCACCCCGGCGTCGTTGACCATCCGGGCGAACCGGGCGGTCTGCTCGGCCCGCGCCGCCAGGTAGGACGGGTCCACCACCTCGCGCAGGCCGACCGCCAGCCGCTCGAGGTCATGACCGGCGAGGCCACCGTACGTGGAGAAGCCCTCGGTCGCGATCAGCAGCGCCTCGCAGCGGCCGAACAGCTCGGGGTCCTTCAGACCGATCAGTCCGCCGATCGCGGTCAGCCCGTCCTTCTTCAGACTGATCAGGCAGCCGTCGGCCAGCTGGAACGCCGCGGTGGCGATCTCCTTCGGGGTACGGTCGGCGTAGCCGGGCTCCCGCTGCTTGACCAGCCACGCGTTCTCGGCGAACCGGGCGGCGTCCAGGAAGAACGGCTTGCCGAACCGGTGCGCGAGGTCCCGTGCGGCGGTCAGGTTCGCCATCGAGACCGGCTGCGCGCCCAGCCCGTTGTTGGTGATCGTCAGCAGCACCAGGCCGACCCGCTCGCCGTCCGGGCCGGCGAGCAGCGCCTCCAGGGCGGCCAGGTCGATGTTGCCCTTGAACGGCTCGTGGCTGTCCAGGTCGGCGGCCTCCGGGCAGGGCAGGTCCACCGCCTCGGCGCCGACGATCTCCACGTTCGCGTGCGTGGTGTCGAAGTGGGTGTTGCTGACACAGATCTGGCCGGGCTTGAGCAGGTTGGTGAAGAGGATCCGCTCGGCGGCCCGGCCCTGATGCACCGGCAGCAGATGGTCGTACCCGGTCAGCTCGGCGGCCTCGTCGCGGAACCGGAACCACGAGCGCGCGCCCGCGTACGACTCGTCGCCCAGGGCGGCGGCGGCCTCCTGCGCGGTCGAGGTGGCGCCGGTGCCCGAGTCACTGAGGAAGTCCACGGTGATCTGGTCGGCCCGCAGGTTGAACGGGTTGTAGCCGGCGGCGTCCAGGGCCGCCCGCCTCTCCGGCGCGGAGAGGAACGGGACCGGCTCGACCACCTTGATCCGGTAGGGCGGCGGGATTCTGCTCATGGGGGGATTCCTCTGCTTTCAGATGACGCTGATCGGTAACGGACGGGGCGGATCGACCCGGTAGGCCTCCGACGACAGGTAGACGGTCATTCCCGGCCGCGGCGGGCCGAGCCGCAGCGAGACGTGGGCGAGCAGGCCGACGCCTGAGTCCAGTGGCCGGCGGGTCACGGCGGCGATCCCCCGGTCCAGGAAGTCCGGGTCGAAGCGGTACCGGTCGAGCAGCGGGACGACGCGGCGGCGGGCTTCGCGGTCGTCGCCGACGTAGCTGCGGATCGGGACGTAGACGCTGTAGCCTGCGGGTTCGTCGGAGGCGCCGGTCAGGGTGAAGCTGCTGATCAGGGGGCGGCCGGTGTAGGTCTTGCCGCGCTTCTTTCCCTTTTTCTCGCCTTTATCGCCTTTTTTGATTTTCTTAGGTTTTTCCCCGCCTGCCAGCCGGCAGAAGTCGGCCACCTCGGCCGGGTCCACACCGTCCACGACGCCGGCGGCACGCGCGACGTCCGCGGCGGTGGCATCGTGATGCGAGACGTAGAGCTTCACCCGCGCATGCGGGGCGTCGTGCAGGTCGAGGGCGAAGAAGCTGAGCCGGTCCAGGCCACCGAGCTCCCCCGGCCGGACCGCGCGATCAACCATCTTCTGGTACGCCGTACCGAGGCCCAGTCGCTCGAACGCCTCCCCCGCCAGCGCTCCGGACTCCCCCCGTCCGAGCACCTCGGGATTGAAGTAGACCTTGAACTCGGGGCGCCGCCCGTTGCGGAACACCAGGGAGAGCCAGATCGCGAAGTCGCCCTCCGGGGCGGCCACGTCGAACAGGTCCCGGACCGCGTCCAGGCGACTGGTGGAAACGCCGTTGGCGCGCAGAAAATCGTAGGTGGCGGCCATGTTCGCCGACACCGACGGGACCGGTCCGAGCGCCTCCGCGAGAATGCGCAGAGCGGGCGGCTCCGACTCGTTCCAGGCTATCGAGAACTCGACCGGAGAATGGTCGTCGGCGACGTCCGACGCCCAGGCCGGTGGTTGTGACAACGGTCTCGAACCGTGCTTGCCGAGCACTCCCGCAAGCAGTTCGACCGGCGTTGTGTCGTCCGTTCCGACGACCTCACAGAGACGGCTGAGCTGACCGCCCAGATGATCCAAGACAGACGGATCCTGCATGACGACCCCTGCTTCCCCGGCGGCCGGGGATCGCCCGGCCGTCCAGCTCTGCCCCCGCAACCATCGATGATCGTAAACACTCGCCTCGTTGCGACATGACTCATAGTGAGTTGATCATGACGGGTTGTCGAGTGAGACATCGATCACAGTGGACGCTTTAGCCGCCAGATTGTGGCTGCTAGTAGTAGGTTTACCTGCCTTATGCCCTGATTTGACATACTCTTGAAGCGCGCAGAGTTATCGAGATGGGCTCACGGCAAGTCACGAGTCGTTCTCGCATTGCACGGACAGTACATGATCAACTTGGACGGATACTCAACGTGTCTCCA
The DNA here is from genome assembly GCF_030269225.1 of Actinoplanes sp. NBRC 101535. Taxonomy (NCBI): domain Bacteria; kingdom Bacillati; phylum Actinomycetota; class Actinomycetes; order Micromonosporales; family Micromonosporaceae; genus Actinoplanes; species Actinoplanes sp. NBRC 101535. The sequence continues at coordinate 850,299 of NZ_BSSY01000001.1, read as the reverse complement.
CCCTGCTCCACCGATGAGGACGGGATGTCCACACCGGCTCAACTTCGGACAGTGCACAGTGACCGTAGCCGCCTGGAAGCAGATGATCCACGTCTGGCGGAACGGCGCCGGTCTGGGTTAATGTGCGTGGAGGTCAGCGTTACCGCAGGGCAGAGTGGCCCCCTTTTCCTACGAGTCCGAAAATGGGACGAACCGTGGAACATGTCATTCTTCTCGACGATTCAGGAACGGCCACGGGCCTGCAGGACAAGAGCACGGTTCACACCGATTCAACGCCCCTGCACCTCGCATTCTCGTGCTATGTCTTCGACCGTTCCGGACGCTTTCTCGCAAGTCGGCGCGCCCTTTCCAAGAAGACCTGGCCGGGCATCTGGACCAACAGTGTCTGCGGGCATCCGGCCCAGGGCGAGCCGCTGACCGACGCGGTCCGGCGACGGGCCGGTTTCGAGCTCGGCCTCGAACTCGACGAACTCCGTCTGGTCCTGCCGGCCTTCCGCTACCGGGCCGAACTCGACGGTGTCGTGGAGAACGAGATGTGCCCGGTCTTCTCCGCCGTCGCGGTGGGTGACCCGGCCCCGCACCCCGACGAGGTGGACGACTTCCGGTGGCTGGCCTGGGACGACTTCCGCCGCGAGGCGAACGCGCCGGACTCGGCGTTCTCCCCGTGGTGCCGCCTGCAGATCGAGCAGCTCACGGCGCTCGGCCCGGAACCCGCGGCGTGGCCGGAGGGCGATCCGGCGCTGCTGCCCCCGGCCGCCCGTCAGCCCAGCCCGGTGCTCTGACCCGCCCCCGGCAGTCCTGCTGAAGTCCGTGGTGGGCCGGCCTCCGCCACCGCCACCGCCTCCGCCGTCGTCATCGCCACCGCCGTCGTCGTCGCCACCGCCGTCGTCGCCACCGCCGTCGTCGCCACCGCCGTCGTCATCGCAGCGGCGTGGCGATCCAGTTTTCGGTCAGGTCGGCCCCCACCTGGGTCAGTAGAGCGACGAAGTGATCGGCCAGCGGGACATCAGCGGACGGGACACCGGTCGACGAGAGGGCGTAGACCTGACGGTCCAGGCGGGGGCTCGCCAGGTCGCGGTGCACCACGCCCGGCGTCGACGCGACGGTCAGACGGGACAGCATGGTCACGCCGATGCCGGTGGCCACCAGCGCCTGCGCGACGTTGTAGTTCTCGGTCTCGAACTGGACCGCCGGCCGGAACCCCGCCTCCGCCGCGGCCCGGTCCAGCTGTTGCCGCGCCGCGTGACCGGCGACGATCACGATCCACGGGTCACCCGCCAGATCGCCGAGGCTGATGCGGTGGCGACGCCCGGCCAGCCGGTGGTCGTCCGGCAGACAGAGGACCATCGGATCCACCAGCACCGGCGTGACCCGTACCCCCGGCGCCACCACCGGCCGTCCCGCGTAACCGGAGACGACCGCCACGTCCAGGGTTCCGGCGTCCACGAGTTCCGGACCCTGCTCGGAGACGATCTCGGTGATCGTCAGCTCGGCGTCCGGCCGCAGATGCCGCAGCGCCGTCAACGCGGGCGGCAGCAGATGCTGGGCCGCCGTCGGGAAGGCACCGATCCGCAGACGCCGCGACAGCGGGCCGAGCATCGCCGTCACCCGTTCCCGGGCGCGACGGGTCTGCGCCACGATCACCTCGCCCGCGTCGGCGAGCACCTGACCGGGTTCGGTCAGTCGCGCACCCCGCGGGCCGCGAACCACCAGCGCCGTCCCCCAGTCCCGTTCGGCGCGCGCCACCTGACCGGACACCGCCGCCCCGGTCACACCGAGCTCATCGGCCGCCCCCGCGAGCGAACCGTGCCGCCGGATCAGCGCCAACAGTCGCAACTGCCCCGGGTCGTCCGCCATCAACAAATCTTAAGTCTCATCGCAAGATCGGTGACTTCCCTGAATACCCGGGCAGGCAGCACGCTCGGCACATGCCCACCCACCTGGCGGCGTTCGTCGCCACCATCACGCTGCTCGCCGTCCTGCCCGGCGCCAACAACCTCGCCGTCACCCGGCAGACCGTCCTCGGCGGCCGCCGCGCCGGACTGCTCGCGGTAGCCGGCGCCAGCACCGGCATCCTGATCTGGGCGGTGGCCGCCGCAGCCGGCGTCTCCGCGCTGCTTCTCGCCAACCCGCACGCCTACCTGGCGATCAGGCTGGCCGGCGCCGCCGTGCTGATCCTGCTCGGCATCCAGTCCCTGCTGACGCTGAACGATCCGCTCCCCTCCCCCGCGACACTGGACGACCCGGCGCCCGGCACCGCGACCCTGAACGACCCGGCGCCCGGCACCGCGACCCTGAACGACCCGGCGCCCGGCACCGCAACGCTGAACGACCCGCTCCCCGCCCCGGCAAGCCCGCACGCACGCCACAACCTCGGAGCAGAGGCACCCACGGCTCGGCCGGGCCACCGCAACGTCGCCGCGGAGGCCACCGCGAGCCGGCAGGGATGGCGCAGCTTCGTGGTGGGGGTCGCGGCGAGCCTCGGCAACCCGAAGGCCGGGGTGGTGGCGGTGTCGCTGATCCCCCAGTTCGTGACCGCCGACGGCCCGGTCGTGCTCTCCTCGATCGCCCTGGGCGCGATCTGGGCAGCTGTCTCGGGAACGTGGTTCTGCCTCTACGTCGTCGTGCTGGACCGGGGACGGGCCCGCGCGACCAGCCCCGCCGCCCAGCGCCTGCTGCGCGCCGCCACCGGCGTGACCCTGCTGGGCCTCGGCGCGACGGTAGCCCTCACCGCCTGACCGAGAACGACACAACCGTCTCAGGGGAGGGCCGCACGCCCGTCTGCATGACCGAAGGGTCCCAGCGCGGACACGATGCAGAACACAGCCCCGACGCAGAGCACAACCCCGACGACGCAGAGCGCAACCCCGACGCAGGACACAACCCCGATACAGAGCGCAACCCCGACGCAGAGCGCAGCCCCGGCGCGGGCCCGGCAGCACGCGGGCGGACCGGGGCGGACCGGGGGCGGCGGATATCGTAAGGCGGCTGTCTTGGCTAGGAGGACGAGTGCGGGAAGATCTGAGCATCGCGGTGGCGCAGCCGCGCTGTGTGGCCCACGACGTGGCCGGGAACGCGGTCGCGCACGCCGAGGCGGTCCGGGCCGCGCGGGCCCGGGTGGTGGTCTTTCCGGAGATGTCGCTGACCGGTTACGAACTCGACGCCGAGCTGATCGCGCCGGACGATCCCCGGCTGCAACCGATCATCGAGGCCTGCGCGGACACCGGTTCCCTGGCCCTGGTCGGCGCGCCGGTCCCCGGCCCCGGCAACGGACCTCGGGACGCGCCCGCCACCGGATCACAAACCCGGCAGACCCAACAAAGCCGGCACGACCAGCACGACCAGCACGACCAGCACGACCAGCACGACCAGCACAGCCGAGCTTCGGGCGAGGTGCCCGCCGGCGGACCGGGGATCGGGGTGCTGGCCGTGGACGGTGGTGGGGCTCGCGTCGCGTACACCAAAGTGTTTCTGCATGGCACGGAGGCCGAACGGTTCGCGCCTGGCGTGCCCGGCGTGATCGAGGTCGACGGCTGGCGGCTGGGCCTGGCGGTCTGCCGCGACACCGGCATCCCGGAGCACGCGGCGCTGACCGCCGCGCTCGGTATCGACGGCTACGTCGCCGGTGTGGTGCACGCCGATCACGAGTCGGAGGTGCACGGTGACCGTGCCCGCCGGGTGGCCGCCGACCACGGCGTGTGGGTCGCCACGGCGGCGTTCGCCGGAGGAACCGGTGGCGGGTTCGACCGCACGTCGGGCCGCTCCGCGATCTGGTCCGCCGACGGCCTGGTGATCGCCGAGGCCGGCGTGGCTCCCGACGAGGTGGCCCGAGCCGTCCTCAGCGACCGTGCCGGCACCGGTCGCGGCTGACGCAACCGCACCGAGAGCTACCTCGACCGCGGCGCCCGCAGCTGATCATCAAGGCCGGAGAGGGTCTCAAAGACCGGAACCGGACCCGTCCGGGTACGCCCGGAGCGATCATGAGGACACGGTGAGAGGACGCGCGGAATGCCCGGTGGACATGTGCTCGCGCGGCTGGGCGGGTACGGGCTGGCGCTGATCCCGCACTGGCCGTTCGCGTTCGAGCGCGTCCCGGACGCGTCCAACGCCGTGCGGGTCACCCGGTTCACGCCCGGCGGCCCCCGGCAGGTGGTGATCGAACCCGGCGGGAACGTGGACGGCGGTGACGTGGTCGACGTGGCGGACGGCCCGCAGACCCCGTTCTGGATGGTGGAGACCTCGGTGTTCCGGCTCCGGTGGCCGGCCAGTTTCACGCTGGAGTCGCCGGCCGAGACGGATGACGGGACACCGTTCTACCTGCGGGGGCCGGCCGACTCGATGATCTTCCCGCAGGGTCCGGTGGAGCGGGACAGGCTGGCGGATCCGCAGGCGCTCGTCGCCCCCGGGCAGACGGTGCTGCAGCGCCGCGATCACGAGCACGGAATCAGCGTGGTCGAGCTCGGGTACCGGCACGAGGATCGGCAGTGGTGGCAGGGGCACTGGGTGATCCCCCACCACGATGATCAGGTCGTCGTCCTCACCGGGCAGGCGGTGCTGGAGTCGGCGGCGGTGACCCGTGAGGCAGCGGAGATCATGGCGGCCAGCTTCGGGCGTACCCACTGACGGGTTTTCATCTCTGACCGAGATGAATCAGGCGACCCCGCACGATCACGGCCAGCGGCTCGTCGAGCACGCTCAGATCGTGGCGCGGGTCGGCGCCGTAGACCACCGCATCGGCCGGCGCCCCGTCGTTGAGGCCGCCGAGCCCCAGGTAGGTGCGGGCCGTCCAGGAGGCGGCGCCGAGCGCGTCGTGCACGGGCACCCCGGCGGTGACCATCGCGCGGATCTCGTCGCCGATCCGGCCGTGTGGCCGGGAGTCGGTGCCGGCCAGCACGGTCACGCCGGCCTCGACGGCGGCCGCGGTCAGCGCCGGGTGGGCGCTCGCGCCCGCGACGTACCAGTCGGCGCGCCCGCCCTCGGCCAGCGAACGGCTGATCACCGACAGGGTGGGGGTCAGCGCGGTGCCCTGCACGGCCATCCGGGACAGCAGCTCGGGGTCGAGGCCCATGCCGTGTTCGAGGGAGTCGACGCCGGCCTCGACGGCGACCCGGCCGCCCTCCGGATGCTGGGAGTGCACGGCGAGACGGCCGCCGGCCGCGTGCACCCGGGTCACCGCCTCCCGTAGCACCTCGAGCGGGATGACCGGATCACCGAACTTCCAGTCGGCGACCACTTTCGCCCAGCCGGTCCGGGACGCCTGCTCGGCGGCGACCGCGGGCAGGTCGTCGAGTCCGGGCCTGCGCCCCCAGCCGTCGAAGAACTGGTCGTGCTGGGCGATCCACGGGCCGGCGTGGCTGGCCCGTGGGCTGTCGTCGCTGTGCCCGAACCAGTCCGGCGGATCGCCGGCCAGCCCGGGCGACCGGATCACCGCGACACCGGAGCGGAGATGGGCGCGCAGGTCGTCGCGGAGGATCTCGTCGTCGAGCGGAGCGCCGGGCGCCGCCGCCCCCGGGTGGGTGTGTGCGTCGACCAGGCCGGGGAGGATCCACCCCTCGGCGACCACGTCGGCGCCCGGAACCGGGTCGCTGGTCCAGCGGTCACCGTCGGCGTAGAGGTCGATCGATTCCCCGTCGGGCAGGCCGAAGCCCCGGATTCGCATGGCTCACCCTCTCACCCCAGCAGTAACGGCAGGAAGACCAGAACCGCCACCACTGCCGGCACGGCCAGCCGGCGCAGGACGGTCACCGCTGTTCGAGGCGCTCGATGCGCTCGATGATCGGCCGGAGTTGCTGCTGCAACGCCTCGGTGAAGGCCTGCATGCCGGCCGGTTCGCCGCCGCCCTGGGCTCGCAGGTGCACGTAGCCGGAGAGCGCCGCCGTGGTGGCCCGCCGGGTCAGCCGCGGCTCGGCGCCCCGGCCGCGCAGCACCTGACCGGCGACCCCGTCCGGCTCGGTGACCAGGCCGAGCAGCAGGTGCTCGCACCCGACGTAGTTGTGCCCGAAGGCGGTCGCCTCGGTGACGGCGAGTTCCAGCGCGCCGCTCGCCGGGACACTGAACCGCGCGGACTGGCCGGTCTCGGTGTCGGTGCGGCGCCCGAGGTCGGCGAGCACCGCGGCCGGGTCGATGTCGATCGCGTGCAGCACCCGGACGCCCAGGTTGTCCCCGCCGTTGATCATCGCGGTGAGAAGGTGCCCCGTGTTCACCGGACCACCCGCGCCGGCGTCGATCGCGGCCGCCAGCACCGCGCGGGTGCGGGGTGTCAGGTTGGGGAAGCGCTCGGCCAGGTCGTCCGGGGTGAGGTCGCCGAGCGCGGTCTCCCGAACGGCGACGACCCGGCGGACCGCTTGTTCCAGAGCGCGCTGGCAGATCGCCGAGACGGGCACACCCGTCTCCTTGACGGCCTCGGCGAGTTCGTCGGGCAGATAGACGTTGATCTTCGGCACCACGGTTCACCTCCACATGTAACCCCAATGGGGTTACTCTAGCACCCCATCGATGGGACCGTAAGGTCCCGAAGAGTGAACCGCCGATTCGTCATCGCCCTGCTCGTGATCTGCCAGAGCACCCAGGGCCTCCTGCTCGGCGGCATCGCGCTGTTCCTGCCGCTGATCCGCGCCGACCTCGGGCTGACCTTCGCCCAGGCCGGGATGCTCGCCGCGAGCGGCAACCTGGCGTATGCGCTCATGCAGATCCCGTCCGGCTACCTGGCCGACCGGTTCACCCCGCGCCGGATCTTCCTGATCGGGCTGCTCGGCACCAACCTGCTCGCCGCCCAGTTCACCGTGCTCGACTCGTTCACCCTGCTCCTGGTCAACCAGGCGGTCGCCGGCGTGTTCCGCGCCCTGATCTTCGCCCCCGGCATGCTGCTGATGACCCACCAGTTCCCGACCGACCGGCGTGCCACCGCGATGGGGCTCTACGTGGTCGGCGGCTTCTCGTCGAACGTGCTGCTCAGCTCGGTCGGCCCGTTCCTGGTCGAGCCGCTCGGCTGGCGGTTCCTGTTCGTCGCGTTCGCGGCGGCCGGACTGCTGGCCCTGGCGCTGTACCGGCGGACCTCCGGCGCCGACCCCCGCAGCCCGGGACAGCAGCGGATCACCGAACTGCCGGGGCTGCTCCGTCACCCGGTCATGTGGCTGACCGGCCTGATCCAGTTCGCCCGGCTCGCCGTGGTGCAGGGGTTCACGTTCTGGCTGCCGACGTACCTGGTGGTCGACCGGGGGCAGACCCTCGCGACGGCCGGCATGGTCACCGCCCTCGGCGCGGCGGTGACCGCCCCCGCGAACTTCCTCGGCGGATACCTCTCGGACCGGCTCGGCCGACCGTTGCTGATCATCGGGACGGCGCTCACCGCCCTGGCCGCCGGACTCGCGATGCTCACCTGGGCGCCGGGGATGCCGGCGGTGCTGGCCGTGGTCGCCCTCATCTCGATCTTCGTGCAGATCTATTTCGGTCCACTGTTCGCCCTGCCCATCGACGTGCTGGGGACCCGCAGCGCCGGCCTGATCAGCGGGTTCGGCAACTTCTGCGCCAACCTGGGGAGCTTCGCGTTCGTCTACGCGCTCGGGGCGGTCAAGGACGCCACCGGATCGTTCCGGGCCGGGTTCGTCAGCCTGGCAGTGTTGTGCCTGGTCGCGCTCGTCGCCACCTGGCTCACCCGGGGTGTTCTGCGGACCGCCGGCGCAGATCGCGTCGCAACTGATCACGACGAGAGCGGGCGCGGACCAGCAGGGTGAGCGCGGCCGCCGTCATCACCAGGCCCAGGACCGCGGCGAGGACGGCGGGCAGGCTGTGCCGGGACACGCCCAGCAGGACACTCCCCGCGGTCAGGGCGGCGCAGCAGATCGTCGCCAGCCAGCCGGCGATCACCCGGTCGACGGCGAACAGCGGACGCCGCCGCAGCGCCCAGGACCCGACGACGACCCAGGCCAGACCGATAGCGATCATGGCGGCGAAGGCCAGGCGGGTACGGGCCGGCAGCGGAGCCGGTTCGGTCGCCCACAGCAGGGTGATCATCGAGGCCATGGCGAGGCCGCCGAGACCGGCCAGGACGTGCGCCAGACGGTTCGGCAGCGAGGTGCCGCGCAGCAGCCGATCGGGGGTGAAGCCCGGACGGTCACTCATGGGTCAGACCCCTTTCGATCAGGTGGGCGCGCAGCATGCGGCGGGCCCGGAACAGCCGCGATTTCACGGTCCCCCGGGGTACGCCGAGAATCTGGGCGCAGTCCTCCGCGGACAGGTCGTGCAGGTAGTAGAGGATCAGGACCTCCCGTTCGACGGGCGGCAGACCGGCCAGCCCGTCGGCGACGATCGCCCGGTCGAGAGCCTCGTCCGCCTCGTCGGAGTGGTGCACGGTAGCCTCGCCGCCCGGCTCCGGCCGATAGCGCTCCCGAAGCTGATCAAGAACGGCCCGGCGGGCGATCGTCATCAGCCACGGCGCGAAACGGTCAGGGTCCCGCAACCGGGGAAGCGCTCGCAGCGCCGCCGCCCACGCCTCCTGCGCCACGTCGTCGGCGGCACCGGGACGGTCCAGCATTCGCCGGATATATCGCCATATCGGGTCATGCCAGTGGCTGACCAGCTCGGCCAGCGCCCGCCGGTCACCGAGTTGAGCCCGCACCACCAGCAGCGCATCGCGCCGCGCTCGATCAGTCACACCTCTACAGTCTCTGGGCGGCGCCGGGCGGTTCATCCCGCCCTTTCGGGGGTACGCGCAAAAGCGCCCCGAATCCGGCATGAGGCACAGTATGGTCCCGTTCCGGGACGATTTGCCGCCGACGATTAACTATCGCGTTCTCCGATCGGTGGTGCGTCAATGATTTTCTCGCCCCCGAACGCCATCACCGTCGATTTCGGCCCTCTCATCGGGCGAATTTCGCGGCCGGCTCATTCGAGGCTGCGATTCCTTCATATCTCCCCTCTGTCTCCAGTTCCCGGCGCGATGAGTGATGGTCAACTGGACCATCAGTTCCCGTTCTCCGCCCCCTTGGTCCATCGCAGGCTCGCTCTCTCGCCGAAATGCCGGAAATTTCGTCATTAATCGACAAGTCGCTCTGCCGACGCCTGCCTCCGAGGCGGAATGATCGGTCCGGACCTGATCCTCATTCTGGCCCCGTCCGGTCCGCTTGAACGACCGAATCACCGTTCACCGTCGGCATTCTCCGCGCATGCCGGTCGATACGAGCCCGTTCGGTCCGGCCGCGCGGTGCCGATCCAGCCCACCGTCGCCGCCTGGCCCGTCGCCGCCTGGTCCGTCTCCGCCTGGTCCGTCGCCGCCTAGACACGTTTTGCGGTCAGGGCACGAAGCCCGTCCGCGTGGTGATTTCGGGCGCGCTGGACGCCTGAAGTCATCACACCCGTGGCGGTGTGGTGAATACGGGCGCGCTGGACGCCCCAAGTCACCACACCCATGGCGGTGTGGTGAATACGGGCGCGCTGGACGCCCCAAGTCACCACACCCATGGCGGTGTGGTGATTACGGGCGGGATGGGCGGCTGAAGTCACCACGCGGACCCTGATGACGAAACATGTCGAGTCCGTCGCCGCCTCGTCCGTCGCCGCCTGATCGTCACCACCCGGTCCGTCGACGCCCGATCCGCCACCACCCCGTCCGCTGAGGCCCGAGCCGCTGCCACCCGCCCGCCGTCACGATTCGTAATCGCCGGCGGTTCGCCGACTGTGGCCGTACCCCCATCGGGGTACTTTTTCGGAATTCTCCTCACACCCCTCTGACCTGGCTTTTCTCGGTCAAAAAGAGGCTCACGGCGGGTCTCGGCGCGGATTCGGTTTGAACCCTTCGCACGCCTGCTCCCGTACTGGCCCGCAACCGGTGACATCGACGTCCAACGACGAGGAGTGATCATGAGGTCGCGCACGTACCGACGGAACCCCGCCAACCTCAGCAACCGGCGCAAGACTCTGGGCGCGGTAGTGGTGGCCGGAGTTCTTGCCGCAGCGGGCCTGACGGGCGTCCAGCTGGCTTCCGCAAGCACGGAGGCCAAGGCAGTCGACCTGATCAACGTCGACGGTCAGCAGTTCGACGTCTCGCAGTGCGAAGCGCTGCAGATCAACGCCGGTGCTGTGGTCTGTGACGGCGAAGAGCTCGCCCCGGTCGAAGAGGCCGGCGCGCAGGACCCGGCCGAGGTGGCTGTGGAGTCCGCGGCCGCCCTGGAACTGGCCTGTGACACGTTCGCCGCAGACGTGGCGGCGGCAGCCGGAGAGGACGCCGCCGAGGAAGCGGAGGAGGCAGCCGAGCACCCCGGCGCCGCCGAGCAGGACGCCAAGGCGAAGGCCAAGAAGTACGCCAAGATCCTGAAGGGCAAGAAGAAGGAGAAGGAGGAGGCCGCCGAGGAGGGCGCCGCTGAAGAGGGCGCCGCCGAGGAAGGTGCCGCCGAGGAAGGCGCCGCCGAAGAGGGCGCTGCCGAAGAGGGTGCCGACGAGGCCGGCGCCGAGGAAGGCGCTGCTGAGGACGAGGCCGGCGCCGACGACGCCGCTGCCGCCGCCGAGGCCGTCACCGCCGCTCAGGCCGAGTTCCTGCAGGCCTGCCTGACCCTCGCCGACGCGAAGGCCGTCGCCGGTCTGGGCGACGCCGAGGAGGGTGCCGACAACGGTGCCGCCGAGGAAGGCGCCGACCAGGGCGCCGAGGACGCGGCCGGCGCCGAGGACGAGAACGCCGACGAGAACGGTGCCGCCGAAGAGGCGGGCGCCGGCGAGAAGGCCTCCACCCACAAGAAGTAAGTCCCCCTGAACAGGTGGTGCGGACGAGGTCCCGTCGTCCGCACCACCGCCTTGTTCAGCACAGGCAAGCGCCTTGTGCAGTACAGACGAGGTCCCGTCGTCCGCACTACCGCCTTGTGTGGTTTCGCAGTTTCAACGGTGTGCAGGCTCCGCGCGCGGTCCAGTCAACATGTTCATCTCGTCAACATGAGTGCCGAATCCGGCTCATCTTGACAGGAATCAACATGTGGTCAACTCAAGTTTCGGGCGGGCTGGAGAGTTCCAGCACCGGCCAGTCGGCCAAGTCTCGGCGCACCTGGCGGTCGTGGGTGGCGATGACCACCGCCGCCGATGTCTCCCGCAGCGCCCGCGTCAATCCGTCGACCATCGTGATCGACAGGTGGTTGGTCGGCTCGTCGAGCAGGATCACGTGCGGCTCGGTAGCGAGAACCTCGGCGAGTGCCAGCCGCCTCCGCTGCCCGGTCGACAACTGCTCCCCAGTCACCACCCGGTGCCCGCTCGACACATGTTGACCATCAGGCTCGTGCTGACCCTCGGGCTCGTGCTGACCTTCGGGCTCGTGCTGACCTTCGGGCTCGTGCTGACCTTCGGGCTCGTGCTGACCTTCGGGCTCGCGCTGACCATCGGGCTCATATTGACCGTCGCGCTCGTGTTGGCCACCAGGCACATGTTGACCGCTCGGCACACGTTGGCCACCGAGCACGTGTCGACCACCCGGTGCGGTCGGGACGTGTTGACTGCCCGCTACGTTTCGCCTGCCCGGCATGTGTTGACCGTCCGGCACGTGTTGACCGTCCGGCATCTGAAGCCCACTTGGCAACGGACGGGCAGGCCTCGCCTCGGCGGCGTCGCGATGGGCGGGGTCTGGGGCTTCCTGGGATGGTCGGGTCTCCTGAGGCAGGTGGGCCACCCGGATGCCGGGAGCGTGCGTCACCCGGCCGGTGGTGGGTTCGATGAGGCCGGCCAGCGCGGCTAGCAGCGTCGACTTGCCGGCGCCGTTCGCCCCGGTTATCAGAAGACGGGCACCCGGCTCGACGGTGAGGGTCACCGGGTCATGCAGGCGGCCAGCGATCACAACCTCCGAGGCCTGCACCAGGGTCAGGCCGGGCGGCGCCGATGGCAGGTCGGGCATCGTGAAGCGGGCGGGTGGCTCGGGGGCTGTCACGGCGTGCCGGTTCAGGTCTTCCTGGCGGCGGTGGACGGCGCGGACTGAGCCGGGGGCGCGGGTCGCCCGCCGATGTTTGTCGACGCCCTTGTCCGGGCGCCACCCGGACACCAGGCGGCTCTGGGCTTCGGACAGGTCACGTTCCAGGCGGGAGCGGACTGTCTGCTGGGTGGCGTACTCCTGTTCCCACCTCCGGAGGGCGGCCTCCCGTGCCACCCGGAAAGCCTGGTAGCCGCCGCCGTGAGTTGCCGGGCGGCCGTCTATCGCCGGATCCAGGTCGAGGATGCCGGTGGTCACGTCGGTCAGCAGCGCCCGGTCGTGACTCACCAGCACCAAGCCGCCGGGGTGGGACCGCAGGCGGGCGGTGAGGAAGTCCAGCGCCTCTGCGTCCAGGTGGTTCGTCGGCTCGTCCAGCAGCAGGAAGTCGTGGTGGGCGCCGAGCAGGCTCGCTAGGCGTACCCGATGGCGCTGGCCCACCGAGAGCGTGTTCAGCGGGCGGGACCGGTCGGTGACCGCGCCGAGGTGTTCCAGGGCTTGGTCCACGCGACGTTCGGCGTCCCAGGCCTCCAGAATTTCAGCGGCGGCCAGGGCATCGGCATATTGGTCCTCGGCCGCTCCGAGAGCAACGGCCCGCGTGGAAGACGACAAGCCTGCGAAAGATGGCAAGCCGGCGGAAGACGACAAGTCTGCGGAAGACGACAAGTCTGCGGAAGACGATAAACCGGCGGAAGACGACAAACCGGCATCAGGAACGGCAGTAGACGCCGGAGCCGATGCGGGATCGGCGGCCGAGGCCAACGCCTGGGCGGCTTCCTCCAGAGACTGCAGGGCTGCACGGGCGCCCGCCAACTCCACGGCGATGACGTCGTCGACCGTGGCGGCGGGCGGGAACCTCAGCTCTTGGAGGGCCAGGCCCAGGGTTCCTACGCGGCGTACGGTTCCGGCGTCGGGGGTCAGCAGACCGGCCAGCAGGTGCAGGAGGGTGGTCTTGCCGCGGCCGTTCTCGCCCACCACGCCCCAGCGGGCGCCGGGTGTGACGGTCAGGTCCACGCCGTCCAGGACGAGAGTGCCGCCCCGGGTGACGCCCAGGCCGACGGCGATGAGCTGGGCGGCGGCACCGGCGGGCAGGCCACCGGCATCGGCACGGGCGGGCAGACCACCAGCATCGGCACGGGCAGAGAGGCCGTCGGCGGCACGGGCGGGCAGGGTGATGCCGGGCAGATCGGTGGTGCTGGGCATGGGGTTCTTCCTCTGCGGAACGGCCCCGCCTCACGGCCCGGACCGTGACGGTCCCGGACGGATTCGGGCAGGGGTGAGCGGACTCCGGCGCTGGGGTGCGGAGTCGCTCTCAGAGGAAGAACAGGTATTGCATGCCGCCACCGTAGCCGCGCCCTCCCGGAGTGGCGACGGATTTTCGCTCCCATCCGCGCCCCCGGTTCCGAAGCAACGAAGCAACGAAGCAACGAAGCAACGAAGCAACGGAACGACGAAGCAACGGAACGACGAAACGACGGAGCCACTGAGCCACTGAGCCACGGAACGACGAAGCCACAGAGCCACAGAGCCACGGATTTGCGCTCCCCATCCGCAACCTCGGTTCCGCTGGACGGCGCAGCGGGCGGGCCGATCAGTGGCGACGACCCCCGCCGCACGATTGTCAGGAGCCGACCGATGGCCGCCGCCCCCACCGTCCTGATCGCCGACGACGACCCGGGCACCCGTGATCTGATCGCTTTCTTCCTGCGTAAGGCCGGGTACCGGACGATCACCGCCGAGGACGGGCGGGATGCTCTGGAGGTGCTCGGGGAGGTACGCCCCGATCTGGTGGTCCTGGACATGGTGATGCCGGAGTTGGACGGGGTGAGTCTGTGTTCGCGGATTCAGGCGGATGCGGCCACCGCCGGAGTCCCGGTGATCATGATGAGTGGTAAGGCGACGCGGGACGACATCATGTCGGCGTTCGACTCCGGGGCGGTGGAATACCTGGACAAGCCGGTTGTGCCGGGTGATCTGGTGTCGTTGCTGCGCCAGTTCCTGCCCGACGGTGTGGGTCGAAGATAGGAGTGCTTTCCCCCGTACAACCAGAAAGGGGTGACCGAAGCACTGCGCCGTGTGGTTGCGGGTCTCCGGTACCGTCTCCCGCGCCGATCCACAGTTTGATCACAGGGTGATCTCCGCCCGATCGGCATCCGACGATCGGAAGTGGGGAACGGGTGGGCAGACGCAGGCACGGTGTGGGCGCGGTAGCCGCCTCGGTGGTGATGCTGGCCGGGTGCACTTCGACCGCCGAGGAAGCGCAGACGCCGGGGCTGGAGGCGCGTGGCACGGTGTTGACCACGGTGACTCCCACCCGGCAGGACCTGACGAACCAGATCAGCCTGTCCGGCAAGGTGACCATCGATCCGGTGTTCGGCATCGGGGCGCCGCACGACGGCGAGTTGCGGTGGATGCAGCGGGCGCCGCAGACCACCGCGGCCACCCAGCCGGTGTGGGTGGCGACGGTGTGGAAGGGCGGGGCGCAGCACCGGGTGTCGATCCCGAAGGGGTCGATCATGGCCGGGCGCCTGATGGCGGAGAAGTCGACGGTGACCGAGGGCATGCCGGTGGTGTCGGCGCGGCACGTCGGTTACGGGATCGTGGCGACCATCGACAGTGCGCAGGCCTACCGGATCTCCGGTGCCATCGAGTCGGTCAAGGCGCAGATCAAGGACGGTCCGGGTCCGTTCTCGTGTACGGCGATCGGGTCGATCGCGGCCATGCCGGCCGGCAGCATCCCGGCGCCGGAGCCGACGGCGACCGCGACGAAGCCGGCCGGTGGCGCTTCCGCGGCTCCCCCGGTGGAGGAGCCCGAGAGTGAGTCCGCCGCCGGCAGCGGTTCGGAGGCGACCGGCATGCAGCTGGTCTGCAAGGCGCCGAAGAAGATCAAGATGATCAACGGCACCGACGTGACCCTGGACGTGGTCACCGGCACGGTGGAGAAGGCGATGGTGCTGCCGGTCGAGGCGGTCGCGGGCTCGCAGGGCAAGGGCAAGGTCGACGTCGTGGTCGGCGAGGAGCGGACCCGTAAGACGGTGGATGTCGTCCTGGGCATGTCCGACGGCAAGGTCGTCGAGATCAAGAAGGGTCTGACCGGCACCGAGACCATCGCCGTGCCGGGACCGAACCTGCCCGCCCCGGAGGCGGAGACGCAGGAGGGCACCGGGTGACCAGCCCGATCATCGAGCTTCAGGGCATCACCAAGGTGCTCAAGGGGCAGAAGGAGCCACGGACCATCCTGGACGGTGTCGACCTGCGGGTGCATGCCGGGGAGAGCCTGGCCATCGTGGGCCGGTCCGGTTCCGGCAAGAGCACGCTGCTCAGCGTGCTGGGCCTGTTCGACCGGGCCGACCAGGGCAGTTACGCGCTGGCCGGGCGGGACATCAGCCGGCTGCCGGAGGGCAAGGCGGCGAAACTGCGCAGTTCGCACTACGGCTTCGTGTTCCAGCGGTTCTTCCTGCTCAAGCATCTGACCGCGGCGCAGAACGTGGCGATGGCGCTGGTCAACGGGCAGGGCTGGCTGCCTCGCCGGGAACGCCGGGCCCGGGTCATGCAGGCCCTGGAGCAGGTCGAGATCGCGCACCTGGCCAAGAACCGGCCGTCCCGGATGTCCGGTGGTGAGCAGCAGCGGGTGGCGATCGCCCGGGCGCTGGTCCGCGAGCCGCAGATCCTGCTGGCCGACGAGCCGACCGGCGCGCTGGACACCGAGACCGGCACCCTGGTGATCGACGCGCTGCTGGCGGCGACGACCCGCGGGTGCAGTCTGATCCTGGTCACCCACGACCTGGCGCACGCCGGCCGGATGGGCCGGATCGCCCATCTCGACAAGGGCGTGCTGACCGAGCGGGTGAACGCGTGATCCGGCTGTCCGGGCGGGGACGCTCCGCGCTGATCATCGGGTTGCAGGGCATCCGGGCCCGTAAGACCCGCACCCTGCTCTCCATGATCAGCCTGTTCCTGGGTGTGCTGGCCGTGGTGATCGTGCAGGCCGGGGCGAGCATCGCCGAGAAGGCCACGATGGGCGACATCGAGCTGCAGATGGGCCTGGACGGCACCAAGCAGCTGAGCGTCCCGGCCGGGGAGCGGTCGACCCGGATCGTGCTCGACGCGGTGACCGGACGCCCGGACGCGGTGGCCATGCTCAACATGCGGGCGATCGTCGGCGAGCCCGGGGTGCGGCCGGTCAACGAGGGTGGCGGCCCGATCGGCGAGGACTGGGGCGTCCCGATGGAGTGCGACGACCAGGGGAACTGCACCGAGATCACCACCGGCGGCCCCAAGGGGCAGGCCATCGAGATGCAGGTGGTGGCGCTGACCGGGGACGTCCGGAAGTTCCGGCCGTACCGGCAGAGCAGCGGCGAGTGGCTGGACTTCACCACGGTGCCGATGATGGCGCCCCGTCTGGTTCTCAACAAGTACGCCGCGGAGGCGTTCGAGCAGTACCGGGTGCCCGCCGAGATGCGGATCAAGGGGGCGTCGGCCAACCTCACCCCGCAGTTCGTCGGCGTGGTCGACGACGGCGGCTACATGCCGACGGCGTACGTGCGTCTCGACGAGCTGAGCACCTGGCTGGGCACCGCCTCGCTGTCCGATCCGAACAGCGGTGAGCTGCAGGTGCTGCTGGCCGGGACCACGCCGGTCGAGCAGGTGCTGACCAGCAAGCTCAAGGCGATCGGCCAGGACGCGTACGTCGATGAGATCAAGAATCGGGAGGACATGGCCGAGCAGCTCCAGCTGATGCGGCTGGTGTTCCTGTCGATGGCCGGCCTGGTGCTGCTGATCGGTGTGGCCGGCATCCTCAACGTCGGCCTGGCCACGGTCGGTGAGCGGGTCGAGGAGTTCGCGCTGCGCCGGGCGGTCGGTACGCCCCGGAGTCTGCTGGCCGGGATCGTGCTCGCCGAAACGTTGATCACCGGCTTGTTGACGTCGGCGATCGCGATCGGGGTGAGTGCCGCGGCCCTCAAGGCGGTGGTGACGGTTCTCGGGCCGTCCGAGCCACTCCTGCGGGGGGTGGAGTTCCCGGTGGACGCGGGCGTGGCCGGGATCGTCGCCGGTCTGATCGCCGGCGTGCTGGGTGGCATCATTCCAGCCATCCGGGCGGCGGGCATCCCGATCGCCACCGTGATGCGGGCGTGAGGAAAGATCGCCACCGTGATGCGGGCGTGAGGAAAGATCGCCACCGTGATGCGGGCGTGAGGAAAGATCGCCACCGTGATGCGGGCGTGGGAAGAGATCGCCACCCTGGTGCGGGTGTGAGGAAAGCCTGAGCGCGTCAGAAACGACAATCGCCGCCGGTCATGCTCCCCGGGCGTGACCGGCGGCGACACTCTGGCAGGATTGAGGCATGGGAATGGGCCAATCCTCTGTCGCGAACTGATCGCGGGCGAAGCCGTCCAAAAAGGAAAGATCTACATTCCCACTCATGTCAGTGCATACGCATCGAAGCCAGACTGGTGCCGTTGCGATCCGGCCAGTTCTGGCCCCACACCTGCAGGAGACGATCGAGTCTCTTGCCGCCGGGGAGACCGCACGAGAGATGGCGGCCCGCCTCTACATCTCTCCGAACACCGTCAAGTCCCGGCTGAAGACCCTCTATCAACAGCTGGGCGCGCGTGACCAGGCACATGCGGTCGCGATCGCGTTCCGGATGGGGGTGTTGCGGGCTGCCGACGAGCCCGACGACCCGAACGTGCAGCCGATCGTCGTCGGCGGTCTCAATCCGGACCGGCTGCGCACCACCATCGCCGACCTGACGGCCCTGCTGCGGATAGCGGAGAAGGCTCCGGCGTCCGAGGAGAACACCGCCGAGGCCTGCGAAGGATGCCGACAGGTGCTCAAGTACGTGGCGGAACTCGCCCGGCAGAGCAACGGCAACCCGTCGGTGGCACTGGACCAGATAGTGCAGATCGTGGAGGCGGCCAACGGCCGGTGAGTGGAGGCGGCCAACGGCCGCCGAGGCGCAACTCTGACCCCAGACGTCCCTGACAGATCCCGGTTCATCCCGTCGGGGAGGCGGCGGGGTGAACAGGGGCCAGGCGTCAGTCCGGCAGAGGCGCGTTCGGCGGCAGGGAGAACACCTCGACCGCACAGAACCAGGCATGCACGTGCATCCGGATCACCGGTGTGCCGGGCACCCGTGGCACCGCCGCCAGCCTGATCTGTTCCGAGCTGAACGCGCTCGCACCGCTCACCTCGACCTCGACACCCTCCGGGACGAACACCTTGAGTTCGCCGAAGACGCACGCGCCGGCGATCTCCACGACCGGTTCACCGGTCGTCATGCTGCGCAGGTCGAGTTTTGTCGAGCCGAACACCGTCCAGGTGTTCAGGCGCTGCGACCGCAGCCGCCACCGGCCGACCCGTCTGCGCTCGCCGAACACGGTGACCACCGAGTCGACCGTGCGCGCCGAGGTCACCACCGGTGTCGCGGCGAGGCCCTCGGTGGCCTTCGCCAGCTCCACCTCGGTCGAGGCGGCCCAGACGTCGCCGACGCGGACACTGAACTCCTCAAGAGTGAGTCTGCCGTCGCCGCAGGCGTGCTGCAGCAGCTCGGCCACTCTCTCGCGGTCGCCGTCGGAGATCGGCGCCGGCACGGGAACACCCACGCCAGAGACCTTAAACCTCACACGCCACAAGCGGTGCCCCTGCTGGGCTCGGCGAAGCGCGAGCTGCGAGACTGGGGGGATCATGACGCTGACCGATCGCATTCCCGGCACGGCTGAACCCGACGCCGTCTTCGACGCCTTCCAGACCTGGGTCACGGAACAGGGCATCACGCTCTATCCGCATCAGGAGGAGGCGCTGATCGAGATCGCGACCGGCGCGAACGTCATCCTCAACACCCCGACCGGCTCGGGCAAGAGCCTGGTCGCCGTCGGCGCGCACTTCGCCGCCCTGGCCGGCGACCGCACCACCTTCTACACCGCGCCGATCAAGGCACTGGTCAGCGAGAAGTTCTTCGCCCTCTGCGCGGTCTTCGGGGCCAAGAACGTCGGCATGCTGACCGGTGACGCCAGCGTCAACGCGGACGCCCCGATCATCTGCTGCACCGCGGAGATCCTGGCCAACCTGGCGCTGCGCGAGGGCGCCGACGCCGACGTCGGCCAGGTGGTCATGGACGAGTTCCACTTCTACGCCGAGCCGGACCGGGGCTGGGCGTGGCAGGTGCCGCTGATCGAGCTGCCGCAGGCGCAGTTCCTGCTGATGTCGGCCACCCTCGGCGACACCACGCGGTTCGTCGACGACCTCTCCCGGCGTACCGGGCGGCAGACCGCGGTGGTCGCCAACGCCGAGCGTCCGGTTCCGCTCCTTTTCGAGTACGCGATGACGCCGCTGCACGAGACCATCGAGGAACTCCTCTCCACCCGGCAGTCCCCGGTCTACATCGTGCACTTCACCCAGGCGGCCGCCCTGGAACGCGCGCAGTCGCTGATGAGCATCAACATGTGCACGCGCGAGGAGAAGGAGAAGATCGCCGCGGCGATCGGCAACTTCCGGTTCACGGCCGGTTTCGGGCGTACGCTCTCGCGCCTGGTCCGGCACGGCATCGGTGTGCACCACGCGGGCATGCTGCCGAAGTACCGCCGGCTGGTGGAGACCCTGGCGCAGGCCGGCCTCCTGAAGGTCATCTGCGGCACGGACACCCTCGGCGTCGGCATCAACGTGCCGATCCGCACCGTGCTGTTCACCGGCCTGTCCAAGTACGACGGGGTGAAGACCCGGCTGCTCAAGGCGCGCGAGTTCCACCAGATCGCCGGGCGGGCCGGCCGGGCCGGGTACGACACCATCGGCACCGTCATCGTGCAGGCGCCCGAGCATGTGATCGACAACGAGCGGGCCCTGGCGAAGGCCGGTGACGACCCGAAGAAGCGCCGCAAGGTGGTCCGCAAGAAGCCGCCGGAGGGCACCATCGGCTGGGGCCGGCCGACCTTCGACCGGCTGGTGGACGCCGAGCCGGAACCGTTGACGTCGTCGTTCCAGGTGTCGCACGCGATGCTGCTGAACGTGATGAACCGGGGCACCGACCCGTTCGCGGCGATGCGGCACCTGCTGACCGACAACCACGAGGAGCGTCCCGCGCAGCGCCGGCACATCCGGCGGGCCATCGCCATCGCGCGGGCCCTGATCGCCGGTGGTGTCATCGAGCGCACCGACGAGGGCGTCTACAAGCTGGTCGACGACCTGCAGCTGGACTTCGCCCTCAACCAGGCGCTGTCGCCGTTCGCGCTGGCCTGCCTGGAGCTGCTCGACAAGGAGTCTCCGGAGTACCCGCTGGACGTCGTCTCGGTGATCGAGTCGACGCTGGAGGATCCCCGGCAGATCGTCTCCGAGCAGCGTAAGAAGGCGCGGGGCGAGGCCGTCAACGCCATGAAGGCCGAGGGCATCGAATACGAGGAACGCATGCAGCTCCTCGAGGACGTGACCTGGCCGCAGCCGTTGCGGGAGCTGCTCGAGGCGGCGTACGAGACGTATCAGGGCGGGCACCCGTGGGTCGCCGACTACGAGATCAAGCCGAAGTCCGTGGTCCGCGACATGTACGAGCGGGCGATGACCTTCACCGAGTACGTGTCGTTCTACGGCCTGTCCCGGTCGGAGGGACTGGTGCTGCGGTACCTCGCGGACGCGTACCGGGCGCTGCGCCAGACGGTGCCGGAGGATGCCCGGACCGAGGAGCTCACCGACCTGGTCGAGTGGCTCGGTGAGCTGGTCCGGCAGGTCGACTCCAGCCTGCTCGACGAGTGGTCGCGGCTGCAGAATCCGACCGGCGAGGAGGTCGAGGTCCGCATCGACGACAAGCCGCCCGCGGTCACCCGTAACACCCGCGCCTTCCGGGTGCTGGTGCGTAACGCGATGTTCCGCCGGGTGGAGCTGGCCGCGTTGCGCCGCTGGGATCTGCTCGCCGAGCTGGACGCCGAGAACGGCTGGACCGCCGAACGCTGGCAGGCGGCGATCACCGAGTACTTCGAGGAGTACGACTCGCTGGGCACCGGCCCGGCGGCGCGCGGTCCGGCGTTCCTGCACATCGAGCAGGGCCCGGCGGTGTGGACGGTCCGTCAGGTCTTCGAGGACCCGGAGGGTGACCACGACTGGGGCATCGAGGCCACCGTCGACCTGGAGGCCTCGGACGAGGCCGGGACCGCCGCCGTGAAGGTGACGGCGGTCGGCCCGCAGTAGATCCTCAATACTCCAGGTGGGTACGCGTCGCGGCGACGATCTTCTCGACGAGCGCGATGCCGTCCTCCTTGGACGTGTTGCCGTGTGACAGCACCACCACGGAGACGTTGGTGGTGCGGTCCGCGGAGACCAGCCGGCCCAGGGTGTTGACCACCCAGCGGTCGCCGTCGTCGGCGCGGGTGTCCCAGCCGTTCTTGACCGGGGCCTGTTCGCCGTCGCGGGCTGCGGACGGCACACCCCAGACCTGGTCGGCGTTGACCGCGGACATCAGGTCGAAGAGGTACTGCCGGCGTTCGACGGTCAGTTCGCTCTGGTCGTTCACCAGGGTGCCGAGCAGGCGGGCCTGGTCGTCGGCGGTGGTGGTGGTCAGGCCCCACTCGTCGTCGACGGTGGTCTCCTCCATGCCGAGCCGCTCGTCGCACGCGGTGAGACCGGCGGCGCCGCCGACGCTCGCGAAGAGGGCCGTGGTGGCCTCGTTGTCGCTGGCTTTGATCATGCGGTCGGCGCGGGTGCGTTCCTCGTCGGTCAGGGTCCGGTCGTCGTCCTGGGCGTGCAGCAGCACGCATGCCAGCACGGCCACCTTCACCGCGCTGGCGGTGTCGAACCCGTCCGAGCCGTGGTAGGAGAACTCCCGGTCGTTCGCCTTGTCGAGCACGGCGACGGCGAACGCCGGGGACGTCTCGGCCAGGTCGTCGAGGGCGTTCGTCAGCCGCCACTGCTGGCGGCCCTCGGCGGTGAGCGGGGGCAGGACACCGGCCAGGATGAGTGCGCCGGCCACGGCGAGGACGGCCACCACGGCGGCGATCGGGACGAACAGTTTGCTGCGGAGCATTCGCGACTTCCTCATCGTCGGGGCGCACGGAAGAGTACGTGACGATCGCCGTCGGCGATGACCCTCACCGCGCCTGTTCCGGCAATTTCGTGATCGTCGGGAGGCGGGCGGTGAACGTGGTGCCCACTCCCGGGGTGCTCACCGCGTCCAGGGTGCCGCCCTGGTCGGCGATGATCCGGCGGGCGATGGTCAGGCCCAGCCCGGAACCGCCGGTGGCCCGCTGCCGGGCCGGGTCGGCACGCCAGAACCGGTCGAAGGCCCGGGCCAGTTCGTCGCCGGTCATGCCGACGCCGGTGTCGCGGACCGTCACCACCGCGTCCGGGCCTTCCCGGTGGACCGTCATCTCCACCTGGCCACCCGCGTCGGTGTACCGGATGGCGTTGCTGAGCAGGTTGCTGAACACCTGCCGCAGCCGTCCCGGGTCGGCGTAGACCTCGACCGGCTCGGGGGCATGGACGGTCAGGCGGATCCCGGCGGTGTCGGCGACCGCCCCGTGCGCGGTGGCCGTGGTCGCCACCATGTCGGACAGGTCCAGCAGTTCCGGCGAGTAGCCCAGGTCACCGGCCTCGGCCTGGGCCAGCACCTGCAGGTCGTCGAGGATCCGGCGCTGCAGCAGGGTCTCCTCGTGCAGGGAGGCGAACAGCTCGGGACTCGGCTCGATCACCCCGTCGGCCAGGCCCTCGAGGTAGCCGCGCAGGTTCGACAGCGGTGTCCGCAACTCGTGGGCGACGTCGGCGATCAGCCGCTGCTGGCGTTCCTCGCTGCGTTGCAGTGCTTCGGCCATCGCGTTGAACGACGCGGAGAGCCTCGCCACGTCGCCGTCGCCGCGGGCCGGCACCCGCACTTCCAGGCGTCCCGCGGCGAGTTGCAGCGAGGCCTGGGTGAGCACCCGCAGCGGCTGACTGACCCGGCGGGCTATCCACGCGGTGCCCAGGAAGGCGACCGCGACCAGGCCGATCGCGCCGAGCACGGCCGGGCGTCCCAGGTCGGTGAAGTCGGTCTCCTGCCGCGACCCGAAGTAGATCTCCACGGGGACCGCCGAGGTGGCCGCGGTGGCCTGGCTGAAGCCGCTGTTCAGGCATTCGCCGTAGGCGACCGCGCCGAACGTGCAGCCGGCCACCTGCAGCCACGCGGTGCGCAGGAACGCCCGGTCGGCGCGCACGCTGGAGGAGGCCCGGGCCAGGCACGGGCCGGCGTCGCCGCGCTGCGTGTCGCTGAGGTACGGCGGAACGTCCAGCCCCAGCGCGGCGTCCCCGGTGAGGCCGTTGTCCTGCGCGCACCGGATCGCGACCAGGGCCGCCTTGTACTGCGCCGCCTGGAACAGGGCGCGGGCTCCCGGGTCGGTGAACTCCCCGGTCCGGGGCGCGGCCGCGAACAGGTCCTTCGGCAGCGACGGCATCGCCGCGAGTTGCGTCTTGCGCTGCGCCTCCTTGGATGTGGGCTTCGTGGTGGGCCGCGGGTTGTCCAGGATCCGCTGCAGCGCCGCCTGCGAGCGGGTGATCGCGTCCTCCCAGATCCACCCGTCGAGCGCCGGCGCCGGGTCGACCCTGCGGGGCAGCAGCTGCACCGGGCCGGCGGCGCGCTTCTCCAGGTTGTCCGAGTCGGCGAGCACCTCGCTGTCCTCGGCGACCACCCGGATGTGCAGGCCGGTCCGGGCGGAGAGCCCGGCGACCACCGTGTCCAGGCCGTTCCAGCGGCCGTTGCGGGTGCCGAAGTCGCGGATCCCGTTCAGGATCTCCGCCTCGTGCCGTTCGCGCGCCTGATCGACCCGGGTCACCTCGCGTGACGTCAGACTCAGCGTCAGCCAGGCGGTGGCGCCGATCGCGGTGGTCGCCACCACCAGGACCAGCAGGAAGATCCGGAGCCGGAAGCTCACTGCTCGGCCATCCGGTATCCCCTCCCGTACACGGTCTGCACGTAACGCGGATCGGCCGGGTTGCGCTCGATCTTGCGGCGCAGGTTGACCACGTGCGCGTCGACGGTCCGTTCCGAGACGTCGTTCTCGAAGCCGAACGTCTTGTCGATGATCTGGCCGCGGGTGAAGACCCGTCCCGGCTCGCGGGCCAGCAGTTCCAGGATGCCGAACTCCTTGGCGGTCAGCGGCACCGGCTCGCCGTTCACCCGGACCTCGAACCGCGGGGGATCCACCTCGAGTTCGCCGACCCGCAGGATCTCCGAGGTCTCCGTGCTGCCGCTGCGGGCCCGGCGCAGCAGGGCGCGGACCCGGGCGGTGAGCTCCCGCGGGCTGACCGGTTTGCTCAGGTAGTCGTCGGCCCCGATGTCCAGGCCGAGCAGCATGTCGTTCTCCGCCGAGCGGGCGGTCACCAGCAGGATCGCCACCTGGGCGAGCGCGGCGTCGGACTCGGCGCGCAGGATCCGGCAGACGTCCAGGCCGTCGACGATCGGCATCATCCAGTCCAGCACCAGCAGGTCCGGCCGGCGGGCCCGGGCCTGCTCCAGAGCCGCCCTGCCGTCACTCACGGTGAGAACCTGGTGGCCCTCGCGTTCGAGGTAGAGACGGATCAGCTGGGCGTGCTTGGGGTCGTCATCGGCGACAAGGATGCGGGCGGTCACGTTTCGCATTCTTGCCGACCGGGTCCAGTCGACCAAGAAATGTCAGGAACCCGTGAAGATCCGGTCCCCGATTCGTGCCGCACAGCAATCCCCCAAGCTTCCGCACAGGTTCTTCACAACCCGGTGCCTATGTTCGGTCCGCTTCACCCACCCCCGCAGGACCAGAGGAGGCCAACATGTGCGGCCTGAGCGTGTTCGTCAGCAGCCGGTCCGTCGCCGGACCTCCGGACGCCGAGACGCAGGCGGCGTTCGCCGCCGCGCTGGAGAGCATCCACCATCGTGGACCGGACGACACCCAGATCGAGTACGGCGACGGGTACGCGTTCGGTTTCAAGCGCCTCGCGATCATCGACCGTGACCACTCGGTGCAGCCGCTGCGGTACGCCGATCGCTGGACCGTGGTCTTCAACGGGGAGATCTACAACTACCGGGAGCTGCGGGCCGACCTGATCCGCGAGCACGGCGCGGTGTTCGCCACCGAGGGCGACAGCGAGGTGCTGGCCGCGGCCTTCCACTACTGGGGTGAGGCGGCCCTGCCGCGGATGCGGGGCATGTTCGCGTTCGTCGCGTTCGACCACCGCACCGGGACCCTGCACGCCGCCCGGGACGCGTTCGGCATCAAGCCGCTGTACGTGCTGGAGACCGCCGACGGCCTGTTCCTGTCCAGCGAGCGCAAGTGCCTCGACGCGTTCGCCGCGCCGGCCGGTGCGGCGCTGAACACCGACGCCGTCGCCCACTACCTGACCTTCCAGTTCGTGCCGGACCCGCTGACCCTGCACCGGCACATCCGCCGGCTGCCCCCGGGTCACCGTCTGATCTGGACCGCCGGCGGTGGCGTCCGCGAGCACCGCTGGTTCCGCCCGTCGCTGCGGCCGCTGCGCCTGGAGCCGGAGATGGCCCAGGCCGCCATCCGGGATGCGCTGACCGCGAGCGTCAAGAAGCACCTGCACGCGGACGTGCCGGTCGGCACCTTCCTGTCCAGTGGTGTCGACTCGTCGGCGATCGCCGCGCTGGCCGCCCGGGAGAAGCCGGACCTGCACGCCTTCACCGCCGGGTTCGCCGCCCAGGGCTACTCCGAGATCGACATCGCCCAGCACACCGCCGACCAGCTCGGCATCCGGCTGACCCCGACCGTGGTCAGCGACGAGGACGTGCTGGACGCGCTGCCGCGCATCACCCAGCTGCTCGACGACCCGATCGCCGACCCGTCGCTGATCCCGCTCTACTTCCTGGCCCGCACCGCGTCGCAGCACGTCACCGTGGTGCTCTCCGGTGAGGGCTCGGACGAGTTGTTCGGCGGGTACACCATCTACCGCGAGCCGCTGTCGCTGGCCGGTGTCGAGAAGCTGCCGCCGGGCATGAAGCGCAGCCTGCACAAGCTGGCCGAGGTGCTGCCCGAGGGGGTCCGGGGACGGTCGTTCCTGGAGCGCGGCACCACCCCGATCGAGCAGCGCTACTACGGCAACGCCCGGATCTTCGACCCGGAGGAGAAGTCGCGGCTGATGCGCTACACGGCGCAGCCGCACACCGACATCACCGCGCACCTGTACGCCGAGACCGCGGACGTCGACGACGTCGCCTCGATGCAGTACGTCGACCTGCACACCTGGCTGCCCGGCGACATCCTGTGCAAGGCCGACCGGATGTCGATGGCGCACAGCATCGAACTGCGGGTGCCCTTCCTCGACCAGCAGGTCTACGCGGCCGCCGCGGGCCTGCCCACCGAGATGAAGTTGCCCTCCGGCAGCATCGCCACCAAGCACGCGCTGCGGGAGGCGATGCGCGGCATCGTCCCCGAGTCGGTCCGCGAGGCCAAGAAGCTGGGCTTCCCGACCCCGACCCGGGTCTGGCTCAAGGGCATGATCGGTGACTGGGTGGACCACCTGCTCGCCACCTCGCAGACCGGTCACCTGCTCGACCTGGGGTACGCCCGCGGCCTGCTCGCCGAGCACCGCGCCGGCGTCGCCGACCGGTCCCGCAAGGTCTGGACGGTGGCCATGTTCTGCCTGTGGCACGCCATCCACGTCGAGAAGACGATCACCGTGCAGCAGCCGCGGATCCCGGAGCGTGCCGCGTACCGCCGGTCGATGCGCGAGACCGCCCTGCTGGGCTGAGATCGCGCCGCCGGGGGTCTCCCCGCCCCCGGCGGCGGCAGTTGCGCACGACTCCTGCCATCCGCTGTGGAGGTGGCATCGTCAGCCGGTCCGGGGCCTGACGCGACCGGGGCCGACGGGACTGCTTCACGGCGTACCCGTCACAGGTCGATCGCCGAAGGCGGCGCTGATCTCCGTCGCGGACAGCGCGCCCTTGCGGAAGCCCGTGGTGCCGGTGACCTGCAGTTCGCGGGCGGCGTCGCGCAGCGCGCCGTAGGCCGCCCAGGCCAGCGCACCGCCGGTGGAGACCCGCCGCACCCCCAGCGCCGCCAGTTCCGGGACGCTCGGCGCGCCCGGCACGGTCAGCACGTTCACCGGCGCCCCGACCGCCTCGACGACCCGGGTGATGTCGGCCGGTTCGCTCAGTCCCGGGGCGTAGAGGACGTCCGCGCCCGCCTGGCGGAACGCGACCAGCCGCGCGATCGTGTCGTCGAGATCGTCGATGCCGTAGAGGTGGTTCTCGGCGCGGGCGGTCAGCACCAGCCCCCGTCCGGCGGCCGCGGCCACCCGCTCGACCGCCCGGGGCAGCTCGTCGATCCGGGCGCCCACCGGGTCGTAGTCCTCGATGGAGAGCCCCGCGGCGCCCGCCTCCGCCAGCAGGCCGGCCGTCTCGGCGACGCCCTCCGGGGTCTCGGCGTAACCCCGCTCGGCGTCCACGCTGACCGGGATCGACACCGCGGCGGTCATCAGCGCCACGTGCGCCACCAGTTCGTCGCGGGTCACCGCCTGGTCCCGTTTGCCGAGGGTGGCGGCGAAACCGGACGAGGTCGTGGCGATCGCGGCGAATCCCAGACTTTCCAGAATTTTCGCGGACCCCGTGTCCCAGGCGTTGGGCAGCAGAAACGTGCCGGACTCGTGCAGTTCGCGGAACCTCGTCGCCGTCATGGTCGCCACTTTAGGTGAACCGGAGTCGGTCTTCTGTCCGTGTCATTCCTCGACGGAGCAAGCCCCCCTCGACCGGAAGGCCCAGTGATGTCCGGATTCAAGCGCGCCAGAGGAAGACTGATCGTCGCGGCGGTCGCCGTGGTCGGTGTGGGCGCGGCGGTGGCCTTCACCAACTTCTCGTCCGCGGCCGAGGTACCCCCGGCCACCGGCGAACAGGTCGTGACCGCGAGCATCGAGGTCTCCGGTGTGTTCGACGGCGCGAACAAGCGTTTCATCGGCGGCGGTGACCTCGGCGACGGCGGTCAGGCCGAGGGCCAGGACGCGCTCTTCGAACTCGCCGACGGCGCCACCCTGAGCAACGTGATCCTGGGCAGCCCGGCCGCCGACGGCGTGCACTGCGCGGGCAGCTGCACCCTGACCAACGTGCACTGGGAGGACGTCGGCGAGGACGCGGCCACGTTCCGCGGCGAGGACGCGACGGTCGTCATCGACGGCGGCAGCGCGGCCTCCGCCTCCGACAAGGTGTTCCAGGACAACCGGGGTGCCGGCGGCTCGGTGACGATCCGCAACTTCGAGGTCTCCGACTTCGGCAAGCTCTACCGGTCCTGCGGCAACTGCTCCACCCAGGCGGCCCGCACGGTCAGCATCGAGAACATCGTCGCCACCGCCCCCGGCAACACCCTGGCCGGTATCAACGTCAACCTCGGCGACAAGCTGACCATCGACGGCGTCACCCTGGTCGGCGACGACATCAGCCTGTGCGACCTGTTCGAGGGCAACGACACCGGCGAGGAGCCCACGAAGATCGGCTCCGGCCCGGACGGCGAGGCGTGCGTCGCCACCGGGGTCACCGGTCCCTGACCCGTCATGGTCGGGGCGGGACTGCCGGTCACGCTCTCTCACCGGTACGCGTGACCGGCGGCCCCGCCCCGGCCGCGGCGCGGCCGTCCCCGACGGAGAAGCCCCGCCTTCCGCGTCTGCGGTGGGCGGGGCTTCGTCTTGTGTGGTCACTCGGTGTGCCGGTCATCGGCGGGTCTCCTCCCGCATGGTCAGCCGGCCGACACGCGGTCGGTGAAGGCGGACAGGTTGCGCAGGGACCGGTCGATGCGTTCCGGCAGGGTGAGGGTCTCCTCGCGGCGGACCAGGCGCATCCGCGGCTTGCGCTTGCCCCGCAGGTAGAGCGAGCAGGCCAGGTCGGCGCAGAGGTACTGACCGACGGTGTTGCCCTTGCGGCCGGACGGGCCGGCGAGCGGCGCCACGAACAGCGCCACCCCGGACGCGGCGTGCTCGGTCAGGCAGACCTGGCACATGCTGGATCGCAGGGCACTGGTCTTCGTGCTCTCCGGGCGGCGCAGCACGAGGCCGGTGGGACCGTCCGCGCCCGGCACGACCAGCAGCGCGCGCAGTGGCGCTGCCGGGTCGGTCCAGCCGAGGAAGTCCAGGTCGTCCCAGGGGGTCTCGCCGGTGGCGAAACCGGCCGGGAGCCTGATCCGGGTCGCCTCGCCCTTGGTGCAGTTGATGAAGGAGTCGCGGATCTCCTTCTCGTCGAGTGGTCGCATGCGCGTCAACCTAGTGATCACGGCCGGGCGGGGCATCCGCATTTCCCCGGCAGTCCGTCAGCGCCGCGGAAACGCGCCGTTCACGCCGTTGTAACGGGAGCGCTCCCATGCAACGATGACTGTCGATGAATTTCCTGTGTCCCCGGAGAGGCTTCCGGCGTACCCCCGGAGAAGAAGGAGCCGGCACATGCGCGCACTCGCGCGGCTGGCCGTGACCACCCTGCTGGTCGCGGCTCCTCTCACCGCCGTCACGGCGGCCGCGAGCGCGGTCGCCGACCCCACCCCGATCACCGTCCTGACCAGTGACTTCGAGGACGGCACCGTCCAGGGCTGGGCGGGACGCTCGGCCGAGACGCTGGCGCCCAGCACCACCGTCGCGCACGGCGGGACCGGCAGCCTGTCGGTCAGCGGGCGCACCGCGACCTGGCAGGGACCCTCGTTCGACGTGCTGGACACGTTCGTGAAGGGCACCGCCTACACGATCTCGGTGTGGGTACGGACGGCGTCCGGCTCGGACAACGCGCGGCTCAGCGTGGAACGCCGCACCGGTGGCGTCGCCGCCTACGACCAGGTGGCCGGCAACACCGCGGTCACCTCCGGCGGCTGGACGAACCTGACCGGGCGCTACACCCTGGCCACCGACGTCGAGTTCCTGCGGATCTACGTGGAGACCGCGTCGACGACCGGCGCGTTCTTCATCGACGACGTGACCGCCAGTTACGTGCCGGCGCTGCCGATCCAGACCGGCATCCCCAGCGTCAAGGACGTGGTCACCGAGTTCCCGGTCGGGGCGGCGATCACCGGGGCCGAGACGGTGACCGAACACGGTCAGCTGCTCGCCAAGCACTTCGCCAGCGTCACACCGGGCAACGCGCTGAAGTGGGACGCCACCGAACCCAGCGAGAACACCTTCACCTACACGCAGGCCGACCCGCTGATCGCCTGGGCGAAGGCGCACGGCACCGCCGTCCGCGGGCACACCCTGGTCTGGCACAACCAGACACCGGCCTGGGTGTTCCTCGGCGCCGACGGCCAGCCGATGACGGCCACCGCCGAGGACAAGGAACTCCTGCTCGGCCGGCTGGAGAACCACATCCGCAACGTGGCCGGCCACTACGGCGACGACATCGGCGTGTGGGACGTGGTCAACGAGGTGATCGACGAGAGCCAGGCGGACGGGATGCGCCGCAGCACCTGGTTCACGGTGACCGGTCTGGACTACATCCGGACGGCGTTCCGGGTGGCCCGGGAGGTGCTGCCGGCCGCGACGCTGTGCATCAACGACTACAACACGAACGTCGCGGCCAAACGGGACGCCCTGTTCGCCCTGGTGTCGCAGCTGCGCACGGAGGGTGTGCCGGTCGACTGCGTCGGGCACCAGATGCACATCAACGTGAGCTGGCCGTCGGTGGCCGACACCCGGGCGATGCTGCAGAAGTTCGTGCCGCTGGGCGTGGAGCAGCAGATCACCGAGATGGACGTGAGCATCTACACCGGCAGCGGCGAGTCGTTCCCGGCGCCGCCGGCCGATCGGCTGCTGCAGCAGGCGTACGTGTACCGGGACATGTTCGCGCTGTTCCGCGAGTTCGCCGGGGAGATCACCTCGGTGACGCTGTGGGGACTGGCCGACGACAACACCTGGCTGGACACGTTCCCGGTGACCCGCAAGGACGCGCCGCTGCTGTTCGACACGGTGCTCCAGGCCAAGTCGGCATACTGGGGCGTGGTGGACCCGTCCAAGATCGAACAGACACCTCCGGGCACCTCGGGATGTGCCGTCACCTACCGGGTCACCGGCAGCTGGACCGGCGGGTTCCAGGGTGAGGTGAAGGTCGCGAACACCGGGACCACGGCCTGGACCGGCTGGACCCTGACATGGGCGTTCACCGGCGGGCAGACCGTCACCCAGCTCTGGAACGGCACGGTGGCGCAGTCCGGGACGGCGGTGACCGTCACCAACACGTCGTGGAACGGGGCGGTCGCGGGCGGCGGCTCGGCGACGGCCGGTTTCCTCGGCAGCTGGACCGGCGGCAACCCGGCGCCGACGGCCTTCACCGTGAACGGGACGGCCTGCACCGTTCTCTGAGCGATCCGGAGGCGGCGCCCGCTTGGCACGAGTGGGCGCCGCAGGATCATTTCCTCACAACTGGGACATCAACTGCGCGATCGGTCCGAGATCGGACATGAATTCAGGCCGCCCAGTCGCCGAGGGCACCTTCCAGCGCGCCCAGTGCGGCGTCGATCAGGGACCAGCGGTCGTCCGGTGGGCAGCCCCGGCCGGCCCAGTGCAGGCAGGCGGCATCCAGGAGACCGAACCAGCCCCACAGCGCGTACGCGTGCCGCAGCTGCTCGTTCGGCGCGAGCAGGCTCCGCAGGTGCTCCACCTGGTCGCGGCGGGCCTCGGCACGGACACCGTCGACGACGGACGGGTGGTTGAGCGGCAACGCCCAGGACGCCGGCTGTTCGGCGACGTGGTCCAGGTGGACGATCACCATCGCGCGGACCCGGTCTCGCACCGGCACCCCGGCGGGCAGCGCGGCGAGGGCCGCGTCCTGGCGTTCGAGCAGTTCCCGCAGGGCGCGGCGGACGACCTCCGCGTAGAGGTCGTCCTTGCCGGCGAAGTAGCGGTACACCAGAGCGTCGGAGGCGCCGGCTTGCGCCGCGATCGTGGAGATCTTGACTTGGGGGTACGCCTGGCGTGCGAACTCGACGGCGGCCGCGGTGAGGATCGCGGCCCGCCGTTCGTCCGGGTCGAGTCGCTGGCGGGGCTGCCGGTCGGTACGTGCCACGGTGGCATCCTAGCGCCTATTGAACTAGCCTCACTAATGTTAGTGAATCCGGTTCAATAGGAGGCGCCATGTCCTGGGTCGACCACGCCATCTGGTGGCACGTCTATCCGCTCGGCTTCACCGGCGCGCCGATCCGCGACCCCGGCCCGTCCCCCGCACCCCGGCTGCGCCGTCTGCTGCCCTGGCTGGACTACGCCATCGAGCTGGGCGCCTCCGGGCTGCTGCTCGGACCGGTCTTCGCCGCCGCCACCCACGGATACGACAGCCTCGACCAGTTCCGGATCGACCCGCGGCTCGGCGACGACGGCGACTTCGACGACCTGGTGGCGGCCTGCCGGGCACGGGGGCTGCGGATCGTGCTCGACGGCGTCTTCAGTCACGTCGGCAGCGACCACCCCGAGCTGCTGCGGGCGCTGCGCGACGGCCCGGACAGCCCGGCCGCCGGCCTGTTCGACATCGACTGGGCGGCCCGCACGCCGCGGCTCTTCGAGGGGCACCCCGGCCTGGCCCGGCTCGACCACCGGTCCGCGCAGGCCGTGGACTACACCGCCGCGGTCCTGGAACACTGGCTGGACCGCGGGATCGACGGGTGGCGGCTGGACGCGGCGTACTCGGTCGATCCGGCCTTCTGGTCCCGGGTCCTGCCCCGCGTTCGGGAGAAGCACCCCGACGCGTGGTTCCTCGGCGAGGTCATCCACGGCGACTACCCGGGGTTCGTGGCGGCATCCGGCGTCGACTCCGTCACCCAGTACGAGCTGTGGAAGGCCCTCTGGTCCAGCCTGCGGGACCGCAACCTGTTCGAACTGGACTGGGCGCTGACCCGGCACAACGGCTTCCTGGAAACCTTCGTGCCGAACACCTTCGCCGGCAACCACGACGTCACCCGGATCGCCAGCCTGGCCGGGGCCGACGGGGCGGTGGCCGCCTGCGCGGTGGTGATGACCGTCGGCGGGATCCCGTCGGTGTACGCCGGCGACGAGCAGGGCTTCACCGGCGTCAAGGAGGACCGGATCGGCGGCGACGACGCGGTACGCCCGGAGTTCCCCGAACAGCCCGCCGGCCTGGCCGACTGGGGCAAGGACGTGCACCGGGCGCACCAGGAGCTGATCGGATTGCGCCGGCGCCACCCGTGGCTGACCACCGCGACCACCGAGAGCCGCGAGCTGACCAACACCCGCTACGTCTACCGCACCCGTTCCCGCGACGGCGACGACCACCTGGACGTGGAGATCGACCTGGCCGGCCCGCCCGCGGTGACCGTCCGCGACCGGTCCGGCCAGGTCCTGTGGAGTCAGCGGGGCTGACTCAGCCGATCGGGGGCAGCCAGCCGGCCGGGTCGGTGCAGTCGCCGATCGTGGTGTGTTCGACCACGGCGGTCAGGTCCTGCCGGGTGATCTGCATGCGGTTGTCGGTGTGCAGTTCCAGGACGCACCCGCCCGTTCGGACGATCATGTCGGCGCCGGTGTCGGTGCCGCCGTAGGTGCCGTTGGGGCGGGGCGGGTACCACGTGGCGAAGTCGCCGATCACGGTCGGTTCGCCCAGGTCGTGGCTGATGGCGGACCAGTCCGGGTTCGACGTCGGATACACGTGAGCCGACAGCGGCAGCTGACGCGGGAGACCGGCCACCGACGGGACGCCGCCCTCACCGAACCCGATCTGGACGTGCACGCCGGTCAGGGACAGGAAGGTCAGCTCCTGG
The DNA here is from genome assembly GCF_030269225.1 of Actinoplanes sp. NBRC 101535. Taxonomy (NCBI): domain Bacteria; kingdom Bacillati; phylum Actinomycetota; class Actinomycetes; order Micromonosporales; family Micromonosporaceae; genus Actinoplanes; species Actinoplanes sp. NBRC 101535. The sequence goes on along the minus strand of NZ_BSSY01000001.1, from coordinate 816,699 downwards.
CCGGCGGGCAGGCCGGTGAACCGGAACGGGGCACGGGCCTGCTCGGGAGCGTGCAGGCGGACCCCCTCGGCCACCTGGAGCAGTTGCTCACGGGTGTCCTCGGGGTCGCCGGCGACGACCACCCACGCGTTCTGGTCGGTCTGCCAGCCGACGCCGGTGGTGGCGCCGCCGATCATGTTGCCGTTGATGCCGTCGGGCAGGGTCAGGCCGGTGGTGAAGAACGCCGGGCGGCCCCCGACGGTGATCTTCTCGCCGCGCTGCAGGGCAGCCGGGTCGAAGGCACCGGGGTCGAAGACGTCGGCTCCGGCGTAGCCGGGCACGTTCTCCGGGCGGGCCGCGGCCACCATCGCGCTGTTGCGGACCATGGCGGACTCGACGCCGCGCTGGCTCTCCCGGTTCATGATCCGGAACCCGGAGCCGGCGGCGATCTCCAGGGTGAACTGCGATGGGGTGCGGTACACCGGGGTCGCGGCCGGCGGTAGTCCGGTGCGGTTCTGCTCACCGAGTGCCAGCGGAACGGTGACACCGGCGGCAACCAGGGCGAGTGCGGTGGCCGTACCCGCGAAGAGACGCCGGCGGCGGCGGATGCCCGCCGCCCGGGTCTGGGCGTGCTCGACCAGGCCGTGGGTGTCGAGGGCGCCACGAGGAGAACGCCGGGTGGGCCGGATCTGCTGTGCGCCTCAGCTCCTGGATCCGGCTGCCGATTCGCAGCGGTATGAGCTCCCCGATCGGACACCGGGCACCCGAACAGTCCGGCGGTGTCCGGGAACGTGCCGTCGAACTCCGGGTGACCCCTCCGTGAGCGACTGGTCGGCGCGCCGGCTCACCGCGTTCTTCGCCGCGGTCTGCGAGCAGGCCGGCGAGCAGGCCGCGTTCACCGTCGCCGCGGAACAGGCGGCGGAGACACTGGCGGGCGAGCTCGGGGCGGTACTGCGGAACGGCCTGGTCGCCGCCGGCGCAGGCAGCTTCTCCTCCGGCGCGGGTGGCTTCTCCTCCGGCGCGGGCAGCTTCTCCTCCGACGCGGGGAGCGAGGCACTCGGCGCCGCCCTGGCCGCGGCCGGTGACCGGCCGCTGCTGCACCTGGACGGGCGGGAGCTGCATCTGGCGTCCGCCCGGTTCGGCCCGGTCACGCTGCTGGTGGCGCGGGCCGCGGAACCGTTCGCTTCCCGGGAACGGCAGCTGCTGCAGGCGATGGCGCAGAGCCTCGTCCTGGCCCTGCACAGCCGCACCCTGACCGGCGGCGGACGGCAACGCCACGACGCGCTGACCGGCCTGCCCACCCGGGCGGCGTTCCTGGCGACGCTCGACCAGCGGTTACGCGCGGACGGCCCGGTCAGTGTGCTCTTCGTCGACCTGGACCGGTTCAAGGCGGTCAACGACAGTCTCGGGCATCCGGCCGGCGACGAGCTGCTCGGCCTGGTCGCCGCCCGGATCCGCGGTTGCCTGCCGTCGGACGCAACGGCGGCCCGGCTCGGCTCGGACGAGTTCGCGGTGCTGTTGCCGGACGCCACCACGGACGAGGCGCTGCCGGTGGCGTACCGGATCGTCGACGCGATCCGGCAGCCGTTCCCGGTCCGTGGGCACGACGTGTTCGTCGGCGCCGGGATCGGGGTGGCCACGGCCTCTTCCGGGACGTCCGCCGGCGACCTGCTCGGCAGCGCCGACATCGCGATGGACCGGGCGAAGCAGGCCGGGGCCGGGCAGGTGGTGGTGTACGCGCCGCACATGCACACCGAGGCGCTGGCCCGGCTCACCCTCGACGGCGACCTGCAGCGGGCCGTCGAACTCGGCGAGTTCCGCCTGCAGTATCAGCCGTTGTTCGCGCTGGCCACCGGCGAGGCCACCGGGGTGGAGGCCCTGGTGCGCTGGCAGAGCTCCCAGCGCGGGTACGTGTCCCCGGGCGACTTCGTGCCGATGGCCGAGGAGAACGGGCTGATCCGCGACATCGGCCGGTGGGTGCTGGACACCGCCGGGGAGCAGGCGGTCCGCTGGCGGGCCACGATGCCCGAGCTGACCCTCAACGTCAACGTGTCCGGCCGGCAGCTGACCGACCCGGTGTTCGCCGAGGACGTGGAGCGGATCCTGGCCCGCCGCGGTCTGCCCGCCTCGGCGGTCATCCTGGAGCTGACCGAGTCGGTGCTGATGAGTGACCCGCGGGCGGCGATCGCCTGCCTCAGTGATCTCAAGGCGCTCGGGGTCGGGGTGTCGGTGGACGACTTCGGCACCGGGTACTCGTCGTTGTCGTACCTGCGGCGGCTGCCGGTCGACGAGTTGAAGATCGACCGGGCGTTCCTGAGCCGCGCCGAGCCGACCCGTGAGGACCTGGCGGTGGTCCGGGCGGTCGTGGACCTGGCCCGCACGTTGCGGCTGCGGACCGTCGTCGAGGGCATCGAGACCGAGTTCCAGCGGCAGGCGGTCCGGGCGCTGGGCTGCGATCTCGGGCAGGGCTATCACCTGTGCCGGCCGGTGCACCCGGAGGACGTACCCGCCGCGGTGGGCATAAATGCCGTTGCGGTTATATAGCTGTACCGGTATTTTGCGGTGGGTGCAGTCCACCACCTTCGACATGCTCGCCGACCCCACCCGCCGCCGCATCCTCGACCTGCTCCTGGACCGGCCGCGCCTGGTCGGCGAGCTGACCGCCGAGCTCGGCCTCAGCCAGCCCGGCACGTCCAAACACCTGCGGGCCCTGCGCGAGGCGGGCTTGGTCCGGGTCCGGCCCGAGGCCCAACGCCGGTGGTACGAACTGAACCCCGCCCCTCTCGCCGAGATCGACGCGTGGCTGGCCCCCTACCGCCGCTTCTGGGAACAGCCCTGGCCGGCTGACGGATCGAGGACTTGACGTGGCGCTCTTGGATGGTGGCTGAGGACACTTCTCGGCACGGGGGTGGGGTGCATGAGCGCGGATCGACCACAGTTCGAGCATCTGAACCGGGCATACCGGACGACCCGATCGCGGGATCGCAACGTGCGGCGGCACCGGCTGTCCGGCGTTCGCGAACTCGGCCCGGACGAGGCCGCACCATGGAGCGCCGCCACACACGGGCGGCCCGGTGAACTGTTCGTCAGGTGGAAGGACGACCGCGACACGACCAAAGGTGCCTGGGTCTACGCCTTCGACCGCGACGGGCACCTCGTCTGCGGCCCCACCAATCACCGCTGACCGGCTCCGGCTCACCGCTGACCGGCTTCGGCTCACCGCCGACCGGCTTTGTGTTCACCGCTGACCGGCTCTGGGCTCACCGCTGACCGGCTTTGTGTTCACCGCTGACCGGCTTTGTGTTCACCGCTGACCGGCTCTGGGCTCACCGCTGACCGGCTTTGTGTTCACCGCTGACCGGCTTTGTGTTCACCGCTGACCGGCTTTGTGTTCACCGCTGACCGGCTGCCGCGCGGGCCTGGTCGATCTCGGAGGCGTGCGCCACGGCCCACTCCCCCACCGCCACGACCAGCGGCAACAGGGAGCGACCCAGACCGGTCAGGGCATATTCCACCCGCTGATCGACCTGCCGGCGGCTGATCAGACCATCAGATTCCAGGCTTCTGAGGGTACGCGTGAGCATGCGCCGACTGATGCCCTGCACCAGCCGGTCCAGTTCGTTGAATCCGCGCGGCCCGTCCCGCAGGATCGCCAGCAGCAGGATCGTCCACTTCTCCCCGACCCGGGCCAGCACGTCCGTCGCCGGGCAGCGTTGCCGGTCGGCGGGCGTGACCGGCAGCGCGATCACCGGGGACATCAATGTGCCTTCTTTCGCCACCACCGTCGCGTTGTCCACCATCGCAGTATGCGCACAGTGGTCATCGCGGGTGGGACCCGCGGCATCGGCGGCGCCCTCGCCGCCCGCCTGAGACAACGCGGTGATCGGGTGATCGCCCTCGGCAGCGCCGACGCCGATCTCACCTCGGTCGCCGCCACCGACGCCCTGATCCGGCGACTCCCCGACCGGATCGACACCCTGGTCCTGTCCGCCGGGGCGTTCAGCCCGCAGCGTGTGGAGACCGCCGAAGGTTTCGAACGGTCCTTCGCCATCATGGTGCTGGCCCGGTACCTGCTCGCCGAGGGCCTGCGCCCCGCCCTGAACCGCGCGGACCATCCGATGATCCTCAGCCTGACCGGGACCGGCGGCATCAAGGGCGGCGTCATCCACTGGGACGACCTGCAACTCACCCGCGAGTACCGGATGATGCGCGCGGTCCTGCAGGGCACCCGGATGAACGACCTGCTCGGCGCCGGTTTCACCCGCCGCGACCCGACCAGCCGCATCCGGTACGTCCTGTACAACCCGCTGTTCGTCGACAGCGGCCTGCACCGGCACCTGCGGCAGCCCACCCGCACGCTGCTGGCGGTGGCCGCCCGCCTGTTCGCCTCCTCCACCACGACCGCCGCCGACCGTCTGATGCCGCTGCTCACCGACCCACTCACCATTCCGCCATCCGGCCCGCCTACCGTTCCGCCGGCCGGCCCACTCACGGTTCCGCCATCCAGCCCACCTACCGCTCCGCCGGCCGGCCCACTCACGGTTCCGCAGGCCGGCCCACCCACCATTTCGCCGGCCGACCCGCCGGCCCGCCCGCCGACTGCGCCGCTGACCGCGCTGCGCCGTGGCACCCCGATCCCGGTGGACGGCCCCGACTTCGACCCGGTCGACGCCGATCGTGCCTACGAGGTCGTGGCCCGGCTAGTCGCCGGGGTCCTGAGCTCGTAACTGCAGTTTCTGCCCGTCGTGGGTCGCCGACGGGCAGACCGGCCCGTGAAGGGCCGCCGAAGTCACGCACGACAGTTCTGAGCGGGTGTTCAGAGCCGCGGCGGCAGGCCGAACAGGGGGAACAACCGGCCGGTGTCCAGGAAGTTGGCGACCCCGGCGATCCGGTCCCCTGACACGTCCAGCACGATCAGCGCCCACGGCACGTACCCGGTACCGTCCGGGCCGGGCCGGAACTGTCCGAAGGCCGGCTGTCCGTTGGCCCACACCGGCAGCAGACGCGAACCGCGGCAGCCGCTGCCCGTGCCGGACATCCAGGTGGCGATGTCGGCGGGACCGCGCAACCACAACGGCAGCGGCGGCATCGACAGCGTCGCGTCCTCGTGCAGCAGAGCCGTCAGTGCCGGCAGGTCGTAGGCCTCGAACGCCGTCACATAACGCTCGAGCAGGCGTTTCTGCTCGTCGTCGAGCGGATCACCGGCCGCCGCGGCTTCCAGCCGGTCACGGCGGCTGGGCCCGCCCCGGGATCCGCCGGAAACGCCGCTGACACCGCCATCGCCACCAACGCCATCGCCGCCAACGCCAGCGGCCCTGGTGGCCCCAGTGGCCCCGCCGCCGGTGGCCCCGCCAGCCCCGCCGCCGGTGACCCCGACGGACCCGCCGACACCAATCCTGCCGGTAGCCCCGCCGACGCCGGTCACGCCGGTGGCCCTGGTGACACCGCTGACACCGCCGGCCCCGGTGTCAGCCGCCGCTGCCAGAGTCGCCCGGGCCCGCTGCAGCGCACTGTTGACCCCGGCGACGGTGGCACCGAGCAGCACGGCCGTCTCCTGCGCGGAGAACGCCAGCACCTCCCGCAGGATCAGCACCGCCCGCTGCCGCGGTGGCAGATGTTGCAGGGCGGCGACGAACGCCAGCCGGATCGTCTCGCGGCCGGCCACCACCTCGGCCGGATCACCCCCGGCACGGGCCACCCGGGTGTCCGGCACCGGACCCACCCAGATCGCCTCCGGCCCCGGCTCACCCGGATGGGTGGCCGCACCGGAACCGGCCGGCCCCAGATCCATCGGGCGGACCCGCCGCTGCGCGCCGGCCAGCATATCCAGGCACACGTTCGTGGCGATCCGGTAGAGCCAGGAACGCACCGCGGAGCGCCCCTCGAACCGGTCCAGGCCCCGCCAGGCACGCACCATGGTGTCCTGCACCGCGTCCTCCGCCTCGAACGCGGAACCGAGCATGCGATAGCAGTATCCGGTCAGCTCCGGCCGGAAGGCCTCCAACTCGCCAGCAGCCACATCCACGCCGACGAAGCTAGCGCAACCGTATGACAGAAAATCCGCTCCCGGAACGACAGACTTTCCGGGGCGGCGATGAGTTTCCCGCGCCCGGCCGGTCATACCCGGTACCGAACGACAAGCCGTGAGAACCGAGGAGCTCCCATGCCCTACGCCGACGTCAACGGGATCAACCTGTACTACGAGATCCACGGCACCGGCCGGCCCCTGGTGCTGCTGCACGGCGGGCTCGGATCGGGCGAGATGTTCGCCCCGGTCCTGCCCGCCTTCACCGCCGGGCACCAGGTCATCCTGCCCGACCTGCAGGCGCAGGGGCGTACCGCCGACATCGACCGGCCGCTGCACATCCGCTCGATGGGCGACGACATCGCCGCCCTCATCGACCACCTCGGTCTGGACCGTCCCGACCTGGTCGGCTACTCCCTCGGCGGGGGCGTCGCCCTTCAGGTGGCGTTCCACCACCCGGAGAAGGTGGGCCGGCTGGTCGCCCTGTCGGCCGGGATCCGCCGCAGCGCCGCGTACCCGGAGATCCTCGAACAGCAGGGCCAGGTCGGACCGGAAGCGGCGGAGTTCATGAAGCAGACGCCGATGTACGAGCTGTACCAGCGCGTCGCGCCGCGGCCGGAGGACTTCCCCCGCCTGCTCGAGAAGATCGGTGTGGCGATGGCCGAGGACTACGACTACACCGACGAGATCCGCGCCCTGCAGACGCCGACCCTGATCGTCGCCGCCGACGCCGACCTGTGCCCGCCGTCGCACTTCGTCGAGGTCTTCAGCCTCCTCGACGGCGGTCTGCGCGACGGCGGCTGGGACGGCTCGGGCCGTCCGAAGGGCGGTCACGCCCTGGCGATCCTGCCCGGGACGACGCACTACAACGCGTTCCTGTCCCCGCTGTTCCCCGCCGCCGCCCTGCAGTTCCTGGACAAGGATCGCGACTGACCCACGACCGCCCGGCGGGCCGGCAGTTCCCCTGTCGGCCCGGCGGCGCCGTCCCCGGCCACCCGGACGTCACCCGATGCTCCGACACGTGCTTACGGAATGCGGCGCGTCCTCAGCCGGCGCGGCGGCGGGCCCGGCGGGCCGCCAACTCGTCGCCGGCGGCCGGCTCGGCGGGGGTGTCCACCCCGACCGGCTGCGGCGACGCGGCCGGCTCAGCCGGCAGGTGCGACAACGAACCTTGGATCTCCTTGAAGGCGCCGCCGATCGCGATGCCGAACACGCCCTGACCGCCCTGCAACAGATCCACGACCTCCTCCGGGGACCGGCACTCGTACACCGTCGTCCCGTCCGAGATCAGAGTGATCTCCGCCAGATCGTCGACCCCGCGCGACCGCAACGTCTCGATCGCCCGGCGGATGTTCTGCAACGACACCCCCGCGTCCAGCAGACGCTTCACGACCTTGAGAACCACCAGGTCGCGGAAGGAATACAGACGCTGAGTGCCGGACCCCGACGCATCCCGGACACTCGGCACCACCAACGTGGTCCGGGCCCAGTAGTCGAGCTGGCGGTAACTGATGCCTACGGCCTGACACGCCGTCACCCCGCGGTACCCGACCGAGCCGTCCTCGCCGACGAGTGGGCCTTCAAGAGGCTGCTCGTGCACGCGAATACCTCCCCCTGCCCATGATCGAAATCTAGGCGGTGTGCCGGTTCACCTGGACGTCACGAGCGTATATCTCAGTCACGACCGAAACATGGAGGTAACGGCACGACACGCCGCGAGCGGGCTAGCGCCCGCCCGACGACAGAAGTCGATGTCAACCCGCGAAATCCTCCGGACGCACCTGGTCGAGGAATTCACGGAACTTCTCCACCTCGTCCTCCTGCTCGTCCGGGATCACGATGCCCGCCTCGGTGAGCACCTGATCGGCACACCGGATCGGCGCACCCACCCGCAACGCCAGCGCGATCGAGTCACTCGGCCGCGCCGAGACCCGCAGATCGTCACCGATCAGCAGATCCGCGTAGAAGACGTTGTCCTTCAGCTCGGTGATCTCCACCGCCTTCAGCGGCGCCTGCAGCGCCGCGAGGATGTCCCGGAGAAGATCATGGGTCAGCGGCCGGGCCGGCTTGACCCCCTGCTGCTCGTACGCGATGGCGGTCGCCTCCACCGCGCCGATCCAGATCGGAAGGTACCGGTCGCCGTCGACCTCCCGCAGCAACACGATGGGCTGGTTGCTGGGCAGCTCCACCCGGACCCCGACCACGCTCAGCTCGCGCACCGCCGCCTCCGTGTCGTTGATTTGTCGCCCGTCGTCACACGGCCGCCCCTAACCTGCACGGTACACGCACAGCACCGGAATCCGACCCGCGCGAGATACCCCGCACAGGGTAGGCCGAACCGGTGTCAGCGCCCCAATTCGCCGCGCAGGCCCGAGCGCACCAGCGCCGCATGCAGACGCTGCGACAACGCCTGCAGGTCACGAGCCGTGTCGGCGGCACGGGCCCGCGCCGCCGGATCCTGCTGACGCGCCAACGGCGCCAGCAGCTGTGTGAACAGCCCCACCTCGCGATCCGCGGCGTTGCGGAACGCGCGCAGATGACGGACCTCCAACCCGTACTGGGTCAGGCCCACCACCGCCTCCACGATGATCACCGCATCGGCGTCGTACCACCCCGGCGGGCGCGCCACCACCAGACCGATCTGTTCCAGCTCGGCCAACAGCGCCTCGTCCACACCGGTGCGTTCCAGCATGTCGGCCTTGGGGATCCGGGTGTCCGCCGACTCGGCGGCACGCGGCGTCCCCACCGCCACCAGCGTCGGACGCTGCGGAACCACCGGCTCCTGCTCCATCCGGTCCAGCTGCTCCCGGATCACCCGCAAGGGCAGGTACTGGTCACGCTGCGCGGTCAACACGAAACGCAACCGCGCCACGTCGTTCCACGAATACTTGCGGTACCCGGAGGCGGTGCGTTGCGGGTCGACCAGACCCTCCGCCTCCAGGAACCGCAACTTCGAAATCGTGGTGTCGGGGAATTCGGCGCGTAGATGGGCAAGCACCTCCCCGATGCTCATCAGCGCACCCTCACGCCCGCCCTGCCCGCTCTGCGGGCGCGAAGGCCCCGGGTCACGCGCGGCCGCCCCCGACGCGTTCACCCCCGGCCGCCCTCACCCTCAGGGCGCGGGCCGGCGATGAACACCAGACGGAACTTACCGATCTGGACCTCGTCGCCGTTGCTGAGCGTCGCGGCTTCGACCCTTTCCCGGTTCACATACGTACCGTTGAGGGAGCCGACGTCCCGGACGGTGAAGATGCCGCCGTCCCGGTGGAACTCGGCGTGGCGGCGCGACACCGTCACGTCGTCAAGGAAGATGTCACTGTCCGGGTGCCGGCCACTGGTCGTCACATCGTGATCGAGCAGGAAGCGGGCACCCGCGTTCGGACCACGACGCACGACCAGCAATGCCATACCGGGCGGCAGCGAACCGGACATCCGGCTCGGCACCACGTCGGTCTCGGGTCCCTCGAGCACCTCGTCAAGGGCGCCAAGGTTCAGCGTGGACGTGACGTCGAGTGGGGGGAACTCGTCGTCTGGGCGCGTCATCGGACCACCTCACGGATCAGTTGGTCGCCGCCTCCCGACGAGGCCAGCTGTGCTCTGACCCCGCCGAGGCCAGATTCGGCCCGACGCACGACTATCGGTTTCAAAGGGATAACAGTTCTCGGTGTGCTCCGCGAGCCTAGTCAGCGCCAATATCGCTGAGCAACCGGACTCGCGGAGACCGATTGTCTTCCATTCACTTCCGGCACGGTTTCCCGCACACCGGATCAGCTCTCGGTGATCGCCCGGTAGGCCGCCGCGTCCAGCAGGGAATCGAGAGACGCCGGATCCGCCGGCGTGATCTCCACCAGCCAACCCGCCGCATACGGCTCGCCGTTGATGATTTCCGGCGTGTCCGTCAACGTGGCGTTCTTGGCCACCACCGTGCCGGCGATCGGCGCGTAGATCTCCGAGACGCTCTTCGTCGACTCGATCTCACCCAGCGAGTCGCCCGCCTGCACGACCGTGCCCTCCTCGGGCAGGTCGACGAAGACGATGTCGCCCAGAGCGTCCTGCGCGAAATGGGTGATGCCCACCCGCACAGGGCCACTGCCGTCACCGGCGACCCACTCGTGCTCCGCGGTGTACCGCAGGTCCTCAGGAATCAACGCTTCCTCCGTAGATCACGAAACTGGACGCGCGTATTGCAAGGCTGCTGCCTTGCGCACCTCGGTCACTTCGACCAGGGAACGCGAGTCCATGGTCACGCTACCGCCGTCGTTCTTCACCGACGCCACCACCCCGCCCGGGATCTGCAGCGCCGTGCTCATCGTCTCCGGCGAACCGATCACCAGGAGACGGAACGGTCCGGACAGCCGCTTGCCGTCGGCAATGATGCCCCCATCAGCGGCATCGACGAAATAACTGGACGCCACGATCCGTACCGCCGCATTGTTCGCGCCGTTGAGCTGCATCACCTCGCCGCCCGCACCGCGCAGCTCCTGCACGGCGTTCAGCACGTCCGAGGCCTTCACCCCGACGAGCGCGATCTCCAGCCCCGGACCACGCCCGGGAACCGTGCCGGCCAGCAGCCCCAGCTCAGCGTTGCGCTTGCTCGCCTCGGCCAGCGCCGCCTCCCGGCCCTCGACACCCGAGCTCAACTGCCCGCGCGTGCGCTCCATCGCCTGGATCTCGGCCAGCAGCCGGCTGTCCTGAGCCTCCAGATCGCTGAGGATGCGCACCAGGTCCTCCTGCCGGGCGGTGCTCAGCCCCTGATCGGCGTCGTTGCTGCGCACCTGGACGACAAGCGTGAACCCCAGCAGCGCCAGCAGCACCCAGATCAGCGTTCCGGCCGGCGCGGGCCGCCGTCGCGCCGGGCGATCAAGATCACCTTTGTCGGCGACGGCCTCGGGCGTGTCAGAAATCGACGGATCGGGTGACGTGGCGGATGTCTCGCCGTCGCCGTCACTCAGGTCACCCGTCCGTGGCGCCCCGGCGGCGTCCGCAGCCTCGACCGAAGACCTCTCCCGGGCGGCCGGAGAGCCGACCGCGGAGAGCGGGGACCCGGCCGCGGAGAGCGGGGAGTCCGCTTCGGACCCCAGAGGGTCCACTCCGGAGTCCGCAGAGTTCAGCCCGGGGCCCCGGGGGTCCATCGCGGAGTCCGGAGAACTCACCCCGGAGTCCGGAAAGTTCGCCCCGGCGTCCGCAGAGTCCACCGCGGACACCGAGGACTCGCCGGTGGAGACCGGCGACGACTCAAGCGGACGCCCGGCGGAAAGAGCCGCCGCAGGCGAAGGCACAGCAGGCGAAGAAGCATCCGAGAGCAGACCCGAGGTCGTCAACGGCACCGTAGGCTCGTCCTCCACCGGCCTCGGCGGGGAGGCCGCGGGCGGAATGAGCGGCCTCGGGTCTCGCGCCAGCCCCGGCCTGGCCAACGGCACCGTCGGCTCGTCCGGCTCATCCGCCGAGAGTTCCGCCCCGCCCGAGGGGAATCCTGCCGACGACGCGGAAGGCGACTCGGAGGGCGACCCGGCGAGTGACTCGGAGGGCGACCCGGCGAGCGACTCGAAGGGTTGCTCGGCGAACGACTCGGAGGGCTGCTCGGCGTCGGCGGGAGCAGACGGCTGCGGCGACCGGCCGGCCGCGGGCTTACGCCCCGCCACAGGCATGCCGGCAGCCGGAACGCCCGGGCGTTCACCGAATTCGTCACGGTCAGTCATCGAATTCCTATGCCCGGAAGAGGTGCCGTCGGATCGCCGCGACATTACCGAAGATGCGCACGCCGAGCACCACCACGACACCGGTGGACAGCTGACCACCCACGCCCAGTTGATCACCCACGTACACGATCAGGGCCGACACCAGCACGTTCGAGATGAACGACACGACGAACTGCTTGTCGTCGAAGATGCCGTCCAGCTTGGCCCGGACCCCGCCGAACACGGCGTCGAGCGCCGCCACCACGGCGATCGGAAGGTACGGCACCAACTCCGGCGGCACCGCCGGATGGAACACGATGCCCAGCAGCACACCGGCGAGCAGGGCGAGAACGGCGATCATCGGGGCCCTTCCGACGCAGAGCCGGACGAACGGGCCGTTCCCGAGCCGTCCGGTGACGAGGAGCCCGACGCGGCGGGCGGTGGGGTGTCGGCCGCGGCGACCCGCAGTTTCATCTCGGTCGCCGCGTCCAGGGTCACGTCCTTGGCGTTCGCCACGTCGTACGACAGGCCGTACCGTGCGGCGAGCGTGTCGAAGAACTGGCCGGCGTACCCCTTGTGGAAGTCGGATCCCATGTCGCCCGGCCCGATCGCCACCACCTCGTACGGCGCGGCGACCGGCTGCACGTTGACCAGGATCGCCCCGCCCGCTTGACGAATGGTGGACGTCGCGGTGAGGCGCTGGCCGTTGATCGCGATGGCCTCGGCGCCGGCCGCCCACAACGCGTTCGTCGCCAGTTGCAGATCGGTGTCCTTGACCTGCGCCTCGGTACGCCGTTCCCCGGTCACCGCGTCGACCGTGGTCGGCCCGTCGGACAGCGTGATCCGCACTCCCGACCCGCGGACGGTCGCCAGCCCGGTGGCCGCCTCCAGGTCACGCAGCTGGGCCAGGGCGGCGCCGCTCAGTTCCCGTTCGCGCAGGCCGGCCACCTCGGCGGCGAGCCGCTCGGCCCGGCCCTGCAGGTCCTCGGTCTCGGCGCGGCGGCTCTGCACCTGCTCGATCAGCGTGTCCCGCGCCTTGGTGCGGGCGGGTTCCTCGGCCACCGTCTGCTGGTAGGCGACCACCAGCAGGAATCCGATGACCAGCGCCACCACGGCGGACGAGCCGGCCGCGGTGCGCCGGCCGCCGGGGCTGCGCCGGTATCCGGAGTCGCGCCGGGCGGCCGCGTCCGCGTATCCGGGGTCGAGCGGGTTGCGGAACAGCTCCATCAGGAAGTCGGGTGCGTAACGCCGGCCGGAGCCGTCCGGGTCCGGCGTCTCCCCCGGTTCGAGCCCCGCCACCGGCCGCGCCGGTGAGGAGTCCACCGCCGACCGAGCCGGTGAGGAGTCCACCGCCGGCCGAGCGGACAAAACGGAGAAGCCAGTAGACGCAGACGCGGCAGACGAAGAGGCAGCCGCGGCCGGGGACGGCGTGCCGGGCGAGGACGGCACGGCAGCCGGGGACGGCACGGCAGGCGAGGACGGGGACGACTCGGACGACGGACCGGGCGCGGACCGCGCCGCCGGGCTCACGCCCCCTCCGTCCCGGCGCCGGGACGGTCCGCGCGCAGCAGGCGCACCGTCTGCACGAGGTAGAGCGCGGCAGCCGCCCAGTAAAGCCCGAGTGCCCACCAGGCCAGGCCCCAGCCGGTCGGCGTGGCCCACCAGGCGATCGACGGCACCGCCTTGGCCAGCAGGATGATCGGGAACGAGGCGAGCAGCACGAACGTGCCGGACTTGCCGACGTAGTGCACCGGCGGCGGCCCGTGCCCCTGGCGGCGCAGGATCAGCAGGGCCACGAAGAGGACCGCCTCGCGCAGCAGCAGCATGCCGGTGAGCCAGAGCGGGACCACGTCGCGGATGGTGAAGCCGACCAGGGTGGCCAGGATGTAGAGCCGGTCGGCGAACGGATCGAGCAGCTCGCCGAGGCGGCTGACCGAGTTCATCCGGCGGGCGATGTAGCCGTCCACCCAGTCGGTGGAGCCGCCGATCGCCAGCACCACCACGGCGGCGACGTCGTGCTGGAGCACCAGGAGCAGGTAGAGGAAGAGCGGGACGCCGAGCAGCCGCAGGAAGCTGATGGCGTTGGGCAGGGTCCAGATGCGGTCGGAGGTCTCGATGGACGACGCAGGTTGCTGCGACATCGCGACTTCCTTCCCCCTCGGCCCGGGCCCCCGCCCGGATCCTGTACGAGCTGCTCACTCGCCGAGCAACTATAACCAGCCGCGTTCCTCCGGCCGACGCGCAGTCACAGGCGCCACAAAGCGTACGCCGTCCTAGGAGGCTAGCCCATCATTCCCTCGACGGGTGACTGGCCGCCGGCCACGTCAGGCGAGAAGCTGGAGAGCGTGCACACAGTGACCCGGCAGATACGCGACGTGGACGAGGCGCAGGACCTACTGACCCGCAACTTCTACGCCCTGGACGTCCGTGTCCTCGCCCCGGCCTCGCACTGGACGGCCGACTTCGCGGTCGGCGGCGACGACGCGGTGACCCTCGGCGACCTGCGGTTCGGTGTCGACGTGCGCATCGATGCGGGCGAGCTCGACGCGTACCACGTGAATCTGCCCTTGACCGGCGGTGGCATGGCCTGGCACCAGGGGCGTGACGAACCGCACCGGGTCCTCGCCGGTCGCGGAGCCGCGGTCTACCAGCCGGTCGGGCACACCATCGTCGACCGGTGGGACGGCGACTGCCGGATCCTGGCCGTCAAGGTGGGCCGCCGGGAGCTGGAGAACCAGCTGTCCCAGCTGCTGGACCGTCCGGTACGCGGTCCGGTCGACCTGGGCCCGGAGATCGACGTCACGCGCGGGGCGGGCGCGGCCTGGAGCCGGCTGGCCCGGATCGTCACCGCCGACACCGGCACGCCGGACGGCCTGACCGGGCATCCGGTGGTCGGTGCGCGGCTGCGCGAGAGCCTGATGACCGGTCTGCTCTTCGCCACCGGCCACCGGTTCCGCGACTCGCTGCACGGTCAGCGTCCCGCTCTGGCCGCGCCGGGCGCGATCCGGCGGGTGGTCGAGGCGATGCACGCGCAACCGGGCCGTCCGTTCACCGTGGCCGACCTGGCTGCCGTCGCCGGGGTGGGCAGCCGGGCACTGCAGCAGAGCTTTCTGCGGTACGTGGGAATGCCGCCGATGACCTACCTGCGGGAGTTGCGGCTGGGACTGGTGCACGACGAGTTGCGCCGGGCCGCGCCGGGAACGACGGTGGCGCAGGCGGCGTACCGGTTCGGGTTCACCCACCCGAGCCGGTTCGCCACCGCGTACCGCTCCCGTTACGGCGTGCCGCCGTCCCAGACCCTGCGCGGCTGACCCCGCGTGTTGAGTTAGGGCGCCCACAACGCCCAAAGTCACCACACCCCGAAAAGCGTGATGACTTCAGGCGCCCACAACGCCCGAACTCAACACACCCCGAAAAGCGTGATGACTTCGGGTGGGGGTCAACGGCGGCCCCGGCGCGCCCGCACGTAGTCGTCGATCACGTAGCGGCCGAGTTCGGCGGCGTCCGGGCTGAACACCCGCCCGCCGTTGCGCTCGGCCACCGCGCCGACGAACCGCCGCAACCCCGGCTCCTCACCCAGCATGAACACGTTGAGCGTCGCGCCGTACCGGGTGAGCAGGTCGACCTCGCGGACCGTGGCGCTGACCGTCTCGCTCAGCGGCGGCCACCAGAAGACCGCCTCGCCGTCCTCCTCCAGATGCGCGGTCGGCTCGCCGTCGGTGACCACCAGCACCACCGGTTCGGCGCCCGGATGCCGCCGCAGGTGCCGGCCGGCCAGTTTCAGGGCATGCTGCAGGTTGGTGCCCTTCTCGGTGGTCGGCTCGATCGCCGCGAGTTCACCCTGGGACAGCGTCTGGGCGTACTTGCCGAACCCGACGATCTGCAGCGCGTCCTGCGGGTACTTCGTGGCGACCAGGTGCGACAGGGCCAGGGCGGTCTGCTTCATCGGCCCCCAGCGCCCGTCGGCGTACATCGAGTACGACAGGTCGACGCAGAGCGCCACCGCGGCCGACGAGCGCCGCTCCGTTTCCGCGATCTCGAAGTCGTCCGGCGTCAGGCGTACCGGAACGGTGTGAAGATCCCGGGAGGCGGCCCGGCGCCGGACCGCGTTGCCCACCGTGCGGACCACGTCGAGGGGTTGATCGTCGCCGAACTCCCAGCGCCGTGACGAGCCGATCAGGTCCCCGGCCGCCCCCGCGTCGCGCATGTCGTGCTCGCCGCGGGTGCCCGCCACGTCCCGGAAGATGCTGGTCAGCGCGGTCTGGCCGAGCCGGCGCAGCGCCTTGGGCGAGAGGGTCAGGCCGTCCTCGTCGCGTTCCACCCAGCCCTGGCGCCGCAGTTCGCGTTCCAGTTCGCGCAGGCGGCGCAGGTCGTCGGCGGCGGACCGGCCGAGTTGACGCTCGACCGCTTCCACGTCGACGTCGTCCAGGGTCGCGCCGGGGTGTTCCTGTCCGAGCTGGTCGATCAGCTCGTCCAGGTCGGCGATCTCACCCAGCGCGGACGCGGCGTCGCCGTAGCCGAGGTCCTCGGGTCCGCGTACGCGTTCGCCGCGGTCCCAGTTCAGGTGGGGGCGCAGCGCCCGCAGGTTGTCGGTGAGCTGCCCGAGTTGCCCTTGGAGCGGGCTGTCGGCGAGGGCCTGGGCCATCAGGCTTTGGAGTTCCTCGCGTTGCTGCGGGCTGAGCGAGCGCATCAGCCGTTCGGCGGCCGCGGCCTGCCGGGCCAGCGAGTCGATCAGCTCGTCGATGTTCTGCGGGTCGTCCGGGAAGAACTTGCCGTGC
Source organism: Actinoplanes sp. NBRC 101535 (assembly GCF_030269225.1). NCBI lineage: Bacteria > Bacillati > Actinomycetota > Actinomycetes > Micromonosporales > Micromonosporaceae > Actinoplanes > Actinoplanes sp. NBRC 101535. The sequence goes on along the minus strand of NZ_BSSY01000001.1, from coordinate 800,239 downwards.
TTGGCCATGAACTCACGGAACGCGTCGTCGGTGTTCTCCCCCCGGGCATGCTTGTCGAGCAGGCCGTTGAGATCACCCACCATGTCAGATATTTCCGACATGTCACCCTGCTGGAGCGCCTGCTTCATGCCGGCGAAGCGCTGCTCGACGACCTCCTGGCGCAGCCCCTCCAGAATCTGACGGTAAATATCCCCCGCTTCGGGCGATGTCCAATTATATCCGGACAACTCGGAGACGGCCTGCGACGTCGACCGCGGCAGGCTGTCCAGCATCGCCTCACTGAACCGCGCATCGTCGTCGTCCCGGGCGCTCAACGCATCCCGCTCGGTGGCGAGCGCTTGGTCCAGCATCTGCCGGGCCCGGGTCACCGCCCCGTCCAGGTTGCCCCGCCGCATCGCCTCCCGGCGCAGCCGCTGCGCCCGGGCCCGCAACTCGTCCAGCCCGCGGCCGTCCCGCGGCCCCCGCCGGATCAGGTCGCGCAGCGCATCACGCAGGCTGTCGCCGCGCAGCACCCGCTCCCCCATCGCGTCGACGGCCGCCCGCACGTCGTAGGGCGGCGCGAGCGGATCCGGCCCGTCGCGCCACGCCCCGTATCGGAAAACGTTTCCGGCCATGTCGGCTCAACTCCCGTAGAGGGTGCGCCCGTCGTCGGTCAGCTCCTTGGCCAGCCGGCGTGTCAGATGCAGCCCCTCCAGCACGAACTCGATCCCGGACGCGGCCTGGCCGGGGCTCGGCGCGTCGCCCAGCCCGAGCCGGTCGAGCACCTTGGCCAGACCCGGCACCGTGCCGATCTGGCCGAGCAGCTCCTCGGCACCGACCAGATCACCGGTCTCGATGATCGCGCCTTCGGCGACCAGGGCGGTGAAGCCGGACAGGTCCAGTCCGGCCAGCCGGGCCCGGAACGTCTCGGCGGTCGCGACCCGCAGCAGGTGCGACAGGATCTCGACCTCGCGGCCCTCCTCGCCGCTCTCGAACTCGACCTTGCCGCGCAGCGTGGAGGTCACCGAGACGGCGTCGCAGATCCGGGCCACCGCCTCGCGTTCGCCGCGCAGCCCGGAGCGGCGCAGCGCCGACGCCGCGACGGTCTCGGCCGCGGCGATGGCGAACCGCGCCGACACGCCGGAGCGGGAATCCACCGACGGCGACTCGCGCACCGCCCGGGTGAAGCGGCCCAGCACCTCGACCAGGTGTTCCGGCACGTCCGCGACCAGCTCCGCCTCCTGGCGGATCAGGGCGGTCTCCAGCTCCAGGTCGACCGGGTAGTGGGTGCGGATCTCGGCGCCGAACCGGTCCTTGAGCGGCGTGATGATCCGGCCCCGGTTGGTGTAGTCCTCCGGGTTCGCCGAGGCCACCAGCAGCAGGTCCAGCGGGAGCCGCAGCTGGTAACCACGGACCTGGATGTCGCGCTCCTCGAGCACGTTGAGCAGCGCCACCTGGATGCGCTCGGCCAGGTCGGGCAGCTCGTTGACGGCGAAGACACCCCGGTTGGTCCGCGGCACCAGGCCGAAGTGGATCGTCTCCGGGTCACCCAGGGCACGCCCCTCGGCCACCTTGATCGGGTCCACGTCGCCGATCAGGTCACCGACGCTGGTGTCCGGGGTCGCCAGCTTCTCGCCGTACCGCTCGGAGCGGTGCAGCCAGGAGATCGCCAGCGCGTCGCCCTGCTGGTCGGCCTGCCGGCGGGCCGCCGGGGTGATCGGATGGTACGGGTGTTCGTGCAGCTCCGAGCCGGTGATGTAGGGGGTCCACTCGTCCAGCAGGCCGCCCAGTGCCCGGATCAGACGGGTCTTGCCCTGGCCCCGCTCACCGAGCAGGACCATGTCGTGCCCGGCCAGCAGGGCGCGCTCCACCTCGGGGAGCACGGTGTCCTCGTAGCCGACGATGCCGGGGAAACGCGGCTCGCCGGAGCGCAGCCGGGTGAGAAGGTTGGCGCGCAGCTCCTCCTTGACCGTCCGGAACTCGTGCCCTGTGGCACGCAGCTCACCGACGGTGCCGGGAAGGCCGGCGGGTGGAACGGGCGTGATCGCGATGGTCGCCTCTGTCACCGCAGGAACGCTACTCCGCAAGGATGACGACCAGCGACTGTGGCGGGCACCACAACCAGGACCGCGACATTGGCTCTGGTCGCCCCGCGTGCCGCCCGGCACGCTTTCCGGTCATGACGCAGATTCAGCGGTACGCCGCATTCACCGTCGCACCGAGCGGCGGCAACCCGGCCGGGGTGGTCCTGGACGCGTCCGGTCTCGACGCCCCGGCCATGCAGGCGATCGCCGCCGAGGTGGGTTACTCGGAGACGGCGTTCGTGACCGGCCCGTCCGGCGGCGGGATCCGGGTCCGCTACTTCAGCCCGCTGGCCGAGGTCCCGTTCTGCGGGCACGCCACGGTCGCCACGGCGGTGGCACTGGGCCCCGGCGGGCACCTGTTCGTGACGAACGCCGGCGAGGTCCCGGTCACCGTCTCCGACGCGGGCGTGGCCACCCTGATCAGCGTCGCGCCGACGGTGTCCGGGCTGTCCGAGGCCGACCTGGACGCCCTGCTGACCGTCCTCCGGTGGTCGCGGGACGATCTCGACCCCGCACTGCCGCCCCGGGTCGCGTACGCCGGCGCCCGCCACCCCGTGCTCGGCGTCGCCACCCGGGAACGCCTGGCCGGCCTGCACTACGACCAGCCGGCCCTGAAGGCACTGATGCTCGACCGCGACTGGACCACCGTCCAGCTGGCCTTCCGGTCCGGCCCGGCGGAGTTCGACGTCCGGAACCCGTTCCCGGTCGGCGGCGTCTACGAGGACCCGGCGACCGGCGCGGCCGCCGCGGCGTTCGGCGGCTACCTGCGGGAGCTGGGCCTGGTCCCGGACGACGCCACGCTGCTGCTGCGCCAGGGCGACGACATGGGCCGCCCCAGCCGCATCACCGTCCGTCTGGTCCCGGGCACCCCCGGCGTCCACGTGTCCGGAACAGCCGTGCCGATCGCGGAGGGAACCGCCGGGCCGATCGTGGAGAGAACCGCCGGGCCGATCGCGGAGGGAACCGCCGGGCCGATCGCGGAGGGAACCGCCGGGCCGATCGCGGAATAGGCCTCCCCGGGACGGACTTGGCAGGGATATGACGGTTGCCCTGTTCGACCCGCGCACGCTGCTCGCGGAGACCCGGCTCGGTGTCCTCGCCACGATCAAGGCCGACGGCAGACCACAGCTGTCGCCGGTCACCCAGTTCTACGACCGGGACGCCGAGGTCATCCTGATCTCGGTGACCGCCGGCCGCGCCAAGACCGCCAACCTGCGCCGCGACCCCCGGGCCACACTCGAGGTGACCAGCCCGGACGGCTACGCCTGGGCGACCGCCGAGGGCGTCGCCACCCTGACCGGGCCGGGCGACGACCCGCAGAGCCCCGCGGTGGAGGCGCTCGTCGACTACTACCGGCGGGCGGCCGGCGAGCACCCGGACTGGGACGAGTACCGCTCGGTGATGGTCGCCGACCGCCGCGTCCTGCTGTCCATCGCCGTCGGCCACGTCTACGGCGCGAAGATCCGCTGACCATTGCCGGGTTCCCGGGCCTCGAGACACGTTCCGCGGTCAGGGTGCGAAACCCGTCCGCGTGGTGATTACGGGCGCCCTGCACACCCCAAATCACCACACCCTGTGGACCGTGGTGATTACGGGCGCCCTACGCACCCCAAATCACCACACCCTGTGGACCGTGGTGATTACGGGCGCCCTACGCACCCCAAATCACCACACCGGCGTGGGGCGTGGTGACTACGGGCGCCCCACGCACCCCAAATCACCACACCCCGTGGACCGTGGTGACTACGGGCGCCCCACGCACCCCAAATCACCACACCGCCGTGGGGCGTGGTGACTACGGGCGCGCTGAGAGGCCGAAGTCACCACGCGGACTTCGACGACTGAACGTGTCTAGGATTGGCGTTCGATGAGCGCCACGATGATCGCCCGGGAACTCGCCGCTGGGCACGGCGACCGCACCCTCTTCGCCGGACTCGACCTGGTGGTCGCGCCCGGGGACGTGGTGGGACTGGTCGGAGTCAACGGTGCGGGCAAGACGACGCTGTTGCGTACCCTCGCGGGGTTGAACGCGACGGAGAGCGGGAGTGTCTCGCTCAGCCCGCCCACCGCCAACGTCGGCTACCTGCCGCAGGAACGGGAGCGGCGCGCCGGGGAGACCGTGCGTGACTTCCTCGGCCGGCGCACCGGGGTGACCGCCGCGCAGGCCGCGATGGACGCCGCCGCCGAGGACCTGGCCCGGGAGCTGCCCGGCGCCGACGACCGGTATGCGGCGACTCTGGAGCGCTGGCTCGACCTGGGCGGCGCCGACCTGGACGAACGCGCCGAGCAGGTGGCCGGCGAGGTGGGGCTGTCGGTGGCGCTCGACCATCCGATGACCGCGCTCTCCGGCGGGCAGGCGGCCCGGGCCGGGATGGCGTCGTTGCTGCTCAGCCGGTACGACGTCTACCTGCTCGACGAACCGACCAACGACCTCGACCTGGACGGCCTGGCCCGTCTGGAGACGTTCGTGGCCGGCCTGCGCCCGGGTGTCGTGGTGGTCAGCCACGACCGGGAGTTCCTCACGCGTACCGTGACGAAGGTCCTCGAATTGGATCTGGCGCAGAACCAGGTGAAGCTGTTCGGCGGCGGTTACGCGTCCTATCTCGAGGAACGCGACCGGGCCCGCATGCACGCCCGCGAGCAGTTCGAGGAGTACTCCGGCAAGAAGGAGGATCTCCTCGAACGTGCCCGGATGCAGCGCGGCTGGATGGACAAGGGTGTGCGCAACGCCCGGCGCAAGGCCCCGGACAACGACAAGATCGCCAAGAACCAGCGGGGTGAGACGAGCGAGAAGCAGGCGGCGAAGGCCCGGCAGACCGAGAAGATGATCGAACGGCTGGACGTGGTCGAGGAGCCGCGCAAGGAGTGGGAGCTGCGGATGGAGATCGCCGCCGCGCCCCGGTCCGGTGCGGTGGTGGCGACCCTGCGCGACGCGGTGGTCCGGCGCGGCGACTTCACGCTGGGGCCGGTCACGCTGCAGATCGACTGGGCGGACCGGGTGGCGATCACCGGGGCGAACGGGGCCGGCAAGTCGACGCTGCTCGCGGCGTTGCTCGGGCGGGTGGACCTGGAGTCCGGTGACCGGCATCTGGGGTCGGGGGTGGTGGTCGGCGAGGTCGACCAGGCCCGCGGGCTGTTCCTCGGTGACGAGCCGCTGGTCCGGGCGTTCGGGGCGGCGGTGCCGGAGCTCAGCGACGCCGACGTGCGGACGCTGCTGGCGAAGTTCGGCCTGAGGGCGGCGCACGTGCTGCGCCCGGCGGCGACGCTGTCCCCCGGCGAGCGGACCCGGTCGGCGCTGGCGCTGCTGCAGGCGCGCGGGGTGAACCTGCTGGTGCTCGACGAGCCGACGAACCATCTGGATCTGGCGGCGATCGAGCAGCTGGAGTCGGCGCTGAGCAGCTACACCGGCACGTTGCTGCTGGTCACGCACGACCGGCGGATGCTCGAGGCGGTGGCGACCGACCGTCGTCTCGTGGTGTCGCAGGGCCGGGTCGAGGGCTGATCAGCACGCCCCGGCCGTAGCCTTCCATGGCCGGGCGGGTGCGGCGCCGGACGGCGCCGCACCCCGGGGCACATCTCAGAGGGACGCCAGCTTGCGGGCCGCGGCACCGGCGGCCGCCGTCAGCTCACGCTGGTTGGGCTGTCCCGGGGACAGCATCAGGACGATCGCGGAGACGTCACCGTCGGCAATCGCCACCATCCGGCCCTGGACCGGCGCCTGGGTGGGGATGCGGATGGTGAATCCGACCCCTGCGGAGGCGTCGCCCAGTTTGGCCGGCGTGCCGGGGGTCAGCGTGACGGCGGCGTTCACGCCCATCTGCGGGACCTGCTTGGTGAACGTCGGGCAGCGCTTGACGGCGCTGGCGACGCCCGCGACGAACTGGCGGGCGGAGGCCGCGCCCGGGGCGGCCAGGGTCTCGATCAGGGCCTCGCTGCCGCCCGCGCCGCGGGTGTAGACGGCACGCGCGGTGATCGGGCCACCGCCGGCGGCGGCGCCGCGGCCGCAGGACGCGACGTCCAGGCCCATGTCACTGATGAACGTGTTCATCGGGGTCTTCAGGGTGGAGAAACCGGCCGGAACCTCGGCCTGGGTGAGCAGTGCGGCCTTGAGCCGCTCCGGGGAGGGAGCGGCTGCCGCGGCGGCGGAGCCCGCCACCAGGGTCGCGACAGAGGCTACGACCGTGGCGGAGACACCGAGGGCAGTCTTCAGCGGCTTACGCCTTGTTGTGATCATGCCCTACGGTATCGCCGCAATCATCCGCATTCTGTCCGAATTGCCGGAGTTGCCCCGATTCACCCTTACGAGGGACCGGTGGTGAAGGCCTCGCTCAGCGGGCCCTCGTTGCCCGAACGGTCCAGCCCGCTCAGGCAGTACGACACCGGACCGGACGGCGGCGCCGGATCGACCACCGCGGCACCGGCCCGACCGGTCGCGACCAGCGTCGCCCGGCTCTCCCCGGTGCGGTAGAGCGCCCAGCTCACGCCCTCGGTCGCCGCCGTCGCCAGGATCGTCTCGCCCTTCTCCCCGCGGCCCACCCCGGTGATCCGCGGAGCGGGCGGCGCCGCGACCGGCAGACGCTCCATCCGCGGCTGCAACGCCGGCGTCGCGTAGTGCGCCTTCTGGTAGCGCGACACCGAACCGAGCCGATCCGACCGGACCTGCTTGGCACTGAAATGCACCTGGCCCTGGACGCCGAACTTGTCGTTCATGGCCATCTGGCGGTCGAGCTCGGCCGGATCGCTCCAGTCGCCCTTCTCCCCCACCCGGTAGTCGGCCATCCCGATGTACAGCTGCACCGACGTGCCCTTGACCGTCTTCGCCCACCAGGGCAGCACCTTGGCGTAGTCCGCCTTGTCGAACCCGATCGTCCAGTAGAGCTGCGGCACGATGTAGTCCAGCCAGCCCTCCCGTACCCACTTACGGGTGTCGGCGTAGATCGTGTCGTAGCTCTCCAGCCCCTTGGTGTCCGAGCCCTCGCCACCGTTGCGCCAGATGCCGAACGGGCTGATGCCGTACTTCACCCAGGGCTTGATCTCGGCGATCCGCTGCTGCATCTCCCGGACCAGCAGGTTCACGTTCTCCCGTCGCCAGTCGGCGCGCGACTTGCCGGCGCCGTACTTCGCGAACGACGCGTCGTCCGGGAAGTCCTCGCCCTTCTCCGGGTACGGGTAGAAGAAGTCGTCGAAGTGCACGCCGTCGATGTCGTACTTCCGGACCGCCTCGAGCATCGCGTCCTCGACGAACCTGCGCGCCTCGGGAACGCCCGGATCGAAGTAGAGCCGGCTGTTCTTGCCGGTCGGATAGGCGATGCGCCACTCCGGGTGCGTCCGCAGGGCGTGATCGGCCGGCAGCTTGGTGAGATCGGCGCCGGCACCGCTGGGCGCGGGCTGCGTCCCACGGTACGGGTTGAACCACGCGTGGAACTCGAGATTCCGCTGGTGCGCCTCGTCCACCATGAACGCCATCGGATCCCAGCCCGGGTCGCTGCCGTCGAGCCTGCCGGTCAGCCAGTTCGACCAGGGCGCGTACTCGGACGGCCAGAACGCGTCACCACTCGGCCGGACGTGCACGAAGATCGCGTTGTGCCGCCGGGCCACCGCCAGGTCGACCCACTTGAGGTACTCCGCCTTGACCTTCTCCTGCGAGAGACCCTGCTTGCTCGGGAAGTCGATGTTGTAGACCGTCGTCAGCCACATCCCGCGCAGTTCCCGGGGAGCGGTGGCCTCCTGGGTGCCGCACCGGCCCGCCACCGACGGGACCGGCGCCTGCACCGCGGCGACACCGTTGTCCGCGACGCTGGTGGCCGACGGCGGCTCGTAGAACGCCGCGCGGACCAGGCCGAGACCGAGCACCGCGACGGCGAACAGCACCGCGACCAGAAGGAGAGCGAGCTGGAGCGGGGGGCGCCTCAGCAAGGTCACAGCACCGTCCGGTAGACGTCCAGGGTGTCCTCGGCGATCCGGGACCAGCTGAACTTCTCCACCGCCCGCTCGCGGCCGGCCTTGCCCATCTGCTCGGCCAGCTGCGGATCACCGAGCACCCGGGTCAGCGTGGCGGCCAGGTCGGCGACGAACTTCGCCGGGTCGACCGGGGTGCCGGTGCCGTCCTGCACCTGCTCGATCGGCACCAGCAGGCCGGTCACGCCGTCCGCGACGACCTCGGGGATGCCGCCGGTCGCGGTGGCGACCACCGCCGTCTCGCAGGCCATCGCCTCCAGGTTGACGATGCCCATCGGCTCGTAGACCGACGGGCAGACGAACACCGTGGCGTGCGTGAGGACCTGGACGACCTCGTGCTTGGGCAGCATCTCCTGCACCCAGATCACGCCCTCGGGATCCCGGGCCGCCCGCAGGTCACGGGCCAGCGCCTCCACCTCGGCGGCGATCTCGGGGGTGTCCGGCGCACCGGCCAGCAGCACGATCTGGGTGTCGGCGGGCAGGTCGTGGCAGGCCCGCATCAGGTAGGGCAGGCCCTTCTGCCGGGTGATCCGGCCGACGAACACCACACTGGGCCGGGACCGGTCGATGCCCAGCCGGTCCACCACGTCGGTGCCGTGATCGGGCTGGTAGAGCTCGGTGTCGATGCCGTTGTAGACCACGTGCACCCGGTCCGGGTCCACCGACGGGTACGCCTTGAGCACGTCCCGCCGCATCCCGCCGGACACCGCGATGATCGCGTCGGCGTGCTCGATCGCGGTCCGCTCGCAGAACGACGACAACGCGTACCCGCCGCCGAGCTGTTCCGCCTTCCACGGGCGCAGCGGCTCCAGGCTGTGCGTGGTCACCACGTGCGGCACCCCGTGCAGCAGCTTGGCGGTGTGGCCGGCGAAATTCGCGTACCAGGTGTGGCTGTGCACCACGTCCGCGCCCTCGCAGCCGGCCGCCATCGCCAGGTTGACCCCCATGGTGCGCAGGGCCGCGTTGGCCCCCGCCAGCTCCACACCCTCCGGGTACGCCGTGACGCCGGTCTCGTCCCGCGGCGCGCCGAAGCAGTGCACCCGGACGTCGGCGAGGTTCCGCAGATCGCGGCTCAGGTATTCGAGGTGCACCCCGGCACCGCCGTAGACCTCCGGCGGGTACTCCCGGGTGAGCAGATCGGCACGCAGACGACGAGCGGGGGAATCGGTCACGAGTCGCAGGATAGCCGCACTCATGTATCCGCCGCCCGGAGGCGCTGATGATCAACCGGGTAGTCTGTGTGGCGCGCGGGCAAGTGTCCAGCAGCGCGAGCAAGATATTTCGAACAGCCCTTTCGGGTGGCGCACAGCCGATCGGAACATTAGCGTCCTCCCCATGGCTGTCAAGGTGCTTGCAATTGTTCTGGCTGGTGGCGAAGGCAAGCGCCTGATGCCCTTGACCGCGGACCGGGCCAAGCCCGGCGTCCCGTTCGGCGGCATCTACCGGATGATCGACTTCGTGCTCTCGAACCTCGCCAACGCGGGGTACCTGAAGATCGTCGTGCTGACCCAGTACAAGTCGCACTCCCTGGACCGGCACATCTCCAAGACCTGGCGGATGTCGACGCTGCTCGGCAACTACGTCACGCCGGTCCCGGCCCAGCAGCGCCTCGGCCCGCGCTGGTTCGCCGGCTCCGCCGACGCGATCTACCAGAGCCTCAACCTGATCAACGACGAGTCGCCCGATTACGTGATCGTCTTCGGCGCCGACCACATCTACCGCATGGACCCGAAGCAGATGGTCAACGACCACATCGCCTCGGGCGCCGCGGTCACCGTCGCCGGCATCCGCCAGCCCCTGGCACTGGCCGACCAGTTCGGTGTGATCGACGTCGGCCCGGACGGCAAGAAGATCAAGGCCTTCCGCGAGAAGCCCCGCGACGCCGTCGGCCTGGCAGACTCGCCCGGCGAGGTCTACGCGTCGATGGGCAACTACGTCTTCACCACCCGCGCCCTCTGCGAGGCGGTCACCGCCGACGCCCAGGACCCGGACAGCAAGCACGACATGGGCGGCAACATCATCCCCATGCTCGTCGAACGCGGCGAGGCCAACGTCTACGACTTCCGCGACAACGAGGTGCCCGGCAGCACCGACCGCGACCGCGGCTACTGGCGCGACGTGGGCACGCTCGACTCGTTCTACGAGGCCCACATGGACCTGATCGCCACCCTGCCGATCTTCAACCTCTACAACCACGACTGGCCGATCTTCACCGACTACGGCTCGTGGCCGCCGGCGAAGTTCGTGCACGGGTACGACGACCGTCAGGGTCGCGCCATCGACTCGATGATCTCGCCCGGCGTGGTCGTCTCCGGTTCCCTCGTCGAACGCTCGGTGATCTCCCCCAACGTCCGGGTCAACTCGTGGGCCCACGTCGACGGGGCGGTCCTCATGGAGGGTGTGTCGGTGGGGCGCCGGGCGGTCATCCGCAACGCCATCATCGACAAGAACGTGATCATCCCGGAGGACGCGCAGATCGGCGTCGACCTGGACCGGGACCGCAAGCTCTACACGGTCAGCGACAACGGCGTGGTCGTGGTCGGCAAGGGCCAGCGCATCGAGCTCTGACCCGTGCCGCCGCGGAACCCGGGTGCCGGCGTGCTGCCGCTGGACTTCGGCGCCGGCCGACGGGCCCGGCTCGCCCGGGCCGACGACACCGGTGCACTGCCCGCGGCGCTGGCGTCCCTCGGCCTGACCGGGCCCCGCCCGGTCCTGGTGCTCGTCGGCGGCGCCGGCGGCATGACCGAAACTGATCTGCAACGGGTCCGCGCGGTGATCGACCGCGCGGTGCTGCCCGCCGTCGCTGCCACGGGTGCCACGGTGGTCGACGGCGGCACCGACGCCGGTGTGATGCGGCTGATCGGCCGCGCCCGCGCCGCCGCCTCCGCTGCACACGTCCTCCCGGCCGGTTCCCGTGACGTCGCAGCCGGTTCGACGGCCGGTTCGATGGTCGGCTCGATGGCCGGTTCGATGGCCGGTTCGGTGGCCGGGACCGCCCCGGATCTGCCCCTGGTCGGGGTCGCCGCGCGGGGAACCGTCCGTCTTCCGGGCGGCGCGCCACCCTCCGCCGACGCGGCCGACCTGGAACCGCACCACTCGCACTTCCTGATGGTCCCCGGCGACCGCTGGGGCGACGAGGCGGCCTGGCTGTCCCGGACCGCCGGCGCCCTGACCGGAGGCACCGCCGCCTCGGCCACCCTGCTGATCAACGGCGGCGCGATAGCCCTCACGGACGCCGAACTCAGCCTGCGGGCGGACCGGCCACTCCTGGTCCTGCGCGGCTCCGGCCGCACCGCCGACCGGATCGCCGACGCCCGCCAGGTGGCGGGAGACCCCACAGTCCCACGGATTTCCACGGTGCCACGGATCTCCACGGTGCCACGGAACTCCACGGTGCCACGGAACTCCACGGTGCCGCCGATCCCCGCGGTGCCACCGATCCTCGCAGTGCCACGGATTCCCGCACCCCGCCGTCGCGACCGGACCGACGCCCGGGTCGACGCGGTGGCCGCCGATCCCCGGGTCCAGCTCACCAGCGACGACCCGGACACCGTACGCCGAGGGCTGACCGCCCTGCTCCGCGGCGCGTCCCGGAGCATGATCTCCGCGGATTGACCGACCGGCGACAATGGAGCGTCCGACGCCGATCTCCGGAGGGTCGATGCCCGTCGCGTTGTTCGCCCGCTTCCCCCGGTTGTTCCACCGCCCGCAACACCGCCCGGTCATCCCGCCCGGCACCGCCGAACGTCACCCCGTCCTGGCCGGTGACCTGGCCGACCTGGAGTCGCTGGTCACGCCGGTCTTCACCGACTACGACCAGCGCGCCCAGCACGAACAGAACACCTACCGCCGCCAGCAGCTGCTGATCCTCTGCGGCGCGGCGGCGATCACCGTGCTCGGCGGTGTCCAGGCCCTCTTCCCCGGCCAGCGCTGGCCGGGCCTGCTGCTGACCGTCGCCGGGGTCCTGCTGGCCACCAGCAGCCAGTGGGCCCGGGAACGCGCCTCGCTCCAGGACTACCTGGACTTCCGGGTACGCGCCGAACGCCTCCGCGCCCTGTACTTCCGCTACCTGACGCGGGTGGGCCCCTACTCCGGTCCGGACCGCCGACGGGCCCTGCGCCGCGCGGTGCTCGCCGTCCGAACCGGAAAGGAACCCGAGTGACCCGCCCCGGCCCCCGAGAGCCCGGCCCCGACGGCCCCGACGGCCCCGGCCGAGCATCCGCGGGCCGGACGGGCGCCGGGAAGGCCGACGGCGCGGGCGTTGTCACCGATCCAGACGGTGTCGCCGAGCCGGACGTTGTCGCCGAACCAGACGGCGTCACCGAGCCGGACGTTGTCACCGAGCCGGACGGGGATGCCGTGGGCAACGAGTGGACGGCGGCGGTCCGGGTCCTCTACCACGAGTTGCGGGTCACCGACCAGCTCGAGTTCTACCGGCAGCGGGCCACGGAGTACACCCGGGCGGCACGGCAGGCCATCGCCGTCCGGAACACGCTGCTCGGACTGGCCGCCACCGTCGGGGCTGCGGGCCAGTTCATCGAGGGCACCGGCCGGGTCGCCACGGGGGTGGCCGCCGCCGTACTCGCCGCGATGGCCGCGGCGATCACCGCCTACGAGACGCTGATCGGCTTCACCCCGATCGCCAAGCTCTACGAGGACGCGGCAGACAGCCTGGAGGAGGCCGACCTGCACTGGGACACCGGCGACGACATGGCCGCCGAGGTGGACCGGATCGAGACCGTGTTCCACACCGAGGCCGGCCGCTGGGGCCAGCTCACCATCCAGACCACGCCACCCACCACCCCGGTTCCCGGAGCCCCACCACCGCCGGCTCCTTGACCCACCGCCGCCACTCCGTGACCCACCACCTCCCACTCATGACCCGCCACCATCCACTCCTTGACCCGCCACCATCCACTCTCGGACTCGCCACCCAACGCTCCCGGCCCGCCGTTCGGCCACCGGCAGAACACGAATCAGCCGCAGACGACGGCCGAGCCACCCCAGCCGTCACCGACGGCTGCATCACGCCCCCCGAACAGCCACCATGGACGGCTCGACCACCCCGGCCGTCACCCACGGCCCATCCACGAGCAGAAAACAACCACCAACGACGGCCGGACCACCCCGAGCCGTCGTCGGCGGCCCACCCACGAACAGAAAACAACCACCAACGACGGCCGGGCCACCCCGAGCCGTCACCCACGGCCCACCAACGAACAGAAAACAACCACCGACGACGGCCGAACCACCCCGAGCCGTCGTCGGCGGTTTGTCGACGTTGCGGGAGGACCGTGCACGACGGCCGGGGTGGATCGCGCGCACGCAGACTGGCAGGGCCACGGGACACGGGGTCGCCACGGAACAGGGCACGAAGTCACCACGAGACGGAAGACGAAGTCACCACGAGACGGGGCACGGAGACACCACGGAACAGGGCACGGAGACACCACGGAACGGGGCTTTGGGCGTACCACAGAAAAGACGGAAGCGGACCGCTAAGAACGCCCCCGCAGGGTCTGAGACGGGGAGGATCCGAACCGCTCACGATAGGCGCCCGCGAACCGGCCCAGGTGGGTGAAGCCCCAGCGGTACGCCACCTCGCTCACACTCGCCTGCCCCGGATCCGAGCGGGACAGTTCGGCGTGCACCCCGTCGAGGCGCAGGCGGCGCAGGTAGGTCAGGGGTGGGATGCCCACGTGCTGGCGGAAGGATTCCTGCAGGACGCGGACGCCGACGCCCGCCACCGTCGCCAGTTCGCTGACCGTGTAGGGGCGCCACGGCTCGGCGTGCATCACGTCGAGGGCGCGTTTGACCGTGCGGGGGCGCATGGGGCCCTGTAGTCCGGCCGGTTCCTCGCCGTAGGGGTGTTCGACGGTGAGGGCGAGGCCGCTGACGACCATGTCGCGCCATCGGGCGGCCATCCGGGGCTGGCGGGCCAGGCCGTCGGGGCCGCGCAGTTCGGTGAGCAGCAGGCGGACCAGGGCGGCCCAGGTGCGGCCGGGACCGTCGACCAGGTCGAAGCTGGCGCCGACCGGCAGCGGGGAGACCACCTGCTGGTCGAGGGCGGCGTCGAGTTCGCGTTCGAGGGCGGCGCGTTCCACTTTGACGCTGAGGAGGCGGCAGTCGCCGGGCCATTCGAGTTCGATGTCGCCGGCCGGCCGGTAGACGACCGCACGGGTCGGGTCGGCGATCACCAGGGCGCCGCGGTGCCAGGAGCGCAGCATGCCGCTGAGGGGCACCAGGACGTGGTACGACGTCTCGAGCGCCGCGATCGACAGGTGGATGTCGGTGCCGTAGCCCACCTCGCCGACCGTGATGGCGCCGAGCCGGACGACGTCGGCGGCGAAATGGAACCGGCCGGGATCCCCGACCGGTTCCATTTGGAGTGGTCCGTAGTAGAGCCGCCGGCAGAACGCCCGAGCCTCGTCCACGTCGGTGGTGCGTAACGCGACGTGCTGCGGGATGTCCGCGCCCGCCGCCGGGGCACGGAGTTGGCCGCCTGCCATGGCGTCCAGCCTAGACCGCCACCAGCTCCCGCTCGGGGACCGCGGAGACGGACGGCCAGTCGAACTCGGCCACCGCGCCGCCGTGCACGTCCACCTCGGCGAGCGGGGTGACCGGGTCACGCCAGATCACGTAGCGGCCTTCGGGCAGCGAGTCGATCACCAGGCAGTAGGTCACGCCGGTGCGCACGTAGCGCGCGCGGACCGCCGCGTGCGTGCGGTGTGCCGGGTCGTCGACCGGGCTGACCTCGATCTCGTGGCCCTGCAGGCGGGCCGGGGTGTTGATGATCAGCGCGCCGATGGCGCCGCCGATGTTCAGCATCACGGTGCCCTGGCCGGACGGGGCGTACGTGTGGTGATGGTGGTGGTGTTCGTGGCTCATTTCGGGTTTCCGAATCCGTCGAACGGGGTACCGAGGAAGGGGAACTTCTTCAGGAGCTTGGCGCTGGAGTCCTTGATGCTCAGTCCCTGTTCGACCAGGGCGGCCGCCGCGTCGGGCTCGAATTCCTTGTCGACCAGCGGCAGGGTGACGCCGGCGATGGCCCGGATCGAGATGGACACCACATCGTCGGCGATGCGCCGGCCGTTGGGGAAACCGGCCAGGTCGCCGCCGAGGAGTCCGAACTTGTTCTCCTTGGCGACCGGCTCGATCGCGGTGTTCAGGCGCAGCATGTCGGCCTGGGTCTCACCGGTCAGGTTCTGGAAGCCGTCGATCAGGCCGTCCGGGATGCCGGTGAGCAGGATGGCGAGCAGGTCGGCCCGCGCCTCCTTCTTCTTGTTCTGCGCTTCGAGCTTGTCGAACAGGCCGGGGTACAGCACCGGCAGCAGACCGCCCAGTTCGGGGGTGGCGACGAACTCGGCGAAGTTCTTGTCCTCGGCCGGCGACGACGCGTTCCACTTGTCCTTCTCGGCCATCGGCACGATGACCTCGTTGAACAGCGGGTTGCCGAGGCGCGAGACCTGGACCTGCGGTCCGACGTACACGTCGGCCTCGGCGCCCTTCTTGTCGCCGTTGCGCACCTCGACCTGGCGGCGGCTCGCCGACGTCCAGACACCGATGACGGCGCCGGCGTCCTTGGCGCGGACCCGCTTCTTGCCGTCGCGGCGTACCTTGTCCAGGGGGATCTGGATGGCGATGCTGTGCACGTTCGTCTGGTCGGTGGCGTTGACCGCCTTGCCGGCGTAGTTGAACAGGCCCTGGCCGACCAGGTGCTTGTCCTGGAACGGGCGCAGCGTGCCGAGGTCGAAGATCGAGCCGAGGTCGACGAAGAAGGCGTCGGCGCGCTGGCCGGCGAAGACCTTCTCGCCGCTGTCCAGCTTGTAGACGGCGTCCTCGGCGAGCTTCTCGTAGTCCGGGATCGAGATCTTGCCGACGTTGCACGGCGGGCAGGGCAGCTTCTTGGCCAGCACCGTGCTCTTGCCGGACTTGTCGACCTTGGTGACCGAGTAGAACTGGCGACGGTTCCAGTTCTCACTGTCCAGCGATTCGATCTGGCCGGTGTTGTACAGGAACGTCTTGTCGTTGCGCAGCTCGGTCACGAACCGGAACTGGTACGTGATGTCCGGGCGGGCGTCGCCGTTCGCGTCGATGTGGATCTCGTAGAGAACGTCGTCGCCGAATTCGAAGAAGTTCGGGCCGCTGGCCGGGATCTGCAGCGGCACGTAGTTCGCGATGATCGTGACCGTGTCCTTGTCGTCAGGGCTGACGAACGCGTACAGGTCGGAGCTGTCGGCGACCGGGTCTTTGCTGATCTCCGGCGCTTCGCGGTGAGAAGACATGGGGGGCTTATTCCTCCGAGAGTCAGCGGCCTGCGGCCTTGAGAAGCTGCTTGACGAGATCCTTGTCGGTGACGACCTTGCTCTTCTCACCGGAGAAGATCTCGATCTGGCCCTTGGCCGCGTCCTTGAGGGAGATGACCAGGGGGCCACTGTCCTTCGAGTCGCCACCCGACTCACCGGCGAGGCTCAGGCCGGCGACCGAGACGGCGGAGACTCCTACGCCGGTCGCGGCAAGGGCCAGAACCTTGCGGCGCGACAACCAGTTGGAGCTGCCCGGGGCGCGGTAGCGAACACGGCTCATTACGTGGGCCTTTCGTCGGGTGGGGGGACCTGCCAGGCGTTGTGTTGTCGACGCCGATCAGTACGAGATCCGGTTCTCAGCGGTTCAACAGTTTTCTCGAGATACCTCAATGATTTCGGCGGCGGCGCAGCCGCGCGACGCCCGCACCGGCCACTGCCAGGGCAGATACTGCAAACGCTCCCACGATGAGCCAGTGTCCGAATTTGACCAGTCCGGTCTCGCTCTGCCCGGAGGCGAGGACCGGGTCCTGCACCACGGCGGAGGCCGAGGGGGACGACGGCGTCACCGCGGCTCGGGTCTTCACCGGCGTGGCGGTGGCCGACGGCTTCTCCGAGGGTGTGGGCGACGGCTTCTCCGAGGGTGACGGGGATGCCACCGCCGCCGCGGGGAAGATCAGGTCCGAACAGGAGTAGTAGGTGTCCGGCGTACTGGACGTCTCCCACACCACGTAGAGCAGGTGGTGCCCGGTCCGCTGCGGCAGGGTCACCTTCATCCGGTACGCCCCGCCGGTCAGCGGCGGGTCGGTGATCGCGGCGAGCGGCTTCGACCCCAGGTCGTCCCAGGTCAGCTTCTTCGCCGGGTCGTACCCGGCCTTGGTCAGGTAGAGACGGAACTCGCCCTGGTGCGGGATGGTCCCCCGGTAGGAGACCGACAGTCTCTGCCCGGACTTCACCTTCGTCGACGGGAAGTCGTCGCGGGCCAGGTCCAGCCCGCGGTACAGGTCCAGCCCGCCGCTGCACAGCTTCCCGTCGGGCACCCGGTCCCGGTCGTCCGTCACGTTCGCGAGCCGCAGGTTGTCGTACGCCCCGATGAACCCGCCGGTGGCCTTCTTCGCCGCCTTGCACGCGGCGGCTCCGGTGTCGGTGCCGTTGCCGGCGCACGCGGCGGACCGGCTGATCGGGGTGGTCGGCGCCCCGTGGGCGAGGGCGGGTGAGGGCAGGGCGGGCACGGCGACGGCGGCCAGGAGACCGGCGGCGGCGAGTCGGCGGAGGAGGTACACGGGGACTCCCGGCGAGGCGGCGGCGGGCCGGGTGATTCCCGGCCACCAGGGGGTACGGAGTTGCGGCACCGCTCGTTCACCGGTCCCGGCGCTGTGATTGCATGGCCGGGTCCGGTGAGAAAACCCTGGAGGATCTATGAGCAAGCCCGACGTCGGCCCCATTCCGGCACAGGCGCCCGCCGATCTGGTCATCGAGGACCTGGTCGAGGGCAACGGCACCGAGGCGGCCCCCGGGTCGTTCGTCAGCGTCCACTACGTCGGTGTGGCGCAGTCCGACGGCAAGGAGTTCGACGCTTCCTGGAACCGGGGCGAGCCGTTCGGTTTCCGGGTCGGTGGCCAGCAGGTCATCGCCGGCTGGGACCAGGGCGTGGCCGGCATGAAGGTGGGCGGCCGTCGCCGTCTGGTGATCCCGTCGCACCTGGGCTACGGCAGCCGTGGTGCCCCGGGCGCGATCAAGCCCAACGAGACCCTGATCTTCGTGGTGGACCTGCTCCAGGTGCACTGACAGCGGGCCGCTCCGGCGCCCTCACACGGGTGCCGGAGCACCCTCTGCAACAAGACATACGTCACACAGGGTGAGCCCGGGTGGGCGCTGAACCATTTCGTGCAGGTAACGTCGGCGCCCATGCGAGGACCCATCAGCACGGCCGTCACCACGGCCTGCGCTCTTCTGGCCCTGACCGGCTGCGCCGCCAACAGCAACGACGCCGGTTCCATCGAAGCCGCTGACACCGCCACCACCGCGGTGGCCGGACTGGACGCGGGCACCAACACCGCGTGCGCCCTGGCGTCGAACGCCACGCTCGGTAAGGGTGGGCACGATCTCGACGTGACGTCGGCCGAGGCGATCGTGGCGGCCGCCAAGGCGTCCGAGAGCACCCTGATCACGAGCTCGGCGAACGTCCTGGACGCGGCTGCCCGCAAGGCCAAGGCCGCCGCGGACGACCCGGAGGGCCCGGCGCTGGAAGCGGAGGTCAGCGCCGCGATCCTCAAGTTCAACACCGTCTGCGACGACACCGACGCGCTGCTCGCCAGCATGCAGGGCGAGAGCGCCGGCACCGGAGTGGGCGCCGCGACGGACGCCGCCAACAAGGGTGGCAAGGGCGTCAACTGACGGACCCGGATGGTAGGCGTGATGCGCCTACCATCCGTGGATGACCACGGTCCGGATCGTTCCCACCGCAGACCTCACGGCCGCCGGAAGGTCGAGCATCCGCGCCATGCTCGACCTCGCGTTCGACGGCGGCTTCGACGACCACGACTGGGATCACAGCCTCGGCGGCCTGCACCTGCTGGTCACCCACGGGGGTGAACCGGTGGCGCACGGCGCGGTCGTCCAGCGCCGCCTCCTGCACGACGGGCGGTCCTGGCGCTGCGGCTACGTCGAGGGTGTCGCCGTGCATCCGGAGCATCGCGGGCGGGGCCTGGCCGCCGCGGTGATGGACTCCGCCGAGAAGATCATCGATGCCGCGTACGACCTGGGCGCCCTCGCCGCCTCCCCCGAGGGCCGCGGCCTCTACCTGGCCCGCGGCTGGGTGCCGTGGCGGGGACCGACGGCCGTGCTCGCCCCGCAGGGCCTGGTCCCCACCCCGGACGACGACGACAGCACCCTGGTCCGCCCGGTCACCGGCGGGGCGGCGCTGCGTGTCACCGCCCCGCTGACCTGCGACTGGCGCGAGGGCGACGTCTGGTGACTCACCTGTTCGCGTCGCCCCCGCGGCGGCGTGACCGGGCCCGCGGCGCCACCGGCGCCCGGCACACCGGCCGAACCGTCGGCGGCTGCGGCGGTGCCGCTGCGTTCTCCGTGGCCCCGGCGTCGTGTGCGCCGGGGTCGAACGGCTCCTCGATCGGGATCACTCGGCGTTCCGCAGCGACGCGCAGCCGGACTCGCCGGGCAGCAGCGGCCGGAAGACGACCGACCACTGCTTGCCGGCCGACATCCACGAGGTCCGCTGGCTGGCCTTGTCGGCGGCCGCCCACACCGTGTCCTTCTGCTCGCCGGTCATCGCGACGCAGTGGGTGCCGACCGTCTCGTTCAGCGCCTCGCCGGGCAGGTCCGGGCCGGGCCACTGGACCGGCTCGCCGCCGAGACCGTCGCCCGGGTCCACCCACGGCTGGGCGATGGCGACCAGTCCGGTCGGCAGATACCGCTCCTGGCTCGCCGTGGCGAGGCCGTCGACGGTGTCCAGGAAGTCGGTCAGCTTCTTGCGGGCGGCGTGCTGCGCGGCGGTCAGCGACGTGTCGTCCGGGCGCGCCTCGCGCAGCGCCACCACCTCCACGCTCTCGTCGCCGGAGGCGGTCCGCACGGTCACCTTGGTGCTGGGGATGTCGGCGACGTTCGGGGTGCCGAAGTCGGCGCCGTCGGTCACGCCCGCCTTCACCGCGTCCGCGGTCAGCTGCTGCACCTGCTCCGGGGTGAGCTGCTGGACCTGCAGGTTGGGCAGGGCCGGACCGGGATACGACAGGGCGACCGGGCCCTCGGTGATCAGGCGGCCGTCGGCGTAGACGCTGATCTGCGGCAGCCGGCCGACCAGGAAGTGCGGCGGGACGAAGCCGCCGCGGGACTCCACGCGGAGGACGACCACGTCGGACGACGGGTACGGCGTGGCGGAGCCGCGTTCCAGGACGGGCCCGGCCGAGGTGCCGGCCGAGGTGCCGGCCGCACCGGACCGGGCGCAGGCGCTCAGGAGCAGGAGAAGGGGCAGGGCCGCGAGGACGGCGCCACGATTTCTGGTCATACCCGGTACGACGATCGAATCGCCGTCCCGGTTCCGCCCTCTATGCGACGACTCTCGCCCGGCGCCCGAGTACCTCGACGACGTCACCCGGGTGCAGCTGGCGGCCGCGGCGCTCGTCGACCTCGCCGTTGACCGTCACGTCTCCGGAGGCGATCAGGACCTTGCCCTCACCACCGGTCTCGATGAGGTCCGCCAGTTTGAGGAACTGGCCCAGCCGGATCATGTCGCCGTCGATGGAAACGTCTCGCATCCGCCCATCATCGGCCACCGCCGTACGGCGACCGGCAGCGGGATCACCGGAAACCTTTCGGAAAACTTCTCCGCTCCGGTTGAACCATCGGGACCGGCGATCCGAACTACATGTCGTGAGGCATCTGAGGATGGCCCGCCGCGCGGGCACGCTGACCATTGTTTCCGCTGCCTGTGTGCTTTTCGCCGCGGGTCCGGCCGCAGCGGACGTGACAGTGAGCCCGGCGAGCGCGCAGCAGACGACCGGGGCGAACATCACGTTCCAGTACAAGAACACCGGCGCCAAGCCGGTGAAGCAGGTACGCCTGGTGATCCCGACGGATTCGCCGATCGCCGAGGTGTACCCGCTGTCGGTGAACGAGTGGGCGCCCAACATCGAATGGCAACAGCTGAGCACGCCGCTGACCGCGATCCACAACTCGACGCCGCTGACCCAGGTGCCGAGCGCGATCACGTGGCTGGCGGTCGGCACCGGTGGCGCGCTCGCCCCGGGCGCCGTCGCGGACCTGCCGGTCGCCGCCGGCCCGCTGCCGACGCTGAGCTCGGTGGACTTCACCCTCGAGGTGACCTACACCGACGGCAGCAAGGGCACCGGCGAGAAGGCCACCCTGACGCTGACCCCGTGGGACGGTGTCACCACGTCGGCCCACCAGCACGCCGGCGGGGTGGCCACGACCACCGACACGGCGTTCTCGGAGGCGGAGAACCAGTATTTCGACAGTGTGGTGAACGGCGAGGACGACGGCCCGTCGGTGCTCGCCCTGTCCGGCTGGGGTGTGGCGGCGCTGGCGCTGCTCGGCGCCGGCTGGACGGTGTGGCGCAACCGGCACCGGGCCGAGGAGGAGCCGGAGAGCTCCGACGAGCCGGCCGGTGAGGACGACACGGCCAAGGACGACACGGCCAAGGACGGTGGCAAGGAGCCGGTGGCCGCCGGCAAATGGAGCCTGAAGGGCTGAGTGAGACTCCCCCGCAGGCCGGGCCTGCAGCGGGAAACCTCACGCGGGTGGGCGTGAGGGAACGTCGTGGCAAGCGCGTGGGGCGCGGCACCACGACCGGCGGGTGGGGCCCCGGGCAAGGCCCGTGATCCGCGCGTCGTAGGGGTGGGGAGCCGTCGGCTCCCCACCCCTACACACTGTCGTCAGACCGGGACGACCCGTTCGGTGCGCAGCGCGTCGATGATCTCGCGTTCCACCCGTTCCGAGTCGGCGTGCGGGACCTGGCAGGTGCCGGCCGCGATGTGCCCGCCCCCGTCGTAGCGCAGCATCACCTCACCGATGTCCACCGGTGAGGTGCGGTCCAGGATCGACTTGCCGCACGCGAAGACGGTGTTGAGTTTCTGCCGGCCCCAGATGATGTGTACCGAGACCCGGGACTCGGGGAAGAGCGCGTACACCATGAAGCGGTTGCCGGCCTCGATGGTCTCCTCCTCGCGCAGGTCCACCACGACGACGTCGCCGTCCATGTGGCTGATCCGGTGCAGCTGCTCGACGAAGCGGGCCGAGCACTCGTGGAACAGTTCGGCGCGTTCGGCCACGTCCGGCAGCGACAGGATGTCCGAGACGTTCTGGTGTTCGATGCAGGCGTCGATCAGCTGCATCATCAGCTGGTAGTTGGAGATCCGGAAGTTGCGGAACCGGCCCAGCCCGGTGCGGCTGTCCATCAGGAAGTTGAGCAGTGTCCAACCGTTGGGACTGAGGATGTCGGTCAGCGTGTAGTCGGCCGAGTCCGCCTGGTCGACGGCCCGCATCAGGTCGTCGGACACTTTCGGGAACCGTTCCCGGCCGCCGAAGTGGTCGTAGATGACCCGGGCGGCGGACGGCGCGTCGGCGTCGATGATGTGGTTGCCGACGTTGTCCTTGTTACGCAGCGTCTCCGAATGATGATGGTCGAAAACGATGTGAGCACGGGCGTCGAACGGCAGGTTCGTCAAGACGTCACGATCAGTGATGTCCACGACGCCGTCCTGCACATCCTTCGGGTGGACGAACATGATGTCGTCGATCATGTCCAGGTGACGCAGCAGAACGGCGCAGACCAGACCGTCGAAGTCGCTGCGGGTCACGAGCCGGTACTTCACGACGTCCCCCTACGATCGCCAGACCTTTGAGACCATTTTGCCACTTTTTTCGTTATGGCCCTGGTCGCATCGGTGGATGGATGTGAACCGCTCGGCCCCTGCGCTGCGTAAGGTTCAGACGACGGTAACAACCCGCGTCGGAGGACACCCAGAAGATGGACCACGCACCTCAGCTCATCCAGGAGCGCAGCGCCCCACCAGCCACGTTGGTTATCTTCGGCGCCTCTGGTGACCTGACCCGCCGCAAGCTTCTCCCGGCCGTCGAGAGCCTGGCCCGGCACAACCGGCTCCCCGACCAGTTCGCGCTGGTCGGTGTCGCCCGGACGCCGATGAGCGACGAGCAGTTCGCCGAGAGCGCCCTCGGCGGCAAGAACCTGGCGAACAAGCGGCAGCTGCAGGGCGGCGTCCGCTACGTCTCCGGCAGCTACGACGACCCCGAGACCTACAAGCGCCTCGCCGAGACGCTGGACGAGCTGGACGCGCAGCGCGGCACCTCCGGCAACCGCCTGTTCTACCTGTCCACCCCGGCCGGCGCGTTCGAGCCGGTGATCAACGGGCTGGCCGGAGCGGGCCTCAACCAGGCACACGAGGGCTCGTTCTCCCGCCTGGTGATCGAGAAGCCGTACGGCCGGGACCTGCATACCGCCCGGGAACTCGACGGCGTCGTGCACAGCGCGTTCGACGAGAACCAGGTCTTCCGCATCGACCACTACCTGGGCAAGGACACCGTCCAGAACGTGCTGGCGCTGCGCTTCGCCAACTCGATCTTCCAGCCCATCTGGGACCGCTCGTGGGTCGACCACGTGCAGATCACCGTCGCCGAGACGCTCGGCGTCGGCACCCGCGGTGGGTTCTACGAGCACGCCGGCGCGATGCGTGACATCGTGCAGAACCACGTGCTCCAGGTCCTGGCGCTGGCCCTGATGGAGCCGCCGGCATCGTTCGGCGGCGAAGGCCTGCGCAGCGAGAAGGTGAAACTGCTCCAGGCGATCCGGCTCCCCACCGACCGCGACATCGCCGACGCCGCGGTCCGCGGCCAGTACACCCGCGGCGGCACCCGCCAGGAGCTGATGGCCGGCTACCGCGAGGAGGTCGGTGTCGACCCGCTGTCGCGCACCGAGACGTACGCGGCGATGCGCCTCAACGTGGACAACTGGCGCTGGGCGGGTGTGCCGTTCTACGTGCGCACCGGCAAGCGCCTGCCGGCCCGCCTCACCGAGGTGGCCCTGCAGTTCCAGCGCCCGCCGCACCTGCCGATCCCGACCGACCAGATGACCGGCCTGGACGCGGACGCGCTGATCCTGCGCATCCAGCCCAACGAGGGCATCTCGCTGCGCTTCGGTGCGAAGGTCCCGGGTCACTCGTTCCGGGTGCGGACCGCGAGCATGGAGTTCTCGTACGACCAGACGTTCGTCGAGGAGTCCCCGGAGGCGTACGAACGTCTGCTGCTGGACGCACTGATCGGCGACGCGTCGCTGTTCATCCGCAGCGACGAGGTGCAGCAGTGCTGGCGGATCGTCGACCCGATCATCGAGAACTGGGCACGGGACCACTCGCCGATCCCGACCTACGAGGCCGCGTCCTGGGGCCCGACCGACGCCGACCGGCTGATCGGCCGCAACGGCCGCAAGTGGCGTAACGAGGTGTAGCGCGTCGCCTGCGTGTGCGGGCGGGCTCGCATAGGGTTGTCATCAACCTCGATTCCCCGCGAGCCCGCCCCCCAAGCGAAAGAACGTGGCAACATGCAGGTCTCGGTCGCGCATCATCCACCCAACACGGCCGTGCTCGTCCTGCGCGGATCCCTCGACATCGACACCGCGCCCGCGCTCAAGGCCAACCTCGGCCGCCTCGTCGACCGTCCCGCGCCGCGCGTGATCGTGGACGTCTCCGGTCTCGACTTCTGCGACTCGATGGGCGTCGGCGTGCTGGTCACGGCACACGGCCGGGCCACCGAACGGGACGGCTGGGTGCGTCTGGCGGCGCCGTCCGGATTCCTGCGCCGCCTCTTCGACACCCTGGGACTCAGCGATTATCTGCCGATGTTCCCCGACGTCGCCACGGCGCTGAAAGACGAATGACCTTTCGGGGTACGCGTCGGAGCACGCCCGTTGTTCGCCTGCGGTGACGCGTACCCCGCTCGGCTGCGGTGACGCGTACCCGCTCGCCGCAGTGACACGTACCCGCTCGCCCGCATCGACGCGTCACCCGCTCGCCGCAGTGACGCGTACCCGCTCGCCCGCGTCGACGCGTCACCCGCTCGCCTGCTGTGACGCGTACCCCCGGAGAAGGGTGACCCGGCGGTCAGCCGGCGGCGGCCACGGTGTCCAGAGCGGCGACCGCGGCACCCCTGGCCCCGGCCATGTCCAGGTCCGGCACCAGGGCGAACGTGGCCGCCTCCTTCTGCTCGTCGCGCAGCTGGGTGTGTTCCCTGACCAGGTTGAGGAACCACTGCCGGAAGTGCGGCGCCGCCTCGACCACGCCGCCGCCCAGGAAGTAGGCGGCCGGGTCGGTGAAGTTCGCCGCGATGGTGAACAGCTTGCCGATCGCCTTCGCCTGCTGGCCGAACACGGCCAAGGCCAGGGAGTCCTCCTTCTCGCCGTAACCACGGAGCATCTTCGCCGCCTTGGCCACCGGCTCGCTCGCCAGCGGGTGGTCCGGGAACCGGGACAGCCAGTACGGCAGCAGATTGTTGCGGATGCCGGTGAGGGAGGCGATCGCCTCGACGTCACCGGAGAACCCGCAGTTGCAGAGCGGGACCGGCTGGCCGTCCTCGAGGACGCCGTGCAACGGGATCTGCACGTGACCGAGCTCGCCGGCCATCCCCGCGACACCCCGGATCACCTTGCCGGCCTCCACCACACCACCGCCCAGGCCGGTGCCGACGATCGCGGCGACCGACGAATTCTCCGACGCCTCCGCGCCGAAGTGCCGGTAGTGCGCGTAGACAGCGGCCGCATTGGCATCGTTGTTGTAGACCACCGGCAGACCCAGCCGGGCCTCCAGCGCGCCCCGGATGTCGAACCCGTGCCAGGACACCTGGTTGAAGTTGGTCGCGCCCTTCGACGAGATCACGCCGTTCGCACTGGCCGGGCCGGGCGTGTCCAGGCCGACCGCGCGGACCAGGGACAGTGGCGTGCTGGTCAGCTCGAGGATGCCGGCGAACGCGTCGGCGAGGGAGTCGACCGCGGACTCCGGGCCGTCCTGC
The DNA here is from genome assembly GCF_030269225.1 of Actinoplanes sp. NBRC 101535. Classification (NCBI taxonomy): domain Bacteria; kingdom Bacillati; phylum Actinomycetota; class Actinomycetes; order Micromonosporales; family Micromonosporaceae; genus Actinoplanes; species Actinoplanes sp. NBRC 101535. The sequence goes on along the minus strand of NZ_BSSY01000001.1, from coordinate 774,363 downwards.
ACCCGGCTCGGGTTCTCCACCAGATGGTCGACCAGGAACTGGCCGGTGGCGTCGAGCACGGTGGCGTTGTTGCAGGTGCCGCCGTTGTCGAGTCCGACGACGACCCAGGAGGACGGAGTGCGTACCGTTTCAGCCTGATCCACGGCCATGAGCCTACGTCCGCGGAACCGCCTGCAACAGGCGAACGATCCGCGCGAACCGGCCGAAACAACAGGTGTGACGTCTCTCCTTGATGAACAGGCGGCGCACCTGTTGCGCCGGGCCGCCTTCGGCCCCACCCCGGAGTCGCTGGCCGAGGTCCGCCGTCTCGGCACGACCGGCTGGATCGACCGGCAGCTGCAGCCGTCCCGGATCCCCGACGGACGATGCGACCAGGTGCTCGCCCGCCTTCCCCTCGCCGGGGCCACCCCCGGCACCGTCCGTTCCCGGCTACCCCGGCATTCCTATGAGGCGTTCGGTCAGCTCGGCCGGGCCGCCGTCGCCCGTGCCATATGGAGCACCCGCCAGCTGTACGAGTCCGCGGTCGCCTTCTGGTCCAACCATCTGCACGTGACGGCGCCGTCCAGCGGGGTCTGGGACACCCGGTGCGACTACGACGCGCAGGTCGTCCGGCGGCACGCGCTGGGCCGGTTCGCCGACATGCTCAAGGCGTCGGCCCGGCACCCGGCGATGCTGACCTACCTGGACCAGCGGGACTCGGTCCGGTCCAGCCCGAACGAGAACTACGCCCGGGAACTCCTCGAACTGCACACGGTCGGGTTGACCTACAAGGAGAGTGACGTGGTCGCGGCCGCCCGGTTGCTGACCGGCCTGTCGGTGTCCTCCCGGGGAACCTATGCGTATCTCTCGAGTCAGCATGCGACCGGACCGGTGCAGATCCTCGGGTTCCGGCACCCCAACGGCTCGGCGAACGGCGAGTCCGCAGCCCTGGCCTTTCTCGACCACCTGGCCCGGCACCCGGCCACCGCCGACCGTCTCGCCCGGAAACTGTGCGTCCGGTACGTCGCCGACGACCCGCCCGCGGCGCTCGTCGCCCGGCTGGCCAAGGTGTACCGCGACCACGACACCGCGATCGCCCCCGTGCTGCGGGCCCTGTTCACCTCCGCCGAGTTCGCCGCGTCCACCGGCCGGAAACTCCGCACCCCCTTCGAGGACCTGACCGCCGCCGTCCGCGCCCTCGGCCTGGGACCGGAACGCAGCGGGGTACGCGCCCTCGACGCCCTCTACAACGCACTGGTGTCCGCCGGGAACGCGCCGTTCCGCTGGAACGCACCGAACGGATTCCCGGACACCGCCTCGCTCTGGGCCTCACCGGCGGCGTTCCTGCTGCGCTGCAACCTGCACCTGAACCTGGCCACCGGGTGGTACCCGAACCAGCTCACCCGGCCCGCCGACCTGCTGCGCTCCCTGGTACCGGCGATGCCCCGCACCCACGGGGCGCTGGTGGACGCGCTGGCCCTGCGTCTGATCGGGACACGGCTGCCGGCCGCGCACACGACGGCGGTACTCAGTGTGGCGGGCCGCAGAGTGTCCAGTCCGGTCGGCGGGGCGGTGGGGGCGGATGCGCCGTACCTGATCGCCCTGGTTCTCGACGCGCCGGCCTTCCAGCTTCGTTAGGGTGCTTTCGTGGGTATTCGTCGCCGGGCGCTGCTCCCGTTGCTGGCCTGCGCCGCGGCACCCCGGGTGGCCTTCGCGGCACCGTCCTACCAGGGGGACACCCTCGTCGTGATCTCCCTGCGCGGCGGCTTCGACGGGCTCAGCGCCGTCGCCCCGATCGGCGACCCCGACTACTACAGGGCCCGGCCGACGATCGCCGTACCCCGCAGCCGGGTGATCGCCGCGGACGGCCGGTTCGGGCTGCACCCCGGCCTGGCCCCGCTGCTCCCGCTCTGGAAGGCCGGAAAGCTCGCCGCGGTGCACGCCGTCGGCCAGTCCAACCCGACCCGTTCCCACTTCGCCGCGATGGAGGCGATGGAGAACGCCGCCCCCGGCACGTCCCTGCGCAGCGGCTGGCTGGACCGGATGCTCGGTGTGACCGGGGCGGCCGGCCCCCTCGCCGGCGTCTCGGTGGGCAATGCGATGCCGGCCCGCATCCTCGGTGGACCGTCCACCGACGTGTCGATGGCGTCGATCGACGAGTTCGCACTGGCCGGCGACGGCAAGCGGCCCATCGCGGCGGCCCTGCGGGCGATGTACTCCGGGGCACCCGGCGGACTGTCGGCACCGGCGATGACCGCCGACCGGGCCCTGCACTCGCTGCGGACCTTCCGGTCGGCGGGCGCCCGATATCCGGCCACCGACCTCGGGGCGGCGCTGCGCGACGTGGCCCGGCTGATCAAAGCGCGAACCGGTCTGGTCACGGCCGCGGTGGACAGCGGCGGCTGGGACATGCACCAAGGACAGAACGAACGGATGCCGGCGGCCCTCACCGACCTGGCCGGGGCGCTGGCCGCGTTCACCACCGACCTGGGCGCCGAAGGGCTGGCCCGCACCACGATCCTGACGATCAGCGAATTCGGCAGGCGGGTCCGGGAGAACGGCTCGCACGGCACCGATCACGGGCACGGCAACGCGATGCTTCTGCTGGGCGGTGGGGTGCGCGGCGGGCGGGTGTACGGGACGTGGCCGGGTCTCGCACCTGCGGCCCTGATGGCGGGCGACCTGAAGGCGACCGTCGACTATCGTGCGGTGATCGGCGAGGTTCTGCAGAAACGGTGCCGCCTGGGAACACTCGACAAGGTGTTCCCAGGCGTGCGGCCGTCGACGTTCGGGTTGGCCGTCAGTCGTTGACCGATCTTGAAACTTCGTCCGTTTTCGTCTTCGCTAAGCCCTCTTCAGCTTTTGCAGCCTTCTTCGGCTTTATCGGCTTTTTTCGCCCTTAAAGCCTTCAGCCGCACTCGACCTTGTAGGGCGAGGAGGCCACCGCACGGATGTTCCAGCAGCTCCAGTTGCCCTGGATCTTCTTGTAGACGTCACCGTCGTAGCCGACGTTCAGAGCGATGAAGTCCCGGTAGACCTTGATGAAGTCGGCGTCGCAGATGCCCGCGGCCGCGGCGGTGCCGCCCTCCTTGAGGATGGGCCGCTCCACCGTCTTGAACTTGCCGTTCACCAGCGCGTCACCCTTGACCATGATCGTCTGGCTGGTCTTGTTGGTGAACTTGCCGGACGTGGCCTTCGGCTTCCCGTCACTGGTACAGCGGGCGACAGCCGAGGCAGGCCCCGGGTTCGCCAGGACAAGCCCGAGCGAGGCGGCGAAGACGGTGGCGGCACCCGCAGCGGTAGCCCGGACAGCCCGCGATGACACAGACATGAAGAATTTTCCCCGTTCCAGTAGATCAACTGGCGGCCAACATAAGTCACCACTGATCACCCCGTCAATATCCCGGAACCATTCTCAATGCTCTCCACAATAGAATCCCCAGAGCAATTATCCGGTGACCCTGTGCGGCGCTGAACTGCCCGAACGCGCTCCGATATCGACGTCTGGCCACTATTCTCCACCGGGACGCCAAAAATCCGGCATACGCGGTCCACCCTTTCGCGGCCGCTTTCCGCCCGCGCATTTCCGCTACCCCACAGTCACCCACAGCAGCCCACCGAACGGCATTGACCACCCGTTCGACGGCATCGGCGTTCGGCAAGCCGCCGTCTGCGCCGCCACCGTCACGGACGGATCGCCTACTGATCAACCACCCGGACGGACCCCAACGGCGAACGCACCCAAACCCAGACCCGGGTGCAGACATCACCCCGCGCGGAGGTCCACGCACCCGAACCCAGGACCGGGTGCAGACATCACCCACACGGAGGGCGAACGCACCCAAAACCGGGACCGGGTGCAGACATCACCCACACGCGGAGGGCCAACGCACCCAAAACCGGGACCGGGTGCAGACGTCACCCCCACGCGGAGGGCCAACGCACCCAAAACCAGGACCGGGTGCAGACGTCACCCCACGCGGATGGTCCACGCACCCAAAACCAGGACCGGGTGCAGACGTCACCCCCACGCGGAGGGCCAACGCACCGGATACCTGATCGGGGACGCCCACCACCAGCCACCTCTCCGATCGGGTACCCCCACCGACTCGCTGAAGCGGATTCAGATTCAGATGCGGGCGCGGGGCGGGTTCGGGTGCGGGGCGGGTTCGGGTGCGGGGCGGGTTCGGGCGCGGGGCGAGGCAGGGCGGGGGCGAGGCAGGGCGGGGGCGAGGCAGGGCGGGGGCGAGGCGGGGGCGCTCACTACCCACAAGCAGCATCGGCACGCGACGAGTCGGCCTCGACAGTTCGCCGCGATCGTCAACGATTCGCCTGTCGGTTGACGGCTCCGGGAGGTCTCGGCGGTGAGCGCACCCGAAACCAGTACCGGGTGCGGACATCGCCCTAACGCGGAGGGCGAACGCACCCGAACCCAAGACCGGGTGCGGACATCACCCCACCCGGAGGGCGAACGCACCCGAAACCCGGACCGGGGGCGGACATCGTCCCCACGCGGATGGTCAGCGCACCCGAGACCCGGACCGGGGGCGGCCACCACCAGCCGCCCCTCGGATCGGGTGCTCCCACCAGCCGCCCCTCAGATCGGGTGCTCCCACCAGCCGCCCCTCAGATCGGGTGCCCCCACCAGCCACCTGAAGCGGATTCGGGGCGGGACGAGGGCGAGGACGGGTGCGGGGGCGGGGGCAAGGGCGAGGACGGGTGCGGGGGCGGGGGCAAGGGCGAGGACGGGTGCGGGGGCGGGGGCAAGGGCGAGGACGGGTGCGGGGGCGGGGGCAAGGGCGAGGACGGGTGCGGGGGCGCTCACCACCCACAAGCGGCACCAGGCGAGCGGGCACGAAGGCGGACCGGAGTGGACAGGTCCACGAGCGCGGACGGGCGGCGCGAAGACGGGTCGGAGCGGCTAGCCGGGCCGCCTGAAACGGGCGATGCGAGGCGGGCGGGAACGGGCGTGCTTTGCAACGTACAAGAAAGAAAGCGGAAGAGCACAACGGCCCGGACCCCTGATGGGGCCGGGCCGTTGCTTCGGGTGGTTGGGGGTCAGCGACCGCCGGCCGTGCGGCGCTTCGACCAGACGTCGAAGGCCACGGCTGCCAGCAGGACGGCGCCCTTGACCAGCATGGTGTCCTGGGGCTCGGCGCCGAGCAGGCCCATGCCGTTGTTGATGACGCCCATGATCAGGCCGCCGGTGATGGCGCCGACCACCTTGCCGACGCCGCCCTGGACCGCCGCGCCGCCGATGAAGGCCGCCGCGATGGCGTCGAGTTCGAAGCTATTGCCGGCGGTGGGGCCGGCCAGGTTCAGGCGGCCGGCGAAGATCAGGCCCGCCAGGGCGGAGAGGACGCCCATGTTGACGAACAGCCAGAAGACGACCGACTTGACCTTGACGCCGGAGAGCGTCGCGGCCTGCAGGTTGCCGCCGACCGCGTAGATCTGGCGTCCGAAGACGGAGCGGCTGGTGACTACGGTGTAGCCGACCACCAGCAGCGCCAGCATGATCAGCACCCAGGGCAGGTTGCGGAAGCGGGCGAGCTGGATGACCACGAACATGACCAGGATCGCCGGGACGGCGACCTTGAGGCCGAACAGCCAGCCCGGGTCGACGGCCTGCTGGTACTTGACGCGGGCCGCGCGGGCCCGGACCTGTACGAACGCCATGGCGACCACGGCGATCAGGCCGATGATGACGCTCAGCAGGTCGGCGCCGCCGAGCGGGCCGAGGGCGATGTTGTTCAGGGTGCCGGGGGTGAAGCCGTTGGCCAGTGTCCGGATCTCGTCCGGGAACGGGCCGATGCCCTTGCTGCCCAGGATGGTCATGGTGACCGCACGGAACAGCAGCATGCCGGCGAGCGTGACGATGAATGCCGGGATGCCGAAGTAGGCCACCCAGAAGCCCTGCCACGCGCCGATGAGGGCGCCGAAGGCCAGCGTCGCGATGACCGCGATCGGCCAGGCGACATCCCAGTTGACCATCATGACGCCGGCGAGGGCGCCGGTGGCCGCCACGACCGAGCCGACCGACAGGTCGATGTGCCCGGCGACGATGACCATCACCATGCCGATGGCCAGTACGAGGATGTACGAGTACTGGACGATGATGTTGCTGATGTTCTGCGGGGAGAGCAGGTCGCCGCCGGTCAGCACCGCGAACAGCACGATGATCAGAGCAAAGGCGATGTAGATGCCGCTCTGCTTCAGATCAAAGTTGATCTTGTACGGGGCCTTGCCGGTGGAAGCGGCCGGCCCCTTGCCGACGCTCAGGTCGGCGTTGGTAGGTGCGACCGTCACGGCGCGACCTCCTGTTCTTCCTTCGTCATGAGAGTCATCAGGCGCTCTTGCGTCGCCTCGGCCCGGGGCACCTCGCCGGTGATCCGGCCCGCGGAGAGGGTGTAGATGCGGTCGCAGATACCGAGGAGTTCCGGCAGCTCGGAGGAGATGACCAGGACGGCCTTCCCCTCGTCGGCGAGCCGGTTGATGATCGTGTAGATCTCGTACTTCGCGCCGACGTCGATGCCACGGGTGGGCTCGTCCAGGATCAGCACGTCCGGATCCGTGAAGATCCACTTCGAGAGCACGACCTTCTGCTGGTTGCCGCCGGAGAGCTTTCCGGTGATCGACTCCACGCCGGGTGCCTTGATGTTCATGCTGGCCCGGAACTCGTCGGCGACGCGGTGCTCCTCGTTGCCGTCGACCCAGCCGCCCTTGGCGAGCTTCTTCAGCGCGGCCGCCGAGACGTTGCGCTGAATGTCCTCGATCAGGTTCAGGCCGTACCGCTTGCGGTCCTCGGTCGCGTACGCGAGACCGTGCTTGATCGCCTCCCGCACGTTACGGGCCTGGATCTCCTTGCCGTCCTTGATCAGGCGGCCGGAGATGTTCACCCCGTACGAGCGGCCGAAGACGCTCATCGCCAGTTCGGTGCGGCCGGCGCCCATCAGCCCGGCCAGGCCGACGATCTCGCCACGGCGCAGCGTGATGTTCGCCTTGCGGACCAGCGCGCGGTCCGGCTGGGTGGGGCTGTGCACGGTCCAGTTCTCGATCCGCAGCACCTCCGTGCCGACCTTCGACTCGTGCTCCGGGTACCGGTGCTCGAGGTCGCGGCCGACCATGCCCGAGATGATCTTCTCCTCGGTGAGGTTCTCGATCTCGTCGGTCCAGATCGTCCGGCCGTCACGCAGAATGGTGACGCGGTCCGAGATACTCGTGACCTCGTTGAGCTTGTGCGAGATGATGACACAGGTGATGCCCTGGTCCCGCAGCCCGCGGAGCAGGTTGAGCAGGTGCTCGGAGTCCTGGTCGTTGAGCGCCGCGGTCGGCTCGTCGAGGATCAGGAGCTTGACGTCCTTCGAGAGCGCCTTGGCGATCTCGACCAGCTGCTGCTTGCCCACGCCGAGCTCGATGACCGGGGTGACCGCACTCTCGGCGAGGCCGACCCGGCGCAGCAGCTCGTCCGCCGCGTGGTTCGTCTGGTTCCAGTTGATGAAGCCGCGCTTGCTCTTCTCGTTGCCGAGGAAGATGTTCTCCGCGATGGAGAGGTTGGAGGCGAGCGCCAGCTCCTGGTGGATGATGACGATGCCGCGGTGCTCGCTGTCCCGGATGCCCGAGAAGCTGCACGACTCGCCGTCGAATTCGATCTGTCCGTCGTAACTGCCGTGCGGATAGACGCCGGACAGCACCTTCATCAGGGTCGACTTGCCGGCCCCGTTCTCGCCGCAGATGGAGTGGATCTCGCCTCTGCGGACCTCAAGGTTGACATCCTGCAGCGCCTTGACGCCCGGGAACGTCTTGGTGATGCCGCTCATCCGCAGGATCGTGTCGGTCATGCAGACCCTCCTATGGGCCGATCGAAGGGCCGCGCCCCGCCCGCTGGGATCGGGCGGGGCGCGGCGCTCGGATCACTTCAGGTCGGCCTCGGTGTAGTAACCGGTGTCGACGAGCTGGGCCTTGTAGTTGTCCTTGGTGACGATGACCGACTCGAGGAGCTGGGCCGGAACGACCTTCTTGCCGTTGTCGTAGTCGGTGGTGTTGTTCGTCTTCGGGGTCTGGCCCTTCAGCACGGCGTCCGCCATCTCGACGGTGGTGTCGGCGAGCTGACGGGTGTCCTTGTAGATGGTGGAGTACTGCTCACCAGCGATGATCGACTTGACCGACGGCGCCTCGGCGTCCTGGCCGGTGACGATCGGGTACGTGCCGGTGCTGTAGCCACCGCTCTTCAGCGCGGACAGGATGCCGATCGAGATGCCGTCGTACGGGGAGAGAACGCCGTCGACCTTCGCGCCACCCTTGTAGGTCGCGGTGAGGATGTTCTCCATGCGCTTCTGGGCGGTCTCGGCGTCCCAGCGCAGGGTGGCGACCTTCTCGAACTCGGTCTGGCCGCTCTTGACGACCAGGGTGCCGTCCGCGATGTACGGGTCGAGAACGCTCTTGGCGCCGTTGAAGAAGAACGTCGCGTTGTTGTCGTCCGGCGAACCGGCGAACAGCTCGATGTTCAGGCCCTTCTTGGCCTCCGGGTTCTTGCTGCCGTCCGCGTTGAGCACCTTCAGACCGGTGAGCAGCGAGGTCGCCTGCTGCACGCCGACCTTGAAGTTGTCGAAGGTGGCGTAGTAGTCCACGTTCGCGTTGTCACGGATCAGCCGGTCGTACGCGATCACCGGGATGTTCGCGGCCTTGGCGTTGTCCAGCTGGGTGCTGAGCGCGGTGCCGTCGATGGACGCGATGATCAGGAGCTTGGCGCCCTTGGTGATCTGGTTGTCCAGCTGCTGGGTCTGGGTGGGGATGTCGTCCTCGGCGTACTGGAGGTCGACCTGGTAGCCCAGCTTCTCCAGCGCGGCCTTGACGTTGTCGCCGTCCTTGACCCAGCGCTCCGACTTCTTGGTCGGCATGGTCACGCCGACCAGGGCGCCGGCCGTGTCACCGCTACCGGCCTCGTTGCCACCGGTCTTCTCGGCGGAACCACAGGCCGCCATGGTCGCAACCATCGAGGCGGCGGTCAGGACCGCCGCGAGACGGGGGTATTTCACGATGAATCTCCTCTTTGAGAACGGTGTTACAGGGGGCGGGCCAGGCGGAAGTACGCCTGGTTCCAACGCACACGGTCGGCGAATTCAGCCGGCGTGGTGCGCTCATCGATCAGAAGAAGCTCGGTCTGAGCCATTTCGGCGAAGTCGCGCAGCGTCTCCGCACCCACGGCCTGGGTCAGCACGGTGTGGTGCGGTCCGCCGGCGGTGATCCAGCACTCGGCGGACGTGGACAAGGACGGGGCGGGCTTCCACACGGCCCGGGCCACCGGCAGGTTGGGCAGCGGCTCGTCCGGGGAAATCACCTCGATCTCGTTGGCGACAAGGCGGAACCGGTCGCCCATGTCGGCCATGCCCACGACGACCGCCGGACCCTGCGCGGCGTCGAAGACGAGCCGCACCGGATCCTCCCGGCCACCGATGCCGAGCGGGTGGATTTCCGCACGTGGGGTGCCCGAAGCAATCGACGGACATACCTCCAGCATGTGCGCCCCGAGGATCTTAGGCTCGCCCGGGCCGAAGTGGTAGGTGTAGTCCTCCATGAAAGACGTTCCGCGGCCGGTTCCGGAACCCATGGCCTTCACGGTGGCCACGAGCACCGAGGTCTTCCAGTCGCCCTCGCCGCCGAACCCGTACCCGTCGGCCATCAGCCGCTGCACGGCCAGGCCGGGCAGCTGGCGCAGACCGCCGAGGTCCTCGAAGTTGGTGGTGAAGGCGCCGAAGTCGCCCTCGGTCAGGAACTGGCGCAGGCCGGCCTCGATGCGCGCGGCGTAGCGCAGCGACTCGAGACGGTCGGCGAGCAGCTCCGCGGCGATCTCGTAGGTGTCGCGGTACTCGGCGACCAGCTTGTCGATCTCCGCGTCGGCGACCGCGTCGACCACGTCGACCAGGTCGTTCACGCCGTACGTGTTGACCGAGACGCCGAACCGCAGCTCGGCCTCGACCTTGTCGCCCTCGGTGACGGCGACGTTGCGCATGTTGTCACCGAAGCGGGCGAGCCGCAGGCCGCGCACGTGCTGCAGGCCGATCGCGGCGCGGGCCCAGCCCTCGATCCGGGTCACCACCGACGGGTCCGAGGCGTGCCCGGCGATCACCTTGCGGGGCACGCCGAGGCGGGCCTGGATGTAACCGAACTCCCGGTCGCCGTGGGCGGCCTGGTTCAGGTTCATGAAGTCCATGTCGATGGTCGACCAGGGCAGCGACGCGTTGTGCTGGGTGTGCAGGTGCAGCAGCGGCTTGCGGAGCGCGTCCAGGCCGCCGATCCACATCTTGGCCGGCGAGAAGGTGTGCATCCACGCGATGACGCCGACGCAGGCCGGGTCGGCGTTGGCCGCGAGCATGACCTGCTTGATCGCGGCAGCATCGGTGAGCACCGGGCGGGTGACGATCTCGGCGACGTCCAGGCCCGCGCCCAGCGTCCGCTGGATCTCGGCCGACTGGTCGGCGACCTGCTGGAGCGTCTCCGGGCCATAGAGGTGCTGGCTGCCGGTCAGAAACCAGATCTGCGGTTTCATCGGTCTTCCTTTGGTTGTGCGAAGGGTGCCGGGGTCGGGTCGCGTCAGGTGAGCGGTGTACGCGTCACCCCGCCGCCGGCCCGGCCGGGACTGCGGCTGTCAGCACCATCGTGCAGGCGATCAGGGGCGCATCGACGCGGACGCGGGAAACCGGTACCGTCGACGGACGCGCAACCCCGGAGGGTGTCGTGTCCGACACCGATCACAGAGCTCGCGGACGTGTCAACGGCCATGGGTGTACCTCCGAGGGGTGACCGGAGGTGGTGGTCGCCACACCCCGGCGGGAGCGAGCCTCAGTGTTATCGCTAACAATTCCGCTGTCAACGGCGGACGGCAACAACGAGGTAACGGCCGATTAACCCGGCGCGGGTGTCCCCGAAACACAACCGCCCGCCTGATCGACGATCAGGCGGGCGGCGGTTACACGCAGTAGATGTCAGGCGGGTGGAGCGACGCTGTCCCTTACCACGAGGTGGGGCGGAACCACAATGTGGCGGGCCGTGTCCGGCTCGGTACGCATCTGGCCGAGGAGCAGGCTCAACGCGGCGCGGGCCACATCACCGAAGGCCTGCCGGACGGTGGTCAGCGGCGGGATGAAGAAGGCCGCCTCGGGCACGTCGTCGAAACCGACGATGCTCACGTCCTGTGGCACCCGCCGGCCCCGCTCGTGCAGTGCGCGCAGCACCCCGAGCGCGAGGTGGTCGTTGGCCGCGAAGACCGCGGTTACCTCCGGCATCCGGGCCAGCATCTGCCCGGCGCGGTACCCCTCAGCCGCCGACCAGTCCGCGGACAGCAGCGGCGGCACCTCGGCCCCGGCCTCCTGCAACGTCTGCCGCCAGCCCTGGATCCGGCCCGCCGAGTCGAACCAGTCGACCGGGCCGGAGACGTGCCAGACCGTGCTGTGCCCGGCCTCCAGCAGATGCCGGGTGGCCGCGCCCGCACCGGCCTCCTGGTCCACGGTCACCACCGGGCGCCCGCTGCCCGGATCGCCGTCGATGAACACCACCGGCACGTCGCCCGGGATCTCGGCCAGCGCCTCGTTGGCCGTCGCCACCTGGGCGATCACCACCAGGCCGGCCACCCGCTGATCGAGGTGACGGTCCACCACCGACGCTATCGACGACCGGTCCAACTCGCGGACACTGCCGACACTGACCGCGAAACCCGCGTCCGCGGCGGCCTGTTCGAACTCGGTCAGCATCGAGGCCGGACCGTACAACGTGCTGTTGCGGGCGACCACGCCGATCAACTGGGAGCGGCCGGTCACCAGGGCGCGGGCCGCGCGGTTCGGCCGGTAGCCCAGTTCGGCGATGGCAGCGCGTACCCGGATCCGGGTCTGTTCCTTGACGTTCGGATGATCGTTGAGAACGCGCGAGACGGTCTGGTGCGAGACTCCGGCCAGTCGGGCGACATCGGTCATCGCCGGGCTACGGGATACCTTGTCCACTTGCGCACCTCGTCCGGTCCGGTTCTGATGGAGCGTAGCGGCAGGCGCGGCAAGCCTGCTCCGCGGGGAATGTTATCGATCACATTCACCGTTTTGCGAGGACCGTACGGGGGATGCCGGTGGGGACGTACCCTCGGCTGCGATGGACCCGTCACCCACGAGCCACAGCCACGTCGTGCACGGCAGCGTAGACGACGAGGGATACACCTCGTTGCGCCGTGCCGCGACCCCGCGCGCCGAACGGTACGAGCTGGGCCGCTCCCTGCGGGACCGCTCGCCCCGCTCCGACATGGCGCACTGGCGCCCCCGCGACGACCGTCCCGACCCGGTGAGCCAGGTGACCGAGTCGCACATGGGACGGCTGGAACGCCTGATCCCGGTGCGGATCGGCCGCATGATCGCGTCGCCGTACGCGTTCCTGCGCGGCACCGCCGGACTGATGGCCGACGACTTCGCCTCCCTGCCGCACACCGGCATCACCCCGGTCATCTGCGGCGACGCGCACCTGGGCAACTTCGGCTTCTACGCCTCGCCGGAACGGGAGCTGGTCTTCGACCTCAACGACTTCGACGAGGCGCACCCCGGCCCGTGGGAGTGGGACCTGCGCCGGCTGGTGGTCAGCGTCTACGTCGCCGGCCGGCAGAACGGTTTCCGGGAGGGCGCGTGCGCCGACGCCGTGCAGCACTGCGTCGAGGAGTACCGGGAGCAACTCGCGTACCTGGCCGAACAGCCGCTGCTGGCCCGCTCGTTCGACCAGCTCGACGTGGAGACGATGCGCCGGCAGGCCAGCAAGGCCGGCTTCCGGGACGAGATCGAACGCGCGGCGCGGCGGGCCCGGCGGCGGACCAGCGACCGGGCGCTGCCCCGTTTCACCGAACGGCACGACGGCACCGCCCGGCTGGTCGAGGAACCGCCGCTGATCACCCGGCTGCCGCACGAGGAACGTGAGCAGCTCGCCGCCGCACTGGACGGATACCTCAACACGCTGAAACCGCACTGGGCGCGGATCCTCGGCGGGTACCGGATCGTCGACATCGCGCACAAGGTGGTCGGTGTCGGCTCGGTGGGGCTGCGGGCGTACGTCGCGCTCTGCGAGGGCAGCGGCACCGACGACGTGCTGTTCCTGCAGCTCAAGCAGGCCCGCCGGTCGGTGATCGGGCGCTACCAGCACGGCGAGCTCGCCTGGCACCGGCACCAGGGACAGCGCGTCGTGGAGTACCAGCAGGCACTGCAGACGGTCAGCGACCCGCTGCTCGGCTGGACCACCGTCGGCGACCTGCAGTACTACGTCCGCCAGTTCCGGGACATGAAAGGTGCGATCCTGGTCGAGGACATCAACGCCTCCGCGCTCGCCGACTACGCCGGGATCTGCGGCTTCCTGCTGGCCAAGTCGCACGCCCGGACCAGCGGCGCCTCGGTGATCGCCGGCTATGTGGGCAGCGGGGACAAGCTGGACGAGTCGTTGTGCCGGTTCGCTCGCGCGTACGCTGATCAAGTGGAACGTGATCACGCAGCCCTGGTCGCCGCCGTCCGCCGTGGTGAACTGCCGGCGGAGACGGCGTGAGCGGGGCCGTCCCGCTGGACGCCCCCGGGCTCGCCGAGTTCTGGGCCGAGCGGCATCTCTGCACGCTGACCACGCTGCGTGCCGACGGGTCGCCGCACGTCGTCGCGGTCGGCGCCACCCTGGACCCGTCCGCCGGCCTGGCCCGGGTGATCACCTCCGGGTCGTCGTGGAAGGCCCGGCACGTCCGGCGGGGCCAGCAGCGGGTCGCGATCTGCCAGGTCGACGGGCGCCGCTGGAGCACCCTCGAGGGCCTCGCCGTGGTGCGCGACGACCCGGAGTCGGTGGCCGAGGCGGAACGCCGCTACGCCGACCGATATCGCACACCGCGCCCCAACCCGGCCCGGGTCGTCATCGAGGTCACGATCACCCGGGTTCTCGCCTCGGCGTCCCTGGCGTATTAGTTCCGGCTTCACATTTCCCCTCGGGGCCGTCATGATCGTCCGGTGAATCCGATGCCCGGCGCCGATCGCCTGCTGACGGTGCTGGGCGGCGTGCCCGGCCTGGATCCCCGCGCCGACCAGCGCGTTCCCCCCTTCGTCACCTGGGACGACGGTCCGTGTGGCCGGACCGCCGCGGCCGCCCTGACCGGGGCCGGCTTCGAGGTCAGCGAACAGTTCTGGGCCGGCGGGCTGGTCGACGTGCACGATCTGGAGCCGTACGTCTTCCAGCGCGTGCTGCGCCCCGAGACCGCCGCGCTGCTCTATCTGCACAGCCGGGAGCCCGACTCGCCGGACGGCGATCTCCGGGTCGCCGAGCAGGTGTTCGCCGCCGACCTCCCCGGCGAGGGGTACCTCCCGCAGAACCAGGAGGACACCGTCGCGGTGCATCTGCTGATCGGCGAGGTGAGCGCGATCTTCACCGACTGCGACTTCGGCGGGGACACGCTGTTCGCGATGATGGGCGAGGCGACGCGGAAGACCTTCGGTGGGCGCGGGGGGCTCTTCGAGATCGCCCGCCGGGCCGTGATCTGACCGTCATCGTACGGGACGACGACTCCCGGACGGCTACACCTGTTCCTGGCGGACGGCCCGCGGCCGCCCTTGCCCGGTCCTTCTTCGCGCCGCGACCCACGATCCGTGCTCGTCGGTGCCTTCTCGGGGAGGGCAGCCGTCCACTGCCCTGCGGAACCGGCCCGGCACGCAGCGTTTCGAACCGCTGCCACCAGGGGAAACATGGATATCACGGTGGGTAGCCGCGGCTCGCCCCGCGTCGCGACACGCCCGGGCGTCACACGATCGGGGTCGTCCGGAAGTCTGTAGCCGGCCTGAAGAGAACCTTAAAAAGACCTTAAGTCGACACATGCCGCGGGCCCGGTCCGCAACGACTGTCGTTGATGGAGAGGGCCTGCCGGCGAGCCGTGGGAGCGTTGTCGATTTCCTGACATCTTCACAGCGCACAGCGTTGAACCGCGGGGGCCGCACGGACGTATACCCCCGTGTTCGGCCACTCCCGGTGAACTGCGGCACCGGGACAGCCGACGCCCGTGGGTGCACCACGGGACCGACGACAGGGAGCCGCGGTGCGGTGGCGCCCTACCCGAATCCGTGATTAACCTTCCCCATCCACCACGCGTGGCAGGAAGACGATCCGGGGCGCGAGGGGCGGGCACCGGAGTGCGGAGGTGGGACAGGGTGAGGACGGTGGCGCGGATGCGGCGTCGGGGCAGCGGGTCAACCCCCAGCCGAATCGGAGCCTCGTCATGAGCTTCGAGGACGACGAATACTGGGAGGACGAGTACAGCGAGTACTCGTTCATGCCGAGTTCCGCGGTGATCCAGGAGAAGCACTACACCCGCCGGACCTCGCCGGACCCGGTGATGCCGACCCGGCGCCGTGACGAGGACTCCGCCGAGGGCGTGGCGGAGCAGCGGTCGCCACGGCCGCTGTTCGACGCGCAGCGCCCCAGCTGGCTCGACGAACCCGACTTCGTGCCGGTCGACACCTCGGTCGACAACCTGGTCGGCGACGAGTTCGACGACATCGACTTCAACCGCCCCGAACTGGGTGTCGACTTCGACAAACCGGACTTTCCGATCGTGGACCCGGCGGCTCGGCCGGATCTGCGCCGAGGCGCTCCCGGAGACAAACGGGAATCCGGCCGGTACGGCGGGGAGTCGCCCCGCGGGGACTTCGGTTCGTCCCGCTCCTCTCGTGGGGGTTCGTCCCGCAACGGCTCCTCTCCTTCCCCTCGCGAATCCCGCGACGATTTCCGGCGGGACGCGGATCCGCGTCGCTCCGACCGGCAGCGGCCCGACGACCGTTACGACAGTCCCCGGTACCGCGACGACATCGCCGGCCGTCCCGACGACCGTCGTGACGCCGACCCGCGTCGTGGCGCTGACGCCGACCCGCGTCGTGGCACCGACCCGCGCCGTGACGCCGACGTCGACGCCCGCCGTGAGGCTGTCGATCCGCGCCGTGACGCCGATCCGCGTCGTGAGGCTGTCGATCCGCGTCGTGAGGCTGTCGATCCGCGCCGTGAGGCTGTCGACCCGCGCCGTGACGCCGATGGCCGCCGTGACGCGGAGCCGCGTCGTGACAACCGCCGCGACCAGGCCGCCCGTGGTGGGCGTCGCGAGGACGAGCGCTGGGACGAGACTCCCGCCGCACGCCGCAACGACGACCGTGGCCGTCGCACCGTCGAGATCCGGCCCGACGAACTCTGGGACGACGAGCCGTTGGTCGCCCGCGGCCGCCGCGACGAGCAGCCGGACCGCCGGCGCCCCGCCGACGCCCGCACCACCGACCCCCGTGGCGTCGACCCCCGTGGCGTCGACCCGCGTGCCGGCGATCCCCGCGTCACCGACCCGCGCGGCACCGGCCCCCGGACTGGTGACCCTCGCGTCACCGACCCTCGTGGCACCGACCCGCGGGGCGCCGACCCCCGGACCGGAGACCCTCGCGTCACCGACCCGCGTGGCGTCGACCCCCGGGCCGGAGACCCTCGTGTGGCCGGGCAGCGTCCGGGTCCCGTCGAGCAGCCTCGTGCGGCCGGGCAGCCCCGTCCGGCGGAGGCTGCACGCTGGGAGGAGCCCGAACCGCCCCGCGACGACGAACGCAACCAGCCGCGCACCATCGAACTGGGCGCCGACGAGTTCTGGGAGGAGAAGCCCAGCCGTTCCGACGACCGGCGGGCTGCTCCCCGTACCCGTGACGGCGACCGTCAGGCCCCGGACCCGCGTGCCGGACGTCCCCGCGAGGCATCCTGGGACGACGAGGACTTCGGCCCGATCCGTCCCCCGGGCGGCCGTCGCCCCCGCCGCGACGAAGCCGTCCCGACGAGCGGCCGCGCCCCGATCCCGGCGTCGGAACGTCCCGCCGGGCCGCCGCAGGACCCGTACCGCACAGACCAGGACGGTTACGCCGCGGACCAGGGCACGTACCGCCCGGATCAGGACGGCTACCGGACGGAAGCCGACCGGGACCGTCGTGCCGCCGCATGGGAGGACGAGCGCCGCGACGACAGCCGCCGACGCCCCGGCTCCGGCTCCGGCTCCGGCTCCGACGAACAGCGCACGTCTCCGGCCGTACCCGGCAAGGGCCGTCCCGTCGAGCCGATCGCGGCTGCCGGGGACGAACGCCGCCCGCAGCCCCGCGACGAGCGCACCCCGGCCGTCCCGGAGGGTCGCGCCCAGGTCCCGTCCGACGGCCGCACTCCGGTAGTCGACGGCCGCACCCCGGTACCGGCGGACGGCCGCGGCCAGGAGGTTGATGGCCGTGCCCAGCAGCCGGCTGACAACCGTGGCCAGGGTGCCGACGGTCGCGCCCCGATTCCGGCAGACAGTCGTGGTCAGGCGGCGGACGGTCGCGCTCAGGTTCCGGCAGACAGTCGTGGTCAGGGTGCCGACGGCCGCGCCTACGTGCCGGTCGACGGACGAGAGCGATCCCCGCAGGACGACCGGGCGAGGTCCACTCAGGGCGACCAGGTTCAGCCCGTGCAGGACCGGCTGGCCCCGAACCCGGCAGCCCAGCCCGGACACCCTCAGGACACACGTTCCCAGGACGGGCGTTCCCAGGACGCACGTTCGCAAGACCCGCGCTCTCAGGACCCGCGCTCGCAAGACCCGCGTTCGCAAGACGCGCGCTCTCAGGGCGAATGGCCGGAGAGCGGTGGCGCGGATTCGATGGAGCGGACCCGGCCGATCAGTGGCGCGGGCCCCGGCCGGACCAACGGTCCCGGGACTGCCGTACCGGGTGGTTCCGGCACGGGCGTTCCGCAGGGTCCGGACGCCGCGGGAGGTTCGCAGCACGGTTCGGGTGTGGACCCGGCGAACGCGGGCACTTCGGGCCGGGCCGCCGAGGACGGGCCTCGAGTGGTGCGACGGGCCGAGCCGCCCACCGCCCCGAAGGTCGTGAGCCGCTCCACCGCTCCGGCCGCCCCGCGTGTACTCAAGGCAGACCCGCCGGTCGCGCCGCGGATCGTCGCGGCCCCCTCGCCGGTACCGCCGGCCCGGGTGATCGGGCCGAACGGTCCGGAGGCTCCGCAGCCCGCCACAACCGGCGACGACCGGCCTGAGCCGGGTACCCGTGGGACCGGTCCGATCGACACTGCCGCGATCCGGAACGGTGACCGTTCCGGTGGCGACACCACTATCGACGACGAACCCACTGCGCTGCTCGGGGTTCGTACCCCTCAGCGCCGTGACACTCCCCCGCAGCACGGCACGCCTCAGCACCACGGCACGCCTCAGCACCACGACACGCCTCAGCACCGCGATGCGCATCAGCGCCGCGACGTCGAGGACGCTCGTTCGGCCGCGGGGGCGGATCCGCGGATGTCGGGTTCGTTCACGACGGACCCGCATCAGCGTGGCGCCGCCGCCGAGAACTGGCAGGCCGGTGCGGTTCCCCAGGCGTCCGCGGCCCAGGATCGGGCCGGGATGCCGGCGGCGCGGCCGACTACGCCGATGCCACGTCCGTCGAGCACGGGCAGCATCCCCATGCCGCACCCGTCCAACACGGGCAACATCCCCATGCCGCATCCTGCGAGCACCGGCGGCATCCCGGTTCCGCCGGGTCAGGGAGCACGCCCGGCAGGTCCGAGTCCGTCCAGCACCGGCAGCATCCCCATGCCGCACCCGTCCAACACGGGCAACATCCCGATGCCGGCCCCTTCGAGCACCGGCAGTATTCCGATGCCGCACCCCTCGAGCACGGGCAGCATTCCGGTGCCGGGTTCGTACCAGGCAGGGGCGGACGTGCCGCAGCAGCGGTCGCGGCGGTCGCCGCGGACTGCGCACGTCGTGGCGTCCAGCAGTGACGGGCCGTGGGCGATCGTTCCGGACGACATGCAGCAGCAGGCGGAGGGTTCCCGTCCGACCTCCCCCGGCCGTGGATATCCGGGACAGCCCGGCGGGTACCCGGCCGGTGGATATCCGGCCCAGCCTCACCCGGGCGGATATCAGGGTCAGCCCCAGCCGGGTTACCCGGCGCAGCCGCAACCCGGTGGCTACCAGGGACAGCCCCAACCCGGTGGTTACCCGGCACAGCCCCAACCCGGTGGCTACCAGGGACAGCCTCAGCCGGGTGGTCATCCGGCTCAGCCTGCGGGGCCCTTCCCCCCGCAGGGTCCTGGTGGACATCCGTCGCCGGCGGCCGCCTGGCCTCCTCCGGTTCGTCCGCAGCCCGATGCGCCAGCCGTGCCCGGTCAGCCGGCCGCGGCGAACGCCTGGCCGCCCGCTGCCCGTCCCACGTCGGACGCCGCGGCGGCCGGAAACGCCTGGGCGCGGACGCCCGGGCCGGAGCAGGCCGCGGGTGCGCAGTCCGCCTGGCCGGCCGCGCAGGCGGGTATCCCGCAGCAGCCCGGTCCGGACCAGCAGAACTCCTCGCCGTGGTCCCGTCCGCCGCAGCACGGCGCCGAGCAGCCGGCCGCCCGGCACGCCGCCGCGCCGGGCGACCAGTGGGCGGACGCCACCGCGGAGCAGCCGCAGGCCGCCGTACGTCCCGGTACCGCCCAGCCCGTTTCCGGCGGCACCCACGCCACCGGTCCGTCGCCGAGCGCCTGGTCCACGCCGCCCAGCCCGGCCGGCACCGGCAGCATCCCGGCACCGCACCCGGCCGGCACCGGCAACATCCCGATGCCCAGCCCGTCGAGCACCGGCAGCATCCCGATGCCGCACCCGTCGAGCACCGGCAGCATCCAGGTCCCGGCCGGACAGCAGCCCTGGCAGGCCGGTCCGAGTCCGTCCAGCACGGGCGGCATTCAGGTTCCGCCGGGTGCACGGCAGGGTTCGGCTCCTACCGGCGCCCCGGAGGTGCCGTGGCCGCGGGCCGGACGGCCTACCCTGGACCGGCACGCGGGCGACACCGGACCCGCCCCGGTCTCCGGGCAGCCCGCCGAACAGGCCCACCCCCAGGTCCCCGGACGAACCGGGCCTCAGGCACAGCCGCACATCCCTGCGCAGCCTCAGGGCACGGTGCAGCCTCAGGGCACGGTGCAGCCTCAGGGCACGGTGCAGCCTCAGGGCACGGTGCAGCCTCAGGGCACGGTGCAGCCTCAGGGCACGGTGCAGCCTCAGAGCACGGTGCAGCCTCAGGGCTCGACGGCGGCGGCACCCCAGGTACCGGCGCAGGCGGGACCGCGCGACGGCGTACCCCCGCATGGCGAGACCGACAAGCCTGCGCGGCCCCTCACCATGGGCGATCTGCCGGCGAAGCCGGTGTCGCCGAGCATTTCGCAGCGGATCACCGTTCCGGCGGCGCGGCCGCCGTCGCACGACGAGACCCCGGGCGCGCCGGCTTCGACGACGGCGGCTCCGGCGAGTGCACCGCCGGCGAGCCCGAGCACACCGCCCGCACCCGGGCCGGCCACGCCCACGTCGGCCGCACCCACGCCGGCCGGCGAGATCGGGCCGATCGGCACGGGACCCACGGGGACGAAAGCCCAGGATCCGGACGCGCCCTACATGGACCCGGACGGCACCCTGCACAACCTGAAGCCGATCGCGCGCCTCGCCGTCTCCGGACCGGACCAGGAGCCGCGCCGGTACACCGACACGGCCATCGGCAAGGGCTGGTTCGCCGCCAAGATCGATCCGGCGACGGGGGACGCGGCGAAGGACGTGAAGCCCAAGGACACCGCCGAGGCGGAGGGGCCCGCCGGCCCCGAGCACACCGGTCCCGAGCTGGCGCCGCATCTGCCGATGACCGCCGAGGAGCTGTCCGCGATCCGGTGGCGGCTGGACGGCGGCACGCTGCGGGAGGTCGTCGACGACCGGGACGCGCTGCGGGAGCTCGGTGAGCGCCTGGACGAGCCGCTCGCCGACGAGACCGACGCGATCGTCAAGGCCGGGCTGCTCAGTGTCCGCGCGGAGGTCTACCGGCTGCTCGGTGAGCTGGGCATGGCCGCCGCCGCGAGCCGGCTGGCCCTGGCGCACGCCGAGTCGGCGCAGGACCTGCAGGCGCAGGTGATCGCGCAGGCCGAGCTGGCGCACGTGCTGCGGTTGCGGGGCGATTCGATGGAGGCCGACCGGCTGTTCCAGCGGGCGGTCGACGCCGAGGTGTCGCCCGCGGTCCGCAGCGTGGTGCACGAGAACTTCGGCCGCAGCTGCTTCGACCAGGGGCGGCACATGGAGGCGCTGGACCACTTCGCGCGGGCCGTGCGGCTCGGTTCGCCGGAGGACACCGATCTGGTGGAGCGGGTCGGGGTGTGTCTGGAGGCGGTCTACATCCACGTGTTGCGCGACGGGTGGGGGCCGTACCCGCGCAAACCCGAAGACGTGCTCAAGCCGCTGGACCCGAAGAAGAACGCGCCGGCGTAGGGCGGGGCATCCGGTCCACGTTCTGCCGGGGCGCCGGGCCGCCGCGGGCCAGCCGGCTGCGGCCCCGCCCGGCGGCTTTCGCCTCGTACAGGGCGGCGTCGGCGGCGCGTTGCAGTTCGTCGGCGGTGGCCGCGTGGTCGGGCAGGACGGCGATGCCGATGCTGAGGCGGGGCGGCCCGGACGGCAGCCCGGTGCCGGCGGCCAGGTCGGCGCGGGCCTGTTCGGCGTACCGGAGGGCGGCGGCCGGCCCGGCGCGCAGCAGGACCGCGAACTCGTCGCCGCCGAGCCGGGCCACCAGGTGCTCGTGGCCGGCGGCGGCACTGGTCAGGGTGTCGGCGACCTGTTGCAGGGCCTGGTCGCCGACGGCGTGACCCCAGGTGTCGTTGACCTCCTTGAAGTGGTCGACGTCCACCGTCACGAGCGCGACCGGGTCTCCCCCGGCGGCGGCCTCGGCGACCACCCGGGCGAGTTCGGCGTCGTACGCCCGCCGGTTCGCGGCGCCGGTGAGCGCGTCCGAGGTGGCCTGCTGTTCCAGGACGTCGCGGAGCCGGTCGTTGCGTTCGCGCAGGCTCGCCACCACGATCGCGGTCATCGCCATGGCTACCGTGATCGCGAGCCAGTCGTTCATCGCGCGGGTGCCGTCGAGGTACTGGAAGGCGACCGAGGCGTGCCCGGCGGAGATCATCGCGATGGTGACGGCGATGACGCGGCGGCTGAGGAAGGACGCGGCGTACAGCAGGGGCCAGAGGTAGAACAGCTGGGCGCCGGTGGTGGCGTCGCGGGTGGCCAGGTTGAGGCCGGTCACCACGCAGGACGAGACGAACGGGACGGACAGCCAGAAGGCGTCCGGCATCTTCTCCGGGTGGCGCAGGCAGGCCAGTCCGACGACCAGCATGGCGGTGGAGGTGATGCCGAGCGCGACCAGTTCGGCGACCGGGTCGCCGAGCTTCATCAGGACACCGGTGATGATGTTGTACACGCCGGCGGCCAGCATCAGGTAGGCGACGGCGCGGGCGGCCCCGTGCTGGTCGCGCATCTGATAGGGCAAGGCGGTCTCCTCGGGTTCCGCATCAAGTTCGGTCCGCCGGTGGGTGATCTGAGTGGTTGTCCCGTGCGTCACTCGGCGCGGAGCGCGACCACCGGGTCGAGGCGGCCGGCCCGCTGCGCCGGGACCACGCCGAAGATGATGCCGACGGCCGCCGAGACGCCGAACGCCAGCGCCGTCGACCACCAGGTGAGCGCGGCCGGGACCGGGCTGAGCCGGTCGACGAGCAGGGCGGTGCCGGCGCCGAGGAGCAGGCCGATGATCCCGCCGGTGGTGGTCAGCAG
This sequence comes from Actinoplanes sp. NBRC 101535, assembly GCF_030269225.1. NCBI lineage: Bacteria > Bacillati > Actinomycetota > Actinomycetes > Micromonosporales > Micromonosporaceae > Actinoplanes > Actinoplanes sp. NBRC 101535. The sequence goes on along the minus strand of NZ_BSSY01000001.1, from coordinate 751,739 downwards.
CACCGCTTCGAGCAGGAACTGGACGCCGATGTCGCGGGGGCGGGCGCCGACCGCCTTGCGCAGGCCGATCTCCCGGGTCCGTTCGCGGACCGAGACGAGCATGATGTTGGAGACGCCGACGCCGCCGACCAGCAGGCTGATGCCGGCGATGGCGGCGAGGACCCCGGTCAGCACGCCCAGGATGTCGCCGAGCACGCCGAGGATCTGCTCCTGGGTGACCGCGCTGAAGTCGGTGTCCGGGTGGCGTTCGGCGAGGGTGGCGACGACCGCGGCGCTGAGCTCGGCGATCCGTTCCCGGTCCGGGGCGCGGATGGCCAGACCGTCGATGCGGGCGGTGCCGAGCAGGCGCTGCGCGGCGGTGACCGGTACGTGAACCTCGCTGTCGCGGTCCACGCCGAGGCTCTGGCCCAGCGCCTCGAAGGTGCCGATCACCCGGAACCGGACGCCGCCGATGGTGATCTGCCGGCCGATCGGGTCGCGGTCGCCGAACAGGTCGTGGGCCACGCCGGCGCCGAGCACGGCGACCCGGCGGCCGGTGCTGACGTCGGTGCGGGTCAGGTAGGCGCCGCGGTCCAGACGGCGGACGAAGACGGTGGGGGTGGTCTCGACGACGCCCTGCATGCTGGCGAACCCGGTGCGGGAGCCGGCCCGGACGGTCTCCCCGGAGCTGATCGTGACGGCCACCCGGGTGGGGTCGCCGACGATCCGGTTCACGGCGTCGACGTCGTCCAGGGTGAGGGGCGAGGAGGTGGGTGCGGCGCCGGCTTCCAGCCTTCCGGGTACGACGATGAGCAGGTTGGAGCCGAGTCCCTCGACCTGGCGCTCGATCTGTTGCCGGGTTCCGGTGCCGATGGCGACGAGGGCGACGACCGCGGCGACGCCGATCACCACGCCGAGCATGGTCAGCAGGCTGCGCAGCCGGTTGGCGCGCAGCGCGTCGAGGGCGACCCGCCAGGCTTCGGCGATCCTCATGCCGCGTCGACGATCAGTCCGTCGCGCATCACGATCTGCCGCCGGGCGCGCGCGGCCACCTCGCGGTCGTGGGTGACCAGGACGACCGCGACCCCCTCGGCGTTCAGCGATTCGAGCAGTTCCAGGACCTGGCCGCCGGTGGTGGAGTCGAGGTTGCCGGTGGGTTCGTCGGCGAGCAGCACCGACGGCCCGGTGACCAGGGCCCGGGCGATGGCCACCCGCTGCTGTTCGCCGCCGGAGAGCTGGTTGGGCCGGTGTCCGGTGCGGTGGGCGAGGCCGACCCGTTCGAGCATCGCGGCGGCGCGGGCGCGGCGTTCGCGACGGCCGATGCCGCGGTAGACCAGGGGCAGGCCGACGTTGTCCTGGGCGGTGGTGCGGGCCAGCAGGTGGAACGACTGGAAGACGAAGCCGATCGTGGTGTTGCGCAGGGCGGCGAGTTCGTCGGGGCTGAGCGTGGCGACGTCCCGGCCGCCGATCAGCAGGGTGCCGCCGGTGGGCCGGTCCAAGCCGCCGAGCAGGTGCATCAGGGTGGATTTGCCGGAGCCGGAGGTGCCGACGACGGCCACGTAGTCGCCGGCCGCCACGGTGAGCGAGACGCCGCGCAGGGCGGGCACGTCGAGGCCGTCCAGGTGGTAGGTCCGGCTGACTCCGGTCGCCACGATGGCCGGGGTCACCGGGCCTCCGCGCCCGCCTCGACGCGGTCGGCGCCGGCGATCACCACCCGTTGGCCGGCTTCCACCCCGGAGACGATCTGCACGGTGTCCTCGCCCTGGACGCCGAGGCGTACCGGCGCCGCCTGGTAGCGCCCGTCGCGGACCGTCCAGACCGTCTCGCGGCCGCTCTCGGTGACCACCGCCGAGGCCGGGACGGTCACCGCCTCGTCGGCCTGGCGCACCGTCAACCGGATGATCGCGCTCATCCCGGGGCGCGGGGCGGGGGCCGCCTCGCCGCTGTCCGGGTAGGTTCCCTCGTCGAGGGTCAGGCGTACCTGGTAGGACACTCCGCCCCGGGCCGAGGTGGTGGGCAGCAGGTCGGCGGTGCGGACCCGGGCCGGGTAGATCGCGCCCGGTGCCGCGTCCAGTTCGACCTCGGCGGGTACGCCCGGCGTGACGAGCAGCACGTCGGTCTCGTCCACGTCGGCGGTCAGTCCCAGTTGCCCGGTGTCGATCACGGTCACGACGGGGGTGCCCGCGGCGACGTACGACCCTTCGGAGACGGCGGAGTCCACCCCGGCGGCGCCCGCGGTGCCGCCGGCGCCCAGTAGTCCGGCGACGCCGGTGGGGCTGGGCTGTGCCGGGCCGCCCCACTGGACCGTCCCGGCGACGGGGGCGCGCAGGGTCAGTGCCTCGACGGCCGCGTCGGCCAGGTCGTACGCCTGCTGGGCCTGAAGGTGTTGTGCCGCGGTGAGGGCACCCATCGCCCGGCTCAGCGACGCCACTCCCCGCTCGACCGATCGCAGGGCGGCCGCCGCGGCGGCGGACGCGGTCTCGTACTGTTCGCCGGCCGCGTCGATCTGGTGCTGGAGTGCCGCGCGGACCACCGGGTCGGCGATCTTGTCGGCGGCCTCGCGCGCGTGGTCGAAGGCCTGCGCGGCCTGGGTGTCGGTGCGGTGCCGGACGGCGGCGAACTCGGCGGTCCCGCCGTCGCCGGAGGAACCGCCGCCGGAGGAGCCGTCGGACAGTGCGGAGAGCGCCTCCTCGGCGGAGTCCCGCCGCCGGACGAGTTCCGGGGCGTCGACGACGGCCAGCACGTCACCGCGCTCGACCCGGTCGCCGGCCTCGACGAGCAGGTCGGACACCGTGCCGGCGGCCGGGGCGGTGAGGGTCGCCGCGGTCCGGGCGATGACCGTGCCGGGCGCTTCGACGATCTCGTCGACGGTGCCGAGGGCCGCCGATCCCAGGCGGATGCCGGTGTCCTCCTCGTCGCAGGAGGCCGCGGTGAGGAGCAGGAGCACCCCGGCGGCGATGATCACGGTCCGTGAGCGGTCGTGAGACACAGACGCCACTCTATGACCATGGGCCGCCTCCCGAGAAGAGACGGCCCACGATGGAGACCGCGGATCAGGTGCCGGGACGGCGCCCGATCGTCTTCACCGTCATGCCGATCTTGCCGATGCTGTAGTACTTCTTGGCGTCGGCCTGCAGCAGGTTCACGCAGCCGTGCGAGCCCCGCCACTTGTCGTGGATGTAGGTGGTGGTCTGGTGGAAGCCCATGCCGCCGATGAACCGCTGCCAGTAGGGCAGCCACACCTCGTACGGGTCCGACCACTCCTTCTTGGTCCGCTTGTTGATCTTGTAGGTGCCGGCCGGCGTCCGGTAGCCCTTCATGCCGGTGCGCACCACGGTCGGCTTCAGGTGCACCTTGCCGTTCTTCATGACCCAGCTGGTCTGGTGGGTCAGGTCGACGCAGAAGGTGATGCCCTTCTTCTTGGCCTTGCACTTCGACGTCTTCGTCGAAGCCAGCCGCTTGGCCACGTCATAGGTGGTCGGCCCGGCCAGGCCCTTGGCCGGCTGGATCCCGAACCGCTTCTGGAACTTCACGATCGCGGCACAGTCGGCGGTGGACTGCTTGCCGTCGACCGTAACCGTGCCGTATCCGCCCAGTTGTTTGAGGTAGCCCTCGACCTGCTTCTGGTACTTGCCGGTCGCGCATGACACCGCGGCCGCCTTCGTCACCACGGTCGTCGCCACGGCAGCGGTGACCGGTGCGGACGCACCGGCCCCGGCCGGAGCCAGGGCGACCGCACCGAGACCGCCACCCACCAGCATCGCCATCGCGGCACCGGCGAGGCGGGCGGTAACCCGTCGCACTGCCAACTTCGTCCTCCCCAGGAGTGATGTCCGCACATAGAAGCACAGGCACGCACCTGGTGAGGTATACGAAGGGCGCCGTGACATGAAACCGGTATGTCATCGATGCCCACAAGTCCAGCTTGCAGGGATTTGCCCTAGCGGGGAGTGGCGAAATCCTGCACCCAGTAGGGGGTCCGGTTCTTCCCGAGGGCCAGCCCGACGCCCATTTGCCGCAATTGGCAGTCCAGGATGTTGTGCCGGTGCGACGGGCTCTCCATCCAGTCCCGCATGACCTGGAACGGGCTCCGCTGGCCCCGGGCGATGTTCTCGCCGTACCGCTGCCAGGGATATCCGGCGCCGGTCACCCGCCGACCGGCGTCCGACCCACCGGCCCCCTCGTGCGAGAAGTAGCCGCGCCGGGCCATGTCGGCGGCATGCCGGTTCGCCGCGGCGATCAGCCGCCGGTCCACGGTCAACGGATGGCAGCCGGCCTGCCGCCGGTTCCGGTTGACCAGCGCGAGCACCTGCTGCTGCACCGGCGCCCCCGGGCGGGCGGAGACCGAGGCGCCGGTGACCGCCCGGCGCGAGGCCGCCACCAGAGCGTCCACCGGGTCCGGCAGTCCGGGGCCCCGCCCGGACGGCTCCTCCGGAAGGCCCGGCTCCTCCGGAAGGCCCGGCTCCTCCGGAAGGCCCGGCTCCTCCGGAAGGCCCGGCTCCTCCGGAAGGCCCGGCTCCTCCGGAAGGCCCGGCTCCTCCGGGAGATCCGGCGGCGCCGGGGATTCGATCAGGTCGATCAGCTGCTTGACGCCCGGGCCCACCACGGGCTCCGGGGGCTCCTGCGCCAGCGCCTTCGCCGTGACGCCGCCCGCGACCAGCGTCACGGCGGCCATCCCGAGCACCAGCAAGGGTTTCCGCATGGTCGGTCGATCCCGTCGTCCGCGCGCCCCGGCCGTCCGGGGCGTCCTCCGCCGGGTGACCAACGGGCCGGGCCGGGGGCGGTCACTGCGGTGGTCTCCCGGCCGCCGGGCGACCGGTTCTTCGACGACCGTCATGGTGTACGCCGTGAGCAGCGTGAACACCGCCCCCGCCTGAGCACGTCCGTCGCACACTCGCACAGGGTTCCGGCGTTCTTCCCTCGTTCGGGGTAGCCCACTGAGGCGTTCTTGCCGACTGCTCGGCTGTCCCTGCGCCGCCCCGCCCGTCGCTACGGTTTCGCGGTGCGTAACCGCTACCTGGACATGCTCCGTGCCGTCGCGATCGTCCGGGTGATCGTCTATCACCACTTCGGATGGCCCTGGCTGTCCATCGTGATCCCCGCGATGGGCGTCATGTTCGCCGTGGCCGGCTCGCTGACCGCCGCCTCCCTGCAGAACCGCCCACCCGGCAAGGTCCTCACCTCCCGGATGCGCCGCCTGCTGCCCCCGGTGTGGCTGCTCGGGCTGGTGTCGGTGCCGGTGATGCTGTACTTCGGCTGGGCCTCCGAGACGGACGGCGAGCACCCGTTCGAGCCGTGGCGCCTGGTGTTCTGGCTGTTGCCGCTCGGCGACCCACCCGGCAGCGACGAGGGCGCGTTCGTCTGGGACGCGCTCTGGTACGTGCGGACCTATCTGTGGCTGGTGCTGCTCTCCCCGCTGCTGTTCCCGGTGTTCCGCAAGGTCGGCTGGCCGCTCGTCGCCCTGCCGCTGCTGGGCATGACGATGCTGGAGAAGGGCTCGTGGGGCATGCCGGCCGAGGTCGAGTCGGCGCTCTGGGACCTCGTCACGTACGGCGCGTGCTGGATCGCCGGGTTCGCCCACCGGGACGGCCGGCTGGCCCGGATGCACCCGGCCGCGGTGCTGCTGGCCGCCGGGGCACTGGCCGGCCTGGGTCTGAAGTGGCTGGTGCAGAGCAGCGACGAACTGGGCTGGGACCTCAACGAGGTGTCCGAGGCGCAGGCGGTCTACTCGCTGGCGTTCGTGCTGATCGCGCTCCGCTGGCAGCCGCCGATCGAGAAGCTGGCCCGGACACCAGCCGTCGACCGCGCGGTGAACCTGCTGAACGCCCGGGCCGTGACGGTCTACCTCTGGCACGGGGCCGCCATCGCCGCGGTCTGGCCGATCCTGGCCTTCACCAACATGGAGGATCTGGGCTCGCTGGAGGGTCCGGTCACCCTGTCCATCACGTTCGCGGTGACGGCGGCCGCGGTGGTCGCGTTCGGCTGGGTGGAGGATCTGGCCGCCAAGCGCCGGCCGCGGCTGTGGCCGGCGGTGCTCACCCCGCCACCGCCCGCACCGCCGGAGAAGCCGCTCGCCGAGCGGATCGGGCCGATCCCGGCCGGATGGCCCGAGGGGGACCCCGCCCCCGCACCGGGCGGTCCCGCATCCGGCGCACCGGCGCCGGAGACGGAGCGGATCGAGATGCCGGTGGCCGGGCGGCCGGCGGCGGGCTACTACGGGCATCCCGTCGTCGACCAGGAGACCACCGCTCCGGGCGGCCCCGAGGAGCCGTCGGGGCGGCACGCGTACCGGCTGGCCGGGCCGGCCGGGTACCACAACCCGCCGTCCGGCCCGGGTGAGGGCGCCGGGCCGGGATACCGCGGGACGCCCGAGCTCCCCTAGACACCGGTCCCGGCGCGTGGAGGGCGGCTGCGCGCCGGGACCGGTCACGAGCGGTCACGCGTACCCCCGGAGAAGGGCGACCGGGCCGCGCGGCCGGGCCAAGTCGAGAGAAGCTCACAAAATCCGTTTAAATGGTGATTAGCCTGAGCGCGTGGCAGGGCAACGAAGCGATCTTCTGACTCCGGCACGCGGCGTCGCGGTGGTCGCCCTCGTGTTCCGGGCCGGTCCGCTCTACTGCGCGCTCCCCCTCGACGAGGTCGTCGAGACGATGCGCCCGCTGGTCACCCGGCCGCTGGCCGGGACCGCGCCGTACGTCCTCGGGCTGGCCATCCTGCGCGGCGCGCCGTCCCCGGTGATCGACGTGACCCGGCTGCTGACCGGGGTCGAGGGCGAAATCCAACGTTATGTAACGGTTCGTGCCGGACGTGGCACCATCGCGCTGGGCACCGGGCCGGTCCTCGGCGTCCAGGAGATCGAGGTGGAACCGCCGGAGGGACCGTCCGCGCTGTTCAGCGGCGTCTCCAAGTCCCTGATCGCGGCCGTCGGCACGGTCGGCGACGAACCGCTGCTCCTGCTGCACAGCATCAGCGCGGTGCCCGACGAGGTCTGGGAGGCGGTCGGCGACGACGGCGAGGCCGGGTCGTGACCAGCTTCCCGGCCGGGCTGACCCGGTTCCGTGACCTGCTTCAGCAGCGGCTGGGCTGGACCTTCGCGGACGCCGACGTGGGCCAGATGGAGAAGGTGCTGCGCGACCGGGCCGCCGCGCACGAGCTGTCCGAACGGGACTACCTGGACCGGCTGACCGGGCGGCGCTGGGACGCCGAACTGGCGGTGCTCGCCGAGGAACTGAGCATCACCGAGACCTACTTCTTCCGGCACAGCGAACAGTTCCGGGTGGTCGCCGCACGGGTGCTGCCGGAACGGATCCTGGCCCGCAGCGCGCAGCGGGTGCTGCGCCTGCTGTCGGTCGGCTGCTCGTCCGGCGAGGAGGCGTACACGCTGGCCATCCTGGCGACCGAGGCCCGCCCGCACCGGGACTGGATCGTCTCGGTGGTCGGCCTGGACGCCAACCGGCGGCAGCTGCGCAAGGCGAACGCCGCGACGTACTCCGCGTGGTCGCTGCGGGAGACCCCGGACCGGGCCCGGGAGAAGTGGTTCCGGCAGTCGCCCGAGGGTTACCACGTCTCCCCGGAGATCACCGCTGCGGCGCACTTCATGGAGTACAACGTCGCCGACGACGACCCGCAGCTGTGGCAGCCCGGCCGGTACGACGTGATCTTCTGCCGGAACCTGCTGATGTACCTGACCCCGGACGTGGTGACGGCCGTGGTCGGGCGGATGACCCGGTCGCTGGACACCGGCGGTTACCTGTTCCTCGGGCACACCGACTCGCTGGGCAGCCGCCCCGAGGGCCTGGAGGTCCTGCACGAGGCCGGCACGGTGTTCTACCGGCGGCCGGGCGCCGGGCACCAGCACCCGCCGACGGCGTCCCGGCCGGCCCGCCCCGCCCCGGTGGCGAATCCGGCGGAACACTACTCGCGGGCGTTCGCGCTGATGCGTGACGACCGGTTCGCCGACGCCTTGGCGGCGATCTCCGAACCGCCCCCGGCCGGCGTCCGCGAGGTGCTGCTGTACGGCGTCCTGCTGGCCCAGATGGGGCGGCTGGACGAGGCCCGCGCCGCCGCGCACCGGCTGATCGACACCGGCGGCCCGCACCCGGACGGGCACCACCTGCTCGGCGTCTGCCACGAACTGGACTGCGCGGACCAGGCGGTCGGGCAGTACCGGCTGGCGGCGTACCTGGATCCGGCGTTCGCCATGCCGCAGCTGCGGATGGGTCTGCTGGCCCGGCGACGCGGCGACGACCGGGGTGCCGCCGCGCTGCTGCGCACCGCCCAGGATCTGATGCTGCGGGAGAGCGACGACCGGATCGTGCTGTTCGGCGGCGGGTTCAGCCGGATCGCGCTGGTCTCGCTGTGCCGGACCGAGTTGGAGAGCTGCGGGGTGCCCCGGTGAGCGGGGCGACCGTCGGCGACCGGGTCGGGCAGGTCCGCGCCGACTTCAACAGGTCCTTCGCGGAGCCGCTGCGGGTCCTCGACGGCGGGATCGTCGAACTCCTCGCCATCGGGGTGGGCGACCGGCCGTACGTGATCCGCCTGGCCCAGACCGCCGGGGTGCACCCGGACCGCAAGATCACCCCGTTGCCGAGCACCGTCCGCGGGCTGCTCGGCGTGGCGGGCTTCGCCGGCTCGATCGTCCCGGTGTACGACCTGGCCGCGCTGCTCGGCCACCCGAAGCCGGAACGGCCCCGCTGGCTGGTCCTGGCGGCCGGCACCCCGATGCTCGCGCTCGCCTTCCACCAGCTGGACCGGCATGTCCGGGTGCAGTCCGGCGACATGTTGGAGAGCGCCGACGAGGAGAGCGGACAGGGCTGCCTGCAGGGCATGGTCCGGCTGCCCGACGGCAACCGGCCGATCGTGGACGTGCCCGCCACCCGGGCCCTGGTGCACCGGCTCGCGGGACACCAGTTCGACGCAGAACCGCACGCCGTCGCCGAGGAGACCTGATGTTGAACCGCCGTACTTTTGGCAGCAAGCTGGCGATCGGGGTCTCCGTGACCATCGTCCTCACCCTGATCTCGGTGATCACCGCGGTGACAGCACTGTCCCTGGTGGTCAAGGCGAAGGACAAGGTGATCGCCGCCGCGACCGGCAATCTGGCCGGCGCCGAGACGCTGAACCGGTTGATGGAGACCCGTCTCTCCGACTACCGCGGTTACCTGCTGTACGGCACCGACGAGTACAAGCAGCTCACCGAGCAGGACCGCACCTCCTTCCTGAACCAGTTGGAGGAGTTGCGCAACTCCCTCACCGACGGCACCTCGCTGTCCCTGCTGGAACGGGTCGCGACGGCGGAGACCGCACACGCCGCCGGTGTCGCCCTGGTGATGGCCAAACGCGCCGAGGTCAACGACGCGCAGGCGGCGGCCCAGCTCAACGCCGACCAGGTGATACCCCTGCGCAAGACGTTGCAGAGCACGCTCACCGATCTGGTGGCCCGCATCCGGGTGGACGTGGACAACGACCGCGTCGACTCGACCGAACAGGCGGCCATCGCGATCTGGGTGATCATCCTGCTGGGGGCGGTCACCACCGGCAGCGCGATCGTGGTGGCCTGGCGGGTGAGCCGGGACCTGCGCCGGGAGTTGGGAGCGGCGGTCGGGCACATCCAGAGCTCGTCGACCCAGCTGGAGGCCGCCGCGGCACAGCAGGTCAACGGCGGCCGGGACCAGGCCAGCGCGATGAACGAGATCACCACTACGATCAGCGAACTGCTGATCACCTCCCGGCAGATCTCCGAGTCCGCCCAGCGCGTCTCGAAGATCGCCGAGGAGACCGAGGCCGCGGCCCGCACCGGGGACGCCACCATCGACCAGACCCGGGCCTCGATGGGTGCGATCCGTACCCAGGTCGACCAGATCGTGCAGCACATGCTCGCGCTCGGCGAGAAGTCCCAGCAGATCGGCTCGGTCGTCGACCTGGTGTCCGAGCTGGCCGAGCAGACCAACATCCTGGCCATCAACGCCACCATCGAGGCCAGCGGCGCCGGCGAATGGGGGCGGCGGTTCGCCGTGGTGGCCGAGGAGATCCGCAAACTCGCCGACCGGACCGCGGCCTCGGCCAAGGAGATCCGCGCGCTGATCGAGGACGTCCGCGGCGCGGTCAACACCACCGTGATGGCGACCGAGATCGGCGCCAAGGCGGTCGACACCGGCGCCCGTCAGTTCGACGACGCCACCAACAGCTTCCGGGAGATCGTGCAGCTGGTCTCCACCACCAACGACGCCACACGGGAGATCGAGCTCTCCACGAAACAGCAGACCACGGCGGTCGAACAGGTCAACATCGCGGCCTCCGACACCGCCCGGGTGTCCCGCGAGACCGAGTCCAGCGCGGTGCAGACCAAACAGACCGCCGCGCACCTGTCCACCCTCTCCGGCGACCTGCTGGAGCTGGTCGGCACGGCCAAGCGCTGACGGGCCGCCACGATGGCTGACAGCCGGGACCCGCTGCGCTACTTCCGGATCGAGGCCCGGGAGCTGGTCGACCAGATCACCGCCGGAGTCCTCGACCTGGACCAGCGTCCGGGGCCGGAACCGGTCGCCCGGCTGCTGCGGGTGGCGCACACCCTCAAGGGTGCCGCCCGGGTGGTCAAGCAGAAGGACATCGCCGACCGGGCCCACGAGTTCGAGGAGATCCTGGTCCCGCACCGGACCGGTGACCAGCCGCTGGCCGCCGAGGAGATGCGGGAGCTGCTGCGGCTCAACGACGAGATCACCCGGCAGGTGACCGTCCTCGAACAACCCGCGCCGCCGGAGCCGCCCGCGGCCCCCGCCGCCACCCGGCCACCGGAATCCCCGGCCACCCCCGCGGAGTCCACCCGGACCGCCGCCCCACCGCCGGTCCCCGAGGTGATCACGGTGGCGCCGCGGGCCGCCTCGGCCGACCTGGACGAACTGCTCGACGCGATCGGTGAGGCCAACTCCCGGATGGCGCCGCTGCGCGCCGGCTGCAACACCATCGAACGCCTGCACCGGTCCGCCGAGACCCTCGCCGACCAGCTGCGCGCCGGCCGGGGCAGCGCCCCCGGCGTGGCGCGCGCCTCGGCGGAACGGCTCGCCGGGGAGCTGGGCTCGGCCGGCCGGCGGTTCACCGACTCGGTCGACCAGATCGAACGCGAGCTCGACGACGTCCGCGCCAAGGCCGAGGGCCTGCGCCTGGTCCCGGTGGCCAGCGTGATCACCGCGTTGCGGCGGGCGGTCCGCGACGCCGCCGACGCGGAGGGCAAACACGTGCGGTTCGTCGCCCGGGGCGCCGAGATCCGGCTGGGTGCGCACCTGGTCGGGCCGGTCACCGGGGCGTTCCTGCACGTGGTGCGCAACTCGGTGGCGCACGGCATCGAACCCGAGGCGCAGCGGATCGCAGCCGGCAAACCACCCGAGGGCCAGGTCAGCGTGGACGTCGAGCGGCGCGGGCGCAAGGTGGTGTTCCGGTGCACCGACGACGGGCGGGGTTTCGACCTGGACGCGGTCCGGCGGACCGCCCAGGAGCGGGGCCTGCTCGATCCGGGGGCGCCGCCGCCGGACAAGCAGGAGCTGCTGGGCATGGTGCTGCGCGGCGGGATCAGCACGTCGGCCTCGGTGACCGAGGTCGCCGGCCGGGGCATCGGCATGGACGCGGTCCGCGAGGTGGCCGCCCAGCTGCACGGTGAGGTGGACGTCCGCAGCGAACCCGGGATCGGGGCGACGGTCGAGCTGACCGTGCCGCTCACCCTGCTGAGCATGACCGGCCTGGTGGTCGAGGCGGGCGGCACGCTCGCGGTGGTGCCCCTGGACGCGGTACGCGGCTGCGTCCGGCTCAGCCCCGACGAGGCGACCACGGCCTCCGCCACCGGGCGGATCGTCTACGACGACACGGCCACGCCGTTCCTGCCCCTGGCCCAGGCGCTGTACACCGGGGACACCGTGCCGGACTCCCCCGGTGCCGGCGCCGCCGTGGTGATCAAGTCGGACGACGGTCTGGTCGCCATCGGGGTGGACCGGCTCACCGGCACGTCGTCGCTGGTCGCCCGCCCGCTTCCGGAACTCGCGCCGTCCACGGCGGTGATCTCCAGCGTCTCGATCGACGCCGACGGCAACCCGCGGCTGGTCCTCGACCCGCAGGGCCTGGCCGCCGAGATCCGCGGGCACCAGGCCGGCGGTCACCAACCCGCCGCCGCGGCGCCGCCGCTGCCCATCCTGGTCGTCGACGACTCGCTGACCACGCGGATGCTGGAACGCAGCATCCTGGAGTCGGCCGGCTACGAGGTGGACCTGGCCGCCTCCGGCGAGGAGGGTCTGGAGAAGGCGCGGACCCGCCGGTACGGCCTGTTCCTCACCGACATCGACATGCCCGGCATCGACGGCTTCACCTTCGTCGAACGGACCCGGGCCGAACCGGAGCTGGCGGCCGTGCCGGCCATCCTGGTCAGCTCCCGGTCCAGCGCCGCCGACCGGGAACGCGGGCGGGCCGCCGGGGCCAGCGCGTACGTGGTCAAGGGCGAGTTCGACCAGGAGAAGCTGCTCGCCCACATCCGCCGCCTGGTGGTCCGGTCGTGACCCGGGTGCTGATCGTGGAGGACTCCGCGACGATGCGGCACCACCTGCGGGAGGCGCTCGCCACCGACCCGCAGCTCGAGGTGGTCGGCGAGGCGGTCAGCGGCGAACGGGCCGTGGAGATGACCGCCCGGCTGCGCCCCGACGTGATCACCATGGACATGATGCTGCCCGGGATCAGCGGGCTGGCCGCCACCGAGCAGATCATGGCGGAGTACCCGACACCGATCCTGGTCGTCTCGTCCGCGGACCGGCAGGAGCTGTTCAGCACGTACAACGCCCTGGCGGCGGGCGCGGTGGACGTGCTGGAGAAGCCGCGCGGCGACGACTCCGACAACGACTGGCCGCAGCGGCTGCGCAACACGGTCCGGATGGTCGCGCGGATCCGGGTGATCACCCATCCGCGGGCCCGGCTGGGCCGCGGCACCGCCACCCCGGCCGCCCCGCCGCCGGTGCCCACCCCGGCCCCGAACGGGCTCAGCGTGGTCGCGGTCGGCTCGTCCACCGGCGGGCCGGCCGCCCTGACCGAGCTGCTCCGGGCGCTGCCGCCCACCTTCCACACGCCGATCCTGATCGTGCAGCACATCGCCGCCAGCGAGCAGTTCGCGGTGGCGTTCTCCGACTGGCTCGCCGGGCAGACCGCCCGCAACGTGCGGTACGCCGTCGACGGCACCCCGGTCGGCCGGGTCGCCGGTCAGGTGCTGCTCGCTCCCCCGGACCGGCACCTGTACGTCCGTGACCAGCTCCTGCGGCTCAGCGACGGCCCGGCCCGGCACTCCTGCCGGCCCTCGGTGGACGTGCTGTTCGAGTCGGTGGCGTCCGAGTTCGGCGGCAGCGCGGCCGGGTGCCTGCTGACCGGGATGGGCCGGGACGGGGCGGCCGGCCTGCTGCAGATGCGCAACCGGGGGGCTGTCACGTTCGCCCAGGACGAGGGCAGCTGCACGGTGTACGGGATGCCCCGCGAGGCGGCGCTGATCGGCGCGGCGGCCCACGTGCTGCCGCCGGCCCGGATGTCGGCCCGGATCTGCGAGCTGCATCCGTCGGGGGCCCGGCGATGACGCCCACTGTGCTGATCGTCGACGACAGCCTGACCGTACGGATGGACCTGCACGAGGCGTTCTCCGACGACGGGTTCGCGACCATCCTGTGCGCCACCGGGGCGGAGGCCCGGGACGCGTTCACCGCCGGCACGTTCGACGCCGCCGTGCTGGACGTGCTGCTGCCCGACGCGGACGGCCTGGAACTGCTCACCGAGCTGCGGGGCACGCACGGCGAGGTGGTCACCATGCTGCTGTCCAGCGAGAGCGAGGTCTCCGACCGGCTCGCCGGGCTGCGCATCGGCGCCGACGAGTACGTGGGCAAGCCGTACGACTCGGGTTATGTGGTGGCCCGGACCCGTCAGCTGCTCGGGGAGAGCCGTGACAGCGGCGGCGACGCCACCACGATCCTGGTCATCGACGACAGCATGACCTTCCGGGAGCAGCTGCGGGAACTCCTCGAATCCGAGGGGTACGCGGTGCTGACCGCCCCCAGCGGCGAGGACGGCCTGCGGATGGCCGCCGACCGCCGGCCCCAGGCAGTGATCGTCGACGGGGTGATGCCCGGCATCGACGGTGCCACGGTGATCCGCCGGATCCGCCTCGACCCGGCGCTGCGCGACACCCCGTGCCTGCTGATGACCGCCGCCGACGACTACGCCACCGAGATGCAGATGCTCGACGCCGGCGCCGACGCGTTCGTCCGCAAGCAGCAGGACCTGGCGGTGGTGCTGGCCAAACTGGCCGCGGTGCTGCGGCAGAGCGCCGAACAGCTGCCGATCGAGGCGATCGGCAGCCTGCACGGTCCCGGCAAGGTGCTCACCGTCAGCCCGGACCGCGCCGAACTCACCGTCTGGGCCGACGCGCTGCGCGCCGAGGGGTACGACATCGTCGCCGCCACCGGCATCGTCGACGCCCTCGACCTGCTCGCCGCCCAGCCGGTCGACTGCATCGTGATCGGTCTCGACGACGACCTGGACCGGGCCCGCGAGGCCTGCCGCCGGATCCGCGAGGTGCCCCGGGTCGGTGAGCTGCCGGTGGTGATGACCGGCGACGAGACGCAGATGCTGGACTGCCTGGCCGCCGGGGCCGACGACTACGTCCGCCTGATCGACGTGCCGGAGGGTCTGCTGGTGCACGTCCGCGCGCAGATCCGCCGCAAACAGTCGCACGACGAGTCCCGCCGGATCCGCGAGGAACTGATGCGCCGTGAACTGGACGCCACCGAGGAACGCGCGGCCCGGCAGCTGGCCGAGACGCGGGCCGCCCTGGTCGAGGAGCTGGAGTGGCGCAACCGGGAGCTGGAGGCGTTCTCCGGCTCGGTCTCCCACGACCTGCGCGGTCCGCTCCAGGTGATCAGCAGTTTCGCCGAGCACATGCTCGACGAGGAGGACAACGAGAAGCTGGGCGAGCGGACCCGGCACCGCCTGACCCGCATCCACGCGGCGGCGATGCGGATGGCCGACCTGGTCGAGTCGCTGCTGATCCTGGCCCGGGCCAGCCGGGGTGAGCTGCGCCGGGCCGAGTTCGACATGACGACCACCGCCCATCAGGTGTTCGCCGACGTGGCGGCCCGCGACCCGGACCGCCGGGTGGGCCTGCGGGTGCATCCGGGGATGACCGCGGACGCCGACGAGGGTCTGGTCCGGGTGGTCCTCGAGAACCTGATCAACAACGCCTGGAAGTTCAGCCGCAAGGTGTCCGACCCGGAGATCACGGTCGGGGCCGAGGACGGCAAGTTCTTCGTCCGCGACAACGGGGCCGGGTTCCCCAGCGACCAGGCCGGTGAGCTGTTCCGCCCGTTCGCCCGGCTGCACGACGCCCGCGACTTCCCCGGCACCGGCATCGGCCTGACCACGGTGCACCGGGCGGTCGAACGGCACGGCGGCGAGATCTGGGCCGAGTCGGCCGAGGGCGAGGGAGCCACCTTCTGGTTCACCCTGCCCCCGACCGCCGACTTCGCGGGTCAGGACCGCCGCACCGCCCCGCGGCGCACCGCCTGACCCTCCCTCGTGGTGACGCACACCTTGCGAAGGGTCATCTGATGTAGGCCAGGCCGTCGGAGATCACCGTGGGGCGACCGGCGGTGGCCTGGACGACGACGGCCACGGTGTGTTTGCCCGGCTTGAGGTCGCGGGTCCAGACGGCCTGGCGATAGCTCGTCTTGGACGCCTTCAGGTCGACCGTGGTGATCTTCTTGCCGTCGACGTAGATCGCCGCCTTGCCGGACTTGGCGGTCCTCGAGAAGAGCAGCGCGGCGCTGCGGCCGGTGAACGTCCAGGTCAGTTTCCGGTTCTTCACCTTGGCGGAGAGGGCCTTGCCGCCCAGGTGCGACTTTCCGGTGACCTTGGTCCAGGCGCCGGTCCTCTTCGCGGCGGTCTCGGCCGAGAGGACCACCGTGCGTGACGCCGACGACGCCCGGGTGTTGCCGGAGAGGTCCCGCGCGGTGACCGTGTAGGTGACCGCACCGGTCTTCACGCTCGGCGACCAGGACGTGGCGGTGACACCGAGCGTGGCGGCCTTGGGCTTGCTGACGGTGAGGCCGGTCAGTTTCAGGTTGTCCTTGGCGGTGAAGCTCGCCTTCACCGGGACCGCCGCGGCGCTGTACGTGCCGGTCCGCAGGCCGACCTCGACCGCCTTGCCGAACACCGGGGCGGTGACGTCGCCGTGGACCGTGGCGTTCACCGTCGCCGAGCCGGTCGTGGCGCTCACACCCCGGACCGCGACGGTGTGCCTGCCGGGCGGCACGGCGACCGACGCGCTGCGGACGGTGTTCGCCACCGTCCCGGCGACCGTGCCGTCGACCAGGATGTCGAAGCGGGCCAGGTCGGCCGAGGGGGTGATCAGCTTCCAGGCGAGGGTGGCCCGGTTCTTGACGTAGTACGCCCCGCCGGCGCTGCCGCCACCGGTCACCGAGGTGAGCGCCAGGCCGAGGACGGTCTGCTGGGTGAGGACCCGGATCGCCGGCAGCCGGGAGTACAGGTTGGCGCCGGGACAGAGCGTGGCGTCGGCGTCGCGGTGCCCGGCCAGGCGCTCCACGGTCAGCTGGTCGGTGGTCTGGTACTTGTCGTTGGCGACACCGGGACTGATCGTGACGGTGCTCGTCGGGTCGTAACCGTAGGTGCCGAGCCGGTTCGCCGCGAGCTGGGCGATCTTCGCCTCGACGGCACTGTTCGACGTCGCGGTCTCGTAGTCGCCGATCACCGACACGGCGGCGTAACCGGTGTTGAAGCCGACGGTGTGCGCGCCGACCACGGCATTCTGCACCCCGCCCTTGCGGCCCTCGAACAGCGTGCCGCACTTGTCGACCAGGTAGTTGTAGCCGATGTCGGAGAGCTTCTTGCTGGTCACGTCGTAGGTCTGGATGCTGCGCACGATCGCCGCCGACTCGGCGCAGGTGTAATCGTTGGTGGTCGCGGTGTGGTGCACCCAGAACACCTTGACCTCGGTGCCGATCGTGACGTCGCCGGTGATCTTCTCGTCGGCGCCCCACGCGGTCCGGCTGACATAGGCGGGAAACGGCGGCGTGACGACGTTGCTGGTGCCGATCTCCGCCTCCCCACCGCCCTGACCGCCGGTGGACGTGCCCGGGTCGATCAGGTCGAGACGCAGGCCGGACGGCAGCTCGCCGCCGCCGGCGAACCGGGCCGCGACACCGTCCGACGGCCCCACCCAGAGCGGTTCGGTGGCGCCCCGGCGGCCCGGGTTGGCGGCCTCGGCGGCGTCCGGGCCGGTGTCGGCGGCCTCGAGGGGCTGCCAGCCGGTCCACTCTCCGGTCGCGACGCTGCGGGTGCGGACCTCGATGTCGCCGGTGGGCGCGTCGTCCGGATCGGACCAGGTGACACCGAGCAGGCTGAACCGCTCGGTGGCACGCTGCGCCAGGTCCTTCTTCGCGGTCCGCTCGGGGACGGCCAGGGTGCGCAGCCGGCTCTTCGCCGCGGGCGGTGCGGTCGTCGCCGACGTTCCCGCCGGTGTCCTCGCCGTCGCTGTCGTCGTTGTCGCCGGCGCCGCGGCGGTCGTCGCGGCCACCGGCACGACGGCCGGCTGCGTCCTCTCGACCGCCAGTGCCGGTGCCGCCGCCGGCGGGGCCGCCGTGGGCCACATGGCCACCCCGCCACCCGCTGCCAGCACGGCCACCGCCGTACCCAGACCGATCGTCACCCGTTTGTGCATTGGCCCGGTTCCCCCGCGAAGATCGTCGATGTTGCGGGCGTGAACGCTACCGGACCGTCGTGTTCGCCACTAGTCCGTGGTGAGAGCTGTTACCGGACTGACCCGGGCCGCGCGCCGGGCGGGCATCACCCCGGCCAGCGCGGTCAGTGCCACCAGGGCGGCGAAGACCGCGGCCAGCTGCCACCCGGGCACCGTCAGCGGCGCGTTCAGGCCGGTCGCACGGACCGCCAGCCAGGCGTACGGGACACCGAGCGCGATCCCGAGTGCCGCGCCGACCACGCCGTACAGCGCCGACTCGGTGGTCAACATGGTGCGCAGTCCACCGCGGGACATGCCGACCGCCCGGAGCAGGCCGGACTCCCGGACCCGTTCGACGACCGACAGCGCGGTGGTGGCGCCCACCCCGACCACGGCGATCAGCACGGTCAGCCCGATCAGGGCGATCGCGATCGCCAGCACCACGGTCAGGTTGCCGCGGAGCTGGTCGCGCTGGTCGGCGAGGACCGCGACGCCGTACCTCGGGTCGCCGGCGGTGAGGTCGCGCAGGGCGTGCAGGCCGGCGGTGCGGGCCTGCTCCCCGTCCGCGGACGCGTCGGCGAGCAGCCCGGTGGGCGCCGCCTTCGCCCCGAGACCGGTCAGGTCGCTGCCGTCCACCACCAGACCGCTGTGCAGCGGACCCATGTCGGAGAGGATCCCGGAGACGGTCAGGCGTACCGTCCGGCCACCGGCGGTGACGGCCGTCGTGTCGCCGACCCTCAGGTTCGCCAGGTCCGCCACGGAACGGGCGATCACCGTCCGGCCGGGGCCGAAGCCGTCGATGGTTCCGGCGGCCAGGTCCAGGTCGGCCAGGCGGGGCAGCGCGGTCAGTGCCAGGTCGGTGGCCGCGGTCTCCACCCCACCGACCGTCGTGTCGATCCGCCGGTACGGGGTGACCCGGGTCAGCGCGCCACTGGCGGCGGCCCTCCCGGCGTACCCGGGCGGCAGTCCCGTGCCGTCCGAGGCGGACAGCTCGAAGTCGGCGGGCGCCGACGCGGCCAGTTCCCGTTCGGCGAGCACCTGGACCGACGCACCGCCGACGAGCGTCCCGGCGATCAGGGTGACACCGAGCGCGACCACCACCGAGACCGCGGCGGCCCGGCGGGCGCTGCCGCCCACCCCGCCGACGGCGAGCCGGCCGACCGGTCCGAGGCGGCGCAGCGGCCAGCCGGCCACCACGAGCACCGGGCGGACCAGCACCGGACCGAGAGCGATCAGGGCGATGTACGCGCAGGCGCCGGACGCGACGATGCCGAGCAGCAGCGGCGACGGGTCGAAGTCCTGCGCGTCCGGTTCGGGCAGGGCGGCCAGCACGACGGCGACCCCGCCGAGCGCGGCCGCGGTGAACAGCAGGCCGAACAGCCGGCGTCCCCCGCCGATGCCGGTACGGGCGCCGGTGGTGGCCGCGGTCCGCAGCGCCTCCAGGGGCGAGACCCGGGCGGCCGAGAACGCCGGGGCGAGCACGGCCAGGACCGTGATCAGCACGGCGAGCGCCACGGTCGCGGCAGCCGCGGCGAGCGGGAAGCCCGGCGATGCCACGTCCACGCCGAGGGCCCCCGCGGCCGGGCGGACCGTGTGACCGACGGCGAGCGCGGCGAGCACCCCGGTCAGGCCGGCGACCACTCCGGTCAGCAGGCCCTCCACGACCAGGGCGCGGACCAGCGCGGACCGGCCGGCACCGACCGCGCGGAGCAGGGCGAGCTGCCGCATCCGCTGGGCGAACACGATCCGGAAGGTGGACGCGGCGATCAGCCCGGCGGCGGCCACCGCCACCGCGACGAACATGCCGACCACCGCGAACATCTGGTTGATCTCGCTGACCATGGCCTGGGCCTCCTCGATGCGGACGTCCGCCCCCGTGGCGACCTCCGGCGCCTCCGGCCCGGCCACCACGGCCGCGATGCCCTCCCGGACGGCGGTGGCGTCGGCGCCGGCGTCCAGCCGGATCTCGACCCGCTGCAGGACGTCCTCGGTGACCAGGGCGGACACCGTGCCGAGCGGCGCGTACGCGGTGTCGCCGTAGTCCGACGACGGCTCGACCACGCCGACGATCCGGGCCGTGACCGGCGGTGTCTCGTCACCTGCCCGCAACTCGACCTCGGAGCCCGTGGTCAGCCCCAGCCGTTGCACGGTCCGTGGGGTCACCGCGAGTTCCCCGGCCGCCGCCGGGTACCGCCCGGACACCGGCGCGACCAGGCTGAGCGGCCCGGTTCCCGGGTCCGCGGCCACGGTCAGGTACTCGGCACCGGCCTGCACGCCGACCTCCAGCCGGCCGGCCGCCTCGGCCACCCCGGGCACCGCGGCGATCCTCGCGAGCTGGGCGCCGGTGACCGTGCCCTCGCGGACCACCAGATCGGTCGCCTCCGGGGTGCCGCTGAGCCCGTTGAGCAGGCTGCGTTCGGTGATCTGCTGGGCCAGCACGGTGGCGTACACGACGAACGACGCGACCAGCACCGCCAGGCCGGTGAGCAGCAGCCGGGCCGGGCGCCGGGACACCCCGGAGAGCTGGGTACGCAGCACCGGGTTCATCGGCCGGCCGCCAGGGCCTGCAGCGCCTCGGTGACCGCGGCGATGTCCGGCTGGTGGATCTCCCCGGCGAGACGGCCGTCGGCGAGCAGCACGACGCGGTCCGCGTACGCCGCCGCCCCCGCGTCGTGGGTGACCATCACCACCGTCTGCCCCAGGTCGCGGGTCGCGTCCCGGAGCAGGGTCAGCACCTCGGCGCCGGACCGGGAGTCCAGGTTGCCGGTCGGCTCGTCGGCGAAGAGCACCTCGGGACGCGACACCAGCGCCCGGGCCAGCGCGACCCGCTGCTGCTGCCCGCCGGAGAGTTCGCTGGGCCGGTGGGTCAGCCGACCGGCCAGGCCGAGCGTGGTGACCAGCCGGTCGAACAGCGCCGGGTCGGCCTTGCGCCCGGCCAGGTCGAGCGGCAGCGTGATGTTGTCCGCCGCGGTGAGCTGCGGCAGCAGGTTGAACGACTGGAAGACGAAGCCGATCCGTTCCCGGCGGGCCTTGGTCAGCACCCGGTCCGGCTGGGCGGTCAGGTCGGTGCCGCCGAGCATGACCCGGCCGGAGGTGGCGGTGTCCAGGCCGGCCAGGCAGTGCATCAGGGTGGACTTGCCGGAACCGGACGGCCCCATGATCGCGGTGAACCGGCCCCGGTCGAACCCGACGGTCACGCCGTCGAGTGCCCGGACCGCGGTGTCGCCGGCGCCGTACACCTTCACCAGGTCGACGGCCGCGACCGCGGCGAGCCCGTCACGGTCCGGGGCGGTAGTGGATGCGGGTCGGATATGCATGACGGGGATGCTGGTCGATCCGTTCGGCTGCGGCATCCGCCCCGCGGCGGGGATCGGCGCCGGCCCGGCTCTGCCTTTCGGCCGATGGGGAGCCGCCCCGGTGGTCCTACGCTGGGTGACGATGAACCGATACCTGCTGCGTGCCGGGCAGATCGCCGTGCTCCTCACCCTGGCGGTGATCGGCGCGGTCGACGTGGCCTCCGGCATGCGTTCCTCGTTCGGGCCGGTGCAGGTCCTGACCGCGGTGGCGGTGACCACGGTGTGGCTGCCGCACCGCCCGGTGGGCTCGCGGATCCTGCCCGGCGCGGCGATCGGGGTGTCGCTCTGGTCGATCCTGCTGACCCTGACCATGGCCGCGTCGTCCGACTACACCGGCGGCCTGTGGGGTCTGGCCGAAACGGTGTCCCTTCTCGGGATGCTCGTCCTGGTGGCCCGCAACGCCCCGCTCCGCTGGGCGGTGCCCGCCCTGGTCATCGGCGGCCTCGCGGTGAGTGCCATGCCGCTGCGGGTCGGCGGCTCCTCCGTCTACGTGACGTTCTGCCTGATCCAGGCGCTCGGCGCGGCCGCAGCGGTCGGCGGCGGGTCGATCCTGCGGTCGGCGGAGAACAGCCGGCGGCGGGCCCTGGACACGGTCCGCGCCGAGCAGCGCGCCGAGTTCGCCCGCGACCTGCACGACTTCATCGCCCACCACGTCACCGGGATCGTGGTGCAGGCCCAGGGTGCCCGGTTCATCGCCGAGCAGGACCCGCAGCGGGTGCTGCTCGCCCTGGAACAGATCGAGAAGGCCGGCGCCGAGACGATGGCGTCGATGCGGCGCATGGTCGGCGTGCTGCGCGACTCGCAGAGCCGCCCGGACGCGCCGCTCGCGCCGATCGCCGGGGTCCCCGAACTGGCCGTCCTGATCGAGCAGTTCGGGGCGGCCGGTGCCGTGACGGCGCGACTGCACGTGGACGGCCCGGTGGACGGTCTGCCGGTGGAGGTGTCGACGTCGGCGTACCGGGTGGTGATGGAGGCGCTCACCAACGTGCGGCAACACGCGCCCGCCGCGACGGTGGTGGACGTGTGGTTACGGCGTACCCCGCAGAATCTGCTGTTGAGAGTGGCCGACGACGGCCCGGCGCCGAAGCAGCAGGTCCCCCGCGACCGTCCGGGGTACGGTCTCGTCGGCCTCACCGAACGGGTCCGCGCGGTGGGCGGGCACATCACGGCGGGGCCGGGCGTGGGCGGCGGCTGGGTCGTCGACGCCGTGCTACCCCTGACTCTGGAGTGACTAGTGATCCGCGTTCTCATCGCCGACGACCAGGCCATGGTCCGCACCGGCTTCGGCATGATCATCGGCGCGCAGCCGGACATGGAGGTGGTCGGCGAGGCGTCCGACGGGGTGGAGGCGGTCGCGGCGGCCCGCCGGCTGCGGCCGGACGTGGCGCTGATGGACATCCGGATGCCCAGGATGGACGGTCTGGAGGCGTTGCGGCTGCTGGCCGGGCCGGGCGTGCAGGATCCGCTCAAGGTCGTGGTGGTGACCACCTTCGACCTGGACGAATATGTGCATCAGGCGCTGCGCAACGGGGCGGCGGGGTTCCTGCTCAAGGATTCCGGTCCGGCGCTGCTGATCGAGGCGGTGCGGGCGGCGGTCTCCGGCGACGCGCTGATCAGCCCGTCGATCACGGTCCGGCTGCTCGAACATCTGACCACACCGGCCGGTCCGTCCGACGACGGCGGGCTGTCCCCGCGGGAGCTGGACGTGGTCCGGCTGACCGCGCGGGGACGCACCAATGCGGAGATCGCCACCGAGTTGTTCATCTCGATCGGCACGGTCAAGACGCACCTGGGCAGCATCCACGGCAAGCTCGGCACCCGGAACCGGGTGGAGATCGCCGCGTGGGCCTGGGAGCGGCGGTTGCTCGGCTGATCTCCTCGGCGGGCTCGCACCCGCCGAGGACGGTGATCAGCGCGCGAGCTGACCGCTGGTCAGTTTCGCCGCCACCGGGGGCTCCGGCGGAGCCGGGTTGCGCGACAGCAACTGCTTCGCGGCCTGGCGTGCCGGTCCGAGGCGGTGCCGCGCGATCAGCTTCGCGCCGGCCCGCATCTGCACGGTACGCGGAACCGGCACCGTCGGCCGGTAACCGAACCGCGCGAGCCGGTCACCGAACGAGGCCTCACACTGCCGGATCTCCTCGTCGGAGAGCCGTCCCCGCCAGCTCTCCACCCGTTCGGTGGTCGGCGCCTGGTGGGTCAGCGTGTGCCAGGTCTTGTACTCCGGCACGGCGACCGAGGCGAGTTCGTTCGGCTTGGTCATCGCCGGGTCGTACTCCTCCTCGAGGAAGGAGCAGATCGCCCGCAGGTGCGGCTCCGGGTCGGCGACCAGGTCCTCGTAGCGCACCTGGTGGTAGACGTCCTTCGGGTACCGCCGGGCGGCCAGCAGCGACGCGTCGGCCGAGTCGCGCCAGTAGCCGAGCAGGGTGTCGAACTCGGCCGGCTTCCACGGGGTCTCCTTGAGGGAGGCCACACAGTCCCGGCCGTCACGCATGATGTTGATGATCTGCGCGTCCGGGAACAGCCGGAGGATCGTCGGCAGGTACCGCAGGTACATCGGCCGTTTGTCGCCCCAGCGCGGCTTGCCGAACCGTTCCGAGTACATCCGGAAGACGATGCCGAACGCCGAGCCCAGGGTGGGCGGGCCGGCGACGATCGCCTCCTCGGCTTTCTCGTTGTCCAGCCCCAGGTCGTCGAACTGCGACGTCCCGATGATCCATTTCGCCAGCGCGCGGCGTTTCTCCGGGTCGTTCAGGTCGCCGAACTGTGCCCGCTTCTTGTAGCCGTCGAGCAGGAACCTGGTCTCCGGCGGCAGTGCGATCCGGGGGTGCGCGTGCAACATCAGTTGCAGCATCGTCGTTCCGGAGCGCGGGCAGCCGACGACGAAGATCGGGCGGTCAGTGGGCATGGTGGCCCACCCTCACTGGGTGCGTCGTCCCCAGCGTCGTCATGTTGCTCCCCTCCAGGTCATCCCTTCGATCTTGATGACTTCGCAAACATTCCGCAAAAAGTCTGTGCCGTCGAGATGGGGGAGCTATCGACTAGCTGTGAGTTACCTGGCAATCTTGACGCCCATCGCTGTTTCGGTGAGGAAAAACCCCAGGTCACGGCCGGTACAGCCGCACCTGGGGAAGAGCGTCGCTTGTGGATCCGGTCAGGCGGCGACCGGATCGGGGATGCGGGTCTTGACAGACCGCGTGCTGAGCCAGCATCCGGCCACCACAAGCGTGAAACCGGCGACCGTGCCCACCCCGACCGGCTCGTCCAGCAGCGTCACACCGAGCAGCACCGCCACCACCGGGTTGACGTAGGTGACCAGACCGGCCCTCGTGGAACCCACCAGGCCGATGAGCCGGTAGAACGCCAGGAAGGCCACCGCGGTACACAGGACACCGAGAGCCGCCAGAGCGGCCCACGAGTCCAGGCCGACCGGCCCGGCGGGCAGGACCGTCAGGCTGAGCGGCACCAGCACCAGCGCGCTGATCCCGGTGGTGCCGACGCTCAGCGCCTCCGGCGGGACGTCCGCGGCACGCCGTTGCACGACGATGGTCGCGACCGCGTAACTGACCGCCGCCAGCAGCACCATCACCGCACCCAGCACGTCACCGGACAGATCCACGCCGAGCAGCACGACCACCCCGGCGAACCCCAGCGCCAGGCCCACCCAGCGTCCCGGGGTCAGCGGTTCGGCCCGCATCATCAGCAGGGCGATCACCGCGGGTTCGACGGCGATCAGGATGCCGGTCAGCGACGAGGTGATGTGCTGCTCGCCGTACGTGATGAGCAGGAACGGCACCACCACGTGCACCATCGCCAGCAGCGTCACCAGCGGGAGCCGGCCGCGCAGGGCACCGAGCGTGCCCCGCATCGCGGCCACCGGGATCAGCACCGCCGCGGCGACGGCCGCCCGGCCGGCCACCACCAGCAACGGCGACAGGTCCTCGATGGCCACCTTGATCAGCAGATACGGGATGCCCCAGAGCACGGACACCAGGGCGAAGAGGAGCCAGGCACGACGATTCACACCGTCAGCCTCGCCGCGTACCGTCATAAGCGGTAGTGGCCACTTCTTAACCAGGTCGTAAGGAATTCTGATGATCGATCCGCGACGGCTGCAGATCCTCGCCGAGGTGGCCCGGCAGGGCAGCTTCAACCGTGCGGCGGCGCGGCTGCGGCTCACCCCGTCAGCGGTGTCCCAGCAGATCAGCGCCCTCGAACAGTCCCTCGGCACCGCCGTCTTCGTGCGCAGCACCCGCGGCGTCACGCTGACCCCGGCCGGGCAGGTCCTCGCCGACACGGCCACCGCCGTCGCGGCCGAACTGCTCGCCGCCGAACGCGAGCTGACCCGGCTCGCCGACGGGTCCCGCACGCTGACCGTGGTCACCTTCACCACCGGCGGCCAGCGTCTCCTGCCACCGGCTCTGATCCGGTTCAACGCCGCCCACCCCGGCGTCGAGCTGACCGTGATCGAGAGCGAGCCGGCCGCCAGCCTGCCGTTGATCCGCAGCGGCGAGGCCGATCTGGCGCTGGTCTACCACCTGGACGACCGCCCGCCGGTGCCGCCCGGCCTGACCTGGACACCACTGATGGACGATCCGATGTGGATCGTGCTGCCGGCCGGCCATCCGCTGGGCGGACGGGGTTCGCTGAGCATCGCGGAGCTGGGTGACGAGCGCTGGGTGCACGGCTGCCTGGTGGTCGGCGATCTGGTCGAGCAGTACGCGACGGCGGCCGGCCTGACACTGCGGACCGCGTGCCGGGGAACCGACTACCACTTCGCGCAGCAACTGGTCCGGGCCGGTGTGGGGATCAGCATGATCCCTGAGGTGGCGCTGACCGCCGACCAGACCGGCCTGACCGCGGTCCGCCTGGAACCGCCGGGCCCGTGCCGCTACGTGGCGGCGGTGACCGCACGGCGGGCCGGCCGATCACCGCTGGTGGGGGCACTGCTGGAGGAGTTGCGGTGCACGGTGACGGCGTTGCCCCCGGCGCCGGCCGCGACCCGCGCCTGAACGTGGCGAGGGTCTCCACATCCATCCCAGATTGGAATAGATCAAGAGAAGAAGTTGATCTTAAACTCGGACGCTCAAGCTCCGAGGAAAGGCTCCACCGTGTCTCTCATCAACTCCGTCGTGAAGCCCTTCAAGGTCAACGCGTACCAGCAGGGCAAGTTTCTCCAGGTGACCGACGAGGACCTGTTGGGCAAGTGGAGCGTCATCGTCTTCTACCCCGGCGACTTCACCTTCGTCTGCCCGACCGAGCTGGCCGACCTCGCCGACCTGTACTCCGAGTTCCAGGCGATCGGCGTCGAGGTGTACGGCGCCTCCACCGACAGCCACTTCGCGCACAAGGCGTGGCACGAGACGTCCGAGGCCGTCGGCAAGGTGCAGTACCCGCTGCTCGCCGACCCGACCCTGCAGCTCTCCCGCAACTTCGAGGTGCTGATCGAGGAGGACGGCCAGGCCCTGCGCGGCTCCTTCGTGATCGACCCCGAGGGCAGGATCCGGACCATCGAGGTCAACGACACCGGCATCGGCCGCAGCGCCTCCGAGCTGCTGCGCCGGGTCAAGGCCGCGCAGTACATCACCGCCCACCCGGGTGAGGTCTGCCCGGCCAAGTGGGAAGAGGGCGCCGAGACCCTCACCCCGTCGCTCGAGCTCGTGGGCAAGATCTGATGCTCGACGCCGCCCTCAAGGCGCAGCTGAGCGCGTACCTGCAGAATCTGCGCACACCCATCGAGCTGGTCGCGACCCTGGACGACAGCAAGGCCGGCCGGCAGACCCGCGAACTGCTCGAGGACGTCCGCTCGGCCGGCGACAAGGTCACCGTCCGCGAGGACCCGGACGCCGACGTCCGCACGCCGTCGTTCCTGATCACCACGCCCGGTCAGGACTCCGGGGTGCGGTTCGCGGGCGTGCCACTCGGCCACGAGTTCACTTCGCTCGTGCTGGCGCTCCTGCACGTCGGCGGGCACCCGCCCCGGCACGACGCGGCCCTGCTCGACGCGGTCCGGGCCCTGCCCGGCCCGCTGCACTTCGAGACGTACTTCTCGCTGACCTGCCAGAACTGCCCCGACGTGGTGCAGGCCCTCAACACGATGGCCGCGCTCAACCCGCAGATCACGCACACCGCGATCGAGGGCGGCGCGTACGCCGCCGAGGTCGCCGAGCGCGAGGTGATGAGCGTCCCCGCCGTCTACCTCAACGGCGAACTGTTCGGCC
Source organism: Actinoplanes sp. NBRC 101535 (assembly GCF_030269225.1). Lineage (NCBI taxonomy): Bacteria > Bacillati > Actinomycetota > Actinomycetes > Micromonosporales > Micromonosporaceae > Actinoplanes > Actinoplanes sp. NBRC 101535. Next base: position 724,422 of record NZ_BSSY01000001.1, on the reverse strand, counting down.
AGGGCCGGATGGAGCTGGCCGACATCGTCGCCCGGCTCGACTCCGGCAGCGCCGAACGCGACGCCGCGCAGCTCACCGAGAAGGAACCGTTCGACGTCCTGGTGATCGGTGGCGGCCCGGCCGGCTCGACCGCGGCCATGTACGCCGCCCGCAAGGGCATCCGCACCGGCCTGGTCGCCGACCGCATCGGCGGCCAGGTGCTCGACACCGCCGGCATCGAGAACTTCCCGTCGGTGCCGCACACCGAGGGCACCCGGTTCGCGGCGGCACTCGAACGGCACGTCCGCGAGTACGACGTCGACGTGATGCCCCGGCAGAAGGCCGCCAAACTGCACCCGGCGGTCGACGCCGGCGGCCTGATCGAGGTCGAGCTGGAGACCGGCGCGGTGCTGCGCTCGCGGACCGTCGTGGTCGCCTCCGGCGCACGGTGGCGCACCATGGACGTACCCGGCGAGCAGGAGTACCGCAACAAGGGCGTCACGTTCTGCCCGCACTGCGACGGCCCCCTGTTCAAGGGCAAGCCGGTCGCCGTCATCGGCGGCGGCAACTCGGGCATCGAGGCCGCCATCGACCTGGCCGGCCTGGCCTCGCACGTCACCGTGCTGGAGTTCGCCGACGGACTGCGCGCCGACGAGGTGCTCCAGCGCAAGCTGAAGAGCCTGCCGAACGTCGACGTCATCACCGAGGCGCTGACCACCGAGGTCACCGGCGACGGCCGCAAGGTGACCGGGCTGAGCTACCGCAACCGGGTGGACGACTCGGTGCACACACTGCCCGTCCAGGGCATCTTCGTGCAGATCGGTCTGCTGCCCAACAACGACTGGGTCAGTGGCGTGGTCGAGACGAACAACCGGGGCGAGATCGTGATCGACGCCGCCGGTGCCACGTCGGTGCCGGGCGTGTTCGGCGCCGGGGACTGCACGACGACGCCGTACAAGCAGATCGTCGCCGCAGCCGGTGACGGCGCGAAGGCCGCACTCAGCGCTTTCGACCACCTGATCCGCACCGTTTAGAGCAGACCCGGTGCCGCGGGGTCCTACCCCGCGGCACCGGGCCGGGTCTCTTCTCCCCGCGGCGCCCACCGGAACAGCAGGAACGCCGCGAGAAAGCCCGCCGCGCCCACGGTCAGGGCGGCGGCGGTCAGCGAGCCGACCGCGGTGACCGCGCCGATCAGAAGCGGCCCGCCCCCGGCACCGACGTCCGAACACAGCCGCCAGGCGCTGAGGAATTGAGCACGACCCTCCCTCGGGGACACGTCCGCGCCGATCGTCATCATCAGGCCGGCGCTGAACCCGTTGCCGAGACCCATCAGCATCGCGATCAGGACCAGCCCGGTCAGACCGGAGGAGACCGGCATCAGCAGGTGGGCCAGGCCGAGCAGCGTCATCGCCGGGACCGCGGCCCACCGCCGCCCGAAGCGGTCCATCAGCCAGCCGGCCGGATAGAACAGCAGCATGTCGACGGCGCCGGACAGCCCGTAGATCAGGCCGATCGTGGCGGGTTCGAGCCCGAGACCGGCACCCCAGAGCGGCAGGATCGTCTGCCGTGCGGCGCGCAGGGCCCCGACGAGCAGCACGGCCACCCCGAGGGTACGCAGAGTCCGGCCGTTGTCCCTGAGCACCGTCCACAGCCGGGGCTGCGGTCCGCCGGGTGCGGTGATCCGGTCGTGGGTCACCGGCGGCAGCAGAATCAGCAGCGCCGTGGCCAGGGCCATCCCCACCAGCGCCACCACATATGCCCCGGTGAGCCCGATCAGGTGCATCGCCCCGGCGCCGAGGAACGGCCCGGCGAACACCCCAGCTCGGCTGACCCCGCCCAGGGTGGACATCGCCCGCGCCCGCAACGCCGGGTCGACGGCCTCGGTCAGGTACGCCAGGCGCGCCACCATCCACGCCGCCGACCCGAACCCGATCATCGCGACGGCCAGCCCGAGCAGCAGTACGTTCCCGGCGACCGCACCGATCGCCAGCGCGGGTACGGCCAGCGCGGCCGCCCCGATCATGGTGAGCCGTTCGCCGATCCGGGCGGTCAGCACGCCGGCCGGCAACGAACCGGCGATCTGTCCGATTCCGAGCATGCCGACGACCAGCGCCGCGGTAGCGGTGGACGCGCCGAGGTCGATGGCGGAGAGCACCACGACGGGGGCGACGGCGCCCAGACCGGTCGAGTACGCCGCGGACGGCAGGTAGACGGTCGTCCCCAACTGGCGCAGCGTGAGCCCCGTGGTGGTGCCGGTCATCAGCATCGATCCCCATGAAAATAAGTAACATCATTTACTGTTAACAACAATAAATTTACGCTCGTGAACATCCCGTCCCCCGAGGAGTGCTCATGAGACGTCGATTCATCCTTCCCCTCCTGACCGTCGCGGCCGTCGCCGGGTCACTGCTCACGGCCGTCTCCCCCGCGTCCGCGCACGGCTACATCTCCTCCCCGCCGAGCCGCCAGGCGAACTGTGCCAGCGGCGCGGTCAGCGGGTGCGGCGACATCGTCTACGAACCGCAGAGCGTCGAGGCACCCAAAGGCTCCACCCTGTGCAACGGCGGCGGCAGCCGGTTCACCGTCCTCAACGACACCGGCAAAGCCTGGCCCGCCACCACGGTCGGAACGAGCGTCACCTTCAACTGGGTGATCACCGCACGCCACGCCACCACGACATGGGAATACTTCATCGGCAACACACTGCTGGCATCGTTCAACGACGGCGGAGCACAACCCGGGGCGACCAAGTCGCACACGGTGAACATGGGCGGTTTCACCGGACGGCAGACGGTGCTGGCCCGGTGGAACATCGCCGACACGGTCAACGCGTTCTACTCCTGCGTCGACCTGACCATCGGAGGAGGCGGATCCCCGACCCCCTCCCCCACACCCACGGTCACGCCGACCGTCTCCCCCACGGCTTCCCCCACTGCCTCCCCCACTGCCTCCCCCACTGCCTCCCCGACGGTCTCCCCGACGCCGACCGGGACCCCGGGCACCACGACGTGGGCTGCGGGAACGGCGTACGCGGTGGGCGCCCGGGTGACCTACAACGGTGCGCCCTACCAGTGCCGGCTGGCGCACACCGCCCTGGCCGGATGGGAGCCGCCCAACGTGCCGGCACTGTGGACGGCGCTCTGACGACGACACCGGCGGCGCAGCACTGGAGTTGATCAATCCCCGCCGGCACACCGCACCCGAACGCCGGGAAACAGCGGAACCCCTGCGGCCGATTGATCAACTGCACTGCTCTCACCACCGGCTCTCACCACCGGCTCTCACCACCGTTCTCGGCTCGCGGGTGGACCGCAGTCGACGGCTGAGCCGACCGAGCCGTCAGCCACGGCTCTCCGGGAGGATGGCAATCAACCGTGGGCGACGGCCCAGCGCCACCCAGCCGTCGCCCACGGTCGTTTCCGACCCCCGGACGAACCACAACCGACGGCCGAGCCAACCCAGCCGTCACCCACGGCCGCCTCCGACCCCCCAGACGAACCACAACCGACGGCCGAGCCGGCCGGAACGCCACTCGACCTCTCCCGATCTCGGCGTCGGCCCCGAGCAGGCCGCGAGCGGCTGAACGGCGCCGACGCACGAGGCCACCGGAGACGGCGCCCGGCAGACGCAGCAGAATCGACGGTCATGTTCATAATCGACTCAAGCTCAGTGGCATGGGGGGTACGCTCGCCGGATGCCTGAGTTGATCACGCCGACGACCGCCCTGCACCGCGCCTGGATAGAGCAGCGCGACGAGTGGGGCCGGGGCGTACACCAGGACGGCGCCGGTCTGCGGCCGGACGACGACGTGGACTCGCCCGCCGGTTTCGAGGCCTGGGTTCGGAAACTCGCCGCCGAGGAGGATCCGTCGGTCGCACCCGTCCCGGGTTGGGTGCACTGCACCTACCGTTGGATCGTCGAGGACGGCCGTCTCGCCGGGGCGATCGCCCTGCGGCACGAACTGAACGACTTCCTGCTCGAGGCGGGCGGTCACATCGGCTACGGCGTACGCCCGTCGGCCCGGGGCCGTGGCCTCGCCGTCTGGGCCCTGGGCGCGATGCTCGACGTGGCCCGCGACCGGGGTTTCGACCGGGTCCTGGTGACCTGCAATGTCACGAACCCGGCGTCCGAGGCGGTCATCGTCCGCCAGGGTGGTGTCCTGGAGGACGTGCGGGAGACGTCCCTGGGCACCCTCAAGCGGTTCTGGATCACGCTACGTCCCGTCGCCGCATCACGATGACCGCGACGGTCAGGGCGGCGACCGCATAACCGGTGAGTACCAGGAGACCCGGCCCGGGCCCGAGCAGCCGGTCGTCCGGCACTGTCGACATCCCCTGGATGCCGGCGAGCGGCGGCCACCATTTCATCACCCAGCGGGCCAGTGCCACCGGCAGCGTGGTCATGAACATCGGTACGAGCAGCATCACCGCCGTGAACAGTGCCAGCGCACCCGCCGTCGAGCGGAACAGGGCACCCAGCGCCAGCCCGATCAGTGACGCCGCGGCGAGGAACACGCCCACTCCCAGCACCGATCGCGCCACGCCCGGGTCACCGAGTCGCGCCGACGGCGCGCCCTGACCGGCGAGCACCGGCTGCCCGGCCAGGAATCCGAGGAACCCGCCCAGGACGCCGAGCACGGCGGTCGGCACCGCGACCACCAGTGCTTTCGCGGCCAGTACCCGGCCGCGGCGGGGTGTCGCCGCCAGCGTCGAACGGAGGCTGCCGGTCGCGGTCTCCGTGGTGATCGCCAGGATGCCGGCCGTGCCGGCCACGATCTGGGTGATCAGGATGCCGGAGAGACTGATCCGCACCGGGTCGAAGGGGTCGCCGGGCTCCCACTGCCGGCCCTGGGCCAGCGAGAACAGGGCCGCGCAGCCGGCGGACAGGGCCACCATCGCCGCCAGGCTGACGGCGAACGACGGCAGCGACCGGAACCTGATCCACTCCGCCCTGATCATCGGTACTCCACACTGGTCGCGGTCGCCGACATGAAGACCTCCTCGAGGGAGCCGCGCCGGGGACCGAGTTCGGTCAGCACCGTCCGCGACGACAGGGCGAGTTCGCCGATGCGGTGCGCGCTCAGGCCGCCGACCTGCAAGGCCCCGTCGGTCGCCACGGTGACCTCGCCGCCCGCGGCCCGCAGTACCGCGCCGAAGTCCGGGCTGGACGCCCGGACGACGAGTTGTGCCCGGCCCACGAAACCGGTCAGTGACGTGTCCGCGATCAACCGGCCGCGGCCGATCACGACCAGGTGGTCCGCGGTCAGTTCCATCTCGCTCATCAGATGGCTGGAGAGCACCACCGTCCGGCCCTGCCCGGCGAGGTCACGCATCAGGGACCGGGCCCAGACGACGTCCTCCGGGTCGAGACCGTTGATCGGTTCGTCGAGCAGCAGCACCGCCGGGTCGCCGAGCAGCGCCGCCGCGATGCCGAGGCGTTGCCGCATGCCGAGTGAGAACCGCCCGGTCCGGCGTCCGGCGACCGCGGTCAGGCCGACCCGCTCGAGCACCTCGTCGACGCGGCGGGCCGGCAACCGGTTGCTCGCCGCCAGCGCCCGCAGGTGGTTGCGGGCGGACCGGTGCGGGTGCACGGCGTTCGCGTCGAGCAGCGCCCCGACCTCGCGCATCGGGTGCGGCAGGTCGAGGTACCGGCGGCCGCCGATCCGGACGCTGCCGGCGGTCGGCCGGTGCAGCGCCAGGGCGAGCAGCATCGTGGTGGTCTTGCCGGCGCCGTTGGGTCCCAGGAAGCCGGTCACCCGGCCGGGCTCGAACGTGCAGGTGAGGTCGTCGACCGCGACGGTGTCCCGGTAGCGTTTGGTGAGTCCGCGTAATTCCAGCATGGACGGATGCTGGCGGGCCCACCTGCGCCCGGCTCAGTGATCCTGGGAGTTCTCGGAGAGAGCCGGCAGCACGACGCGGAACGTCGCTCCTCCGCCGGCCGGTTCACGGACCTCGGCCCGGCCTCCGTGGGCGGCGGCTATCGACCGTACGAGAGAGAGCCCCAGGCCCGCACCGGATCCCGCACCGCGCGCCCGGGATCCCTCGGCCCGGTGGAAACGCTCGAAGATCAGCTCGGTGTGGCCGGGCGGCACGCCCGGCCCCTGGTCGGCGATCTCCAGGACCGCCTCGCCGCCCTCGCGGCCCACGCCGATCCGCACCGGGCTGCCGGGCGGCGTGTGGGCGTGCACGTTGCCGATCAGGTTGGTGACCACCTGCCGCAGCCGGGCCTCGTCGCCCCGCACCGGCGCGGGCCCGGGTGGTCCGGCGCCGCCGGGGCCGCTGAGCGTGACCGTGCGCGCCGGGTCGAGGGCGTGCAGGTCGTGGCGGGCGTCGGCGGCGAGGGTCCGCAGGTCCATCGGCTCGGGCTCGATCACCGGGCCGGCCGCGGGCTCGTCCAGGCGGGCCAGCAGGAGCAGGTCCTCCACCAGGGCGGTGAGCCGTCGTGCCTCGGTGTCGATCCGGCGCATCACCCGGTCCGGGTCGCCGGTGGCACCCATCAGGTGCAGCTCGGCCGAGCCGGCGATCCCGAACAGCGGGGTCCGCAGTTCGTGGCTGACGTCGGCGACGAACCTCCGCATCCGCTGTTCGGAGGCGGTCCGGTCGGCGAAGGCCCGCTCGATCTGGGCCAGCATCCCGTTGAGGGCCCCGGTCAGCCGGGCCATCTCGGAGCCGGGACGGCCGGGATCGGGCACCCGGTGGGTGAGGTCGCCACCGGCGATGGCCGCCGCGGTCTCCTCGATGGTCCGCAGTGGTCGCAGCGACGCCCGGATCGCGAACCAGCCGGCCACGCCGAGCAGCAGCACCAGCACCGTGGTGGTGAGCAGGCCGAGCAGCCGCAACCGGGTCAGGGTGCGGTCGACGGGATCCAGCGAGGCCGCGACCCGGACCGTGCCGCCGCGCTGGTGCGGCAGGATCAGGACCCGCCAGGACCGGACCTCGACGACGCCGCCGGTCACCGGTCGGCCCGGATCGTCGTACTCCACCGTGAGACGGTCGATCAGATCCAGCCCGGCCGGAGCCGGGTAGACCCTCGACCGGATCAGCGCGGGGTCGATCAGTGACGCGATCTGACCGAGAGCGATCACCTGGCGGTCGACCCGGCCGACCAGGTGCCGGCGCAGCTCCGCCAGCACGACCAGGTCACTGATCACGATCCCGGCCACCAACAGCACGACCATCACGGCCAACAGGCGGGCCCGCAGCGTGGTCACCGCCGGGCCACCAGGAGGTACCCCTCGCCCCGGCGGGTGCGGATCAGTTTCGGCTCACCGGTGTCGACCTTACGGCGCAGATAGCTGACGTACGTGTCGACGATGCTGCTGTCGCCGGCGAAGTCGTAGCGCCACACCTCCGTGAGGATCTCCGCCTTGGACACGACCCGCCCCGCATTGGCCATCAGGAACCGCAGCAGCCGGAACTCGGTCGGCGACAGGCGCACCGGACGGCCGGCCCGGGTCACCTCCTGCCGGTCGGGGTCGAGGACCAGGTCGGCGACGGCGAGCCCGGTGTCGCCGGAGCGCCGCAGCACCGCCTCGATCCGGGCGATCAGCTCTCGTAGGTGGAACGGCTTGGTCACGTAGTCGTCGCCGCCCGCGGTCAAACCGGTGATCTTGTCGTCGGGGGCGTCGCGGGCGCTGAGGAACAGCACCGGCACCCGGCAGCCGAGGGCCCGCACCCGGCGCAGCACCTCGAAGCCGTCCATGCCGGGCAGCATCACGTCGAGCAGGATCAGGTCGGGTGACTCGCGGGCCGCGGCGGCGACCGCCGCGGCACCGGTGGCCACCGACTCCACGGTGAAACCGGCGAACCGCAGCGCGTCGGAGAGCAACTCGCGCACGGTCGCCTCGTCGTCCACCACCAGAAGCCGCCGCATGGACCGACGCTACCGTCCACGTACGACGGAATCAGCGAGCCTGGGAGGACTCTCAGGCCCGGCGTTCCAGGAAGTCGTAGACGTCGCGGTTGTCCACCCCGGGGAAGGTGCCCGGCGGCAGCGCGGCGAGCAGGTGCGAGTGCACCCGGGCGCTCGGCCACGCGTTGCCCGACCAGCGGTCCACCATCGCGGCGGGCGCCCGGCGGCAGCAGTCCGGGTCGGGACAGGTCGAGACGGTACGCCCGGAGACGTCCCCGCCCCGGAACCAGCGGGCGTGTTCATAGGGTGTCCCGACCGTCACCGAGAACTCCCCGGACCGGGTCGACTCCACGTGGACCGTGCACCAGTACGTCCCGGCGACGGTGTCGGTGAACTGGTAGAACGACGAGTACGGGTCCTCCGCCTCGAACACCGTGCGCGACGCCCACTGGCGGCACACCGGCTGCCCCTCGATCGCCCCGGTCACGTCGGAGGGGAAACGGACGTTGTCGTTCTCGTACGCCTTGTAGACGATGCCGCTCTCGTGCACCCGGGCGAAGTGCACCGGGATGCCGAAGTGGTGGGTGGCCAGGTTGGTGAACCGGTGGGCGGCCGTCTCGTAGGACACCCCGAACGCGTCCCGGAAGTCGTCGATCGCCAGGGCCCGGTCGGCTTTCGCCGCGGTCAGGAAGTCGACCGCGAACCGTTCCGGCATGAGCAGCGCCGCCGCGAAGTAGTTGACCTCGACCCGCTGCCGCAGGAAGTCGCCGTAGTCGGCCGGGTCGTTGTGCCCGAGCACGAAGTGTCCCAGTGTCTGCAGCACGACGGCCCGCGGGTCGTGGCCCTTGCCGCTGGCCACCTGGGGCAGGTAGATCCGGCGGTTCCGCAGGTCGGTGACCGAGCGGGTGGAGGTCGGCAGGTCGTTGACGTAGTGCAGGCTGAACCCGATCTGGGCGGCGATGTCGAGGATCCCCCGCTGGGACAGCGGGCCGGTCGCGTGGCGTACCGAAAGAAGAACCTCGGCGGCCGCACCCTCGATCTCGGCGAAGTAGTTGTCGCGCTCGCGCATGTCGGCGCGCAGCGCCGCGTTGGCGCGCCGGGCCACCTCCGGGGTGGCGCTCTGTTCGGCCCGCACCCGGCCCAGTTCGCGGTGCAGCCCGATCAGCGCTTCCAGGGCGTCGGCCGGCAGCCTGCGCCCGGCGCGTACCGGCGGCAGGCCGAGTGCCGCATAGGTCTCGCTGTTCTGCAGGCGGGCCAGTTCGATCTCCAGCCCGGCGCGCCGGCTCGGCGCCTCCGGCCGGAGAAGATCCTGCAGGGGTACGCCGAGAGCGCCCGCAATCGCCTGCAGCACCGACAGTTTCGGCTCGCGCCGCCCGTTCTCGATCAGCGACAGCTGGGACGGCGCCCGTCCGGCGGCCGCGCTGAGCTGTTCGAGCGTCAGTCCCTTGGACCGGCGCAGGTGCCGTAGCCGCTGCCCGAGGGTCACGAGATCGATGTCGGTCGGTGAATCCGTCACGGCTTTTGACGCTAGCAGAATTTCCGCACTTCTTCTGCCGACAAAGGCCTTCAACGACGGCCCCGGGTCCCCTGAAAGTGGAGTTCTTCTGAAAGAGAGGGCACTCCGATGACCGACACCAGAGGCGGTACCGCTGCGGACCTCACTCGGGCCTGGGCCGGCGACCCGCGATGGACCGGCGTGACGCGCGACTACACCGCGCACGACGTCGTGAAACTGCGCGGCACCCTGCAGGAACGGCACACGCTCGCCGAGCGCGGCGCCGACCGGCTGTGGAACCTGCTGCACTCCGAGGACTACGTCAACGCGCTCGGCGCCCTCACCGGCGGCCAGGCGACCCAGATGGTGCGGGCCGGCCTGAAGGCGATCTACCTGTCCGGCTGGCAGGTCGCGGCGGACGCCAACCTGTCCGGTCACACCTACCCGGACCAGTCGCTCTACCCGGCGAACTCGGTGCCCGCGGTGGTCCGCCGGATCAACAACGCGCTGCTGCGCGCCGACCAGATCGACACCGCGGCCGGCCGGCACGACCGGGACTGGTTCGCGCCGATCGTCGCCGACGCGGAGGCCGGTTTCGGCGGCCCGCTCAACGCGTTCGAACTGATGAAGGCCATGATCGCGGCCGGCGCGGCGGGTGTGCACTGGGAGGACCAACTGGCCAGCGAGAAGAAGTGCGGGCACCTGGGCGGAAAGGTCCTCGTCCCGACCCAGCAGCACATCCGCACGCTCAACGCGGCCCGCCTCGCCGCCGACGTCACCGGCGTGCCGACCCTGGTCATCGCCCGCACCGACGCGCTCGCCGCCGACCTGCTCACCACCGACGTCGACGAACGCGACCAGCGGTTCCTCACCGGCGAACGCACCGCCGAAGGCTTCTTCCGGGTGCGGCCGGGCGCCGGGGCGGCGATCGCCCGCGGTGTCGCGTACGCCGGCTACGCCGACCTGCTCTGGGTGGAGACCGGCAAACCGGATCTGGAGTTCGCCAAGCGGTTCGCCGAGGCGGTGCACGCCGAGCACCCCGGCAAGATGCTCGCCTACAACTGCTCGCCGTCGTTCAACTGGAAGCGCAACCTGGACGACGCCGACATCGCCCGCTTCCAGAAGGAGCTCGGTGCGATGGGCTACAAGTTCCAGTTCGTCACGCTGGCCGGCTTCCACGCCCTGAACCACTCGATGTTCGACCTGGCCCGCGGGTACGCCGAGTCCGGCATGACCGCGTACGTGAAGTTGCAGGAGGCCGAGTTCGCCGCCGAGGCCGACGGATACACCGCGACCAAGCACCAGGCCGAGGTCGGCACCGGTTACTTCGACGCGGTCTCCACCGCGCTGAACCCGTCGTCGTCCACCACCGCCCTGCGCGGCTCGACCGAGACGGAGCAGTTCTGACATGGGCTTCCCCGAAGAGATCACCCTCACCGGCGACCGCCACCCGGAGATTCTCACCGACGAGGCGCTGACGTTCATCGCCGCGCTGGACCGCGAGTTCGGCGCCCGCCGCGTCCAGCTGCTGGAACGCCGGCGCCGGCGCCGGACCACCCGGGTGGACGAACTGGACTTCCTGGACTCCACCCGGCACGTCCGCGACGACCCGTCCTGGCAGGTCGCGCCGCCGGCGCCCGGCCTGCTGGACCGGCGTGTCGAGATCACCGGACCACCCGAGCGCAAGATGACCATCAACGCGCTCAATTCCGGCGCTCGCGTGTGGATGGCCGACTTCGAGGACGCGACCTCGCCGACCTGGGAGAACGTGATCCTGGGGCAGGTGAACCTGCGCGACGCGCTGGACGGGACGCTTGACTTCACGGCGGCGGACGGCCGGATCTACGAGGTCAAGTCCGAGATCCCCACCATCATGGTCCGCCCGCGCGGCTGGCACCTGCCCGAATGCCACCTCCGGATCGGCGGCCGGGCCGTCTCCGCCTCACTGTTCGACTTCGGCCTCTACCTGTTCCACTGCGGACAGCGGCAGCTCGCCCGCGGCAGCGGACCCTACTTCTACCTGCCGAAACTGGAGTCGCACCTGGAGGCCCGTCTCTGGAACGACGTGTTCGTCTTCGCCCAGGACCATCTGGGCATCCCCCGCGGCACGATCCGGGCCACCGTGCTGATCGAGACGGTCAACGCCGCCTTCGAGATGGACGAGATCCTCTACGAGCTGCGCGAACACTCGGCCGGACTGAACGCGGGCCGCTGGGACTACCTGTTCAGCATGATCAAGAACAGGCCGGACGTGGTGCTGCCGGAACGGTCCCAGGTCACCATGACGACACCATTCATGCGCGCGTACACCGAACTGCTCGTCAAGACCTGCCACCGCCGCGGCGCCCACGCCATCGGCGGGATGGCCGCCGTCGTCCCCAGCCGCGACCCGGTCGCCGCGAAACGCGCCCTCAACCAGGTCCGCCAGGACAAACGCCGCGAGGTCGGCGACGGCTTCGACGGCTCCTGGGTCGCCCACCCCGCCCTGGTCGCCACCTGCCGCGAGGTCTTCGACCAGTGGCTCGCCGCCGAACCGCACCAGATCGTGCGCAAACGCGACGATGTCCGGGTCACCGCCGCCCAGCTGCTGCAGGTGCGGTCCGGCGGTGTCACGGTCAGCGAGGTCGCCCTGCGCACCAACGTCAGCGTCGCCCTGCGTTACATCGCCGCCTGGCTCGGCGGGCGCGGCGCTGTCGCCCTGAACGGCCTGATGGAGGACGCCGCCACCGCCGAGATCTGCCGCGCCCAACTCTGGCAGTGGATCACCAACGGCACGCCGACCGACGACGGCATCCCGGTCACCGCCGCCCTGGTCACCCGCATGCTCCGCGAGGAGCTGGACGTCCTGGCCGAGACCGGAGCCCTGGACGAGGACGAGACGCGCCGCTTCCACCAGGCCCGCACCCTGCTCACGGTCCTGACGACCGAACGGACGTGCCCGGAGTTCCTCACCCTGCCGGCATACCTACGGCACCTGTCGGCCGCTCCGGTCGCCGCCCACGCCCCTGTCGCGGCGTGACGGCGAGGCGGCACAGAGGGTTGTCGGGACCCTCTGTGCCGCCGCCCCCACTCTCCGCCCCCGACCCGCGGCGATCCCGGTGCGCCGGCCACCCCGGGCGGTGGCTGCTGCGCCCCGATCAGCGTCGCGGTACGGTCAACGGCGGTCCTGCCAGGTGCACAGGCACACCTTGTTGCCCTCCGGGTCGGCGAGGACCCAGAAGCTCGGGGCGTTCTCGTCGGTCACCAGGGTGCCGCCCGCGGCCAGCGCGGCGTCGATCCGGGGCTGCACCTGGGACGGGTCGAGCCACAGGTCCGGGTGCCAGTGCTGCCGCGGCTCGGTGTCGCCGGACTCCTGGAACCACACCGTGGGCACCGTGCCGTCGGCCTTGCGGACCTCGTCGCCGAAGCCCTCGGCGGAGCGCTGTTCGGCGCCGAGCACGGCCGCCCAGAACGGCGCGACCGCCTTGGGGGCCGGGCTGTCCAGCGCCATCTCGACACGGGACGGCCCGGCCGGGTCCAGGGCCACCCCGGCCTCGGCTGCCAGCTCACTGATCCGGGTCGCGAGCCGGATGTCGCGCCCGGTGACCACGTCCACGTCGTGACTCCAGAGGCGCACGTCCACGTACGTGTACCGCAGATCCAGATCCGGATGGTGGTCGGCTTCCTCGGCGGCCGCCCCGATCGCCGCGACCAGCGCCAGGCCGGTCGCGAAGTCCCCGGTCGTCAGCCGCGCGTTCAGTGTGCCGAGCAGGTAGACCCACCCGTCCGGGGTGCGGGCGGCGATCTCGGATCCGGTCAGCTTCGTCATGCCCCCATGCTCGCACCGCCCGCCGCTCACCGGCAGCACAGGAAACTCATAGTCAAATTTCAGGACATGTCCGGCTGATACCTGTTGCGGGTCGAACAGCGGACCATCGTCCGGTGCACACCGCGATGAAAGCGCTGCTGGCCGTCGCCGCCGCCCAGGTCATCGGCCTCGCCGTCGTCGGCCACGGCCTGCTGCCCGGCAACGGTTCCATCCTGATGGCGGTCCTGCTGTACTACGTGCTGAGCACCGGCTCCCTCAGCCGGGGCCGTTCCGCCCGCCTGCTCACCGCCGGCGTGGCTCTCCTGACCGTGGTCGCCGTCCTGAGCGACGGTTTCAGCGGCGAGGCGTGGCCAGGCGTGTTCGGCATCGGGCTCGCCGCCCTGTACGGGGCCGCCTTCCTGCTGGTCGCCGCCTTCCTGAACCACCGGGGCTGGCCCGCCCGCCGCCCGACCCTGCTCTGGGCCGGCACCGTCGTCGCGGTCCCCATGGCGATCCTCTCCCTCCTGGCACTCCCCGCCCCCGGAGTGTCCGAGCGGCGCTGGTCCCCCGACGTCGTCACGTGGACAGCCACTCCGCAGGGTCTTCAGGAGCGTCGCCTGGCGCCGGCACCGGATGAGCCGCCGACGGAGGTGAGCACGTTCCGGTTCGACGCTACCGACCCGGACAGCACCGGCTTGAACGCCACCGACTTTAACGCCATCGATGCCGACGCCTTGCAGGCGGTGATCGTGGAGATGGACAGGAAGCGGGCGGAGGAGCAGGCCGCCGCCCCGCCGCCGAGCCAGTGGGCGATCGCCGTCGACCCCGCCCCCCTTTCCACCCTCCTCGTCATGTCCCTGATGATCGTCCTGCTCACGCTGGTCACCGTGATAACTCCGGCTGAACCGGAGGATCCGTTCGCCCCCGGCCCGTACATCCCCGGCATAATGCTTCTCATCGATGTCGGGGAGGGCAGTGGATGAGCGGGCCGATGGCGCCGTGGTGGCAGGAGACCCACCGGGCGGCACAGTTGCTGGCGTCCACGGTCGGTGCGGCCGTGACCCGGGCCGGGGAGAGCGGCGTCTACGAGTCGCCGCCCGGCACTCCACCGCCGCGCCGGCGACGGCAGCCGGCCTCGCTGCGGCACCTGGCCGAGGTGATCCGCACGCACCGGCTGGCGCCGGGGCTCTCGGTCGACAAGGACATCGTCGCGGGTGTGCTGGCCGGCGATCTGAAGCACGTCACCGATCCGACCGCTGTCGTGGCGGTGGCCCGGGCCGCGCACCGGATCGCCGGCACCGAGTTCACCGACACGGACGCCGAGCGGCTGACCGTCGCCTGCGCGCACGTCGCCGAGCTGGCCGCCCGCGCCCGTGAGGCGGACGAGACGGCCGGTGACCGGGTGCCGGTCCCGCTGGAAACCCCGATAAAAGACGAAAAGCCCGTCATCGACGCCTACTTCACCACCCGGCCACCGCGCCGGCGGCGACTCCTGATCGCCGCCGGCCTCGCCGTCGCCACCCTGGCCGGTGCGGCCGGCGCCGCCGTCGCGCTGTCCCCGGGCGAGGGGCAGAGCGACGGCGGCACCCCCGATACGGCCGCCTCCGCCCCGGACGCCGACTGCCTGACCGGCGCCTCCGGCAACGATGTGATCCCCCGGACCCCCGAGTTCTTCGCCGACGACGCGGCAACCCGGCTCAGTCCCACCCTGGACTTCGACGCGATGAACGGGTCGGCCCGGTACGCCCGGCACGAGGGACGCACCTATTACTGGGGGCGGGCCGGTTCGGACGATCAGACCCCGCATTCCGGTGGTTCCCGGGTGCGGTGGCGGATCGCGGACGGCCCGTGGCGCAGTTGTGCCACCCCGTTGCCGCAGACCGAACGCGGTTACGTGCACTCGCCGGCGGTCGCCACCACGATCGGCGGGCAGGCGGTCACGCTCCAGGTCTGCCTGTGGCGGGACAGCCCGTTCCGGGAGAACTGCACGACCGAGATCGCCACCGGTTAGGCGGTCGGCGCGTACCAGTTGGGGGTGGTGTATCCGTTCCAGGACAGCCGGTACTTGCGCAGGGTGGCGAAGGTGGTGTCGGCACACTGCTGGTAGCCGGGGCTGTTCAGGGTCTGCACGTTGCCGCTGCCCGGGTCGAAGCGGCCGGTGATGAAATACCCGTCGTTGTGGGTGTCGCAGACGACACCCACGTAGCTGCTGCCCGACTTGATGATGACGACGTAGCCGACGAGGACGGTGCGCGCGTCGTTGTACAGGTACAGGGTGCTGCCGGACGAGTCCGCCTCGTAGTCCGGCCCCACGGCCAGGGCCGGCGACGCGATCAGGGTGGCGCCGACGGCACCGGCGACGGCCACCGCCGCCGCCCGCTTGAAGATGCCCATGTGCTGCTCCTTCCCGGTCACCGCGTGTCGGTGACGGGACCAAGCATCGGCGGACGACGATCCGCCCTTCAAGGCGTAACCGTCTCCTGAGCTGGTGATCTGTCCCCCGCAGACAGATAGCGAGAGGGCAGGACAGCGCGAGCCATCACGGTCACGCAGGTGATGCCGTTGATGAAGGCGGCGACCACGTCGCTCGGGTGGTGCATGCCCCGGTACATCCGGGCCAGCGCCACCCCGAGCGGGACCAGGATCAGCGCCCAGCACAACGCCTTGAGCCAGGTGTGCCGGGCCAGGCCGGCGAGCAGCACCGCCAGCCCGAGATAGAGCGCGACCGCCGCGGAGGTGTGACCGGACGGGAAGCTGGAGGTGGGGGGCGACTCGTCGAGGCGCTGCACCTCGGGGCGGGGCCGGTCGATCGCCACCGTGGTGAAGTAGAAGATCAGGGCCTGCGCGGTGACCGCCAGGCTGAGGAAGACCGGCTCGCGCCAGCGCCGCAGGGTGATCGCCAGGATAACCGCGGCCAGCGCGGTCACCCCGATGATCACTTCGGTGTTGGCGATGCCGCTGAGCACCGAGGACACGTCGGTGAGCACCGGGGTGCGGTCCGCGGCGAGTTCGCGGTTGACCGCGTCCTCGACGGTCAGCGGCCAGAGGTGGGCGGCGGCCCGGGTGAGCAGCATCCCGAGGCCGACCATGAACAGGAGCAGTGTGCCGAGCGGCAGCACCACCCGCTTGAATGTGTGAAGGGCGATGGCGGGCACCGCCGCTACCTACCCCCGGACGCTCTCCGGCACACTCCGGCGCCCGGCGAGACGGCGGAACACCGGCACGGTCACCGCCGGGACGGCCAGGCCGACCAGCAGCCCAGCCAGGACGTCGCTGGTCCAGTGCACGCCGAGCAGCACCCGGCTGTAGGCGGTGACCAGCGGGATCAGGATCGCCGCCGTCCACAGCAGAACACGGGCCGCCGGGCGCTCCCGGACGGTGGGCAGCAGGACGAGCAGGAAGACGGCCGCACCGAGCGCGTTGTTCAGGGCGTGGCCGGAGGGGAAGGACAGGCCCGCGGCCTGGGCCACCGGATCGAGGAACTCCGGGCGGTGCCTTCCGATCAGCAGTTTGAGGAGTACGCCGAGAAGCCCGCCCGCGATCATCGTGGTCGTCACCCAGATGGCGGTGAGACGATCGTTGTGCCGCCACCACAGCCAGCCGACGAGTCCCAGGGAGCCCAGCCGCCACACGTTCGGGTCGAAGACGAGGCTCCACCAGGCCATCGTCTCGACCCAGCCGGGGTGGGCCAGCGCGTAGGCGTGCAGCCGGTCGGTGACCGCCTGGTCGGCGTCGTGCAGGGGACCGGCTCCGGCCACCACCATCAGAGCGGTGAGCAGGAACGGGCCCAGCAGGAGCGCCGCGGCCACGGCTGCCGCGCTCGTGCGTACGCTGGAGAAGATCTTGTGCTCGGACCGCATGGCGGCCAATTACCCCATGTTCTCCTGTACGTCACCTGAGGTTCAGAAACAGTTTCCCTCGTGGTTCCGGCGCACCCGCTTAGCAACCGGCGGGACACTCAGGCCGTGGCGTCCCCGGGCGATGGGCCGGTCGTGGCGTCCAACGGGTATGTCCGCCCCTGGGCGGTGTGGCTGGCGGTGGCGGGTGCGGCCGCGGTTGCGTACCCACTGATGCCCGCCGGCCCGGTCGCCAAGATCTACTTCAACGTACTGGGCGTCGGGTCGGTGCTCGCCGTCTTCGCCGGGATCGCCCGGCACCGGCCCGGCAACCGGGGAGCCTGGCTGCTGTTCGGGGCCGGGACCGCGATGTTCATCTCCGGCGACGTCTGCTACGACCTGATGGAGCAGACCCTCGGCGAATACCCGTACCCCTCCTGGGCGGACGGGCTCTATCTGGCCGCGTACCCGCTGCTGTGCCTGGGCCTGTCCCGGCTCGGCAAGGGCCGCGCCGACCGCGTTCACGACGTCGGCGGCATGATCGACGCGGCGGTGATCTCCACCGGGATCGGGCTCGTCTACTGGGTGTTCGTGATCGGCCCGACGCTGTCCGACGCCGGCACGCCGATCGCCGAACGACTGGTCACCATCGGCTACCCGGCGGCCGACGTGCTGCTGACCGCGGTCGGCGCCCGCATGATCACCCGGACCGAGAACCGGTCGCCGAGCCTGCGACTACTCGGCCTGGGCACCATCCTGCTGCTGTGCTGCGACGTCTTCTACTCGCTGCTGTCCAGCGCGCAGGCGTACACCGGAGGGATCTTCGATGCCGGTTTCCTGCTGAGTTACGTCTGCTGGGGGGCCGCGGCACTGCACCCGTCGATGCGGTGGCGTCCCGACCCGGCGGGCTCGGCGGAGTACCGCATCGGCGCCCGCCGGCTCACCCTGCTCGCCGCCTGCTCGATGCTCGCGCCCGGCGTGCTGTTCGTGCAGGGGCTGAGCCGGACGGCGATCTCCTGGGTCGCCGTCGGAGTCGGCGCGGTCGCCCTGTTCCTGCTGGTGGTGGCCCGGATGTGGGGTTTCGTCACGCAGGTGCAGCACCAGGCGCACCGCCTCGAGGGCCTGGCCATGCGCGACGAACTGACCGGGACCGCCAACCGGCGGCGTTTCGAACAGCGCCTCCACGAACAGCTGGCGGCCGGTCCGGTCGCGGTGTTCCTGCTCGACCTGGACGGCTTCAAGACGATCAACGACCGGTTCGGGCACGCGGTCGGCGACGAACTGCTGGCCGCGGTCGCCACCCGGATCGCCGCCGAGGTTCCGCCGGAGGGGCTGGTCGCGCGGATGGGCGGCGACGAGTTCGCCGTGCTGCTGCCCGCCGCCCCTTCCGGCTCCGCCCCTTCCGGGGACGACTTGGACGCGCTCGCCGACCGTCTCCGGTCGGCGATCCGGCGCCCGGTGCGGGCGGGCGGGCACGACCTGCTGATCAGCACGAGCATCGGCATCACCGCCGGTTCCTCCGCCGACCCGATGGAGTTGCTGCGGCAGGCCGACGTCGCCATGTACGCGGCCAAGGTCGACGGCGGACGCCAGCGCCACTACGACCCGGAGCTCGACGACCGGGCCGGCGAGGAGGCCCGTCTCGGCGCGGACCTGCGCTCCGGCCTGGCCCGCGGCGAGTTCCACCTGGTCTACCAGCCGATCGTGGAACTCCCGCACGGCGCCGTCGTCGCGGTGGAAAGCCTGATCCGCTGGCAGCATCCGACCCGCGGGTTCGTCGGCCCGGACCAGTTCATCCCGGTCGCCGAACGCAACGGCCTGATCGTCGAACTGGGCGAATGGATCCTGCGCACCGCCTGCGAACAGTTCGTGTCCTGGCAGCGCGAGGGCGTCGCCCCACCCCACTTCGGCGTGAACGTCTCCGCCCGCCAACTCGCCGAACCCGGCTTCGCCGGACTGGTCGCCGACGTCCTCGCGTCCACCGGCGTCCACCCGCACAACCTGGTCGTCGAGGTGACCGAGACGGCCGTCTTCGGCGGCGGCGCGGCGGCGGCCTCGGTCCGTGAGCTCGTCGACCTGGGCGTCGACATCGCCCTGGACGACTTCGGCACCGGCCACTCCTCCTTGGGCCTGCTCCAGACCCTGCCGGTCCGCATCCTCAAGGTCGACAAATCCTTCGTGGAGAACGTGACGATGGCCGGCCGGCACGCGGTGATCGCCACCGCCCTGATCCAGGTCGCCGACGGGCTGGGCCTGGTGGCGGTGGCCGAAGGCGTGGAGACGGCGGAGCAGGCCGCCGAGCTGTACCGTCTCGGTTACCGCAAAGCCCAGGGCTACCACTTCGGCCGCCCGGCGGTGGTTCCCGACTTCGCCCAGAAGACCTCCCTCACCAGGGCGAATACTCCGACGTAGCCGGACTGTCCACCTTGTAGACTCGCCCGCACTTCACTGTGCGTCATGGGGAGAGTCGTGAAGATCCACCGAGTAGAGATCCGTAATTTCCGGGCCGTCCGGTCGGCAGTCCTCGACGACTGCGGCGACCTGAACGTCCTGATCGGCCAGAAC
This sequence comes from Actinoplanes sp. NBRC 101535, assembly GCF_030269225.1. Classification (NCBI taxonomy): domain Bacteria; kingdom Bacillati; phylum Actinomycetota; class Actinomycetes; order Micromonosporales; family Micromonosporaceae; genus Actinoplanes; species Actinoplanes sp. NBRC 101535. The sequence goes on along the minus strand of NZ_BSSY01000001.1, from coordinate 704,909 downwards.
AACGCCGGCAAATCCACGGTCCTGGAGGCCATTTCCCTGTTCTTCCGGGCCACGGCAACCGGCGAGCTGGCCGACATCCGCCCGCCGGAGCGAGACGGCACCTTCCTTCAGATCGCGGATCTCCACCGGGCCGACGGCCGCCCCGAGCCGGCCGACATCTCTGTCGACCTCGTCCTGTCACGGGATGCTCTGCGCCACATCGCCATCGTTCTTCACCCGGAAGCCCCTCTCCTGGCGAAGAAGATCCAGGACCGCACGGATCCGATCCTGCGGGTGACCATGACAGCTTCCCCTCAGGCACACCTCCGCATCTCCCGGATGGTCGTCCACTCGCCGGACGCCCCGAACAGCGACGTCGTCCTTTTCGCTCTTACCTACGCTGAATCGGAGAAAATCCGGATAAGCCGTTGGATGGCCGCGACAAGTCTGGAGACCGTGGCCTCGCTGACTCACTGGATGCGTCAGATCAAGAAGTCAGACGAGGAGGACGCCCGGGAAGGGCTGCGCGAACTGATCGGACGGATCGACACCCACCTGCCCGCAAGCCTCGTCGAGCGCTATCACCGGCTGATCGGACCGGCCGGCTGGGATGAGGAGCGGCGCGACCTCGCCCAGCAGCTGGTGACGGAGATGCGAGAACTGGTCGGGACGCTCGCCCGGGATCCGCTCTCGCACACGATCAAGACGCCGGGTGAGGTACCGAAGCTCGCCGCCTACCCGGCGAGCATCCTGCGACTTGTCGGGTCCCCGTCGGTGCTGCACCTGCGGGATCGGCGAGACCCGGTCGGGGCGGAGGAGGCGGGACGCCTTCTCCGGCTGAAAACCCAGCGAAGTGGGCGCGAGTCACTCAAGGCCGTTCAGGCGGCGGTCAAGGCGATACTCGGGGTGGACCTCGAAACGTTCGAGAGCGAGCACGGCGGCTCGGCGGAGATCGACCTCGACGGGTTTCTGGTGCAGGTCAACGGCGCCGGGGTTCGCGAAGGGCTTCGGGTGATCCTCGGCCGCGAGCTGGAGGAGCCGCAGCTCATGCTGGTCGAGGAGCCGGAGGTGCACCTGCACCCGGCCCTCGAGGTGAGCATGTTCGAATATCTGCGGAAGGCCTCGGCGACGACGCAGCTGTTCGTGACGACGCACTCGACGAACTTCGTGGACACGGCCGCGATGCGGAACGTGTACCTGGTGCGGCGTACACCCTGGGTCACGGTGGAACGCCTGGACGTTGAGCGGGCCACCGAGGTCATCCCCCGTGAACTGGGAATGAGGTTGAGTTCGCTGTTCATGTACGACCGGCTGCTCTTCGTCGAAGGGCCGACCGACGAGGACATCCTCCGGCGGCTGGCAACCACGCTCGGGGTCGATCCGGGACACGGCAGCGTCGGGTTCGTGCAGATGGGCGGGTCACGGAACACCGGGTACTACGCGAACGCCGGGACGATCGACTTCCTGACGCGCCGCCGGGTGAAGCCGGTGTTCCTGATCGACCGGGACGAGAAGACTCCCGGCGAGGTGGAGGAACTCCGCGACAAACTGGCGAAGGCCGGCGCGACGGTGCACGTCCTCGAACAGCGTGAACTGGAGAACTACCTCGCCGTCCCGCGCGCACTGGCCACGTTCATCCAGAAGAAGCGCCGCGACGGCGGTCGGGACGGCGGCGACGTCACCGAGGAGAAGGTTGCGGCGGCCCTGGAGAAATGCGGTGCCGAGCTGCGTACGATCACCCTCCGCAAGCGGGTCGTCAAAGCTCTGCGTGATCCCGTGGCGATTCCGTCCCGGCTCGACGGAGACGGAGAAGTCGCCCACCTCCTCGAAGGCGCGATTCGTACGGTGATAGCCGAGTGGGAGAAACGACGGGAAGAGGCCGCCGACATGGTGGAGCGGGAGGCCCGCGACGTCGACCACGCCTGGACCGGCGACTGGCGGGCGGTGGCCCCCGGTGACGAGTTGCTGGACGCGGTCTGCCGGCAGTTCGGGTTCGCTTCAAGAAGAACAAGGACGGCGCCACGCTGGCCGCACTGCTGACGGCGGACGAGGTTCCGAAGGAGTTGTCCGACCTGCTCAGGACCTTGAGCGCGTAGCCCCGGACCGCACCCAGCCACAGCCCACGCCGCCCCGTCCCGTCCCGATCTTGGTGCCCCAGCCACCGCCGAAGGCCGTCAACGCACCAAGATCGCCAGCCGCCGGGGCGGACACCAGCGATCTTGGTGCGACCACCACCCCACACGGGGACCGACGCACCAAGATCGACGGGGCAGGGGCAGGTGGCCGCGAAGGGATGGGTGCGGGAAGTAGGTCGTACCCCGAAGGAAGGCCACAGAGCGGGAGAGAACCCCGTCAGCCGCGCAGTTCGCGGACCGCGTCCACCAGTTCCTGCTGGCTGATCGGGGAGGCCGCACCGGCCCGCGCCTCCTGCATCGCCTTGGTCAGCTGGACGCGCCGCAGCACCTCCTTGATGTCCGCGCCGGTCATCCCGGTGCTCGCGACGCCCAGCGCCGGCAGGTCCAGGTCGTCGGCGAACATCCGGAACCCGTCCGACTCGTGGGTGGCGATCAGGCCGCGGATCATCTTGCGGAAGATCTCCGCACGGGTGTTCTCGTCCGGGCGCGGAACGCTGATCTTCACGTCGAAGCGACCGGAACGGATCAGTGACTCGTCGACCCGGTGCGGGAAGTTCGTGGTGGCCACCACCAGGACGTTCGGGTTCACTTCGATCAGGTCGTTCATCTCCTGCTTGAAGATGCCGGCCACCGCGTTCAGGGCCTGGCTGGCGGCGTCCCCGCCGGCGCCCGCGTAGCTCACGATCGAGTCGAACTCGTCGAACAGGATCAGGGTCGGCACCCGGTAGCGGCGGGCCTCCCGGAAGATGTGTTTGATGTTGCGTTCCGAGCCGCCGAGGTACTTGTCCAGGATCTCCGGGGTGCGGATCTCCCGGAAGTCGGCACCGATCTCGTTCGCCAGGGCCCGGGACAGCATCGTCTTGCCGGTGCCGGGCGGCCCGTACATCAGGATGCCCTGGGGCCGGCGCGCGCCCCACCGGGCCATCGCCTCCGGGTGGGCGAACGAGGTGGCGATCTGGCGCAGTTCGGCGACCACCTCGGTGAGGCCGCCGACCATGTCGAGCGTGACCGTTCTGGTGGTGGGCGGTGCCTTAGGCAGCGTCTCCCGGCTGATCACGTAGCGGCGGCCGGCCAGCGCGTCCGGGCCGGTCAGGTCGATCACGGCCTGCAGGGTGAGGGTGACGAACGCGCGCAGGTGTTCCGGCCCGACCTCGTCCCGCGGCACCTGTGCCTCCAGGTGGGCGACGGTGCCGCTGGGCGCGTAGGTCACGGTCGCCTGCATCCCGACCACGGCGTCGGCGATCACTGCGGGTTCGCGGTCGGCCGCCGGGCCGCTCGTCTTGACGAGACCCAGTTTCCGGTACGCCGCCGCAGCGGCCGTCCCGACACTGTCCACGATCATCGTGGTCACCTGGTCGCCGGCGGCGATCCGTTTGGCGAGCAGCAGACCGATCGGGTCTCGTCCGAGCACCAGGCCGCGCATCCGTTCGGCGGTCATCGGTTCCGGCTCGCAGGAGATCCGTGCGGTGAACAAATGGGCGGGGGCACCCGGCCCGGCGACGCTGGTGACGGTGAGGTCGACCCGCTGGACCGGGGCCGGCCAGGTGGCGTGGCGCAGCAGGCCGACCGGGTTGACCCGGGCTGCGGCCAGCAGGGTGGCCGTGTCCAGCATCTCCAAGGTCGCGCCCGCGTATTCGAAGGTCTCGCCGCGCGGTCGCGCAAAGCTCGCCTCGGACATGTTCTCCTCCGTCCTGCGAATTCCGACCGGACACGACCAACAGTGACACGTTCGGGCACGCAGGGTGTTGTTCGGCTTCCGGCAGGCATCGAGGCGGGTTAATCTCAGCCCGCTCACGTCCCGTCCTGACAGGAGTACCCGTTGCGAAGACTCGCCATTCCCACCATCGCCGCCCTGCTGCTCACCCTCGCCCCACAACCGGCGAACGCGGGCGGCCACGACGACGCGAGACGCCTGCGTGAGGCCGTCACCGTCAACGGCGTTCTGGAACACCTGCGCGCCCTGCAGAAGATCGCCGACCGTAACGACGGCACCCGCGCCTCCGGGACGCCGGGGTTCACCGCGAGCGCCGGTTACGTGAAGGACAAGCTCCGTAGGGCCGGATACCAGGTCACCGAGCAGGTCTTCACCTTCCCGTTCTACAAGGAACTTGCCCCGGCCGTGCTGGAGCGGGTCTCCCCCGCCGGCCCGGCGTACGAGACGGTCACCTTCGATTTCTCCGGCACCGGCGACGTGACCGGCCAGGTCGTCCCGGCGCTCAACAACGTGCTGCCGCCGACCGAGGCGCCCAGTTCCACCGCGGGCTGCGCGGCCGCCGACTTCGCCCCGGCGTCGGCCGCCGCACCGCAGGTCGCGCTGGTGCAGCGCGGCGGCTGCGATTTCGTGGTCAAGGCGAAGAACGCGAAGGCCGCCGGGTACGACGCCGTGATCATCTTCAACGAGGGCCAGGAGGGCCGTCAGGTGCTGTTCCAGGGCACCCTGGGCGAGCCGTTCGACCTGCCGGTGGTCGGCCTGAGTTTCGCCGACGGCAGCGCCCTGGCCACCGCCGCGGCGGCCGGGACGGTCAGCGTGCACGTGAAGACCAGCACGTTCATCGACCCGACCGCGAAGACCAGCAACATCGTCGCGGACGCGCGGGGCGGTGACCCGAACCGGGTGCTGGTCGTCGGCGCCCACCTGGACTCGGTGATCGACGGTCCGGGCATCAACGACAACGGCAGCGGTTCGGCCACCATCCTGGAGATCGCCGAACAGATCGCCAAGCTGAAACTGTCCACGAGGCAGAAGCTGCGGTTCACCTTCTGGGGCGCGGAGGAGTTGGGCCTGCTCGGCTCGGAGCACTACGTGGCCCAACTGACCGACGCGCAGCGCGCCGCCATCTTCGCCAACCTGAACTTCGACATGGTCGGCTCGCCGAACTACGTCCGTTTCGTCTACGACGGCGACGGCTCGGACACCGGCACCGCCGGCCCGGCCGGCTCGGGCGAGCTCGAGTCGGTGTTCACCAGCTACTTCGCGAGCAAGGGCCTGGCCAGTTCCCCGACCGAGTTCAACGGCCGTTCCGACTACGGCCCGTTCATCGCCGTCGGCATCCCGGCCGGCGGTCTGTTCAGCGGCGCCGAGGGTGTCAAGACGGCGGAGGAGGCAGCCGTCTACGGCGGCACGGCCGGTGAGCCGTACGACTCCTGCTACCACGAGGCCTGCGACGACATCACCAACCTGAGCAAGCCGGCGTTGAGTGAGCTCGGCGACGCGGCCGCCCACGGCGTCCTCACCGTCGCCCGCAGCAAGGCCGTCTTCACCCCGGCCGCCGCCGCCCCCGCGGCGGCTCCGGCCGAGCACGCCGGGTCACACGCGGTCCGCTGACCCCTCTGGTTCGTGGCCGGTCCGTTCCACGGGCGGACCGGCCGCCAGCCAGCGGACACCGAGCACTATCAGGCACGCCACCAGGCCGCCGATGACGGTCTCCAGGCCGCGGTCCCAGAGCAGGCCGCCGATCGGGCGCGGGGCGGCGACCTGGTTCATCACCAGCGCGAGTGGGGTGATGAAGAGCATCGCCACGCCGTAGTGCCGGCCCACCGTCAGTTCGGCGGCCACCTGCAACACCGCCAGGGCCAGCACCGCGGGGTACGGGTCGAGGTGCAGCGCCAGGAGAGCGGCGGCCAGGACCAGCCCGAGCAGGGTGCCGCCGATCCGGTGGCCGGCGCGGACCAGCCGGGCGGTGAACCCGCGGGCGCTGAGCGGGGCCACCGCGGCGACCGTCGCCCAGTACGGGTGGCCGATCCCGGCGGCGGTGGCGGTCGCGCCGGCGGTCAGTGCGGCGAGGGCGCAGAACGCGGAGGTACGCCAGTCGACCGGCAGCCCCTTCGGCCCGGCGGCCGGTCCGCTCCGGTCCCGCAAGAGGCTCCCGATCAGGATCGAGAAGGCGGCGCTCGCCGCGGTCACCGCCAGCGCCGTGAGCAGGTTCGCCGGTTCCTGCGGGACGGAGGCCACCGCGCCGAACGCGAACACCAGGAACAACGGTCCGGGCGGATGCCAGTCCGCGGCGCTCGCCACCGCGTTGCCCAGCCCGGCGACCACGGCGGCCACCCCGACGGCGATCCAGGCACGGTCGCCGGACAGGCCGGTCAGCACGCCGAGCAACACCGCGACGACCAGGGCCGCGCCCGCACTGAGCTGCATGACCAGGCGGGACAAGCCGACCCGGTTGCGTCCGTAGAGCGAGGTGAACGCGCCGAACGCGGCGAACATCGACCAGTGCGGACGGTCGGCCGCGAGCACCAGCAGCTGGGGCACGGCCACACTCACCCCGGCCCGCAGCGCCGGTGCGGTCCCGGCCGGAACAGGGAATCTCATACCGCCCTCGACCCTAGGACGCCATGATCACCGGTCGTGGCCGCAACCGCGGAATGTAACCCGGGCCTCACCAGCTGAGCAGGGCGGCGGGCTGCTCCTCGTCCTCGTCGAACGCCTCGGCCAGCTCGCCGAACGCCTCCTCCACCGGGGCCAGCGCCGCCAGCACCTCGTCGAGGGGGCACGGCCCGGCGAACCGGGCGGCGCCCCCGTCGACGGCGAGCAGCGCGAGGAGGTTGTCCGCGTCCGGGAGCACCCCGGCGGTGTCCTCCCAGAACAGCACGTGCCCGCCACCGTCGTCGCCGGTGAACCGTGCCGCACCGGCCAGCGTCAGCAGCAGCCGCCGGGCCGCGAACTCCCACACCACGTGTTCGCCGACCGTCCAGAAGTAGGCTTCGAGCGCGCCGTCCCGGTGCCGTACGACGGTGAACGTCTCCCCGTCCGCACCGGCCGCCCGCGCGGTCAGCAGCCGCCGCGGCGTCCAGTCCGTCTCCGACGTCGACCAGTCGTCCGGGCAGTCCCGCCCGTCCCAGCACCACCCACCGAACATGTCGGCCTTGTTCTCGATGATCGACGCGGTGGGCACCGGGGTGTCCAGCCACTCCCGATAGCTCGACTCGGGCATCCGAATCCGGGCAGCGGTGACAAAGGTGTATGACACGTCCGCATCCTAAGCCTGTTCACCTGGGAAAACGTCAAGCAGCTACCGCACGTCGGCAAGCTGTCGCCCGGTAAGGCGATCCCCCGGCTCGATCAACGGCGTCACCCGGAGCCGCGCCCTCGGCGGGTCATCCGTCGAGGGCGTGCTGGCCCTGGATTCAGGGGGCGTCACCACACCCTGTCCGTCCAGGGGTTGAGACATGGCGATCGGTCATTCACGACAGGTACAGCGGGAGTTCCGGCAGACGGCACATTCGGGTTCATTGCCCGAACCTGCCGCTGTGCAGACCGGGGTCGTTTCGTGGCTGCCACACCGGCGGACGTGATCAGCGGAGCCGAACCGTGGCCCGCCGCCCCCGGTACGGTGTTGATCAATCGCCCGCCGACCGCAGACGACGGCCCGGAACCGCCAGCCGTCGGCCACGGCTGCCCGGAGAGCGAAATTCAACCGCTGGCGACGGCTGAGGGACCCCGGCCGTCGACCACGGTTACTTTCGGCTGATCAACGGACCGTGGCCGACGGCCGGGCCGGTCGTCATGCCGCCCAACACCGGACCGGCCACCGCCACGGTGACCGCCGACCCCCGACCGGCCCCCACGACCTCGATCACGTCGATGTCGGCGCTGCTCAGCGGAGGCTGCCGACCCCTGTCGAACCATCGGAAGGAGTCGTCGGACGACAGGCGCCGAGACTACGGAACCACTCGACTCATCCGCGTTGCGATGAGTCTTCCTCGTCACGAGAAGGCCCTCCTTCCGATTCGGGGAAGCCCGGCGAGGTGATCACCTGTCAGCCCTTACCGAGGGGTATCCGCCGGGACAGGACCTGGCCGCGCCAGGGGTCACCGGAAGGCTGGGCCATCGCGAAACGCTGGGTGGGCACGAAACCCTGGCTCTCGTAGTAGCGGACGAGCGCCCCGTCGCCACCCGCGTAACAGTCGACCCGGAGCAGCGCCCGGCCCGCCCGCGCGGCTGTCGCCTGCGCGTGGGCGAGCAACCGCGCGCCGATCCCCTGGCCGGCGAGTTCCCGGTCGGTGACCAGGAGCATGATGTAGAGCTCCGGCTCGCGGGCCGGGTCGGCGTAGGCCGGCGGGCTGCCGAATCCGAGAGCGCCGACGACCCTCGTGTGCTGGACCGCCAGGTGCAGGCCCCCGCAGGCGGCGACGCGGGAGATCAGCGCGCGCACCCGGGGGCTGGCGGACAGCGGCGACGTCCCCCACTGGCCGGACCGTCCGTGGCTGGTCAGCCAGCCGACCGCGTCGTCCAGCAGGGCGAGGACCGCGGGGAGGTCGGCGGGGCGGCCGGGGCGCACGTCTGTCCACTCTGCACTGTCGGTCACCCCGCCATGATGCCCGTCACGTCTAGACCCGTTTCGTGGTCAGGGTGCGAAGCCCGTCCGCGTGGTGACTTCGGGCGCGCTGAACGCCCGAAGTCACCACACCCGTGGCGGTGTGGTGAATACGGGCGCGCTGGACGCCCCAAATCAACACACCCCTGACGGCGTGGTGAATACGGGCGCACTCGACGCCCCAAATCAACACACCCCTGACGGCGTGGTGAATACGGGCGCACTCGACGCCCCAAATCAACACACCCCTGACGGCGTGGTGAATTCGGGCGTGCTGAGCGCCCGAAATCACCACAGAGGCAGACCCTGACTGCGAAAGGTGTCTAGCACGGGCCTCGGGGTTACGTCCGCCGAGTTCCTCATTTAGCCCGCGCCGCAGCCGAAACTCCGGGAGCAGGACTTACCGGGAGGGCGTGGAGATGGGCATTTTCGGCCGGCGCACGGTTCAGACGTCTACCGCGGAGGCGGAGGCGGCTGAGGCGCGGGAGAACGCCGCCGCGGTCATCACCGTGGTTCGCGCCCTGCAGAACGCCACCACCTGGGCGAGTGCGGCCCAGGCCGCCCTGGATTCGGTCCGTGAGTGTTTCGGGTGGGCGTACGGCTCCTACTGGCGGATCGACCCGGATGCGAAGGTGCTGCGGTTCGCGGTCGAGTCGGGCGATGCCGGACCGGATTTCCGGAAGGTCACCCTGGAGGCGTCGTTCGCCGAGGGTGTCGGGTTGTCCGGCCGGGCCTGGCGGTCCAAGGATCTGGTCTTCGTCCCGGACATCGGGCAGGTCGCCGACTGTGTCCGCGCGCCGGTCGCCACCCGGGTCGGTGTGAAGAGTGGCGTCTGCTTCCCGTTGACCGAGAACGGTCGGGTGGTCGCGACCATGGACTTCTTCGCCACCGAGACCGTGGAGCCGTCGAAGCAGCGCCTCGACACGTTGCGCAGCATCGGCCTGCTGGTGTCGCAGGCGTTGCAGCGGGTGCACGAGTCGGAGCAGCAGGCCTCGGCCGCCAAGGACGTGGCGGCGGTCAACACGGTGCTGCGCCAGGTGACGTCGGCGCGGCGGGAGGCCGACATGATCCGGCAGGCGCTGGACACCATCCGGCAGGAGTTCGGCTGGGCGTACGGGTCGTTCTGGGCGGTGGACGCCGAGCGGGGTGCGCTGGTCTTCAACCTGGAGTCCGGGGACGCGGGCGCCGAGTTCCGCGAGGTGACCCGGGCGGCCAGTTTCGCGCCCGGTGTCGGCCTGGCGGGCCGGACGTGGCGGGCCCGGGACATGGTGTTCGTGGCCGATCTGGCCGAGGTGAAGGACTGTGTCCGGGCGCCGGCCGCTCAGCGGGTGGGCGTGAAGTCCGGTGTCTGCCTGCCGATCATCGTGCAGGACGAGGTGATCGGGACGCTCGACTTCTTCGCCACCGAGCGTCTCCGGTTGTCCGAGAGCCGGGAGTCCGCGCTGCGCAACACCGCGTTCCTGGTGTCGCAGGCGGTGCAGCGGATCCGGGAGACCGACCGGCTGAGCAACGCCGGTACCGAGCTGGTCGGTTCGATCAAGGAGGTCGAGCGCAACGTCTCGCAGGCCAGTGAGGTGGCCGGGCAGGCCAGTGACGTGACCGGGCAGGCGAACGCGATGGTGTCCCGGCTGTCCGCGTCCAGCGCCAAGATCGGTGACGTGGTCAAGGTGATCACGACGATCGCCGAGCAGACGAACCTGCTGGCGCTGAACGCGACGATCGAGGCGGCCCGGGCCGGCGAGGCCGGGCGGGGGTTCGCGGTGGTCGCGACCGAGGTCAAGGATCTGGCGCAGAGCACGGCGCGGGCCACCCAGGACGTCACCGAGCTGATCAACGCGATTCAGACCGACGCCGGCAACGTGGTCGAGTCGCTGGCCGCGATCGGGGACATCGTCAACCAGATCAACGAGACCCAGACGCTGATCAGCAGCGTGCTGGCCGAGCAGTCCTCGGTGACGAAGGACATCATCAACAGCAAGAACTGAACTGTTCACGCCGAAAGGCCCCACCCGTTACCGGGTGGGGCCTTTTTGTAATCGAAGACCGCTTTCGATCTCTGTGCGCACGTGGCAGGGTTCACACAGCGCCACCAGAAGACTGCGAACAGCTGATTGTCGCTGTCCGTATTCCCGGCGTACGCCTCCTCTCCATCCGGCACTTTCATGATCCACCGGTACCGCTCAAGGAGGAACAAACAAGTGCGCACTCTCCCCCGCAGGTCCGTCATCATGCTGGCGGCCGCGACCACCGTTCTCGCCACCACCGCGTGCTCCCCGCCCGAGAAGGAGTCCGAGGCGTCGTCGAGCAGCGCGGCGTCCGCCACCAGCGCGGCCGACCTCGGCGGCCTGGAGGCCCTGATCACCGCGGCGAAAGCGGAGGGGCGACTCAACGTGATCGCCCTCCCGCCGGACTGGGCGAACTACGGCGAGATCATCAAGGCGTTCGAGGCCAAGTACTCGATCAAGGTCGACTCGGCCCAGCCGGACGGTTCCAGCCAGGACGAGATCAACGCGGCCAACCAGCTCAAGGGCCAGGACACCGCACCGGACGTGTTCGACCTCGGCATGTCGGTGGCGACCGCGAACACGGCGATGTTCGCGCCGTACAAGGTGGCGACGTTCGCCGAGATCCCGGACGACCTCAAGGACGCGAACGGCACCTGGGTCAACGACTACGGCGGCTACATGTCGATCGGCTACGACAGCGCCAAGGTGCCCGCGCCGACCAGCGTCGCCGACCTGCTCAAGGCCGACTACAAGGGCAAGGTCGCACTCAACGGCGACCCGACCCAGGCCGGCGCGGCGTTCGCCGGCGTCCAGATGGCCTCGATCGCGAACGGCGGCACCGCCGAGGACATCACCGCGGGCGTGAAATTCTTCGGTGACCTGAAGAAGGCCGGCAACTTCCTGCCCGTCGACCCGACCCCGGCCACCATCGAGTCCGGACAGACCCCGGTCGTCTTCGACTGGGACTACCTGAACGCCGCCCAGTCGGCGAAGACCCCGACGTGGAAGGTGCTGCTCCCGGCGAACGCCGTGCTCGGCTCCTACTACACCCAGGCGATCAACAAGGACGCCCCGCACCCGGCGGCCGCACGCCTCTGGCAGGAGTTCCTCTACTCCGACGAGGGCCAGAACCTGTGGCTCAAGGGTGGCGCCCGCCCGGCGCGCGCCGACGCCATGCAGAAGGCCGGCACCATCGACGCCGCCGCCTACGCGGCACTGCCCGCGGTCGAGGGCACCCCGGTCGTCCCGACCGAGGCGCAGAACACCACGGCGAAGGAGTACCTGACCGCGAACTGGGCCAAGGCCATTGGCTGAGATCGTCGCGGACGCACCGCAGCGCGTGGCCCGCCGGCCACGCCTGCGGGGCGCCGCCCTGCTCGGTGCGGTGCCGTTCTTCGCGTACGTCACGATCTTCCTGGTCGTCCCGACCCTCGTCGTCCTGATCGGCGCGTTCACCGGCGACGGCGGGCACGGGTTCACCCTGGAGAACGTGCGGGCGCTCGGCGACGAGTACATCGTCGCCGCCTTCGGCCGCTCCATCACCCTCTCCGCGGTCAGCGCACTCATCGGTGCCGTCCTCGGCGCGATTCTGGCGTACGCGCTGGTCACCGCGAACCCCCGCGGCGTACTGCGGCGCACCGTCACCGCGCTGGCCGGAGTCCTCGCCCAGTTCGGCGGCGTCACCCTGGCGTTCGCGTTCCTGGCGACCATCGGACTGTCCGGCTTCCTCACCCTCTGGCTGACGGAACACGGCTTCGACCCGTACGCGAACGGGGTCTGGCTCTTCGAACTTCCGGGTCTGACCCTGGTCTACACCTACTTCCAGATCCCGCTGATGGTGATCGTCTTCCTGCCCGCGCTGGACGGCATCCGTCCCCAGTGGCGGGAGGCGACCGAGAGTCTCGGCGGCACCACCTGGCAGTACTGGACGCGGGTGGCCGGACCGCTGCTCGCACCGGCGTTCCTCGGCTCGGCGCTGCTGCTCTTCGCCAATGCCTTCTCCGCGTACGCGACCGCGGCCGCCCTGGTCAGCCAGGGCAGCCCGATCGTCCCGCTGCAGATCCGCGGCGCGCTGACCAGCGAGGTCGTCCTCGGCCAGGCCAACCTGGGCAAGGCGATGGCCCTCGGCATGGTGATCGTGGTGGCCGTGGTGATGGCGCTCTACTCCCTGCTGCAGAGGAGGACCGCTCGATGGCTGGGCTGATCACGCGCCGGGCCCGCCGTCAGCGGGTGTTCCGCTGGACGGTGCTGACCGTCCTCGGTGTCTTCTTCGCGCTGCCGATGGTGGCCATGGTCGAATTCAGCACCCGCAACGACGAGACCTGGCCACTGCTGCTGAACTGGTCGCAGCTGAGCGCGACCTACCCGGAACTGTCCACCGGCATCATCGCCTCGCTCGGACAGGCCGCGCTGACGGCACTGCTGATGCTCGCGCTGCTGGTGCCGACCGCCATCTGGGTACGCCTTCGCCTGCCCCGGTTGCGGCCGATCGTCGAGTTCCTGTGCCTGCTGCCGCTCACCATCCCGGCGATCGTGCTGGTGGTCGGACTGGCGCCGGTGTACGCCTGGGTCAACTACTTCGTCGGCGGGTCCTCGCTGACGCTCGTCTTCGCGTACACCATCCTGGTCCTGCCCTACGCCTACCGCGCGATCGACACCGGTCTGTCCGCGATCGACGTGCGGACGCTGTCCGAGGCGGCCCGCAGCCTGGGTGCCGGCTGGCTGACGGTGATCTGGCGGGTGGTCCTGCCGAACATCCGGTCGGCGGTGCTCTCCGCGGCGTTCCTCACCGTGGCGCTGGTGCTCGGCGAGTTCACCATCGCGTCTCTGCTGCACCGCACGAACCTGCAGGTCGCCATCGAGTTCCTGGGCAAGAGTAGCGCCACCATGTCGGTGGCCGTGTCGCTCGCCGCCCTGCTGCTCGCCTTCGTCCTGCTGCTGGCACTGTCCCTGTTCGGCGACCGCCGGCAGTCTTCTCCGTCCGGCGAACGTCGGCAGTCTTCTCCGTCCGGCGGACGCCGACAGTCTTCTCTGTTCGGCAGACGCCGACAGTCCTCGAAGGAGAGTTCATGACCGGCGTGGCGGTACACCTGGAGGGTCTGCGCCGCACGTTCGGCCACGTGCACGCCCTCGACGACCTGGACCTGTCGATCGAGCCGGGTGAACTGATCGCGCTGCTCGGGCCGTCCGGCTGCGGCAAGACGACCGCGCTGCGCATCCTGGGCGGGCTCGACGACGCCGACGGCGGGCGGGTCATGGTCGGCGGCGAGGACGTCACGGGGCTGCCGGCCAACAAGCGCGGGATGGGGATGGTGTTCCAGGCGTACAGTCTCTTCCCGCATCTCGACGCCCAGCGCAACGTGGAGTTCGGTCTGCGCCTGCGGTCGTCGAAGAAGGCCGCGCAGCGGGCGTCGGAGATGCTCGACCTGGTGGGTCTGAGCGGGTTCGCCGGCCGCTATCCGCATCAGCTCTCCGGCGGTCAGCAGCAGCGGGTGGCGCTGGCCCGGGCCCTGGCGATCGAACCGCAGGTGCTGCTGCTCGACGAGCCGCTGTCCGCCCTGGACGCGAAGGTCCGGGTGCAGCTGCGCGACGAGATCCGCCGGATCCAGACGGAGGTCGGCACCACCACCCTGTTCGTCACGCACGACCAGGAGGAGGCCCTCGCGGTCGCCGACCGGGTCGGTGTGATGCGGGCCGGCAGGCTGGAGCAGCTGGCCGCGCCCTCCGAGGTCTATCTGCGCCCGGCGACCGCGTTCGTGGCGGACTTCGTCGGTCTGAGCAACCGTCTTCCCGGCGTCGTCTCCGGGGAGAACGTCGAGGTGCTCGGCGCCCGTCTACCGCTGGTGGCCCCGCACGGCGGTGGCGCGGCGACCGCGCTGGTCCGGCCGGAGGCGGTCGAGGTGGTGGCGGACCCGGCCGGGGCGGCCCGGGTGGTGACCAGCAGCTTCCTCGGGCCGACCAGCCGGGTGACGGTCACCGTCGGCGAACAGGTGGTGGTGGCGCAGGTGCCGAGCAGCCGGCTGGGCTCGCTCCCGGCCGGCGCACCGGTGCGGATCACCCTGCAGCCGGTGCCGGTCGCCCTGGAATAGACCGTCTGTCGCAAATGTGAGCCGAATATAAGGCCCGGGTCGAAATTCGACCCGGGCCACCGTTTTACACGCCCCCGTGCTCGGGTTACAGTCGGATCTCTCGTGGGAGCGCTCCCACGAGGCTCTACCCCGAGAACGATGCTGATCTTAGCCCGCCGCACCCCGTCTCGGGACACCCCGATCCCGCCGGCATCCACTCCCGCCAGAGAGGACCCGGCAGGCGGCCCGGGCCCCCATACCGGGTCGCCGTCCGCCGGGGCCCACCTCCGGGTGGGCCCCGGCACCCTCATACTAACTCCTCACTTATATAAGTGATTCTTGATAGGGTTCTCGCGTGCATGCGTTCGACGTGCTCGGTGATCCGGTCCGTCGCCGGATCCTCGAGCTGCTCACCGATGGTGAGCAGACCTCCGGCGCCGTCACCGCCACCATCCGGGCGGAGTTCGGCATCACCCAGCCCGCCGTCTCCCAGCACCTCAAGGTGCTACGGGACAACGGCTTCGCCACCGTGCGCCCCGAGGGCGCCCGACGGCTCTACGCGGTCGACGACACCGCGCTGCGCCAGGTGGACGAGTGGCTGGAGCCGTTCCGGAGGTTCTGGACGCCGCGTCTCGCCGCGATGGCCACCGAGGTGGCCCGCGGCAAACGCCGGCGGCGCCTCGCCGCCGGCGACGACGACTGACCCGCAGGGAGCCCCGAGATGATCGACGTCCGACACCAGATCAGCGACGTCCGCCGGACACTCGGCGACCGCACGCTCGAGGCCGGCGAAGCCCGCGTCCTCACCATCAGCCAGAGCTACGACACCGACGTCGACGACATGTGGGAGGTGGTCACCGACGCCGACCGGATCGCCCGGTGGTTCCTGCCCGTCACCGGCGACCTCAAGGAAGGCGGGCGCTTCCAGTTCGAGGGCAACGCCGGCGGCACGATCACCGGCTGCGACCGGCCCCGGTCGTATGCCGCCACCTGGGAGTTCGGCGACCAGACCAGCTGGGTCGAGGTGCGCCTCACCCCCGAAGGCCCGGACCGCACCCGGTTCACCCTGCGACACACCGCCCCCGTCGACGACCACTGGGAGCAGTTCGGCCCGGCCGCCGTCGGCATCGGCTGGGACTCCGGCCTGCTCGGCCTGGCGATGCACCTGTCCGCCCCGGACGCCCCGCGCGACCCCGCCGAGATCCTGGCCTGGTCCGCCTCCGACGACGGCAAGCTGTTCATGCGCCTGAGCGCCGACGCCTGGGCCGAAGCGGACAGCGCCACCGGCACCGAGGCGGAGGTCGCCCGGACCCGCGCGTCAAACACCTACACCGCCTACACCGGCGGCTGAGCCAGCCGGGCGCCCCTCACCCTCCTTCCCGGGTACGCCTCAAGCCGCCCGCCCCTTTGGCGATCTTGGTGCGGTGACCACCGCCCGAGGTGGCTCCCGCACCAAGATCGACAAGGAGGCGCGGCGGCGGCAGCGGTGGCCCGCCGACGCGTTCGGCGGCGCGCGGCGCGTTCGGCGACGGTCAGTCGGCGCGTTCGGCGGCGGTGAGGCGGGCGGGGAGGGCGGGGCCGCGGCGGCGGGACTTCAGGCGGCCGCGTACGTCCTCGGCGCGCAGGCGGGCCGGCCCGAGCTTGTCGCGGACGGTCAGCCAGGTGCGGGCGGCCCGGATGCGGGGGCCACGGCGGGCCGGGGTGGACAGCTGGTACCCGAAACGGGTCAGCCGGTCGCCGAACACCGCCTCGCACTGGGCGGCCTCCTCCTCCGACAGACGCTCCTGCCAGCTGCTCACCCGCTGCGTGGTCACCTCCGAACGGGTCAGCGAGTGCCACGTCTTGTACGCGGGCACGGCCACCGGGGCCAGCTCGCTCGGACGGGCCATCGCCGGGTCGTAGTCCTCGTCGAGGAATCGGCAGATCGCCCGCAGGTGGGTCTCCGGGTCGGCGACCAGGTCTTCGTACCGCACCTGGTGGTAGACGTCGGTCGGGTAGCTGCGGGCGGCCCGCAGCGACGCGTCGGCGGAGCGTGCCCAGTAATCGATCAGTTCGTTGAAGTCGGCCGGCCGCCAGGGTGTCTCCTTGAGCGACGCCACGCAGTCCCGGCCGTCGCGCATGATGTTGATGATCTGCGCGTCGGGGAACAGTCGCAGAATCACCGGCAGGTTCCGCAGGTACGAGGGCCGCTTGTCGCCCCAGCGCGGTTTGTCGAACCGGTCCGCGTACAGCTTGAAGACGGTGCCGAGCGCGGAGCCGAGTGTCGGCGGGGCGGTCGCGACGGCCGCGATCACCTCGGACGCCTCGAGACCGAGGTCGTCGAAGTGCAGGGTCCCCGTGATCCACTCGGCGAGGGCGCGGCGCTGCGCGGGGTCGCTCAGGTCGCCGAACTCGTGCCGGCGGAAGTACGCGGGCAGCAGGAACCTGCTCTCCGGCGGCAGCGCGATCCGCGGGTGGGCGTGCAGCATCAGCTGGAGCATCGTCGTGCCGGAGCGCGGGCATCCGACGACGAAGATCGGGCGGTCAGTGGACATGGCTAGGCACCATAAACTCCGGTTTGTCCGATTTGCAAAAAAGCTAGCATTTCGGCGGCTTATGTGAGTACCAGTCGGCAATGTGTCCCCCGACCGGGGGAGTGTCGGTCATTGCCCTGTCGTCCGGTTTCGCGTAGTCCGTACACCATGACCGGAGCCGAACTGCTGAGCTACTGCCTGGCCAAACCGGGTGCCTGGAAGGACGAGCCCTGGGACGGCGACACCGTCGTCAAGGTCGGCCCGAAGATCTTCGCGTTCCTGGGGACCGCCGGCGCCACCGTCGGCGTCAAGTGCGGCCGCAACCGCGACGACGCCGGTGAATGGCTGACCCGGTTCCCGGACGACGCGACGGCCAGCGCGTACATCGGCCGGTACGGCTGGAACACCCTGCGACTGGGCGGCGCGATCGGCGACGACGAGATCCTCGAGGCGGTCGACACCTCGTACGACACGGTGGTCGCCGCACTCCCCCGCAAGGATCGCCCTTGACCTGCACCCCGGTTCAGGGGTGAAGCTGACCGGCATGTCGATCGACGTGAGCGCGTACCTCGACCGGATCGGTGTGGCGGCGACGGGAGTGCCCGACGCGAGCCTGCTCCGCGAACTGCACCACGCCCACCTGCGGACGGTCCCGTTCGAGAACCTCAGCATCCACCAGGGCGAGCGCCTCTCGCTGGACGAGGACGCGCTGATCGACAAGATCATACAGAGGCGGCGGGGTGGATTCTGTTTCGAACTCAACGGGGCGTTCGCGCTGCTGCTGAACGGGCTCGGATATCCGGTACGCCGGGTCGCCGCCCGCGTCGGGCAGGGCCCGATCCTCGATCACCTGGCGCTGCTGGTGACCACCCCGGACGACGGCATCACATGGCTCGCCGACGTGGGGTTCGGTAGTCACAGCAGCTATCCGCTCCGGCTCGCGGAACGCGGCGTGCAGCAGGACCCGGGCGGCGCGTTCACGCTGGTCGACGCGGCGCACGGGGACGTTCAGGTGGTACGGGACGGCGAGCCGAAGTATCGCCTGGAGCGCCGGCCGCGGCCGCTGTCGGACTTCACGATGGGCTGCTGGTGGCACCAGACGTCGCCGGAGTCGCACTTCACCCACAAGCCGCTCTGCACCCGGCTGGACGGCCACGACCGGATCACGATCAGCGACCGTACGCTGATCCGGACCCGTGGCGGCGAACGTGAGGAGACCACGCTGACCGATGCCGCCCTGCTCGCCGCCTATCGTGACCTGTTCGGCATCACCCTGGACTCCCCGCCCACCGCCCGGCATGCGGCACCGGCGCCCGCCTGACACCGGTCACCCGGTCAGCCCGCGCAGGATGTCCGCGACCGCGCCGCCCACACCACCGCCGGCCGCGGGCTCCGGAGTCTTCGCCGCGTTTTCACCGTTGTTCGCGGGCTGCTCGGGAGGCTTGCCCGCCGCGTCGGCGCCGGAGCCGCCCGGGAGCCCTTCGGCGATACCGCCCGCCGCGCCACCCAGCGCCCCACCGGCGACGCCGCCGTCCTTGCGCGCGGCCTCGTTCAGCGCGGCGCCGACGTCCTGCAGCGCGTTGGTGACCGCGGCCGCGATGACGGCCAGTTCCCCGCTCGCGCCGGTCAGGTCGTCCATCTCGATGATGGGACGGCCGGCGAGTTCGGTGTAGCTTGCGGTCAGCACCTCGGTATTCGCGGCCAGTTCCGCCCGGGCGGCGGTGACCTCCGCCCCCGCCGCCTGGTAGGCGACGACCTTGCGCTGGTATTCCGCCAGCGCCGCGGCACCACCGCCCAGCACCGACGCGCTGGGTGCCGCGCCCGGCTCCAGGATCAGGAGACCGGCCACCCGCAGGCCACCGGCGACCGCGATGTCGCGGGCCTGCGCCATCCGGGACTGCGCCACGGCGAGACCGTCCGCGAACCGGCTGAACGTGTCGGCGATCGAGCGGGCGTCGTCGTGCAGGGCGCCTGCCTTCGCCGACGCTCCGGCCATCCGGGTACGGAACGCGGACGCCGCCCGTCCTGCCCAGTGGGCGGTGGTCTCGTCCGCCGCGGACTGCAGTGTCTCGACGCTGCGGCCCACGTCACGGGCCAGGGTGCCGCGGAGCCAGTCGGCGGCGGACTGCACCGAGCCCGGGTTCCCGTCGACCGTGGTGTCGATCGGCATCAGTCGGCCCCACCGATCCGCCGCGCGGCGCCGGCGTCCTCGGACGCGTACACCCGGCTCGCCTCGCTGACCCGCGCGGCGGCCTCGCGAAGGCCGGCGCCGAGGGTGGCCGCGCTCGCCGTGAGACGTTCCAGTGCTCCGGCGACCAGGGCGGTCGCGTCTCCGGCGTCGGGGGCGGCGGGCGCTCCCGCCGTGGTGGAGGCGAGGTCGTCGCCGGAGCCGCGGAGCCGGGCGGCGATGGCCTCGATCTGTTCCGGGTCGACGTGCAGGTGGTCCGCCATGATCCTTTCCTCTCCCCGTTCGGTTACTCGCGTTTACCGGCGGCGGAGCGAAACGGTTCGACGACCATGCGTGACTGGCACAAAGCGAAGACGGCCACGCACGACTGGCACAAAGCGAAGACGGCCACACGCGACCGGCACAACGAAGACGGGCCACACGCGAGGCGTACCGAAGAAAGAAGGCCGGACCCGGAGATCCGGGCCCGGCCTCAGCGACTCGGGGTCAGCTGAGCTTCTTCGACTTGGTGATCGCGGCGGTCAGCGCCTCGAGCAGCGGAGCCGCGCCGTTCCACGAGTAGATCGGGACGGCCTGCCACGGGAAGACCTGGTTGGCCTTGACCGCGGGCAGCTCGGCCCACGTCGGCTTGGCGGCCAGGTCGGCCGGCTGCAGGGTGCCGGTCCGCGCGTCCAGGAAGATGATGTCGGCCGCGTACTTGTCGGCGTTCTCCCAGCTCAGCGACTCGTAGTAGTCACCGCCGTCGGTCTTCTCCGGGACGATGATGTCGACGCCGAGCTCCTTGAAGTACATCAGGTCGCTGGAGACGCCCGGGTTCGACACGTAGAAGATGTCGGCGGCACCGGAGCCGGCCAGCACCTTGATGCCGCCGCTGGCCTTGGCGGCGGCGCTCAGGTCGGCGGCGGCCTTCTCGAAGCGGGCCTTCGCCTCGGTGACCTTGGCAGCGCCGAGGTCGGCACCGAGGGACTCGGCGAGGGCCGCGTACCGCTCGATCGGCTTGGTCAGCGGGACCCGGCCGACGGTGATCGTGGCGGTCGGCGCGAGCGAGAGGATCTTGTCCTTGCTCTCGTCCGGGATGTACCAGTAGGCGCCCGGGTCGAACATGTGCGTGACGAGCAGCTCGGGGTTGAGTGCCGCGTACTTCTCCACGGAGAACTCGCCCCAGGCGTTGCCGATGATCTCGACCTTGGTGATGTCGAGCTCGCCGGCCTGGGCCTCGGCGGTGCCGTCGGCCTTCTTCGTCTCACCGAAGACACCGACGATCTTGTCCTGGAGTCCGAGGTCGACGAGCGCGGCGGCGGTGCCGGTGAAGGCGACGATCCGCTCCGGGGTCTTGTCCGCGGTCAGGTCCTTGGGCTGGTCGTCGGTGAACTTCCACGGACCCGCGGCAGCGGTGGAGCTCTCCGGCGACGACCCGCTGTCGTCGGTGCCACCGCAGGCGGCGAGCAGCGCGCCGATACCGGCGGCGCCACCGGCGGCCAGCAGGCCACGACGCGACAAAGAAAGGTTCGAAAACGACATCGTCAGTTCTTTCTCATGGGTACGACCGGCCTCTCGACCGCGTGAATGGTTAGGCTAACCTAACGAACCGAACGCGCGTCAACAGGTGCCGCCGAACCGTGACGGGAGACCTGCACTGTCCACTTATGACACGCCCACTGACCAGCGGCGAGAGCCCGGGACGCCATCGACGCCCGCGGCTGCCTCGCCAGTGGTCAAACGCGTACCCGCCCGTCTGGCCGGACTCCTCGTCGCGCTGCTCGTCCTCGCCGCCGTGGTGGTACTCAGCATCGGCTTCGGCGCCCGGTTCCTCTCCCCCGGCGAGGTCTGGGCCGGACTGTGGGACCCGGCGTCGCCGTTCTACCGGATCGTCCACGAGATGCGGCTGCCGCGTACCCTGCTCGGCCTGATGGTCGGCATGGCGCTCGGCCTGTCCGGTGCGATCATGCAGGCGCTCACCCGCAACCCGCTCGCCGACCCCGGCCTGCTCGGCATCAACGCCGGCGCCGCGGCGGGCGTGGCCAGCGCGGCGGTCTTCCTCGGCGTCGGCACGTTCTACGGCTACATCTGGTTCGCCCTCGGCGGCGCCGCGGTCGTCACCGCCCTGGTGTACGCGGTCGGCGGCGGCCGCACCGCCACCCCGGCCCGGCTCGCGCTCGCCGGCGCGGCACTCAACGCGACGCTCTACTCCTACGTCAGCGCCACCCTGCTGTCCGACTCGCAGGCGATCGAGAAGGTACGCTTCTGGACCGCGGGTTCGCTGGCCAGCGCCGACTTCGCCACCGCCACCCGGCTGCTGCCGTTCTTCGCGGCCGGCCTGCTGGTCGCGCTCGCGGTGGCCCGCCCGCTCAACGCGCTCTCCCTCGGCGACGACGCGGCCCGCGCCCTGGGCGCCCGGCCCGCCGTCATCCGGATCGCGGTGATCGTCGCGGTCACCCTGCTCTGCGGCGGCGCCACCGCGGCCTGCGGGCCGATCGTCTTCGTCGGACTGCTGATCCCGCACCTGGTCCGCCCGATCACCGGACCGGACCTGCGCTGGATGCTGCCGTACACCGCGGTCCTCGCCCCGGTCCTGCTGCTCGGCGCGGACGTGCTCGGCCGGATCCTGGGCAGCCCCAGCGAACTGCAGGTCGGCACGGTCACCGCGGTCCTCGGCGGTCCCCTGTTCCTCTATCTCGTGCGAGTCGCCCGATGACCACCACCGTCCTCGACAAGAGCATCGGCAGCCGAGTCGGCATCCGCCCCCGGGCGGTGACCGTCGGCATCGCCGCGGCCGTCGGCACCGCCGTGATCAGCGTCTTCACCCTGGGCACCGGGGAATACCCGATCGCCCCCGCCGACGTGGTCCGCACCCTGCTCGGCCAGGGCACCACGGCACAGGACTTCATCGTCAACGAACTGCGCCTGCCCCGGCTGATCACCGCGATCGTGGTCGGCATGTGCCTGGCCGCCGGCGGCGCGGTCTTCCAGTCCCTGGTCCGCAACCCGCTGGGCAGCCCGGACGTCCTCGGCATCACCAACGGCGCGAGCACCGCGGCGCTGACCGTGGTGATCCTCGGCGGCAGCAGCACCCAACTCTCCCTCGCGGCGGTGGCCGGTGGCCTCGCGGCGGCCCTGCTGATCCAAGTGATCGGCGGCAAGCACGGCCTGCACGGCTACCGGTTCATCCTGTGCGGCATCGGGCTGGCCGCCATCCTGAACGGGATCAGCGGCTACCTGCTGACCCGGGGCATCCAGATGGAGAACGCGCGGGCCATGCTCTGGCTCACCGGCAGCCTGGACGGCCGGGACTGGCAGCAGGCCGGCCCGCTGCTGATCGTGCTCGCCGTGACCCTGCCGATCCTGCTGCTGGCCTGCGGTCCCGGACTGCGGATCCTGGAGATGGGCGACGACGCGGCGTCCGCCCTCGGCGTACCCGTGAAGGTTCTGCGCACCGGGGCGCTGTTCACCGCGGCACTGCTGGTCTCGTGCGCGGCGGCCGCGGCCGGACCGGTCGCGTTCGTCGCGCTGATCGCGCCGCACCTGGCGAAACGACTCACCCGGGCGCCCGGCCCGAACCTGGTGCCGTCCCTGGCCACCGGCGCCCTGCTGCTGGTCGGCGCGGACTGGCTGGCCCAGCACGCCGGCGACTCGGCGCTCCCGGTCGGCGTGGTCACCGGTGCGGTCGGCGGCGCCTACCTGGTCTGGCTGCTGACCACCGAACGCAAGGCCGGCCGGATCTGATGACCGAATCAAGGAGAGAACGATGACCGGTACGCCGCGGCTGAGCGGTTCGCAGATGACGCTGGCCTACGACAAACGGGTCATCGCCGAAGAACTCAGCGTCGACATCCCGGACGGCTCGTTCACCGTGATCATCGGGCCGAACGCGTGCGGCAAGTCCACCCTGCTGCGCGCCCTGTCCCGGCTACTCAAACCGACGACCGGCACGGTGCTGCTGGACGGCCAGGACGTGCACTCGCTGCCCACCCGGGCCGTCGCCAGGACGCTGGGCCTGCTGCCCCAGTCATCGACCGCGCCGGACGGCATCACCGTCGCCGAACTGGTCGCCCGCGGACGGTACCCGCACCAGAGCATCCTGCGCCGCTGGTCCAGCGACGACGAGCAGGTGGTCACCGAGTCGATGACCGCCACCGGCATCGCCGACCTGGCCGACCGCAACGTCGACGAACTCTCCGGCGGCCAGCGCCAGCGGGTGTGGATCGCGATGGCGCTGGCCCAGCAGACACCACTGCTGCTGCTGGACGAGCCGACCACGTACCTGGACATCGCGCACCAGATCGAGGTGCTGGACCTCTGCGCCGAACTGCACGAACGCCAGGGCCGCACCCTGGTGGCGGTGCTGCACGACCTGAACCACGCGGCCCGCTACGCCACCCACCTGATCGCCATGCGCGGCGGCAAGGTGGCGGCGTCCGGCGAGCCGTCCGCGGTGCTCACCGAGAAGCTGGTGGAAGAGGTGTTCGGCCTGCCCTGCCAGGTGATCGACGACCCGCAGACGGGCACGCCGCTGGTGGTCCCGGCCGCCCGCCGCCGCGCCGCCGTGCCCGATCCCGCCTAGAAACGTTTCGTGGTCAGGGTGCGAAGCCCATCCGCGTGGTGATTTCGGGCGCTCTGGACGCCCGAAGTCACCACACCCCTGGCGGTGTGGTGAATACGGGCGCACTCGACGCCCCAAATCACCACACCGGTGGTGGTGTGTTGATTACGGGCGCACTCGACGCCCCAAATCACCACACCCCTGGCGGTGTGGTGAATACGGGCGCGCTGAACGCCCCAAATCACCACGCTGTTGTGGGTGTGGTGAATACGGGCGTGCTGAGCGCCCGAAATCACCACAGAGGCAGACCCTGACTGCGAAAGGTGTCTAGAAACGTCCCGCCGGCCCGGAGCCGTGGGCGGCCGGCGCAGGCGGGGAGAGCCGCGGGCGCCGGCCGGATCCGGCGGCGTTACAGGGGGTGCTCGATCAGGACCACCGGAACGGAGTGCCCGCCGTACAACTCCGGGATCTGGGTGGAGATCGCGGCGTTGGTCTCGATGGCTTCGCGCAGGACGTGGCCGACCATGAGGGGTCCGGTCAGCAACTTCTGCATCGGGTAGTGCTGAAGCCTCGGGGCCGCCAGGTCACCCACCTGGTCCGCGTTGCCCTCGTGGAGGTCGAGCGTGGACAGGCCACGAATCCGGTAGATGTGTGCCCATGCCGCCCGGGGCATCCGCATCGCCGCTTGCGCTTCGGCGATGGCGGTCGCCGGCACAAGCAGGCTCATCTCTCCCGCCTGTGCGCTCGACGCGAGCCACATCAGGTCGGGATGGCCCTCACCAGCTC
The DNA here is from genome assembly GCF_030269225.1 of Actinoplanes sp. NBRC 101535. NCBI lineage: Bacteria > Bacillati > Actinomycetota > Actinomycetes > Micromonosporales > Micromonosporaceae > Actinoplanes > Actinoplanes sp. NBRC 101535. The sequence continues at coordinate 680,375 of NZ_BSSY01000001.1, read as the reverse complement.
GACGACCGCGGAGGCGTCCAGGACTCGAGGCTTCTTCACTCCGACTGCTGCTTCTTGTGGTTCGCCCAGAATTCGGCGATGGCCTTGTTGTTCTCATGCATCCGCCGTTCGTCGTCGGCAGTCCATTCCGGGGCGGGGACGCCCAGTTGCGCGGCGATTTCCCTCATCGATTCCTTGGCCTTCGCCGCCTCGGCGACATAGTCGATCGTCATGCGCCCACGGTAGGGATCGACCAGTCGGAATCGATATCCCCGACCCGGGTGACCAGGTCATCTGTCTATCCCTCTAAAGAACGCGCTTCAGTCGCGCGCGATTCTCTCCAGCATTTGGCGCAGGGTCTGCGGTTCGCTTCGGGACATCTCCGAGGTCCATGCGGCTTCGATCTCGGCGAGCGCATTCCGTGCGGCCCGCTGACCGGCGCGTCCCCGGTCGGTGAGCGCGGCGCTGACGCGCCAGGACTGATCAAGGAGCGAGGACCAGCCCCATCTCGTACGCGATGATGACCAGGTGCACCCGGTCGCGGGCGTCGAGTTTCGTGAACAATCGGGCCACGTGTGCCTTGGCGGTGGCCGGACTGATGTGCAGATCCGTGGCGATCTCCGCGTTCGAACGGCCCCTCCCCACCAGCGTGAGGACCTCTCGTTCCCGGTCGGTGATGCCCTCGGAGCTGCGCCGTGGGACGGCCGGTGGCGCCGGCGGCGGGGCCACGAACTGCTCGATCAGGCGGCGGGTCACACTCGGGGCGATCAGCGCGTCGCCGCCCGCCACCACGCGGATCGCTCCGAGGATGTCGTCGAGGGCCATGTCCTTGACCAGGAATCCGCTGGCTCCCGCGCGCAGCGCCGCGTACACGTAATCGTCGTCGTCGAACGTGGTGAGCATCAGCACCCGGGCCGGGTCGGGGCCGGCCTGGATGTGGCGGGTGGCTTCGATGCCGTCCATCACCGGCATCCGGATGTCCATCACCACCACGTCGGGTCGTTCGTCGCGGGTGAGCCGGACCGCCTCGGTGCCGGTGGCGGCCTCGCCGACGACCCGCAGGTCGCCGGTGCCGTCGATCAGCACCCGGAGTCCGCTGCGGATCAGTGGCTGGTCGTCGGCGAGCAGCACCCGGACGGTCATGCGATGCGCTCGAGGGTCGGCAGCGGGATGCTCGCCGTCACCCGGAATCCGCCGGACGGTCCGGGTCCGGCGGTGAACACGCCGTCCAGCAGGCTGATCCGTTCCCGCATGCCGGCGATGCCGTAGCCGGGGCCGTCGGCGGAGCCGCCCCGCCCGTCGTCGGTCACGGTGACGGCCAGGGTGGTGGGGCCGCGGTCCACGAGGACCGCGCAGTGGCCGGCCCCGGAATGCCGGATCACGTTGGTGACCGCCTCCTGGATGATGCGGAACGCGGACAGGTCGATGTCCGGTGGCAGCGGGGTCCGCTCGCCCGCCCAGCGTAGATCCACCTCGACACCGGCCTGCGCGGTCCGGGTGACCAGGCCGTCGAGGTCGGCGAGGCCGGGCGCCGGGTCGAGGGGTGCCGGTCCGGCCCCGGTGTCGTGGCGGCGCAGGGTGCCCAGCATCCGGCGCAGGGAGGCGGCGGTGTCGCGGCTGGTCTCCTCGATGGCGGCGAGGGCGTCGCGGGCCGCTTCGGGTTGGGTGTCGATGACCCGGCGGCCCATGCCGGCCTGCACCGAGATGACCCCGATGCTGTGCGCGATCATGTCGTGCAGTTCGCGGGCGATGCGCAGGCGTTCGGCCTGAACGGCCCGGTCCTCGGCCTGCCGGCGTTGCGTGGCGGCGTACCGGCGGCGTTGCCGCAGCGAGTCGCCGATCACCCAGGCGGTGATCACGGCCAGCACCTCGATGGTGATCATGGTGAGGACGTCGGAACGGCTGGCGAACAGGGCCATCGCGATCTGGACGACAGCGACCAGCGCCGCGGCCGGGGCAGACCGTTGCCGGCGTTCCCGGGCCGCCACGTACCCGACCACGATGTCGAGCGCCACGAACAGGACGTAGGTGGCGACCTGCGCGAGGCCGTCCTCGCCGGCGACGAACAGCACACCGATGCCGCTGACGAGGATCAGCAGCAGGCCGGCGAGCGGGGTGCGGCGTAGCAACGGCACCGGGAGCAGCAGGGACAGGCCGGCCGCGACGGTCAGCACCACCTCGTGGCCGAACGGCATCAGCACCGCGGCGAGCAGGGCGACCGGGAAGAGGAGGGCATAGGCCCAGGCGCGTACGGCGGACATGCGGTGATCGTAGGAAGCCGGCCGGGGGCGGGGCATCGGCCCGTGGGATTACGCCCGCGGGCCACCTCGGGGGCCGCCCGCGGGACGATGACGGGCACGGCGCCGCTCCGGCACCTTCTGCGGCATGGTCAGAGCGTTGCGAACCTTCCTCGTCGCCGTCGTGGTGGCGGTGACCCCGTCGGCCGGTGTCCTGCTGGCGCCACCCACCGCCCCGGCACGGGCCGGTGCCGCCCCGGACCTCGGGAGCATGCCCCTGGTCGATCGGTACGCCGCGAGCCGCCGGCTGATGACCGGATACCCGGCGGGCGACTACCTGTTCTTCGACGCCCGGGGCCGGGGACGGGTGGTGCAGGTGTTCGGCGACCTGGCGTCGGCCCCGCGGATCGTGGTGCTGGTGCCCGGGATGAGCAACCGGCTGGCGAACTTCTGGCGCGGCGTGGGCGGTGAACGCTTCCGGTCACCCGCGGTCCAGGCCGCCGATCTGTGGGCCGCCACCTCCGGGGTGGCGGTGATCGCCTGGCTCGGTTACGACGCGCCGCGGACGTTCGGTGAGGCGGGACGCCCGGATCTGGCCGAGGCGGGCGCCGACGCCCTGGTCCGGTTCGTCGACGACCTGACCGCGCTGCGCCCGGACGCGACCGTCGCGGTGTTCGGGCACAGCTACGGCTCGACGGTGATCGGCCATGCCGCGTCCCGGCTGCCCGCGCGGGTCACCGACATCGCGGTCTACGGCAGTCCCGGGATGGGCGTGGACACCGTCGCCGCCCTGGGCACCTCTGCCCGGGTCTGGGCCGGGTGCAGCGCCGGGGACGCGATCCGGCTCGTGCCGGGTGTCCGGGTGCTCGGTCTGGGTCACGGCCGCCACCCGGAGGACCCCGGGTTCGGCGCACGACCGTTCCCCACCGCGGACGTGTCCGATCACGATCACTACCTGGCGCCCGGTACCGACTCGCTGGCCGCGCTCGCCGCCATCGCGGAGGGAACGGGGGAAGTCGCGTGAGGGACCGGACGATCGACGCCCTGCGTGCCGTCGCCATCGTCGGCGTGGTGCTCGGGCACTGGCTGGTCTCGGCCGTGGTGGTCGGCGACGACGGCGCCTGGCACGGGGCCAGCCCGCTGACCGGCCGTCCCACGCTGGCCCCGGCGACCTGGTTCCTGCAGACCCTGGCCCTGTTCTTCTTCGCGGCCGGATTCGCCTCGGCACGTAGGCACACGACGCGCTCCCGGAGCGCCAACCGCTGGAAGCCACTGATCGCGCTGGCCGTCGTCGGGGTCCCGGCGATGGGCCTCCTCACGCTCACCGGCGCCCCGGACAGCACCCGGCACGTGATCCTCTCCCTGGTCACCCACCCGATGTGGTTCCTGCTCGTCTACCTGGCCCTGTCCGCTCTGGCCCCGCTGCTGCGCCGGGTGGGACTTCGTGGCGTACCCCCGCTGGTGGCCCTGATCGTCCTCAGTGACATCTGGCGGCACCTGGCGCCGGCCGGCCGGCTCACCGTCCCGGCGACCCTGATCGGCTGGTCCGTCCCGTTCCTGCTGGGCATCGTCCTGGCCGACGGCCGTCTGCCCCGCCGGGCCGGTGCGGTCCTGCTGCCCGGCGGCCTGGTCACCGGCACGCTCCTGGTGACCGTCGCCGGATATCCGCCCAGCGCGGTGGGCGTCCCCGGCGACGGCTGGTCCAACCTCGCCCCGCCGTCACTGTTCACCCTCGCCCTCGGCGCCGCCCAGATCGGCGTCTTCCTGCTGGTGCGCCCGCATCTGGGCCGGTGGCTGGAGCGTCCGCTGATCGGGGCGCCGGTCGCCGCGCTCAACCGCCACGCCCTGACCGTGTTCTGCTGGCACCAGACCGCCCTGCTCCTGGTCACCTCGGCCGGGGCGGTCGCCGGAACACTCCCCGGCCTGCTGGACACGCCGACCGGGGACTGGCCGCTGCACCGGCTGCTCTGGATCCCGGTCTTCGCCGTCGCCCTCGCCGTGCTCTGTGCTGCCTTTCCCGGCTCCGCTGTGCGAAGGTCAAGCGAATCCATTGTGGTCGGTCAGGGGGACAGCGCATGGGGGACGGGACAGTCGGCATCGTCGGCGCGGGCATCGTCGGACTCGCCATCGGACGGGAGATCGCCCTGCGGCGCCCCGGGACCCGCGTCGTCGTGATGGAGAAGGAAGCCGAGGTGGGCCGGCACCAGACCGGCCACAATTCGGGGGTCGTGCACGCCGGCATCTACTACCCGCCCGGCAGCCTCAAGGCGGAACTCTGCACCCGCGGGCGGTCGCTTCTCCGGGAATACTGCGCCGAACACGACATCGCCTATCAGGAGTGCGGAAAACTCGTCGTGGCGGTGCACGCCGGCGAACTGGGCCGGTTGGACGAACTGGAGAAACGGGCGCGGGCCAACGGCGTACCCCATCTGAGAAGAACCGACGCGGCCGGGATCCGCGACATCGAAGCGCACGCCACCGGCCTGGCCGCGCTGCATTCCCCGGAAACGGCGATAACCGATTTCCCGGCCATTGCGCGAAGACTTGCGCTCGACATCGAGAAAAGCGGCGGTTCGGTACGCGTGAAGAGCCCGGTCACCCGCATCACCCGCGATCCGGGCTCGATCACGGTCGTGGCCGGCGACCGGACCGAACGCGTCGAGCACCTGATCGTCTGCGCCGGCATCCACACCGACCGGGTGGCGCAGCTGGCCGGCGACACCGCCGAACCCCGCATCATCCCGTTCCGCGGCGAGTACATGGCCGTCCGCCCGGAGAAGGCCGGCCTGGTCCGCGGCATGATCTACCCGGTGCCGGACCCGAGGTACCCGTTCCTCGGCGTCCACTTCACCCGCCGCGTCACCGGCGTCGTCGAGGTCGGCCCGAACGCGGTGCTCGCCACCGCCCGCGAAGGCTACCGCCGCACCGCGGTCTCGGCCCGCGACCTGGCCGGCATCGCCACCTGGCCCGGCACCTGGCGGATGGCCCGCAAGCATTGGCGCACCGGGATCCGTGAGGTCGGCGGTTCCCTGTCGATCGGCCGCTACATGGCTGACGCGATGCGTTACGTCCCGGAGATCGGCCCGGGCGACGTGGTGCGTGCGGGGGCCGGGGTGCGCGCCCAGGCCCTGGACCGCAACGGCACCCTGGTGGACGATTTCCGCATCCACCGGCTGGGCGCGGTCACGGCCATCCGCAACGCCCCGTCCCCCGCGGCAACCTCATCTTTGGCGATAGCCGAACACGTGGTCCGCGAGGTGTTCGGAAGCTGACGCGCCGGTCTTTACTCAGGGGTACTCGTCGGCGAGGCGGCCCTGCACCGCGCGATCGGCGGCCGGCAGGTGATGCACGAGCAGCTCGCCCGTCTCGCCGAAGCCGCAGACCAGCCCAACGTTCAGGTGCAGGTGCTCCCCTACGCGGCCGGCGCGTACATGCCCGAGGTCGGCGGTTTTCAGGTGCTGCGCTTCGCCGACAGCGAAGCGGGAGACGTAGCCTGCGTGGAGATCCTGGGCAGGACGCTCTATCTGGATGACCGAGCCGAGGTCGAACTGTACCGAGACGCCTGGGAGGACGTGCGGGAGAAAGCCGCTCCGCACCGGGAGTCACTGGACTTGATCAGAGCGGCAGCCGAGGAGATGAAGTGATGGCTGACAAGGGTTACGACCACCTCGACCGGAACGATCTGGCGTGGCGCAAGGGCAACCGCTCGTCGGCAGCGGCGGCGACTGCGTGGAGGTCGCCGATCTGCCCGACGGCGGCTTCGCGGTGCGGGACAGCAAGGACCCGGACGGCCCGATTCTGTTCTTCACTCCGGGCGAACGCGCCGCGTTCGTCGCGGGAGTGCGGGAGGAGAACCTCCTCTGAGCAGCCACTCGCCTGACCGGAACGGGCGCATGATCGAGAAGGCGGCCGACGACGGGGATCTGGACCTGCTGCGCGAGCTGATCAACGCCGATCCGCCGCCGCACGACGTGCTGCTGCGGGTCTTGGCGACGGCCCGTGCCTGGTTCGGCCGCGACCCGGCGACCGAACTGCGCGAACGGCTCGGTGCACCGGACGCGACGGTCGAGACCGGGGTGCTGACGTTCGAGGAGTATCTGCCGACCGTGCGGTGGGTCCGCGCCGTCGCGCCCGATGGCCGCCGGGTCGAGGTGCGACTCGCGCACCGGGCGATCGTCACGTTCGTCGAGTGGGCTATCGGCCTCCGGGCGCCGCGGGACGAACTGCTCGAACGCGCGCTCTGGTCGGGCGACCCGGAGTCTCAGGACTGGTCGGAGGTCGAGGTCGCGATCAGCCGCCGGGTGCCGGTCGACGAGAGCGCTCAGTGGGCGGCCGGCAAGCTCAGCGATCCGGATCCGATGGCGCGACGGTTCGCCGCCGGGCTGTTGCACGGGATGAGCTTCGACATGGAGGGGAAAGCCTGTGTCGGGGCGCTGCGCGACCGTTTCGGGGTGGAGTCCGACGGTGCGACGCTCAGCTCGGTGATCGGCGCGTACGCCAACTTCCTCGACGACCGGCCGGCGATGCCCGAGTTGATCCCGCTCGCCCGCGATCCCCGCGTCGACGTGCGGTGCCGGGTCGCCGGCGAACTCATGACCGATGCTGACGGGCAGCCGGCCGAGATTCTCGCGGCGCAGCTCGGCCTGACCCACGACGAGGATCCGACCGTGCGACGGGTGGCGCTGTCGGCGCTGTCCCACGGTCCGGCCGACGTGCCCGCGATTCGCGAGCTGCTCGCCCTCCACCTGGCCGACGACGATCGGCATCTGCGGGCCGAGGCGGCGATCGGCCTCGCGCGGCGCGGGGACGGCCGGGCGTTGGAGGAGTTGCAACGGCTGGCTCAGGAGGACGGCTACGAGTCGTCGACCTGGCACTCCTACTGGGGCCTACTCAAAATGCTCGAGTAGCGGCCGTCATCAGGGTCCGCGTGGTGACTTCAGCCGCCCATCCCTCCCGAGAACACCACACCCCACCACGGGTGTGGTGATTTCGGGCGTCCAGCCCGCCCGTAATCACCACACCGCCACGGGTGTGGTGAATTGGGGCGTCCAGCACGCCCGAAATCACCACACCACCAGAGGCGTGGTGAATTGGGGCGTCCAGCACACCCGAAATCACCACGCGGATGGGCTTCGTACCCTGATGACGAAACGCGTCTAGCCGGCGGGGGTGGCGGGCAGGCGGACGGTGACGACGGTGCCGTGGGGGCGGTTGGCGCGGGCGCTCACCGCGCCCCCGTGCTGGGCCGCCGTCTGCGCGACGATCGCCAGGCCCAGGCCGGAGCCGGGCGTCGCGCGGGCCGCCGTCGAGCGGTAGAAGCGATCGAAGACGTGTGGCAGGTCGGAAGCGGCGATGCCCGGGCCGTTGTCCGCGACCGTCAGACGGGCGCCGCCCGGGCCGTCGGCGTGCAGGCGGGTGCGGACCGTGCCGCCGGGCGGGCTCCATTTGGCGGCGTTGTCGAGGATGTTGACGGCCATGCGTTCGAGTTCGCCGGGGCGGCCCAGGACGGTCAGCGGGCTCAACTCGGTGTCGAAGGTCAGGCCGGGGGCGCGCAGGCTGACCCGGTTGATCGCGGCGGTCACCACCTCGGCCAGGTCGACCTGTTCGATCGTTTCGCGGCTGCCCTCCTCGCGGGACAGTTCGACGAGTTCGGTGGTCAGGGTGGTCAGTTCGCGGACCTGGGCGTCCAGGTCGTGCAGCAGCTGGGCGCGTTCCTCCGGGGGCAGCCGGTGGGCCAGTTCCGGCTGGCGTTCCACGGCCAGCAGCAGTTCCACGTTGGTGCGGATGCTCGTCAGCGGGGTGCGCAGTTCGTGGCCGGCGTCTTCGACCAGGGCGCGCTGGGCGCTGCGGGAGGCGTCGATCGCGGTCAGCATCGCGTTGACGGAGCGTCCGAGCCGGGCGATCTCGTCGTCGCCGGCCACGTCGATCGGCCGGGTCAGGTCCATCGTGACGGCGACGTCCTCGACGGCTTCGGTCAGCCGGTCGACGGGGGCCAGGCCGGCGCGGGAGACGGTGCGGCCGAGCAGGGCGGCGCCGGCGATCCCGGCCGCGCAGCCGACGGCGAGGAGGGCCGCGAACAGGGCCAGGACCCGCTTGTCCGGGTCCTGGTCGAGGGCGACCTGGACCGCTCCCCCGCCGTCGACCGGCACGGTCAGCATCAGGTAGTCGCCGGGGCCGAGGGTGACGACCTCCTGGGTCTCCTCGTTCCCGCCGGCGGCGATGGCCGCGGCGGTGTCGGTGACCGGCAGCGGGGTGGCGCTGCCGCCGATGACGGCGCCGGTCTCGTCGATGATCTGCCAGCAGGGGCCGATCTCCTTGTGGCCGGGTCCGGGGTCGGGGCCTTTGCGGGTGCTCTGGGTGGCCAGCCACTGTGCCGGGTTCTCGGCGATCGTCCCGGCGTCGGCGAGGAGTTCCGCGGAGACCTTGCCTTCCTGGATCTCGCGGACGGTGAGCCACGCCCCGCCGGAGACCAGCAGGACGGCCGCCGCGACCGCCCCGGTGACCAGCAGCGACAGCCGGTCGTGCAGGGTCCGTGCCCGCCACCACCGTTTCACAGCGGCTCCTCCCGTAGCACGAATCCGACTCCACGAACGGTGTGCAGCAGCCGCGCCTCGCCGTCGGCCTCCAACTTGCGCCGCAGGTAGCCGAGGTAGACGTGCAGGCTGTTCGAGCCCTCGCCGAAGTCGTAGCCCCAGACCTGTTCGAAGAGGGCCGCCCGGGAGAGGACCTGCCGCGGGTGGCGCAGGAACACTTCGAGGATCTCGAACTCGGTCCGGGTCAGGCGCAGCGGGCGGTCGCCGCGCCACGCTTCCCGAGTACGCGGATTCAGGCGTACCTCAAGAAAGGAGAGGCCGTCACCAAGGGAGGAGAGGCCGTCCCCGGTCGGTGTGGACAGGGCCGAACGCCGCAGCAGTGCCCGCATCCGGGCCAGCAGTTCCTGGAGGGCGAACGGTTTGACCAGGTAGTCGTCGGCGCCGGCGTCGAGGCCCGCGACCCGGTCGCCGACGCTGTCGCGGGCGGTGAGCATCAGGACCGGGACGAGGACGCCTTCGGCGCGGAGCCGGCGGCAGGCTTCCAGGCCGTCCATGCGGGGCATGTTGACGTCGAGGATCAGGGCGTCCGGCTCGTTGTCGCGGACCGCTTCGAGGGCGTGCAGGCCGTCGCCGGCGATCTCCACCTGATATCCCTGGAACCGCAGGGTGCGCGCCAGGGAGTCGCGCACCGCCGCGTCGTCCTCCACCACCAGGATCCGCATGCCCCCTACCCTGCCAGGGCGGTCAGGGTGTCATGTCAGCTGGGCGTCGTCGAGTGCGGTCTGCAACGACTCCTTGTAGCCCTCGCTGGTGTAGGTGGCGCCGGACACCGAGTCGATGTCCGCGCTCTGCGCCGCGAGGGTCTCCTCGACGAGGGTGGGGACGGCGCTGCCGCTGATCTGTTCGTGGCGGGCGCTGCCGCTGGGGTAGACCGGCACCGACACCGAGGTGATCTTGCCGTCGGCGACGGTGATGACGACCTGGATGTCGCCTTCCTGGGTCTGCACGGTGTCACCGGTGTAGGTGTCGCCGTCCGCAGCGCCGGAGGAGGCGACGGTGGACGAAGCGGTGACCGCGGAGGTTCCGGTGCTGGTGCGGTAGCTGAAGAGCAGCACCAGCGCGGCCACGGTGGAGAGCATCCAGAGGGAGACGCGTCGCATGTCGGGGGACCTTCCTTACCAGGAGAACAGCTCGGTGTGCACGCGCTTGGGCCGGACGCCGGCCTCGATCGCGGCGGTGCGGGCGGCGGCGGCCCAGGCCTCGGGGCCGCAGATGTAGACGTGCGCGGCGGCGATCTGCGGGGCGCACTGGGCAAGCGCCTCGGCGTCGCCGTGGTCGGCGACCGCGGCGGGCAGCCAGGAGGAGCGTCCGGTGGGGCGCGGGCCGACCAGCGGCACGATCCGCAGGCCGCGCTGGGCGGCGAGCCGTTCCAGTTCGTCGCGGAAGGCCAGGTCGTCCTCGGTGCGGGCCCGGTAGATCAGGGTGGCCTCGCCGGCGTGGTAGGGCAGTTCGCCGAGCAGGGACAGCAGCGGGGTGATGCCGATGCCGCAGGCCATCATGACCACCGGGCCGCCGGTGTAGCTCTCGCCGGTCAGCTTGCCGAACGGCCCCTCGAAGATCACCTTGGTGCCGGGCTGGAGGGCGGCGATCCGGCTGCTGCCGTCGCCCTGGCTCTTCACGGTGATCCGCAGGGCGTCCCGGTCGGGGGTGGCCGAGAGCGAGAACGGGTTGGCGCGGGTCCAGCCGGGGCCGTCCAGGAACCGCCAGTGGAAGAACTGCCCGGCCCGGGCGGGCATCTCGGCGAGACGCTCACCGGTGAGATACACCGAGGTCAGACCCGGTCCTTCCGGAACCACACGGCTCACCGTCAGGCGGTGCCTGCGGTTACGGATCAACGGCAGGATCAGACGGTACGCGACGACGGCACCCGCCGACACCGCGTACAGCGTCCACCAGTACGTGCGGGCGGCCGCCGAGCCGGTGAAGGATTCGCCGGTCCAGATCTGGTGCGGCAGGGCCAGTCCGACACCGAGGTACGCGTACAGGTGCAGCAGGTGCCACGACTCGTAGCGCAGTCTGCGGCGGGCGGCCCGGACGGACGTGACGACGACGAGCAGGAGCAGCACCGTGCCGGCCGCGGCGAGCAGCATGCCGGGGTAGGTGAGGACCAGGTCGACGAACTGGGTGATCACGTTCGTGGTGCCGTACGCGTACCCGATGGTGATCGTGATGATGTGGGTCAGCATCAGCCAGAACGACGTGAAACCGGTCATCCGGTGCCAGCGGGCGAGCTTGTCCTGGCCGAAGGCCTTCTCCACGAACGGGATCCGCGACATCAGCAGGACCTGCAGCAGGAGCAGGTCGGAGGCGTACAGGCCGGTGAGCCGGCCGATCGCGGTGATCGTCTCGGCGCCGCCGGCCGCGATGTCCGACAGCCCGCCGTTGCTCACCCACAGGGCGGTGACGACGAGCAGGCTCAGGCCGGCGATCACCCCACCGGCGTCGGCCCACCAGCGTGGGGTGTCCCGGGGCTTGCGGTGCAGTGCGGTCACGGCGGTGGCGGTCATGTCACCAAAACTGACCGCGGCTCCTAAGAGCGGGGCCTGATGACATTAAACGTTTTCTAAGAGAACGCCGATCAGGCCGTTGCCATAGAGCTTTCACAGGATTCCGACAGGATCATCGGTCCCAATGGGAACACCTGATGAATTCCGGCTGAAGGAAATCCTGTGACCACATTGCTCGCCGTTGCGGCCGACCTCGTCGCGATCGCCCTGTTGACGTTCGGCGTCTATTTCCCGCGGCACCGCCGGCGGGATCTCGTCGCGGCTTTCCTGGGCATCAACGTCGGTGTCCTGGCGGTGACGATCGTGCTGGCCGACTCCACGACGGTCGGCGCGGGTCTCGGCCTCGGTCTCTTCGGCGTGCTGTCGATCATCCGGCTGCGCTCCGACGAGATCGCCCAGCACGAGATCGCCTACTACTTCGCGGCGCTCGCCCTCGGCCTGATCGCCGGGCTCGGTGGCGCGCCGACCGTGCTCACCGGCAGCCTGATGCTGCTGGTCATCGCGGCGCTGTTCGTCGGCGACCACCCGTCGCTGCTGCGCCGCCACCGCAGCCAGCAGATCCGGCTGGACGTCGCGTTCACCGACGAGACCGCGCTGCGCGCCCACCTGGAGAGCCTGCTCGGCGGCCAGGTGACGAGCATCGTGGTGAAGCAGATCGACCTGGTGAACGACAGTTCCCTGGTCGACGTCCGCTACCTCGCCCCGGTCGGCGTCCGCGAGCGGGTGAGCGTCGGATGATCGCCACCGCCATCCGCCGGTTCCGGCCGATCTCGCTGGACGAGCTGGTCGGCGAGGCCGAGCTGCTGACCCGGCTGGACCGCAAGTACCTGCTGCCCGCCACGGAACTGCCCATGCTGCTGGACCGGATGCCGCACGACGTCCGGGTCCTGCGGATCGGCGCCGAGCAGAGTTTCGGCTACCGCTCGATCTACTTCGACACCCCGGCGCTGGACAGTTACCTGGCGGCCGCGCACGGACGGCGGCGCCGCTTCAAGATCCGGATCCGCAGCTACCTCGACACCGGCGCGCACTTCGTGGAGGTGAAGACCCGGGCGGCGCGCGGGATGACGGCCAAGGAGCGGATCCCGTACGCCGGGGACGGCCGCACCCTCGGCCCGGAGGGCCGTGCCCACGCGGACTCCGTGCTGACCGAGGCGGGCCTGGCCCCGGCCGGGTACGAGTTCCGCCCGGTGATGGCCACGTTCTACCGCCGGACCACGCTCTTCGTCCCCTCCACCGGCAGCCGGGTCACCGTCGACACCGACCTGACCTGGCAACTGCCGGACGGCCGGGTCGCCCGGATGCCGGACTCGGTGATCGTCGAGACCAAGTCGGCCCGGGCCGCGTCCGACGTCGACCGGCTGCTCTGGTCCCTGCATCACCGGCCCTGCTCGATCTCCAAGTACGCCACCGGTCTCGCCGCTCTGCGTCCCGAACTGCCCGCCAACAAGTGGCACCCGGTCCTTCGCCGCCACTTCTCGTTCTAGAAGGAAGCTCCCGATGCGCCTCCGTAAGAGACTGATCGCCGCCGTCAGCTCCGCCGTCCTCGCCGCCGCCCTGATCGCCGGGTGCTCGTCGAGCAGTACCGACAGCACCGCCGCCGCCGAGACCGCCGCGGTCACCACCGTCGACGCGTCGACCGTGGACGGCACCCAGGACGCCGCAACCGTCCTGGCTGCCGACAAGTCGGCGCACACCACTGCCGAAGCCGGGACCGCCGCGGACATCACGCTGAGCGGCACCTCCGCCACCTCGTCCGCCGAGGGCGTCACCGTGGACGGGTCGACCGTCACGATCACCGCGGCCGGCACGTACCGGATCAGCGGGACGCTCACCGACGGCCAGATCGTGGTGAACGCCGCGGACGCCACCGTGGTGCTGATCCTGGACGGCGCGGACATCACCAGTTCCACCTCCGCCGCGATCGCCGCCACCGAGGTGGATCAGCTCGTGGTGCAGCTCGCCGACGGCACCACCAACACCCTTTCCGACACTTCGTCGTACGCCGAGGGCGCCGACGTCAACGCCGCCCTGTTCAGCGCGGGCGACCTGTCGATCACCGGGGGCGGCACACTGGCCGTGACCGGCAACGGCAACGACGGCATCGCGAGCAAGGACGGCCTGCTCGTCGCGTCCGGCACGGTCACCGTGTCGGCGAAGGACGACGGCCTGCGCGGCAAGGACTACGTGGTCGTCGACGGCGGCACGATCACGGTGACCGCCGGCGGCGACGGGGTGAAGGCCGACAACGACGAGGACACCGACGCCGGGTACGTGTCGGTCACCGCCGGCACGCTGACCGTCACGTCGGCCGGCGACGGCATCGACGCGGCCACCGACCTGGTGGTCACCGGTGGCACCGTCGCGGTGGTCTCCGGCGGCGGCCACGGCACCGCGCCCGGCGAGGACGTCTCGGCCAAGGGCCTCAAGTCCGGCGTGCTCACCGTCCTGGAGGGCGGCACGATCACCGCCGACTCGTCCGACGACGCCGTGCACAGCGACGGGGCGGTGCACTTCAACGGCGCGACGGTCACCGTGGCCAGCGGCGACGACGGCGTGCACGCCGAGGGCCAGCTGATCATCGACGAGAGCACGGTCGAGGTCACCTCGGCCGTCGAGGGGCTGGAGGGCGCGCACATCGTGCTCAACTCGGGCGCCGCGAGCGTGGTGTCCAGCGACGACGGGGTCAACGCCGCGGGCAGCGACTCGGCCGAGGAGGACAGCGGCGGGAACGGCGGCGGGCCGGGCGGCGAGCAGGTCGGCGACTTCTCCGTCACGGTCGGCGGCGGCACGCTGGTGATCGACTCCGAGGGCGACGGCCTGGACTCCAACGGCGTCGCGACGATCACCGGCGGCACCGTGGTGGTCAACGGCCCGGAGCGCAACGGCAACGGCGCGCTCGACGTGAACGGCACCTTCAGCATCAGCGGCGGCACCCTGGTCGCGGCGGGCAGCTCCGGCATGGCGGTGGCGCCGGGCACGGATTCGGAGCAGGGCTGGCTGTCCGCGACGCTGGACGACACCGTCGCGGCCGGCACCACGCTGCAGATCGTCGACGGCGACGGCACCGTGGTCGCCACGTTCGTGACCGGCAAGAGCATGCAGAACATCGTCTACTCGTCGTCGGCGATCACCAGCGGTACGTCGTACTCCGTCTACAGCGGCGGCACCGCGGACGGCGCGAGCACCGGCGGGCTGTCCGCGTCCGGCACGCTCGGCTCGGCCACCGAGGTCGCCACGGTGACCGCGGGCGAGGCGCCGGCCGGCGGGCGCGGCGGGCCCCGCTGATCCGTGCGGGGCGATCGCCGGCCGTCGCGGGGGAACCCCCGTCCCGTCCGCGCCGGAGACCCCCGGCGGTCGCCCCGCCAGAGCGGCCGCGGAACCGGACTCATGCCGGTTCCGCGGGCCGTTCGCTGTCCGCCTGTTCAACCTCGGACACGAGATCTCACAGGAGGACGCCCCGGCCCACCCGGGCGAGAGATCGGGTGCGAGTATGCTTCGTCCACAACAGACGATCGTTCACCACGAGGATGTGGCCGTGCCCGAGCCAGAACACTCCGAGTTGGACAAGACGCCGGAGACCGCACGGATCTGGAACTATCTGCTCGGCGGGACCGACAACCTCCCGGTCGACCGGGCCGTCGGCGATCAGATCACCGCCGCGCTCCCGCACTTCGCCGAACACGCCCGTCTCTCGCGCCGCTACCTGGCCCGGGCCGTCCGTCACCTGGCCGGCGAGGCCGGGATCCGGCAGTTCCTGGACGTCGGGGCCGGCCTGCCCACGGCGGACAACACGCACGAGGTCGCCCAGGCGGTCGCTCCGGACGCCCGGATCGTCTACGTCGACTACGATCCCTACGTGGCGGAGCACGCGAAAGACCTGCTCACCAGCACCCCGCAGGGATCGACGGCCTACGTCCGGGCCGATCTGCGCGACCCGGCGACGATCCTGCGCGAGGCCGCGGCGACGCTCGACCTCGAGCAGCCGGTGGCCCTGCTGCTGATGGGCATTCTCGGTCACGTGGAGAGTGACGAGGAGGCCAAGTCGCTGATCGGCCGGCTGCTGGACGGGCTCGCCCCCGGCAGCTACCTGGCGATGTACGACGGCAGCGACACCGACGAGGAGGTCCGGGAGGCCACCCGCATCTGGAACCTCTCCGCCAATCCTCAGTATCATCTGCGCAGCCCGGAACGGATCGCGGCCCTGTTCGAGGGCCTCGAGCTGATCGAGCCGGGTGTGGTCGCGGTGACCCGCTGGCGTCCGGACCCGGACGCGGCGGAGGCCGCGGCGATCTCGCAGTTCTGCGCGGTCGGCCGCAAGTCCTGAACGTGATACAGCCCCCCGCGGGGGAGGTCGAGGTGTCCGACAACCACGACGGCGGCGGCTCGACCGTGCGCCGGTTACAGCTGGGTGCGCATCTGCGCTCCCTGCGCCATGCCGCGGGGCTGAGCCGGGATCAGGCCGGCTGGAGCATCCGCGGCTCCGAATCCAAGATCAGCCGGATGGAGCTGGGCCGGGTCAGCTTCAAGGAACGTGACATCGTCGACCTGCTCCGGCTGTACGGCGTCGACGACCCGGACGAGCACCGGCGGGTGGTGGGGCTGGCCCGGCAGGCCAACGCGCCCAGCTGGTGGCACGCGTACGGCGACGTGCTGGACACCTGGTTCCAGAACTACCTGGACCTGGAGCAGGCGGCCGAGCTGATCCGCACCTACGAGGTGCAGTTCGTGCCCGGACTGCTGCAGACCGACGCGTACGCCCGTGCCGTGATCCGCCTCGGCCATGACAGCGCCGACCCGGACGAGATCGACCGCCGGGCGAGACTGCGGATGGCCCGCAAGCAGGTCCTGCAACGGCCGGACGCGCCCCGGTTGTGGGCGGTGCTGGACGAGGCGGTGCTGCGGCGGCCGATCGGCGGGCGGGCGGTGCTGCGCGAACAGATCGAGTACCTCCTCGAGATCAGCGCCTCGCCGAACGTCCGGCTGCAGGTGATGCCGTTCGACCGGGGTGGGCACGCGGCCGCCGGCGGCGCGTTCAGCATCCTGCGGTTCCCGCACGAGAAGCTGCCCGACGTGGTCTACATCGAGCACCTCACCAGCGGCCTCTACCTGGAGAAACGCGAGGACGTCGACATGTACGCGGCGGCCATCGGGCGGCTCTTCATCGAGGCCGAGCACCCCAGCCGTACACCCGACATCCTCCAGGGGATCCTCTCCGGTTAAGACATAACCGGGTCACAGAGGACCCACAAGATCCGCGGGTTGACTGCGGGATGTGACGAATCCCCGGAAGTTCAGCCGCCGCAACGTCCTCGCGGGTGGTCTGGGCGTTCTCGCCGCCGCAGCCGGCGGGAGCGCCTGGGCCCTCGACCGGTACGTGATCGACCACGTCGAGGTCAGCAACGCGTCGAGCATCGCCGCGCAGAACGTGGCCGCCGCCGAGGCCGCCACCGACGGCACGGCGACCGCCACCACGTACACCAGCGACACCGCAAAGATCTCCATCGAGACGGTCTCCACCGACTCGCTGACCTATTTCGTCGCGGACGTGCAGGTCACCGACGCGACGATCGTGCGGTCCGCGTTCGCCGGCGACCAGTTCGGCGAGAACATCATCGCCAACCCGTCGGAGATCGCCTCCTCGGTGAACGCGGTTCTCGCGATCAACGGCGACTACTACGGGTTCCGGGACACCGGCATCGTGATCCGCAACGGGGTGAAGTTCCGCGACAGCGGCGCCCGGCAGGGGCTCGCGCTCTACGCCGACGGTTCGATGAAGCTGTACGACGAGACCGCGACCACCGCCGACGAACTGCTCGCCGCCGGGGTGTGGAACACCCTGTCCTTCGGCCCGGGACTGGTCGAGAACGGTGCCGCGATCGACGGCATCGACGCCGTCGAGGTGGACACCAACGTCGGCAACCACTCGATCCAGGGGCGGCAGCCGCGGACCGGGATCGGCCTGGTCGCCGAGAACCATCTGCTGTTCGTGGTGGTGGACGGCCGCGCACAGGGTTACAGCGTCGGCGTGACCATGCCGGAGTTCGCGAAGATCTTCGTCGACCGCGGGGCGCGGGTGGCGTACAACCTGGACGGCGGCGGCTCCTCCGCGATGATCTTCTCGGGTGGGCTGGTCAACAACCCGCTCGGCAAGGGCAGGGAACGCGGCACCAGCGACATCCTCTACGTGGCGGGCTGACCGATGATCGTGCTGATCCCCGCGTACCAACCCGATCACCGGCTCGTCGACCTCGTCCGGCAGCTGGCCCGCCGGGTCGTCGTGGTCGACGACGGGAGCGGGCCCGCGTACACGAGAGTCTTCGACGAGGCGCGCGCAGCCGGCGCCGAGATCGTCACGCTCAAGCGCAACCGGGGCAAGGGCGCCGCCCTGAAGATCGGCTTCGGGCACATCGAGGCCCACCATCGCGGGCACGACGTGGTCTGCGCGGACAGCGACGGCCAGCACCGCCCGCAGGACATCGAGGCGGTCGCCGCGCGGCTGGAGGCCACCGGCGCGCCGATGGTGCTCGGGGTACGCCGGTTCACCGGCCGGGTGCCGGCCCGCAGCCGGTTCGGCAACGCCACGACCCGGCTGCTGTTCCTGCTGGTCACCGGCTGCGCGATCACCGACACGCAGACCGGGCTGCGGGGCTATCCGGCCACCATGCTGCGGCGGCTGGGCGAGGTGCCGGGCGAGCGTTTCGAGTACGAGCTGCGCCTGCTGCTGACCGCGGCCCGGGAGAGGATGCCGATCGAGGAGGTGGAGATCGCCACGGTCTACCTGGACGGCAACAGTTCGTCACATTTCCGGCCGCTGCAGGACTCGGCCCGGATCTACGCGCCGCTGCTGGCGTTCGCCGGCTCGTCGCTGCTGGCGTTCGCGATCGACGCGGCCCTGCTGGCGGTCCTGGTCGCGGCGACCGGTCAGGTGGTGCTGTCGGCGGTGCTGGCCCGGCTGGTCAGCGCCACGGTCAACTACACGGTGAACCGGAGGGCCGTCTTCCACGCGTCGGGAAGCGTCCCGCACCGGCGGGCGGCACCACGGTACGCCGCTCTGGCCGCGGTTTCGCTCACCGCCAACGTGCTGCTGCTGAGCGGCCTCAGCGACCTTCTCGGATCGCTGGTGGTGGCCAAGCTGGTCACCGAGGTGACGCTGTTCCTGGCCGGTTTCCTGATCCAGCGGTCGTTCGTCTATCAGCGGCCGGCGCCGGTACGCCCCGAACTACCGGCAGTCCGGTCCTGGTGACTTTATGTAGAGCATTGTCTATGCTCAGGGCTACCCGTCCCCTATGGTCGGGTGTTCCTGCCGTCTACCGGCCCGGGGAGAACTGAGCACCGTGGAACTGAGCACCGTGGAAGAACTCGCCGCCAACCGGCCATCCGTCCCTCTTCGCCGTGACGCGGCGAAGACCGTACGTCCCGAGGTCGAACGGCGCCTGCGGCGGATCGCCCCCGGACCGGACCCGACGCGAGAGCGGCGATCTGTTGACGTATCGCGCTTCCAGTCCGCCATCTGAGGTCGTCCGCCAGTTCGTTCTCAAGGTTCACGGCCTCTGCAACCTCGCCTGCGACCACTGTTACGTCTATGAACACGCCGACCAGACCTGGCGTGACCGCCCGGCCTTCATGACCCCGGCGACCGTGCGCCGCGCCGCCGAGCGGATCGCCGACCACGCGGCACGGCACCGGCTCGACACCGTCGGCATCGTCCTGCACGGCGGGGAGCCGCTGCTTCTCGGGCCGGACCGGCTGGAGGCGGCGCTCACCGCGATCGCCTCGGTCGTCGGCGCCGTCACCCGCATCGACTGGCGGATGCAGACCAACGGGATCCTGCTCACCGACCGCCTCGCCGAGATCCTGCTGGCGTTCGGCGTCAAGGTCGGCGTCTCGCTCGACGGCGGGCGCGAGGCCAACGACCGGCACCGGCGGTACCAGCACGGCGGCGGCAGTTTCGACGCGACGGTCCGCGGCATCTCCCTGCTCCGGCAGGAGCGCTACCGTCCGGTGTACGCCGGGATCCTGTGCACCGTCGACGTGGCCAACGACCCGGACGCGGTGTACACCGCCCTGTTGGAGCAGCAGCCGCCGCGCCTGGACTTCCTGCTCCCGCACGCCACCTGGGAGACGCCCCCGCCGCGGCCGGCCGGGGCCGCCACCCCGTACGCGGACTGGCTGAACCGGATCCGGACCCGCTGGCTCGCCGACGGACGGCCGGTGCCGATCCGGCTGTTCGACTCCCTGGAGGCGACGGCCGCGGGCGGCGACAGCGAGACGGAGTCCGTCGGCGGGGACCGGGGCGACCTCGCGGTGATCGAGACGGACGGGTCCTGGGAGCAGCCGGACTCGATGAAGACGACCTTCGACGGCGCGGCGGCCACCGGACTGTCCGTGTTCACCGCCTCCGCCGACGATCTGCTGCGCCTGCCGGTGATGCGGCAGCGGACCGCGCTGTCGGCCACGTGCCGCGCCTGCCCGGTGGTGACCCGCTGCGGCGGCGGCCTCTACGCGCACCGGTACCGGCACGGGAACGGCTTCGACAACCCGTCCGTGTACTGCGCCGACCTGAAGGAGCTCATCGTCACCATGGACAGCCTTCCGCTCTGGGTGGTCGGCCGGCTCTCCGGCGGCGACGCCGTGACGGCGCTGTCGGTGGCGCAGGAGTCGTTCGTCCGGGCCCTGCTGGTCACGGTGGCCGACTCGTGCGACGACGGTCCCGCCGCGGACGCCTGGGATCTGCTCGAGGACCTCGACACCCGGTTCCCGGACGCGGTACGCCAGGTGGTCGCCCATCCGTTCCTGCGGGTCTGGGCGATCCGCCGCCTGCGGGAGAACGCGTCCGCCGGCCGTCTCGCCGACCTGGCCGCCGCGGTGCTGGTGACCGCCGGGGACCCGGCCGAGGTGGTGGTGACGCCCCGGGACGGCCGGGTGCACCTGCCGGCGCTCGGGACGGTGACGTTGCCGGGTGCCCCGGACCGGGCGGTGATATCCGGTGCCGGGACGGTCCGGTGGGACGGCGGGACCGCCCGCCTCGAGGACGGCGATCCGCGGTGGCGGCCGGCGCCGGTGGTCGACCTCGGTGACCTCGTGGTCCGGCTCGAGGACGCCGACCCGTACCGGGACTGTCACGACTGGCCGGCCGCGCCCCCGCTGAGCGCCGAGGACGTCAGGTCGTGGACGCGGGCGCTGACCGGCGCCTGGCAGGTGATCAAACGCGACGCCCCCGGGCAGGTCGAGGGCCTGGTCCGCGGGTTGCGGGCGATCGTCCCGCTGGTCCCCGCCGCGGACGCGACACTACGCAGCGCAACGTCGCGGCACGCGTTCGGCGCGGTGGGGATCGCGGCCACCGACGACCCGGAGGCACTCGCCGTGTTGCTGGTGCACGAGTTCCAGCACAGCAAACTGGCCGCCGTGCTGGACGAGCACGACCTTCTCGACCCCAGGATCGAAGCGACGGTACGCGTCGCGTGGCGCTCCGATCCGCGGCCGCCCGAGGGGGTGCTGCAGGGGATCTACGCGCACCTGGCGGTGGCGGACATGTGGCGCCACCGGCCGGGAGCCGCAGCCGCGGAGATTTATGCCAGTTATCGAAATCGGACAACGGCAGCGATCGACGCGCTCCGCGGGACGGGCGCGCTGGCCCCGCTCGGACAGTCCTTCGTCGACGGTATAGCCGCCGAGATCGCCTCCTGGCGCTGATCCGCCCGGCCGGGCGGAGAGCCGGGTCGAAAGGGTGGACACGAAGCGTTACCATGGCTTCACCGCGGAGGCAGAGCCCCTCGACATTCGCCCTTGACGCACCGTGATCATCGGGCGATCCACTGTGTCTTGCGGCTGACACGGAGAGGAGCGCGAGGTGGCCGCAGCGATCGCCGACGACCCGAGCGCCCCCGTCTTCGCCGTCAGCTACGGCCGGCCCGCACACCCGCAGCCGGTCGCCGCGCCCCGCGAGCCGGCCACCCACGTGATGCGGTTCTTCGACGACCTCACCGCCAACGTCAGCGAGCTGATCGGCTCCCCGGTCGGCCAGCACCCGGGCTTCCTGGACATCCACCACGGCGGCGGCGAGCTGTGGGAGCCGACCGTCCTGCGGGCCGTGGGGACCTGCCAGGTCCTGATCTCCCTACTCTCCCAGCGCTATCTCTTCCAGAGCGCCTGGTGCGCCCGCGAGTTCGACCTCTTCACCCGGCGCCGGGTGGTGCCGCGGGCCGGCAGCGGGCCGGTGATGGAGAGCGCCGTCGTCCCGGTGCTGTGGACGCCGTTCCGGGACCAGCTGCCCCCGCTGATCGCCAAGGTGAACGTCTTCTCCCCGACCGGGCTGCCCGACCCGGACTACGGCGAGAGATACCGCACCGACGGCCTGTTCGGGCTGATCGAAACCAGGCAGTCCGATGTCTACAAGATGATCGTCTGGAGATTGGCCCTCCACATTCAACGCCTGCACAGTCTTTACTGGGTGGAGCCGGCCGTCCCGGGCGGTGTCGAGGGACTGCGCACCAGTTTCGCCGAGGAGGCCACGTCATGACACGGGCCGTCTCCTTCTTCCTGAGCTACGCGCATTCCGTGCCGCTCAGCGACAGACGGGGCACCGATGACACCGACATCTGGGTGCGGCGCTGCTTCGACGACCTGAAACGTGAGGTCACCGCCCTGACCGGGGCGCCCTCCGCGGACACCGGGTTCGTCGACTACCAGGCCGGGCCGGGCGCCGACTGGAAGGCGATGCTCGACGAGCAGCTGGGCCGCGCCGACGTCTTCGTCCCGCTCTACTCCCCCGGCTACTTCAACAAGTCCTGGCCCCAGCAGGAACGCGCCGCGTTCCTGGACCGGGTCGAGCGGGCGTTCCCCGGCGAGCCGGAGCGGGGGCAGGAACACATCGTCCCGGTGCTGTGGATCCCCCTGCTCGGCCCGGGTGCGACGCCGGTCCCCCGCGATCTGGCCCGGGCCGTCTCCCTGGGCACCGCCATTCCGGAGTACGCGGAGAACGGCCTCCGGGCGCTGCTGATGCTCACCTCCTACGCCACGCAGTACCACCGGATCCTGGTCCGGCTGGCGCGGCGGATCGTCGAGGTCGCCGAGGCCTCCGTCCTGCCGCCGGGGCACAGTGTCTCGATCGGTGACATCCCGCGGCTGGAACCGGCGCCGGGCACCACACCGTTCGTCGTCGGCGTCCTGGGACCGGCCGGCCCGTGGAAGCCGTTCGGCAAGGCCCTCGACCTGCCGATCGCGGAGTACGCGGCGAACGTCGCCGAGCGCCTCGGCCTGCCCGCCCAGATCGCCGAGCGACCGGCCGACCTCAAGGCGATGGACACCGCCCCGGCGGTCCTGCTGGTCGACCACCGGGTCAGCCAGGGACGGCTCGCCACCCTCCGCGGGCGCATCCACCCCTGGGTCCGGCCGGTCGTGGTGGGTGATCGGGCCGACCGGGCGGGTCCGGTTGTCCACCTGCTGAAGGAACTCGGCGCGACGCGGGTCAAGTCCGCACACGACGTGACACAGTTCGCCCAGATGATGCCCTCGGTCGTCAGCGAGGCGCGCCGGCAGTACCTGCGACAGGCTTCCGTCCAGGCCCTGGACGGGTACCCCCGGCCCCGCCTGGACGGCGACGGATCCGCACCACCCGCATCGGAGAGAAGCAGCGATGGCTGAGCACCGTAACGGCAAAGTGGTCACGTTCTACTCGTTCAAGGGCGGAACCGGTCGCACCATGGCCCTGGCGAACGTCGCCTGGATCCTCGCCGCCAACGGCAAACGGGTGCTCGCCGTCGACTGGGACCTGGAGTCGCCCGGCCTGCACCGGTTCTTCGAGCCGTTCCTGGACGCCGGGGCGATCGAGACCAGCGGCGGGGTCATCGACATGATCCGGGCGTACGAGTGGGCCACCACCCGCCCCGGCGAACGCGAACCGGACTGGCACGAGGACTTCGCCCGGGTGCACAAGCACGCGTTCTCGCTGAACTGGAAGGCGTTCCCGGCCGGCGGGCAGCTCGACTTCCTCTCCGCCGGCCTGCAGAACCAGGACTACGCGGCCAACCTGACCGGCATGAACTGGGACGACTTCTACGAGCGGCGTGGCGGCGGCCGGTTCTTCGCGGCACTGCGGGCCGACATGCAGGCCAACTACGACTACACGCTGATCGACAGCCGGACCGGTCTCAGCGACGTCGCCGACATCTGCACGATCGACCTGCCGAGCGTGCTCGTCGACTGCTTCACCCTGAGCGAACAGGGCATCACCGGCGCGGCCAGGGTCGCCACCAAGATCACGCAGGAGCACGCCAAACGCAACATCCGGATCCTGCCGGTCCCGATGCGGGTCGACCCGGCGGAGAAGGAACGGGCCGACGCCGGGCTCCGCATCGCCATGCAGCGTTTCCCCGAACTGCCCGCCGACATGACCCCGTCCGGCCGCAGCCAGTACTGGAACGAGGTGGAGGTGCCCTACCGGGCCTTCTACGCCTACGAGGAGATCCTGGCGACCTTCGGCGACCGGCCCGGACAGTCCGGCTCCATGCTCGCCGCGTACGAGAAACTGGCCCAGCACATCACCGACGGTGCGGTGACCGCGCTGCCGCCGATGGACGACGCCGTCCGCACCCGGGTGGTGTCCCGCTTCGTACGCCGGGTCGAATTCGCCGAAGAGGAGGTGGTCCTGCACTACTCGCCGGAGGACCAGCTCTGGGCGGAATGGATCCGCGGGCTGCTGGTCGCCGCCGGCATCCGGGTGCGCGGCCCACAGAACCCGGTGCCGGAGAGCCGGGTCGACACCGCCCGGCACCTGACCATCCTGTCGCACGCCAACGCGGGCGCCCAGGACGGCATCGTGCAGCGCGACCTCAGCGATCCGCGGCCACCGCTCGCCGTCTACGTCGAGGACATGACGCCCCTGTCGTCGTTCCCGATGAACTGCTCGGCCTTCATCGGCGGCAAATCCTTCGCGACCGCGATCGAACGGGTGCTGCGCCTGGTCGGGCGCACCGCGCCGGAGGACATCGACCAGTTCGTCACCGGGGTACGGTTCCCCGGCGAACAACCCGCCATCTTCAACCCGCTGGCCCGCAACGCCCGGTTCACCGGCCGCGAGGACGACCTGCTCGACCTGCGGTCGCAGCTCAGCGGCGGCACCGCGGTGGTGCTCTCCGGACCCACCCCGGTGCCCCAGATGCCGGTCGCGCTGCAGGGCATGGGCGGCATCGGCAAGACCCAGGTGGCCCTCGAGTACGCGCACCGGTTCCGCAGCGCGTACGACGTGGTCTGGTGGGTGGACGCCGAACAGGCCCAGTTCATCGACAGCATCCTGGCCGACCTGGGCCGGCGGCTGAACCTGTCGCTGCCGCAGTCCGGCGTCCAGGAGGAGGCCAAGGCGGTGATCGCCGCCCTGGAACAGGGCGACCCGCACGCCCGCTGGCTGCTCGTCTTCGACAACGCCGAGGACGTCCCGAAAGTCCTGAGCTTCGTGCCGAAGGGACCCGGCCACGTCCTGATCACCTCCCGGAACAGCCAGTGGGGCGACCGGGCACAGACCATGCAGATCGACGTCTTCAAACGCCGCGAGAGTGTCGCCCACCTCCGGCAGCGCATCAACACCATCCGCCCGGAGGAGGCCGACCGGGTCGCCGACGTCCTCGGCGACCTGCCCATCGCCGTCGCGGCCGCGGGCGCCATGCTCGCCGAGACCGGCCTGTCGGTGCAGGAGTACCTCCAGACCATCGAACGCCAGGGTCCGGGCAGCACCGTCGACGAGGTGTGGAACCTGTCGCTCGACCTGCTGCGGGAACGGTCCCGGGGCGCGTACCGGCTGCTCCAGCTCTGCTCGGTGCTGGCGCCGGAGATCTCCCTGGACCTGATCTACAGCGATGAACTGGCGCAGGAACTGCGGGAGTACGACCCGCTGGTCACCGAACGGGCGTACCGCGGTTCGCTGGTCCAGCACATCAACCGGCTGGCCCTGCTCAAACTGGACGTCGGCCGCAAGCAGATCCAGGTGCACCGGCTGCTGCAGCACGTGGTCCGCTCCCGGATGAGCGAACAGGAACTGCGCGTCACCCGGCACCAGATCCACCTGGTCCTCGCCAAACTGCGCCCCGAACACGAGATCGACGACCCGCGCTCCTGGCCCCGGTTCCGGGTCCTCTGGCCGCACCTGGAGATCTCCAACGCGACCGACTGCGACGACACCTCGGTCCGCCAGCTGATGATCGACCGGATCCGCTACATCTGGGTCACCGGCGGCTCGGTCGAGGGCCGGCAGCTCGGCGAACAGATCGCCGACCGCTGGCAGACGATGCTGACCGCGATGACGAACCCCGCCGACGTGGTCGCCCTGCGCACGCAACTGCTGCACCTGCGCTTCAACATCGCGATCATCATGCGGTCGACGGCCCAGTTCGACGAGGCCCTGGAACTGAACGAGGCGGTGCTCGCCGCACAGACCGAACTGCTCGGCGAGAACCACCCGCACACCCTGATGACCGCCGGCAGCCTCGGCGGCGACCTGCGTGCCCTCGGGCGCTACCGGGAAGCGCTGGAACGCGACCAGAAGACCTACGCCGCCTGGGTCGAACACTTCGGCGACGACTACACCCGGACCCACACCGCCCTGAGCAACCTGGCGACCACCCACCGCCTGGCCGGCAACTTCCGGGAGGCCCGCGCCCTCGACCAGGGCCTGTGGGACCGGCGCCGCGACATCATCGGGCCCACCCACCCGAACACCCTGGGCACCGGCACCAACCTGGGCCGGGACCTGCGCGAGGCCGGCGACTACAAGACCTCCAGCGAACTGCTGGAACAGATCGCCCGGCAGTACGAGGAGGTCTTCGGGTCGAACAACTACCGCACCCTCGCGGCCCGGGCCAACCTGGCGGTGTCGGTCGGCAGCCACGGCCAGACCGACCGCGCGGCACGAATGCTGGAGGATGCGTACGAGCAACTCAACGAAGTGGTCGGACCGGACAACCCGGACACCCTCGCCTGCCGTCTCAGCCGCGCCCTCAGCCTGCTCGCCATCGGGGAGGTCCGCAGCGCAACGACCGAACTGGCCGAGGTCCACGAGGCGTACAGCAAACAACTCGGCCACCGCCACCCGCACTCGCTGCTCTGCCTCACCAACCGGGCGATGACGGCCCGGGTGGGCGGCGACCTGGCCGTGGCGAAGGAATACGCGAAGCGGGCCGCGACCGACCTGGAAAAGATCCTCGGACCGGATCACCCGTACTCGCTGGCCGCCGCGCTGAACCTGGCGATCGTGCACGCTGAGGAGGGAGACCTCCGCGAAGGGCTCCGGCTGATCGACGCCTCACTCAACCGACACCTGACGGTGTTGGGCACCGACCACCCGGACTACCTGCGGTGCACGGCGAACCAGGTGCTGATGATCGCGGCGAACGGCGAGCGGCCGACCGGGGCCGACGATGTGCTGGAGCGGTTGACGGCGACGCTGGGCGACAAGCATCCCGCGGTGACGACCTTCCTGGACGGCCATTACCTGCACCGGGTGCTCGACCCGCACCCGTTCTAGGGGTGAGGTTCAGGGACGTCGGCCAGGTGACACGCCAGCCGTCATCCCCGGCCGTCGCCCCGGGCCTCGCCCCAGCCGTCGCCCACAGTTGTCGCCCCCGGCCGTCGCCCACAGTTGTCGCCCCCGGCCGTCGCCCACAGTTGTCGCCCCCGGCCGTCGCCCACAGTTGTCGCCCCCGGCCGTCGCCCACGGCCGTCGTCGATCCGCGGATGGACCAGGCCTGACGGCTGAGGTGGCTGAGCCGTCGACCACGGCTGTCCGAGAAGGCGGAAATCAGCCATCGGCGACGGCTCGGGGCACCCGGCCGTCGCCCGCGGTCGTTCTCGGCTCGCGGGCGAACCGTGACCGACGGCCCGGACAACTCAGCCGTCACCCACGGTCGCTCCCGGCCCGCCAGCGAACCATGACCGACGGCCCGGACAACTCAGCCGTCACCCACGGTCGCTCCCGGCCCGCCAGCGAACCATGACCGACGGCCCGGACAACTCAGCCGTCACCCACGGTCGCTCCCAACCCGCCGGCGAACCATGACCGACGGCCCGGACAACTCAGCCGTCGCCCACGGCACTCCGGGAGGCGAAACTCAGCCCTCACCCACGGCCGAGACCTGCCAGCCGTCGCCCACGGCTGCATCCGGCTCGCGGATCGACCATGGATGACGGCCCGGTGGGCTGAGCCGTGGTCCATGGATGTTCAGAAGACATGACTCAGCCATCAGCGACGGCTGGACCGGCTCGGCCGTCATCTGCGGCTGGACCCGTACGGCCGCCGTCTACGGCTGGACCCGCACGGCCGCCGTCCACGGCTGGACCCGCACGGCCGCCGTCTATGGCTGAACCGGCACGGCCGCCGTCTATGGCTGAACCGGCACGGCCGCCGTCTGCGGCTGCCGGCCTATGCCATGCGGCTGACGAACGACTGCTCATACCGGCCGGGCACAAGGAGGTTGGAGGTGACGGCGGCCCGGCATCACGGCCGGCCGCGCCCGGGTCAGCGGCCCGGCTTGGCGTCGACGGCGACCGTGATGGCGGCCAGCAGGCCGGACATCAGGTCGAACCGGTCGCGGGGCACCACGTGCAGCACCCCGCCCGTAGCCCGGCTGATGTCCTCGTCGTAGCGGGTGCGGGCCGTCGCGATGTGCCGGTACGGCGGGAGCGCCGCCACCTCGGTAGTCAGCATGTCCGGGAAGTACAGCCGCCCGGTGTGGGAGATCGCCCGCCCGCCGGCCAGGTATCCGCTGCCCACGTGCACGTCGGAGCGCACGTGCACGGCCCGTCCCGGGTGCCAGCCGGGGTGCACGGTACGGAATTCCGCGTACCCTTCGCCGTCGGTGACCTGGGCGCCTCGCAGGTACGTCTCCTCGTCCAGGGTGCCTGCCGGGTCGCAGTGCCGGACTTCCAGGACCACGCCGGTGACCGGCCGGCAGTCCGCGGAGTCGACCACCCGGATCCGCAGCATCAGTGGCACTCCGGTGCGGGTGCCGGCGATGTCGCGGCGGACCAGTTCGAGGGGGAGCGGCTCCGACGGTCCGGGCGGGACCGGGGTGAGGCGGCAGGCGTACCGGCGAATCGGTCCGGGCAGGTGGGCGGGCCGTCCCGCTCGGATCGCCGCGCGGCGGGCCTCGCCCGGGCTGACGGCCAGCCCGGCGAAGGCGGTGGCGACGCGGGCGCTGGTCGCCTCGTGGTCGGCGGCGTCCGGGTCGGCGGCTCGGCTCGCGCGCGCGTCGGCGACGGCGTCCAGCGCGATGTCGATCTCCGGGTCGGTCTCCTGGATGGTGTCCGGTGCCGGGTCGGCGGTCAGGCCGGGGTCGGGGTCGATCTCCAGGTCGGGTTCCAGGTCCGGGTCGAGGGCGGTGCCCAGACCCGCGGTGGAGGAGGGCGGCGCCGGGGGCCACCGTTTAGCCGGCAGGCCTGTCGCCTGGTCCCGGCTGATGACCGGCGTCGTGCCGGTCTCGTCGTCCCGCATGGTGCCTCACCCCCGATGTTGATCACTTCACCGAAGTCGATCTTCGCAGGAAAAAGGCCATAAAAAGCGGTTTTGCGAGATTTGTCCAAACCAGTCTCGGGACGCCGACGATGAACGCTGCGCCGATGCATTGAATACCGATAGTCACCGATGTTCGGCCGATCGGGGATCGACGCGGACAGTCCCGGCGTGGAGACTGACTGGCGGGCTTCCTCCCGGTCGCGGCACCTCCCCTCCGCGCCGCGGCCGGCATCGGACCGCACCGGCCGGAGCGCGGTCCCGGCCAGGCCGCTTCGCCCGGAGCGTCCCGGCCCCGGTGCTGCGGGTGGGCGCTGTCGTTGCCGCGACCGCCTTCCCGCAGCACCGTCCGCCGGATTCAGCCATGCCCGCGCAACCGGAACGCGACCCTCCGCCGGATTCAGCCATGCCCGCCCGACCGGAACGCGACCCTCCGCCGGATTCAGCCGCCCAGCCGGCGGTACCTCCACACCCCGAGCGGCGCGAACACCGCGATCAGCAGCACCGGCCACACCACCGCGAGCAGCAGCGCGTGCTCCGTCGGCCACGATCCGCTGATCGGCCCGGGATTGCCGAACAGGTCCCGGAGCGCCGTCACCGTCGCCGACACCGGATTCCACTCGGCCACCACCCGGAGCCACTGCGGCATCGACTCCGGCGCCACGAACACGTTGGAGACCGCACTCAACGGGAACGCCAGCGGGAAGACGATCGTCGCCACAGTGTCCGGATTGGGTGCGGCCAGCCCCAGGACCACGCCGATCGCGCTCAACGCCAGCCGCAGCAGCAGGAGCAGGCCGATGCCGAGCAGCGCGTTGCCGATCCCCCGATGCGCCGACCAGCCGACCAGCAGGCCACAGACCACCAGCGCGGAGATCTCCAGCAGCGCACGGACCTGGTCAGCGGCGATCCGGCCTACCAGCAGTGCCGAGCGCGCCATCGGCAACGACCGGAAACGATCCACCACACCACGGTTCACGTCGACCGCGATGGCCGTCCCGGTGGCGCCCACCCCGTACAACATGGTCATCACGAAGACGCCGGGCAGCAGGAACTCGCGGTACCCGCCTCCGCCCGGCAACGACACCCCGCTGCCGAAGACATAGCCGAACACCAGCACGAACATGATCGGCAGGCTGAAATAGATCACCAGCTCCTCGGGCGCGCGGAGCACATGCCGCAGATAGCGGCCGGTCATCACCAGGCCGTCCGGGACAGCGCGGCCTCGGTGGGCGGTCCTTGCAGGCGCTTTTCCGGTACGTGTGGAAGCACCCGTACCGTGACTCGCAGTGATCATCGGGTCTCCTCCCCGGTCGTCGCACGGTGTCCGGTGAGCTGCAGGAACACCTCGTCGAGGGTGGGCTGCGAGACTCCGACGTCATCCACGGCGATCCCCGCGTCCCGCAGTGCCCGCACCGTCGTGACCAGCGCGTCGACCCGGTCGGTCACCGGCGCGCGGAGTCGCCGCCGGTCCGGGTCGACATCCGGTTCAGTGCCGGTGACCCGCTGCACGACGGCGACCGCGTCGGCCAGCCGCGCGGCGTCCCGGACGGCCACCTCCAGCCGATCGGCACCGATCGTGGCCTTCAACTCCGCGGGGGTTCCCTCGGCCACCACCCGTCCGCTGTCCACCACCGCGATCCGGGCGGCGAGCTGGTCGGCCTCGTCGAGATACTGGGTGGTGAGCAGCACGGTCGTGCCGTCCGCGACCAGCCCGCGGACGGCGTCCCAGACCTGATTGCGGCTGCGCGGGTCCAGTCCCGTCGTCGGCTCGTCGAGGAAGAGCACGTCCGGCCGGCGGATCATGCTGGCCGCCAGGTCGAGCCGGCGGCGCATCCCGCCGGAGTACTCGCCGGCCGACCGCCCGGCAGCCTCGACCAGAGCGAACCGGTCCAGCAGTTCGTCGGCGCGGCGCTGGGCTTCCCGCGGTCCCATCCGGTGCAGACGGGCGAAGAGGATCAGGTTCTGCCGCCCGCTGAGGATCTCGTCGACGGCGGCGTACTGGCCGGTCAGCGCGATCCGCTCGCGAACCGTGCCGGGCTGGCGGACGACGTCGGCGCCGGCCACCTCGGCCCGGCCGGAGTCGAAGCGCAGCAGCGTGGAGAGCACCCGGACGGCGGTGGTCTTGCCGGCACCGTTCGGGCCGAGCAGCCCGTAGACGGTCCCCTCCGGAACACGCAGGTCGAAGTCGTCGAGGCCGGTCGTCCCGCCCCGGTAACGTTGGCGCAGCCCTTCGGCTGCGACGGCGTATGCAGTCATGCCGTGATGGTCACGGGGGCCGCTGACGGCGCTCGCACCGCGCGCTGACGGCCACCGTCAGCCCCGTCAGCCCGTCAGCTTGTCGGCCGTTCTGCAGTCCGTCGTCGGGCCGTCAACCGGTTCCATCAACGCCGTCAGTCCGCTCAGCGCTGTCGAACGCCGTCAGCCCATGTCGGAGCGGGTCGGGGCGGCGTTGCGGGCGAGCCGGGCCAGTCCGGCGCTCGCCTCCGACCGCAGCGGGATGCCCTGCAGACTCGACCGGACGGTGAAGACCTCACGGAACCGGTCAGCGGCCGTCGTGGTGTCGCCCTCCTCCTCGGCCAGCCGGCCCAGGGTGAGAAGGATCGACATCCGGGTGCCGTCGGCGCCGTACCAGCCCTCCGGACAGGCGGCGAGCGCCTCGTGACAGCACCGGGCAGCCTCCGCCCGGTCGCCACGGCGCACCGCGATAGTGCCGTGCCCGAGCAGGGCCGCCGCGACCAGTTCGAGCGCGCCGCACTCGCGGGCCAGTGCCGCCACCTGCGCCAGGTCGGCGGTGGCGCCGCTCAGATCCCCGGCGGCGATCCGCCCCTCGGCCCGCCCGCGCAGCAGGTCCGCCACATCCACCGTGGAACCGAGTTCGGTGGCGAGACGCAATGCCTCGTCCAGGATCTCCGTCCCGGCGGCCGGCTCGCCACGCCAGACGGCCAGATCAGCGGTCGCGGACAGGGCGATCATGGTGCCCCAGCGTTCGCCGAGCGCCCGGAACCCGGCCAGGGCCGCGGCGAAGTCGGGCGCGGCCGTCTCCGGACCGGCGCCGGAGAAGAGCCGGATGTACCCGTTGCCGACCGCGCCCAGCGCGTGACTCCACGGGTCCTCGCGCAGCGGCAGGAGCAGCCGTTCGTTGAGGAGCATCTCGTCCGGGTCGGACTGCGGCGGGCCTACCGCCAGCGCGGACAGGTACAGCGCAAACGGCTGCTCCGGCGGGGCGGTCAACGCGGTGAGATACCGCGTCCACCGTTCGTCCGGGCGTTCCGCGCCACCCAGGGCGGCATGAAGAGCGCAGAGGGCGTACGCCTCGAAGTATCCCGCAGGCGGCTCCGGCCCGATGTCCCGCAGTACCTGCCCGGCCAGCACGGTGGCCTCGGCCCGCAGCCCCCGCAGCCACCAGTAGAACGAGAGTGCCGAGACCAGGCGCAACGCGGTACCGGCATCACCCGCGGCGGACGAGTTCCGCAACGCGGCGTGCAGGTTGTCCCGGTCGGCGTCCAGCCGGTCCAGCCAGACGAGCTGCTCAGCGGTCCGCAGCCACGGGCCGGCGGTCTCGGCGAGCTCGACGAAGTACGCCACGTGCGCCCGCCGCATCCGCTCCCGTTCCCCGGACGACTCCAGGCGCGCCGCACAGTACGCCCGGATGGTCGCCGACATCCGGTAGCGGCCACCGTCCCGCTCCACCAGCGACTTCCCCACCAGCCCGGTGAGACTCTCCAGCACCCCGTCGTCCGGCTCGCCATGACGCCGTGCGCTGTAGCCCCGGGTGTCGCCGTTCTCTTCGTGCTCCAGGGTTTCGTGGAGCCGGGTGTTGCCGCAGACCTGTTCGAGGGCTTCCAGGCTCGCGCCACCGGCGAAGACGGTGAACCGCCGGGCGAGGACCCGTTCCTCGTCGGTGAGCAGGTCCCAACTCCAGGAGACCACCGCCTCCAGGGTGCGGTGCCGGCTCTGCGCCGACCGGCTGCCCCGGGACAGCAACCGGAACCGGTCGTCGAGCCGCGCGGCCACCTCCTCGACCGGCAGCGCATGCAGGCGGGCAGCGGCCAACTCGACGGCGAGCGGCAGCCCGTCGAGCATCCGGCAGATCCGGCCCACCACCTCGACGTTCCCAGCCGTGAGCACGAAGCCCGGGGAGACGTCGGCAGCCCGGTCCGCGAACAACCGAACCGCCGCCCCCGGAGAAGCCGGCCCGCCGTCGGAGAGAAGAAGAGCGGTGCCGGGAATCGCGGTTTCGAGGTGAGTGACGGCTGGGACCCTGGCGCGGGGAACGGGAGCGTCCGGGGTGGCGGTGAGGGGCAGATCGGAGACGGGGCAGAGCGTCTCACCGGTGATGCCGAGCGGTTCCCGGCTCGTGGCCAGCACTCGCAGACCGGGCGCGGCGGCGAGCAGCGCGGCGACCAGGTCGGCGGCCGCGTCGATCACGTGTTCGCAGTTGTCCAGCACCAGGAGCAGATCGCGGCTGCTCAGCGCGGCCACCAGACGTTCCCGGGCGCTGGGCGGGTGCGGCGGACCTCCGGCCGGCGGTGGGGTGTCGTGCAGGCGGGAGTCGCGTAGGCCGAGCGCGGCGAGCAGGACGCCGGGCAGGTCGGCCGGGCCGGCTGGGGCCAGTTCGGCGAAGCAGACCGGACCGGGGTGCCGGGTGGCGGCCTCGCCGGCGAGCCGTGTCTTGCCCGCGCCGCCCGGACCGTGCAACGTCACCAGGCGGCCGGTTCGCAGTGCCGCCGCGATCCGGCTCAGTTCGTCGTCGCGTCCGACGAAACTGGTCACCGGGCTCGGCGGCCGGTTCATCGCCGGACTCATGACATCAGCCTCGACGCCACCCACAGAACCGGCACCCACGGAACCACCGCCGCCGCCCACGGAACCGCTGCCGTCCACGGAACCGGTGTGGCCGGTGGAATCGGCGCGGCCCGCGGAACCGGTGTGGCCGGTGGAACCGGCGACGGCATGACGGCGTGGGACATCGGCACTCCGGGGCGCCGGGATGGACGGGCGCAACAGGGCGGCGTGTGCCTCGGCCAGGGCGGGTCCGGGGTCCACCCCGAGTTCGTCTGCCAGGACGCGACGGCTTTCCGCGTACACCCGAAAAGCCTCCGAAGAGAGGCCCGCGGCGACCAGCGCGCGCATCAGCAGAGCCCGCGGCCGCTCCCGCAGCGGATGCGCGGCGACCACCGTGCGCAACTCGGTGATCGCGGCGCCCGGATCGGTGTGCAGCAGGGCCGCGCCGAGGTCCTCCGCGGCGTCCAGACGCAGGTCGGTGAGGCGGGTGACCTGGGCGGCCGCGAACGGCGCGGACCGCACGTCGGCCAGGGCCTCGCCGCGCCAGAGCCCCGCCGCCGCGCGCAGCAGACGGGCCGCCCGGACCTGATCGCCGGCGCCGAGAGCCGTGCGGCCCTCCGCGGCCAGCGCGGCGAAGCGATGGGCGTCGACCTCGTCGGGGGCGATCGCCAGCCGGTAGCCGGCCGGATCACGGTGGATCGGCAGGTTCTGCCGCAGGCGGGAGACCTGTGACTGGAGGGCGTTGCCCGCACCGGCCGGCGGTTGCTCGCCCCAGACGCCGTCGATCAGCCGGTCGGCGGTGAGGGGGCGGCCCGCGCCGAGCAGGAGCATCGCCAGCAGCGCCCGCAGTCGTGGCCCGGCGAGCGGGATCGGCCCGCCGCCGGGGTGTTCGGCCCGCACCGGACCCAGGACACCGAACCGCATGTCCCCGATTCTGCCCCAACCGCCGGCGGCCGTTCAGGCGCGTTCGACGGCTCTGTCCAGGATGGTCAACAGGCGGGCGATCGGGTCGTCGCCGTCCGGGTCCACGCCGTCCGGTGCCGCTCCGGTCGTGCCCGGTCCGCTCCGGTCCGCTCCGGCCCGGTCCGCTCCGGCCCGGTCCGCGAAATAGCCGGTGTACCAGACACGGAAGGCCGCGGTGGCGCAGGCGACCAGCAGATGCCGCTGCCAGTCGCTCGGGTCGGCGTCCGGGTGCCGGGCGGCGAGCAGGGCCGCCACCTCCTGTTCGTGCTCGTGCGGCACGGCGACCTGGGAGACCTTGAGGTGGCTGGAGCGACGGGCGACCGTGCGCAGCGCGGCCAGCCAGTTGCGGTGGGCGACGACGAAGCCGCCGAGTTCGAGCATCGCGCCGCGGATCACGGCGGTGTCGGTGAGCCCGGCCGGGGCGGCCGCGACGTGGTCGATGACCATGCGGGCCATGGTGCGGACCGGCTCGACGGCGACGTCCTCCTTGCCGGCGAAGTAGCGGTGGAACGTCCGGGGCGCGATGTCGGCGGCCACGCAGATGTCGGCGACGGTCACGTTGTCGTAGCCCTTGTCGATGAACAGCCGCCAGGCGGCTTCCACGGCACCGCGACGGCTCTGCTCGCGTTTGCGTTCCCTGAGCGTGGTGATCGTCGGCTCCTTACGCCCTCTGTACTCCCGATGGTAGGGCCGTCCGCCCTGTGAACCCGGTCTCAGGGCCGTGCGGCGACATGCTCCGGCAACCTTGAAGTGGCAGGCTCTGCCTCGTGGCACATTCTGCCACGACATCTTTGAGGAGTTCTCCCATGCCCCAAGCCGCCGACCTCGCCGAGTCAACGGAGGAACGCAAACATTCCTGGACCGGCCGGCAGCTGATCGTGCTGCTGGTGATCGGCACCGCCGCGCTGATGGTGTCGCTGACCCAGTCCCTGCTGGTCCCGGTGCTCAACGAACTCGGCACCGACCTCGACGCCGGCAGTGACGGCGTCGCGTGGCTGCTCACCTCGACCCTGCTCGTCGGCGCGGTCGCGGTCCCCGCCTTCGGCCGCCTCGGCGACCTCTACGGCACCAAGCTGATGGTGCTGATCTCACTCGGCGCCCTGGTCACCGGTTCCCTGATCTGCGCCCTGTCCGACTCGCTGGCCCCGATGATCGTCGGCCGGGCCGTCGTCGGGCTCTCCGTCGCCACCGTCCCGCTCAGCATCAGCCTGGTCGGCGTGGTCCTGCCCCGTGAGCACTCCGGCGCCGGCATCGCCCTGATCAGCGCCATGCTCGGTGTCGGTGGCGCGCTCGGCCTGCCGCTCTCCGGCGTGGTCGCCGAGTACGCCGACTACCACGTGCTGTTCTGGATCTGCGTGGTCGGCGGCCTGCTGGTCATCCCGGCCATCGCCCGGCTCGTCCCGCAGCCCCCGCGCGCGGGCGAGGGCACGATGGACATCCCCGGCATGATCCTGCTGGGCGCGGCGATGCTGGCC
Organism: Actinoplanes sp. NBRC 101535; assembly: GCF_030269225.1. Taxonomy (NCBI): domain Bacteria; kingdom Bacillati; phylum Actinomycetota; class Actinomycetes; order Micromonosporales; family Micromonosporaceae; genus Actinoplanes; species Actinoplanes sp. NBRC 101535. Next base: position 644,333 of record NZ_BSSY01000001.1, on the reverse strand, counting down.
CTGCTGCTCCCGCTCGCCCAGGGTGACACCTGGGGCTGGACCGACCCGCTGACCATCGGCCTGCTGGTTTCCTCGGTCGTGCTCATCGTGGTGTTCGTACTGGTCGAGCTGCGCCGCCGGTCGCCGCTGGTGGACGTGCGGACCACGGCCCGTCCGGCGCTGCTGCTCACCAACCTGGCGTCGCTGTTCGTGGGGTTCGCCCTGTTCGCCACGCTGATCGGCACCGCGACCTACGTGCAGATGCCCGAGGCCACCGGGTACGGGTTCGGCACGTCGATCCTGGTCGGCGGCCTGTGCATGCTGCCCGGCGGTCTGATCATGCTCCTGCTGTCGCCGCTCTCCGCCCGGCTGGCCCCGCGGACCGCGCTGATCGGCGGTTCATTGATCATCGCGCTGGGATTCGCCTCCCGGATCTTCCTGACCGGCAGTCTGACCCAGGTGGTGGTGGGGGCCACGATCGCCGGAGCGGGAACAGGCATCGCGTACGCGGCGATGCCCGGACTGATCGCCCACGCGACGCCGCTGTCCGAGCTGGCCGCGGCCAACGGTCTCAACGCGCTGTTCCGCAGCATCGGCAGTTCGCTGGCGAGCGCGATCGGCGGGGCGCTGCTGGCCGCCAAGACGATGGATCTCGGCGGGCACGAGCTGCCGTCGCTGGGGGCGTACCAGTGGCTGTTCGGCCTGTGCGCCGGGGCCGCCGTGCTGGCGGCGCTGCTGGCCCTCTTCATCCCGAAGCACGCGGCGACGGCGGACGCCGCGATCCCGGAGTGAACATCTCCCGGGGGTGACGATTCAACCCGTGGGGTCCGGCGTCCGTATCACCGGTCACCGGACTTCACGGGCGGTACACCTTTATAACGGGATTGAGCGGGTATCAGCAGTAGGTCAGATTACTGTCGGTTACACACGGGTGCCCTTATGTGAAGGGCGTCAATGAAATAGCCTATCCTCGTCGCCGTCTGCAGCGATGATCGGATCATGGAGGACGCGCGTGGTGGAGGAGCGAGCCGGCCGGCGCATGGCTTCGGCTCGTGACGGACGCCTTCTCTCCTACGAGATCACCGGAGACCCGGACGGCTCCCCCGTCTTCCTGCTGCACGGCACCCCCGGCAGTCGCCTCGGGCCGAAACCCCGCAGCAGCGTGCTCTACCGCCTCGGCGTCCAGCTGATCTGCTACGACCGGCCCGGTTACGGCTGGTCCGACCGGTCGGACCAGCGCACCGTGGCGGACGCCGCCGCCGACATCGAAGACCTGGCCGACCATCTGGGCCTGGAGTCGTACGCGGTGGTCGGCCGCTCCGGCGGCGGCCCGCACGCACTGGCGACAGCCGCCTGCACGCCGAAACGGGTGAGCCGGATCGCCGTGCTCGTCGGGATCGCGCCCTCGGACGCCGACGGCCTCGACTGGCTGGGCGGGATGACCGACGCCAACGTCCAGGAATACGAAACCGCCGACACCGACTGGCGCAAACACGTCGAACGCCTGCGGCTGAAAGCAGACCGTGCCCGCCGCGACCCGGAGAGCATGGTCGACGTGCTCCGGACCCAGATGACCGACCCTGACCTCAAGGTCGTCGACGACATCGTGATCCGGCGCCTGCTGGCGGAGACCTACCGTGAGGCGCTGCGGCAGGGCCCGTTCGGGTGGATCGACGACGTGGCCGCGTTCCGGCGCGGCTGGGAGTTCGAACTCAAGGACATCACCGTGCCGGTGCTGCTGTGGCACGGCGCGGACGACAACTTCTCGCCGGTCAGCCACGCCCGCTGGCTGGCCCGGGAGATCCCGCACGCCGAGGTACGCATCCAGGCGTCCACCGCCCATTTCGGTGCGGTCGAGGTGCTGCCCGAGATCCTCGGCTGGCTGGTCGCCGACGAGCCGGCGCTGGCCGGCCACCCCCCGATGCCGCTCAGCTTGAGTTGATCAACGCCGTCGCCGGTGACCATGCGATCCCCTTCGCCGCGGCGGCTCGTCGGCCGTTGACGGTGGCAGTCACATCAGCACAGCTCAGCCGTCTGTCGCAGCGAAAACGGCAACCGCTACCGAAATGCGGGCCACGGGGCCGCCGCGGCGATGCGGTGCGGCGCAGGCTTGGAAGTCGTCACCGGTCAGCGCGCCGGCCGGAACCGGGCGGCGGTGTGTGGCGGGCCGGTCACGCTCTCAGGTAGGCCAGGACGGCTCGGACTCGGCGATGGTCGTCGATGTCGGGCGGGAGGTCGAGTTTGAGCAGGAGGTTGCCGATGTGTTTGGCGACGGCGGCCTCCGTGACGACCAGGGCCCGGGCGACGGCGGCGTTGGAGCGGCCCTCGGCCATCAGGGTGAGCACCTCGCGTTCGCGGGCGGTGAGGCGGTGCAGCGGGTCCCGGCGGCGGCCGACCAGCTGGCGGACGACCTCGGGGTCGACGACGGTGCGGCCGGCGGCGACCGACTCGAGTGCCTCCACGAAGTCGGCGACCTCGCCGATCCGGTCCTTGAGAAGGTAGCCGACACCCGCACCGGGACCGGCGTCGAGCAGTTCGGACGCGTAGGTCTGCTCGACGTATTGGCTGAGCACCAGCACGGGCAGTGTGGGGTCGGCGGCGCGCAGGGCGATCGCCGCCTGCAGGCCCTCGTCGCTGAAGCCGGGCGGCATCCGCACATCCGTGACGACCACGTCGGGGCGGTGCTCGACGACGGCGGCGCGCAGGGCGTCCGCGTCGCCGACGGCCGCGACCACGTCATGGCCGAAGCGGCGCAGCATGCCGGCGACACCCTCGCGCACGATCAGGCCGTCCTCGGCGATCACCACTCTCATGACGGCTCCGGGAGGACGGGGATCTCGGCTCGGATCAGGGTTGGGCCGCCGGGTGGGCTGGAGACCGAGACGGTGCCGTCGAGCACGGCCAGTCGGTCGGCGAGGCCCACCAGCCCGGAACCCGCGTCCGCGTCTGCGCCGCCGCGGCCGTCATCACGTACGCAAAGGAGGAGACGACGGTCGGTGGGCGCCTCACGCACCGTGACCAGTGCCTGGCCGGCGCCGCTGTGCTTGGCCACGTTGGTCAGTGCCTCGGCGACCACGAAGTAGGCGGTCATCTCGACCGCCGGTGGCAGTCGCTCGGGCAGCGTGATGTCGAGGGTGATCGGGATCGGGGCGATCGAGGCCAGCTCGCCGACGGCCGCGGCCAGGCCCCGGTCGGTGAGCACTTTCGGGTGGACGCCGCGGATCAGCTCCCGCAGGTCGGTGAGCGCCTGTTTGGCCAGGTCGTGCGCGTCGGTGACCGCGGCGGCGGCGGGCGACCCGGCGGGCAGTTCGAGGCGGGCCATGCCCAGCTGGATGCTCAGTGCGACGAGCCGCTGCTGGGCACCGTCGTGCAGGTCACGTTCGATGCGGCGGCGTTCCACCTCGAACGCGTCGACCAGCCGGGCCCGCGACCGGGTGACCTCGATGAGGCGCTCGTCGCTGCGGGGTACCAGCATCGCCCGGGCCATCGCCGCCCGTGCTCCGGCCCAGGCGATGACCGGGTAGGCCAGGATCACCGAGAGTGGACCGGCGATCAGCATGACCGGCACGGTGGTGGTGGCCGGCTCGTCGTTGATCGCCCACGGCGCGCCGAGCGAGATCGCCACGAGGTAGGCGACGCCGCCGAGCACGATCGCGTCCATCCAGCAGAGCAGGGAGGCGGACAGCGCCGCGTAGGCCAGCTCGCGCCAGGTCGCCTCCTCCCGCAACCGGATCCGCAGCCAGGCCCGCCACCCGGCGCCGGCGGGCACCGGCCGGTGCGTGTCGGGCATCTCCGCGTCGTCGACCAGGCGCAGGCGGCGGCGTTCGAGCCGGGCCACCACGGTGCCGGAGAGTAGGACGGCGACGAAGCCGCCGACGCCCACCACGACCGCCGTGAGCAGCGCACCGACGATCAGGAGGGCGAGGACGGCCGCGGTCGTGGCCCAGCCGAGCAGCGCCCCGGTGACCAGGTATGCCAGGGAGCGCCACGGCCAGGCCGACCGGAACAGATCGACCGGTGGCAGGGAGAGCGCGTCGAGCGCGTTGCGAACCGGCATGCCCGCACGGTACCGAGGCCGGGCCGGGTTGTCGGTAGTGCTGGATATACCTCAGGACTGTTCCTGGCCGTACTGTGCCGGGCTGCGGGAGCCGGTTGGCTGGACCGCATGACAGACGACGCGGTACAGCTGCGGGCGGTGAGCCGCCGATACGGCACGGGTGAGCGGGCCGTGACCGCCCTCGATCAGGTCAGCGCGGATTCGGGCGGGGCACGTTCACGGCGGTGGTGGGACCGTCCGGGCCGGAATCTTCCTGCTCGGGGTCCGTTCGGCCGTGGAGTCCGAGATCGGGGCGGCGGTGCCACTGGTGATCCCGTGGACGGCGGCCGTCGCGGTCACCGGATGGTGTGCCGCGGTCGCGGTCGTGGCGGCGATCGCGCCGGCGGTACGTCGCCGCTGATCAGCGGCCCCTCGTCACGCGGATGTGACGTCCGCAGGTCCGAATGGGACAGCGGTCGATGTCATCCGGCCGATGATCAGGGCACGGTCCGGGGGATCCGGTGGGAGGGGAACTGTTCTAGGCTGACGCGAATCGCTCTCAGCAAGGTCTCAGCCAGGGGGGACGGGAAATGCAGCATGGCACGCGCCGGAGGGTGCTCTGGGCGCTGGTGGCCGCGCAGGCGGTGCTGACCCTGCCCGCGGTCGGGCTCTGGCTGCTCACCAGTCCGTCGGTGGTCGGCCCCGGACCGGGCGCCGGGGTCGGGGCCGGGCTGCTCGGCCTCTACCTGATGGCGATCGGCCTGCCCTGGTCGGTTTTCGTCTGTCTGTTCGACAACCAGTGGGCGCTGTTCGACAGCCCGGTGCGTGACCTGGTCGTCACCGGCCCGGCCCTGCTCAACCTGGTCCTGACCACGATCGGCGTGTGGTGGAGCGGGCGGCACCCCGCGGTCGAACGCGACTGGGAGATCATCGAGGTCGACGGGGACGAGGAGGCGGACACCGAGGCCGAGGCCGAGGCGCGCGGCTGACCGGCCTTGCCCGCCGCCGGTGAAGCCGCCGGTGAAGCCGCCGACCGGCCGCTGACGCAGCGCGCCGGCCGAGTCGGCCGCCCGAGCCCGCCGACCGCCGGCCGGCGCCCGGGGACGAACGCCCCGCCCGGTCAGCGGCCTGCGGGGGTGGCCGGGGTCGCCGGCGTCAACTGGCCCGCGGCCGTCAACGTTCGCGTCGACCAGCGCATCGCGTCCAGCGTCGCGCCGGCCAGGTCGGCCGCGCCGAACTCGCCCTCGTCGTAGGCCCGGACCGCCGCCAGGAGCCGGCCCAGCGGGCCGCGGCCCTCGGTCAGCGCCTCCGCCACCTCCGTCGACAGCGGCAGTTGTTCGGCCACCGCCGCCGGCGTCGACGCCATCAGGTTCGCCATGCCGCTGATCAGGCCCGTGATGAAGGCCGCTCCCGGGTCCGCCTTGTACCGGGGCGCCAGGTTCTCGCACAGGCGCGCCCGGGTCAGCGCCGTCAGGAGTTGCTCCTCCGGGGCCTCCGCCACGTCGTCCACCACCATCAGCGTGGCCCAGCGCCGGATCCGGGTCAGGCCGACGAGGGTCACCGCCTGGCGCACCGACGAGATCCGGCTCACCACGCCCGACGCCACCGAGTTGCTCACTCGCAGGACGCGCAGGGCCAGTGCCGGGTCGCTCGCGATGATCGCGGTGACCTTGTCCATCGGCACGTCCGGGGACATCAGCGCCGCCACCAGTTCCAGGCGGCGCAGCCGGGACGGGGAGAGGCTCGGGGCGCTCAGCGTCTGTGGGCGGCTCAGGGCGTACCCCTGGCGAAGTTCCATGCCGAATTTGTCGGCTATCGCCACCTGCTCGTCGGTTTCCAGGCGTTCGGCGACGAGTTGGATGCCCGGGAAGCGGCGGCATTCGGTGACGATGTCGTCGAGGCGGCTCAGGTCGCCGTCGAGCAGGTCCAGCTTGACGTACGACGCCAGGCCCAGGAGCCGTTCGTGGCCGGATCCCCAGACGAAGTCGTCGAGGGCGATCCGGTAGCCCGCCTCGGCGAGCGCGGTCAGCCCGCCGATCACCTCGTCGTCGACGTCGACCGTCTCCAGCACCTCGAGCACCACCTGTTCGGGGCCGAACGGCAACGGCAGCCGGCCGGTCACGAACTCGCGGGTCAGGTTGATGAAGCAGGGCCGGTTGCCGGCCACTTCGGCGATGCCGAACTCGGTGAACACGTTCACCATGACGGCGCTGGTCGCATACGTGTCCTGCCGCCCGGACGCGACCGCGTCCATACGACCCCGGAACAACAGCTCGTAGGCCACCACGACACCCTTGGCATCGAAGATGGGCTGACGGCCCACATGTACCGCGTCCAACACCGGATTCCCCACGTCGAGGCCATCGGCATCAGCGGCCGGGACTTAACGAAACAACCGGACCGGTCCCACACCGCGCTCCGGGAAACACTGCCGGGACGAAGACTTCCCCGTCACCGGCCCGACGTGCTGGGATGAGACCGCCGTCACATGTTATCTCTGAAGGGGACCGCCGGATGCTCAACCTCGCCGTTCTGCTGGAGGACAGCGCCCGTCACCACCCGGACCGGGCCGCTGTCGTGCTCGGGCCCCAGCGGCTGACCTATGCCCAGGTGGACGCGGCCGCCAACCAGGTGGCGAACCTGCTCGTGGACCACGGGATCCGGCCCGGCGACAAGGTCGCCCTCACCTGCCCCAATCTGCCGTACTTCCCGGTCGTCTACTACGGCATCCTCAAGGCCGGCGCGGTGGTCGTCCCGCTGAACGTGCTGCTCAAGGGGCGTGAGATCGCCTATCACCTGAAGGATTCCGAGGCGCGGGCGTATTTCTGCTTCGCGGGCACCCCGGAGTTGCCGATGGGCGCGGCCGGCCGGGCCGGGTTCGACGAGGCACCCGGCTGCGAGCACTTCTTCCTCATCGATGCCGAGATCAACGCCGACCGGGGTAAGGCATCCGACCGGCCCACGACCTTCGCCACCGTGCAGCGTGACGAGACCGACCCGGCGGTGATCCTGTACACCTCCGGCACGACCGGTCAGGCCAAGGGCGCCGAACTGTCGCACTCGAACCTGGTGATGAACGCGCTCACCTGCAACCGGCTGTTCGGCAGCAAGCCGGCCGAGGACACCCACCTGGTGGTGCTGCCGTTGTTCCACTCGTTCGGTTCGACGGTCAACATGAACGCCGGTTTCGCCAGCGTGTCCACCCTGGTGCTGCTGCCGCGGTTCGACGCGGCCGCCGCGGTCGCGGTGCTGCAGAGCGAGGACGTGACGTTCTTCGCCGGCGTCCCCACCATGTACTGGGGGTTGCTGAACGCGCTGACCGACGGCGTGGACGTCGACCGGATCGCCCGGAACATGCGGGTTGCCGTGTCCGGCGGTTCCAGCCTCCCGGTCGAGATCATCAAGGAGGTCCGGGAGCGCCTCGGGGTTTCCATCCTGGAGGGGTACGGGCTGTCCGAGACGTCGCCGGTCGCGACGTTCAGTGATCCGCACAGCGAGCCGCGGCCCGGTTCGATCGGGATCCCGGTCTGGGGTGTCGAGGTGAAGCTGATCGACCCGGAGTGGAACACGGTCGACGGCGTGGACGAGATCGGTGAGGTGGCGATCCGCGGCCACAACATCATGCGGGGCTACTACAACCGGCCGGAGGCGACCGCCGAGGTGATGCGGGACGGCTGGTTCCGCAGCGGTGACCTGGCCCGGCGGGACGCCGACGGCTTCTACTACATCGTCGACCGCGCCAAGGACATGATCATCCGCGGGGGCTTCAACGTGTACCCGCGGGAGGTCGAGGAGGTCCTGATCACCCACGAGGCGGTGTCCCTCGCGGCGGTGATCGGGGTGCCCCACCCGAGTCACGGCGAGGAGGTCAAGGCGTTCGTCATCCTCAAGCCCGGCGCCTCGGTCACCGAGGACGAGCTGGTGGCCTGGGGCAGGGAGCAGATGGCGGGTTACAAGTACCCGCGGGTGGTCAGCATCGTGCCGTCCCTGCCCATGACCGCCACCGGTAAGCTGCTCAAACGCGAACTCAGCTGACCCGCTGACGGGTCGTTCGAGGCGTTCGGCGGATCCCGCCGGACGCCTCGTTCTCATAACATCCCGTCACGAAACCGCCATAGAAACCGCGTAGAAATACCCCGGCAAGATCACTTGCATCGGTGAAGCACAGTGGAACGGGCAGAACAGCCGGGCACACGGAGGCACAGCGTGACCACAGCTCTGGCGGAACGGCCCACCTCGGCCGCCACGCCCCCGCGCAGCACGGCCGTGCTGCGCCGCATCGCGGAGATGCGGCGCACCTCCCCCGGCCGGCTGCGCCTGATGCTCGCCGTGCTCCTCGTGCTCGCCGCCCTGACCGGGACGGTCGCCGGGCTGACCGCCCGGGCCGCCGCCACCGGCACCGCCGACCTGGGCGGACGGGCGCAGCCGCTGCTCACCGAGGCGGAGACGATCTACTCCCGGCTGGCCGACGCGGACACCACGGCGGCGCAGGCGTTCCTCTCCGGCGGCCAGGAGCCGGTCGCGCTGACCGCCCGCTACGAGGAGGACCTGTCGGTCGCCGCGACGGCGCTGACGTCCGCCGCGCGGCGTACCCCGGAGAAAGGCCCGGCGGCAGACGCGATCCGCGCCCTCTCGGCCGGCCTGGCACGCTACAACGCGCTGGTCGCCACCGCGCGCGCCGACAACCGGCAGGGCCTGCCGGTCGGTGCCTCCTACCTGGCCACCGCCTCCGAGCTCAACCGGGAGACGCTGCAGCCGCAGGCGCAGGTCCTGTTCCAGATCGCCGAGCAGGAGGTGGACGCCGGCTACGACGACGCGCGCAGCTCCTGGTGGCTGTCGCTGCTGCTGGCACTGCTCCTGATCCTGGTCACCGCTCTGCTCTGGGTGCAGGGCCGTCTCAGCTCGGCGACCCGGCGCACCTTCAACGTGCCGCTGGTCGCGGCCACCGCGGTCACCGTCGTGCTGGCACTGGCCGCCGGGGTGGTGTTCGCGACGCAGCGGGACGCGCTCGACGACGCGGACCGCAACGGCTCCACCCCGGTCACCACGCTCGCCGAGCTGCGGATCATGGCGTTGCGCGAGCGGGCGGCCGAGGCGCTGACCCTGGCCGGGCGGGCCGGCAGCGGCGCCGACGAGGAGCGGTTCACCGCCATCAGTGATCAACTCGTCTTCGACGACCCGTCGCTCGACGGACTCGAGGCGTACACCGATGAGGCGCGGTCTCAGCACGAGGCTTACGTCGCTCTGCATGAGAAGGTCCGCGAACTGGATGACACCGGGCGTTACGACGAGGCCGTCGCGCTGGCCCTGGGCACCGAGACCACCGGCGCCTTCGAGGCGCTCACCGGCACGCTCGACCAGGCCCTGACCGAGCGCAAGGCGGTCTTCGACGACGACATCCACCGAGCCGGGCGGGGTCTGGGTGTGCTCACCGTCCTCGGCCCGCTGCTCGCCCTGCTGATCTGCCTACTCGTCGGCGCCGGCATCCGGGCCCGTCTGGAGGAGTACCGATGAGGCGCGCCGCCGGTGTTCTCACCGCCCTGCTGCTGCTCACCGGCTGCACGACCGTCGAGGAGCCGGTGACGGAGAAGCCCTCAGCCGCCCCGGAGGCGGTGGAGGAGACGACCACCGCGGCGCCGGACTGCGACGCCCGTGCCAGCCTGCGGCCCACCGGTTCGCTGCCGGCCGCCGGGAGGATGCCGGCCGGCAGCTACATGGAGGAGATCCGCAAGCGCGGCCGGCTGATCCTCGGCACCAGCCAGGACAGCCTGCTGTTCAGCTCCCGCAACCCGTTCACCGGTGCGGTCGAGGGCTTCGACGTCGACATGGGCCGGCAGATCGCCGCGGCCATCTTCGGGGACCCGGAAAAGCTGCAGATCAAGGTGATCCCGCACGGCGACCGCACCAAGGTCGTCGCCGACGGCCAGGTCGACCTGGTGATCAACACGATGACCGCGAACTGCGCCCGCTGGCAGGAGGTCGACTTCTCCACGGTCTACCTCGAGGCCGGGCAGAAACTGCTGGTCGCCAAGGACTCCACCGTCCGGGGCATCGACGAGCTGGGCGGCAGGAAGGTGTGTGCGGCGGTCGGCTCGACCTCCCTGCGCAACATCGCCGCCGTCTCCACCGGGCCGATCGCGGTCGCCCGTCCCGGCTGGGGCCAGTGCCTGGTCGCCTTCCAGCTCGGCGAGGTCGACGCCGTCTCCACCGACGACACCGTCCTGGCCGGGCTGGTCGCCCAGGACCCGTACACCAAGGTGGTCGGGGATCGTTTCACCGAGGAGCCCTACGGCATCGCGATCTCCAAGAACCACCCCGATCTGACCCGGTTCGTCAACGCGGTCCTCGAACGCGACCGTGAGAACGGCACCTGGACGAGGATCTACGAGAAGTGGCTCGGCGAGGACCTCGGCGCGGCACCACAGCCACCCGCGGCACGGTACCGATGAGCACCACGGCCGCCGCGGACGCCGAACTCGCCCGGCTGGAGAGCGCCGTCGCCGCGATAGCCACCAACCTCGTCGAGCTCGACGAGAACCCGGACCGCAAGGAACTGGGCGTCACCGCGCTGACCGGCCGGACCGCGCAGGCCTGGTCCGGCGCCGAGGACGCGCTGGGCCGCCTCTGGCAGGGCCACCGGCAGCTCACCGACGTGATCACCCAGGCCCGCGCGCTGCGGGACCGGCGTCGGCCGAGCGAGGAGGAACGCGCGGCCTACACCCACCAGGTTCTGGGGCCGTCGATCACGCTCTCCACCAGCACCGTCCCGCTGGCGCAGCGCGGTCTGCTCGGCACCGGCCAGGTCAGCACGGTCTGCTCCCCCGCCGAGCTGCTGGCGGCGATGGAGACCGCGTTCATGACGGCGGTCGACGTGGTGACCCGCGCCGGTGAGGCGTGGCGCCGGATGCTTCCGGTCGCCGCCGACGCCGCGGCGTCACTGGCGCACGCCCGTTCGCTCACTCCCGGCGCGCCCGGGCCCCTGCTGCGGGAGGCCGACCGGCTGCTCGGCATCGTCACCCGGACCCTGGCCACCGATCCGCTGAGCGCCGACGTGTCCGGTCTTGATCAGGTGCGGGACCTGCTCGCGCGGGCCGACGCCGAGCGCACCTCCGCCGACGAGCTGCGGGCCTCCCTGACACGGCGGCTTCGCGACGCACGGGCGCTGCTGTCCGAGATCGACGCGGCGTTCCGGTCCGCCGAGGCAGCCCACGCGGCGGCAGCCGGGCGTTTCCACGATCAGACACCTTCTCTCGTACGCGAGAAAGACCTCGTTCCGGACCTCGCGGCGATCGAGGCGCTGGCCGCCGCCGGACAGTGGTCGATGATCAGCCCGCGGATCTCGGCGTGGACCCGGCAGGCGAAGGACCACCTGGCCGCCCTGCGCCGGGCGGCCGACCGCGACACCACGCTGCTCGCCGGCCGGGGCGAACTCCGCGGCCGGCTCGACGCCTACCGGGCCAAGGCGCTGAGCCGTGGACTCGGTGAGGACACCACCCTGACGCCGCTCGCCGAGGCGGCCCGGGAGGCGCTCTACCAGGCGCCGTGTGACCTGGCGGCCGCCCGGGCGGCCGTGGACGCCTACCAGGACGCCCTGTCCGCCACGATCGCAGCGAGGAACCCGCGATGAACTGCCAGCGCAACTGTCCCGGCACGATCGAGGACGGCTACTGCGACGAGTGCGGCATGGCCCCGGCCCCGCCGGTGTCCGCGTTGTCCCGTGCCTCCACCCCGGTGTCCCGTGCCTCCATCCCCGTGTCCCGTGCCTCCACCCCCGTGTCCCGTGCCTCCACCCCGGTGTCAGACGGCTCGCCGTGCGGCCGGGGCGGCTGTCCCGGTGTCATCGAGGACGGCTACTGCAACGAGTGCGGTCTCGCCCCGGCCACCACCGTCGTTCCCGCTCCCCGGAGCGCCTCGGTGGCGTCGCGGCCCGGCTCCTCGCGCAGCGGGGCGCTGTCCACCCGGGGCAGCCGCGGCAGCACCCGCACCGGCAGCAGCGGCTCCCGCCGGCGCTTCGGCGGCGGACTCGTCGACATCGCCCCGGTCGCCCAGGCCGACCCGGCCTCCGCCGTGATGGCCGTCGCCGAAGTGCCGGAGTCCAAGCGGTACTGCGCCAAGTGCAACGAACCGGTCGGCCGTGCCCGGGGCGACCGTCCCGGCCGTGGCACCGGCTTCTGCCCGTCGTGCGGTGAGGCCTTCGACTTCACCCCCAAACTGGCCAAGGGCGACCTGGTCGGCGGGCAATACGAGGTGGTCGGGCCCCTCGCGCACGGCGGCCTCGGCTGGATCTACCTGGCCGTGGACAAGAACGTCTCGGACCGCTGGGTCGTCCTCAAGGGCCTGCTCAACTCCGGTGACGAGGACGCCCTGGCCGCCGCGGTGGCCGAACGACGGTTCCTCGCCGAGGTCGAACACCCCAACATCGTCAAGATCTACAACTTCGTGGAGCACACCGCGGCGTCCGGCGACACCGCCGGCTACATCGTGATGGAGTACGTCGGCGGCAAGTCCCTCAAAGACCTGCTCAAGCAACACGGCGGGCCGCTGCCGGTGGACCGCGCCCTGGCGTACCTGCTGGAGATCATGCCGGCGTTCGGTTACCTGCACGACCGGGGACTGATCTACTGCGACTTCAAGCCGGACAACGTGATCCAGGCCGGCGACCAGATGCGCCTGATCGACCTCGGTGGCGTCGTCCACGAGGAGGACGAGGACTCGGCGATCTACGGCACGATCGGATACCAGGCGCCGGAGATCGCGGTCGACGGGCCGTCGATCGCGTCCGACCTGTACACCATCGGGCGCACCCTGGCCGTGCTCACCACGGACTTCCGCGGATACCAGAGCACCTTCCGGGACAGCCTGCCGGACCGGGGGTCGTTCGACGCGTACAAGCAGCACGAATCGTTCTACCGCCTGATCGTGCGGGCCACCCGCCCCGACCCGGCCGACCGGTTCGTCGACGCCGCCGAGATGTCCGAACAGATGCTCGGCGTGCTCCGGCAGGTCCTCGCCGCCGGCGGCGAACCCCGGCCCGCGCCGTCCCGGCTTTTCACCGCCGAACTGCGCACCGACCCGGACAGCGACGCACCCCGCTGGCAGGACCTGCCCACGCCACTGACCGACCTGACCGACCCGTCCGCCGCGTTCCTCGCCTCGGTCACCGTCAGCGAGCCGTCCGAAGTGCTCACCCTGCTCACCAAGGCACCGCACCACACCCTTGAGGTACGCCTGCGTGAGCTCCGGGCCTACATCGACCTGGGCGCCCACGACGGCTCCTTCGACGACGCCCGCGCCGCCCGTGCGCTGCTCGCCGAATCCGCCGGCGACGACTGGCGGGTCGCCTGGTACGACGGCCTGCTCGCCCTCGCCGCCGGCGACGCCACCCACGCCCGCGAACGCTTCGAAGCGGTCTGGGCGGCGCTGCCCGGCGAACTCGCCCCCCAACTCGCCCTCGGCCTCGCGGCGGAACTCGCCGGCGACGCGGCCGGGGCCTGCCGGCACTACGACGTGGTCAGCCGCACCGACCCGGCGTACACGACAGCCGCGGCCGGACTGGCCCGCTGCCGGCTCGCCGACGGAGACCGGTCCGGGGCGGTGGAGGCGTACAACCGGGTGCCCGGGACGTCGTCGGCGTACCGCAGCTCCCAGGTCGGCGCGGTCCGCGCCCTGATCGGCCGGCAGCCGGCGGACCGGGTGGACGTGCTCTCCCTGTCCACGGCGGCCGACCTGATCGACCGACTCGAGATCGGGAGCGCGCAGCTCGCGGCGCTCCGCGCGGAGCTCCTGGAACAGGCGCTGACGATCCTGGGACGCGGCAGCAGGGTGCCACGGGCGGTGCTCGGGACGACCGGTTCCCCCGGGACCACCGGTTCACTTGCCGGAGCCGGAGCCGGGGCTGGAGCTGGAACCGGAGTCGGAGTCGGAGTCGGAGTCGGAGCTGGAACCGGAGTCGGAGTCGGAGCTCGAACCGGAGTCGGAGCCGCGTCCGCGACCACGCCTGCGGGAGCGGCGGGCACCCCGGCGGGAGACGCCGCGGAGCGCGACGTACGGTTCGCGCTCGAAGCCGCGTACCGGGAGATGGCCCGGGCGGCTCACGGGCCGGAGAAGATCCGCCTGGTGGACCTGGCGAACGCGGCGCGGCCGCGGACGCGTACGTAGAAGGGCGGTAACCGCGCCGATGATCCTGACCGAGTGCGTCGCATGCGCCGACGAGCGCGCCGCGGGCGCGGCGTTCTGCGAGGAGTGCGGACGCCCGCTGCGCCCCGCCGAGCCGTCCACCGACGGGCCGGCCGTTCAGGCTGCCCCCGACACGCCCGTCGTAACGCCCCCGGCCCCCGAAGCCTCCGAGGTCGGCCCGGTCGCCCCGGTCGCCCCGGTCGCCGAGCCCACCACCGCCCGGTCGGCAGCTGCCGATCCTGCCGCCAGGTCAGCCACCGCTGAGTCCACAGCCGCTGACGCCACAGCCGCTGAGTCCACAGCCGCTGACGCCACAGCGGTTGGGTCCACAGCGGTTGGGTCCACAGCCGCGGATACCGCCATCACCGTTGATACCGCTGAAGCCACCGCGACCACCGAGTCCGGCGCCGCCGCGCCCAAGGAGACCCCGCCCGAGTCGGAGCCTGACACAGACGCCGAACCGGAGGCGAGCGCCGAGGCCGACGTGGACGCCGAGGCCGACGTGGATGGTGACGAAGCGATCGGGGCCGAGACCGGCACCGAGGCCGAGGCTGAGGCCGTGAGTTCGACCGGGCCGGGCGGGGATGTCGAGGAGACGGAGCAGCGGGAGCCGAGCGGGACGAGCGGGTCTGCAGAGTCCGGGAAGCCTGCGGGAACGGTGGGGAATCCCGGGCGGCCACGCACCGGCCGGAGCTGCCCGCACTGCGGGGCGGCGGGAAGCGTGGGCTCGGACCGGTACTGCGAGGAATGCGGCATGCTGGCCGGCCGTCCCCGCGACCACATCGAGGCGGACGGCGGGCCGGTGGCCGCGGCGGTGAGCGACCGGGGACGCCGCCACCACCGCAACGAGGACGCGATGTGGCTCGCCGTCGGACAGGCCGCCGCCGACGTGGTGGTCTGCGACGGTGTCTCGGCCTCCTACGACCCGGATGCCGCTTCGGACGCGGCCGCCCGCGCCGCCGGCGAACTCCTCTCCGCCGCTCCGCACCCGGCCCCGCCCGCCCGATCCGCTGAGCCGGCTCTGTCCGGATCAGCGGGCGCGGCGGCAGCGGACGCCGTGGCAGCGGACGCCGTGACTCCTGCCGCGGTGGAGGAGACCGCCGCGGGTTCCGGCGGGAAGGCTGCCGGGCCGGCGGTGGTGGTAGCTGAGGTGGTCGGTGCTGCCGGCAACGGTTCTGCCGAGGCCGAGGCCGCGGACGCGGACACGGACACGGGCACGGGCACGGGCACGGGCACGGGCACGGGCACGGACGCGGACACGGACACGGCCGGGAAGGCTGCCGAGCCGGCGGTGGTGATCGCCGAGGTGGTCGCGGCGGCTATCGGGGCTGCCGCGGACGCGGTGGCGGCGCTGGTGAACAACGGGGATCCCCGGCGGGCCGCCTCCAACCCGGCCTGCACGATCGTGGCCGCCGCGGTGCGCGGGCCGCATGTCGGGTTCGGGTGGGTCGGGGACAGCCGGGCCTACTGGATCGGACCGTACGGGCCGGCCGAGCAGCTCACCGAGGACGACTCGTGGGCGCAGCACGTCATCTCGATGGGCGTGGACCCCCGGGTGGCGATGAACGATCCGAAGGCGCATGCGATCACCGCCTGGCTGGGTGCGGACGCCGGGCCGGTCCGGCCCCGGATGGGTGCGTTCACCGCCACCGCCCCGGGAATGCTGGTCCTGTGCAGCGACGGTCTGTGGAACTACCTGCCGGACGCGGAGGACTTCGCCGACGTGGTGCGGGACTGTCTGGACATCGCCTCCGGGCCGTCGCCGCTGCTCGACGCCGCCCGTGAGCTGGTCGCGTTCGCGAACGCGGCGGGCGGGTCCGACAACATCACGGTCGCGCTCGTCCCGGTCGCCCCCGCCGCGGCTGCCGCCGAGCAGACCGGATCAGATCAGAGCAAGATCGATGATCGGGGTACGCACGAGACCGCCCCCGATCAGACCGCGAAAGACCCGGCCGCGAACACGCCGGAAGCCGGCGAACCGGCCCTGAACGAGCCGGCCGCCAACGATGAGACCGCAGCCGAGACCGCCGGACCCGAGCCCTCAGCGGGGCGGGCCGGCGCTGTTCCCACCGCGTAAGGAGTCCGAGTGACGTACACCGCCGAGGCGTTCCAGAACGAGTTCCTGCCGCTGGGCGCCACCGAGGTCAACGCGATCGTGACGGTCACGTCGACCGGCGCCGAGGGTGGTCGCCGCACCTGGGGGGCGACCGAGATCATCATTGTCGACGCGTCCGGGTCGATGCAGGCCGACGGCCGGATCGGCGCGGCCCGGCAGGCTGCGAAGGCCGCCGTGGACTGCATCGACGACGGCGTCCACTTCGCGATCATCGCCGGGGTGGGCACCGCGCAGCAGCTGTTCCCGGATCCGGGGCAGCTCGCGGTGGCGTCGCCCGCCACCCGGGCCGCCGCCTCCGCGGCCGTCGACCGGCTGCAGGCCAGCGGCGGCACCGCGATGGGCGCCTGGCTGCTGCTCGCCGCGCAGCTGTTCGCGCAGCGTCCGGGCGACATCGCGCATGCCATCCTGCTGACCGACGGCGACAACGGGGAGCGCCAGGGTTACCTGGAGAGCGTGCTGACGTCGATCGCCGGCAAGTTCACCTGCGACTGCCGGGGTGTCGGCACCGACTGGAAGGTCTCCGAGCTCCGCAAGATCGCCTCGGCGATGCTGGGTACCGTCGACATCGTGGCCCGGCCCGCTGACCTGGCTGCCGCGTTCCAGCGGATGATGACCGCCGCGATGGGCAAGACCAGCGCGGACGTGCAGCTCAAGGTGTGGACGCCGGTGAACAGCACGGTCCGGTTCGTCAAGCAGGTCGAGCCGGAGGTGACCGACCTGACCGGCAGGCGGGTGGCCGACGGCGCCCGCGCGGCCCGGTACCCGCTCGGCGCCTGGGGTTCGGAGAGCCGGGACTATCACATCTGCGTCGACGTGCCCGCGGGTGCGGCCGGCGACGAGATGCTGGCCGCCCGGATCTCGATCGTCGAGGGTGACACCGTGCACGCGCAGTCCCTGGTCCGGGCGGTGTGGACGGAGGACACCGCGCTCTCCACGCGGATCAACCGGCAGGTGGCCCACTACACCGGGCAGGCCGAGCTGGCCGACGTGATCCAGGCCGGTCTGGCCGCCCGGGACTCCGGTGACGAGCGGACCGCGACGATGAAGTTCGGCCGGGCCGCGCAGCTCGCGCACAGCAGCGGCAACACCGCCACCGAGGAGTTGCTGGCCAAGGTGGTGGAGATCGACGACGCGGTGACCGGTACGGTCCGCCTGCGCCGCAAGGTCGCCGCCGAGGACGAGATGGCGCTGGACACCCGTTCCACCAAGACGGTACGTGTCGGGCGGGCGCAGTGACCTCGTACGTCTGCCCGAAGGGTCACCCGTCGCGGGAGGGCGACTTCTGCGACACCTGCGGGACGCGGATCTCCGGTTCCGCGCCGACGACGGTGGTGCTGCCCAGCACCCCGTCGGCGCAGGTGACCGGTCAGCCGTCGATGCAGGTGACCGGTCCGCCGACGATCGTGCCGTGCCCGAACTGCGGCACGCCGCGGACGGCGATGTGGCGGTTCTGCGAGGAGTGCGGGTACGACCACAACACCGGCCGTGTCCCGGAGTTCGCCGCGCCGCCGCCGGTCACCGCCGGGCCCCCCGGTCAGTGGACCGCAACGGTGTTCGCCGACCGCACCTATTTCGACGCGAACGTGGCCGAGGGCGTGGTGTTCCCGGCGGACGCCCCGGAGCGGACGGTCGTGCTGCCCGCCCCGCAGGTGCGGATCGGCCGGAGCAGCAGTTCCGCTCCGGGACCGGCCCCGGATCTGGATCTGTCCACGGCCCCGGCCGATCCGGGTGTCTCGCACAACCACGCGCTGCTCACGCTGAGCGTGGACGGGGTGTGGCTGGTGTCCGACCTGAATTCGACGAACGGCACCTACGTCAACGACGAGGAACGTCCGCTGACGGCCGGCCAGTCGCGTGCCCTGAAGGACGGCGACCAGGTGCACGTGGGCGTATGGACCACGATCGCCCTGCACGCGCCCTGACCCCACCCCGCCGTCGACGACTCTGCCGATCGATCGTCCGCGGGATCACCCCTGCCGGCCGGCCCACACGTACGTCCGCGGCGCCACCGTGACCGAACCGGCGAAGTTGGCCTGCACGGTGGCCGCCTCGCGGCTGCTCGGGTCGGCGTTGGTGCAGCTGACCGGCGCACTGCTGCCGGACATCAGGTCGCTGCACAGTCCGGTGCGGTTGTCCGGCAGCCCGAGGATGTGGCCGAACTCGTGGGCGGCGATCCGCGGCGGGGAGTATCCGTCGACGACCGCCTCACGGCCCATGTACCAGCGCCCGTTGCCGAGTGAGGTGCTGTACGTCCGGGGCCAGCCGTTGTCGGCGTACACCCGGATGTTGGGGGTCTGGCCGGAGGCCACGGGTTGGAGGCGGACGTTGGTGACACTGGCGTTCCAGATCGCGGCGCCCTGGTTGACCACGGACACGAATTCCTGGGCCTGGCTCGCGTCGTAGTAGAGGATGCGGGTCGCGGCCCGGGCCGGTTCCGCCGCGGCCACCTGCACCCCGGTGAGGGCTGCGGCGAGGGCGAGCAGACCGGCCAGACGTCTCGAGATCATGGCTGTCTCCTTGGGGGATTTCCGGGAACGGTCCCTTCCACCCTAGGAAAAGCATTGATGTACGTCGATCTAACGCGTCATACCGTTTACCGCCTCATGTCCGGCTGATGACAGTTCGGCAGCCTCCTTGAGTTCGGCGGCGGTCACCCCGGCCGGCGTTCCGAAGTACTTCACCGCCTGGTAATACGTCCACGCGAGACTGAGGCAGGCCGGGCGTTCCAGCCGCTCGTAGCCGGCACACGCGCGTTTCAGATCGGCGTACATGGCCGTGTCGAGACGGTCCTTCGCCTCGGCGAACAGCCCGGCGTCCCGGTAGTTGCGGTACCCGAAGTCGTGTCGCCAGCAGGCCAGGGAGAAGTCGAAACCGAGCGGCCGGTCCGGGCTGAGCGAGCAGTGGTCGGTCCGCCAGTCGAAGTCGTACGACGACCACTTGCCGCGATCCTTGCGGGCGGCGTTCCAGTCCGCGAAACTCGCGGCGCCGGCCTGCGTGAACGATGCCAGGACCTCGAGCTTCGGCGGCCGGGTGGCGGCCGCGGCGGGCACCGCCGCGCCGAGGACGAGGACGCCGGCGAGGAACCCGGTGATCAGGGGACGGCGGGACGCGGCACGGGTCATCCTGACTCCTGAGACAAGAAGAGGGAGGAAACCGACGATAAGGGACGCGTGACGCCGCATCCGGCAGAAGAGCCGGACCGGCCACCCAGTCTGGGCATCCCCCGGGGAGCCCCCGCCGGTCCGGGCACATGATTTGCCGGTACGCGCCGAATCGGGCCGCGGCCCCGGACCGGGTGACGGTCACCACGTCCTGCCACAAGTGCCGGAAGTCCCGGATGTGATTTCATGACAGGCCGATCGGGTTCCAGGAGGTTGGCAAGGTGGGGTTCGGTTCCCGCCTGCGCGCGGTGCGTCAGGCGGCCGGGATGACGATGGAGCAGCTGGCCGAGGTCTCCGGCGTCAGCGCCCGGGCGATCAGCGACATGGAACGCGGTCACAGCAGGGCGCCGCAGGCGCGTACCCTCGCTGCCCTCGCCGAAGCACTCGGCCTGGACGCGCGGCAGCGGGATGAGCTCGGTGAGGCCGCGCGGGAGAGCCGGTCGCCGACCGGCGCCGGACGCCCCCGATGGTGTGAACTCCCCCGCGGCGTCGGTGACTTCGTCGGACGGGCCGGTGAGCTGGCGGCCGCCGCCCGGCACGCGGACCAGGACCGGGCCGACGCACCCGCCCCGGTCGTGGTGGTGCACGGGCAGGCCGGCCTGGGCAAGACCGCGTTCGCCGTGCGGCTCGCCGACGAGCTGCGCGACCGCTGTCCCGACGGCCGGTTCTACCTGGACCTGCGCGGCACCGGCGACGATCCGGTGCCGGCCGGTGAGGCGCTGACCCGGTTGCTGCGCGCGCTGGAGATCAGTCCCCGGCAGATCGCCGAGAGTGTCGAGGACCGGTCCAGCCAGTTGCGGGCGGTGCTGCGGGAGCGACGCTGCCTGCTGATCCTGGACAACGCGGCGAACGAGGCCCAGGTCCGGCCGCTGCTGCCCGGCGACGGCCCGGGCCTGGTCGTGGTGACCAGCCGCCGCGTACTCGGTGGCCTGGAGGGCGTGCTGCGGCTCGCCCTGGACCCGCTCGAACCGGCCGAGTCGGCCGGGCTGCTGCGGGCCATCGCCGCGCAGGCCGCCGGACCGGACGCGGACGACGCGGTGGCCTCGGTGTCGCGCCTGTGCGGGCATCTGCCGCTGGCCCTGCGGATCGCCGGCACCCGGCTCGCCACCCGCCCGGCCTGGACCGTCGAGCACCTCGCCGACCGGCTCGCCGACGCCGACCGCCGCCTGGCCGCCCTCACCGTCGGCGACACCGGGGTGGCCGCCGCCTTCGCGCTCTCGCACGCCCAGCTCTCCGAACCGGCCCGGGCCCTGTTCCGCCGGCTCGCACACGTGCCCGGACCGAGCTTCTCGCCGGAGATCGCCGCGGTGCTCGCCGAGATCGACCCGGCCGAGGCCGCGGACGGCCTCGACGACCTCGTCGATCTGGGGTTGCTGCAACTCGAGCCGGCGGGCAGCGCCCGCTACCGATTCCACGACCTGATCCGGTTGTACGCGACGGAGCGCCTGCGCATCGAGGAGCCGCCCGGCAGTCGCGCCGAGACCGAACGGCGACTGGCCCGGTGGCTGCTGGACACGACGATCGTGGCCGGACGGTGGTTCGAACCCGCCTACGGCTGTCTCGCCGACGGCTGGGCCGGGCTGATCCCGCTGGCCACCGCCGAGGAGTCCGGTGACTGGCTGCAGGCCGAGGCGGACAACTGGCTCGGTGCGCTGCGCGCCGCCGCCGGCTGGGGCGAGGACCAGCTGGTGGTGGACGTCGCCGAGGCGCTGCACTGGTTCTCCGACACGATGATCTTCTGGGAGGGCTGGTACGAGGTGTACGGCCTGTCCCGCGCCGCGGCGGCCCGGCTGCCCGACCGGCATCAGGAGGTCGCCCACATCAACTACTTCTCCTGGGCGGCCACCCACGCCGCGCACCGGGTCAGCGAGGGCGGCGCGATCGCCAGGGACGCCTACCGGCTCGCCGCCGAGATCGGCGACCGCAAGGAGCAGGCGTGGGCGCTGCACTACATCGGCACCGCCCACCGGTACGCCGGCGAGGTGGAACGGGCGCTGGAGGCCTACTCCGAGGCCCAGCGGCTGGCCGCGGAGATCGGCGAGTACGACAACTACATCCAGCAGTTCCAGGGCATCGGCCTGTTGCTCGCCTCCCTGGGCCGGCATGAGGAGGCCCTGGAGATGTACCGGTCGACGATCCGGGAGCTGGCGGTCCACCCGGTGGCACCGCGGCCCGCGCTGGGCGCCCGCACCGGGTCGCACGCCTTCGCCGCCGAGGCGCTGCTCGACCTGGGCCGCTGGGAGGAGGCGCTGGCCGAGGCGGATCGGGCCCTGCCCCTGGCCCGGCAGTTCGGCGACCCGAGCATGCTCGGTCAGGTGTACCTGACGTTCGGCCGGATCCGGGCCGCCATGGGTGCGGCGGCCCAGGCCCGCGCCGACCTGGCCCGCGCGGAGCAACTGCTGTCCGAGACCCCGCACATGCACAGCAGCCGTCTCGAACTGGCCCGCTCCGGTCTGGCCGCGCTCGAGGGCTGACGGGTTCTGCATATTTTTCTGCATGGTCCCGTCACCCTCCCGCTGGTTCCATGAAGGGGAAGGCGGCGCACCCCTGCGCCGCCCCTCGAAGGGATCACCATGGGCTTCGTCACCACCTCCGACGGCACGCAGATCTACTTCAAGGACTGGGGTGCGGGCCGTCCGGTCGTGCTCAGCCACGGCTGGCCGCTCAACTCGGACAGCTGGGAGGCGCAGCAGCTGTTCCTGGCGAGCAACGGCTACCGTGTGATCGCCCACGACCGTCGCGGCCACGGCAAGTCCGAGCAGACCTGGCACGGCAACGAGATGGACACGTACGCCGCCGATCTGGCCGCCGTGATCGAGCACCTCGACCTGCGCGACGTCACCCTGGTCGGCTTCTCCACCGGTGGCGGCGAGATCTCCCGCTACATCGGCAACCACGGCACGGCCCGGGTCGCGCAGGCCGTACTGGTCTCCGCCGTCCCGCCGCTGATGCTGAAGACCGACGACAACCCGGGCGGCGTGCCGATCGACGTCTTCGACGGCCTGCGGGCGGGTTCGCTGGCCGACCGCGCGCAGCTGTACAAGGATCTCGCGTCCGGCCCGTTCTTCGGCGCCAACCGCCCCGGCGCGCAGGTGTCGCAGGGCTGGCAGGACACGTTCTGGCTGCAGGGCATGGCGGCCGGCGCCCGCAACGCCTACGAGTCGATCGCCGCGTTCTCGGCCACCGACTTCCGGGGTGACCTGGCCAAGTTCGACGTGCCCACGCTGGTCGTCCACGGTGACGACGACCAGGTCGTGCCGTTCGAGGTGGGCGGTCAGGCGTCGGCCGCGTTGATCAAGGACGCCGAGCTGAAGGTGTACGCGGGTGCGCCGCACGGCATCACCGACACCCACAAGGAGCAGCTCAACAACGACCTGCTGGCGTTCCTGAACTCGTACAACGCCTGATCGCGTCCCTCGCCGGACCCGGCGTCTCAGGGGAGCCGGGCCCGGCGGGGGCTCAGGAGAAGGTGAACTCGCCGCCGTAGTCGCGGGTGTGGTCGCGGTAGACCGTGTGGTAGTGGATCTGGTCCTGGATGACGATGCCGTTCTGGCAGACGAACTCCACCCACACGCTGGGCCCGTCGATCCGCACGTAATCGGCGTGCGCCGTCAGGCCGGTGGTGCCGGACCAGCCGATGTAGGTCTTGTCCAGCTCGGACTCGTACGTGCTCATCAGGGTCGCCGCGGTCGCGTCGTCGGCGCCCGCCACCCACGGCTCCACCGCGGCCAGGACCAGTTTCTTCTGCTCGTCGGTGAGGGAGCCGGCCGCCAGACCCTGCTTGGTGGCCGGGAACCGGCCGTCCTCTCCCGGGCCGACCAGCACGTCGGTGAAGGTCTGCGACAGCTTCGCCTTCTTCTGTTCGGCTTCGCTGAGGCTGCCGGTCATCGCCAGCAGCGCGGTCTTCATGTCCTCGAGCGGCGCGTGCTCGGTGGAGTCGGCGGTCCAGCTGGTGGGTTCGACGCCGACGAAGAACGGCGACGCCCCGGCGACCTGGCCCGCCTTGTAGGTCATGTCGACGGCGAGGTGATGGCCGCCGAAGTGCAGCTGCCAGGTGCCGTCGGCGCTGGGGGTGCCGAGGAACGCCATGAAGTAGGTGTCGCTGGAGTAGCCGCTGTCCGCGCTGCCCATGCCGCCACCGGACGGCATGGCACCGCCGCCCGGCCCTCCCGACATCCCGCCGCCGGGGCCACCGGACATCCCACCGCCGGGCCCGCCGGACATGCCGCCGTCCGGGCCGCCGGACGGCATGTCCCCGCCACCGCCCGGACCGCCGCTCGCGCCGCTGGATCCCTGGATGCTCCCCAGGTAGTCGTCGGCGAGCAGGATCTGGGTGACCCGGTTGTAGCCGCTGGAGGTCCCGGTGCCGAGTGCCGTCATCAGTACGCTCTTGGCCGCGGCGAGTTCCTCGTCGTCGAGCGACCCGAACCGGATGCCGGGCCGGCACGACGACCCGCACGGCAGGTTCGACCAGGCCACCGCGTTGGCCTGGGTGAACTCCAGGTTCACCGCGGCCTTCTCGGTGTCGTCGAGGGTGGCCAGGAACGCGTTGGCCGCCTCCACCACCCCCGCGACCGACTTGTCGTAGGACTTCACCGTCGCGGAGGTGGCGCTGGTGCTGGTGTCCTTGTCGTCGTCGCTGCTCCCGCAGGCCGCCGCGGTGAGAAGGACGACGCCGGTCAGCATCCCGGCGGCCAGACGATTTCCCCGATTGCGCACGCTCTGGACTTTAGTGACTTATCCGGGTTTTCGGACCAGAACCAGCGCTTCGTCGCGCAACGCCGCGTTACGGGCGTACAACCCCGGTCCCGCCGCGGGGTTCTCCCGCCCGTCGAACCCCCGGTAGTGGCCACCGGCCTCGGTCACGATCAGTGAGATCGCTGCGAAGTCCCAGATCGACCCGCACGTCTGCACCGCCAGATCCAGTTCACCGCGGGCCACGAGCAGCGGCGGATGCAGCGGCCAGGGCCGCTCGTCGGCGACCGCGATCAGCCGGTCGGCCACCTCACGGTCCCATTGGGGTACGACTCCGAGCCGGCTCCCCGCCACCTCCCGTGGCCCGTCGTCCGCGCCGCCGAGACGTACCTGCTCCTCGATCCGGCCGTCCCGGACCGTCGCCTCGTAGGCTCCGGCACCCCGCGACGCCCACCAGATCCGCCCCTGCGCCGGCACCACGGCCACGCCCGCGGTGATCTCGCCCTGTTCCTCGAGGGCGACCAGCACCAGCCAGCGGTCGTCGCCCTCGACGAACAGCGCCGTCCCGTCGATCGGGTCGAGGATCCAGCGACGGCCACCGGTCCCGGTCTCGCCCTCCTCCTCGCCGAGGATCGCGTCGTCCGGGCGGGCCGCGGTCAGCACCTCGCGGATCCGGGCCTCGACCGCCCGGTCGGCCCGGGTGACCACGCTGCCGTCGGCCTTGACCTCGCGCGGCAGGCCGTCGAGGGCCGCGAAGTGCCGCATCGCCTCCTGCGCCCCGGCCAGCGCGGCGTCCCGGGCGAGTGTCAGGTCGGGGTGTGTCTGCAGTGTTCGGTTCGCTGTCACGTCACCCATCCTTGCCCCGGGGTTGTCCCGTGACGGTGGAACAGCGTGGGAAAGTTGGAGTAACACCGCGTACTTCGATAGGAACCCTGTGGACCGGATCGCGAGCGGCATCGTCTTCACCACGCCGCCGACCCTGCCCCGGGGCCGCCACGTGCTCAGCCGCGACCAGGTCACCGCCGCCCAACGCGAGCGGATCCTGATCGCCGCGACCGAGCTGCTCGCCGGGGCCGGCCACCGCGGGTTCGGGGTGCGCGAGATCTGCTCCGAGGCGGCGGTGTCGCGGGCCGCGTTCTACGAGTTCTTCGCCGACAAGGACGCCTGCGTCAACGAGGCGTACGACCGGTTCATCGCGGTGTTCCTCGAACACCTGGCCGCCAGCGGCGCGGCCGCCGTCGACTGGGCCGGCTGCATCCACGACTTCGTCGGGTCCTACCTGCGGACACTGCAGCGGGACCTGGTCGCGGCCCGGGCCTTCCAGGTCGAGATGGACGGGCTCGGCCGGCCCGCCCGCGAACGCCGCCGCGCCGCCATCACCCAGCTCGCCACGTTCATCCGCGACCTGCGGGAGCAGCGTTTCCCCGGCACCGGCGCCGGGGTACCGCTGAGCGCCTACATCGGGGCGATCTACGCGCTGCGCCAGATCGCCTCGGACGCCCTGGACGCGGATCCCGCGCCCGATCTGCCGGCCCTGACCGGCGAACTGTCCGGCTGGCTCTGCCGCCTGGTGGACGCCGGACCGCACCACGAAGGGAATTGACCATGGTGACCTGCGCGGCCCCGGACGCCGAGGAGACCCTGCTCGCCGACCTCCAGCGGAACGCCCCGGCGTCCTTCGGCGCGATGTTCCTGGAACGCGCACGGCGTACCCCCGAGGGATTCTCCTATCGGCGGCCCGCAGCCGACGGCACCTGGCGTGCCCAGACGTGGGCCGAGACCGCGCAGGCGGTCCGGGAGATCGCCGCGGGACTCCTCGAACTGGGGTTGCGCCCGCAGGACCGGGTGGCGATCGCCGCGCCGACCCGGGTCGAGTGGATCGAGGCCGACTTCGGGGTGATGTGCGCGGGCGGCGCCACCACCACGGTCTACCCGTCCTCGTCGGCGGAGGAGATCGCCCACATCCTGACCGATTCCGGCAGCCGGATCGCGATCGTCGAGGACGCCGCGCTGGCCGAGAAGGTTCGGCCGCACGTCGAACACGTGATCGTCATCGACGGTGACGGCGACACCCTCGCGCGGCTGCGCGAGCGCGGGCGGGAGGCGCTCGCCGCCGATCCGGAGCTGGTCGACCGCAGCACCGCGGCGATCGCGCCGGACCACCTGGCGACGCTGATCTACACCTCCGGGACGACCGGCACACCGAAGGGCGTGTGCATCCCGCACTCCGCGTGGGTCTACCAGGGGCTGGCCATCGAGGCGATGGGGATCGTCGGCCCCGGCGACGTGGCCTACCTGTGGCTGCCGCTGTCACACGCGTTCGGCAAGGCGCTGCTCTCCTGCCAGCTGTCGGTCGGTTTCGAGTTCGCGGTGGACGGCGACGTGAGCGCGATCGTGAGGCGTCTCGGCGAGGTCCGTCCGACGATCATGCCGGCCGTGCCACGGATCTTCGAGAAGGTGTACGCGGCGGTGACCGCGACCGGCGGCATCCGGGGCCGGCTCCTCACCTGGGCGATCAAGGCCGGGCACACGAACGTGATCGCGGACCGGCTGGTGCTGTCCAAGGTGCGGGACCGGTTCGGCGGCCGGATGCGGTATTTCATCTGCGGGGCGTCCGCCCTGTCACCGGACATCGCGGCGTGGTTCGACGCGGTCGGGCTCCCGGTCGCGGAGGGTTACGGGCTGACCGAGTCGTGCGCGACGACGGTGTTCAACCGGCCGCGGGCGGTGGAGTACGGCACGGTGGGACGACCACTGCCGGGAACCCGGGTGACGATCGCCGAGGACGGGGAGATCCTGCTCAAAGGGCCGGGGCTGATGAGCGGCTATCACGGGCTGCCGTCGGACGACACTCTGCGGGACGGGTGGCTGCGGACCGGGGACATCGGGGAGATCACCGAACGTGGGTCGCTGCGCGTCACCGACCGCAAGAAGGACCTGATCAAGACGTCGAACGGGAAATACGTGGCGCCGGGGGCGGTGGAGGCGCGGATCAAGGCGCTGTGCCCGCTGGTCGGTCAGGTGATCGTGCACGGCGACAATCGGAAGTTCGTCACCGCGTTGATCGATCTCGATCCGGACGAGGCGGCGAAGCGAGGCCTCGGTTCCGACTTCTCCGCGATTTCGCAGTCCGATGAGATACGACACGAGATCTCGGCTTGTATCGACCGGCTGAACGCCGACCTCAACCCCTGGGAGACGATCAAGAAGTTCACCGTGCTCGATCACCACCTCGCGATCGACCAGGGCGAACTCACCCCGTCGCTGAAACTGCGCCGCCGTGTCGTCGAGCAGCGCTACCGCGAACAGCTCGACAGCATGTACACATAGGACCATGCATCGCAGCCGCCTCTTCGGCATCTTCATCGACACCCCGACGGGCGAGGCGGCCGGAGCCGCCGACTTCTGGGCCGGGGCGTTCGGCACGAGCGCGAAACCCGTCCCCGGCGAGGAGGAGTTCATCGCCCTGCACGCGGCGTTCCCCGGCCTGGCCGTCGACGTGCAGGCGATCGGCGGCGAACCCCGGTACCACCTCGACCTGGAGACCGACGACGTGCCGGCCGAGACGGCCCGGCTGCTCGCCCTGGGCGCCACGATGGTCGCCGACCACGGCGGTCACAAGACGCTGCGGGCGCCGGGCGGCCACCTGTTCTGCGTCGTCCCGGTGCAGAGTGCGCAGGAGCTGTTCGACGCGCAGGCGCGCACCTGGCCCTAAGATCATCGATGTGCTGCGCCGCTCCGCATTGATCCTCGCTGTTCTGCTGCCCACCGCCGCCTGCGGCCCGCCGAGGCCACAGGCCAGTCCGGAGCCGTCCTATCCGGTGGTCACCGGCGGGTTCGTCGCGCTGTTGACGCGGCTCCGGGACGCGCCCTTCGCGTACGCGGTCGAGTTCGACGGGATCGATCTGACGATCGCCGCTTCCGGCACCTACGACGCCACGACCCGGCGGTGCGACGAGACATCCTCGATCGGCAACGGCCAAACCGCGCACACCACGCGGCAGATCATCGTCGAAGACGACATATGGACCCGCAGCGCCGGTTCCCCCCGGTGGGGACACCGCACCGCCGCCGGGACCGAGGCGACCGACCCGACCGGACTGTCCCGGCTCATCGAGCACGTGACGGACGTTCGCACCGACGGCCCGCACTCCTACCTCGTCCGCCTGCGTTCCGACGACGAGTCGTACCTGCCGGTGGGCGCTGCCGGCGCGCTGGGCGCCGTCACGGGCACGGCGCCGGTGACGTTCGTGGCGGCCACCGACGACGCCGGCCGGCTGACCTCGCTGGCCATGGAGACCGTCGGCGGCACGACGGTGGTCACCACGTTCAGCCGGCACGGCGAGCCGGTCACCGTCGCAGCACCAGCAGCCCGTTAGCCGGCACGGTCAGCTCCGCCGACTGTCCGAAACCGTGCATCGCCGGGCCGTCCGCGGGCACCGCCCCGGCGTTCCCGGCGACGATCGGATTCGGACAGTGGTCGTAGTAGTCGCTGTTGAACACCTCGTGCCAGCGTCCCGCCAGCGGCAGCCCGAGACGGTACCCGCGCAGCGTCGACTCACTCAGCGTCAGCACCACCACGACGTCCTGCCCCCGGCCGGGCACCCAACGGTGGAACGCCAGCACCCGGTTGCGCTCGTCGACGGAGAAGACGTTCAGCCCCTCGCCACGCAGGGCGGGCAACGCACGGCGTACCCCGATGAGGTCCCGGGTGAAGCGCAGGAAGTCCGCCATGTGGCGGTCCGCCCCGAACGCGCCGTCCCACCAGATCAGCCGGCCGGTGCGGCCGGGACTGTCCGACCACAGTTTGTCCTCGAGGAACTCCTGGCCCATGAAGATCATCGGCACGCCGGGGGCGGTCAGCAGCAGGGCGGTGGCCACCCGGGAACGGCTTCGCGCGTACCACGACCGGGGGTCGGTGGCGTCAGCCAGCCGGGCGATCCGCGGCGCACGGTGATCGTCCATGTCCAGGACCAGGTCGTGGTTCTCCACGCAGTGATAGGCCTGCCACGATGCCTCCAGGTGGTCCGGCCGCCGCAGGCCCTCCGCCAGACGGAAGATCTTCGCGTACGCGTGAGCACCGCCGGCAACCGCACCCAGCACGTCCCGCACGGCCGTGCGCAACCGGTCGGAATACCCGATGGTGAAGCCCATCCCGGCCGGGGGCCGCTGCACCGCCAGCCACGGATGCTCCGCCCAATACTCGGCGATCAGCGCCGCCGACGGCACCCGATCCCGCAGCACGCCCGTCATCTCCTGACAGAACGACCAGCCACCCATCGCGTCGATCACCGACACCTCGTCGAAGCGCAGACCGTCCGCGTGATGGTCGGTGAGGAACATCAGCGCGTTGTCGGTGAGGAACTCCCGCACCTGAGGCCGGCCGAACGCGAACACCCGCCCGCCGGCCCAGCCCGCCCCCGAGAAGTAGGCGTTGTTGTGCCCGCCCGGATCGGCCGGGAAATCCACGTAGTCCAGGCTCTGCGGATCGAGGCCGCCGCCCGCGTGGTTGTAGACGACGTCCAGGATCACCGCGATGCCGTACAGGTGGCAGACGTCGACGAACGCCTTCAACTGGTTGGCCTGCCCGGCCAGCTCCTCGTGCTTGAGCGGGCCGGCACCCCGGGCGGCCAGCAGGTCGTTCACCGCCTCCAGGTAGGGCGGCAGCGCCTGCGGGTCGACGCAGTAGTCCATCTCCGGACTGAACAGGTCGGTCCCGTTGTAGCCCAGACTCCACTCCCCCTGGAACTCCACCACCGGCAGCGGCTGCACGGCGGTCACGCCCAGATCGGCGAGGTACGGCACACGCTGCACGGCATCCAGCAACTTCGCCGTCCGGTGCGCCCGCCGGTCCCGCCCGTGCGCGTCGGCCGCCGAGAACACCCCGACGTGGAACTGGTACACGATCAGATCGGCGAAGTCCGGCGACGTCCAGCCGTGGTCGTGCCACGGATAGGCGCGATCGTCGACGACCAGGGCGTCACACTCCGGATAGCCGTACAGTTCCAGCTCCCGCGCGTAAGGGTCACGTTTGAAGCCCTCGCCGCCGTCGCCCACCACATAGAAGCGGTATTTCGTCCCCGCCGTGACGCCGGCGAAGAACCCGGTCCAGTCCCCGGTCTCCGGCCGGAACACCAGCTCCTCCTCCGGCACCGGGCGATGGTCGAAGACACCGTGGAACGAGATGTGGACACTGCGCGCGGCCGGCGCCCAGAACCGGAACGTCGCGCCGCCGTCCACCAGGACCGACCCGCGCGGGGTCGCCGCCGTGATGTGCTCCTGTGAGGCCGCCATACCCCGTACGGTAGAAGCGCCGGGAGATCGATGGGCTCAACCGTCGAGGTGGAACAGGCCGGCCGCGTTCGTGGCGAGCAGCAACCAGCGCAGATGCGGCTGCGGGTCGTGAAGGTGACAGGTCGCCTGCCGCGCCTCGGCCACCCGCCGGGCCGCCACGAGCATCCGCAGACCGGCGGCGTCGCAGAAGTCCACGCCGGCGACGTCGATGTGGATCTGCCGAACCGGGGCGCCCAGCCCGATCAGGTCCTGCACCTGGGTGAGATCGTAGAGCTGGGACTGCAGCGCCTCGGCGGACATCGCGTCCAGGCTGCCCTGCAGCGTGATCAGCAGCCGGTCCCCGTCACGGGCGCCGGCGATCCGGGTGGCGCCCGCGCTCACGCGCGGACCCCTTCTCCGCACCCACTCCCACTCGCGCCGGTGGCGGGTGTCGTCGCATCGCCGGTCATGCTGGCACCTCCGGGCGGGACCGGACGATCGCCCAGACCAGTTTGCCGCTGCGGGCCGGCAGCGCGCCCCACGAAGAGGCCGCGGCGCCGACGATCCGCAGGCCGAGCCCCCGGTCCACCAGTGACGGGCCGAGCGGCCCGGGCACCGGCTCGCGCAGCCGGGGCAGGTCGGAGTCCCCGTCGTAGACGGCCAGGTGCACGGCGGAGGCCGTCCCCGCACCGCGCGGGGAGACCGTCACCTCGATGTCGGTGCCGGCGTGTTCGGCGGCGTTCACCACCAGTTCGGAGACGACGAGCCGGGAACGTTCCCCCAGGTGCCGCAGGTCCCAGCCGGAGCAGGCCTCGGTGACCAGTGCCCGGGCCTGCACCGCACTGGCCGGATCCGGCGGGAGCACCAGGTGCAGCCGGCCGGGCAGCGTCCGGCACCCGGCGAGCGCGTCACGGGCCTGCGGGACGGTCGCGTACAGCACCAGCCAGTCGCGGCCCCCGAGCCTGCGCAGGCGACCCGCCAGCGGATCATCCGGGGCGAGACAGACCGCCACGGCGACCGGCGGGTGCATGGCGGCACCCTGCGCGCAGGCGGTGAGCCAGAGCGGCGCGCTGACCGCGTGCGGGTCACTCAACTCGTGCAGGTCGATGATCAGGGCGGTGGGGTGTTCGGCGAGACACTTGTCGACGACGGTGCGCGCCTGGACGGAGAGCGTCCTGTCCCACACGCCCCAGACAGTGAACTCGATGACCGAGGTGTCCGCGTCGATGACCGCCAGCACCGACTCCGATCTCGTGTCACCGGACCATCCGATCAGATGCGGTGAGCCCGCGCTCATGTCCTTCCTCCGGCCGACGCAATCAGCGATATCAATCACTGCCGTCGCAATTCTTGATTTTTCCGGAAGATCTCGTCAACGGAGATTCACCATCCGCCACGATCACCGCCCCGGACCGGGGCCGTTCCGAGACCTCACACCGGTTGACCACCTGGCCCGACAGTCCGAGCCTGGGCCGTACCGAGACCTCACACCGGCTGACCACCTGGCCCGACAGTCCGAACCGGGGCCGTTCCGAGACCTCACACCGGCGTCGCGACGCGACACGGATGGGCGGCGAGCCCGCGACGTCGTTGTCGCGAGCCCGAACACCACTCATGTTCCTTCCCCCGGCGACGGCCCGTAAACGCATGCCGCCGCGGAAGAGCCCTACTGGCCGCCCTGCAACGCCAGCACACCCCGGTTGACCGCTGTCACCGCCTTGCGGGCCGTCGCCTTGACGCTCGGCGACGCGGCCGACGCCTCCCGGATCTGGCCCAGCAGGTCGAGCACCTGCCGCGCCCAGCGCACGAAGTCACCGGCGGGCATGTCCGTGTCGTGCTGGTTGCCGCTGGCCAGCACCTTGGCCAGCGGTTCACCCCGGGCCCAGCGGAACATCGGCCACACGAAACCGGGGTCGGGTTCCCGGGTCAGCGACAGCCCGTGCTCCGCCTCGTCGGCGGCGATCTCCCCCCAGAGCTTGGCGCAGGAATCCACCGCAGCGGTGATCGGGCCCTTCGGCACGGAGGCCCGGTCCTCCCCCTCGCGGCGCGACTCGTAGAGCACCATCGACACCGCGGCGGCCAACTCGTCCGGGGCCAGACCGTCCCAGACACCCTGCCGCAGGCACTCGGCGATCAGCAGGTCGGCCTCGGACCAGATCCGGCCGAGCATCCGGCCGTCCTCGGTGACCTCACCGTCGGAGGAGAGATAGCCCCGGGCGGTCAGCACCGCGCACACCTGGTCGAAGGTGCGGGCCAGCGAGCCGGTGCGGCCGGCCACCTTGTCACGCAGCGCGTCGGTGTCCCGCGACAGGCGGTGCCGGCGCTCGGCGAAGCGGGCGTGGTCCTCCCGCTCCGGGCAGGCGTGGCACGGGTGCTGCCGCATCCGCACCTTGAGCAGGGCCACCTCGGCGTCCTCACCGGGGTTGCCCTTGCTGCGGCCGGACCGCCGGCGGTCCGGGTGCCGGTCCAGTCCGGTCGCGGACACCTGCGCGGCCAGGTCACGGCGGGACGCGGGCGAGCGGGGGTTGAAACTCTTCGGCACCCGCAGATGCGCCAGCACCTCGGCGGCACCCCCGAAGTCGCCCGGCCCGATCCGGCCGGCCCACCGGTCCTGGGTCAGCACCAGCGGCCGCGGCTCACCGAACCCGCCGGTCGCCGGCTCGACCACCACGGCCAGGCCGGCCCGGCGGCCCTGCGGCACCCGGATCACGTCACCGGCACGCAGCCGTTCCAGCGACGAGACCGCCGCCGACCGGCGCTGCTGCACGCCCTGGCGGGACAGCGACTTCTCCCGGTCGGCGATGGCGACCCGGATCGCGAAATACTCGTCGAAGTCGCCGTGGTGGCAGGCGCCGTCCGACCCATACGTCTCCATGGTCTCGACGTTGCGCTGCACCTGCCGCGCCAGACCGACCACCGACCGGTCCGCCTGGAACTGCGCGAAGCTGGACTCCAGCAGCTCCCGGGACTTGTCCGCACCGACCGTGCCGACCAGGTTCACCGCCATGTTGTACGACGGACGAAACGACGACCGCAGCGGGAACGTGCGCGTGGAGGCGAGGCCGGCCACCTGCCGCGGGTCGATGTCCGGGCTCCAGAGGACCACGGCGTGACCCTCGACGTCGATGCCGCGGCGCCCGGCCCGGCCGGTCAGCTGGGTGTACTCCCCCGGGGTCAGGTCGACGTGCGCCTCACCGTTGAACTTGACCAGCCGTTCGAGCACGACGCAGCGGGCCGGCATGTTGATGCCCAGCGCCAGGGTCTCGGTGGCGAAGACCGCCTTGACCAGGCCCCGCACGAAACACTCCTCGACCGCCTCCTTGAAGGCGGGAAGCATGCCGGCATGGTGGGCGGCGACCCCGCGCTCCAGCCCGTCGAGCCACTCCCAGTAGCCCAGCACGGAGAGGTCCTCAGCCGGGATGTTCGCCACCTTGGCCGACACGATGCGCCGGATCTCGGCCCGCTCGTCGGCATCGGTCAGCCGCAGGCCGGCCGCCAGGCACTGCTGCACCGCGGCGGCGCACCCCGCCCGGCTGAAGATGAACAGGATCGCCGGCAGCAGGCCGGCGCGTTCCAGCCGGTCGACGACCTCGGCCCGGGGTGGCGGCTGCCAGCGGCGGGTCCGGTTGCCGCCCCGCCCGTTCCACCCGCCGGACCGGTCGGTCAGCTCCAGCCGCCGGTCCATCTCCCGGGTGTAGCGCAGCAGCTCCGGGTGCACGTCGTGTTTCTTCGCCGCGTCGGCGTCGTGGAACAGGTCGAACATCCGGCGGCCGACCAGCATGTGCTGCCACAGCGGCACCGGCCGGTGCTCGCTGACCACCACCTCGGTCTCGCCGCGGACGGTGACCAGCCAGTCGGCGAACTCCTCGTAGTTGCTCACCGTCGCGGACAGTGAGACCAGCGTCACCGAGGAGGGCAGGTGGATGATCACCTCTTCCCAGACGGCGCCACGGAACCGGTCGGCGAGGTAGTGCACCTCGTCCATCACCACATACGCCAGGTTGCGCAGCTGCTCGGAGCCGGAGTAGAGCATGTTGCGCAGCACCTCGGTGGTCATCACCACCACCGGGGCATCGCCGTTGATCGTGTTGTCGCCGGTCAGCAGACCGACCTTGTCCGCACCGTACCGAGCCACCAGATCGTGGTATTTCTGATTGGACAGCGCCTTGATCGGGGTGGTGTAGAAGCACTTGCGTGCCCCGTCGCGCAGCGCCAGATGCACCGCGAACTCACCCACCACGGTCTTGCCGGCGCCCGTCGGCGCACACACCAGGACCCCGTTGCCGCGCTCCAGGACCTCACAGGCCTCACGCTGGAAATCGTCCAGGTCGAAGCCCACGTCGAGCATGAAGTCCTCGAGGGCCGGGAAGGCCGCGACCCGCGCCGCCCGCCGCTGTGATTCCGCATATCGTTCGGCGGGACTAGTCATGACCACCAGGCTAGTTCGTGGATATGACAATTTGCGACACGGTATGTGGCCGTCGGGTCGCTCCGGCGGCCTCGGTAAGGTGCACGGCGTGCCGGATGTCAACGAGAAGACCGATCACCCACCACATACCGTACGACCGGTGGAGGCGGTGCTCTTCGACTTCCACGGCACGCTGGCCCAGGTGGAAGACCCGGTCAGCTGGGTTCTGGCGGCCGCCGCCACCTGCGGGACCACCCTCGACCGGGGCAAGGCGACGATCCTCGCCGACCGGCTGCTGACCGCCGGGCGCGCCGGCGGTCCCCTGCCGCACCGGGTGCCGCCGCACCTCGCCGAGGACTGGGCCGACCGCGATCTGTACGCGCACAGCCACCGCGCCGCCTACACCGGTCTGGCCGCGACCGTGCACACCGACGTGGCCGGTCTCGCCGACGCGCTGTACGACCGGTTGCTCGTCCCGGCGGGCTGGCTGCCCTACCCGGACACCGAGCCGACCCTGCGACGCCTGCACGCCGGTGGCGTCAAGGTCGGCGTGGTCAGCAACATCGGTTTCGACATCCGTCCCCTGTTCGCGGCGTGGGGGCTGGACGGGCTGGTCGACGCGTACGCCCTCAGTTACGAGGTGGGACGCACCAAACCCGATCCGGCGATCTTCCTGCGCGCCTGCGGCATGCTGGGCGCCGACCCGGAACGCACCCTGATGGTCGGTGACAGCCCGGCCGACGCGGGCGCGGTGGCGGCGGGCTGTGCCGCCCTGGTCCTGCCGGCTGCCGAGCCGGGCCGCACCAACGGCCTGGGCGCCACGCTGGCGCTGGCCGGCTTCGCGGGCTGAACGAGCCGAGCGGGCTGACGGGCTGACGGGTCCGGTTCGTCGGCTGAACAGGGCCGGGTCAGCGGATTCGCCACTCCTCTAGGCACGTTTCGTGGTCAGGGTGCGAAACCCATCCGCGTGGTGACTTCGGGCGCGCTGGACGCCCCAATTCACCACACCCCTGGTGGTGTGGTGAATACGGGCGCGCTGGACGCCCGAAATCACCACGCTGTTGTGGGTGTGGTGTTTTCGGGCGTGCTGAGCGCCCCAATTCACCACACCACCACAGGTGTGACGACTTCGGGCGCCCAGCGCGCCCGAAAACACCACACCCACCACAGGTGTGACGACTTCGGGCGCCCAGTGCGCCTGAAGTCAACACGCGGACGGGCTTCGCACCGTGACCACGGCGCGTGTCTAGATGTACTTGTCGACCATGGTGCCCTGACGGCCGGGCCGGCTCGTCCGAGGCGGGGCCAGTGGTTCCTTCGGTTCGGACTGGACCTCCGGTGCGGTCGTCGCGGCCGCCGCCATCGCCCTGAAGGCGTGACGGGCGTTGCCGAGGATCGACGACGCCATCGAGCTGAACGACGGCGTGCTGCTGTTGATCGGGCTCATCGACATGCCACCACGATCGGCCCGCGACGAAGAATCTGACCCCGCGCACCGCCCGGCAACCGTATTGCACCCGAACCGCAATTGACCTGCGGAAAGCACATCGCGGTGCCGGTCTCCCCCACAGGGGTTCGACCGGCACCGCGATGGGTGCCCTCGTCACCGACCGTCAGGTCATGTCATGTCGTCGTAGCGGCGCTCCAGCGACTGCGGCTTGTCCACCGGGGCGGGCGCCTCGACCGCTGTCGGGGCCTCCACCGGGTCGGACGCGCCGACCGGCACGCGTTCCTCCGCGAGCGGCGAGACCGCGTCGTCGTCCAGTCCCGCGTAGATCTCCTTGCCACGTCCCATGCGCTTGTCGTAGATGAAGGCGACACCGACGGCAATGAAGTACAGCAACGAGATACACGCTGCCAGCAGCGTCATGCCGAAGGGGCCGGGGTCGGGAGTGGCGATCGCCGCAAACGCGAACGCCAGAAAGACCACCGCACGCCACCAGCTGAGCAGCCGAGGGGCGCTAACCACCCCAGTGAAGTTCAGCATAAGCAACAGGAGCGGGAACTCGAAGGCCGCGCCGAACAGCAACAGCATGTTCATCACGAAGCCGACGTAGGACGTGACCTCGAGTTTGGTCGGCTCCCCGATGACACCGGCCTCCATGATGAAGGCCAGGCTGTGGCCGATCACGAAGTAGGCGAGGACGGCGCCACCGAGGAACAACGGCGTCGCGAGGGCGACGAAGACGTAGGCCCATTTGCGCTCGTGACGGTGCAGGCCGGGCGCGACGAAGGCCCAGAGCTGGTAGAGCCAGACCGGTGCCGCCACGATCAGGCCCACCCAGAGCGCGATCTTCAGTCGCAGCATGAGCTGGTCGGTCACCGCGAGCGTGATGAACTCACAACTCCCGGTGGAGTCGCTGGTAGAGCTCGGCAGATCGCAGTACGGCGCTTTCAAGATCTCGAAGGTCCACTTCGAGATGATGAAGCCGACGATCAGGCCGACGACGACCGCCGCCGAGGCGATGAACAGGCGGTTACGCAGCTCCCGGACATGCTCGATGAGCGTCATGGAGCCGTCGGCGGCCTGCTCGAACTTCGAGGGTCCCTTTGATTTGGGGCGCAGGCTCAGTGCCATCGACTCGGGTCAGCGGTCGTTGGTGCGCTGCACCGGGTCGACGAACGGCTGCGGGGCGGGCTGCGCCTGCTGGTAGCCGGCCGGCGGCGGGGTCTGCTGGTAGCCCTGCGGCTGCTGGTAGCCCGCGGGCGGCGTCTGCTGGTAGCCGGGCTGCTGCTGGTAGGGCTGGTGCACCTCACCCTGCAGCGGTGTGCGCCCGTGCTGCGCGTCCGCTTTCTCCGCGAGGTTGGGGTCGGCACTGTTGTTGTCGTCGACGAGACCCTTGGTCTCCGCCTTGATGATCCGCAGCGAGCGTCCGAGGGAACGCGCCGCGTCCGGCAGTCGCTTCGCGCCGAACAGCAGCACGAGCACGACGACGAGAACGATGATGTGCCATGGCTTGAGGGCGCCCATGGGATGACTCCAGTCGGTCGGATCAGGTGGCCGGTCCATCGTACGTGTGGATTCCGTCGATGATGCCCACCGGATGGCCCGGGTTTCTTACGATCTCGCTAAGTGTCTGCTGTCAAACGGGGTTTCTCCCACTGTTCATCGTCCCAGCCCCGCCTGGATCGTGGCGACCTTCTCCTGCATGCGTTCGGCCCGCTCCTGCACCTGCAGGACGGTCCGCTGCAGCTTCTCGGCGCCGGCCTGCAGCACCATCGCCTCTTCCTGGCGGCGCTGCAGCTTGACTGCAGCACGGCGCAACTCGGACAACCGGCCCAACAGGCGCAGACCGCACCAGACCAGGATGAACAGCGCGATCACTCCGACGGCGATCCAGACCCACATCAGCACCCGGTAACCCTAGCGCCTGTCCCGCCCGAGGGCCGGGAGCGAGGCGTGGTCCCGGTGCCCGGCTAACCCGCGGAGTACTGGTCCAGCGCGGTGGCGGCCTGCGCCCGGATGCGTTCCACCAGCTCCGGCGGTCCCAGCACGGTCACGTCCGGTCCGAGACCGGCCAGGAAACGCTGCGCCCAGCCCAGGTCGGTGACCCGCATGGTGACCCGCCACTCGCCGGTCTCCCGGGTGACCTCCTCCACCGGGTAGTACTCGGTGATCCAGCGCCCGCCGCGCCCCACCCGCAGGGTGACCAGCGGCAGGTCCGGGCCGGGCCGGAAGACGCCGCCGGTGACGTCGTGCGGCACCGCCTCGACCGGCGGGGCGGACGGTTCGGGCAACTCGGTGAACCCGTCGATCCGGTCGATCCGGAACAGCCGGGTCCCCTCGGCCCGCCGGCACCACGCCTCCAGGTAGGCGAACCCGCCGACCATCAGCATCCGCATCGGGTCGACCACCCGTTCGCTGGTCTCGTCCCGGGCGGCCGTGTAGTAGGTCAGGCGCAACGCGTTCCCGGAGTCGACCGCCGCACGGACCGCGGCCAGCTTCTTCTGGTTGGCCGGCAGCCGCACCGCGACCGGGGCGGTGGCCAGGTCACCGGCCGCGCTCTCGATCTTGGCGAGGGCGCGTTCGATCGCGTCCCGGGTGCCGATGCCGGGCGTCTCGGCGAGCATCCGCAACGCCACGATCAGCGCCAGCGCCTCGTCCGGGTTGAGCCGCAACGGCTTGTCCATGCCGGCGTCGTGACTGATCGTCACCCGGTCGCCGTCCAGTGCCATGTCGATCAGGTCACCCGGGCCGTATCCCGGCAGGCCGCAGACCCAGAGCAGCTCCAGGTCCTCGCGCAGCTGACGCTCGGTCACCCCGAGGTCGGCGGCCGCCTCGGACACCAGGATCCCCGGGCGGGCCAGCAGGTAGGGCACCAGGTTGAGCAGCCGGCCGAGACGGTCGGCCGAGGTGCGGGGCGTGGTCGCGCGCTGCTGCGGGGTCATCGGGACACCGCCGTGACCTCGTGCCGGGACACCAGTTCCTTGAGGTGCTGGATCACCGCGGTCCGCAACTCGGGCGGGCCCTCCGCGCGGGCGTCCGGGCCGTACCCGGCGATCCGTGAGGCCAGCCACTCGGCGTCGCCGTACAGGATGGTCAACCGGTCGCCGTCCGGGGTGGCCACCGACTCGGCCGCCAGGCGCCGCAGACCGGCCGCCCGGCCGGGCCGGACCGTCACCGTGGCACGGCCGGTGCGGGCGACCGGACCGGAGAGATGCGCGACGTGACTGATCAGATCGGTGTCCCCCGGCGGGGTGAACGCGTCCGGCTGCCCGGTGGCCCGGACGTCGCCGACGATGCGGGACAGCCGGAAGCAGCGGGTGGCGGCGCGGTCCTTGTCGTGACCCACCACATACCACCGGCCGCGCCAGCAGACCACGCCCCACGGCTCCAGGCGGCGGGTGGTCGGCTCGTCGACCTCGGGCACGCGGTACTTGAACGTGACGGCCCGGCGCTGGCGGGCCGCGGCGGTCAGCGGGCCGAACGACGGGTCGACGGTGACGACCGGCTCGACACCGAGCGTGGCCTGCGGGTCCACCTCGACCCCGGCGGCCCGCAGCTTGGCCAGACCCGACGAGGCGGCGGCGGCCAGGCCGGCGTGCTGCCAGAGACGTGCGGCGATGCCCACGGCGGCGGCCTCGTCCGGCTCCAGCAGGATGTCGGGCAGGGCATACTCCCGCGGGGCGATGCGGTAACCCGGCTCCTGGTCGAAGATGCTCGCCGTGCCGGTCTCCAGCGGCACCCCGAGCTCGCGGAGCTCCGCCTTGTCCCGCTCGAACTTGCGCTGGAACGCCTCGTGGTCCCGCGGGTCCTCAGGGTCGTGCTCGTAACCGGGCACGGTCAGCGCGATCTGCGCGGCGGTCAGGAACCGG
This sequence comes from Actinoplanes sp. NBRC 101535, assembly GCF_030269225.1. NCBI lineage: Bacteria > Bacillati > Actinomycetota > Actinomycetes > Micromonosporales > Micromonosporaceae > Actinoplanes > Actinoplanes sp. NBRC 101535. Next base: position 604,173 of record NZ_BSSY01000001.1, on the reverse strand, counting down.
CGCGTGGACAGCAGGCAGATCACCAGGTTAACCAGGCGCTCCGTACGAGTGCGCGACACCGCGCAACCCTAGCAACCCGCAAGTCGGGACGGTTATCCGTGATGGCCAGGGGGAAATGATGGCACCCGTGACCGACGCAGCCGCCCCCACCCCCTCGGGCCCCGAGTCGGAGAGCATGGGCACCGTCCTGCTCGCCGGCGCCGCCAACCTCGTGATCGCCGTGGCGAAGCTGGTGGCCGGGCTCGCCTCCGGATCGGCGGCGATGCTCTCCGAGGCGGCGCACTCGGTCGCCGACACGGTCACCGAGGTCTTCCTCTACGTCGCCCTGCGGCGCGGCGCCCGGCCCGCCGACGAGGAACATCCCTTCGGGTACGGCAAGGAGAGTTACGTCTGGGCGTTCATCGCCGCCCTGTTCACCTTCGTCGGCGGTGCCGGATTCTCGATCTATCACGGCGTCGACACCATCCTCGAGGGCGAGGCCAGCGGCGATTATCTCGCGTCGTACGTCGTGCTGGCCGTGGCGTTCGCGGCCGAGGGCGTCTCGTTCCTCAAGGCCCGCCGTCAGGTGCTCGGCGCGTCCCGGCGGTGGAACACCACGCCGCGGCGCTTCCTGCGGCTCACCTCGGACACCACCGTCAAAGCCGTCTACTTCGAGGACTCGGCCGCTCTGATCGGCCTGGTCCTGGCCGCCGGCGGGCTGGGCCTGGCGCAGCTCACCGGCTCCGAGCTGTGGGACGGCGTGGCGTCCATCCTGATCGGCCTGCTCCTGCTGGTGGTCGCCACCGTGCTGGCCCGCAGCAACATGTCCCTGCTGGTCGGCCGGGCGGTGCCGCGCCGCGTCCACCGGCAGATCGCCGCCGACCTGGCCGCCGTCGACGTCGTCACCGCCGTACCGACCCTGTTCACGATGCAGATCGGGCCCGGCGACATCCTGGTCGCGGCGAAGGTCGACTTCGCCGACGACGCGACCGGCGCGGCCATCGAGGAGGCCTCCGACGAGGCCGAACGCCGTCTTCGCGAACGCTTCCCGGAGATCCGGTACGTGTTCCTCGACCCGACCCGGGGACGGCCCGGACACACCCACACCGAGGGCGGCCTCCCGGTGTGACCCTGTGTAGGGTCGCCGCATGGTGCGATGGCGGGCCGGGACGGTCCTTGCGGTGCGGCGTTCCTGGCGCGGCGCGGTCGAACTCGACGTGGAGACCACCGGCGGGCCGCTGCGTGCGCTCGCCTACCCGTCGCTGACCGGCGCTCCGGAGGCCGGCGACCGGGTCCTGCTCAACGTCGGTGCGCTCGTCATGGGCCTCGGCACCGGCGGGTACGCCCTGGTCGTGGCCCTGCCCGACCGGTTGCCGGCGGACCCTGCCGACGACGGTGCGACCCGCGACCACGGCCACCTGGTCAAGGCCCGTTACACCCCGCTGCAGCCGATCCTGCTGGGCGTGGACGAGGAGGCCTCCCCGCACCGGGAGACGATGGCCACGGCCGACACGATCGACGGCATGCCGGTGGTCACCGCCGACCTGCACTCGGCGTTGCCGGCGATCCTGGCCGGGGTGCACGCCGACCGGCCGGACGCCCGGGTCGCCTACCTGATGACCGACGGCGGTGCCCTGCCGGCCTGGTTCTCCCGCACCCTCGACGGCCTGCGTGGCCATCTCGCCGGCACGGTCACCACCGGGCAGGCGTTCGGCGGTGACCTGGAGGCGAGCACGGTGCACACCGGTCTGCTCGCCGCTCGGCACGTGCTGCGGGCCGATGTCACGATCGTCGCGCAGGGGCCGGGGAATCTGGGGACCGGCACCACCTGGGGGTTCTCCGGGGTGGCCCTGGGCGAGGCGATCAACGCGGTGGCGGTGCTCGGCGGGCGGCCGGTCGGGTCGCTGCGGATCTCCGACGGGGACGGGCGTGACCGGCACCGCGGGGTGTCGCACCACAGTCTGACGGCTTACGGCCGGGTGGCGCTGGCCGCTGCCGACCTGCCTGTCCCCGACGGGCTCGAGCCGGCTCTGGCGGCTGTGGTGGACGCGGCTCTCGTTCCGCTGGCGGCTCGGCACCGGATCGTCCGGGTCTCGTCCGACGGGTTGGACCCGGCTCTGCGGGCCTGTCCGGTGCCGTTGTCGACCATGGGCCGCAAGCTGGATCAGGACCACGGCTATTTCCTGGCCGCTGCCGCCGCTGGGCGGCATGCCGCATCCCTGCTCTGAGGCTGCGTCGTCTCGCCTTCGGGCGGCGACCATTCACGCAGGTAGCCCGAAGGGCCCTCGGCGGGAGCGACGGTCTGTACCCACCACCCGGCTACGACATGAATTTGATCTTGCGCTGGGAAACGCCTATCGGGACGTGATGATCAGATAGAGCCAGCCGAGCACCAGGGCAGCCAAGAGCGACACATAGACCCACGTCGGGATCTTGTGGTTGCCGGCGCGGTCTCGCTTGATCTGTTGGTAGATGCGCTCGCGGCGACGCTCGACGCGGCCCCAGCGGACCTCCTGCTCGGAGCGCTCGGGGGGTTCGGGGGGCAGGTCAGGCCGGCCGGGCATGGCATTCATAACCCGGCCAGCTTAGCTCGTGTTTCGTAAGGGATGGCTGGGCTGCGGCGTGGCCCAGCCGCCGTCTGGCCGCACGTCGCGAACACCCGGATACAACCCCGGTATCCGGGCGCCCGCGCCGCACACCCAGACGACACCTGGACCTCGCCTCGCTCCTGCCCCCCTTACGAAACACGAGCTGACGTGCCGTCACATGCTGGCGATCAGCCGTTCGACCCGCTCGTCGTAGGCGCGGAACGGGTCCTTGCAGAGAACGGTGCGCTGCGCCTGGTCGTTGAGCTTGAGATGCACCCAGTCGACGGTGAAGTCGCGGCGCTTCTCCTGGGCGTGTTTGATGAACTCGCCGCGGAGGCGGGCGCGCGTGGTCTGCGGCGGCGTCTCCTTGGCCTCGAAGATCTGCAGGTCGTTGGCGATGCGGTCGACCTGGTTGCGCTTCTCCATCAGGGCGTAGAGTCCCCGGCCGCGACGGACGTCGTGGTAGGCCAGGTCGAGCTGCGCGATCCGCGGGTGGGACATCGGGATGTCGTGTTTGGCCTGGTAGCGCTCGATCAGCTTGTATTTCGAGACCCAGTCGATCTCGCGGCTGACGCTGTCGAGGTTGCCGGTCTCGACGGCGTTGAGGACGCGGCCCCACAGCTCGACGACGCGCTTGGCGACCGGATCGCCACCACGGCGCTCGACGAACTCGGTGGCCTTGGCCAGGTATTCCTGCTGGATCTCCAGGGCGGAGACCTCTTTGTTGTTGGCCAGGCGGATCTTGCGGCGGCCGGTGATGTCGTGGCTGACCTCACGGATCGCGCGGATCGGGTTTTCCAAGGTCAGGTCGCGCATCACCACGCCGGCCTCGATCATGCGGAGCACGATGTCGGCGGCGCCCACCTTGAGCAGGGTGGTGACCTCGTTCATGTTGGAGTCGCCGACGATCACGTGCAGGCGGCGGTAACGCTCCGCGTCGGCGTGTGGCTCGTCGCGGGTGTTGATGATCGGGCGGCTGCGCGTCGTCGCGCTGGAGACGCCCTCCCAGATGTGCTCGGCGCGCTGGGACAGGCAGAAGACCGCGCCGCGCGGGGTCTGCAACACCTTGCCCGCGCCGCAGATCAGTTGGCGGGTGACCAGGAACGGGATGAGCACGTCGGCGAGACGGCCGAACTCGCCGTGCCGCGAGACCAGGTAGTTCTCGTGGCAGCCGTAGGAGTTGCCGGCCGAGTCGGTGTTGTTCTTGAACAGGTAGATCTCACCGGCGATGCCCTCGTCGTGCAGACGCTTCTCCGCGTCGACCAGAAGGCCCTCCAGGATGCGCTCACCGGCACGGTCGTGAGCGACCAGGTCGGTGACGGAATCGCATTCGGGAGTCGCGTACTCAGGGTGGGAACCGACGTCGAGGTAGAGGCGGGCGCCGTTGCGGAGGAACACGTTGCTGCTGCGTCCCCAGGAGACCACTCGGCGGAACAGGTAGCGGGCCACCTCGTCCGGAGACAGCCGCCGCTGCCCCCGATAGGTGCACGTGACTCCGTACTCGGTCTCGAGGCCGAAAATTCGCCGTTCCATGAAGAAACACTACTAGCTACTTCAGCCTCAGCGGGACCCACAAGCCACGCTTTCCCGGGAGACCGGGCGCGCTTCTCGCGCTTTTCTCTGGGTACGCGTGAAAGAACGCCCGTTCGCCGCCGGGGAGTTCCGGGGCCGAACGGGCGTTCTTCCGTGCTCGTCTACTCGGACTTCGTCTCGTCCGCCTCCGGGGCGGCCGACACCGTCGGCTTTCCCTCGGACGGCGCGGGCGGCGCCGAGTCCACATCGCCGAGCTCGGCCTCCGGCACCGACTCGTGCCCGAGCAGAGTGGTCAGCGTGGAGTCCGCGAGCCGGCGGAACGCGCGGCCCGGCCGGCGCCGGTCGATGACCGCCACCTCGAGCTGCTTGGCCGTGAGCGTGCGGGCCTGGCCGTTCTCTCCGCCGACGCTGCCCAGCGCCTCGGCGGCCAGGACCAGGGCGGTCTGCAGGTCAGCCGCGGTGTCGTGGCGTTCCTTGAGGACGGCGGCGATCGCCTCGGCCTGCCCGCCCATCGCCATGAAGCCGGGCTCGTCCAGGGCCGAACCGTCGTACATGATGCGGTACAGCTCGTCCTGCTCCGGCGTGGCGCCGACCTGCGCGATGCAGATCTCCACCTCGTACGGCTTCTGGGTCTCCGAGAAGATCGAGCCGAGCGTCTGGGTGTACGCGTTCGCCAGCGCCCGCGCGGTCACGTCCCGCCGGTCGTAGCTGAGGCCGAGCATGTCCGCCATCCGCACACCGGCACGGCGCAGGCTCTCGAACTCGTTGTACCGCCCGACCGCCGCGAACGCGATCTTGTCGTAGATCTCGCTGATCTTGCGGAGGGTGGTGATGTTCTCGGCGACCAGCAGAATGCCGCCCTCGTAGGAAAGCACCACAGCCGACCGGCCGCGGGCGATGCCCTTACGGGCGTACTCCGAGCGGTCGCGCTGAACCTGCTCGGGTGATGCGTAGAACTGCATGGCCACGGGTGGCTACTCCTTCTCCAGCGCCGTGCGGATCAACCGCCCGGGTTCTCCGCACGTCCCGACACGACCTGTTCGGCGACCGCCGCGGTCTCCGCGTCGGTCAGCCGGTGCGTCCCGGCCGACGTCGCGGTCATCACCACCGGGTAGATCTTGCGAATCACATCCGGCCCACCGGTGGCCGTGTCGTCGTCAGCGGCGTCGTAGAGCGCCTCCAGCGCCAGCCGGATCGCGTCGTCGGTCCCGACGCCGGCCCGGTAGCGCTTCTTCAGCGCGGACTTGGCGAACAGCGAACCGGAACCGATCGCCTCGTAGCCGGTCTCCTCGTAGAGGCCGCCGGCCACGTCGAAGCTGAAGATCCGGCCGGGAGCGGTGCCCTCGGCGGGTGCCAGGTCGAACCCGGCGAACAGCGGCACCACCGCGAGACCCTGCATGGCGGCGCCGAGGTTGCCGCGGACCATGGCCGCGAGCCGGTTCGCCTTGCCGTCGAGCGAGAGCATGGCGCCCTCGATCTTCTCGTAGTGCTCGAGCTCGACCTGGAACAGGCGGATCAGCTCGATGCCGATGCCGGCGGTGCCCGCGATGCCGATCAGTGAGTACGAGTCGGCGGGGTGCACCTTCTTGATGTCCCGGCTGGCGATCAGATTGCCCATGGTCGCCCGGCGGTCACCGGCCATCACCACGCCCTCGGCCGTCGCGATGGCCACGATCGTGGTCCCGTGCGGCGCGATGTCGGCGGAGAGGCCCGGCGGGAGGGGGCGCCGGCCCGGCAGCAGCTCCGGCGCGGCCTGGCTCAGGAACTGCGTGAAGGAGGACGTCCCCGCGTTGGTGAAGAAATCCGGTAGACGCCCGGATGGATCAAAGCCCGTCGCCACGTGGTTCCTTTCTCAGGTACGTATCGCATCGGCGAGAAAACCCACCGTGCAGTTGAAGCACAATATCCCGCGCGCCGATGCCGTGCGGTGAACATCATCGACGTGTTGCGAGGCATTTCCCGCGTTCGATCGAAGCGGGAGCAGCACCGGACGCTGCCCGGCCCCGAGGGCGGGCAGCGTCCGGTGAACTATGTCAACTAAATCGGACAAAAGGCGTCACTGGCCGCCTTTTTGCACATATCCACGCACGAACTCTTCGGCGTTCTCCTCGAGGACGCTGTCGATCTCGTCGAGCAGATCGTCGACGTCCTCGGTGATCTCCGCATGCCGCTCGGCGACCTCGGGATTGGCCTCGACGGTGACGTCCTCGATCTCCTGGTCGCTGTGTCCCTTGCTGGACTGCGACTGACCACCGGTGTCTCGGGTTGCCATTGGATGTCCCCCTTCTCAGCCACCCGAAGTAACCGCAACATCGGGTTGGGAAAAACCTACCTCGCGCCTGTGACGAAACGCATTACCGGCTCGTGATCACCTCGAGGAGATCCTTCGCGCTCTCACACGTGTCGAACAGGGCACCGACATGCTTGCGGGTGCCTCGTTCCGGTTCCATCATCGGCACCCGGACGAGGGACTCCCGGCCGACGTCGAAGATCACCGAGTCCCAGCTGGCGGCGACCACTTCGGACGCGTACTGCGCGAGGCAGCGGCCCCGGAAGTAGGCCCGGGTGTCCTCCGGCGGCTCGTACATCGCGCGCTGGGTGTCGTCCGGCTCCAGCAGCGTCTTCATCGAGCCACGGGCCACCAGGCGGTGGTAGAGGCCCTTCTCCGGGCGGACGTCGGCGTACTGCAGGTCGACCAGCTGGAGTTTCGGCGAACTCCAGCCGAGGTTCTCCCGCTCGCGGTAGCCCTCCAGCAGCCGCAGCTTGGCGACCCAGTCGAGGCTGTCGGAGCAGAGCATCGGGTCGCGGCCGAGCTTGTCGAGCACGTCCTCCCAGCGGTCGAGCACGTCCGCGGTCTGCTCGTCGGCGTCCGCGCCGTAACGCTCGTCGACGAACTGCCGGGCCCGCTCGTAGTAGGCCCACTGCAGGTCGAGCGCGGTCAGGCGGCGGCCGTCACGCAGCCGCATCAGGTGCTTGAGCGTCGGGTCGTGGCTGACCGCCTTGAGCTCGCTGACCGGGTCGGCGATGCCCAACTCGCCGGTGAACACCTTCTCCTCGATCATGTTGAGCACCAGCGCGGTGGTGCCCATCTTGAGGTAGGAGGCGATCTCGGACAGGTTGGCGTCCCCGATGATCACGTGGAGCCGGCGGTACTTGTCGGCGTCGGCGTGCGGCTCGTCGCGGGTGTTGATGATCGGCCGTTTGAGCGTGGTCTCCAGGCCCACCTCGACCTCGAAGAAGTCGGCACGCGAGGAGAGCTGGAAGCCCGCGCCGGAGCCGTCCTGCCCTAGACCGACCCGGCCGACGCCGCAGAACAGCTGGCGGGTGACGAAGAACGGGGTCAGGTGGGCGACGATGTCGGCGAACGGGGTCTGCCGGCGCATCAGGTAGTTCTCGTGAGAGCCGTAGGAGGCGCCCTTGTTGTCGGTGTTGTTCTTGTAGAGCTGGATCCGGTGGGCGCCCGGGATCGTGGCGGCGCGGCGGGACGCCTCGGCCATCACCCGTTCACCGGCCTTGTCCCACTTGACCACGTCGAGCGGGTTGGTGCACTCCGGAGTGCTGTATTCCGGGTGGGCGTGGTCGACGTAGAGCCGCGCCCCGTTGGTCAGGATGACGTTGGCGAGACCGAGATCCTCGTCGGCGAGGGCCTCGGCCGGGTCGTAGGCGGCACCGGAGTAGGTGAATCCACGGGCGTCGCGCAGCGGCGACTCCTCCTCGTAGTCCCAGCGTGCGCGCCCGCCGCGGTTGAGCTCGGGGCGTGCGCCGTAGGCGTTGACCACCTGGGAGGACGTGACCATCGGGTTGGCGCCGGGCTGGCCGGGCACGGAGATGCCGTACTCGACCTCTGTTCCCATAATCCGTCGAACGCTCATGCGACCACCCTGTTCTTTAGGACCGCGCCGTCCTTGGAGACCTTGCTGTCCGCCACGAAGCCAAGCCAGCTCATGTATCGAGCCTAGACGCTCTCACGTTGCTTTCCGAAGCTCGGCGTGCGCGGCGTGCCACCTTCCGTGTCCATCCGGGACCGGGCGAGGCGCCGTCCGGGCTCCTCGACGAACCGGTGCGAGGCCCAGGCGACAGCAAGCGTCCCGGTCACGAAACCGACAATGATCAGCGGGCGGCTGTCGGTGAGGCGCACGACCAGCCCCAGCACGAGGATGTGCAGCAGATAGAGCGAATAACTGACCGTTCCCAACCAGGTCAGCACGGCGGGCACCCGGCGGTGACGCAGCACGAAAGCGCCACCGAAAGTTACCAGCACCGCCAGCGGAACTTCCCAGCCCTTCTCGCCGGTCCAGGCGCCGAACACCACCACGAGGGCCACCAGGTTCCCGCGACCGATCTGGCCGTGCTGCACCCGGTACACCACCGTCCCGGCGAACATCACCGCCAGGAACAGCAGCGCCTGCCCCGACGAGGCACTGGTCACCCACTTCGTGGCATGACCGTTCACGAAAGCGGGCGTGGCCATCCCCAGGCCCACACCGCCGGCCATCACGATCACGATCCTCGACCCTCGGGTGTACGCGAGAAAGCAGCCGCCCAGAAGCAGCAGCGCCAGTCCCGCAACGGCCAGACGGTCCCGGGCCGTCGCGCCGAGCAGACCGTCCGGCAGATACGGACCGCCGAGCACGGCGACCGCCGTCAACCCGGTCGCCCACCAGGCGCTGAGACGGTGCAGCCGCCACGCGAACAGTCCCGCCACGACCAGATAGAAGAGCATCTCGAAGCTCAGAGTCCAGAACGGGCGGACGAGTCCGCGTACCCCCAGAAGGTCCTGAAGCATCGACGCGTGCGCGAGCACGCTCGCCGAGGTCTCCCCGCGCCACTGCTCCGGCAGTCGGTACAGGCCCGCGGCGGCCAGGGCGAGGGCGAGCAGAATCGTCAGCAGGTAAGCCGGGTAGATCCGGGCGATCCGGCCCGTCCAGAACCGGCGCAACGAACCGTGCCGCTCCAGCGACATCGGGATCACGTAACCGCTGACCAGGAAGAACAGCAGAACGGCGTACTTGCCGGCGTCGAAGGCGCGGTACAGCGCGAGGTGCCGGTCGGCGCCGAGGACGACCGGGCTGAGATGGAAGGCGGCCACGACGACGGCGGCATAGCCGCGGAGAGCGTCGAGCCACGCCAGGCGGGTCCCGTGCATACGGGGTGAAACGACGGCGGTGCCGGCGGGGAAACCCCTCCGGCACCGCCCTCGGTTGATTACAGGTACTGACCGGTGTTGCTGGCCGTCTCGATGGACCGGCCGGCCTCGGCGCCCTTGCCACCGGAGACGAGCGTGCGGATGTAGACGATCCGCTCGCCCTTCTTGCCGGAGATGCGCGCCCAGTCGTCCGGGTTCGTGGTGTTCGGCAGGTCCTCGTTCTCCCGGAACTCGTCGACACAGCTGTCGAGCAGGTGCTGCAGGCGCAGCCCCTTCTTGCCGGAGGTGAGGAACTCCTTGATCGCCATCTTCTTGCCGCGGTCCACGATGTTCTGGATCATCGCGCCGGAGTTGAAGTCCTTGAAGTACAGGACCTCCTTGTCACCGTTGGCGTAGGTGACCTCGAGGAAGCGGTTCTCCTCGGTCTCCGTGTACATCCGCAGGACGACCGCCTCGATCATCGCGGCGACCGTCGCGTCCCGGTTGCCGCCGTGCTCGGTCAGGTCGTCACCCGAGAGCGGCAGGTCGGCCAGGATGTACTTCCCGAAGATGTCCTTCGCCGCCTCGGCGTCCGGACGCTCGATCTTGATCTTCACGTCGAGACGTCCGGGACGCAGGATCGCCGGGTCGATCATGTCTTCCCGGTTGGAGGCGCCGATCACGATCACGTTCTCCAGGCCCTCGACACCGTCGATCTCGCTGAGCAGCTGGGGAACGATGGTGTTCTCCACGTCGCTGGAGACACCCGAACCACGGGTCCGGAAGATCGAGTCCATCTCGTCGAAGAACACGATCACCGGGGTGCCCTCGCCGGCCTTCTCACGGGCCCGCTGGAAGACCAGGCGGATGTGCCGCTCGGTCTCACCCACGTACTTGTTGAGCAGCTCCGGGCCCTTGATGTTGAGGAAGTAGCTGGTGTGCTTCTCCTCGCCACGCCGCTCGGCGATCTTCTTGGCCAGCGAGTTGGCCACAGCCTTGGCGATCAGGGTCTTGCCACAACCGGGCGGGCCGTAGAGCAGGATGCCCTTCGGCGGGCGCAGCTGGTGCTCCCGGAACAGGTCGGCGTGCAGGAACGGCAACTCCACCGCGTCACGGATCTGCTCGATCTGCGAGTGCAGACCACCGATGTCGGTGTAGTCGACGTCGGGGACCTCCTCGAGGACGAGCTCCTCGACCTCACTCTTCGGGATCCGCTCGTAGGCGTACGCCGAACGCGGCTCGATCATCAGTGAGTCGCCCGCGCGCAGCTTCGTGATCTCGAGCGAGTCGGCGAGGAACACGATGCGTTCCTCGTCGGCGTGGGAGACCACCAGAGCCCGGTCGGCGGCGCCGCCACCCGGGTTGTCCAGGACCTCCTTGAGCAGGACCACCTCACCGGTGCGCTCGAAGCCGAAGGCGTCGACCACGTTGAGCGCGTCGTTGAGCAGGACCTCCTGCCCGCGCTGGAGCTCCTCGACCGCGAGCGACGGCGAGACCGCCACCCGCAGCTTGCGGCCACCGGTGAACACGTCCACCGTGCCGTCCTCGTGTGCGGTCAGGAACACGCCGTAGCCGCTGGGCGGCTGGGCGAGCCGGTCAATCTCTTCCTTGAGAGTGACGATCTGGGCTCGGGCTTCCTTGAGGGTCGCCACGAGCCGCTCGTTGTTCTCGGTCACTCGGGCCAGCTGCGCCTGCGTTGCCGCGAGCCGTTCCTCAAGCTGCCGGACGTGTCGGGGGCTTTCGGTCAACTTCCGCCTGACCAGGGCGAGTTCCTCCTGAAGGAACGCGACCTGACTGGAGAGATCGTTGGCCTCTTTCTCCCATCGTGCGGCGCGGGAGTCCGCTTCGTCGCTACGTGCCACGTCCCACCTCCCCGGGGGGCTCGAACGTCTTGGCTTAACACTAGCTGTTGCGAAGCGGTTTTCGACCCATGCAACACCCTCGTCACCGACTATTGATCGATCGATCGACCCGCCGAAGATCTTGATACAGGATCTTCGGGTACGGTCGGACGGTTCTCGTAGCGGTTGCGTCGTGGTTCGATCGCAGTCTTTGCCCAGTGGCGGCGGGGTCGTTCGGCGGTCGCCTGGCAGTGGTCATAGGGTTGCCGGGCGGGCGGTCATGCGGTCGCTGGGCAGTCGTTTCGTGGTCGTTCGGCAGTCGTTTTGCAGGAGGTCGGAGTGTCGGCAGCAGCCGAGGAAGAGCTACAGGTCTGGATCGATCAGGACTTGTGCACCGGCGACGGCCTCTGCGCCCAGTACGCCCCGGAAGTGTTCGAACTGGACATCGACGGCCTGGCATACGTCAAGGACGGCGCGGGTGATCTCCTGCAGTCACCGGGGGTCCGCGTGGGCGTGCCGTCGCACCTGATCCTCGAGGTGATCGACTCCGCGAAGGAGTGCCCCGGGGACTGCATCTACGTCGCCCGCGAGTCCGACGGCGTCGCCGTCGCCGGCCCCGACGTCCTGTAGAAGCGTTCCCGAAGCGCCTGGGCACGTTCCGTGGTCAGGGTGCCAACCCCGTCCGCGTGGTGACTTCAGCCGCACTGGCCACCCGAATTCACCACACCCGTCGTGGGGCGTGGTGATCACGGCCGCGCTCAGCGCCTCAAGTCACCACAGCCGTCGTGGGGCGTGGTGACCACGGCCGCGCTCAACACCCCGACACACCACACGGATGCCGGCACGAACGTGTCTAGAGCGTCGGCTTTCCGACCAGGGACGCGACCACCCGGGAGAACTCCTCCAGGCGGGCGATCTGACCCGGGCCGCCGTCGTCGAGGGTCTTGCCGAACCGCAGCGCGTCGTGGCGCAGCGGGGCACGGCCGTCCTCCTCGCCCACCCCGGGCGGCGGCACCGCGTCGTCGACCGAACTGAGCAGCAGGTAGACGTCGATGCTGTCGACCCGCGCCTGGCCCTGCGGTGTCCGGGTGAGCCGCCGGCGGCAGCCCACCTCGGTGACCGTGGACAGCGGCACCACCCGCAGCGACGAGGTCATCGACCCGACCGGGCCGTCGCCGGGCGCCACGTCCTCGCCGTGCCACAGCACCAGGCGGGTGCCGTCGCAGACGACGACCTCCTGCCAGACGCCGTTGACCTCGTTGACGAAACGCTCCAGCGTGAAACACAGCACAGAAGCGCCGCGCAGCACGCCGAAGAGCGCCTCCAGAGCGACGTCGGGATCGCGGAGGTAGGCCCGGGCGGCCGAGTCGAGATCGGGGTAGGGAGACCAGTCGGGGAAGACCGCCGGCATCTCGTTGCCACCGCCGAACGGCGGAGAACTCATCGCGCCCACCCCTTGCCCTCCCGAAAGACCCTTCCGGAACCTACCGGATCGCAGCGGCGGCGGTCACTCCCCGGTGGGTCCCCCGGTCTGGTTACTTTCCGGTTTATTGCTCCGCGGTCTCGCCGCTCACCGTCTCCGGCTCCGTGGTCTCGACCGTGGCCGTCCCGGCCGTCCCCGCACCGGCGCTCTCGGCGGCCTTCGCCAGCCGGGTGACACGCTTCGGGCTGGTGGCCTCGGCCTCCTCCTCCGCCTGCGCGGCGAGGGCGGCCAGGGTCGCCTTGCGGGCCGCGTACGCCTCGGCGCCCTTGCTCGGCTTCCGGCGGCGCGGCGGAGCCGTCACACCCGGGGCGAGCTTGCGCGACGACACCAGGAACGCGGTGTGCGCGATCATCCGGTGGTCCGGGCGGACCGCCAGGCCGTCGGCGTGCCAGTCCCGGATCAGCGACTCCCAGGCCCGCGGCTCGGTCCAGCAGCCCCGCTCACGCAGCGCCTCGACCAGCTCCGACAGCTGCGGCGTGGTCGCCACGTACCCGATGAACACACCGCCCGGGATCAACGACCGCTCGACCATGTCGAGGGTCTCCCACGGGGTCAGCATGTCCAGCACGATCCGGTCGAACCCGCCGATCTCGTTGCTCGCCACGTCACCGTTGTGCAGGTGCCACGCCGGGTGCGGTCCGCCGAAGAACGCCTCGACGTTCTTGCGGGCGATGGCGGCGAAGTCGTCGCGCAGTTCGTAGCTGTGCACCTCGCCGGACGCGCCGACCGCCCGCAGCAGCGAACAGGTGAGAGCACCCGACCCGGCACCGGCCTCGAGCACCTTCGCGCCCGGGAAGACGTCACCCATGGCGACGATCTGGGCGGCGTCCTTCGGATAGATCACCTGGGCGCCGCGGGGCATCGACAGGACGTAGTCGGCGAGCAGCGGACGCAGGGCCAGGTACGCCGTACCGCTGGTGGCGGTGATCACGCTGCCGTCCGGCAGGCCGATCAGCGCGTCGTGCTCCAGAGCGCCGCGGTGGGTGTGGAACGCCTTGCCGGGTTCCAGCACGATCGTGTGCATCCGCCCTTTCGGGTCGGTCAGCTGGACACGGTCGCCCGCCCGGAACGGCCCACGGTGCGCGGGGACCTGCTCGTCGACGGCGGTGGTCGGGGTTGTGGTCACTGCTCTTCTCTCAGCCGGCGGTTCTGGTTCGTTCAGCGCTGCTACTTCTGGCTCGCTCAACGCTGTCTCGGTGCGACGCGGCGGGGTTCCAGCACCGCCGCCACGTCGGCGACCCGCAGGACGCCGATCACATCCTCGCCTGCGGTCACCAGGTACTGCGCACCCGGGTGGGTCTGCAGCGCCTGCACGACCTGCGCCCCGGTGAGACCGACAGGCAGGGAGGTCAACGCGTCCCGGGACCGGGACACCGTCTCCACACCCACCCACGGCCGCCGTTCGACCGGCACCCGTTCGGCGGCGACCGGGTCGACCAGTGCGGTGAGGCTACCCGCCGCGTCGGCGACGGCCAGCACCACATCCGGCCGCGGATCCTCCGACCGGCGGCGCTGCGCCTCCCCGAGCGGTGTGCCGGCCGGCACCGTCAGCACCGGCCGGGCCAGCCGCGACAGGTCGATCAGCGGGAACCGCCCGGTCATCCGCCCCAACCGGATCGACTGCCCGGCACCCTGCCACAGGGTGAGCACCACCAGCAGCACGAAGACCAGACCGAACACGGTGAGCACCCCGGTCCGGTAGAGCACCACCGCCCCGGCCGCGCTGAGCACCGCGAGCACCCGACCGGCCCAGCCGGCCACCACCGTCGCCCGGTTACGGTCCTTGAGCAGCGCCCACAGCCCGGCCCGCAACGCCCGGCCACCGTCCAGCGGCAGCCCCGGCAACACGTTGAAGACCGCCACCAGCACATTGCTGACGGCCAGCTGGAATGCGATCTGCCCCGGGACGGTCCGTTCCGGCAGCAACAGCACGGCCGCGGTGGCGATCCCGCCGAGCACCAGCGAGACGGCCGGCCCGGCCAGCGACACGAGAGCGTCGACCCGCGGGGTGGGCGCGTCCCGGTCCATCTCGGTCCACCCGCTGAGCAGCTCCAACGTGATCCGCCGCACCCCGATCCCGTTGCGCCGGGCGGTCAGCGCGTGTCCCAGCTCATGCAGCAGAACCGACCCGAGCAGACAAGCCACGAACCCGAGGCCGACCAGGTAGGCGATCGGCGGTGCCAGCCCGAGCTCGGCCTCCGCATAGTTGCCGTAGACCACCGTGACCAGCACCGCGAGCAGCACCATCGACCCGCTGGCGTGCACCGGCACACCCAGCACCCGCGCCACCGGCCGCGGCCCCCGGCCCTCTTTCACGGCGTCTTCTCCCACCGCGTCGATGCTACGGACACCCGCGCCGCGGGACCCACCCCGCTTTTTTCGTCACACCCCTGGCCTAGCCTCAGTGGCATGACGGCGTTCTCTTCCACGGCGGCTCAGCCGGCCTCTCCGCCCCCGCAGCCCGGCGCTCCTTCCGCCGAGAGGCGCCCCGGCGTCGCGGCCCCATCAGACGCCACGGCCCAGCCCGACGCCGCAGGAGCCCAGCCCATTGCTGTTCAAGAGCCGCTGGCTGCCGCTGCCGACGAAACGGCAAAGGCCGGAGACGTCGCCGGTCAACCAGACGTGACCGGTGCGGATCCCGGCACACCAGCGCGTGGCCGACGCCCGGAGGCTCCCGCGGGCCCGTCGCTGTCCCCGTCCCGCGCGGCCGACTTCAAGACGTGTCCGCTGCTGTTCCGCTTCCGCAGCGTCGACAAGCTCCCCGAGACTCCGTCAGCCGACCAGGTCCGTGGCACCCTGGTCCACGCCGTCCTCGAGCGTCTCTTCGACCTCCCGGCGGCCGACCGCACTCCCGAGGCTGCAGCGGCCCTGGTCCTCCCCGAGTGGGAACGCCTCCGGGCCGACGAACCCCTCATGGCCGAGATCTTCGCCACCGAGCCTGACGAGATCCCCCGCCGCCGTGCCCCCGCAGTCGTGGCTACCAAGGGCGACACCTCCGAGTCAGGTCAGGTCTCCCCCTCTGCCGACCCAGCCCTGCCCGTGACAGCCGGCGCTACAGACTCGATCGTCGCGGATTTCGGCACCGCCACGGATTCCGGCACCGCCGCGGCTGTCACCGAGGGGCAGCTCGCGCTGGTCGACGCGCCCGCCGGTGCCGCCGAGGCCGCCCGCATCGCCGCCTTCCTGAGCAGCGCCCGTGACCTGCTCGGCGGCTACTTCGCGGTGGAGGATCCACGACGGCTCGAGCCCGCCGAGCGTGAGACCTACATCTCCACGCTGATCGACGACGAGTTGCTTCTCCGGGGCTACATCGACCGTCTCGACGTCTCCCCCGCCGGTGACCTGCGTGTGGTCGACTACAAGACCGGCGGCGCACCCCGCGAGGCGTTCGAGGGCCGCGCCCTGTTCCAGCTCAAGTTCTACGCCCTGGTCCTGTGGCGCACCCGCGGCGTGGTTCCCCGCGTCCTGCGCCTGGTCTACCTCAAGGACGCCGAGGTCCTCGACTACAGCCCCGAGGCCGGGGAGTTGGAGCGTTTCGAGCGCACCCTGGTCGCTCTCTCCCAGGCCATCGAGCGGGCCAAGCGCAACCAGGACTTCCGCCCGAAGCCAAGCCGTCTCTGCGGTTGGTGCAGCCACCAGGCCCTGTGCCCGGAGTTCGGCGGCACCCCGCCGGCCTACCCGGCATCGCTCCCCCTCCTCACCGTTTCCGAGTCCTCCACCCGGGTCCGGACCGACCCCGTTGACTGACCGCCCCGCGGCCCATCCCGAGCCGGCACCCGTTCAGTCCCTTGGGCCCGCCCTCACTCCGGTGCCTTCGCGATGAGACCGATCCGGGTGTTGCTCGCAGATCCCGCGCCCTTACAGCGGGCGGGCCTACGCACCATCCTGACCTCAACCAACCGGGCTGCATCGGACCTGACGGCAAACAGCCCGGCCCCAGGCATTCCGACCCCGACCAGCCCGGCTCCAAGCCGCCTGCCCTCAAGCGGCTCCGCACCTCACCGGCAGAACCACATCACCGCCGAGGCCGATGTCGATGCCCGTTCCACTCTCCACGCCGGCCGCAGTCCCGATCCCGGCACCTCCGTCAGCTCCCGGGAAATCGCCATAACCGAAAGCCAAACAAGCAAGGGCCCCGCACCCGATCGCCGCATTCGCCGACAAGCCGGATCAGCCATCGAGCATCAAGCAGGCACTCGCGAAGGTCACCAAGGCGTAGCCGACCTTGGTGAGACCGGCACCCGCCCCCACGCCCAGCCCAGCGCCACTGGGACTGGCGGACTCTCCACCCCCTCCCACGACACCGGCCCGCCGGAAATCGTCGTGGCCGGAGAGGCCAGCAACGGCACAGAGGCCCTGGACCTGGCCCGCCGGCTCCTCCCCGACCTGCTGATCGCCGACATGTCCCTCCCCCGCCTCGACGGTCCTGCGGTAACCCGAGCGATCATCGAAGGCCACCTGGCCGTCCCGGTCCTCCTCCTCACCGCCCACGACAGCGACGACGAGGTGATGGCAGCGATCGCCGCAGGCGCGACCGGTTACCTTCGCACCGACGCCACTCCGGAAGAGCTGATCGCCGCCGTCCGGGCCATCGCCGCCGGCGGCGCCGTGATCGCCCCGCCGGTGCTGGCTCGTGTCCTGACCCGGGTGGCCGAGGCCGTCCCGCCGCCCGGCAACAGCGCTGCCACACGGCTCAGCGCGCTGACCGGCCGGGAGCGGGAGGTCCTCGTCCACGTGGCCCGGGGCTGCACCAACGCCGAGATCGCCGACATGCTGGGTGTCGGCGAGACCACCGTGAAGACCCACGTCGGTCACGTGCTCACCAAGCTGCGCCTGCGCGACCGGACCCAGGCGGTGATTCTCGCTTACGAGAGCGGGCTGATCACACCAGGCTCCTCCTGAGCCTCACGCCGCCATGGCGATGCTGTCGACCCGATGGACGTGAATGTCGCCGCTCGACGTGCGTACGCGAAGCTCCAAGCCCGCACCCGACGGCGCCGCAGCCGAACCGCCGCCCGCAGTCAGATCCGTGACGCTGTGGCCCGCGTGGGTGTCCAGATCGAGCCAAACCCCGGTCCCGGCCTCCACCCCGACCGTGACGTCACCCGAGGTGGTGCGGATCTTCGCTTGTCCCTGGCGGAGGCTGCCCACCGACACCGCACCGCTCGCGCTCCTGGCCTGAAGCGACGCGTGCGCCGCCCCGACCGTGATGGCGCCACTGGCGGTGTCGATAGTGACGTCACCGACGACGTCACCCACGCGCACCTGTCCGGACGAACTCTTCGCCCAGACGGCGCTTCCCGCCCGTCCCACGATCACGTCGCCGCTGGCCGCCGTGATGTGCACGTCACCGGTGATCTCCTCGATCCAGCCGTCGGCCGATCCGAGATCCAGATGGGCGGTGGCATAGCGCCCGGTGGCCCGGACGTCGGCTGCCGCGCTGCGCCCCGTGATCGCGCTGTCGGCGGGAACGCGGACCGTGATCGCCAGTTCGGGTCCACGACGGCGTGGGTCGTGGATCAGCAGAGTGTCACCGTCGAGGGTCATCTCGACGTCGGGCGCGGGTGGCTCGACCGTGACCTGGACTCTCTCGTGCGGTCCGGCGTCGATCGCCACCATGCCGTGACGGACGCGGAGGTCGACGACGACAGGTGAGGTGCGGGGGAACTCATACACGGCTCGTCTCCTTTGCCAGAGGTGGAATCAGGCCTGGTAGAAACCGGTGACTCGACGCCCGTTGCCCGGCCGCTGCTCGTGCGCCGCCGACGTCACCGCACGCACCAGCCACGCGTTCACCGAGATGCTCTCGGCGGCAGCGATCTGCTCGACGTGCGCTTTGAGGGACTCCGGCATGCGTAAGGTCAGACGGGAGAGCTCACCGTCGGTGTAAGCCGGCACGGAGGGCGGGCCGGACGAGGCAGGCTCGGGCACCGCCCGGCCGACCACGAGGTCCGCCTCCCGGCCCCGCAGCCGCACCTCGACCGTGGGGCCGTTGAGCCGGGTGGTGATCTCGGCGGCCGCGTCGGAGAGTGCCTCGAGCAGCACCATCCGGGCGGATGGCTCGAGGGACGCGCCGAGAACCTCCGCGGCGCGTGCCACGTCCGGGCCACCGGGGGCGGCCAGGGCGGCGAGGTCGGCACGCAGCCCTTCGAGATACGGCGTCAAATCCATGACACCACTATGACGTCACATCTGACGTCACGCAAGCACAATAGACGTCAGAAACTCCGGATCCACGCCGACCAGGGTGGATCGCAGGTGCACACCGTCGATCGGCGGCAGCTCGAGCTCGGCCGGCACCGCCAGCACCGCCGCGCCCGCGGCCAGCGCGCTGGCCACCCCACTCGGCGAGTCCTCGATCGCCACACACCGCCCGATCGGCACGCCGAGGAGTTCCGCGGCGGTCCGGTACGGCTCCGGATCCGGTTTCGGCCGGCTCACCTCGTCGCCGCAGACCACCACGTCGAAGTTCTCCGCGCCGATGGTCTTGAGCGCGACCTCGACCAGCCGGCGGCCGGTCGAGGTGACCAGCGCGGTCGGGATCCCGGCGGCCCGGACCGCGAGCAGCAGTTCCATCGCGCCCGGCCGCCAGACCAGCCCCGCGGAGAACAACTCGTGCACCCGGTCGCCGATCCACCGCACGTCCGGCGCCTCGGGCCGGTCGGGCTGCCCCAGATCCTCGCGGAAGAGCTGCATGCTGCGCGTCATGCTGGTGCCGACCATCGCGAGCCGTGCCTGCTCGGAGAGGGTGCCCCCGGCGTGCACGGCGAGTTCGGACAGGGCGATCCCCCAGACCCTCTCGCTGTCGACCAGCGTGCCATCCATGTCGAAAAGTACGGCGTCCACGACGGCATTCTGCGGGGTGTCCCCCGTCCGGGCCGATCGAATGTGACCAGCCTCTACAGGCCGCAGGAGTCGAGCGAGTCCCGGTACCCTCCGGCGAAGGCGCGGGTCCGCTCCTCCGGTTTGCCGTGCGAACCCTCCGCGAACCAGGGCTGTCCCGGGTCGTCGCCCACCGCCTCCAGCCCGTCGGCCAGTTCCTCGGTGTCGCCCTTCTGCATCACCAGACGTCCGGCCCGCTCCTGGTCACCGATGAACGCGCCGGCCATGCAGTCGGCCTGCAACTCCTGCTCGATGGTGAACTCCTTCTGGATACCGAGCCGGGCCTGGATCCCGTGGGCGTATTCGTGTCCGAGCAGATAGAACACGAAGGCGTCGCCGATCTGCCGGAAAGCATCGAAGGACCAGTTCACGTCGTACGCGATGAAGTCCCCGGCCGGGCAATAGACGGCATTGTTACGCGGCAGCGGCTCACCACCGCAGTCCACCTCGCCCTCCCGCTCGTAGGGCACGACCTGCCGGATCGGCTGGAATCCATTGATCTTGGAAGTCCAGTAGTCCTCGGCGACCTCCTGCGCCGCCCGGATGTCGGCCTCGAACTCCTCCGGAGTGTCGGTGCCGTCGGTGTCGGCGGACACCGCGGTCTCGGTCGGGGCGGGCACACCGCCGTCGGGATCGGAGTCGGAGTCGGGTCCGAGGGCACAGCCCGCGGCGATCAGAGCCGCGGTCAGCGCGAGGAGAAAAGCCGGGCGAGCACGCATGAGGGGGTCCTCCAGGCCGGGGATTCCACGGTAGACGTGAATACCAACCACGACTGTCCGCCAAACGTCAGGGATTTCCCTGACCACGTCTGGGTGGCGCCCCTCAGCAGATTTACGTAGTCGGCATACGTCCAGCGGCGGATGCCCGACGCCGCCGTCCTCGCAACACTGGGCCGGACACCAACCGACGAGGGGATGGCGACGTGACGGCGACGAAGACCGGGGGTCCGGTGGCGGCACGTGCGGAGGAGATCTGGAAGGTCTACGGATCAGGCGAGGCCCAGGTCACGGCTCTGCGCGGGGTCAGCGCGGAGTTCGGGCGCGGTCGGTTCACCGCGATCATGGGACCGTCCGGCAGCGGCAAGTCGACACTGATGCACTGCCTGGCCGGCCTCGACACCGTCGACAGGGGAACGGTGCACGTCGGCGGCACCGAGATCAGCAACCTCGGCGACAAAGCCCTGACCAGGCTGCGCCGCGACCGGATCGGCTTCGTCTTCCAGCAGTTCAACCTGCTGCCGACGTTGAGCGCCGCGGAGAACATCCGGCTCCCGCTGGACATCGCCGGCCGCAAACCCGATCCCCAATGGTGGGAAACGGTCATCACCACGGTCGGCCTGAGCGACCGGCTCGCACACCGCCCCAGCCAGCTCTCCGGCGGGCAGCAACAACGCGTCGCGTGTGCGCGGGCCCTGATCGGCCGGCCCGACGTGATCTTCGCGGACGAGCCGACCGGCAATCTGGACTCGCGGTCCGGCGCCGAGGTGCTGTCCTTCCTGCGTTCCAGCGTGCGCGAACACGGTCAGACCATCGTGATGGTCACCCACGATCCGGTGGCCGCGAGCTACGCCGACCGGGTGGTCTTCCTCGCCGACGGCGCGACCGTCGACGAGTTGGCCGATCCCACCGCCGAGACCGTCCTCGACACGATGAAACGCCTCGACACGCAGACCGATCCGGTGATGCTCTGATGCTGCGCGCCACCCTCAAGAGCCTGCTCGCCCGTAAGCTTCGGCTGATCCTTTCCGGACTCGCCGTCGTCCTCGGCGTGATGTTCGTGTCCGGTGCCCTGGTACTGACCGACACGCTCAACCGCACCTTCGACTCGATCTTCGCGGACGCTTATGCGGCGACCGACGTCGCGGTCACCGCGAAACCCGCGCTCGAGATCTCCGAACTCGAGGGCGAGGAGATTCCCGCCCCGCTTCCGGCAGCCACGATCGACAAGATCAAAACCGTTTCCGGTGTACGCGACGCGACCGGCCGCATCGACCTCGACGGCGCTCGCGTGATCGCCGCCGACGGCAAGGTGCTCACCTCGTTCGGGCCGCCCCGGATGGGCGTCAACTGGACCGGCGTCGACGACATCATGGAGATGCGCGCCGGCCGTGGGCCGGAGTCCGACGACGAGATCGCGATGAACGCGGCCACCGCCGCACTGTCCGGCTGGCAGGTCGGCGACCGGGTCCCGGTGCTCACCCGGGAGCCGAAGAAGATGTTCACCCTCGTCGGCGTCTGGGCCTACACCGGCGGCCGGGACAGCCTGGGCGGCGTCCAGGAGGTCGCCTTCACCACCCCGGTCGCGCAGGACCTCATGCTCGGCGAGGCGAACGCCTTCACCTCCGTGGTGGTCCGCGCCGACGACGGCGTCACCCCCGCACAGGTCCGCGACGACCTGACCACCGCGCTCGGCGCCGACTACCAGGTCAGGACCGGCGAGGAACTGGCCGCGGACAGTGCCGCCGGACTCCAGGAGGGCGTCGGTTTCTTCAACCAGATCCTGCTCGGCTTCGCCGGTGTCGCCCTGTTCGTCGGGATCTTCCTGATCCTCAACACCTTCTCGATCATCGTGGCCCAGCGGACCAGGGAACTCGCCCTGCTCCGCGCGATGGGTGCCAGCCGCAACCAGGTGATCGGCTCGGTGATGGTGGAGGCGGTAATCGTCGGCGCCGTCGCGGCCGTGCTCGGTCTGGCCGCCGGGATCGGCGCGGGCGCCGGCCTGGGCTACCTGTTCAGCACCATGGGCGGCAGCTCCCTCACCCTGGCGCCGGTCGGCGTCCCCCTCAGCGCGGTGATCAGCGCCTTCGTCGTCGGCATCGTGATCACCGTGATCGCCGCGGTGCTGCCCGCACTCCGCGCCTCCCGCATCGCCCCGATCGCCGCGATGCAGGAGGTCGCCACCCCGGACCGCCCGCTCACCAAACTCACGGTCGCCGGATCTCTGGTGACCACCATCGGCGCGACCGCCCTGGGCCTGGGCCTGTTCGCCGGCACCGGCGACACGACCATCTGGCTGATCATCGGCGGCGCGCTGGTCACCTTCATCGGCATCGCCCTGCTCACGCCCCTGATCAGCCGCCCGGTGGTGTCCCTGCTCGGCCGGCTCTTCTCGTGGTCGCTGCCGGGACGCCTGGGCCGGCTCAACTCGGGCCGCAACCCGCGCCGCACCGCGATCACCGCCGCCGCGCTGATGGTCGGCATCGCCCTGGTCACGGGCGTCACCGTGGTCATGGACTCGGCCAAGAGCAGCCTCAAGGCCGAGGTGGCGCGCGTCCTCAAGGCCCAGATCATGATCAGTGGCGATCAGGCCGGCCCGCGTCCACCCACCTACGACCCGGCCGTGATCGACGAAGCGGCGACGGTCCCCGGTGTCCGGGCGGCTGCCGGCGTCTACCACGACATGGTGCAGATCGACGGTGAGCAGCGGTACGTCAACGCCACCGGCGACCTGGCCACGCTGGCCCAGGCGTACGGGACGACCGCCCCCACCCTGACCGACGACCAGCTCGCGGTCAGCGCCGAGAACGCCGCCGCGTGGGGCTGGCAGGACGGCAGAACGGTGACCATGCAGGCCAGCCGAGGCGAGCCGCACACCTACACGGTCGCCCACCTCTACCCGGAGGGCGCGCTGCCCGGCAGCATCATCCTGCCCGCCGGCGCGATCAAGGACTTCGCCATCACCCAGCCGACCGTCGGCTACATCCGCCTCGACGACGGCGTCGCGGTCTCCGCGGTACTGCCCCAGATCAAAGCCCTCGTCGCCGACAGCCCCGAGGTCACCGCCGTCGACCAGCAGACGTTCGTCGACGACCAGGCCGCCGGGTTCGACCAGATCATCATGATGATCCAGATCCTGCTGGGCCTGGCCATCCTGATCGCCGTCCTGGGCGTCGTGAACACCCTGGCCCTGTCCGTCCTGGAACGCACCCGCGAACTCGGCCTGCTCCGAGCCGTAGGCCTCAACCGCTCCCAGACCATGCGCATGATCACCGTCGAGGCCGTGGTCATCTCCGTCTTCGGCGCTCTCCTCGGCGTCACCGTCGGCGTCGGCATGGGCAGCGCGGTGACCCGCGCCCTGGAGAACGACGGCATCACCGAACTGGTCCTCCCCTGGCCCCGCATGGCCACCTACCTGGCCTTGGCCGCCCTGGTCGGCATCGTCGCCGCCATCCTGCCCGCTCTCCGAGCAGCCCGCCTGAACGTCCTGGGCGCCATCTCCCACGACTGACGAGCAGTCATGCCGCCGTCCTCTCCACCGGCGCGTCCACAGACGCCGCCCCATCACTCGGAATAACCTCCCACGCCCACCGCCCACACCGAGGACCACCGCCGTCGCCACCCCCGGCCGTATCACCGAGATCGCCGACGCCGACGATTCGCCAACCCACAACAGGTTCTTCACACCAGCCGGGATGCCCAGGAAGGTTGATCGGGAAGACGTGACCACTCGATCCGACGGTCACGACCGGGGCTGGTGAGCAGCGAAGGCCTCCAGCGATGCAGTGGAATCGTCGAGAAACCACTGACCATCGCTGGAGGCCTCGATGTCTCCGCTGACGCGTATTCCAGAAGCCGGTCAGGACAATTCGCAGATGTCGGCGCTGGTCAGGGCGGGCGCTCAACGGCGTGAAGTCAGACTTCGCCGCCGTCGCCGCATCACCATGCTCCAGCGCCAGATGCACGGCCGTGCCGGCTTCGACCTGCCACAAAAACGCGTATTGCTCGGCGATGCCGACCGGTCATGATCATGTTGTGGCAGCAGATCAGTTCACCGTCAGCGACCTGACCGACGACGAGCGATACGTGCCCTTCCGTGGCCTTGCAGAGTGGGGTGGCTCTGCCCACTGCCCCGATGCCCTCGCTGACGCAATGGACTTCACGAGCGCAGTGGTGCCGCTCGAGGAAGCCCAGCGCTTGAAACCGCTGATCCGCGACGGACAGTCGCTCAATCGCCGGGCTTGGCGAAGAGCCCTCATCGCGACCGAAATCGTCTTCGCCAGCGATGTCTTCGGGGCGGGTTCGGACTGGTCGATCACCACCGGAATCTCCGACGAAGACACCGTACGCATCCTGCGGTCACTCCACCGCAAGATCGCCCGCGCAGTCAGAATTCACCAGTCGTAGCCGGATTCCGCCCGTGCTTCACGGAAGACGGGACAGATCCAAATCGACGAAGAAATCCCATGTCAGAAGCACTAGACACGTTTCGTGGTCAGGGTCCGAAGCCCGTCCGCGTGGTGATTTCGGGCGCGCTGGACGCCCCAAGTCACCACACCCGTGGCGGTGTGGTGATTACGGGCGCGCTGGACGCCCCAAGTCACCACACCCGTGGCGGTGTGGTGAATACGGGCGCGCTGGACGCCCCAAGTCACCACACCCGTGGCGGTGTGGTGAATACGGGCGCGATGGACGCCCGAAATCACCACGCTGTTGTGAGTGTGGTGAATTCGGGCGTGCTGAGCGCCCGAAATCACCACAGAGGCAGACCCTGACTGCGATTAGGTGTCTAGCCCGGTCAGCTCACGTCTCCAGGATCTGTCCGCGCCACGGGTCGACCATGGAGGTCGCCTCGGCAGCGGCCAGTGCGCATAGGCTGAGCGAGTGGTCGCTGGCGAGGAAGCGGACCCGTCCGAAATGATTCTGGGTGGCGGCCGGTTGACCCCCGGCATCGTCAAGATCGGTCAGACGGTGCGACGACCGAAGTCGGCTTTCACACGGACGCTGTTGCTGCACTTTGCTCAGGCCGGCTTCGACGGCGTCCCGCAGCATCTCGGCCGCGACGAACTCGACCGGGACATCCTGGAGTTCCTGCCGGGTGATGTCCCTGCGAAGTGGCGCGCACTGACCGACGACCAGGTCGCGGCTGCCGGCTCGCTGCTGCGCCGCTTCCATGAGGCGAGCCAGGCTCTCGCCGAACGCCTCGGCGGCGGACCGGTGATCTGCCACAACGACGCAGGGCCGAACAACACCGTCTTCCGTCACGGCCGACCGGTCGCTTTCATCGACTTCGACTTCGCCTCCGCCGGTGACCCCCTCGAAGACGTCGCCTACATGGCCTGGTCCTGGTGCATCTCGTCGAAGCCGACACGAGGATACGTGGCGAGCCAAGCGCATCAGGTCCGCGTCTTGGCCGACGCCTACCGACTTTCCGCAGCTCAACGCGCTCGACTCATGGACGCCGTCCACGAACGCCTGGTACGCAACGAGCACTTCTGGACCGCACGCGCCTCCACCGGGCCACCCGTGATCTCCGGACCCCCGCCCACCGAGGTGTTGGCGTGGACCTCGGCGGAGAAGGCTTTCGTGGCCCGCTTCCAAACCGTATTCGCAGCCGCTCTGGCGTAGGAACCAGCCCGAGCGCCACAGTCCCGCGGTGGTGCCGAAACCCGCGAACACGAGAACCCTCGACGACGAGCGGATCATGCGGAAACGCGGCATCGCCGGGATCACCCGCCGGCGCCGCCGGTCACTGACTCCACCCCGACGCCACCGGGCGGACCAGGCGGACCAGGCGGACGGTTTCGGCGGCGGGGGCATGGGCCGGCTGGGGCAGACGGTTTCGGGGTCGGTGGGCGTACCGTCGACGAAGAACGAGTAAGGCGCTCAGAGCACGCAAAGGCGGGTTTCCCCGGGCGGACGAGGCTGTGATCGCGGTCTCCGTCCGGCCTGTGGGACGGCACGCCGAGCGCGGCCGCCGGGTGCGTGTCGGACCCCGCACGTAGGCTGTCTCCCATGACTGAGTTCGACGGCCTCCCGCTGCTCCGCTCTCCCGTGGCCATCGCCGCCTTCGAGGGGTGGAACGATGCTGCGGATGCTTCGACCGCGGCCGTGGAACACCTCGAGCAGGTCTGGCAGGCCCGTGAGGTCACCAGCATCGATCCCGAGGACTTCTACGACTTCCAGGTCAGCCGGCCCACCATCACCATGGCCGAGGGCGAGACCCGCAAGATCGAGTGGCCGACCACCCGGTTCACGGTGGCCAGTCCGCCCGGCGCCGACCGTGACGTGGTCCTGATCCGCGGCATCGAGCCGAGCATGCGCTGGCGCACCTTCTGCGAGTCGGTCCTGGAGATCTGCCACAGTCTCGAGGTCAACCGCATCGTCCTGCTCGGCGCCCTGCTGGCCGACGTGCCCTACACCCGCCCGCTTCCGATCAGTGGCAGCGCGTCCGACCCCGAGATGGCCGAGAAGTACAAGGTCGTCCCCACCCGCTACGACGGCCCCACCGGCATAGTCGGTGTCCTGCAGGAGGCGGGCAGTCGCGCCGAGCTCGACGCGCTGTCGTTCTGGGTGCACGTCCCGCACTACGCGAACAACCCGCCCTGCCCGAAAGCGACGCTCGCCCTGCTCAGCCGCATCGAGGACGTTCTCGACCTGCCGGTGCCGATGGCCGATCTCGCCGAGCAGGCCGACGAGTGGGAGAAGCGCGTCCGCGCCGCCGCCGAGCAGGACGCCGAACTCGGCGAATATGTGCGCGAGCTCGAGGAGCGCGTCGGTGACGCGGGCATCCAGCCCCTCACGGGCGACGAGATCGCCAGCGAGTTCGAGAAATACCTGCGCCGTCGCGGCGGCTCGGCCGGCCCGACTGCCGGCTCCTGGTGAACGGGGTCGCGGTCCCGGCCTGATCCGGGACCGCACCACCACACACCAGCGCCCGAACCCCGAGGACCGCGAAGCCGACGCACTGGTCAACGTCGAAAGCGCCTCACCACTGGGGACGAACCCCTCGCGAAGCACGACCCTCGCGAAGCACCACCCTCGACGCCTCCAGAGGTAGAGACATCCTGACGTTCCCGTCGCGACTCCCCGTCCTGCGGAAAACCTCGTCGTTATGCCTCACCTCCTCCACCAACAGACCTCTGGCACACGGACGGCGCTCGGGCTTGGAGGTGGCTTAGATGTCGTCAGTCAGGCCGTCAGCACTCGGCTTCGACGCTTTCGAGCATGGGGAACCGTCGACTTCTCGGTGTGTCGCCGACATGGAGCACTGCATCTGCCGCATCCTAGGAACCTAGCTAGAGGGTTCGGAGGTCAGCATGGCAATCAACCCGGGCGCTGCCGAGTTTCCGCATCGGCAGATCGCGGCTCAGCTACGTGAACGTATCCGGCGCGGAGACTGGCAACCCGGTGAGCGGCTGCCGTCCATCCCGGCCATGGCGGAAATGTTCGGAGTGGCGAAGCAGACCGTGCAACGCACCGTCGACCAGCTGCGGGTCGAGGGCATCCTGATCACCAAGCCGGGTTCCGGCACCTACGTCCGTGGCACTCGGCGGCGGCTCAACCGCCTGTCCCGTGGCCGGTATGGCAGCCACCGCGGGTATCACGCCGATCTGGCGGCCCGCTATCGCCAGCAGCTCACCGCAGTCGGCCGGGAGCCGGCCCCGCCGGAGGTCGCGGACGCGTTCGGTGTGCGGGACGGCACGGAGTTGCTGGTGCGGCGGCATCTGGTGCGCGCCGACGACGCAACCGTGGAGGTCGGTGCCTCCTGGTTCCGGGTGCACGACGTGAGTGGCACCTCGCTGGAACGGATGGAGGCATTCGGGCGTCCGCTCTATCAGGAGGCGGAGGACGTGCTGAACCGCCGGTACGACTCGGCGACCGACACCATCAGCGCCCGGCAGCCGAGTCGCGAGGAGGCGGAGATCCTGCAGATCCGGCCGGACACCCCGGTACTGCATCTGCTGCATGTTGCCTTCGACGAGACGCGGAAACCGATCGAGGTGGCGCAGGCGACCTGGCCGGGGCCGATGACGACGCTGACCGAGGAATATCGGATCCCGGCCCCGGCCGCGGATCCCGACCCGGATCCGGGGCTGGCGCTGGCCTGACCGGTCGACGGGGGTCATCGGCGGGGGAAGAGTTCGGCCAGGGTGGCGACGAGGACGTCGGGACGCTCGAACATCGCCCGATGTCCCGCGCCCGGGATGGTGATCAGGCGTTTGTCGGGGGCCACCAGCGCCGGATACCACTCGGCGAACACCTCGCTGAGACCGCGCATCTCGTTGCCTCCCTGGATGAAGTAGGCCGGTACTTCCAGACTTGTCACGTCACGGCGCAGGTCGGTGTCCTGCATGCGGGGGTACAGCGCCGACCAGGTGTCCATGATCGCGACCATGGTGTGGGCCTTCTCCAGCAGCGTGAGCTCGTCCGCCGAGATCTCGAGGACCGGGTCGCCCTGGTCGTACACCTGGTTCTCGTAGAGCATGAACGGCTCGTAGGACCAGAAGTCCGCATAGGGTGGTCGCCCCTGCGCGGCGAGCTGGTCGGCAACCTCGGCACGGCCACCGGCACGTGCCCAGGCCAGGATGTCGTCGTAGAAGATCTGGTCGCTGGCTTCCAGGTCGACAGCCTGTCCGGTACCGACGTAGGCGCGATACTTCTCCGGATGCTGCTTGACCGCGAGCGCTCCGAGGATCGAACCTCCGGAGAAGGCCAGCATGACGATCCGTTCCTGCCGGAATCGCCCGCGCAGATGATCGGTCACCGCCGTCACGTCGGCGACCGCATCATCGAGAGTCACGGTGACCGTCGGGTCCAGTGCCTGGTAGGACGCTCCCCCACCACGCCGGTCCAGCGTGGCGACCACGAAGTGTTTCTCGAGCCCAGCCAGGTGACGGCGCATCGCCGCCTTCTCCGAGCCACCGGGGGTGCCCGGGACGAACAGCAGGACGGGTGCGCTCTCGTCCCGCCCGCGGATCATCACGCCCAGCTCGTGATCACCGGCCGAGACCATGGCCAGTTCGGCGACTCCACCGGGAATCGGGGCTGTGCGTGCCGGAATCGCGACGACCACGGCGACGGCCAGGAGAGGAACGACCACGGCCACCTGCTTCCACCGGCGCCGCAGGCCGTTGCCGAGCATCACGCCGAGAACCAGTGGAAGCAAGGTGAGCAGACCGTGAACGCCACGGCCGGTGACCAGGGCGAGAAAGCCGAACGAAGTGGGTTGCGGCATGTCCACGGAGGGACCGGACACCCGCAGCCTGGCCAGTTCGAGCGTCAACGCGTACAGCAGAGGGGTTGAGAGGATCACCCAGCGAGATCGGACCGCCCGGCCGGCCAGGACGCCGACCCCGGCGCTGATCGCAATCGACCAGAGAGCCTCGGCGTTGGTGAGCGGGCCGCGCGGCGTCCACCAGGCGGACAGCACGGCCCAGACGATCGGGAGGATAACGGCGGGGAGGAATCGCATGCCGCGACGATCCACCACGGCGGTGCCGGCCCACACCCTTCTCAAGAAGGGTCAGTGACCCTACTTTGGTAGGTCCCACCGGGCGAGTCCGCCCTCCTACTCTTGCCGCATGCAACTCCCCTCGCTGGTGCCCGACAACCGTGGCACCGCCACGCGCAATCGGCTGATCGACGGCATCGCGATCGTGCTGGCCTTCGGCTACGGGTCGATGATGGTCAAGGTCGGTGACGCTCAGGCGCCCGGCGCGTTCCTCCCATGGCAGGTCGACCTGCTCATCGGGTTGTTGGGCGCGCTGGCTCTGGTGGTTCGCCGGCGTCACCCCTTCGTCCTGGCTACGGCCCTGGTGCCGTTCGGGGGGATCTCGGTAGCCATGGGCGGGGCGATCGCGGTGGCCCTGTTCACCGCGGCGGTGCGTTGCAGGCCACGATCGGTGCTCATCCTCGGCGTCGTCAACGTCGTCACCGGCCTTCTCTACTACTTCCTGCAAGGCGACCCGCCCTATGACGCCTGGATCGATGCCCTGGTCCGCATCTTCGTCACCGGGTCCGCGCTCGGGTGGGGTTTCTTCATCCAGTCCTACCGCGAGCTCACGACGTCACTGCGGGAGCGTGCGGCCAGGCTCGAGGCCGAGCAGGAACTCCGCGAGGACCGAGCACGCCTGACCGAACGCGCCCGGATCTCCCGCGAGATGCACGACGTGATAGCTCACCGCATGTCGCTGATCAGCCTGCATGCCGGCGCTTTGGAGGTCCGCGGGCAGGTGACGCCGGAGGAGTTGTCGATCGCCTCGGCCGCGATCCGGACCAGTGCCCACGAGGCGCTGGAGGAGCTTCGCGCCGTGGTGGGGGCGCAGAGCGCACGGCCGGAGCCACCACAACCGGGCCTGGCCGACATGAACGATCTGGTGGAGAGCGCCCGGGAGGCGGGGATGACAGTCGACTACACCAACGGGGTGCCGGCCGACGGACCACCGGTGGTCCTGGGACGTGCGGCCTACCGGATCGTGCAGGAGGGACTCACCAACGCCCGCAAGCACGGATCGGGGCCTGCCGCGCGGGTGCGCGTTGCCGGCGAGGCCGGTCACGGTCTGCGGATCACCGTCATCAACCCCTTTTCCGGTACGCCCGAAGCACCGTCCACCGGCAACGGGCTGGGCCTGGTCGGCATCCGTGAACGGGTGGGGCTCGCCGGCGGCGATGTCCGGTACACCACGGACGACGGTGAGTTCCGGCTGGAGGCGGAGCTGCCGTGGCCGGCGTGAGTGACACGGTTTACGACGGTGCCGCGGGCGTGAACCGCGAGCCGACCGGCAAGGACCAGCCGATCACCGATGGGCGCGGTCAACAGGCCGCCCGTCATGGCGACCGTCGAGGTCAGGACGGCGCTGGACGGCCGATCCGCTTGGCGATCGTGGATGACGATGCCCTGGTCCGGGCAGGTCTCCGCATCCTGGTGGGCGGTTCGCCGGACATCGAGGTGGTCGGCGAGGCGGAGGACGGGGCAGAAGCGGTGAAGATCGTGGACGCGCACTGGCCGGACATCGTGCTGATGGACATCCGGATGCCCCGGGTGGACGGGCTGGTCGCGACGAGGCGCATCCGCAGCCGAGCAGAGGCGCCACAGATCATCGTGCTGACCACGTTCGACGCGGACGAGTACGTGCTGGAGGCCCTCCGCGGCGGGGCAAGCGGGTTCCTGCTCAAGGACACGCCGCCCCTGGAGATCCTTTCCGCGGTGCGGACCGTCGCGGCCGGGGCAGCGATGCTCTCCCCCATGGTGATCCGGAGGCTGATCGACCATGTCGCCGACCCGGCTGCGGGCAACCGGCAGGCACTGGCCCGGAAGCGGCTGGCCGTGCTCACCGATCGAGAGGTCGAGGTGGCGGTGCTGATCGGCCGGGGTTGCTCCAATGCGGAGATCTCCGCCGAACTGCGGATGGGTGTTCCGACGGTGAAGGGACACGTGTCGCGGCTACTCATCAAGTTGACGGTGAACAACCGGGTGCAGATAGCTCTACTCACCCACGATGCCGGGCTGGTGTGACGGCATGGAGGCACTGGAGCACGGCGTCGGTGACACGAGTGTGGTCGCCGGTGGCCAACAGGTCGAGCATCGCGCCGCGGAGAACAGCGAGGACGGCGGTGCGACGAGCCAGGCCCTCCGAAGTGTGCCGCTCCGCATCGGGCTGGGAGTCGGCAAGCATGGTGAGCCAGTCGGTGACGGTCGAGGCGGCGAAGCCCGACCACGGACCGGCAGGGTCGGCCAGCGACTGTCCGTAGGCCTCGGTCCAAAGGACGAGTACGGATCGATGTGCCGGATGGCTGAGCCAGAGCCAGATCTGCTCGGCGGTGACCGCCAGAAGGTCGGGCTGCGGCAACCGCTCGCCGGGCAGCGGTTCCCTGCCGCCCGCATCGGACGAGGCGTGAGTGCCCAGCCTGCGCAGCATGGCCAGCTCGTCCGCGCGGGCGCGGGCCAGCAGCTCCCGGATCAGGCCCTCCTTACTCCCGAAAAGGAAGAGCAGGACTCGGGGGCTGGAGCCGATCTCGGCAGCCAGCGGGCGGAGCGACAGGGCTGCCAGGCCGTGGCGTCCTACGTAGTCGTAGGCGAGTTCCAGCAGTTCGGAGCGCCTCGGCGAGGGTGTTGTGGACGGTTCGACCATCGGGCTAGTATGCCAACTGAAACGACTGTTTCAGTAACGGGAGGTGATCGCCATGGACGTGACGATCCGGGCACTGGGCGAGCCGGGCGACCTCGGCTGGGTGGTGCAGGCGCACGGCGAGGTCTATGCGAACGAGTTCGGGTGGGGCACCGCCTTCGAGGCGCTGGTGGCGCGGATCGTGGCGGACTACGCGGGGAGTCACGACCCGCAGCGGGAGGCCGCATGGATCGCCGAGGCCGACGGACGGCGTGTCGGGTGCGTCTTCTGCGTCGATGGCGGCGCAGCTGAGGGCGGGACCGGCGGTGGGACCGATGGCGGGACCGCGCAGCTGCGGATCCTGCTGGTGCATCCGGACGCGCGCGGGTCGGGGCTCGGTGGGCGTCTCGTGGACAGGTGTCTCGAGTTCGCAGAGCAGGCCGGATATTCCCGGATGCGTCTGTGGACCAACGACCCGCTGGTGGCGGCTCGGCACATCTACCTCAAGCGCGGATTTCAACTGGTCGCCGAGGAGAAGCATCAGAGTCTCGGCGCAGAGCTGGTTGGCCAGACCTACGAGCGGGAGCTGACACCAATCAGGTCGTGAAGCCCTGCGGACCCGACCGAGGAGCCAGCACTCACCTGATCGACCGGCACGAGCGGGAGCGGACACCGGCCGAGCCACAGAATCCGCGCCAACCTGGCCGACGAAACCGGGCTGACTCGGAGGAACCGACCCAAGCTCGAGCCAGCAGTGGCTGAGCGGCAAATTCGCCCGCGCTCAACGGACGAAAGCGACACCCACCTGCCTTGACCAACGCGGCCGGAACCCGACTCCGATCAAACCACGAACCGGCACAAGGCAGACCTGCGATGCCCAGCCAGGTTGTTCAACCGAGTGATGGGTGCCAGCTTGCCGACGCCGTGGGGGCGAACCGACGCATGGGCGACCGGCGGACCAACCCACGGACAGACGCGAAATCGACGGACGGCCGACCGCGAGCCAGCAGGCAACGAGCTGACGAGCTGACGAGCTGACGAGCTGACGAGCTGACGAGCTGAGCAAACCAGAGAGGGCGGCGCGCTTGGAAGCCTTGCGAGCAGGAAGTTACCGGGGCGGGAAAGCGCAAACCCCGGGAGACTTGGAGCGTCCCGGGGTTTGCGCAGCTACGAGATCAGAAGATGTCGTTGCCGAGGTTGATCAGGCCGATCTGCGTGTTGTGGGAGTGCGGGTGACCGCCACCCAGACCGCCACCCAGACCGCCGAGGCCGCCACCCAGGCCGCCCAGACCGCCGCCGCCCAGCGCGCCGCCACCCAGGCCGCCGCCCAGACCGCCGAGGCTCAGGCCACCGAGGCCGCCACCGAGGCCGCCGCCCAGACCGCCGCCGAGGCCACCGGCCAGGCCACCGCTGATGGAAGCGTTCAGGGAACCGCCGAGACCGCCGCCCAGAGCACCGGCACCCAGGCCGCCGCCCGGCAGGCCGTGGACGGCGCCGTAGCCACCGCGGTCCTTCTTGCACTTGTGGTCGGCCGCCTGGGCCGGAGCGGCCATGGCGAGGCTCGCGCCGGCGGCGAGGAAGATGCCGCCGAGGAACAGAGCCGTACGACGCATGATGTGTTTCCTTCCGGAGTTGGTATGACCAAGGGAGAGTTTGTCCCGAGAAAGGCCCTATTGCACCTATTTTGCGCACAGAAGAAACCATGGTGCACGGATTGGGGGAAATTGCTCCGCGGCAGAAGCGGGCGGGTTAGGGTCCGAAAGGCCGGTTCATTCCCTGAAGGTGCATTCGCGTTCGGCGCACGCCGCCCCCACCGCGGGACAAGGCCGTGAACAGCGAAAACGGGTCGCGTAATGGCCAGGGACGGACACCACGCGGGTCAGCGAACGGGTGGGTGATCCCGACACGCCGACTGGCGAACGCTCAGACCGCCGCACCAAACGAAGCCACAGAAAAAAGTGAAGCCACGCCGAGGTGGCGAAGCTTCACGAAAAGACGAAAAGACGAAAGACGAAGACACGAAACTCGGAACGCGAAACCCGACGCGCACACGGAGCGGAGACAAAGACGCGCGCACACGGAGCGGAGACGAAGCGGAGACGAAACCGGCCGACCGGCCCGGCGAACAGGACCACGCCGGCTCCCCGGAACACGCTGTGCGGGCGGACTGGAGCGGCCGGTCACCGCGTACCCGAAAGGCAGCGTGACCGGCCCATCTGCCTAGAGCCGCACGCCCAGCAGCGCGTCCACCGCCTGGGCCATCAACCTCGGCGCCTGCTCGTCGTCGCCCGCGCCCGCCAGGGCCGCGTCCACCCAGGCGTCGACCACGGTCAGGGCCCCCGGCGCGTCCAGGTCGTTGTTCAGGGCTTCGCGAACGGCCGCCAGCAGGCCCTCGCCCGACGGGCCCGACTCCGCCTCGGCCGCCTCACGCCAGCGGGACAGGCGCTGCTGGCCGGTCTTCAGGACGTCGTCCGTCCAGTCACGGTCGCTGCGGTAGTGGCCCGACAGGAGGCCCAGGCGGACCGCCATCGGGTCGATGCCGTCGCCCCGGAGGCGGGAGACGAAGACCAGGTTGCCGCGGGACTTCGACATCTTCTCGCCGTCGAGGCCGATCATGCCGGCGTGCGCGTAGTGGCGGGCGAACGGTGCCGCGCCCGTCAGGACCTCCGCGTGGGCGGCCGAACACTCGTGGTGCGGGTACAGCAGGTCGCTGCCGCCGCCCTGCACGTCGATCGTGTCGCCCAGCAGGTTCAGGGCGATCGTGGCGCATTCGATGTGCCAGCCGGGGCGGCCGGGGCCGAGTTCGCCGCCGTCCCACTTCGGTTCGCCGTCGCGGGCGCCGCGCCACAGCAGCGGGTCCAGCGGGTCGCGTTTGCCGTCGCGGTCCGGGTCGCCGCCGCGTTCGGCCGACAGGGTCGTCATGTCCGCGACGGACAGGTTCGACTCGTAGCCCCAGTGCGGCGCCGCGGCGATGTCGAAGTAGATGTCGCCGGTGCCGTCGTCGAGACGGTACGCCGCGCCCTGGTCGAGCAGGGAGATCACGTGCGTGACGATGGACGGGATCGATTCGACGGCGCCAACATAGTGTGCCGGCGGGATGATCCGCAGGGCTTCCATGTCCTCGCGGAACAGGGCCGTCTCGCGCATGGCCAGGACCACCCAGTCCTCGCCGTCACGTTCGGCCCGTTCCAGCAGCGGATCGTCGATGTCGGTCACGTTCTGCACATAGGTGACCCGGTGGCCGGCGTCGCGCCACAGCCGGTTGACCAGATCGAACGCGATCATCGTGGCGGCGTGGCCGAGATGGGTCGCGTCGTAGGGGGTGATGCCGCAGACGTACATCGTCGCCGTCTCGCCCGGCGTGGTCGGTTCCAGCGACCGGCGCGCCGAGTCGTAGAGCCGCAACGCGGGTGCATTCCCCGGCAGGGTGGGTACGTCGTGACCGGTCCAAGCGTCCATGCTCGGAGCCTATCCAGCGGCGTTATATGAAATCCGCTCGCGTGACCTAAACCTCTAGATCGGCGGCCAGGGGATGGCCGGCCATTCCTGGGGCGGCTCCGGGAAACGGCACGCCCGCATCAGGCGTTTCACCCGGCGGCCGACCTGCCGCACCTCGGTGATGGTCAGGTGTTCGTCGAGGGCCTCGCCGAGCGGGCCGTCGAGTTGTTCACCCAGGCGGGCGAGCACGTCGGTCGCCTCGGCCGGCAGCGGTTTGCCGGTCCAGCCCCAGAGGACCGTGCGCAGCTTGTTCTCCACGTGGAAGCTGACGCCGTGGTCGACGCCGTGCACGTCACCGCTGGCCGGGTAGAGCACGTGGCCGCCCTTGCGGTCGGCGTTGTTGATCACCGCGTCGAAGACGGCGAGCCGGGCCAGGCGGGGGTCGTCGGCGTGGGCCAGTGCGTAGGCGTCGCCGTCGTCGTCGCGGGCCGACGCCACCGCGAACCAGCCCTCCGGCACGTCGAACGCCGGCACGAAACCGATCAGCGAACCGACCTCGGCGGGCTCGTCGATCCAGAGTTGCAGCGCACCGGGGCCGAGCGGGCCGTCCCGCAGGATCGTCGGCGGCACCAGGCCCCAGCCGATGGCCCGGGACACCAGGTAGGCCGACACCTCACGGCCGGCGAGGGTGCCGTCCGGGAAGTCCCACAGCGGGCGCTCGCCGCGGACCGGCTTGTAGACGCAGCGCCGGGTCACCCCGTCCAGGGTGATCTCAGCCCGCAGCGTCGTGTTGGAGGCGTCGACGAGGCGCCCCTCGATGTCGATCCGGCCGCGGCCGAGCAGCTCGAGGGCGTCCGTCTCGGCCAGCACGGCTGCGGGCTCCGCCGTCACCGGTGGTAACCGTTGTGCCGGGGGCAGAGGTGGCCGGCCGGGTCCAGCGGCTGTCCGCAGAGCGGGCAGGGCGGACGGCCGGCGGCGACGACCCGGCGTGCCCGGTCGATGAACGCGCGGGTCGCCTCGGGGGTCAGCCGGACCCGCAGACGATCGAGATCGTCGTCGGGCTCGTCGTCCTCGTCCTCGTCGTCCTCATCATCGTCATCGTCGTCGGCGCCCAGCCCGTCGCCGGGGATCTCGGTGTCCGGCTCGCCGGCCTCGATCGCCTCGATCACGACGGTGCCGGTGTCCACGTCGAAGGCGAGACCCAGCGTGCCGACCCGGAACTCCTCGTCGATCGGGGAGTCGAGCGGCTCGTTGTCATGCACCGCGAGCACGGGGATCTCCGGCAGGGTGATGCCGAACCGCTTGTTGGCCTCGAGGAGCAGCTCCTCGAGTTTCTCGGCGAGCAGCGACACCTGGACCTTCTCCAGAGCGACACTGACCACTCGGCCACCGCCGCGTGCCTGGAGGTAGAAAGCGCGGTCCCCGGGCTCGCCCACCGTCCCGGCGACGAACCGCTCGGGCGGCTCGAAGGCATGTACTTGGTGGGTCATGCCGACAACCCTAGCCATCCGCGGCGGTAACCGCGCGGGTCAAGGTCCCCGGTTCGCCGAGGGCGCAACCGCCACGACTCTGCGTCGATATTCCGGTTACGGAACGCCTCAGACACCGCCTCCGGCGCCTCCACCCACCGCGGCGTCACTCTGATCGGCCCGCTCCCGGCCGTCTTTTTTCGGGGGTACGAGTGAAGCAAGGTCACCCGTGTCGTTGACCCGCACCAGGAACGGCCGCGTCGGCGTGTACCGGATCACGGTGATCGATGCCGGGTCGGCCACGATCCGCTGGAACTGGTCCAGATGCAGGCCCAGCGCGTCGGCGACGATGGCCTTGATCACATCGCCGTGGCTGCACGCCAGCCAGATCGCCTCCGGCCCGTGTTCGGCGGTGACCCGCGCGTCCCAGGACCGGACCGTGGCGATCGCCCGTGCCGACATGTCCGCCATCGCCTCGCCGTTCGGGAAGACCACGGCGCTCGGGTGCTGCTGCACCACCGGCCAGAGCGGCTCCTCGGCCAGTTCCTTGAGGGGGCGGCCCTCCCAGTCGCCGTACCCGCATTCGATCAGGCCCTCGTCCAGCTCCGGCTCGGCCGCCGGGGTGGCGATCGCGACGGTCTGCCGGCACCGGATCAGCGGGCTGGACACGACGGTGGCCAGCGGCAGCACCCCGAGCCGGTCGCGGACCCGGGCGGCCTGGGCGCGCCCGGTGTCGTCGAGTTCGACCGGGCGGCGGCCGGCCAGTCCACCGGACGCGTTGGCGGTGGTACGGCCGTGCCGCAGCAACAGGACGGTGGCCACTAGACTCCCGATTCCTCGAACGCCTCCGCGACGATGCGCAGAGTACGGATACCGCTCTCCCGGTCGCCCACGTACGGGCTGACCGACAGGGTGCCGACACCGGCCGCCGCGTACTCCCGGATCCGCTCGACGACCCGCTTCTTGTCGCC
This sequence comes from Actinoplanes sp. NBRC 101535, assembly GCF_030269225.1. Taxonomy (NCBI): domain Bacteria; kingdom Bacillati; phylum Actinomycetota; class Actinomycetes; order Micromonosporales; family Micromonosporaceae; genus Actinoplanes; species Actinoplanes sp. NBRC 101535. Next base: position 566,038 of record NZ_BSSY01000001.1, on the reverse strand, counting down.
GATGATCGAGGTCCGCTCGATGAACTCCTGCGGCACCGCGGCGGCCGCCTCGGCGACCTGCTTGTTCAGGTAGAGGTCCTGGACGAGTTTGGCCTCTTCGGCGTAGCCCATCCGGACCGCGAGCTGGTTGTAGAAGTTCTGCTCCCGGCTGCCCATCCCGCCGATGTACAGCGCCGCGTACCACCGGACCACGTCGGCGCAGGCCGCCACGTCGTCGCCGAGCACCACCGGGACGGTCGGCGCGATGTCGAACCCGTCCAGGGTCTTGCCGCTGCGCTCCCGGCCGGCCTTGATCACCGCGAGCTGCTCCTCGGCGCCGTCCGGGGCGAAGAAGATCGCCAGCCAGCCGTCGGCGACCTCCCCGGCCAGCTCCAGGTTCTTCGGGCCGACCGCGGCCAGGTAGATCGGCACGTCCGTACGCTGCGGGTGGAAACCCAGCTTGATCGCCTTGCCGGCGCCGCCGGGCAGGGGCAGCGTGTAGTGCTCGCCGTCGTAGGACACCTTCTCCCGGGCCAGCGCCATCCGGACGATGTCCACGTACTCCCGGGTGCGGCCCAGCGGTTTGGCGAACTTCACGCCGTGCCAGCCCTCGGAGACCTGCGGCCCGGACACGCCCAGCCCGAGCCGGAACCGGCCGCCGGACAGGGTGTCGATCGTCGCGGCGGTCATCGCGGTCATCGCCGGGGTGCGCGCCGGGATCTGCATGACGGCGGCACCCAGGTCGATGCGCTCGGTCTGCCCGGCCATCCAGGCGAGCATGCTCACCGTGTCCGATCCGTACGCCTCGGCGGCCCACACCACCGCATATCCGAGCCGGTCGGCCTCCTGCGCCATGGCGAGGTGGTCGGCGGGCGTGCTCCACGCCGTCTGATATCCGAGACTGAGACCGAGCCGCACAGTGTCCTCCCAGATCTTGATGTGGAAGCAAGCCTACTGACCGGTCGGGCTTACGTTTCCGTCCGGTAACCGACCGACTCAGGTCCGGGCGGATCATTTCGCCGCCGGCCTGCTCTGAATAAGGTTCACTCATGTACCAGCGACCGCTCGGCCGAAGCGGGCTAGCGGTTTCGCGGCTCGCGCTCGGCACCATGACCTGGGGCCGGGACACCGACCCCGACGACGCGGCCGCCCAGCTCAAGGTGTTCCTGGAGGCCGGCGGCACGCTGATCGACACCGCCGACGTCTACGGCGACGGCGACGCCGAGGCGGTCATCGGCTCCCTGCTCGACCAGATGGTCCCCCGCGACCAGGTGGTGATCGCGACGAAGGCGGGCCTGACCCCGCAGGGCTACCGGCCACGCGACGGCTCCCGCGGCAACCTGCTGCGTTCGCTGGACGCGTCGCTGCGCCGGCTCGGGACCGACTACGTCGACCTGTGGCAGGTCCACGGCTACGACGCGCAGACCCCGTTCGAGGAGACCCTGTCCGCTCTGGATCAGGCGGTGAACAGCGGGAGGGTGCGCTACGCCGGCGTCTCCAACTTCGCCGCCTGGCAGATCGCCCGCGCGGCGACGTGGCAGGCCGCGTACCCCTCACGGGCCCCGATCGTCGCCGCCCAGATGGAGTATTCCCTGCTCGAACGCGGCATAGAGCGCGAAGTTCTGCCCGCCGCCGCAGCCCTCGGCTTCGGGGTGCTCGCCTGGTCCCCGCTGGGCCGCGGCGTGCTCACCGGCAAATACCGCAACGGTCGCCCCCTCGACTCCCGGGCTGCTTCGGATCACATGGCCCCGTTCGTGCGGACCTATCTCGAACCGCGCAGTTCCAGCATCGTCGAGGCGGTCGTGATAGCGGCCGGTGGCCTCGGCGTCTCCCCTCTCGAGGTGGCGCTCGCCTGGATCCGCGACCGCCCCGGCATCGCCTCGGCCATCCTCGGCGCGCGCACCGCCGGTCAGCTCCAGGGCGCCCTGCGCAGTGAACAGCTGACCCTGCCCGCGGAGATCGCCGTCGCGCTCGACGACGTCTCCGCCATCGACGTCGGATACCCCGAACGCGAGGGCACCGGTTACCCCGACATGTGACCGACGGGACTGGCCTCACGCAGGACGGAAGCGCATATTGGTGTCCATGGACTACGAATATGCGCCGCTGCGGTTGCCCAGCAATGTCGACCGGCTGACCGCGGCGGCGCAACTCGCCATCCAGGCCGAATTCTCCGGCTGGGAACTCGCCCGCGTTCAGCTCTTCCGCGACGGCTCCCGCAAGGTCGTGCTGCGCCGCCGCGTGCAGCCCACCCCGCAGCCCAATCTGAGTTACTAAAAACCCGTAAAACCGCATATATGGTACGACCTAGGGGCCGGACAACCGCAGGAACGCGCTCTCACGCTGACCGCCCGCGCCGCGTTCCCGCACTCCCCTGCCGCCGTTCCGGGCCCATGCGGCCCCGAACGCCCCACGGCCCTCACCATCCGCGACCCGCCCGCTGTCGCCACGGGCCGGCCGTCACGTCAGCCACACCGGTCGTGCACGGTTTTCACCCTCGGCACTGAACAACCGCCGACGACGGCTCAGGCAACACCGGCCGCAGCCCACGGCCACCCTCGGCTTCCCGAATCGACCGCCCCAACAGCCCGACCGGCCGGAATGCCACTCAGCTCATGGTGATCCGGACAACGGGCACGGAGGCTCCGAGTGGCTGAGCTGAGTCGACGGGAAGCAACCGCAGGTGACGCTCGGCAGACACGATGGCGGCAGTGGCCAAGCCCTCGGCCGGCATCGTGATCAACTTATGCTGAGCGGCATCACGGCCGGCTGAGCCGTCGCCCACGGCTACCCGGGAGACGGAAATGAGCCGTCAACCACGGCTCGGGATTCCCCGCCGTCACTCAGGGCTGCTCCCGGCGCATCAACGAACCGTGACCGACGGCTCAGGCCGCCCGGCCGCCGTTGACGGTCGTTCTCGACTCACGGATCGACCACCACCGACGGCTACGCCGACCGAGCCGTCGCCCACGGCTACTCGGGAAACGAAAATGAGCCATCAACCACGGCTCAGGGTTCCCCGCCGTCACTCGGGGTTCCCAGCCTGACGCAAGCACAGACGAGCCGACGAACAGGCAAACGCGACGCAGACGGGCACGAACAGGCCGACGCGAGCCAGCGCGAACAGGCGGGCGCGAGCGGGCGCGAACAGGCCGACACGAGCGGGCGGGTTGCGGCGGGACTGCTTTACGGCGTACCCGAGAAGAGGCTGAAGCCCTGCCGCCCAAGAGTGACGAACGAACGGCCCCGGGCGGGAAGCCCGAGGCCGTCGAAAGTGAAGAGCAGCGCAGAGCAGGAGACTAGTGGGCGTGGCCCGCGTGGTCGTCCTCGTCGTCCGGGAGGAACGGGTGCTCGTCGAGGCGGCCGACCAGCGCGTCGCCCTCGGCCGGGGAGAACGGGCCGGTGCCGTCGGCGTCGTCGAAGGCCTCGAGGTCGAGGGGCTCGGTGACCTCGGTGACCGTGAGGAGGCCGTCGAGCGGCTCCAGCTCGGGCACGTCCAGGGAGGCCAGGGAGCCGTCACCGGCCTGCAGCAGCTCGAGCACGGCCTCGCCGACCGATTCGACCGGGCCGGCGTCCTCGTCGTCGGGGACGGAGGCGCGTCGGGCGGTCTCGGCGACGCGGAGCAGGGCCGCCACGCTCGGGACGCGGTAGTCGCGACGCTGGCGGACCGAGATGACCTGCGGGTACGGGTCGGCGGCACCGTCGCCGGATCCGTCCGCGGAGGTGGCGAAGCGGTGGTCGGCCTCGTCGGGGTCGATGGATTCGACATCCCAGGGGGTGACCTCGCCGAACGCGTCGAGCAGCTTCTCGTCGTAGGCGAAACTCGCGTTGTTCAAGTCGACGTACGCCTGCCAGACGTCGTCGTCGTCGATGCGGCCGGCGGCTGCCTTGACGGCGGCAAGGTGAGCCCGCGCCGCCTCGACAACCCGCTCGAGGGCGGCGTCGAGTTCAGCGTTCTGGTCGCTCATGAGTATCGGGGTCCTTCCGGATTCAGCTGTTGCGGAGCAGACGGTCCAGCACACGCACGCCGAACTCTAGCCCCTCCACCGGTACCCGCTCGTCGATGCCGTGGAACAGGGCGGCAAAGTTGAGGTCGGGCGGGAGCCGCAGCGGCGCGAAGCCGAAACAGCGGATCCCCAGCGTGGCGAAGGCCTTGGCGTCGGTGCCGCCGGACATCAGGTACGGCACGGTACGCGCCCCGGGGTCCTCGGCACGCAGCGCCGCGCCCATCGCCTCGACCAGGTCACCCTCGAAGGCGGTCTCGACGGCCGGTTGCCGGTGGATGTGTTCGATCTCCAGGTCGGGCCCGATGATGTCGCGGAGTTCGGCGAGGAACGAGTCGGCCTGGCCGGGCAGGGTGCGGCAGTCGATCGTCGCGGACGCCTTGCCGGGGATGACGTTGTCCTTGTATCCCGCGGCGAGCCGGGTCGGGTTGGCGGTGTTGCGGATGGTCGCGCCGATCAGGTTGGCGATCGGGCCCAGTTTCGCGATCGCCAGCTCCGGGTCGTCCGGGTTCAGGTCGATCTGCAGGGCGTCGCTGACCTGTTCGAGGAAGGCCCGCACGGTGGGGGTGACGACGACCGGGAAGCGGTGGTTGCCGACCGCGGCGACGGCCTCGGCGAGCCGGGTGACCGCGTTGTCGTCGTGGATGAAGGAGCCGTGGCCGGGCCGCCCGTGGGCGTGCAGGCGCAGCCAGTCGAGGCCCTTCTCGGCGGTCTGCACCAGGTAGAGGCGCAGGTCGTCGTTGACGGTGTAGGAGTAGCCGCCGACCTCACCGATCGCCTCGGTGCAGCCTTCGAACTGCTCGGCGTGGTTCTGGACCAGCCACTGGGAGCCGTACTCCATGCCGGCTTCCTCGTCGGCGGTGTACGCCAGGACGATGTCGCGCGGCGGCACGTATCCGGTGCGCTGCCAGTCGCGGACCACGGCGAGCACCATGGCGTCGAAGTCCTTCATGTCGACGGCGCCGCGGCCCCACAGGTAGCCGTCCTTGATCTCGCCGGCGAACGGCGGGACCGACCACTCGGCGGCGTCGGCGGGGACCACGTCGAGGTGGCCGTGCACGAGCAGCGCGCCGCGGCTGCGGTCGGCGCCGGGGATCCGGGCGACCAGGTTGGCGCGTTTCGGCGCCGACTCGAGCAGCTGCGACTCGATGCCGACCTCGCCGAGCTTCTCGGCCACGTATTCGGCGGCGACGCGTTCGCCGACGGTCGTCAGCGGGTCGCCGGTGTTGGTGGTGTCGATGCGCAGCAGGTCACGGCAGAGCCCGGTGACCTCGTCGGCCGCGGTGGTGGTCATCCGCCATTCTTACCAGGAAAGTGTTTCTTCACCTCCGCTCAGGGGCGGCGGGACGGGAACGTCGTTTGGTCGAGGCCGGGTGCGGGGTATCACGTCGGACGTGTCTGACGTGAATCTTCCCCCGCTGCCGCCGGTCGGTGGCGAGACCACCGGGCGCAACATCATCGATGTCGTCGCCGAGCAGCACCGTGAGCTGATCTCCCTGGCCGAGCGTCTCGCCGACGCTCCCGATGACAAGAAGGTGGCGTCCGTTCTGGTCGCCACCGCCTCCCGCCATCTCTCCGGCGAGGAGCAGTACCTCTATCCCGCGGTCCGGGCCACCGTGCCGGGCGGCGGGGCGATCGCCGACCGGGAACTGGCCGAGGATCTCGCGCTGCTGGAGTTGTTGCGGGATCTGGAACGCGGCGGGGATCCCGGGCGGGTCGTGGCGGCGGTCCGGCGGCATGTCGAGGCCGACGCGGAGGAGTTGTTACCGCTGTTGGAGCAGATGGTGCCGATCGAGACTCTGATCCGTCTGGGGAACCGGCTGGAGACCACCGAGGAGGCGGCACCGACCCGTCCGCACCCGCGGACGCCGAGCCGCCCACCGTGGAACAAGGTGGTGGATCCGCTTCTCGGCGTGGTCGACAAGATCCGCGATGTGGCGACCGCGCGTACTACATACATGCGCGATCTGTAATCAAACGCCAGTAGCGGGCGGTAAGTCGAGTCTGTCCTGTTCGTTAATACGTTTGTCACAGGATGCGGATCTTTCTCCGGCTCGCAGGGCTAGCCTTCGATCCCTTTCTAGTCCTAACGTCACGCTATGAACCTCGAGCTGCGGCATCTGAAGGTGGTCTGCGCCATCGCGGAGACCGGCAGCGTGACCAAGGCCGCGTCACAGTTGGGCCTCGCCCAACCAGCGCTCACCGCGCAACTGCAGCGCATCGAGCGGACGCTCGGTGGCCCGCTGTTCGACCGCGACCGCCGTGGGGCACGCCCAACCGCGCTGGGAGAGCTCGTGCTCTCCCGCGCCCGGGTGCTGCTGCCCGCGATGAAGGGCCTTCAGGACGAGGCCGCCCGCCTGGCCGCCGGCAGCCACGACGTGATGAGCCGGTACCGGATCGGCGCGATCGGCGGGCCGGTCGTCGCGCACCTGCTGCACCGGCTCTCCACCACCCAGCCGGACGCCCAGATCTCCACGCACGCGTCCTACTACGTCGACGAGCTGGCCACCATGGTCCTCGCCGGCAAGCTGGACTACGCCCAGGCCGGGGTCTGCGGGGACGCCATGCCGTCGGCGGACTACGGCCTGATGTGGGAGACCATCGCGGTCGACGGCGTCTGCGTGCTGATGCCGGAGGACCACCCGCAGGCCAAGGGGGCCGAGGTCGACCTGGCCGAGCTGGCCGAGGAGCAGTGGGTGGCCGGCACCGGCGACGGCTGCTTCGCGGACTGTTTCGCGGCGGCCTGCGCCCGGGCCGGGTTCGCGCCCCGCAAGATGCTCGAGACCGACCCGCGGGCCTGCGTGGACATGGTCGAGCTGGGACTGGCCGTCGGCCTGTGCCAGCCGACGTTCCGGCCACCGGCGGGCCTGACCACCCGGCCGTTGCGCGGCGCGCCGCTGCGCTGGCGGCTGGTGCTCGGCTGGCACCCGGAGTCGCCGGCGGCCCGCAGCGCGTCGCGGCTGATGGAGCTGGCCCAGGAGGCCTACCAGGACGTGATCGCCCGCAACGAGGGCTATGTCGAGTGGATACGCGGACACCCGCACCTCGGTGCCAGCGGCGGCGGAGGCAACAGCGCCGGCGCCGAACTGGCCGCGGCGTAACCACGGCGGGCGGCACGAACAGACGACATCGGGGGCACCGGATCCTGCCGGCGCCCCCGATGGATGAAACTCAAGGGAAAACCCTCACCTCGCCACGGCCGGTGCCGTCGTCGACTCCACCGCGAAGGTCAACTCGCTGTCCCGGGCGTCCACCCGTACCGTCTGGCCGGGCGCCAGATCCGCCGCGAGCAACATCTTGGACAGCCGGTTGTCGAGCTCGCGCTGGATGGTCCGGCGCAGCGGCCGGGCCCCGAACTCCGGCTGGAACCCGCGGTCCGACAGCCAGTCCACCGCGGCCCCACTGACCTCCAGGCGGACGTCCTGCGCGGCCAGCCGCCGCCGGGTCTCCTCGAGCATCATCTCGGTGATCCGGTGCAACTGGTCGTCCTCGAGCTGCCGGAAGACGATGATCTCGTCGATCCGGTTGATGAACTCGGGACGCAGCTGTTCGCGCAGCCGCCGGTCGAGCCGGTCACGCAGCTCCTCGTCGGCGGAGCGGCCGGTGTCCGGGCCGCCGAAGCCGACGCTGCGGGTGCTGCCGGTGATCAGGTCCGAGCCCAGGTTGCTCGTCATGATCAGTACGGTGTTCTTGAAGCTGACCGTCCGCCCCTGACTGTCGGTCAGCCGCCCGTCGTCGAGCACCTGCAGCAGGATGTTGAACACGTCCGGGTGGGCCTTCTCGATCTCGTCGAGCAGCACCACGCTGTACGGCCGGCGGCGCACCGCCTCGGTCAGCTGGCCCGCCTCGTCGTACCCGACATAGCCGGGAGGCGCACCGACCAGGCGCGACACCGTGTGCCGTTCCTGGAACTCGCTCATGTCCAGCCGGATCATCCGGTCCGCCTCGCCGAACAGCGACTGTGCCAGCGAGCGGGCCAGTTCGGTCTTGCCGACCCCGGTGGGCCCGAGGAACAGGAAACTGCCGACCGGCCGGTCCGGGTCGCCCAGTCCGGCCCGCGAGCGGCGGACCGCCTCGGCGACCGCCTCGACCGCGTCGTCCTGCCCGATCACGTGGGCGTGCAGGTGGTCCTCCAGCTTGAGCAGGCGGTCCCGTTCGGCCTCGGTCAGCTGCGCCACCGGGATCCCGGTGGCGCGGGAGACCACCTCGGCCACGTCCGCCCCGGTCACCTGCGGCACACCGCCCGAGCCGCCGCCGACGCCGGCGATCTGCGCCTTCAGATCGTTGATCTGGTCGCGCAGCCGGGACGCCTCCTCGTAGTGCTCGGCGGCCACCGCCTGGTCCCGGTCCCGGTTGAGCTGCTCGAGGCGGCGTTCGCGTTCGCGCAGCCCGGCATCCGGGGTCTTCATCCGCAGGCGTACCCGGGCGCCGGCCTGGTCGACCAGGTCGATCGCCTTGTCCGGCAGGAACCGGTCGGTGATGTAGCGGTCCGAGTAGACCGCCGCGGCGTCCAGCGCCTCGTCGGTGATGCGTACCTGGTGGTGGGCCTCGTAGTTGTCCCGCAGGCCGCGCAGGATCGCCACGGTGTCCGCCACCGACGGCTCGCCCACGTGCACCGGCTGGAACCGGCGGGCCAGCGCGGGGTCCTTCTCGATGTTCCGGCGGTACTCGTCGAGGGTGGTCGCGCCGATCACCCGCAGCTTGCCGCGGGCCAGGGCGGGCTTGAGCATGTTGCTCGCGTCCATCCCGCCGCCGTCGCCGCCACCACCGGCCCCGACCAGGGTGTGGATCTCGTCCAGGAAGACGATCAGGTCGTCGCCGGAGCCCTGGATCTCGTCGAGGACCTTGCGCATGCGCTCCTCGAAGTCGCCGCGGTAGCGGGTGCCGGCCACCAGGGCGGCCAGGTCGAGCTGCACGACCCGCATGTCCTGCAGGGTCAGCGGGACGTCGCCGTCCACGATGCGCTGGGCCAGCCCCTCGACGATCGCGGTCTTGCCGACGCCGGCCTCACCGATCAGGACCGGGTTGTTCTTGGTACGCCGGGACAGGATCTCCACGGCCTGTTCGATCTCGTCGGCCCGGCCGATCACCGGGTCGATCTCGCCGCGGCGGGCCGACTCGGTCAGGTCCACGCCGAACTGCTCCAGCGTGGGCGTCGAGGACGGGCCGGAGCGGGGACCGCCCTGGCCGCCCGGGTTCTGCCCGGCCGGCGGCTCGGCGTGCGGGATGGCGCGCGCGTCGAGGCGCCCGGCGAGCAGGCGGCCGGCGACCGAGTCGGGGTTGAGGCCGAGCGCCATCAGGATGTGTTCCGGTCCGATGTAGGAGGCGCCGACCGCGCGGGAGATCTGCAGACTGTCCAGCAGCGCCCGCTTGGCGGCCGGGGTGAGGGCCACCTGTTCGGGCAGGTCACGGCCGGCGGTCTCGCCGCCACGCGACTCCAGCTCGCGCAGCAGGGTGTCGGGGTCGGCCCCGGCGCGGCGCACGGTCTGCTTCATCGGGTCCTGCTGGAGCACGGCCCACAGCAGGTGGTCGGTGTCGAGGTCGGCGAGGGGCCGGGCGGTGCCGGCCAGTTCGCCGGCCCGGCGTGCGGCGTCGGCGAGAACGTGCCGGGCGTCGTTGCTCATGTAGCGGGCGATGTCGAATCGCTGCGCCGCGCGGCGCGGCTCGGCCGCACCGAAGAAGCGCGCGAACAGGTCGTCCCACTGGCCGGGCCCGGTGGGCCCGAACGGTCCGATGCTCATCTGTGCTCTCTCCCCTGGTACTTCGGTGGGCTCCCGGGACATCAGGGAACCCACGTGTCAGAAGCGCGTGAAGCGGGCCGGTGATTCCCGGATCGCGAAAAAAGTTGACTGGAGTACGCTCAACTTCATGGCCGAACCGCCCCTGACACCCGTGTTCCAGGAGCCTGCGCCCCCGGCACCTCAACATCAGGATGCCCCTCCCGGTGCGTCCGCAGGCCCGGAGCGCGGATCTGCGCCCCTGGTGATCGTCGACGGCGCCAACGTGGTCGGCTCGGTGCCGGACGGCTGGTGGCGCGACCGGGCGGGCGCCGCGATCCGGCTGCGCGACGACCTCGCGGCGCTGCCCGCCACGGGACTGCCCGGCCTTCCCGGCCCGGTCGAGGTGGTCCTGGTCGTCGAGGGCCGGGCCCGGGACATTCCGCAAGGTCCGGGCGGGGTGCGCCTGGAGCGCGCGTCCGGCTCCGGCGATGACAAGATCATTGATGTGGTACGCCAGGAGTCCGCCGGCAGGCGCACCGTGGTCGTCACCGCCGACCGGGAGCTGCGCGAGCGCGCCACGGCCCTGGGCGCCGAGGTCCGCGGCCCGTCGTCGGTCCCCCGCTGATCGGGTGACGGCCCGGCCGGGCCACTTCGATGCGGACGACGGCCCCGCGGGTTATCATGATCCACAGTGGACTGCGGGCCGTACCGCAGGCCAGCTGGGTGATCGTCGTCGACGGCGGGTGCCGGTGTGCCGGATCCGGCCGGTGGACCGCGGTGATCGGGGTCTGCCAAATAGGGCATCCGAACACGGCACGGCGAGAACCGGGCGGTAGGCTGGGAACGCAAGTGGGAACGCCGTACAGGAGGCTGCACGGGTGGCCAGTGTCGCCGAGGTAAGAGCTGCCGTGGACGCCGCACTTCAGCAGGTCTCCGAGGGGCAGGCGGCGATACAGGCGGCCCGGGAGAAGATCGGTGAGGCTCAGCAGAGCCTGGCCGCCGCCCTCGACGGCAGCACCAACGACGCCGTCGGGGCCGCCCACGCGTCACTCTCCCAGGCCGATCAACAGCTCGAGGAGTGCCTCAGCGCCACTCTGGTGGCCGTCGAGCAGGCGCAGACCTACACGGCGACCCTCTGACACGATGTCGCTGCTGCAGGAACTCGGCGCCCAGCTCCGCGCCACCTCCGACGAGCTTCCCACCGGTCAGGTGACCGCGGCGATGGAAAAGCTGCGCAGCGCCACCGAGATCCTGATGTGGGTCCGCGAGCAGTCCGTCGACCCGATGGGCGTACCCCAGCTGGGCAACGCCACCGAACACGTGGAACGCGCGGCAGCGGCCCTGCGCGCCGCCCAGGACGCGATCGACGCCTACCTGGCCGCCGTCGGGCTGGCCGGCACCCCCGGCGCGGCCCCCGGCCAGGAGTGGCGGGCCTCGATGCGGCCGGACGACTCGGCCCGCGGCGACGAGCAGGCGACCGCCCCGGCGACCGAGAGGCTCGGCCCGTGGTGGCAGCGGCGGGTCGCCGAGCTGACCGGCGAGCCCGCCCCGGAGAAGACCCCCGAACCGGACGGCACCGACACCGCCGAGCTGCTGCGCCGGGTCGCCGCCGGGGTCCGTGCCGGTGACCGGTCCCGGCTGGGCCGCGAGCTGCACGCGGTGAACGCGTCGACCGGCCTCGGACTGGCCGCGGTCACCCCCGCGGTGCTGCACCGCCTCGCCGGTGACCTGCTCGGCCACGAGCCCCGCCCGGAGGACGTCCCCCGTTTGCGCACCGCCGCCGAGGGACGGGTGAAAGCGCTGCTGCCGGGGAATCAACCCGGTGTGCTGGAGACTCTGATCGACCGGATCTGCCGGGTCCCGGTGGAGAAACAGCAGGGGGCCGACCGGCCGGCCGGGCACCCTGCGGACACCGCGGTCACCGCGAGCGTGCTGACCGGCGTACTGCTGGCCCGGCTCGGACGCGACGCCGGTGCGCTGAACCCGGACGCCCCCGAGCCGGTACACCCCGGTGCCGGGGCCGCCGAGGGCGACCGCCGGTGACCCCCGCACCACCCGAGATGCCCGAGACGACGATGCCGGCGGGACATGGCTGAATCCACCAAGCAACAGGTGATGGAGATCCGGGCCGGGCTGTCGCACGCCCTGGGTCTCGCCCAGACCGCCCTGGATCTGGCCCGCAAGGCCGAGACGGCGGCGCTGGACCAGTGGCAGCGGATCAGCGCGGCCGCCGAGGCCCGCCGGCACAAACTCAAGGCCACCCGGGACCAGCGGCTGGCCGAGATCGAGACCTGGCACGCCACCGAACTCGCCGGCCTCGCCGGTGCGGCGGCGGGCGCCGCCGAGCGGGCCGCGCCGGGCGCCGCCGGGGAACCCTGGCACAGCTGGGAGGCCACCCCACTGGCCCGCGCCGCCGAACTGCGGATCGGGCGCCTGATGCTGCCCGAGGCCCCACTGCCCGAACCGCGCCGCGCCGAACGCCCGGAACGGGCCGGTGGCGCGTGGTCCGGGGCACCCGGGTCGGCCCCACCGCCCCCGGACGACCCCGAGCCGCTGCCCGAGCAGGCGTCCCCGCAGGTCCCGGCCCTGGTCCGGCTCCTCGACCACGGGCACATCGTCGTCGACGGCGACCGCCGGACCGGCGACGACGTGGTGGCCGGTCTGCTGCTGCGGGCGCTGGGCACCAGCATCCCCGGGTCGGTGCAGCTGATCGGGTACGACCCGGAGCACCTCGGTGGCGGACTGGCCGGATTCGCGCCGCTCGCCCCGGCCGGTGTGCTCACCTTCGTCGGGCCGGACGGCCTCGGCGGACTCCTCGACGAACTGGTCGACCACGTCCGGCGGATCAACGAGACGGTCCTCGCCGGGGAGTACTCCTCGGTGCGGGAACTCCACGCCGCCACCAAACGGCGCCCGGAACCCTGGCGGGTCGCGGTGCTGCTCGGGGCGGGCGAGCTGTCCCGGCACGAACGGTCCCAGCTCGACCGGCTGTTGCGTACCGGGGCGGCCTGCGGGGTGCACCTGGTGATCCGGGGACTCGCGGTGGACCAGACCGACGGCATCGAGTTCATCGAGGCGGCCGCCGGCGACGACGCCCGCGTCCAGAGCGCCGGTGACCTGCCGATCCGCCTGGACCCGGCGCCACCGGCCACGGTGGTCACCGCGACCTGCCGGCAGATCGCCGAGGCGGTGGCCGCCGGACCGGCCCCGGTGGCCCTGGACAGCCTGCTGCCCGACGCCGGCGAGGAGTGGCGGGAGAGCTCCGCGACCGGGCTGACCGCGCCGCTCGGCGACAGCCCGCACGGACCGCGCGTGCAGGTGACCCTGAGCGACTACCCGCCGCACGCGCTCATCGCCGGCCCGTCCGGCACCGGCAAGACCAACTTCATCTACGCGTGGATGGGCGCGCTGGCCGCCCGCTACTCCCCCGAGGAACTCGCGTTCTACCTGCTCGACTTCAAGGAGGGCGTGTCGTTCGCCCGGTTCGCGCCGGGCCGGCGCGACCCGAGCTGGCTGCCGCACGTCCGCCTCGTCGGGGTGAACGTCAACACCGACCGGGAGTTCGGCCTGGCCCTGCTCCGGTTCCTCGGCACCGAACTACGGCGCCGGGCGGACGCCGCCAAACAGCACGAGGTGACCAGCCTCGCCGAACTGCGCGCCGAGGACCCGGACGGCTCCTGGCCGCGGATCGTGGCCGTCGTCGACGAGTTCCAGGTCCTGCTCTCCGGGCGCGACGCGGTCGCCAACGAGGCGGTCGACCTGCTCGAAGACCTGGCCCGCCGCGGCCGGTCCCAGGGCATCCACCTGGTGCTGGCCAGCCAGGACGTCTCCGGCATCGAGGCCCTGTGGGGACGGCCCGCGCTGGTCGCCCAGTTCTCGCTGCGGATCGCGCTGCCCCGGGCCCGCCGGGTACTCGCCGAACTGAACGCGGCAGCCGACTCGCTGCCCCGGTACCACGCGGTGGTGAACGCGGACTCCGGCGCGTCCGGGGCCAACCGGATCGTCCGGGTGCCGTCCGCCGGCGACCGGGACCAGTGGAGCGCCCTGCAGCACCGGCTGTGGCGGCGGCGACCACCCGAGATCGGGCCACCCCGGCTCTTCGACGGCGACGTGGTGCCCCGGCTCGCGGACAGTCCCGACTTCCGGTCGCTGCGCGCCGCCGAGTCGGCCCCGGCACCGATCGCCCTGCTCGGCGAGACCATCGACGTCGCGGCGCGGTCGGCGCGCACCGTGATGCGCCGGGCACCCGGCCGCAACCTCGCCGTCCTCGGCACCCGCACCGACGAGGCCTGCGCGATCCTCTCCACAGCCGGACGGTCCCTGGCCGCCCAGTTCGGCCCGGACGGCGCCCGCTTCTCGATCGTCTGCCTGGACCCCGACGCCCGGGCCGCGGCCGACTCGCTGGCCGCCCGGATCCCCGGCTCGGGACGCTACGACAACGACAACGTGGACATGCTCCTCGAGGACGCCGCGGCCGACGCCTCCTCCGCGTTCCCCGCCGACAAGCCGCACTACATCCTGATCTACGCCGCGGACGCCCTGCCCGGCGGCCGGACCACCGGTGACCAGATACGAACGATCCTGCGGCAGGGGCCGGAACGCCGCCTGCACGTGATCGGATGGTGGCGGGGCGCCGGACTACTCCGGGACACCCTCGGCGGGCAGGCGTCGCGGACCGACCCGATCGGCGCCTGGGTGGCGCTGGACGTGCACGGCAGCGAACTCTCGCCGTTCTACCCGGGCACCGGGGCGCCGAACTGGTACCCCCGCCCGTGGCGAGCACTGCATTTCGACCGCTCGGTCCACCGCGGCGCCGAGGTGATCATCCCCTACGGAACCTCATGAGCGAACTCGAACCGGCCGACCTCGATCGGGCCGACTACCGCACCGTGCTGCAGCGTCTCACCACGCTGGACGAGCGCGCCGCCGACCTGCGCCAGGAGGCGGCCACCTGGCACGCCGAACGGGCCCGGGCCGCCCTCGGCGCCGTCCAGGAAGCCGAGAACGAACTCCGTGCCGCCCAGCAGGACGTCCGGCAGGCACAACGCGACCTCGAACAGGTCGACGCGCGGGCCGCCGGACTCTGGTCCGAATACGTCCACCGGGTCGGACCGGTGGCCGAACGGTTCGGGCACTCCCTGCCCGAGGCGAGCATCCCCCGGCAGCGCGGCGACCGGGACGCCACCGACTACCTCGACGAGGTGGAGACCCGGGTCAAGTACACCCCGCCGGCCCGGCCCCTGACCTTCGGGCACACCGTGCTGTTCGGCGTGTTCGGGTTCGCCGGCGGGCTCCTCGGCGTGATCGGCAACACCGTGCTGCGCCGCACCGGCGAAGCCTCGGCCGGCGACTGGCACCAGGCGGCGCCGGTGGTGGCCCTGCTGGTGCTGCTCTGCTTCCCGGTACTGGCGGTGGTGAGCGCCAAACTGGTGGCCGACCGGCGAGGTGTCGGACTGGACACCGCGGCGGTGGCGACCGTGCTGACCACCGGGCTGGTGACGGCGGGGCTGCTGTTCGCGGCGGTACAGTTCGCGCAGACCTGAGCCGTCACGTGCTCCTGCTCGCGGGCGGGTTCAGGTCCCGTTGGCGGTCGGCCTCGGCGCGCAGGGCGTCGGGGACGGCCTGACCGGTGTCCTCGCTGTGCGCCTCGTCGTACTCGTAGTCGCCGCCATGCGGATCACCGTCGGGTTCGGGCGGCTGCGACTGCTCGTCGGGATTCCGGATGTCCGTCATGGGGTAGTGAATACCCGGCCTTCGCCGTCCGGAACACGCTCGGCCGCTCGGCGTACCACTCCGGCCGTCGGCTGAGGCGTCACCCGCCCGCTCGACGTGACTCCGGCCGTCGGCTGAGGCGTCACCTGCCGCTCGGCGTAACTCCGGCCGTCGGCTGAGGCGTCACCCGCCGCTCGGCGTGTCTCCGGCCGTCGGCTGAGGCGTCACCCGCCCGCTCGGACCGTCGTCTGCACTTCGGCCCGCACTACCGCGGTCCGGAGTGCCTGACCGTTCAGAGATTCGCCACGGCCGGCGATCCGGACCGGTTTCACCGCGTCTTCGCCACTACTGCGGTCCGGACGGGCTGGTGCGCCCTGCGCCCTCGCCACGGGACACCGCGCCGGCACCACGGGTGCCGCGAGGATCTGGGTGGCGGTGGGACGGGTCATCTGTGGTTGTGGGAGGTGGAACGCGTACCCCGGAAAGATCTGACAATGAGCATCGCCGGGCGGTGACCGGAACGCCGCTCTTTGCCGTGGAAATGGGGCGGCCGCGCATTTCACCCACGACCGTCCACCGTGGACCTGCGATTTCGGGGCCCACTCCGCCGGCAGGCCCCGGAAATCGTCAGCTGGCGCGGCGCTCGCGGACCTGCTTGCAGTTCACACACGACGTCGCGGACGGGAACACCTCGAGGCGCTCCACCGGGATCGGGTGGGAACAACCCTCGCAGTTGCCGTAGGTGCCCTCGTCGAGCCGCTGCATCGCGTGCTCCGCCTGGGTGCGCCGGTCGAGCAGCGTGCGCAGCAGCGACGACGCGGCGTCGCGCTCCGCCGTCTTCGACCCGCTGTCGGCCTGGTCGTCGCCGGCCGCGTCGCCGATCTCGACCAGCCGAAGCCGATGATTCTGGGCGACGGCCTCTTCGTACTCGGTGTTGAGCTCCTCGAAACGGTCCCGCAGGAGCGCCCGGATCTGCTCGATCTCCTCGACCGAGCGCAGCTTCGCCGTGCTCGAGCCCTTACCCGCAACAATCGCTCCGTTGACGAGCATGCTGTCCCCCTGCCCTTCCATCAGCCCCAGCCGGTGGACCATCGCCGGGTCACCCTCGTCCCGGTACGGCTCGACTTGTGGAGCCGGTCGATACCCACCGCCGAAGATCCCAAACGGGACCCCCGCGAAAAAGTAACCGGAGCATAACTGTCAGTGGTCGAATCCGCCACGGACTCGGCACACGGGTCTTGCGCCGCGGCTCAACGATCGCCCACCACGAGCGCCGGCCGCCGCGGATCGTCAACCCGGACGACCACGTCGGCGAACGATCCGGGATTCACTTCCTCGACGTACCGCCGATGCGCCGGCACAGTCCAGAGCAGGCCAGAGGGCGTCCGGCGCTCCAGGGCAGCAGCCGACAGTTCAAGATGGACAGTGAAGTCGAAGGGCAGGCCCGCGCCGAGCAGCAGCGGCCCGCTGACCACGACGATCGTGTTACCGGCGAGTTCGCGATAAGGCTCACGCGCCGCACGATCGATGTCGGCGTCCCACAGTTTGAGCAGGATCCGCCCGGAGCCGCCCGGTCCGGCCGGGTCCAGAACCTCCCGGATCAGGCCCGCCTCGTCGAACCAGCCGGAGTAGAACGAGTCCGGATTGGTCCGCCCGAACTCCAGCCGCACCGAGGCCGGACGAAGAAAATCCCTGGTGTCGACGCGGACGACCGGGCGACCGAGGACCCGCAACGGATCGACGAGGGCGTCGGCGAGGGCTCCGGGGGCGGCAGCGTCGGCGCCGTCGACGGCCACCCGGAGGCGACTGTCGGATTCCCGACTCGCGAGACGATCGGCCAGATCATCGATCAATTTGGGGTACGAGACGGGGGTGACACGCATGCGTCGATCATGCTCGCCGGGCGGCGTTGTCACACTCACCGGGCCGCGTTGCCGCACTCGCCGGGCCGCGTTGCCGCACTCGCCGAGCAGAACTGTCGCACTCACCGGGCGGCGCTGTCGCACTCACCAGGCCGTGTTGTCACAGCACTCCCCCGGGTGCTTCCGGCTTTGCGGGGCAGGCCGGTCAGTCGTGCGGCATGATCAGGACCCGGGCGTCGTCGGCCAGCCGGTAACCGACCCCGTAGACCGTAGTGATCAGCGAGACCTGGGAGCCGAGCTTGAGACGCACACGGCGAACGTGGACATCGACCGTGCGCTCGCCGGCCCGCTCGTAACCCCAGACCGCGGCGAGCAGCTGGGCCCGGCTGAACACCCGCCGAGGGCGCTCGGCGAGGAAGAGCAGCAGGTCGAACTCGAGACGGGTCAACGTCAGCGGGACACCCTCCAGCAGCGCCTGGCGCGACGAGACCTGCAACCGCACCTCCGGACCGTCCGGCAGGATCTCCTCGACGAACTCCTCCGGCGCCTCGGCCTGCTCGACGGTCACCGTGCCCCGGCTGAGCTCGACCAGCTCCCGCACCGCGGCGAGCAGCTTGTGGGCCTGCGGCGACACCACGTCACCGGTGAGCGGGATGGCAACCGTCACGGTCAACGCCGGCTCGGCGGAACGACGGCCGGAACCCCGGCCCGGTCCCGCGGAACCGCGATCGGCTCGCGGCGACAATGCGCTGACCGGCATTGATTCATCCCCCAGAATTTGCTGCGGCAAGCGAATATGAACGATCACTGTGCGTAAAGCGGGGACGATATTTCCCGCCCGCCCGTTCGCGGGTCAAGTCGCCAACCACAGTGTGGGAAAGACGTTCCACATTGTTCACGGTCACACAAATGCATTCCGGTAACGCTATCTGTCAGCCTCATTAAGCATTGCCGAATGACGGCCAGGTCGCCGGTCCGCCCAACCCGTGGCGCGGCCCACGCCAAAGCCCTCACCCGAACCCCCGTCAACGTCCAGAATCGGCAGCTAGATCAACCTGCACCGCGCAGCACCGCGCAGGATGAGCAGTACACCGGCCAGTGGCGGCACCCGATGACATATTGGGTGTGCTGACCGCCGTCACCGGCATGGTGCGCGCACCCGTCAACATGATCGGGTACGACAGCCACCCCAACCAGACGGTAGCCGCACCCAACAACCGCACCGGGTGCACTCACCGACCTGGTCTCAGACCCCACGGAGCACGAGGCGGCCGCGGCACCCGATGACGTATCGGGTGCGGCTACCACCGTCACCGGCGCGGCGAGCGCACCCAACGCCGTGATCGGGTAAGACGACCGACCCAAATCAGACGGAGAACGCACCCGACGACCACACCGGGCGCGCTCACCGCCCCAGGCCACGGCCCACGGCCCACGGGCCATGCGGGACATACATGAAATGCGGGACATGAGGCGGTGGCGACACCCGACGGCAGGCGGTGGCAGCACCCGACGGCAGGCGGTGGCAGCACCCGACGGCAGGCGGTGGCAGCACCCGATGATGCAACGGGTGCAACGACCGTCCTGCTCGATGGCGGGCGCACCCGATGACAAGATCGGGTGCGACGACCGCCTCGAACGGGACTTGAGCGCACCCAACAACATGGTCGGGTGCAGCGGCCTCCCCGAACGGGACGGTGAGTGCACCCAACGGCCTCACCGGGTGCCGTCACCGACCCGGGCCTCAAGACTCGCGAAACATGAGGCGGTCGCGGTACCCGATGACATATCGGGTGCGCCGACCACCGTCGTCGGCATGGTGCGCGCACCCGTCAACATGATCGGGCGCGACGACCACCCCAAATCAGACGGTGACCGCACCCGACGGCGACACCGGGTGCAGTTACCACCTCAGCCCCGGGACCCACAAACACGATCTGGCGGCGGCAGGCGGCAGGCGGCAGGCGGCACCCGATGATGTATCGGGTGCGATGGCCGCCCTCAACAGCACGGCGAGCGCACCCGAAACATGATCGGGAGCGGTCACCGGCCCAACCCCCATTCCACGAACATGAGGTGGCGGCGGCAATCACACCGACACATCATCGGGTGCGGTTGCCCTCCTTGTCGGGATGGCGAACGCACCCGACAACATGACCGGGCGCGACGACCGCCCTCAACAGCACGGCGAGCACACCCGACAACATGATCGGGTGTGATGAAGGCGAACTGTCCGGGCGCTCGGGCAGGAGAGCGGAAAGGGTGCCCGCCTGCCCGAGGGAGGTCGGTCTGTCAGCCGCCGGAGGTCAGGCGGCGGCCGACTGCGGCGATCAGGCGGTCGAGTTCGGAACCGAACGGGTTGTCGTGCACCAGGTAGGTCCAGGTGGCGCTCGGGCGGACGATCTCGGCCCGGTCCGGCTGCCAGCCGTCGGTCAGGTCGACCTCGTCGAACGTCTCGATCGTGCGGGTTTCGACCTGGGTCAGCAGCTCCTGGAAGGCCGGCACCGCCGCCCGGTGGAACTCGTCGAGCGGGTCCAGCTTGCCCAGGGCGCGCAGGTGAACGCCCTCGCGGACCTCGTTCAGGTACGCGATGTGCTCGGCCCACAGACGGTCCAGGTGGTAGAGGGCGATCGCCCGGGCCGAGTCGGACAGCACGTCCTCGTCGGTCTCCTTCGCCTTCTCCTCGGACTTCTCCAGCAGCATGATCGCGGCGACTTCGGAGGTCAGCAGGCGCTCGCGGCGTTCGGCCAGGAGCAGGCGCTGCTGTTCGATGACGACGCTGTACCGCCAGGTGTTGCGGTGGATCTCGTGGTTGACGCCTTCGGCGACCCGCTGGGCGTGCTCGACCGCGTACTCCACCTGGGCGTCGTGGACGACACCGTCGATGTCCATCCGGGGCGACGCCGGCAGGATGTCACCGGCGTGCCGGGTGACCAGTTCGTCCTCGAGGCTGACGAAGAACACCGAGGCGCCCGGGTCGCCCTGCCGGCCGGCGCGGCCACGCAGCTGGTCGTCGACGCGGCGGCTGTCGTGACGGCCGGAGCCGATCACGTACAGGCCGCCGAGCTCGACCACCGCGTCGCGGTCCTTCTCGTCGGAGCCGCCGAGGCGGATGTCGACGCCGCGGCCGGCCATCTGGGTGGAGACGGTGACGGCGCCGAGCGCGCCCGCCTCGGCGATGATGGTGGCTTCCTCGACGTCGTTCTTCGCGTTCAGTACGCTGCTCGGCACGCCGGCCGCGGCGAGCTGCTCGGCGAGACGCTCGGACGCCTTCACGTCCAGGGTGCCGATCAGAACCGGACGGCCCTTGTCGTGCGCGATCTTGATTTCCTCGACCAGTGCCTCGTCGCGCATGTCGTGCGCCGAGTAGATCCGGTCCGGGTCGTCCTCGCGGATGTTCGGGGTGTTCGACGGGATGACCGCGACCTCGAGTTTGAAGTACTCCCGGAGCTGCTCGCCGACGTGCACCGCGGTCGCGGTCATGCCACACGCGTTCTTGTACAGCGCGATGAAGGCCTGCACCGTGAGGGTGTCCAGCACCTCGCCCTCGGCGGTGGAGGTCAGACCCTCCTTGGCCTCCACGGCGGCCTGCAGACCGTCCGGCCAGCGACGGCGCTGGGCGACCCGGCCGCGCATCTCGTCGATCAGCTCGACGCCGCCGTTGCGGACGATGTAGTCGACGTCGCGGCGCAGCAGCGCGTGCGCGTGCAGGGCGACGTTGACCGCGGAGAGGTGCTCCACCTGGTCGTCGGCGTACAGGTCGACGCCGCCGAGCTGCTCCTCGACGTTCTTCAGGCCGTCGTCGGTGAACGCCACGCTGCGGCCGTCCTCGGCCACCTCGTAGTCCTTGCCGTTGCGCAGCCCGCGGACGATCTCGGCGGCCTCGAGCACCGGGTCGGACTCGGTGGCCACGCTGCCGGCGAGCACCATCGGCACGCGGGCCTCGTCGATCAGGATCGAGTCGGCCTCGTCGACGATCGCGGTGGCGAGTTCACGCTGCACCCGGTCGGCGACGTCGGTGACCAGCTGGTCGCGCAGGTAGTCGAAGCCGGCCTCGCTGACCGACACGTAGGTGACGTCGGCCGCGTACGCCTCCCGGCGCTCCTCCGGCGTCATCGCCTCGGTGATCCAGCCGACGGTCAGGCCGAGCAGCGTGTAGATCGGCTCCATCCAGGTGGCGTCACGCTTGGCGAGGTAGTCGTTGACGGTCAGCACGTGGACCGGGCCGGCGCCGAGACGGACATGCCCGTACGCCGCGATGGTGGCGGTGAGCGTCTTGCCCTCACCGGTGGCCATCTCGGCGACCCGCTTGTCGAGCAGGGCCATGGCACCGAGGAGCTGAACGTCGTACGGCCGCTGGCCGATGGCCCGCCGGGACGCCTCCCGTCCGATGGCACAGATCTCGACGTAACTGTCGGCCTCCCGGGCCGCTTCGGTCAACGCGGCGTCGTCCAGTTCCTGGAGCGCCTCTTCTCGCGCCTCGATGGCTCCCAGGCGCTTCGACAGCGGGCCGAGGTCCACTGTTGTCCCGGGACGCTGCAGAAACTTGCGGAACCGGTTCTTCAACCGCTGCGACACACCCATGGCGCGCAACGGTACTTTATTTTGCCCCGTCTCAAGCGCCGGACTCCCGGCCATGCTTCAGAAGGTGCTTTTTCTCCGTTTGCCGGAGCTGCTCACCGGGCACCCTGGGGGGTCTGCGATTCCTGGTACCCGGAAGGAGCGCCCATGCCGAGCCAGCTCATCTGCCGGCCGGAGGGGAACCTTCCGGTCGCTGTCCTGACCGTCGCCGGCACCCTGGACCGGATCACCGGTGACGCCTTCGGCGCGGCGGTCCGGCGCAGCCTGTCGGTGATGCCGGACCGTCTGCTGCTCGACGTCGCCCGTCTGCGGGTCGCCGAGCCGGGGGCGCTGGAGCCGCTGGCCGCGGCGATCCGGGCGGCCACCGAATTCCCGGACATCCCGATCGTGATCTGCGGTGCGAACGCGGACACCCGGGCGGCGCTGGCGACCGACCCGGCGCTGGCGCTGGTGGACGTGGCCGGCAGCCGTTCGGACGCTCTGGAGATCCTGGACGGCGAGGGTGCCCGGGTACGCGTCCGGCTGCGCCCGCTGCCGGAGGCCTGCCGTCAGGTGCGCCGGCTCGTCGGGGACGCCTGTTCGGCGTGGGCGCACGGCGCGGAGGTGACTTCGAACGCCACTCTGGTCGCGACGGAGCTGGTGGCGAACGTGGTCCGGCACGCGCACACCACCATGCAGGTCACGCTGGGCCGGCGCGCGGGACGGATCACCCTGGCGGTCCGGGACGGCAGCCGGCGGATGCCGCGCGCCCTCGAGCCGACGGTCGCCGACGCGGGCGGTCGCGGACTGCACCTGGTCCGAGACCTGACCGACGCGTGGGGTGTGCTCCCGGTGACCGGCGGCAAAGTGGTGTGGAGCCGGCTGGTCGCCTGACCGGACAGGGCCAGATACGAAAAGCCCGGCAGCACCGTGGGCCTGGCCGCGCATCGCGCCTCGCACAGGCACGGCCCGACCGCACGATCGTGGTGGGGTGGGGTGATTACGGGCGCGCTGGACGCCCGAAATCACCACACCCACAACAGCGTGGTGATTTCGGGCGTCCAGCACGCCCGTATTCACCACACCACCACGGGTGTGGTGACTTGGGGCGTCCAGCGCGCCCATAATCACCACACCACCACGGGTGTGGTGACTTGGGGCGTCCAGCGCGCCCATAATCACCACACCGCCACGGGTGTGGTGACTTCGGGCGTCCAACGCGCCCGAAATCACCACGCGGACGGGCTTCGCACCCTGACCACGAAACATGTCTAGAAGCGGGGCAGTCCGCTCGGCGCCGCGGAACCGTCGCCAGGCCCCTCGGACGGCGCCGGGGCGGACGGCGCGACTGCCGACAGACCGGAGAGACCCGACGCCTGCGCACCGTGCTGGCCCATGTCCGGAGCCTGCAGACCCGGAGCACTCTGCCCCATGTTCGGAGCCTGCAGACCCGAAGTGGCCTGGCCCAGGCCCGAAGCGCTCTGACCCGTACCTGAAGCGCTCTGGCCGAGTCCCGAAGCACTGTGGGCGAGTCCCGAATTCTGCGGAGCGGCACCGGCCGTCCCCGCGTCCGGGGTCTGCGGGCGCGCGTACTGTCCCAGATCCGGCGCCTGCAACTGCGGACGACCGGCCGCCTGCGGCGTCTCGGTCCCCATCCCGGTCACGGCAGGCGCGGGTGTCGTTCCTTTCGGGGGTACGCCGTGATCGCCGGCCTGGTGCCGTACGCCGCTCCCGGGAGGCGGCGGCAGCGGCACCGCACCGCCGTCGGCCGTGGTGCTGTGCTGCATGGGACGGGCCGAGCGGGTGAACCGGGGAGCGTCGAGCGGGCTGTTCTGCTGGCTGTAGGTGGCCGGCTGTCCCAGTTCCGGCGTCGGAATCCCCGGGGCGGGCGGGGCCGGCGGCGTCTCAGCCTGGGGCGCCGGAGCCTGCAGAGTGGACTCCTGAAGACCGGGCGCCTGAAGGGTCGATGCTTGCAGGGTCGATGCCTGAAGACCCGGCGCCTGAAGAGTAGGTGCCTGGGGCGCCGACGCCTGCAGGGTCGGTGCCGGAGCTTGCAGGGTCGGTGCCGGAGCCTGCAGGGTCGGGGCTTGCGGCGCGGGAGCCTGCGAAGTGGAGGGCGGGGACGCCGGAGCCTGGAACGTCGCGGCCGGCGGCGGAATGTGGGTGGCGGCCTGCCCGACAGGCGGGGCGGGGGGCGGTGCCGCCGGGAGACCGGAGGCCGAACCGGCCATCTGGAAGCCCCCGGCCGGTGCGGCCGGCTGGAGCCCCGAAGAGGGACCAGCCGCCTGGAGTCCCGAAGAGGGACCAGTTGGCTGGAGCCCCGAGGAGGGTGCGGCTGGCTGAAGCCCCGAGGAGGGTGCGGCTGGCTGAAGCCCCGAGGACGGCTCGTCCTGGTAGGCCGGGGTGGTGGACGATTCGGTGTTTCCGCCCGCCGCGAATCCACCCGAGGCGAATCCGCCGGCCAGCGACGGGCCCATCGGTGCGGGGCCCGCGGACAGGCCGGAAGGGGATTCGGGGGCGGGCGGCGGCGCGAGCCGCGACGCCAGGTCACCGCCCGGACGGGACAGACCGCCCAAGCCGGGTCCCCCCTGCGGGAGGCCACCCTGGGAGGGGCCGCTGTGCGAGGGCTGGCCGAGACCGGAGGCCAACTGCGCGGCGCCGAGACCGGAGGCCATGGACGGCCCGAGACCGGAGGCTGTGGAAGGCCCGAGGCCGGAGGCCGTGGAAGGGCCGAGACCGGAGGCCGTGGAAGGGCCGAGGCCAGAGGCCGTGGAAGGCCCGGGGCCGGACTCGCCGCTCGACGGGCTTTCGTCCGGCCGGGTCGGGGCGGCCCAGGTCTGCGGGAGTTCCTGGGAGTCCTCGGTTCCCGCTTTTCCGGGCAGCGGGGGCAGGGAGATCCGCGGGGTTGGCGGCGCGGAGTTCGGGTTCGGCAGCGACAGGGCGTTCAGGCCCGTGCCGTCGCCGGAGAGCGGCGATTCCTGGTAGGGCCGGGCCGACCCGTTCGGCTCCGGCGTGGAGAGGCCACCACCATGGGAGAAGTCACCACCATGGGAGAAGTCACCACCATGGGAGAAGTCACCACCATGGGAGAGACCGCCGCCATGAGAGAGACCGCCGCCATGAGACGGACCGCCACCGTGAGACAGGCCGCCACCGTTCGCCGGACCGTAGCCGCCACCGGCAGGATCGTTGAGGCCACCGCCCGCGGAGCCGTAGCCACCGCCCGCGGGACCGCTCAGGCCGCTGCTGGCCGGGGAGTTGAAGGTGCCGAGGGGTGCGTTGAGGTCACCCCGGAACGCCTCCTCGAACGGGATCCTGGCGCGGCGGGCCAGTCCGGACGGCTGGTCGGACGAGCCTCCGCGGGACGAGCTTGCGCCCTCGGACCCACTCGAGTCCCCAGACGAGCCCGAGACTCCTGACAGGGAGGCGCCGGACAGGCCGGTGGGGCGGGACGGGTTGCCGCCGGTGGGGAGACCGGGACCGCCGGACGGCGCGGTGGCCCCGGACGGCCGGGACAGCCCGGCCGCCGGTGACGAGTGTCCGTGGATGCGGCCGGCGAGACCGGTCGGGCTGCCGCCTCCGGTGTATTCCGGGTGGGCCGGCGGCGCGGGCTCCTCCGGTTCCTCGTGGTCGGATGCCCCGGTCACCCATGACGGCGAGGTGTACCCGGTGTCGGCCTGCTGGGATCCGCGTCCCCTGCCCCGGGGCTGCGGTTCCGGTTCGGCCGCCCACGGGGAGGTGTAGCCCCCGTCGTCGGGGTCAGTGGGCTCTTCGCTCGTACCGTGGGAAGGGTCTTCGCCCGGGAGGCTGTATCCCCGGTCGGCGTTTGCGGCACCGGTCGGCTCGGGGTCGTTCTCGGGGTGACCGGTCTCGTCGATGGAGGGGAACGCCCAGGGTGGGGCCGGGGTGGGGGTGCGGGCTCCGGCGCCGCCGTTCTCCGGTTCCGGCTCGGGCTTGGCCCAGCCGCTGTCCTCCCAGGCACCGACCGGCGTGGGTGAGACCGGCTGCGCGGACGAGGCGACCGGCCTCGGTGAGACCGGCTGCGCGGACGAGGCGACCGGCGTCGGTGAGACCGGGGGCGCGGACGAGGCGACCGGCGTCGGTGAGACCGGGGGCGCGGACGTTCGGATCGGCGTGGGCGAAATCGGTCGCGCGGACGAGTGCGGCAGGTCGTCCTCGACCGGTTCGCTGTGCAGGCCCCGGCTGTGCGAGTGCCGGCCGTGCGACGGCTGGTACGCCGGGACCGGCTCCTCGGCGTCGTCGTCGCGGTACCGTGATCGCGACCGGGTACGCGCCGGCGGCGGCTCCTCCGGTGTCGACCACGAGTCCTCCCAGACCGGTTCCTCCAGGGGTGTGGCCCAGGGTGGGCGGGTGTCGTCGCGGAGCGCCGCCGGCCGGGTCAGCGCCACCAGGCCGGATTCCTCGGCCAGTCCGGCGGCGGCCAGCACCTCGGCGGCGGAGAGTGCGATCCGGCAGGGCAGCCGTTCGCCGCAGGTGGGGCAGAGCGTCATGCCGTCGCGTGGGCCGGAGCCGCCGCCGTGTGCCTCGACCATGGTGCGGGCGGTCTGCGCCAGCAGGCTCTCCGGCTTGACGTACGCGTTCGTCGACGCCACTGGGCTTCCTCCCCCATTCCCGGCCTGCCGTGTGCCTCCGGCCGACCGGATGCCATCCCCGGGTTGCCGGATGGATTTCCGAGAACAGTTCACCTCTTCGAGGGTGCCCGGAGGGTGTCTTTGCCCAGATCAGTAGCGAATTCGGCAGTATTGCGCCACAGGCATGAGGAGAAGGAGGTAAGCAGAGAGATCAGGATGCGCTGATTCACTCACGGTGCTGGAGCCATTTCACTCCGTAGCATTGAAGAACATCCAGGAGGTGACCCCCAATGGAAGACACCGAGCTGCACCGCGAGCGGATCCTCCGGCACGTCAGTCCCATCATCACCGGCCGTTTCCTCGGCTTCCAGGCCTCGTACACGCGCGAGGTCCAGGTCGGCCGGCCACTGGCCGTCGCCGTCTTCATCGCCGCCGGCATCGCGCAGATGGTCGGCGCGCTGCTCCGGATGAAACCGGCCCGGCGGACCCTCAAGGAGCTTCGCAAGGGTCCGGAGTTCCTGGTCACCCCGGTCCGCCTGCGTGACGACCTGGGACAGACCTACGAGATCGAGATGCACGGACAGCTGCCGCAGTCGGCGCTGCACCGGGGCGATCTCGTCCAGGTCCGCACCCAGCCGCAGGCCGACCCCACCCTGCCGGTCAAGCTGATGCAGGTGGTGAACCTGACCACCATGCAGCCACTCACGCCCCGCATCCCGACCCGCTGGTCGCACCTCGGCCCGGTCCTGCTCATGCAGGCCACGCTGGGGCTCGTCATCTTCGGCGTGGTGCTCGCCGCCTGGCTACGCTGACGCCGCACTCCGGGGCCCGTCACCAGCGGGCGGTGTGGAAGGCAGGGCCGGCGGGTATACCGGCCGTCCATGGTCAACCTGACACGGCACCGCACCGTTCGCCTGGCGGCAATGGTGAACCGAAGCGGTGAATCCGCAGTGGACAGCGGTCATCATGAGGCCGAGGGGAAGCCCGCCGCCCCGCGCGCTCTCCCCCGCCGCTGACGGCTCGGAAGGTGGTGCGACATGGGCGAGAAAGTCGACCAGACCAACTTCACCCGGGAGGACCGGACCAGGTACCGGCAGAAGATCCGCCGGAGCCTGGACGTCTTCGCGACCATGCTGCGGGAGTCCCGCTTCGACTTCGAGCGGCCGATGACCGGCATGGAGATCGAGCTCAACCTGATCGATGAGGCGGCCGATCCGGCGATGCGCAACGCCGAGGTGCTCGGCGCCATCGCGGACGAGGACTTCCAGACCGAACTGGGCCAGTTCAACGTCGAGATCAACCTGCCGCCGCGGCGGCTGGCCGGTGACGACTTCGCCGAACTGGAACGCGGCCTGCGGGCCAGCCTGAACGAGGCGGAGCGCCGCGCCCGGACCGCCGGGGCACACATGGTGACCATCGGGATCCTGCCCACCCTGCGGCGCGAACACCTGACCGGCGAATCGATCTCCGCCAACCCGCGGTACCAGCTGCTCAACGAGCAGATCTTCGCGGCCCGCGGCGAGGACCTGGACATCCGCATCGACGGCGTGGACCGGCTGGCGGTCACCACCGACACCATCGCGCCCGAGGCCGCCTGCACCAGCACCCAGTTCCACCTGCAGGTCAGTCCGGCGGACTTCGCGGCGTACTGGAACGCCTCCGAGGTGATCGCCGGGGTGCAGCTGGCGCTGGGCGCGAACTCGCCGCTGCTGTTCGGGCGCGAGCTCTGGCGTGAGACCCGGATCCCGCTCTTCGAGCAGGCCACCGACACCCGCTCGGAGGAGATCCGGGCGCAGGGCGTACGCCCGCGGGTGTGGTTCGGGGAACGCTGGATCACCAGTGTGTTCGACCTGTTCGAGGAGAACGTCAGATACTTCCCGGCGCTGCTGCCGATCTGCGACATCGACGATCCGGCGGACATCCTGGAACGCGGCGAGATCCCGGAGCTGAGCGAGCTGCGGCTGCACAACGGGACGGTGTACCGGTGGAACCGCCCGATCTACGCGGTGGTCGACGGGCGGCCGCACCTGCGGGTGGAGAACCGGGTGCTGCCGGCCGGGCCGACGGTGGCGGACACGATCGCCAACGCGGCGTTCTACTACGGTCTGGTCCGGACGCTCGCCGAGGCCGACCGCCCGGTCTGGTCGCAGATGAGCTTCCGTGCGGCCGAGGAGAACTTCCACAACTGCGCCCGGCACGGCATCGACGCGAGTGTCTTCTGGCCCGGTCACGGCACCCTGCCGGTCACCGAGCTGGTGCTGCGCCGGCTGCTCCCGCAGGCGGCCGAGGGGCTGGACGCCTGGGGTGTCTCCCCCACCCACCGGGACCGTCTCCTCGGCATCATCGAGCAGCGCTGCCTGCGGCACCGCAACGGCGCGGCCTGGCAGGTGGAGACGCTGCACGCGCTGGAGGCGCAGGGCCAGGACCGGCAGCGGGCGCTGCACGAGATGCTGCGCCGCTACCTTCCGCTGATGCACGAGAACATCCCCGTCCACGAGTGGCCCGGCGTCTGAGGGTCGTCATCGCCGGGTGCGGCGGGCGGCGTGCCGGAACCGGGTCTGCGGGTCGCGGGCGTGCCGGAACCTGTTGTCCGAGACGGTCAGCGGGTCGTTGCCGCGGACCAGGAGCAGGATGCCCGCGCCGCCGGCCAGTGCCAGGACCGCCAGGGTCGCCATTCCGGTGACCTTGGCGCCGGTGGTGGCCAGCGACGCGTCGTCGCTGCCGGTCCCGTCGCTCTCGTCGGTGCTGCCGCCGTCGTCCTCGTCCTCGCCGGCGGTCTCGTCGTCGCTGTCCGCGGCGGCCAGCCTCATCGGCACCTCGAGGGCGTTGTCCGCGGCGTTGCCGTCGTCGTCCACCGTGCTGACGGTGATCTTCAGGGCGTGCACGCCGGCCTTCTCCACCGTGCCCACCTTGAGGGTGACCAGCAGCTGGCTGCCGCTCTCGGCCGCCGAGTCGGGGCCCACGCAGCGCACCGCGCCGGCCGCCACGTCGGTCGCCGCCGTACAGGTGGCGGTGGTGGCCGACGCGATGGTCGCGGTGCTCTCGTCGGTGTCCCCGACGATCTCGACGCGCTGCACGGTGGTGGCGGCCGGCGGGACGAGCAGGAACTCGACGTCCTTGGCGGTCTGGGTGCCCTTGTTGCCGTAGTCGACGCGCAGCAGCACCGACCCGCCGTTGGTCGCGGACACCGTGCCGCCGGAGTACTGCAGGCTCAGGTCCACCGGGAACTGCTTGACCTTGAGGCTGGGCA
Source organism: Actinoplanes sp. NBRC 101535 (assembly GCF_030269225.1). Lineage (NCBI taxonomy): Bacteria > Bacillati > Actinomycetota > Actinomycetes > Micromonosporales > Micromonosporaceae > Actinoplanes > Actinoplanes sp. NBRC 101535. The sequence continues at coordinate 536,359 of NZ_BSSY01000001.1, read as the reverse complement.
GCGCCACGTCGGTCTTCCCGCCGCAGGCCAGGTCGAAGACCGGGGTGCCGGTGGCGAGCGCGGAGTCGAGACAGCCACCGCTGAGCGTGCTGCCCGGCGTCGCGCCGGTGCCGACCACCACCGGCAGCGCGATCCTGGTGGTGCCGCCGGCCGCGACGTTCACCGTGCAGGTGACGATCCGGGCGGTGCTTCCCGCGGTGCACCCGGCCGGCAGGATCCCGCGTGTGGTGCCCTGAGGCAGGACCGCGGTCACCGGGTACGCCACCGCCGCCCCCGTTCCGGAGTTGGACAGGGTGATCGGCAGGACGGTCGTCTCCCCGCGGGCCGGCGTGGCCACCGAGGGCGCCCCGACGGCGACGCTGACCGCGGTGCTCGTCCGGTCCGTGCTGACCAGCACGCCGGCGGCGGTGACCTGGTCGGCCGGGTCGGCGGGTTCGACCAGGGTGACGCCGGTGACCTGCCAGGTCGGCGGGTCCTCGCTGTTCTCGGTGCTCCTGGCGAGCGTCACGCCCAGGTTGAGGGTGCGCGGGGTGCCGGCGGCCAGCGCGATCCGGGTGCAGCGGACCGCGTCCTTGGCGATCGTGCAGGTGTCGCCGCCGATCGCCGCACTGGTCAGGCTGATCTCGGCGGGCAGGGTGGTCAGCGGGACGGTCAGGCTGAGGCTGCTGAACCCGGTGGTCGTGCTCATGGTCACCTTGGCGGTGCCCTTGCCGCCCGGCTTGACCACCGCCGGGGTCAGCGTGAGCGTCGCCTTCTCCCGCAGCGGCTGGTCGACGGTGGTCCGGCCGAACCCGGTGTCGCCCTGGTCGCAGGTGGTGTTGCCGTCGGTGGAGAGGCAGCCGTCACCGATCTCGACGCCCTCCTCCAGGGTCGGGTCGACCACCAGCGGCAGGGCCCAGCTCACCGAGGAGCCGACGTCCAGGTTGTACGCGCAGGTCAACAGCCGGTTCCCGGGTACGGCCTGGCAGTACTGCGCGATCGTGCCGGTGAGGGCGCCGAACGTGGTGCTGGTCGGTGCCACCACCGTCACCTTGCCGTCGCGGGCGTCCGAGGGACCGTAGTTGGTCGCGGTCGCGGTGATCGTCTTCGTCGCGCCCGGTGTGGCGGTCCCGCCCGTGCCGGTGATCGTCCAGGTCACCTTCGACGACCGGTCGGCCACCGTGGTCAGCGCGGCGCTGCCGGTGACGACCTGTCCGCCGGCGGTGACCGTGATGCCGGACGGCGTCCAGGTCACGCCCGGGGCCACCGTGCCGGCCACCTGGGTGATCACCGAGACGGCGTTGTTCTTCCCGGCGGCCAGGTCGATGCCCGTGCAGGTGACCAGGGCCGGGGTCAGCACGCAGGCGGAGCCCTCCGGTCCGCCGGCGGCGGTGACGGTGACTCCGCTGGGCAGGCCGGTCAGCGGGATCGCGATGGTCGCCGCCGTCAGCGCGCCGGTGCTGGTCACTCGGATCACGCCGGTGCCGCTGCGCCCGGGGACGACCGTCGCCGGGACGCCGTCGACGGTGAGCCGGCCGAGCAGCGGGACGGCGAGCGTGACGGCCGGGATGGCGGTGTCCGCGAGCGTGCAGGCGCTGTCCTCGTCGAGGTCAACGCACCCGCCGGTGAGCGGGATCCGCGGGTCGGCGGTGGGCGAGACGGCGAACGGCAGCGGCAGGCGCACCTTGGCGTTGCCGCCGACGTCCACGGTGCAGGTCGTGGCGGCGCCGGACGCGCCGACCGCGCAGAGCGAGGCGGTGGTGCCGGCCGGCGGGGTGAAGACGGCGCCGGCCGGGGCCAGGAAGGTGTAGGTGACGTCGTGGGCGGTGGAGCTCCCCGCGTTGGCCACGGTCACCGCGAGTTCACCGGCGTCCCCCGGGTTCAGCAGGCCGGCGAGCGGGGCGGTCACGTCGACCGTGACGTCGGTGTCCGCATCGCCGATGGTGGCGGCGGTGAGTGTCCGCGACACCGACTGCAGCCCCTCGGTGACCGTGGCGGTCGGCGTCCAGGTGTCCCCCGGCGCCGCCGTGCCGAGCACCGTGGTGTTCAGGGTGACCGTGGTGGTGCCGCCGGCTTTCACGTCCACACCGGTGCACGTCACCGTCACCAGGTCCAGGCCGCACACCGCGCCGGGTGCCTGGGCGCCGGTGACCGCCATGCCGGCCGGCAGCGACACCAGCGGCACGCTCACCGCCAGACCGGTCCGGGCCCGGGTGGCGGTCAGGTCCACCCCGACGCTGCCGGTACGCCCGGGCTGGATCGTCGGCGGGTTCGGCACCGTGACGGTCAGCCCCTGCGCCAGGGTCGGGGTGAGGTGCAGGGTGGGCAGCAGCGTCTCGCCCGCCCCGCAGGTCGAGTCCCGGTTGGTGTCGACGCACCCGCCGGAGAGGTCGGTGTCCGGGTCGGCGTTCGCCGGGACCTGCACCGGGAACTGCCACTGCAGTGCCGGGGCGCCGGGTGCCAGGTTCACCGTGCAGTCCAGCTGGGTGACGCCGACGGTGGCGCAGTCCTGGGCGGTGGTGCCGGTCAGGTCGCCGAAGGTGGTGCCGGCCGGCGCCTTGATGCGGGTGACCGCGGCGAGGGCGTCGGACGGGCCGGCGTTGGTCACGCCGACGGTGAGCGCCGCCGTGCCACCGGGGGCGATCGTGCCGGCCGGGGCGGTGATGGCGTATTTCAGGTCGGAGACCGGCGTCCCGGTCCGGATCAGCGCGCCGACGGTCTCGGCGACGTCGCCGGCCGCGTTGGTGACGGTCACCGCCGGCGGGGTCCAGGCCACGTCGCCGGGCATCGACGACGCGGCTTTCAGCGCCACCGTGACCAGGTCGGTGGTGGCGTTCGGCGCGGTCACGCCGGTGCAGACGATCGCGCCGGCCAGGGTGCAGATCGAGCCGGCCGGGCCGGTCGCGCCGGTCACCGTGAGCCCGGTGGGCAGACCGGTGAGCGGGACGGTGGCGGTCAGCCCGCTGAGGGCCCGGTCGGCGGTCAGCCGGAGCACGCCGGTGCCGGTACCGCCCGGGACGATCGTGCCCGGTTCCAGGCTGACCTGGGCCTGGGCGCCGAACGGCTTGCCCAGGTCGAACGCGGGCAGCGGGGTGTCCGGCGAGCCGCAGACGCCGTCGACGTTCAGGTCGAGGCAGCCGCCGCTGATGGTCGAGCCGGGTGTGGTGGTCGCCGGGATGTCCAGCGGCAGCCGGAACGGCAGCGCGCCGACGGCCAGATCGGTGACGCAGGTGACCAGCGTGGACGAGTCCTTGGCGCACAGGCCGGAGGCGGGCGCGTCCAGGACGCCGAAGGTGGTGCCGTCCGGCGCCTTGATCGCGGCCAGGGCGTGCGGCAGCAGCGACGGCCCCGGGTTGATCATGCTGATCCGCAGGTCGGCACTGGTGCCGGGCAGCACCGTACCGTCGGCCGGCACGGTCACCGGCACGGACAGGCCGCTGCCGTTGTCGGCCGCGCCGACCGTGGCGACCAGATTCTTCAGCACGGTGGTGTCGGTGAGGCCCTGGGCCAGCGTGATCGCCGGGGCCCAGGTGTCGCCGGGGTGGGCGGCCGGGTCGGCGGCCAGGGTCAGGTTCAGCTTCGCGGTGTCACCGCCGGCGATGTCCACGTCCGGGCAGGAGACCGCACCGGCGGTGACGGTACACCCGGCCCCGGCCACGGTCGCCGCGGTGACCGCGAGGCCGCCCGGCAGCCCGGCCGGGTCGACGGTGAGCTTCAGGTCGTCGCGGTCGAGGGTGGTGCCGAGCTGCACGGACGCGATGCCGGTCTTTCCCGGGGTGATCGTGGCCGGGGCCGCCGAGACCAGCGAGAGGACGTCGGTCAGCGGCTCACGCAGGTCGAAGTCGCCGATCTTCACGTCGGCCGGGTCGCACTTGCCGTCGCCGCCCAGGTCCAGGCAGCCGCCGGTGATGGTGGACGCGGGCGCCGGGTTCGGCACGGCGATCGGCAGGTTCAGCGTGGCGGAGTCGCCCGTGTTCAGGGTGATCCCGCAGCTCAGCGCGGTGCTGGTGAGCGAGGTGCAGCCGGCCGGGAGGGCGTTCGGGTCGAACGTGGTGCCGGCCGGGGCGAGGGCGGTGACCGGGACGGCGTCGGCAAGTCCGGTGCCGGTGTTGTCGACGACCGCCTTGACCAGCGCGGTCGTGCCGGGCAGCACGGTGTCGTCGGCGGGCACGTCCACCAGCGCGCCCAGCAGGTACGGCACGACGCCGGTGTTGACCAGCACGCCGCTGCCGCCGACCGCCTCGCTCAGGGAGTTCAGGACCTGCGAGCCGGTGACGCCCCAGACCTGGTCGGTGGGGGCGGCCGCGTCCACGGTGACCGGGATCGACACCGTGGCGACGCCGGGCGCGCTCAGGTCGATGCCGGAACAGGTGATCGTGCCGGTGCCGGTGACGCAGGTGCCGCCCTGGTCCACCGTCGGGGTGCCGATCTGCATGGTGGGCGGCAGGTTGCCGACCGGAACGGTGATCGACAGCGGCTGGCTCTGCCCCTGCAGGGCGTCGATCAGGAGACCGGCGGTGCCGGTGTCACCGGGCGCGATGGTGACCGGCGCGGTGTGCACGCTGACCTGCCGGTCGAACGGCGTGCTGACGGTGATCGGGCCGATCGTCACGTCCGGCGGGGCCAGGCAGTGCCCGTCGTTGTCCAGGTCGACGCAACCGCCGGTCAGGGTCTTGCCGGGACTGGCGCCCGGGTCCACCACCAGCGGGATCGAGGTGACCGCGCCGGTCGCGCCGGCGAGCAGGTCGGTGACGCAGGTCAGGCCGCCGGTGCCGGCGTTCGCGGCGCAGCCGGCCGGCGGGGCGCCGACGGTGACGCCGACCGGCGGGATCACCCCGACGGCGACGCCGACCGCGTTCGAGTCGCCGTCGTTGGTCAGGGTGACGCCCAGCGTGCCGGTCTTGCCGGGGTCGATCGGGCCGGGTGTGGTCACCACCGGGACCAGGTCGATGTCGGGCAGGCCGACGGTCGCCAGCTGCTTGGTGGTGGTCAGCAGGTCGGCGCCGAGCCCGGTGGTGATGCCGGCCGCGTTCCACACCCCGCCGGGGGTGGCGCCCGGGTCGGCGGTCAGATCCAGCTTGATCGGGGCGACCGTGCCGGACGCCACGTCGACGCCGGTGCACACGTACGGCAGACCGGCCGCCGCCTGCAGGCAGCTGCCCGAGTCCGGGGTGACCGCGTCCAGCGTGAGGCCGCTGGGCAGCCCGCTCACCGGGACGGTCACCACCAGGTCGTCCAGCGGCGTCTTGCCGCCGGTCAGTCGGAGCGTGGCGTCGTCGCTGCGGCCCGGCACCACGGTGACCGGGTCGGCCTGCACGGTCAGCGCCCGTTCCAGCGGCACCGCCAGCGAGATGTCCGGGATGACCTTGTCACCGGTCCCGCAGCCGGCCACCCCGTCCAGGCTGACGCAGCCGCCGGTCAGCGCGGTGAACGGGTCGGCGCCGGCCGGGACGTTGACCGGGAAGGTCAGCGGGCCGGTGCTCGCCCCGGCGGCCAGCGGCATGGAGCAGACCGCGGCCAGGCCGAGCGCGTTGAGACAGCCGGACGGGACGGTCCCGAGGGTGGTGCCGAGCGGGGCGGTGACGGTGAAGACCGCCGGCTTGGCGTCCGAGGGTCCGGTGTTGGTCACGTCGACGGCCAGGTCCGCCACCCCGCCGAGGCCGACGGTGCCGCTCGCCGGGACGGTGACGGCACCGGTCAGGGTGCTCACCGGCGGCTCGACCACGGCCAGCGGACCGGCGGCGACGGCGCTCTCGGTGGCGTTCTTCACCCCGATGCCGACCGCGGTCCACAGCCCGGCCGAGCCGCTCGACGCGGAGGCCACCTTCAGGGTGACGGCGGTCGGCGTACCCGCGGTGAGGGAGATCCCGGTGCAGGTGACCGGGCTGCCCAGGGTGCAGGTGCCGGTCGGCACGCTCGCGGCGGTCACCGAGGCGCCGGCCGGCATGCCGGTGGTCGGCACCGTCACGGTGAGGCCGCTCTCGGCGCCGGTCGAGGTCAGCGTGACCTTGGCGTCGCCGTCCTGACCCGGCTTGATCCGGGCCGGCGTGGTGGTGACCGTGGTCCGCAGCTGCAGCGGCACGGCGACCGTCAGGTTCGGGATCAGCTTGTCGACCGCGGCGGTGCAGGCGCCGTCCGCGTCCAGGTCGACGCAGCCGCTGGTGACCGCCTTGCCGGGCAGCACGTTCAGGCCGACCTGCAGCGGGACGCTCAGGGACAGCGCCGGGTCGCCGGCGGCCAGGTTGACGGTGCAGGACGCCAGGGTGGTGCTCGCCGCCACCGTGCAGGCGCCGGCCGTGGCCCCGGTCAGCGTCCCGATCGTGGTGCCGAGCGGGGCGATCACGTTGACCGGCGTGTTCGTCGCGTCGGACGGGCCGGTGTTGACCAGGTTGACGCCGAGCAGCCCGCCGCCGCCGGGCAGCAGGCTGCCCACGTTCAGGCTGAGCGAGGCGTCCAGGTTCGGCTTGGCGCCGGTGACCCGGGCCAGCTCCGGGCTGCCGGTGATCGACTGGCCGCCGGCGGCGACGGTGACGCCGGCGGCGGTCCACGACGTGCCGGTCGCGGCCGACGACGCGGCGGCCACGGTGAGTGTGACGTCGGCGGAGGCGCCCTTGGCGATCGTCAGGCCGGAGCAGCCGGCCTGCGACGCGGTGAGCGCGCAGGAGGCCCCGGACGGGCCGGTCACGGCGGTCGCGGTGAGACCGGCCGGCAGGGCCGCCAGCGGCACGGTCAGCGCCGTGCCGGTCAGCTCGTTGCGGGGCGCGGTCACGTGCACGGTGGCGGTGGCGGTGCTGCCGGGCGTGACGTCGGCACGGTCGGCGGAGAGCGCGGCCTGCGCGGCGAACGGCACCCGCAACGTGAACGCCGGGATGGCCCGGTCGGCGCTGTCACAGCCCGGGATGCCGTTGACGTCCACGCAACCGCCGGTGACCGCCTTGTCCACGTCGGCGTTGGCGGCGACCTTCAGCGGGACGGTGAGGGTGCCGGTGGTGGCGTTCGCCGGCAGGTTCGCCGAGCAGAGCAGCATCGAGCCGATGCTCAGCTTGCAGACGGTGGCCGCCTGGCCGGTGAGCGTGCCGAAGCTGGTGCCGACCGGCGCGACCACGCTGAACGTGGCCAGCGGGGCGTTCGACGGGCCGCTGTTGGTGACGCCGAACGTCATCGTGGTGTCGCCGCCCGGCTCGACCGTGCCGTCGGCGGGCGCGGTGGCGGTGGCCGCCAGGGTGTAGCTGACCGTGCCGGTGCCGGCCAGCGGACCGGCCGCCAGGGTCGTCTCGTTGGCGGTCGTGAGGGTCACGCTCGGCGCCCAGGCCTTGGGCGCGATGGTGGCCGGATCCACCGTGATCCTGACGGCGATGTCCTTGCCGACGCCGGCGGCCAGGGTGATGCCGGTGCAGGTGAGCGCGGTACCGCCGGTGACGCAGGTGCCGCCGGGCACGGTCGCCGAGGTGATCGTGAAGCCGGACGGCAGCAGCAGCGTCGAGATCGCCGCGTTCAGCGCCGTCTCGGCCTTGCTGGAGGTCAGCGTGAGCGTGCCGGTGCCGGTCGCGCCGGGCGTGATGGTGGCCGGGGTGAACGTGGTGCTCAGCCGGGTGGCCAGGCCGCTGCGCAGCACGATCGCCGGGATCTTGACGTCCGGTGAGGCCCCGCAGGCGCTGTCGCCGTCCACGCTGAAGCAGCCGCCGGTGACCGGGGTGGACGGGTCCGCCAGCGGTGACACCACCAGTGGCAGGGTCAGGCTCACGCCGGTGCCGTCCGCGGGGATGTCCGCGGCGCAGTTCAGCTGCAGGTTCAGCAGGGTGGTGCTGCACAGCGTCGCGGCGGTGCCGGTCAGCGGACCGAACGAGGTGTTGTTCGGCGCGACCACCACGAACTTGCCCTGCTTGGCGTCGGACGGCCCCTGGTTGTAGACCTTCGCGGTGACCGACGCGGTCTGCCCGGGGCTGACGGTGCCCTCGGCCGGGACGTCCGCGGTGACGCCCAGGGTGTACCGCGGGGCGGGCGTGACGATCGTGCCGGTGGCGGTGCCGCCGGCCGGGCCGGCCGTCGCGGTGACCGGGGTGCCGGTGGCGGCGGCCCAGGTGGCGGTGGCCCCGGAGGCGAGGGTGACCGGCACCGAGATCGTGGTCGACTTGCCGGCCGGCACGGTCACCCCGGTGCACGTGGTGACGCCGGACGTGGCGGTGACGCAGGTGCCGCCGTTCGTACTGGTGACCGTGCCGACGGTGTACCCGCTCGGCGGCGCCGGGATCGTGATGGTGGTCGACTGGGACGCCGCGGCGCCGGAGTTGGCCACCTGGATCGTGGCGGTGGCCGGCGCGCCGCCGGGTGTCGCGGTGGCCGGGGTGATCGTGACGCCGCCGGTGAGGTTGACGTCCGGGTACCCGATGGTGAGCAGCCGGCCCGCACCGGTCACCGCGGTGCCGTTGAGCGGTGCGGTCACCCCGGAGACGTCCCAGGTGGCGTTGACGGCGGCGGCGAGGGAGGCGGAGGTGCTGAGGTCGACGGCGACCGACCCGCCGCCCGGCACGGTGATCCCGGAACAGACGATCGACCCGGTGACGGTGCACGCCGTGCCGCCCGCGGTCGCCGACTCGACGGTGACACCGGCCGGGAGGCTGGTCAGCGGGATCGTGATGGTGGTGAGGGCGTCCGACGGACCGGTGTTGGCGACCGTCAGCCGCGGCGTGACGATCTTGCCGGCCGGCAGGGTGACCGGGGTCGTGGTGACCGTCCCGGAGAGCGACTTGCGGGCCAGCCCGGTGGCGAGCGTGCCGCCGCCGGTGATCTCCATGGTCGCCGTCGGGGCCTGCGGCACCGGCACGCTGGTGGCACTGATCGTGCCGACGGCCGGGGCCCAGGCGGCGGTGTTCGAGGCCGCCGACGCCTTGAGCCGGACCGGGAGCGAGATCTTCGCGTTGCCGGTGCCGGGCACGGTCACCCCGGTGCAGACGATGTACGCCGGATCCGCCGTGCTGCACGTCCCGCCGCCGGTGCTGGTCGGCAGGTCGACGACGTACGTGGCCGGCGGCTGCGGGATCTTCACGGTGGTGTTCTGCGCACCGGTGTCGCCGACGTTGGTCACCGTGACGGTGGCGGTGCCCGATTCGCCCGGCGCCAGCGCGACCGGCGTGGTGGTGATCGTGCCCAGTTTGATCGTGCCGGAGCAGACCGACTCGGCGACCACCACGCTGCCGTTGGCGATCACACCGAGGGCGCCGTTGAGTAGGCCGACGTCGAGCGCGCGGACGTTGTAGTCGAACTTGCCGGTGCTGGTGTTCCAGGTCGCGGTCCGCTTGTCGATGGTCACCGACGCCAGGCCGGGCAGGTTCAGCTTGAGGTTGGCGTCCGGGTTGAGGATCGGCGAGCCGCCGAGCTTCAGGTTGGCGATGTCGACGGTGGTGGTTATCCCGGAGGAGTTGACCACGCAACTCGTCTTGATCGCGCCGGTGCTGATGCCGGCCGCCCCGAGCAGCCCCAGCCCGGCCACGTCGGCCTGGGCCCGGCCCCCGCCGCCGCTGGTGGCCGGCCCGGCGGTGGCGGTGACCGCGCCGAGGTTCAGCACCGAGACGCCGAGCGCGTTCAGCCCGCCGTTGGCGACCGACTGGGTGGCGGTGGGGCCGCCGTCCACCCAGGTCTGTGCGGCGTTCGGACTGTTCAGGGTCAGCGGCACCACGCCGTTGAGCACGTTCAGGCTCAGCCGTAACGCCTGGGCGGACGTGGCGTAGCTGTTGGACGCGGCCAGCACTGCGGACCTGCCGCTGGTGGCGACGGCGACCGCGGCGACGACCACGATCGCGACCCACCGGCGCACGTCCCTCCGAGACGAGAGCACGAGCCGATTCTCACGGCCGGGAACGGGTCAGGTCCGACTTTCCGAATGTTTCTCGCAAATGGTCGGATCGCCACCCGGACGAGGTATGGCGATCGCAACGGTCACCCGAGCAAAGACCTGTTTGGGTAGAATCAGCAGACTTTGCACCCCGGCGGCCCGTAACGCCGCGGCTTCGGCCACCGACGGCGTTCCGACCGCGGCCAGCACCGCGGCGCTCGGGCCCGGCACCGCCCGTCCGGCGAGCACGGCGGCCGGATACCCGACCAGCCGCCACCCGAGACCGGCCGCGAGAGCACGCACCGGCCCCTCCGCAGCCCGCCGGTCCAGCGTGGCCAGCACCGTGATCTGCCGCTCCCCGACCCGGGCCGTCCGCAGGGCCGCCGCGACCGCCGCCGCCAGCTCGTCCCGGGCGGTCCCCGCGCGGGCCCCGAGTCCTAGGAACAAGCCCCGACCAGACGGGTTGCCATCTGCGGGTGACCGGCCCAGTGCAGGTGCAGGTACGACGCGTGCACCGACGGACTCGCGAAACCCTCCGGATCCGCCCCCCGCCACGCCCACGCCGCGCCGGCGGCCGGCGACAGCAGCACCCCCGACCTCGGGTGCACGACCGTGCGGTGGAACTCGTGGCCGGTCACCCGGTAACCCGCCGGCGCCAGGGGACTGTCGCTCAGCGCCACCGCATCCCGGTAACCCAACGTCAGCGACGGCGTCATGGCGGCCTCCGCGTCGAGGACACCGCACATCGGCGCACCGTCCAGCGTCCGGCACAGCCACAGCAGCCCCGCGCACTCCGCCGAGATCAGCCCGCCCGCCGACGCGAACTCCCGCACCGCCGTCCGCAACTGATCGTTGGCGGACAGTTCGGAGGCGTACACCTCGGGGAAACCGCCGCCGACCACGAGCGCCCGGGTCCCCTCCGGCAACGCGGTGTCGTGCAACGGGTCCACGGTCACCACCGTCGCTCCGGCGCCGGCGAGGAGTTCCGCCGTTTCCGCGTACGCGAAGGAGAAAGCCGGACCACCGGCGAGCGCGACCACCGGAGCGCCCTGCGCCGGCTCCTCGGCGACCGGACTCCACGGGGTGACGTCGAGCGGCGGCGCCGACCGGGCCACCGCCGCCACCGCATCGAGGTCGATCGACGACGCGACCAGCGACGCGAGGGCGTCGACCGAGGCCAGCGCCTCGGTCCGGCGCTCGGCCGCGGGCACCAGACCGAGGTGGCGGGACGGCGCGGCGACCGCGTCCGCCCGGCGCATCGCCCCCAGCACGGGCGTGCCGACCTCTTCGCAGGCGTCCCGCAGGATCTGCTCGTGACGGTCCGAACCGACCCGGTTCAGGATCACCCCGGCCAGCCGGACCGTGCCGAAGCTCCGGAAACCGTGCACCAGCGCGGCCACCGAACGGCCCTGCGCGGCGGCGTCCACCACCAGGATCACCGGGGCCTGCAGCAGATCGGCGACCTGCGCGGTGGAACCCTGCTCCCCGGCGCCGGTCCGGCCGTCGTAGAGGCCCATCACGCCCTCGACGATCGCGATGCCTGCGCCCGCCGAACCGTGCGCGAACAGCGGGCCGACGGTCTCCTCGCCGACCATCACCGGATCCAGGTTGCGGCCCGGGCGGCCGGCGGCGAGCGCATGGTAGCCCGGGTCGATGTAGTCCGGCCCGACCTTGAACGGCGCCACCGTCATGCCCCGCCGGGCGAACGCGGCGAGCAGGCCGGTGGCCACCGTGGTCTTGCCGTGCCCGGAGGCCGGCGCGGCGATCACCACCCGGGGGATGCTCACCATTCGATGCCCTGCTGTCCCTTGCGGCCGGCGTCCATCGGGTGCTTGATCTTGGTCATCTCGGTGACCAGGTCGGCGGCCTCGATCAGGTCCGGATGGGCGTCCCGTCCAGTGATCACAATGTGCTGCGTGCCCGGGCGGTCCCGGATCACCGAGATCACCTCGGCGACGTCGACCCAGCCCCACTTCATCGGATAGGTGAACTCGTCGAGCACGTAGAACTTGTGCGTCTCGGCGGCCAGGTCCCGCTTGATCTGCTCCCAGCCCTCGGCGGCCTCGGCGGCGTGGTCACGCTCGGTGCCGGCCCTCTGGATCCAGGACCATCCTTCGCCCATCTTGTGCCAGGTGACCGGCGTACCGTTGACCCCGTTCAGGGCCTTCAGCGCGGTCTCCTCGCCGACCTTCCACTTCTGCGACTTCACGAACTGGAAGACGCCGACCGGCCACCCCGCGCTCCACGCGCGCAGCGCCATCCCGAACGCGGCCGTCGACTTGCCCTTGCCCGGCCCGGTGTGCACGGCGAACACCGCCTGCCGGCGTCGCTGCCGCGTCGTCAGTCCGTCGTCCGGAACAGTGGTGACTTTCCCTTGCGGCATGCTCGCTCGCCCTCTCCAAGATCGAATTCATGTGGGGTACGCACGGATCCGTTCCCGCCGAATACCGGTCGTCCCGGGACCCGCGGCGATCACGCACGGCCCGGCTCATGCCACCCACCCACCGGCGGTGGCCCGGCCCGGCGGCGGTGGCCCGGCCCGGCGGCGCACCGCGGCGACCGGGGACTCTCCGTGGCCGGCGGCTTCAGAACCGGTGGATCACGCCGCCCGGCGGTAAGCCCGGTCGCCCGCGACACCGGCCGTGGAGCCGGCTCCGGACGGAGAGCCGGCCGCGGCACGCCCACCGAGAACGGTCGCGGCCTGCAACTGCTCCAGGGGCATCACGTCGGCCCGCAGCGCGGCGGCCAGCCGACGGGCACGACCGATCCGGATCGGACCGGACTCGCAGTCGACGACGACCGCCGAGACACCGCTGAGCAGCGGCGCCAGACCCACCGGGTCCGGCCCGCTGGTCGCCCGGCCGTCGGTGACCAGCACCAGCAGCGGCCGGCGTCGCGGGTCCCGGCGGCGCTCGGTGGCGATCGTGGCCGCGGCGGCACGGAGTCCGGCCGCCAGCGGTGTGCGCCCGCCGGTCCGCAGCGCGGCCAGCCGCATCACGCCGACCTCGTGACTGGACGTGGGCGGGAGCACCACCTCGGCGTCCGCACCCCGGAACGTGATCATGCCGATCCGGTCCCGTCGCTGGTAGGCGTCCCGCAGCAACGACAGCACCGCGGTCTTCACCAGGGTCATCCGCTTGCGGGCCGCCATCGATCCGGACGCGTCCACGACGAACAGCACCAGGTTCGCCTCCCGGCCGACGTGCACGGATTCCCGGAGGTCGCGGGGCTCGACCCGCACGACCGGTCCCGTCCGCACAGGCAGTCCCGGCGTCCCGAAACGTCCCGGCACCACGGATCGTCCCGGCTCCCCAGAAGGTCCCGGCGTGACGGATCCTCCCGGCGTGACGGATCGTCCCGGCGCGGCGTCGGCGCCCGCGGCGGCCCGTTCCAGAGCCGCCATCAGCGTCGCCGTCAGATGCGGCGCCCCGGTCGGCTTCCCCGCCGGAACGCGACTCCCGACGACACGGCCCCGGCGCGCGAACGCCGGCGACCGCCGTCCGGCATGTCCCCCCTCGCCGCGGGCCGAGATCCGCAGGGTCCGGGTACGGTACGCCGCCCCGGCACTCGCCATCGCCCCCGAGGTCTGCGGCTGCCCGCTCGCCGGGTCCGGCCCCGGATCCGCCGGGTCGTCAGTCGCGGTGCTCCCCTGCGTACCGTCGCCGGGGTGGGAACCGCCCTGCGGCCCGCCGCCGTCACGCGGACCTCGCGGCTCACCGCCCCCGCCGCCCTCCGGAGGACCGTCACCATCGCCATCGGGACCGTCACCGTCACCATCGGGACCGTCACCGTCGGGACCGCCGTCCGGGTCCCGATCGGCCTGATCCTGCGATGCGCGCTCCTGCTCGGCCTGACGCTCGGCCTCGGCCAGCGCCTCCTCGAGCCGTTCCTCGTCGGTGCCCGGCGGGTCGAGCGGGTCGGTGCGCCGCCGGTGCGGCAGGGCCAGCCGCGCCGCGCCCGCCACGTCCTCGGCCGTCACCGTGTCCCGGCCGTGCCAGGCGGCCAGTGCCACCGCGCACCGCGCCACCACGATGTCGGCCCGCATCCCGTCCACGCCATAGGCGAGACAGACCCGGGCGATCCGGTCCAGCTCCTCGTCGGGCAGGGTCACCAGCGGCAGCCGGGCACGGGCCTCCGCGATCCGGGCCGCGTAGCGTCGCTCGTCCGCGGAGAACCGGGACGCGAACCCGGCCGGATCCGCCTCGTACGCCAGCCGCCGCCGCACCACCTCGGCACGCTGCACCGCGTCGCGGGGCGCCGCCACGTTCACCACCAGGCCGAACCGGTCCACCAGCTGCGGGCGGGGCTCGCCCTCCTCCGGGTTCATCGTGCCGACGAGCAGGAACCGGGCCGCGTGTTTGACGCTGACCCCGTCGCGTTCGACGTGGGCGCGTCCCATCGCGGCCGCGTCCAGCAGCAGGTCCACCAGGTGGTCGGGGAGCAGGTTCACCTCGTCGACGTAGAGCACGCCGCGGTGCGCGGCGGCCAGCAGGCCGGGCTCGTAGGCCTTCACCCCGTCGCTGAGCGCGCGCTGAAGGTCGAGTGTGCCCACCACCCGGTCCTCGGTGGCGCCGACCGGCAGTTCCACCAGGTTCGCCGGGCGGTCCTTGTCGGGTCCGCCGTCCGGGTGCGGGCCGTCCGGGCAGTCCGGGTCGGGCGCCTGCGGATCACACGCGAACCGGCAGCCCTGCACCACGGTGACCGGTGGCAGCAGGCCGGCCAGCGCGCGGACGACGGTGCTCTTGGCGGTGCCCTTCTCGCCGCGGACCAGCACGCCGCCGACGGCCGGCGACACGGAGGTGAGGAGGAGGGCGAGCCGCAGATCGTCCAGGCCGACCACGGCCGAGAACGGGTACGGAACAGTCACGGGGTTCCCTTCCGGCGGGTATCCACGCCCGCGCGACGGTGGCACGAGCGGCCGGAGTCTCCTGACTCCCGGATCGACGCTCCCCGCTCCGCCTTCCGGCCCGCCGTTGCAGGTCGTGGCGTCTCTGCCGGCAGGTCGCTCCCCGGTCACAGTGGCGGGACCGCCCCGGATTCGCACCGGGTTCCTCCGCTACCGCTCCCGGCCACTCTTTCCTACCCGGGGTGGAACCGTCAACGCGGCCCCCGCCCGCAGGACATCCCTCACACCGGCCCCGGAGGTCAGACGGCCTTCTCCGTCCCGGGCAGGGGCTCGGGCGCCAGTTCGTCGAGTTCGGTCACCACGTCGAGGACGGCCAGCGCGGAGCGTTCCACCAGTGGGCGCAGACGCCGGTAGAGCGCGGCGTCCCGCGGGTCGGGCCGGGTCGTCTCGCCGGTCGGCACCAGGGCGGCGGCCCGGTCCAGGTCGGGCAGCTCGCCGAGGGCGTGCCAGGCCAGCAGGCAGGTGCCCAGGGCGGTGCCCTCGGGGATGTCCGCCACCGACACCGGGAGGTCGAGCGTGCCGGCCAGGGTCGCCACCCACAGCGTGGAGGCCGCGGCGCCGCCGGTGGCCCGGATCTCGGTGAGGGCGACACCCTCGGCCTCGAAGGAGTCACGGACCAGGGCCAGCTGCTGGCAGACGCCCTCCACCGCGGCGCGGACCAGGTGGGCGCGGTGGTGTTCGCGGCGCAGGCCGAGGTAGGCGCCGCGCATGCCGGGGCGCCACCACGGAGCCCGTTCGCCCAGGAAGTACGGCAGGCAGAGCAGTCCGTCGCTGCCGGCCGGGATCGTGGCGGCCTCGGCGAGCAGTTCCGCGTCGAGGCCGTCGGCCGGTTCCACCGGGGAGGAGCCGTCGGGGTCCGGGACACCGGTCAGGGACTGGGAGGCCCAGCGCACCACCGACCCGGCGTTGTTGACCGCTCCCCCCACGACCCAGCGGTCCTCGGTCAGCGCGTAGCAGAAGAGGCGCCCGGCCTCGTCGGCGGCCGGGCGGTCGACCACGGTCCGCAGTGCACCGGACGTGCCCAGCGAGACCGCTGCCACGCCGGGCGGGGTCGCGCCCACGCCGAGGTTGGCGAGCGGGCCGTCGGCGGCACCGATGATCAGTGGGGTGCCGGGTGGCAGGCCCGCGGCGGTGGTCACCGCGGTGGACAGGGTCAGCCGGGACGTGGTGGGGACGACCTCGGCGAGTTGCTCCGCGCGTACCCCCGCGATCTTGACGGCCGCGGGGTCCCACTGCCGTGCGTGGATGTCGTAGAGGCCGGTGCCCGAGGCGACCGACAGGTCGACGAGGAAGGGACCGCCGGTGAGCGCCGCGACGATCAGCTCCTTCACCCCGCCCCAGCGCGGGGTGTCGCGCAGCTGATCGGGATCGGTCTCGGACCACCAGGCGAGTTTGGTGAGCGGGGACATCGGGTGGACCGGCGTGCCGGTACGCGCCTGCAGCGCCGCCCCCGCCCCGTCCGCCGCGATCCGGCGGCTCTGCGCGGCGGAACGATTGTCCGCCCAGGTGACGACGGGTCCCAGTGCCCGCCCGGCATCGTCCATCGGGACCAGCGCGTGCAGAAACGAGCTGAGGGCGACACCCGCCACCCGGTCGCCGCGCTCCCGGCACTGGCGGGCCACATCGGTCAGCGCCTGCAGGGCGGCGTCGACCAGGGCGGCCGGGTCGAGTTCGGCGCGGCCGGGCCCGGGGACCGACAGCGGGTAGTGGACGCTGGCCAGTGCCCGGAGTTCACCGGTCGTGGTGGCGGCCACCCCCTTGGTAGCGGTGGTCCCGGTGTCGATGCCGATCACGACGTCCATGCATGCCCCTCTCCGATGTCTGCGGACCCTCATACCCCGACACGAGAGCGCCCCACCGGCACGAAGCCGGCGGGGCGCTCTCGAAATGCGTACGAAATACGACGGTCAGCGCTGATCCAGCGGCACGAAATCGCGCACCGGAGCACCGGTGTAGATCTGCCGCGGGCGACCGATCTTGTTAGCCGGGTCGAGCATCATCTCCTGGTACTGGGCGATCCAGCCCGGGAGACGGCCGATGGCGAAGAGAACGGTGAACATCTTGGTCGGGAAACCCATCGCCTTGTAGATGAGGCCCGTGTAGAAGTCGACGTTCGGGTAGAGCTTGCGGGAGATGAAGTACTCGTCGGAGAGGGCGATCTCCTCGAGCTTGAAGGCGATCTCCAGCAGCGGGTCCGGCTTGTCCAGGGTGGAGAGCATCTCCTGGGCGGCCTTCTTGACGATGGCGGCGCGCGGGTCGTAATTCTTGTAGACCCGGTGGCCGAAGCCCATCAGTTTGACGCCTTTCTCCTTGTTCTTCACGCGAGTGACGAACGAGTTGACGTCTCCGCCGTCCTTGCGGATCTGCTCGAGCATCTCGAGGACCGCCGCGTTGGCGCCGCCGTGCAGCGGGCCGGAGAGGGCGTTGATGCCGGCCGAGACCGACGCGAACAGGTTGGCCTGCGACGAGCCGACCAGCCGCACGCTCGACGTGGAGCAGTTCTGCTCGTGGTCGGCGTGCAGGATGAACAGCATGTCGAGGATCTTCGCGACCTTCGGGTCCACGTCGTAGCCCACGGTGGGCAGGCCGAACGTGAGCCGCAGGAAGTTCTGCACGTAGTCCAGCGAGTTGTCCGGGTACGGCAGCGGGTGGCCGATGGACTTCTTGTAGGCGTAGGCGGCGATCGTCGGAAGTTTCGCCATCAGGCGGATCGCGGAGATGTCGACCTGCTCGGCGTCCAGCGGGTCGAGGGCGTCCTGGTAGAACGTGGACAGCGCGGTGACCGCCGAGGAGAGCACGGCCATCGGGTGCGCGTCCCGCGGGAAACTGGAGAAGAAGGTGCGCATCTCCTCCTGGAGCAGGGTGTGCACCCGGATCCGGTCGGCGAACTCCCGCAGCTGGGCGGCCGTGGGCAGCTCGCCGTTCATCAGCAGGTAGGACACCTCGAGGAAGGTGGACTTCTCCGCGAGTTGCTCGATGGGGTATCCGCGGTAGCGGAGGATCCCCTGGTCACCATCGATGTATGTGATCGCCGAGGTCGTCGACGCGGTGTTCACGAAGCCCTGATCGAGGGTGACGAAGCCGGTCTCCTTGAGCAGAGCACTGACGTCGATGCCGCCCGGTCCGTCGACGGCCTTGCGTACCGACATCGACAGCTGGCCACCAGGATGGTCGAGCTTGACATCCGTCATGTATTTCCCTCACTTCACCGGCAGATGTCTCGAATATTTTGCCGTTCACCGTAAACCCTCAACCTGAATGGGTCATCAGGTGCCTGGCTGTTGAGGCATTGGTCACCAGTACGTATGGACCGTTGCACCATAGACAATGGTCGGTATATTGCGACTCTGTTACGCCGAGCGGAGGTCGAACCGATGCAGATCCCGGCGCAGGGACCCGTGGTGGCCGGTGTCGACGGGACCACGGCCGGTCTGGCCGCCGTGCGGCTGGCCGCGCGGGAGGCCGGCTCCCGCGGTCGGGTACTCAAGGTCGTGCACGCTTTCACCTGGCCCGATCCCCGGTCCGGAGCCGCCGGCGTCGATTACGCCCCGGCTCGCCGGGCCGCCTCGCGTGTCGTCGAGGAGGCGGTCGTCACGGCCCAGCGTTCCACACCCGGCGTGGATGCGCGCGGCCAACTGGTGGATGGACCGGCCGGACGGGTGCTGTTGCGCCTGAGCCGGCACGCCTCGCTGATCGTGCTGGGCGCCGGGCGGATGGTGATCACCCCGGAGGTGGCGGCCCAGGCGTGGTGCCCGGTGCTGGTGACGCGGACGGCCCGCCCGCCGTCCGGGCCGGTGGTGGCCGCGGTCGACGGCTCGGCGTACTCGGTGCTGGCTCTGCGGTTCGCAGCGGAGGAGTCGCGGCGGCGCGGGGTCGCCGTGCACGCGGTGCACGTGGTCCTCGACGACGGGCAGGAGGCCGCCGGGCACCGGGTGCTCGACGAGGCCATCGCGGCGGTCGCGGAGCTTCCGAGCGTACGCCGGATGGTGCTGACCGGCTCGGCACCGGCCACCCTGATCGCGGCCTCGCGCCGCGCGGGTCTGATCATTCTCGGACCTCGAGGTCTGACCGCTTCCGGACGGCTCGGTGCCGTCGCAAGCGCGGTGCTGCGCCGTGGACTGTGCCCGGCGGTCTTCGTGCACAGTGCGCGGGTGCCGGCCCGCCGGGTGCCACGGTCACCGAAGTTCCACGAACCGAGACTCGCGACCTGACCGATTTGCTACGGTTGATCCCGACAGCTATTCCGGGCTGAAGCGGGAGGAAGAACCCGTGGCACTCGCCCGACGGTTGTGGCAGCTCCAGGCCGTGGGCGGCGTCGCCGCCACCGTCGTCTACGCGCTCTTCCCGTCGTCGTCGATCGGTACGACCGCGTTCGTCCTGCTCGGCGTGGCCACCGTCAGCGCCTGCTTCGGCGGCCCCCGGCACTGGGGCGCCGAACCGCCGGCCGCCTGGCTCCTGATGGGCGCGTCGGCCCTGCTCTTCCTGGTCGGCGTCCTGATCCGGCCGGCGGTCACCGACCAGCCGATGCCGCTGCCGCTGCTCGCCGACGCGGCCAGCTTCAGCGGCTACCTGCTGCTCGGCGCGTTCCTGGTGGTGCTGCTCCGGGCCCGGCAGGGACTGGACCGGCACGCCGTGCTCGACGGCCTGATGGTGGCGCTGTCCGCCGGCATGACCAGCACCCTGCTGCTGGCCGCCCCGGCCGCCGGGGTGCCCGGTCGCTCCGGCGTGGTCGCCGCCATCCAGGGCACCTACCCGCTGCTCGACGTGCTGGTGCTGATGCTGGTGGTGAACCTGAGCTTCACCGCCAAGACCTGGCCGGCCAGCCTGGTCGCGGTCCTCGGCACGATGGCGATGATGCTGATCGGCGACACCGTGTACGCGGTCGCCGGCGCCTCCGGCCACATCTACGCCTCCCCGCTGCTCAACGTGCCGTTCCTGCTCGCGTACACGGCGCTCGGGGTGGCCGCGCTGCACCCGTCGGTGCTGGAGATGAGCCGAGCCGACCGGCCGCCCGTGCAGGCCTGGTCCTGGCCCCGGCTGGCGCTGATCGTCCCGGCGCTGACCATGCCGTTCGTGCTGCTGGCGGCGGAGGCCCGCAACGACTGGAGACAGGGCCTGATCGCGGTGGTCGGCCTGCTGGTCGTCGCCCTGCTGCTGGCCCGGGCGATCGCCGCGGTGCGGGCGCACGTCGCCGCCCAGCTGCGCAGCGAGCACCAGGCGATGCACGACCCGCTGACCGGCATGCCGAACCGCAAGTCGATCACCTCGAAGATCGAGCGCCTGGTCCGGGCGATCGACCCGGCCGGACCGGACCGGGTCTGGGTCTACATGCTCGACCTGGACGGCTTCAAGTGGGTCAACGACTCGTGGGGGCACGACACCGGCGACCAGCTGGTGATCGATGTCGGACGCCGGCTGCGCACCACGGTGCCGGCCCGGATCCCGCTCGGCCGGGTCGGCGGTGACGAGTTCCTGATGGTCTACGTCGGGGAGAAACCGGACGCGCTGCGCCTGGTCGAGGACATCCGCACCTGCTTCGCCCGCCCGTTCCCGGTGATCAACCACGAGGTGGTGATCAGCGCGTCGATCGGGCTGGCGCACGCCGGCGGTGACCCGGTCGGGGCTCCGGTGATCGCCGAGGCACTGATGCGCGACGCCGACACCGCGATGTACCGGGCCAAGGCCGAGGGGCCGGGCCGGTCGATCATCTTCGACACCTCGATGCACGCGCAGGTCCGGGAACGCATCGAACTGGAGGTGGCGCTGCGGGTGGCGCTCACCGAGGAGCAGCTGCACGTGGCGTACCAGCCGATCGTCCGGCTGGACACCGGCCTGCCGGTGGGCGCGGAGGCGCTGGTCCGCTGGGAACACCCGGAACGCGGCACCATCCCGCCGATGACGTTCATCCCGATCGCCGAGGACGCCGGGCTGATCGGCAGCATCGGCGCCTGGGTCCGCAAGGAGGCCCTGCGCCAGCTGGGCGTCTGGCGCTCGGAGGGCACCGTCGGCGACGACTTCTACCTCTCCATCAACGTCTCGCCACGGCAGCTCACCGACGCCGACCTGCCACTGATCGTGTCCGGCGAGATGATGCGGTACGGCGTACCGCCCCGCTGCGTGGCCCTGGAGATGACCGAGTCGGTGATGGTCGACGGCTCCAGCCTCACCGCCCGGGTCCTCTTCGAGCTCCGCGAACTCGGCGTCAAACTGCTCGTCGACGACTTCGGCACCGGCTTCTCCGCCCTCGGCTACCTGCGCCGCTTCCCGGTCACCGGCGTGAAGATCGACCGCTCGTTCGTGATCGGGCTCGGCATCAACGTGGAGGACGACGAGATCGTCCGCGCGGTGGTCGCGATGAGCACCGCCCTGGGACTCAGCGTGATCGCCGAGGGCGTCGAGACCACCCTGCAGCGGGACGCGCTCGGCGCGGTCGGCGTGGTGAACGGCCAGGGCTGGCTCTGGGGCAAGGCGGTCCCGGCACCCGAGTTCGCCGAGCGGTGGCGGGTCACGAAACCGGACCGGACGGGACTGGTGTCCGGCGCCTGAGTCGGGCATTATGCGGCGATGGCCACACCTCTCATGGTGCTTCTGCTTCTGCTGCTGGTGACCGGTCTGGCCGCGGCCCTGGCGGCCGCCACCCGCGACACCCGGGTCCCCCGTCGCCGCTGAATCACCCATGCGTCACCCTGGGGTGATGCGCTTCGCCACCTGGAACGTCAACTCGGTCAAGGCCCGCCTCCCCCGGCTGCTCGACTGGCTCGGATCCACCGCGCCGGACGTCGTCTGCCTGCAGGAGACCAAGCTGGCCCAGGACGCGTTCCCGGTCGACGAGGTCGCCGCGCTGGGCTACGCCACCGCCCACCACGGGCAGGGCCGCTGGAACGGGGTCGCCCTGCTGTCCCGGGTCGGGCTCGACGACGTGCGCCGCGGTTTCGACGGGGAGCCCGGGTTCCCCGAACCGGAGGCGCGGGCGGTCAGCGCCCTCTGCGGCGGCATCCGCTTCACCTCGGTGTATGTGCCGAACGGGCGTACTCCGGAGGATCCGCACTATACTTACAAGCTGCGTTGGCTCGCCGCTCTGCGGGACAGCGTGGTCTCGGATCTGGCAGCGGGACCGGTCGTGGTCGCCGGTGACTACAACGTGGCCCCCACCGACGAGGACGTCTGGGACCCGGCGATGTTCGCCGGATCCACGCACGTGACCCCTCCGGAACGAGAGGCGCTCGCCGCCCTGCGCGCGCTCGGACTCGACGACGTCCCGGCCCGCCCCCTCAAAGGTGACCGTCCCTTCACCTACTGGGACTACCGTGCCGGGATGTTCCATCAGAACAAGGGGATGCGGATCGACCTGGTCTACGCCGACAGCGCGGTACGCGACCGCGTGACCGACGCGTACGTGGACCGGGAAGCCCGCAAGGGCAAAGGCCCCTCCGATCACGCTCCGGTGATCGTCGACCTGTCCTGACCGTCGCTGATGCCCGATTCGCTGGGAAAAGCACGTAGGCTGAGACCGCAGAGGAGGAGAGGCATGACCGTCGTCATCGCGCCAGGCCTGCTCCAGGCCGTGCTCGACGCGTCCACCGAAGCCACGGTGGTGTGCTCCGCGTCCGGTGAGGTGCTGTTCACCAACGAGACGGCACGGGCGCTCCTGCCCGACCTGCCTCCCGTCCTGACCGGTGCCTCCTTCCACGGGGAGCACATCCAGGGGTTCCGTCGCCGGCTCGACGACGACCACTACGCCTGGTTCCTGCGCGACCACACCGACGAGGCCGAACGGACCGCCGCGCTGGAGGTCGAACGGTCCCGCAGCGCGTTCCTGGCCGAAGCCGGCCGCCGGCTCTCCGCGTCCCTGCACATCCGCCGGTGCGTCCGGACGACCGTCGAACTCGCCGCCGGTCACCTCGCCGACGCGGCCATGGTGATCCTGCCGTCCGTGCGCCGGCAGAGCGCCTGGACCCGGTTCGTCCCCGGCCGCCCGGTCGAGGAGGGCACCCTGCACGAGCGGATGCTCGAGGAGGTGCCCGGCCTGACCGAGGCGCTCGGTGGCTTCCCGCCCATCCCGAGCCGCTGGCTGGACCCGGCGCAGGCCCCCGAATGGCTGTTCCCGGCCGACCTCGGACCGGTCGGCGGCCTGCTGGTCACGCCACTGCCCGGCAACGCCGAACCGGCCGGGGCGCTGATCCTGGTCCGGCGCACCCCGTTCACCACCGACGACGAGGCGCTCGCCCGCGTCTTCGCGGCCCGGGCCGGTGCGGCGATCGCCGCCGCCGTGCTCTACCGCGAGCAGGTCGACACCACCGAGGTGCTGCAGGCCGACCTGCTGCCGCCGGTGCTCCCGGACACCGAGGGCTTCGAACTGACCGGGTCCTACCAGGCGGCCCGCGACACCCTGCGGATCGGCGGCGACTTCTTCGACGTCTTCGAACCGCTCACCGACGGCGGCCCGACCGCCCTCGCCCTCGGCGACGTGTGCGGCACCGGGCCGGAGGCCGCCGTGCTCACCGGCAAGGTCCGGCAGACCCTGCGCGCCCTGCACCTGGTCGGCACCGACCCCGTCGACATGCTGCGCGTACTCAACACGGCGCTGATGAGCGGCGGCCGGGCACGGCGCTTCGTCACCGTGGTGACCGGCGCGGTGACCCGCATCGACCACGGCCGGGTCCGCCTCGACCTGGCCGCCGGCGGCCACCCCGCGCCCCTCGTGCTGCGCGGCGACGGCACCGTCGAGGAGGTGCCCACCAGCGGCACCCTGATCGGCGTGCTCCGCGACGTCCGGGTCCAGCCCGCCACCGTCGAACTGGCCGCCGGCGAACTCTGCCTGCTCTACAGCGACGGCCTCACCGAGGCCCGCGGCGGCCCGAGCGGCGGCGAACAGTTCGGTGAACACCGGCTGCGCCGCGCCCTCGCCGAATGCAGCGGCATGCCCGGCACGGTCGCCGTGGAACGCCTGCGCCAGCTCGTCTCCGACTGGACCCACGGCGGCGCCCGCGACGACATCGCCATGCTGGCCGTCCGCGCCCCGGCCCGCCCCCACCTGAGCCTGCGCGACGGCGGCGCCTCCGACACCTCCCCCTACCTGATCAGCGCGCGGCAGAACGACCGGCGATCCCGGAACCGATCATGACCACGCCCACGAAACGACTCTCCCTGCCCGATCCGGTGCTCACCGACCGCTACCTGCACGTGGTCGGCGACGGCGACGAGGCAGCCGCGATCGCCCTGGTCACCGGGCTGCTCGCGGACGGCGTACCCCCGGCCCGGGTGATCGTCGACCTGATCGGCGCGGCCCAGCGCCGCGTCGGCGAGCTGTGGGCCGCCAACGACTGGTCCATCGCCCGGGAACACGCGGCGACCGCGGTGAGCGAACGCGCCCTGGCCACCGTGGGTGCGCTGAGTCCCGCCCAGGCGTACCGCGGGCGCATCACCCTGGCCTGCGTCGACGGCGAATGGCACGGGCTGCCCGCCCGGATGTTCGCCGAACTGCTGCGCCTGGACGGCTGGCGGGTCGACTTCCTCGGCGCGAGCGTCCCCGGCCGCCACCTGATCACCCATCTGCACCAGACCGGCCCCGACGCGGTCGCGCTGAGCTGCATGATCCCCACCCGGCTGCCCCGCGCCCACACGGCCATCACCGCCTGCCGCGCGGCCGGCATCCCGGTGATCGCCGGCGGCCGCGGCTTCGGCCCGGACGGCCGCTGGGCGCAACTGCTGGGCGCGGACGCCTGGGCGGCGACCGGCGAGGAAGCCGTCGAACGCCTGGTGACGTTGACGGCGTCGAGCGCCGCCGACATCCCGTCGTTCGGCGACCTGAACGGCTTCGCCTCCCCCAGCGACGAGGAGTACACCCACCTGGTCCGGGCCCGCCCCCACCTGATCGCCACCGCGATGGAACGCCTCGCCGCCACCTACCCCGAGGCCCACCAGTACACCCGCGACCAGGCCGACGCGACCGCCGAGGACCTGGGCCACATCGTCGACTTCCTGGCGGCCGCCCTCTACATCGGCGACCCGCAGATCTTCACCGACTTCACCTCCTGGACCGCCGAGGTGCTGGCCTCCCGCCACGTACCGCCGGCCGCGCTCGAAGCGGGCCTGCGCCTGATCCAGGACCAGCTGATCGACTTCCCGACGGCCACGACCATGCTCGACGCGGGCTTGGCGACTCTCTCCCGCTGATTCATCGGGTACGAGCCACACCTCCCCGCCCATCGGCTGTCCCGCCCCGCCCTGCCCCAGGTGCGCCACCTCCCCGCCGCTGACACCGGTCCCTCCACCTACCGACCGCTCCGGCCCGGTTCCTCCGCCTACCGACCGCTCAACCCCGGTCCCTCCACCTACCGACCGCTCCGCCCCGGTCCCTCCACCTACCGACCGCTCCGGCCCGGTCCCTCCACCTACCGACCGCTCGGCCCCGGTTCCCGCCGTCGGCCCGCGGGGGCTCTCGATAAATGGGTGGCGGGGGCGAGATGGACGGGGATAGCGTGAGCGCATGCTGTGATGGATTCCTGGGCACCTGCGGCCCCACCTCGAAGAACCACCTCTTGGCGATGCAGCCACGTGGTTCCGGCGGCGCGTTCGATAGTCAGCGCGCTGCTGATGAGGTCGGTGGTGCGGATCCGGATCTGTCTCGCATTCCTGTGGGAGTGTTCCGGTCGGCTGTGATTCGCGGGTTCAGCCCTTCCGCCCCCGTTCATCCGTGCTCCACAGAACCCTGTCCCCGGCCTTCGGCCCAGCCACGTGACCCCGGTTCGCCCTGCTTCACGAATCGACCGTGGCGGGAAGTCCGGAGACTCGACTGCCGCTCCGTGGAGCTGAACTCGCACTCCCGCACCGGCGCCACCCCGCGCCGGCCGCGGAGTCGTCAGGAGGTTTCTCATGCCTGCTCAGCCGTTCTCCGTACACCTGAATCTCGACGATCTCGCCCGCCGGGACATCGCCGCCGCCCTGCACCGCACGGCACAGCCGGACGACACGTCGACCGGTCAGCCGTCCGACGCGGACTCCGCCCACCACGGCGCCCGCGACAGCCGTCAGGCCGCCCGCCGCCAGTCCGGCCGGGACCGTTCCGGCCGGGCCGCAAGCGCCGGCAGCGGTCGCTCCTACGCGTTCCGCCGCAGCTAGACACCTAATCGCAGTCAGGGTCTGCCTCCGTGGTGATTTCGGGCGCCCAGCGCGCCCGTATTCACCACACCCACAACAGCGTGGTGATTTCGGGCGTCCAGCGCGCCCGTAATCACCACACCACCAGGGGTGTGGTGACTTGGGGCGTCCAGCACGCCCGTAATCACCACGGTCCACCACGAGCGTGGTGACTTCAGGCGCCCAGCGCGGCTGAAGTCACCTGGCCAGACAAGTTGATCATCGGCTTTGCTGGGGCTGCCATCACGTCTGCCGAGCACCGTCTCCAGTCGCTTCGTGCGTCGGCGCCGTTGAGTCACTCGCGGCTTCTCCGGGGCCCGTCGCCGAGATCGGAATGGGTTCGGTGGCATTCCGGCCGCCCCGGCCGTCGCCCTCGGTCCGCCCACGATCCGAAAGCGACCGCGGACGACGGCACGACCGGCCCAGCCGTCGACCACGGCTCGCCTGCGAACCGAAAACAACCACGGACGACGGCCGGACGACCCCGAGCCGTCACCCACGGCCCACCCCAGAGCCGAAAACAACCGTGGACGACGGCACGACCGGCCCGGCCGTCGACTACGGCCCATTCCCGAGCTGAGAACGACCGTGGGCGCAGCCCAGTTGGGCGAACCGAGACAGCACGACACGGGCACGACACGGACGAGACCGGCACGGCACGAGCGACAAGGGCACGACACCGGACGAGACCGGGACCGAACGGGCGAGGCGGGCACGACGCGGACGAGACCGGCACGGCACGAGCGACAAGGGCACGACACCGGACGAGACCGGGACCGAAC
Organism: Actinoplanes sp. NBRC 101535; assembly: GCF_030269225.1. Taxonomy (NCBI): domain Bacteria; kingdom Bacillati; phylum Actinomycetota; class Actinomycetes; order Micromonosporales; family Micromonosporaceae; genus Actinoplanes; species Actinoplanes sp. NBRC 101535. The sequence continues at coordinate 509,721 of NZ_BSSY01000001.1, read as the reverse complement.
GGGCGAGGCGGGCACGACGCGGACGGACACAGACGGGACGCGGACGACACGGGCGGGACAGGCACAGGCCGGGACAGGCACCCGGGCTGGGCGTGCTCGGTGGGACGGACCGGGCAGCCCAGCCGGGGCCGCTGGGGGACTGCCGGTCAGCCGAGCTGGGCGTACACGTCGTCGAGCTGGCCGTGGTACATGTCGCTGTTCGTGCCGAAGTTCGGGCCGCCGACGCGCATCGGGCGGTTGTTCTCCACCGACAGGGTGGCCGGGACCGGGGTGCGTTCGCCGATCACGTTGTCGACGGAGACGATCAGGTTGGTGCCGGAGCGCTGGCAGACGACGCGGTGCCAGTTGCCGTCGGCGACCGGCTTGGCGGACAGGGCCATGAACACCTGGCCGCTGCCGCGGGCGACCATCACGCACTGGGCGCGGCCGGTCTTGCCGCCGATCTGCATCTTCCACTGGCTGTCGGCGTTGGCCACGCCTTTCTGCATGACGTTGGCGGAGCCGTTCAGCTGGGCGCGGGTGAGGCGTACTCCGGCGGCCCAGGTGAAGTTGCGGGCGCCCGGGTTCAGGTCGGCGTCGTCGGGGGCTTCGAGCAGCGCCCGGGCGCAGGTGGTGGCGCCGGCCGCGCAGGGGGCCGGGAAGGAGGCGAACCGGCCGCCGTCGCCGCTGGTGAATGCGATGACGCCGTTGTTGTTGGACCGGACGGTGAGGGCCCCGCCCCGGCCTGACAGGTCGGGGATCTTGCCGTCGGTGGCGCCGCCGTCGAACCCGTAGCGGGCCACTACCGCCGGGGCGGGCTCTTCGGCCGGGGCGGCCGCCGCCGGACTGAGGAACGCCGGGATGGCGAGGACGACGGCGAGCAGCGAGAGCCTGAGGATCTTCATGGGAGAAACATCCCCCATTGCACGGTTTAGTGGGATAAGTCCGTAAAAAGTAGATCGTTCGGGGTCAGAGCAGGTCACCCGCTTCGGCGATCAAGCAGACCGCCACGAGACGCAGCAGCGTCCAGTCCGCCCGCCCCCACGACGACCGCGACGCGGGCGCGGCGCCCGCCGACGGGACGGGCCGTCCCATCCGGACGGCCCCGGCCACGATGCTCCGTGCGTACGCCGCAAGTCCTTCAGCGTCGACGGCCCGGCCGGCCGCGCCCAGCGCATCGCGCACCGCGGCCGCGTGCTGGTCGATCCGGGCCAGCAGGGCCGGCTCGGCGAACGCGGCCGCGAGGCCGTCCACACCCACCCGCGCCATCATCTCGTCGAGGTACGCGCGGGCCGGGCAGAAGGCGGCGACGTCGGCGGTGATCGGGGCGAAGGCGATGTTCTCGTTCGTCATGCGGAGAACGCTAGAGGCCGCCGCCCGGTCACGACAGTGGCGTGACCGAACGGCACCTCAAGCGCGACCCCCTCACCACCCACCGCCACCGAACGCGCTCACGGGTAGCTCTCTGAGCTGCGGAAACGTCAGAGCGGAAGGGCGTCCATCGCTTTGTAAATCCGCTTGTCGGAGATCGGATAGGGGGTACCGAGAGCCTGCGCGAACAGGTTGATCCGCAGTTCCTCGATCATCCAGCGGATCTCCCGCAGGCCCTCCGCGGCCGGTCCGCCGGGGGGCGCCTCGGCCAGCAACTCCTTGTACTCCGCCTCGATCTCGTGGATCTGCGCGGTGAGCTGCCGGTCGCGGCCCAGGCCCGCGCCGACCCGGTCCAGCCGGTGCACGATGCCGCGCAGGTAGCGGGGCATGTGGTGCAGCTGGCGCCAGCCGGTCTCGGTGACGAATCCCTGGTGGACCAGGCCCTTGAGCTGCACCCGGATGTCGGCCAGGGCGGGCAGCAGCGTCGGGTTGCGGGAACTCTTCACCCGCTGCTCGACGTCGTAGGCGGTGGCCAGCACCGCCTGGACCTGGGTGACCACGTTCGCGACCGCGTCGACCAGGTCCTCGCGGACGTGGTCGCGCAGCGAGGCGAACTCGATCGACGACCAGACCGGGCCGCCGTTGTCGGCGACCAGTTTGTCGATGGCGGCGCCGGCGCAGTCGTCGAGCAGGTCGGCGATGGACTTGTTCGGGTTGGAGCGGGACAGTTCGAGTTTGGCCCGGTTGTCGAGCCGGCCCTGCAGGAACCGGGCGGCCGGCGGCAGGGTGAGCATCAGCAGCCGCCGGGTGCCGGCCGCCATCGCCGTCCGCTGGGACAGTTCGTCCTCGAAGACCTTCACCGCGACGCTGTCGCCCTCGTCGACGAGTGCCGGCCAGACGTTGACCTGGTATCCGCCGCGGACCTGGGCGACCTTGCGGGGCAGTACGCCGAAGTCGTTGGTGGTGATCCCCCGGCGTTCCAGGTCGCCGGCCGCGCGGGAGATGGTGGCCTGCACCTTGGGCGCCAGTTCGCGGCGCAGCACCTCGAGGTCGCGGCCCTCGCCGACCACCTCGCCGGCCTCGTTGACGATCCGGAAGTTCATCCGCAGGTGCTCGGGCACCTGGTCGGGGCGCCAGGCGTCGCGGGGCACGATGGTCCCGGTGAGCCGGCGCAGTTCGTCGCCGACCGCGTCGGGGAGCGGTCCGCGGCGGGCCGGGATCCGGCTGAGGACCGTTTCGGCCCAGTCCGGGACCGGGACGAAACTGGTGCGCAGCGCTTTCGGCAGGGCCCGGATCAGCGCGATCACCACGTCCTTGCGGAACCCGGGGACGGACCAGCCGAAGTCGTTCGCGTCCACCTTGTTGATCAGGTCGAGCGGGATCTTGACGGTGACACCGTCGGCGTGCGAGTTCGGCTCGAACGAGTAGTACAGCGGCATCCGGATGCCACCGGAGAGCCAGGCGTCCGGGAACGCGTTCGGGTCGACCGTGTCCCGGCCCGCGTTGACCAGGTCCTCACGGGTGAAGGTGAGCAGGTCGGGCGTTTCATGCCGGGCCTTCTTCCACCAGCCGTCGAAATGGCGGGCGGAGACCACCTCCGCGGGGATCCGGGCGTCGTAGAGCGCGTACACCGCCTCGTCGTCGACGGCGATGTCCCGGCGGCGGGCCCGGTTCTCGATTTCGGCGATCTTGCGGAGGAGGCGGTCGTTCTCGTCGAAGAACTTGTGGTGGGTCTCCCAGTCGCGTTCGACCAGGGCGTGCCGGATGAAGAGGTCGCGGGCCACTTCCGGATCGATCTTCCCGTATCCGACCCGGCGGCGACCGACGATCGGCAGGCCGTAGAGGGTGACCTTCTCGAAGGCCATCACCGCGCCCATCCTCCGATCCCAGTGCGGCTCGGAATAACTGCTCTTCACGAGATGCGGGGCGAGTTTCTCGGCCCATTCCGGTTCGATCCGCGCGTTCACCCGGCCCCACAGCCGGCTGGTCTCGACCAGTTCCGCGGACATCACCCAGCGCGGTTGCCGCTTGAACAGGGCCGATCCGGGGAACACCGCGAACTTGGCGCCCCGGGCACCGATGTATTCGCGTTTCTCCTGGTCCTTCATGCCGATGTGGCTGAGAAGACCCGCGAGCAGGGCGGTGTGCACCGGTTGTGGCGCGACTCCGGCCTCCCAGTCCTCCTTCAGAGCGAATCCGAGGGTACGAGCGACCTGCCGCAGTTGCGAGTAGATGTCCTGCCATTCGCGGACCCGCAGATAGTTCAGGTATTCCGAACGGCAGAGCCGGCGGAACTGGTTGCCGGACAGCTCCTGCTGTTTCTCCCGCAGGTATCTCCACAGGTTGAGATAGCTGAAGAAGTCGGACTCCTTGTCGACGAACCGGCTGTGCTTCTCGTCGGCCTGCAGCTTCTTCTCGGTGGGGCGTTCCCGCGGGTCCTGGATCGACAGTGCGCCGGCGATCACCATGACCTCGGCCAGGCAGCCCTGCTTCTCGGCCTCGATCACCATGCGGGCCAGCCGCGGGTCGACCGGCAGCTGCGCCAGCTGGCGTCCGAGCGGGGTGAGCTTGCGGCCCTCGATCGCGCCCAGCTCCTCGAGGAGCTTGATGCCGTCGGTGATGTTGCGCTGGTCCGGCGGGTCGATGAACGGGAACTTGCCGAGGTCACCGAGTCCGAGATTGGTCATCTGCAGGATGACACTGGCCAGGTTGGTCCGCAGGATCTCCGGCTCGGTGAACTCCGGGCGCTGCTCGAAGTCCTCCTCCGAGTAGAGCCGGATGCAGATGCCGTCCGAGGTGCGACCGCAGCGGCCCTTGCGCTGGTTGGCGCTGGCCTGCGAGACGGGCTCGATCGGGAGCCGCTGCACCTTGAGGCGGTGCGAGTAGCGGCTGATCCGGGCGGTGCCGGGGTCGATCACGTACTTGATGCCGGGGACGGTCAGCGACGTCTCGGCCACGTTGGTGGCGAGCACGACCCGGCGGCCGGTGTGCCGTTCGAACACCTTGTGCTGCTCGGCGGCGGACAGCCGGCCGTACAGCGGGACGATCTCGGTGTTGCGCAGGTCTTTCTTGACCAGGGCGTCGGCGGTGTCGCGGATCTCGCGCTCGCCGGAGAGGAACACCAGGATGTCGCCGTCACCGGCGCGGCCCAGCTCGTCGACGGCGTCGGCGATGCCGTCGATCTGGTCGATCGGCTCCTCGCGGATCTCGTCGTCGTCGTCCTCGAGGGTGGTGGTCACCAGCGGGCGGTACCGCGTCTCGACCGGGAAGGTCCGGCCGGTCACCTCGATCACCGGGGCCGGCTCGCCCGCGGCGTCGGCGAAGTGCGCGGCGAACCGCTGCGTCTCGATCGTCGCCGACGTGATGATCAGCTTGAGGTCGGGGCGCCGGGGCAGCAGCTCCCGCAGGTAGCCCAGGATGAAGTCGATGTTGAGGCTGCGCTCGTGCGCCTCGTCGATGATCAGCGTGTCGTAGCGGCGCAGCATCCGGTCGGTCTGGATCTCGGCGAGCAGGATGCCGTCCGTCATCACCTTGATCATGGTGTCGTCGCTCACCTGATCGGTGAACCGCACCTTGTATCCGACGGTGGACCCGAGCGGGCGGTCCAGCTCCTCGGCGATCCGCTCGGCCACCGTCCGGGCCGCGATCCGCCGCGGCTGGGTGTGCCCGATCTGGCCGCGGACACCCCGGCCCAGCTCCATGCAGATCTTCGGGATCTGGGTGGTCTTGCCGGAACCGGTCTCGCCGGCGACGACGACCACCTGGTGGTCGCGGATCGCCTCGGCGATGTCGTCCTTGCGGGCGCTGACCGGCAGCCCGGACGGGTAGCGCACCTCGGGGACCGAGGCCAGCCGGCTCTCCAGGCGCCCCTGCGCCTGCTCCACCTCGGTGGCTATCTCGGTGAGTGCGGCGGATCGAGCGGCGTCGTCACGGATCCGGCGGGTCCCCTCCAAACGGCGCTGCAGGCGCCGCTCGTCACGGGGTAGCAGGGCGGAGATCCGGGTGCGCAGCTCGGACAGGGCGGGAGGCGGCGGCGATATCGACATGGCGCAGCAAGGATAGGCGGATCCTCGCCGAAACGCCTGGTGATTAAGACCGCCCCGTGTCCCCGCCCCACCTTCGATCGATAGGCCTGGGGATGCATCGTCAACCGGGGAGGGACCGACAGTGATCGTAGTAGCCGAGGACCACGACGACATCCGCTACGTGGTGCAGCGTTCGCTGGAGCGCGCCGGGCACCGGGTGGTGGCGGCAGCCGACGGCGCGGCGGCCCTGGCGGCGATCCGGGAGCACCGGCCCGACCTGGTCGTCACGGACGTGGACATGCCGTATCTGACCGGACTGGAGCTGTGCCGGGCGATCCGGGCCGACCCCGCCCTGCGGCACATCCCGATCGTGGTGGCCAGCGGCGCGCTGATGCCGGGCGACGACCGGGCGACGGCGGCCGGAGCCTCCGCCACCCTGCTCAAGCCGTTCGTCCCGGCCCAGCTGCTGGCGCTGGTCACGAACCTGCTGCCGCCCCGGGCCGCTTGAGGCCGGCCTGCTCGCTCAGCGACGTGCCCACCGGGGCCTCGTCGCGTGGATCGGTGTCCGGCTCGAAGCCGCCCAGGCCGGGCAGCATGCCCGCCTGCATGATCGCGGCTCGTTCGGCGAGCGCGCGGTCGAGGGCGGCACGGACCGCCTCGTCGTCCTGGTCGGTGTCGACCACGGGTTCCTCCTTCAGTTCGGTGACCGCGGCGGGCAGGGTGAAGTGGAAGCGGGCGCCCCCTCCGGGGTTGTCCTCCACACCGATCTCGCCGCCGTGGCGCTCCACGATGCGCCGGCAGATGGCCAGCCCGAGGCCGGTGCCGGCGTACCCCGCGGCGGCCTCGGTCCGGTGGAACGACTCGAAGATGCGCGGCTTCTCCGCGTCCGGGATGCCGATGCCGGCGTCGGCGACCTCGATGCGGACCAGCCCGGACACGGTCCGCTCACCGGACACCACGACCCGGGGTGTGCCGCCCGGCCGGACGTACTTGACCGCGTTGCCGATCAGGTTGTCCAGCACGTGCCGGATCATCGCCGGGTCCGCCTCGACCGGCGGCAGCGGCGACACCGACCACTGCGGCACGGGCCGGTCGCCGGGGTGCGCGGCCCGCTCGGCGGCGATCTCCCGTGCCGTCCGGGTCAGGTCCACCGACTCCAGGCGCAGCGGGGCGTGCCGCGAGGTGGTGTACGCCAGCAGCGTCTCGATCAGCAGGTCCATCCGGTCCACGGTCGCGGTGATCCGCCGCAGTCCGTCGCGGATCTCGTCCGCCTCCGGGGCGCCGGCCGCGATCCCGGACATGTCCAGGTCCTCGAGGACCAGGTCGGCGTGTCCGCGGATCACGGCGAGCGGCGCCTTCAGGTCGTGCGCCACCACACCGGCGAAGATCGACAGGTCGTGCTCGTACCGGCGCAGGTCGGTGATGTCCCGGAACACCGCGACCGCGCCGCGCAGGCCCGCACTGGCGTCCAGCGGCCGGCCGTCCACGCTCAGCAGCACACCGTCCGGGCGGCCGGGGTTGCGGACCAGCATCTCGACGCCGTCCGGCGACTCGCCGTGCAGCGCCATCATCAGCGGCATCTCCTCCAGCGGCATCGGCGTCTTGCCGTCCGGGCGGAACACGCCGTACTGCTCCTGCCAGTCCCGCGGTTCCCGGTGGGCGTCCACCTCCATGCCGAGGAGCCGGCGGGCCGCCGGGTTCTGCACCAGGAACCGGCCGTTCTCGTCGACCACGCTCACGCCGTCGCTGATGCTCGTCATGATCGCGCCGAGCAGGCCGGCCTGACGGCGGCTGTCCGCCTCGGCCTCCCGCAGTTCGGCGGTGGCCACCTCGACCTGGTCGCGGGCCCGGGCCCGGGAGGTGGCGAGCGCGTAGACCAGCCAGGCCAGCAGCACGGAGAAGACGGCCCCGGCGACCAGCGCGAGCCGCGGGGTGGCGCTGCCGGCGCCGGGCAGGCGGCCGGAGTCGGCCTGGGTGACCAGGGTCCACCGGTGGTCGCCGACCTCGAAGCCCGACGACCGGGTCAGGTCCTTCTCCCCCGGCACGGCCCGGTCGGCGACGGTCACCCGGCTGCCGTCGCTGTTCGTGACGATCAGGCTGCCGCTCAGGTGTCCCTGCCCGACGGTGGCCAGCACCCCGGTGAGGAAGTCCCCGCTGCGCAGGCCGAGCACCACCCAGCCGCGGAACTCCGACTCGTTCTCCCGGGTCCAGACCGGCGCCGCCAGCACCAGCGACTGCTGCTGCCCGCCGGCCGGCAGGGTGCGGTCGCGCAGCAGCACGTAGGTGTCGGAGACCGTGGTGCGGTGCAACCGGCGGGCGTCCTCCATGGCCATCGCCGGCTGCGCCACGGTGACCAGGTCGACGCCGGTCATGCTGGGGCCGGTGACCTCGGTGAGCTGCCGGGCGTAGATCGAGAAGTAGTGCTCGTCGCCGGTGCCCTGCGGGCGCAGGACCAGGCCGGAGGCGCCACGTTCGCGCCACCGTCTCTGGGCGGCGGCCACGTCGCCGGTGCGGACCGGCACGACGTACGCCACCCCGGCGGCTCCGAGGAGACCGGCGTCGGCGAGCGGCGCGCTGGCGACGTCGTAGTCCTCCCAGCTCGGCTCGGCACGGGTGGAGAACCCGGCGGCCAGGGTGTCCAGCAGGTCCCGGTACCGGTCGATCTCGGTGCGGACGGCGGCGAGCGCCATCTGGTGCCGTTGATCCATCACGTTCTCGGCCCGGTCCCGCTGTGCCTCGCGCAGCACCACGGACACCGCCGCCGAGATGACCAGACCGGCGACGAGCACCACGACGGCTGCCAGCGGACCCGCGGTCCGCGGCGCACCGGGATCGCGTCGCCTCACCATACGGAGCGTAAGCCGCAGAACGCCCCCACCGGCCACGTTCAGCCGACGAGGGCGTTCCCCGCGACGATCACTTCCAGGTGTCGTACCGGTAGAGGTTCCAGGTCTTCATGATGCCGGTGACCTTGGCGACGTAGGCCGGGTCGGTGGCGTACCCCGCCTTCCAGACCTGCTCGATGAACTTGTCGGCGTTCTTCGTGTACGTGAACGCCGGCGCGTACCGCTTGTTGGTCTTCAGGAAGTGACCGTGGTCGCGGAACGAGGCTGCCATCGAGGCGTAGGTCCGGAAGCCGTCCTGGATCTGGAAGCACTTGCCGGCCTTGTCGCACTCCGTCGTGGTGACGACGTGGCAGCCGGTGGCGTGCACCCCGAAGCTGCCGTTCTGGCACTTGATCCCGAAGTAGTTCTTGTCGACGGACGACAGGCTGCTGCGGCCCCAGCCGGACTCGAGGATCGACTGGGCGAGGGTCACCGACGCCGGGACGCCGTACTGACGCCAGCCGGCCTGGGCGCCGGGAACACCGGCGGCGATGAACTGCTGCGGGGTCAACTGCGGCGCCGGTGCCGCGGGTGCCGGAGTGGTCGTGACCGGAGCCGGCACGACCGGCGTGGTGCCGGCCGGGCAGGCCTTGACCGTGCCGGAGATGACGTACGCGTGCGAGATGTAGCTCCCGGTGGACAGCTTGTCCCACTGGGTGGTCGTGCGCACGGTGCCGGAGACCTGGACTCCCTGCACCGAGCAGACCAGCTTGACCGTGGCGGCGTTGCTCACCTTGCCGGTCACCGCGAACACCGTGGACGGGCCCTTACGAAGGTTGACCCCGCCGGCGGAGCTGCGGACGGTCCCGGTGACGTACGTTGCGGCAGCACCGGCACGTACGTCGCCGGTGCTGCCGCCACTTGCGAATGCCGCGGTGGGCGCGAGCACCCCCACGGACCCGGCGGCGAGGACCAGCAGCGAGCCGGCCAGCAGGCGTCGGGTTGAGCTCAAGAGGCCCTCCTTCGGTCGACGACGTCGTCGAGTACGAAGGTGCCGCCCGTACGTTGCACGCGGGGCTGCCGCACGGGTGCAGAACCGTTGCCTTCCACCGCCGGCGGGGTGATCCGGAAGACAGACACGGTTGGAAACCGGCAGCGGAGGGGAAACCGGACGTCAGGCAGCGTTCGAACGAAGCGACGGACCGCCGCCTCGTTTCCGCATCAGGGAGGCACCATGTCCATCTCGCCCGACGACACCCGCCCGGCGGCCACGCCGATGCAGCCCGGCGCCCCGGCCGTTCCCGCCGCTCCCGGCACCCCTGCCGCTCCCGGCACCCCGGCCGTTCCCGGCACCCCGGCCGTTCCCGCCGACGCGGCGGCTCCGCTGACGACGCCGGACCCGGCCGTCGCCACCGGCACCCCGATCCCGCCCGGCCCGGCCGGCGTCCCGGCGGTGCCCGCCCAGGCGTCCGCCGCCGACACCGTGGCCGGACCGTCCGTGGTGGTCGGCACCTACCCGGACTACACGATGGCGCAGCAGGCCGTCGACCACCTGTCGGACAACAAGTTCCCGGTGCAGCGCACCCAGATCGTCGGCACCGACCTGCGCCTGGTCGAGACGGTCCTGGGCCGCCTCACCACCGGGCGGGCCGCGGTGGCCGGCGCGGCCAGCGGCGCGTGGTTCGGTCTGTTCATCGGTCTGCTGTTCGGCCTGTTCAGCGACTCCGGCTGGTTCGGCGTCATCGTGACCACGGTGCTGGTCGGCGCGATCTGGGGCGCGGTCTTCGGCGCCATCGCGCACGCCGCGACCGGCGGCCGCCGCGACTTCACCTCGCGCAGCTCGCTGCAGGCCGCCCAGTACGCGGTGCTGGCCGACGCCGAGGTCGCCGACGAGGCCCGGCACCTGCTGGTCAGCCTGAACTGGCGTGCCTCCGGCGCTGAGTGAGCACGAGACCAAACGACGACGGCAGCCCCGAGGATTCCTCGGGGCTGCCGTCGTAGATGCCGGAGGCCGTTCTAGTCGGCCAGCTGATGGCGCAGCTTGGAGAGCGCCTTCGTGAGCAGCCGGGACACGTGCATCTGGGAGACGCCGACCTGGTCGGCGATCTGCGACTGGGTCAGATTGCCGTAGAACCGCAGCGTCAGGATCTTCTGCTCCCGCTCGTCCAGGGCGGCCATCGCCGGCCCCAGGGCGACCCGGGTCTCGGCGATCTCGAACTCGTGGTCCTCGTCGCCGAGGGTGTCGCCGAGCTCGGTCGTGCCGTCGCTGCTGATCGGGGTGGAGAGGCTGGTCGCGTTGTACGCCCGCGCGCCCTCCAGGCCCTCCAGCACCTCCTCCTCGGTGATCCCGAGGTGGACCGCGATGTCGGCGACCGTCGGCGACCGGCCCAGACTGTGGGTGAGAGTGGCGTTGGCCTCGGTGATGGCCAGGCGCAGTTCCTGCAGGCGGCGGGGCACCCGGACGGACCAGGTGCGGTCCCGGAAGTGGCGCTTGATCTCACCGATGATGGTGGGGATGGCGTAGCCGGCGAAGTCGACACCGCGCTCGGGGTCGAACTTGTCGACCGCCTTGATCAGGCCGACGGTGGCGGTCTGGACGAGGTCGTCGGTGGGCTCGCCGCGACCGGAGTAACGGTGCGCGAGATGCCGGGCCAGCGGCAGCCAGGCCTCGATGGCCCGGTCCCGGAGCCGGGCGCGCTGCCGGCCCGGTGGAGCCACCGCCAGCGCGTCGAGTAGGTCGGAGGCGGTGCCCGGCGTCGTGTTCGCCGAGCCGGCCGGAGCGTCGATCACAGTCATGACAGGTCCTCCATCGGTCGGGCAGAGAGCCGTGCCCGCGTACGGCGACCGTTCCTGAACAGCAACGCTATCCGCGGAGTGGACCCGCGGCTAGCCGAAAGTATGAGTGACGTTGCGTGAATGCGGAAACTACTGAGGGAATTCATCCTATGGTGTCAGCCGCCCGGGGTCCGGCAGAGCGCTGGATTGCCCGCCGGGGGAACGTGGTAGACAGCAGCATTGCCCCGGGCGGAGTGCGTCCGGGCTCGGACGGAACGGAAGACGGATGCAGATCCTCGGTATCGACATCGGCGGCTCCGGCGTGAAGGGCGCTCCGGTCGACACCGCACGCGGCGAACTGGCCGGCGAGCGGTTCCGCGTGCCGACCCCCCGCCCCGCGACCGTGGAGAGCGTCGTCGAGGCGGTCGCCGAGGTCGCCGCCCAGTTCGACGGGTACGAGCGGGTCGGTGTCACCTTCCCCGGCGTGGTGGTCGACGGGGTGACCCGGACGGCCGCCAACATCGACAGGTCCTGGATCGACGCTCCGGCCGCCAAGCTGTTCGGCGAGCGCTTGGGCAAGCCGGTCACCGTGCTCAACGACGCGGACGCGGCCGGCGCGGCCGAGGTGGCGTTCGGCGCCGGGCGCGACCAGTCCGGGCTGATCATGATGGTCACCCTGGGCACCGGCATCGGCACCGCGCTCTTCCTGGACGGCGTGCTGATCCCGAACACCGAGCTCGGTCACCTGGAGATCGACGGCCGGGACGCCGAGCTGCTCGCCTCCGACCGCATCCGGGAGTCCGAGGAGCTCAGCTGGGAGAAGTGGGCGCCCCGCGTCGAGCGGTACCTGCGCCACGTGGAGATGCTGCTGGCGCCGCGCCTGTTCATCATCGGCGGCGGCGTGAGCAAGAAGTCCGAGAAGTTCTTCCCGCTGCTCGACCTGCGGACCCCGATCGTGGCCGCCACACTGCTCAACAACGCCGGGATCATCGGCGCGGCGGCCGGCGCCCGGCAGGCGGCGGCCGGCCCCGGCCCGCAGGACCCGGGCGCGATCCAGGTCGACGCGGCCGCCCAGGGCGACCTGGCCTGAACACCCGAGGAAAGAGGCACACATGGCGCGTACCGTCGCCACGAACAACCGGGTCGAGCGGGACGAACTGGTCGCGTTCCTGCGGCCCCGGCATCACGCGATCCTGATGACCACCCGTAAGGACGGCCGTCCGCAGTCGTCGCCGAACACCTGCGGGGTCGACCCCGAGGGCCGGATCGTCATCTCCAGCTACCCGGAGCGGGCCAAGGTGGCGAACATCCGCCGCGACCCGCGGGTCACCCTGTGCGTCCTCTCCGACGAGTGGAACGGCGCGTGGGTGCAGGTGGACGGGACCGCCGAGGTGATCGACCTGCCGGACGCGGTGGAGCCGCTGGTGGAGTACTTCCGCTGCATCTCCGGCGAGCACTCGGACTGGGACGAGTACCGCCAGGCCATGATCGACCAGGGCAAGTGCCTGATCCGGGTCACGATCGACTCGTGGGGCCCGATCGCCACCGGCGGTTTCCCCGCCCGCCTGGCCTGACCCTGGTCAGTACCGCAAGACCGGCGCCGAGGAGGACAGTTACGGCGCCGGCCTTGCGGCCGTATGGGGCCCCGGCTCAGGCCGCCGCGGCGGACGTGGGGGCCTGCTCGGGCTCGGCGTCCAGCAGGTAGAGCAGGGTGTCGCGGTGCATCGCCGCGATCGGCTCGAGCAGGTCGGGGTGGCGCAGCAGCACGGCCGCCTCGAGGTCACGCGGGTCCGGGCTGAGCAGCCGGCGGAACTCGTTGGGCAGGCCACCGGTGCGGCGGCCGTTCGGGCGCGGGCGGGGGTCCGGGACCGGCATCGCGGCGATCACGGCGTCCACGCCGCGACGGGCCAGGGACGGGTCGGCGAGCAGGCAGGCCGCCCAGCTGACCACGGTCTCGTCGACCCAGGTACGCCAGCCCTCGCCGTCGGCGAACTCGTCCTCGGGCTCACTGCCGGCCTTCCAGTCGAGCAGCGCGGAGCCGCCCGGACCGGCGATGGCCACCAGCGCCGCGTCGATCACGGTGGGGTACCGCAGCCAGGCCGCGACCGTGACGGCCTGCCGGGCCTGCAGTTCGGCGAGGGTGTGCGCGACCGTGTTCGCGTCCCCACCGGGGTACGCACGGGCCAGCCAGTGGGTGCTGGCGGCGATCACCGGCGAAAGTGCGGTCGACGACGTACCGGGCACGTCGGGCTCCTCCCTCTGGCGCGGCCGGTGTGGCTCGCGACGGAAGTCCACTCGGCTCGGCACGCAGGCGACTGAGCATGCTCACCCTGATGGCAACGCACGGCAACCGACACACACCCCGGGCCGCGCCGGTTTGCGCCGGAAGGGGAGCCGCGTCCCGGCCGTCCGATCCGGGACCGTGCTCACCGCGTACCCGGAAAAGGGGTTGATCTGAAGGACGACCGACCGCGTCCCGACGCGCCCCGGTAACCGTGCTCCGGTAGGTTATGGCGCATCGGCGGTCGGCCGTTTCATCTTCCCTCACGTCTTGGGCGTTTCATGTTCTCCGTTGCGGAGAAGTCATAGGACGAACGACGGCGGGTTTCCCGGTCGCCGAGTCCTCCCGCGCCCCTCTGATTACGGTGGAGATCATGACCGGACGCTTCCCCATCGAAGACGTGACGCCGGCTGTGTCCGGTGGCCGCTACCCGGCGAAGGCGGTGGTCGGCGAGATCGTGCCGGTCTCCGCGGTGTCCTATCGCGAAGGACATCACGCGCTCGGGGTGAACGTGGTATGGCGTGGCCCCGACGGTCTGACCAAACCCTTCACCCGGATGACCCCCGGCGAGCCCGGCCTCGACAAGTGGCACGGGTCGATCCGGCCTGACGAGCCCGGACGGTGGACGTTCACCGTGGAGGCGTTCGACGATCCGTATCGGACATGGCGCGACGCCGTGGTGAAGAAGATCGGCGCCGGGCAGGGTGTCGAGGATCTGGCCAACGACCTCGCCGAGGGCGCCGAACTGCTGGACCTCGCCACCAAGACCGTCCCCGGTGAGGACGAGGAGCGGGTCCGCGAGGCGGCCGCCGCGCTGCGTGACGAGAACCGGTCACTGTTCTCCCGGGTCACCCCGGCGCTCGACCTCGAGGAACTGCTCTGGCACCACCCGGTGCGGCTGCTGGTGACCACGACCCGCTCGTTCGCCGTCTGGGTGGACCGTGAGCGTGCCCTCTATTCCGCGTGGTACGAGTTCTTTCCGCGGTCCGAGGGTGCCGAGATCGGACCGGACGCCACGCCGATCAAGCACGGCACGTTCCGCACCGCCGCCGAGCGGCTGCCCGCGGTCGCCGCGATGGGCTTCAACGTGGTCTACCTGCCGCCGATCCACCCGATCGGCAAGATCAACCGCAAGGGCCGCAACAACACGCTGGTCGCGCGCCCGGAGGACGTCGGCTCGCCGTGGGCGATCGGCTCGGACGAGGGCGGCCACGACGCGATCCACCCTTCACTCGGCACTTTGGAAGATTTCGTATTCTTTAGGGAGAAAACGGAAGAGTTGGGCATGGAGGTCGCCCTCGACCTCGCCCTTCAAGCCGCTCCGGACCACCCCTGGGTGAAATCCCACCCGGAGTTCTTCACCACGAAGCCGGACGGCACCATCGCCTTCGCCGAGAACCCGCCCAAGAAATACCAGGACATCTACCCGCTGAACTGGGACAACGACTACCGGGCGCTGCGCGACGAGGTGTACCGCGTCGTCATGCACTGGGTGAACAACGGCGTCCGGATCTTCCGGGTGGACAACCCGCACACCAAGGCCGTCAACTTCTGGCAGTGGCTGATCCCCAAGGTCAAGGAGACGCACCCGGACGTGCTGTTCCTGGCCGAGGCGTTCACCAGGCCGGCCATGATGAACGGGCTCGGCAAGATCGGCTTCACGCAGTCGTACACCTACTTCACCTGGCGTACCACCGCGGCCGAGATGCGCGAGTACATGGGCCAGCTGCTGTCCACGCTCGACTGGATGCGCCCCAACTTCTGGCCGAACACGCCGGACATCCTGCACGAGTCGCTGCAGAACGGCGGCCCGCCGATGTTCAAGATCCGCGCGGTGCTGGCGTCCATGCTCACCCCGTCCTGGGGCCTCTACTCCGGCTACGAACTCTGCGAGCACGTGCCGCGGCCGGGCGCCGAGGAGTACATCGACAACGAGAAGTTCGAGCTGAAGCCGCGGGACTGGGCGGCCGCCGAGCGCAACGGACGCTCGCTCGCCCCCTTCCTGACCACGCTCAACCGGGTCCGCGAGGAGAACCCCGCCCTGCGCCGGCTGCGCAACCTGCGGTTCCACGAGATCGACAACGGCAACCTGCTGTGCTTCTCGAAACGCGACCCGGACACCGGCAACACCGTGCTGGTGGTCTGCTCGTTCGATTCATCCACCGTGCAATGGGGCAACACCACGCTGGACATGCCGGCGCTGGGCCTGAACTGGCACGACCGTTTCATGGTCGAGGACCAGATCACCGGCGCCACGTACGAGTGGGGACAGTTCAACGCGGTCCGGATCGACCCGTTCGTCGAGCCGGCGCACATCTTCGTCGTGCGAGCGAAGTAGGGGGAGCCTGATGGAGCTGGTGAACGAGCACGATCCCGCCGAGGGAAGCCACACCGAGGACGGGGTCGTCGAACACCCCAGCGCCGACGACTTCGGGCACGCCCGCTCGCTGCCCGCCGACCGGACATGGTTCCAGCGAGCCGTCTTCTACGAGGTGCTGGTCCGGGCCTTCTACGACTCGGGGTCGGACGGCGGCGGTGACCTGCGCGGACTCATCGAACGCCTGGACTACCTGCAGTGGCTCGGCGTGGACTGCCTCTGGCTGCCCCCGTTCTACGACTCGCCGCTGCGCGACGGCGGCTACGACATCCGCGACTTCTACAAGGTGCTGCCCGAGTTCGGCACGGTCGAGGACTTCGTGGCGCTGCTCGACGCGGCGCACAAGCGGGGCATCCGGGTCATCACCGACCTGGTCATGAACCACACCTCCGACTCGCACCCGTGGTTCCAGGCGTCGCGGCACGACCCGGAGGGCCCGTACGGCGACTTCTACGTCTGGAACGACACCAGCGAGAAGTACCAGGACGCCCGGATCATCTTCGTCGACACCGAGGAGTCGAACTGGACGTTCGACCCGGTGCGCCGGCAGTTCTACTGGCACCGGTTCTTCTCCCACCAGCCGGATCTCAACTACGAGAACCCGAAGGTGCAGGAGGCGATGCTCGACGTCCTGCGCTTCTGGCTGGACCTGGGCATCGACGGGTTCCGGCTGGACGCGGTGCCCTACCTGTTCGAGGAGGAGGGCACCAACTGCGAGAACCTGCCGCAGACCCACGCCTTCCTCAAGCACTGCCGCAAGGTGATCGACGACGAGTTCCCCGGCCGGGTACTGCTCGCCGAGGCCAACCAGTGGCCGGCCGACGTCGTGGAGTACTTCGGCGACCCCAAGAGCGGCGGCGACGAATGCCACATGGCGTTCCACTTCCCGCTGATGCCGCGCATCTTCATGGCGGTCCGCCGCGAGTCACGTTTCCCCATCTCCGAGATCCTGGCGCAGACACCGGCCATCCCGGACAACACCCAGTGGGGCATCTTCCTGCGTAACCACGACGAGCTGACGCTCGAGATGGTGACCGATGAAGAACGCGACTACATGTACTCCGAGTACGCCAAGGACCCCCGGATGAAGGCGAACGTCGGCATCCGCCGCCGGCTCGCCCCGCTGCTGGAGAACGACCGCAACCAGATCGAGCTGTTCACCGCCCTGCTGCTGTCGCTGCCCGGTTCGCCGGTGCTGTACTACGGCGACGAGATCGGCATGGGCGACAACATCTGGCTCGGTGACCGCGACGGTGTGCGTACCCCGATGCAGTGGACACCGGACCGCAACGCCGGTTTCTCCACCGCCACGCCCGGCCGCCTCTACCTTCCGGTCAATCAGGACCCGGTGTACGGGTACCAGGCGGTCAACGTGGAGGCCCAGCGGGACAGCGCCACCTCGCTGCTCAACTGGACCCGGACCATGCTGGCGGTCCGGCGGCGGCACGAGGCGTTCGCCGTCGGCACCTTCCGCGAACTGGGCGGCTCCAACCCGTCGGTGCTGGCATTCCTGCGCGAGTCGGGCGACGACGTGGTGCTCTGCGTCAACAACCTGTCCCGCTTCCCACAGCCGATCGAACTGAACCTGCAGCACTGGAACGGTTACACGCCCGTCGAACTGACCGGGCACGTGAACTTCCCCCGGATCGGTCAGTTGCCGTACCTTCTGACACTTCCGGGACACGGCTTCTACTGGTTCCAGTTGTGCGGGTCTGAGGAGAAGCAATGACGTTGCCGTACGCCGAGTGGTTACCGCAACAACGCTGGTACGCCGGACGCAGCCGAGTGCTCGCCTCGGTCAAACAGGCCTCCGCGACGTCCCTGCGCGACGATCTGGAACTGGTGCTGCTCGACGTCGAATACACCGACGGCAGCTCCGAGCGGTACCAGATCCTGGTCGGCTGGGGCGCCATCGGCATCCCCGAGTACAGCGCCGTCGCCACCATCGGCACCAGCGACGACGGCCGCACCGGCTTCGACGCCCTGTACGACCCGGACGCGGCCCGCCACCTGCTCACCCTGATCGACGCCTCGGCGACGGCCGGCGACATCACCTTCACCAAGGAACCCGGCGTCACCCTGCCACTGGACGCCGCGCCCCGGGTCTTCGACGCCGAGCAGAGCAACACCAGCGTGGTCTTCGACCAGGACGCGATCCTCAAACTGTTCCGCCGGGTCACCTCCGGCATCAACCCGGACATCGAGCTCAACCAGGTCCTCGGCCGGGCCGGCAACCCGCACGTGGCACGGCTGCTCGGCTCACTGCAGACCGCCGACGACAGCGGCACCTGCTCGCTGGGCATGGTGACGGAGTACGCCGCCAACTCCGCCGAAGGCTGGGCGATGGCCACCACCTCGGCCCGCGACCTGTTCGCCGACGCGGCATTCCGGGCCGACGAGGTCGGCGGCGACTTCCAGGGCGAATCCACCCGGCTCGGCGAGGCCGTCGCGTCCGTACACCAGACCCTCGCCGACGAACTGGGCGCCGGGCCGGCCCCGTTCCCCGTCGACGCGGTGCTGGCCCGGCTGCGCACCGCCGCCAACGCCGTCCCGGAACTCCAGCAGTACGTCCCGGCTATCACCGAACGGTTCACCGCCCTCACCGGCGAACAGGTCGAGGTCCAGCGGGTCCACGGCGACCTGCACCTCGGACAGGTCCTGCGCACCCCGGAAGCCTGGCTGCTCATCGACTTCGAGGGCGAACCCGGACAGCCCCTCGACGAACGGCGCCTGCCCGACTCGACCCTACGGGACGTGGCCGGTGTGCTGCGCTCCTACGAATACGCCGCCTACCAGCTCCTGGTCGACCAGGCCGACGACGAACACCTGGCCGCCCGCGCCCGCGAATGGGTGGACCGCAACCGGGCGGCGTTCTGCGAGGGGTACGCGCGGACCTCCGGCTCCGACCCTCGCGACAGTGCAGCGCTGCTGTCCGCGTACGAACTGGACAAGGCGGTCTACGAGGCCGCGTACGAAGCCCGGCACCGGCCTGGATGGTTGCGGATCCCGATGCGCTCCATCGCCCGGCTTGTCGGATGACCCCCCGGGAGGACGACTCCATCATGATCGGCCAGACCACCTCACGGCTCGCCGCCGACCAGAGGTCCATGAACTCGGTGATCGGCGGGGACACCCACGATCCGCACGCGGTCCTCGGCGCCCACCCGCACGGCGGCCAGACCGTGATCCGCACCCTCCGCAAGGGCGCCACCGCCGTGCACGTGCTGCACGACGGCGAACGCCACGAGATGACCCGGGTACACCCGGACGGGATCTTCGCGGCCGAGCTGGCCGGGACGGTCCTCGACTACCGGCTCGACGTGGACGGGACACAGGTCGACGACCCGTACCGTCATCCGCCCACCCTCGGCGACCTCGACCTGCACCTGATCGGGGAGGGCCGGCACGAGAAACTGTGGAAGGTGCTCGGCGCGCAGCCCCGGGGCACCGGCGTGGCGTTCGCGGTGTGGGCACCGAGCGCCCGGGGCGTGCAGGTCGTCGGTGACTTCGCCGGCTGGGGGCCGTACGACGGCTGGCCGATGCGCTCGCTCGGCTCCAGCGGCGTCTGGGAGCTGTACATCCCGAACGCGCACGTCGGTACCCGGTACAAATACAAGATCCTCGGCCGGGACGGCGTCTGGCGCGAACACGCCGACCCGCTGGCCCAGCACACCGAGATCCCGCCGGCCACCGCGTCGGTCGTCTTCCACTCCGAACACCAGTGGCACGACGAACAGTGGATGCGGGACCGCGCCCGCAAGTCGTGGCACCAGGAACCCATCAGCGTCTACGAGGTGCACCTCGGTTCGTGGCGCCCCGGGCTCTCCTATGTCGAGCTGGCGGACCAACTGGTGCAGTACGTGCTCGAGACGGGCTTCACGCACGTCGAGCTGATGCCGGTGATGGAACACCCGTTCGGCGGCTCCTGGGGTTACCAGGTCACCGGCTACTTCGCCCCCACCTCCCGCTTCGGCACCCCGGACGAATTCCGCTTCCTGGTGGACAAGCTGCACCAGGCCGGCATCGGCGTGATCCTCGACTGGGTGCCCGCCCACTTCCCCAAGGACGAGTGGGCCCTGGCCCGCTTCGACGGCACCCCACTCTACGAACACGGCGACTGGCGGCGCGGCGAACACCCCGACTGGGGCACGTACGTCTTCGACTTCGGCCGGCGCGAGGTCCGCAACTTCCTCGTCGCCAACGCGCTCTACTGGTGCGAGGAATTCCACGCCGACGGCCTGCGCGTCGACGCCGTCGCCTCGATGCTCTACCTGGACTACTCGCGCAAAGAAGGCGAGTGGACCCCCAACCAGTACGGCGGCCGGGAGAACCTGGACGCGATCAGCTTCCTCCAGGAGATGAACGCGACCGTCTACAAGAACCACCCCGGCGTGATGACGATCGCCGAGGAATCCACCGCGTGGCCCGGCGTCACCCGCCCCACCCACCTGGGCGGCCTCGGCTTCGGCTTCAAATGGAACATGGGCTGGATGAACGACACCCTCTCCTACATGGAGAAGGAACCCGTCCACCGGCAGTGGCACCACCACCAGATGACCTTCGCCACCGTGTACGCGTGGAGCGAGAACTACACCCTGCCGATCAGCCACGACGAGGTCGTCCACGGCAAGGGCTCCCTGACCGGCAAGATGCCCGGCGACCTGTGGCAGAAACTCGCCAACACGCGGGCCCTGCTCGGCTTCATGTGGGCGTTCACCGGCAAACAACTGCTCTTCATGGGCGCCGAGATGGGCGACATGCGCGAGTGGAGCGAGGAACGCGGCCTCGACTGGGGGCTGCTCCTCGACCCGCAGTTCGCAGGCGTCAAGAACCTGGTGACCGACCTGAACCGGGTCTACCGCGAAACGCCGGCACTGTGGACGCAGGACACGTCCCCGTCCGGCTTCCGCTGGATCACCAGCGAGGACTCCCAGCACAACACGTTCTCGTTCGTCCGCTTCACGCCGACCGGCGACGCCCTGGCCTGCGTGGTCAACTTCGCGGCCATCCCACACGAGGGCTACCGCATCGGGCTGCCGCGCACGGGCCGCTGGACCGAGGTGCTCAACACGGACAGCGACCTGTACGGCGGTTCCGGCGTGGGCAACCTGGGCTCCGTCGAAGCCGACCCGATCCCGTGGCACGGTTTCGACGCCTCGGTCGCGTTGCGGGTCCCGCCGTTGGGCGCCCTGTGGCTCCGTCTGGAGCGCTGATCACGCCCCTTTCCGTTTCCCCGCCCATTCCCGCTTCCCCCCTAGAGGCACGCCCTTTCCCGCCTGCCTCTAGGGGCACGCCCTTTTCCGCACTCCCCTAGATAGAGACACGCCCCTTCCCGCCCTCCCCTAGAGAACTGTGGACGCCCCGGCCTCCGTCCAAGGCCGGGGCGTCTCTCCAACTCCGCTTCTCCGGTACGAACGCCGCGCCCCGCTCCCCCAGACCACGACCCTCCGCACCGCGGTCCAGCAGGCACCCCGCCCCGCTCCCCCAAACCACGACCTTCCCCACCGCGGTCCAGCAGGCAACCCGCCCCGATCAAGCTTTCGGGTGCACCGGCCCACCCAGCCCCGACGGTGAACGCCCCCGAACCCGCGATCGGGCACACCAACCGCCCCGCAATCATGATCGGGTACACCAACCGCCCCCAGCCCTCGACTGGGTGCTCCAACCGCCCCCACAACCATGACCGGGTGCTCCAACCGCCCCCGACCCCTCGATCAGGTGCACCAACCGCATCCACGAGCGCCGAACGCACCCGATCAAGCCGCCGGGCGACGTGCTCGTAGAGACCGACGTCGTCATGCACTCACCAGCCCGAACAGAGGGCGCCCGCCCCCGACCACGTCATTGGGTGAGCCAACCGCCCCAGCAAGCGGCGAGCGCACCCGATCAAGCTTTCGGAGACGCGGACCCACCCAAACCACACGGCAGCCGCCCCCAAACCCATGATCGGGAGCACCCACCAACCCGGCGAGCGCCAACCGCACCCGATCAACGTCCCGGGTGCGCTCACCGACCCGAATGCTGGTGGCCGCTCCCGTCCACGGCACTGGGTACACCAGCCGCCCCGGCGAGCGGCAACCGCACCCGATCACGGCGCTGGGTCCACCAACCACCTCGGCGAGCGGCAAGCGGCAAGCGGCAAGCGCACCCGATCACGGTCTCGGGAACACGGACCTGCCCCGAGAGGCGGTAGATGCACCCGATCACGACACCGGGTGCACCAGCCCAGCCCAAACAGACGGCACCCACACCCGATCACGGCATTGGGTACACCAACCACCCCAGCAAGCAGCCAGCGCACCCGATCAAGCTTTCGGGAGCGCGGACCCACCCAAACCACACGGCAGCCGCCCCCAAACCCATGATCGGGAGCACCCACCAAGCCGGCGAGCGGCGAGCGCACCCGATCGAGCTTTCGGGTGCGTTAGCCGGCCCGAGCAGGCGGCGAGCGCACCTGATCACGGTTTTGGGTGCATCGGCCCGCCCTGAATCGGTGGTGACTGCACCCGATGGCGGATCGGGTGCAGCCACCTCTGACCAGGGCCGGGTCGAGGTCCGGGAAGAGCCGGAGGCCGCGGTCAAAGGACGATGCGGCACGAACCAAGACGGGATGCGGTTAAAACGGGCAAAACGACAAGACCCGCTCCGCGACCAAACGAAAAGCGGTGCCGGGCGACGCCGGTGCTGTGCGACGCGGACCGTGCTGTGCGACGCGGCGCGGCGCGGCGCGCAGCTTAAACGGGGTAGACGGGATGGCACAGCACGAACGGCACAGCACGAACGGCACAGCACGAACGGCACAACACGAACGGCACAACACGAACGGCACAACACGAACGGTTAAGGGTGGCGGTTTGCCAACGTTGTCAGGGTGGCCACGTAGGCGGACCAGTCGTAGTCGGGCAGGTTCGAGCTGTCGGGGAGCATCCCGGCCGCCCCGTCGATCGACTCGCGGAGGATGTCGGCTTGGCCCGCGTGGCGGGACAGGTCGGTGATCACGTGGATGATGATCTGGTGCAGGGTCACCGGGCGGCCCGACGGCCCCCACCACGGCACCCGGCCTGGCGCGTCCAGCGGCAACTCGTCGATCGTCTGGTCGGCGAACGCGGCCACCCGACGGTACAGGTCGCGGATTCCGGGCGCGGATTCGTCGTCGCGGGCGTACCAGTCGGCTTGCGGGTCTTCCTGGTATTTCGTGAACGGGACCAGTTCTGCCGCGTCGGGGAATTCGCGTCCGAACGTCTCGCCGAAGTAACCGGCCTCCACGTTCAGGCTGTGTTTGAGCAGGCCCAGAAGGTTCGTTCCGGTCGGTGTGCGGGGCATCCGGAGGTCCCGTTCCCCCAGCCCGTCCAGTTTCCAGATCAGGGCCTCGCGCGTCTCGTGGAGGTAGGTGCGGAGCGCGGTTTTCGGATCGATCGGTTCAGCCATGGTCGACACTATGCCGGACCCGCGATCGTCGCAGGGGGCATCGTCATCGTGGGCGCTTCGGCGCGTACCCCGCAAGGAATTCCTCCGCCAGGAGGCCGAAGATCAGATCGTCGGTCCACTCGCCTTTGAGGAAGGTCTGCTGGCGCAGCAGGCCTTCCCGGCGGAAGCCGACACGCTGCAGCAACGCCGCCGACCGTTCGTTGCGGGCGTCGCATTCGCCGGTCACCTTGTGCAGGCCCTGCACGCGGAAGAGACGGTCCAGGACGGCCCGGACCGCTTCCGTCGCCAGGCCTTTCCCCTGGTACGCCGGAGCCATCGTGAACCCTATCTCGGCCTGTTTCAGGTTGTCGTGGAGGCGCACGTAGACGTCCCCGATCAGCACCTCGTCGGCGACGTGTTCGACCGCGTACTGGAAATAGCCCGCACGATCGGGTGAACTGGCCGCGAAATTGCGCACCGCAGTTTCCGCTTTCGTCGGTGGGAACGGCGCGTCCCAGGTCTGATAGCGCGCCACGTCCGGGTCGGAACGGTAGGCCGCGAGGGCGGTCGCGTCGGATGCCCGGAATCGGCGCAGCACGAGTCTTTCGGTCCCCAGGAGCACCCGCCGAGGATACCGGCGCAGAATCGGCCCATGGAACCGACGATCGAGCAGCGGGTTCGCGTGATCTGCCTCGCGCTGCCGGAGGTGACCGAGCGGCCCAGTCACGATACGCCCGCGTTCTTCGTCCGGGGCCGGAAGGCGATCGCCTACCTGTGGCCGGACGGGCACCACGACGCCGCTTTCGCGCAGTTGTGGTGCGCCGCTCCGCCCGGCGCGCAGGGTGAGTTGCTGGCGGCCGATCCGGCACGGTTCTTCCGCCCGCCCTACGTCGGCCACCGCGGTTGGCTGGGTGTCCGGTTGGACCGTTATCCGGACTGGTCCGAGGTGGCCGAGTTGTGCGAGGACGCTTTCCGGACGGTCGCCTCGAAGACGCTGGTGGCCCGGCTCAGCTCTCCACGACGTCGGCCACGATGACCGTGACGTTGTCGGGGGCGCCGTTCTCCAGGGTGCGGTTGACGAGTTCGGCGGCGCAGGTCTTGCGATCGGGCACGTCCCGCAGCGTCTGGGCGATCACCGCGTCCTCGACGTAGTCGGACAGGCCGTCGCTGCAGAGCAGGTAACGGTCGCCCACCTGGGCCGGGATCATCCGTCCGGCCGGGCGGAACGGGCCGCCCTGGACCGCCTGGGTGACCAGGGCCCGTTGCGGGTGACGGCGGGCGTCGTCGCGGGTGAGGACCCCCTGGTCGACGAGCGCCTGCACGTAGGTGTCGTCCCGGGTGAGCTGGGAGAACTCGTCGTCGCGCAGCAGGTAGCAGCGGGAGTCGCCGACGTTGAGCGCGGCCAGCCGGTCGCCGGAGAGCATCAGCGCGGTCACTGTGGTGCCCATGCCGTCGCGGTCGGCGTCGTCGGCGACGGCGGCCTCGATGCGCTGGTTGGCGGTCTGCAGGGCCTCGATCAGGTCCTGCAGCGGCTCGCCGTTGTCGGGGGCCGTGTCGACGGAACTCAACGTCTGCACCAGTATGTCGCTCGCCAGCTCACCGGCGGGGAGACCGCCCATGCCGTCCGCCACGATGAAGAGTCTATTTCCGACGAAGACCGAGTCTTCGTTGTTGGACCGGACGAGGCCCTGATCGGTGGCGGCGACCGCCCGGACAGCAAGCGTCATGTAGCAAGAGTGCCAAAGCCCAATTCCGTTGTCTCTAGTACCTCCTACGTAGTGTGTGCTGATGATGGCGGTGCCGATGATCGGTCGCGCCCCCGCGCTGGAGGATCTGCGGCGGGCGGGTGGTCTCGTGCGCGCCGGGAAAGGCCCGGTGACCGCCCTGGTCACGGGCGAGGGCGGCACGGGCAAGAGCACGTTGGTGTCGGCTCTGCTGCACGGCGGGACGTCGATGCCGGTGCTCGCCGGGGCGGCCCGGGTGCATTCGCCGGCCCCGTACGACTGGTTGGCCGCCGTTCTCGCCGGACGTGACATTCGCGACATCGGGGTACCTTCCGACGCACTCGCCTGGTTCAAGCAGGATCCGGACGTCCCTCGCGAGCGGTACGCCCCGGACGCCCTGCTGCGTCTGGCCGTCACCACGGTCCGCCGGCTGGTCGACGGGCGGCCGACCGTGCTGGTGGTGGAGGATCTGCACGCCCTCGATCCGGCCAGCCTCAACCTGGTGGCCGAGCTGGCCTTCGCCGACCTGCCGGTGCTGCTGCTGGTGACCAGTCAGCCCGCGGAGGCCTCGGTGTCGCCGCAGATCACCGCGCGGACGCTGGCCCGGCTGGCCGGACGTCCCGGGACGGTCCGCCGGCATCTGGGCGCGCTGCGGCCGGCCGAGGTGGGCGAGGTGCTCGAGCACGTCTACGGCACCGCCCCCGACCCCGGCATGGTGGCGTCGGTGTGGGCACGCACCGAGGGCAACCCGTACCGGCTGACCGAGCTGCTCGCGGTCGACCCGCCGGTGCCCACCGACCGGCGTTGTGAGCTGACCGCCCGGGAGCGGGAGGTGCTCGGTCTGCTCGCCGAGGGCATGTCCAACAAGCAGATCGCCGGGGCGCTGGGCATCTCGGTGCGGACCGTGACGGTGCACGTCTCGAACCTGTTGCGCAAGACGGGCGCGGCGTCGCGGACCGAGGCCGCGTTGTGGGCGTTGCGCGGCGGGCTGGGGTCTACCACATCGCAGCCGGTCTGAGCAGCGGACCGGCCGCACGTCGTCCGCGCAGGTGTCGTGACGGTGAACGATCGAGCGGGGCGGCGCGACAACGTACGGCGGCCTCGGTAACAATCGTCGTCGTGACGACAGCTATCCATCAGCGCATCGCCTCAGAGCTCGGGGTACGGGAAGGGCAGGTCACCGCCGCGGTCGAGCTGCTCGACGGCGGGGCCACCGTGCCGTTCATCGCCCGCTACCGCAAGGAGGTGACCGGCACCCTCGACGACGCGCAGCTGCGCACCCTCGAGGAACGCCTGGGTTACCTGCGGGAGCTGGAGGACCGGCGGGCCGCGGTGCTGGAGTCGATCCGCTCCCAGGGCAAGCTCGACGACGCCCTGGAGCAGCAGATCCTCGAGGCCGACACGAAGGCCCGGCTGGAGGACATCTACCTGCCGTTCAAGCCGAAACGGCGTACCAAGGCGCAGATCGCCCGTGAGGCGGGCCTGGAGCCGCTGGCGGACACTCTGCTGGGTGACCCCACCGTCGACCCGCGTACGGCCGCTGACGGCTTCGTGGACGCCGAGAAGGGCGTGGCGGACGCGACGGCCGCCCTCGACGGCGCGCGGGCCATCCTGGTGGAGCGGTTCGCCGAGGACGCCGACCTGATCGGTGAACTCCGCGAGCAGATGTGGACCCGGGGCCGCCTGGTGGCCAAGGTCCGCGACGGCAAGCAGAACGACGGCGCCAAGTTCGCCGACTACTTCGACTTCGCCGAGCCGTACGCGAAGCTCCCCTCGCACCGCATCCTGGCGATGCTGCGCGGCGAGAAGGAGGACGTCCTCGAGCTCACCATGGAGCCGCACCCGGAGGAGGACGAGGGCTACTTCGAGGGCCGCATCGCCGGGCGCAACGGCATCAGCAACCAGGGCCGGGCCGGCGACAAGTGGCTCGTCGACACGGTCCGCTGGGCGTGGCGGACCCGGGTGCTCATCCACCTCGGCGCCGACCTGCGGGTCCGGCTGCGCGAGTCGGCCGAGGACGAGGCCGTCCGGGTGTTCGCCGCCAACCTGCGTGACCTGCTGCTCGCCGCCCCGGCCGGCACCCGCGCCACGATGGGTCTGGACCCGGGCTTCCGCACCGGCGTGAAGGTGGCCGTCGTCGACGCCACCGGCAAGGTCGTCGCGACCGACGTGATCTACCCGCATGTGCCGCAGAACAAGTGGGACGAGTCGATCCACCGGCTCGCGGCGCTGGCCTCCAAGCACGACGTCGAGCTGATCGCGATCGGCAACGGCACCGCGTCGCGGGAGACCGACAAGCTGGCCACCGAGCTGATCAAGCGGCACCCGCAGGCGAAACTGACCAAGGTGGTGGTCTCCGAGGCGGGCGCGTCGGTCTACTCCGCGTCCGCGTACGCCTCGCAGGAACTGCCCGGCATGGACGTCTCGCTGCGCGGCGCGGTCTCCATCGCCCGCCGCCTGCAGGACCCGCTCGCCGAACTCGTCAAGATCGACCCGAAGTCGATCGGCGTCGGGCAGTACCAGCACGACCTCTCCGAGGTGAAGCTGGCCCGTTCGCTGGACGCGGTCGTCGAGGACTGTGTGAACGGTGTCGGCGTGGACGTCAACACCGCCTCCGCGCCGCTGCTCACCCGGGTCTCCGGCATCACCGCCGGGCTGGCCGAGAACATCGTGCTGCACCGGGACCAGAACGGCCCGTTCAAGAATCGTCAGCAGATCAAGAAGGTGGCCCGGCTCGGCCCGAAGGCGTTCGAGCAGTGCGCGGGCTTCCTGCGCATCTCGGACGGCGAGGACCCGCTGGACTTCTCCAGCGTGCACCCGGAGTCGTACGCGCTGGTCCGCACGATCGCCGCGGACGCCGGATCGGACGTCAAGACGTTGATCGGCAACGGGTCGCTGCTGCGTGGCATCCGCCCGGACAAGTTCGTCACCGACACGGTCGGCCTGCCGACGATCACCGACATCCTCAAGGAGCTGGAGAAGCCCGGTCGCGACCCGCGTCCCGCCTTCACCACGGCCACCTTCGCCGAGGGCGTCGAGAAGATCGCCGACCTCAAGCCCGGCATGATCCTCGAGGGTCAGGTGACGAACGTGGCGGCCTTCGGCGCGTTCGTCGACATCGGCGTCCACCAGGACGGCCTGGTGCACGTCTCGGCGCTGTCCGAGAAGTTCGTCCAGGACCCGCGCGAGGTCGTCAAGTCCGGCGACGTGGTCAAGGTCCGCGTCCTGGAGGTCGACGAGGCCCGCAAGCGGATCTCGCTCACCATGCGCCTCTCCGACGAGCCCCAGCGCGGCCGCCGCGACGACCGGTCCGGCCAAGGCGCGGGTCAGGGCGCGGGTCAGGGCGGTCAGCGCGCCCAAGGCGGCCAGGGCGGTCAGCGGGGCCAAGGCGGCCAGGGCGGCGGTCAGGGCGGTCAAGGCGGCGGGGGTCAGCGCGGCGGGGGTCAGCGCGGAGGCGGCGGCGGTCAGGGCGGCCAGCGTCAGCCCCGCCAGCAGGGCGGCCAGCGCGGCGGTGGCGGCGGCGGTCAGGGCGGTTTCGGCAACAGCGCGATGGCCGACGCTCTGCGCCGCGCGGGCCTGACCCGCGACTGACAGAACCACAGCGAAGGTCCGGGTGCGTGCATCCGGGCCTTCGTCTTTCTCGTACGCCCACACCTGCCCCCACCGCACCAAGGCCGTCCCCGGACCTACCCAGGCAGCCCGGGGCCCCCGTGGAGCAACGTGCGGGTCAGGACGGCGAGACGGTCAGAGACGGTCAGGACGGCGAGACGGTCAGGACGGCGAGACGGTCAGATCGCTGAAAACGACCTCGTAGGGCCCCTTCTTCGGCGCGTCCCGTTCGCTGACCACGCCGAGCCGCAACTGGCCGGACTGCAGACTCGGGTCGGTCAGCGTGACCGTGCCGACCTGATCGTCGTCGCGGAACAGTTCGACCGAGTCGCCGACCACCCGGAACCCCATCCGCGTCACGGTGTCGCCCAGCCGGATCGGGTCGTCCGCGATCGGGAACGTCCGCAGGATCGGGACCGAACCCTCCGCCTCGTGGATGCCCACGTAGATGTTGCGCTGGCAGAAGCGCACCTGGTAGCCCCGCGAGTCCTGGTAGCGGAACCACATCGCCGCACAGCTGTTCTCGGTCGTCAGCCGGATGTCCACCGCGGCGCTCAGGTCGTCCGGCATCAGGTCCAGCGGCCCCTTGCAGCGGAACGTGCCCTCGGTCTTGCGCCGGATCACCAGCCCGTCGTCGAAGGAGCAGCTCCCGCCCTCGGTGACCGATTCGCTGGGCTGCCAGAGCAGGCGCTGGCGCAGCGGGTCGGTGAGGACCGGCCCGGTCGCGACGGCCGTCGGGGTCGTCTCGGTGGCCGGTTCCTCCTCGTCGGCGGTGGTCGAGAGGACGACCAGGAAGGCGCCGGCCACCAGGGCGAGGGCGGTGACGATCACGGCCAGGGGCAGCGCCCAGTTACGCGGCGGCCGGGGTGGTGACGGCGGTGGGAACGTGATCGCCGGGGTCATCAGGTACGGGGCCGGCGCGTCCGAGATGGGCACGGTGACGATGGCGTTCTCGTCGTACCCGATCAGTCCGGGCGGAATGTCCAGCACCGGCGTGTCCCCGGTGCCGGCGGGCCCGGTCCGCTGCCGCGGCACGTCACCGGCGACGGCCGGACCCACCGAACCCGCCGAACCCACCGGACCCACCGAACCCACCGAACCCACCGGATCCGCCGGACCGGCCGGGGCGCCGGTGGTGTCCCCGGGGACCGGCACCGGTGCGTGGCCGGTGACCGCCTGCGCCTCGACCGCCGCCGCCCGCAGGTCGGGCTGGTCGGCGAAGGCCGCCGCGGTGGCCGCCGGGCGTTCCCCGGAGATCAGCAGGTCGAGCAGTTCCCGGGCGCTGGGCCGGTTGGCCGGGTCCTTCTCCAGGGCGTGGCCGACCAGTTCGCGCAGCGTGCCGCTGAGCCCGTCGAGGCGGGGTTCCTGGGTGAGGATCCGGGCGGCCAGGGCGGGCGGCGAGTCGGCGTGGAACGGTGTCGAGCCGGTGCCCGCGTACGCCACCACACTCCCCCAGGCGAACACGTCGGCGGCCGGGGTGATCGGCACGTCCTCGGCGCCGAAGCGTTCCGGCGCCATGTACGCCACCGTGCCGACCATCTGGTCGGGCCGGGTGTTGCTGCCGCTGGTCGCGTGCATGGCGCGGGCGATCCCGAAGTCGATCACCTTGGGGCTGCCCGGGGCGAGCAGCACGTTGCGCGGCTTGAGGTCGCGGTGGATCACGCCGGCGCCGTGGATGGCGGTGAGCGCGGTCGCCACGCCGATCGCCACGCCGTGCAGGTTGGCAGTGGTCAGCGGGCCGTTCTTCTCCACCACGCCGGCCAGGGTCGGCCCGTCCACGAACTCGACCACCAGGTACGGGCTCTCGTGGTCGGGGTCGGCGTCGAGGACTTCGGCGGTGCAGAACGGCGGCACCTGCCGGGCCCGGTTGACCTCGCTGCGGAAACGCCGCCGGAACTCGTCGTCGTGGGCCAGGTCGGCCCGGACCATCTTGACCGCGACGAGCACGCCGCCCGCGGTCCGGCCCAGGTAGACCGTGCCCATGCCGCCCTCGCCGAGACGGCCGATCAGTTCGTAGTCGCCGAGGGCGCGCGGGTCCCGCGTACGCAGTGGTTGCGTCCGCTGACCCGGCAACGTGCCATCGACCATGATGTTTCCCCCCGGGCCGGCGCAGCGCCCATGATCCCTCGCCGGAGGGAACCTTATCGGGCGCGGTCGTTACCCGCGCAGGCGGCGCGCTAGTGGTGATCCCCGACCCGGGATCTCGGGGTCGGATGGGGGCGCAACCCGATGGTCGCGGTGGCCCCGCCGCGTCAGGATGGAGACAACAGACAGCGTTGAAGTCGAAAGAGAGAAGCCATGAAGACCGTGCACGACAGTCTCGCCCGCCAGGGTCTGGTCCGGCCGCGGGAGGGCCGGATGCTGGGTGGTGTGTGTGCGGGCCTGGGCCGGCGGTTCGGGCTCGACCCGTGGATCGCACGGCTGCTCTTCGTGCTGATCCTGTTCGTCATCCCGGGCAGCCAGATCCTGATCTACCCGATCCTGTGGATCCTGATGCCGTCCGAGCAGCCGTACTACCCGGCGCAGAACCCGCCGGCCGGTTACTGAGCGGTCAGCTCGCGGACCTTCCCGGTCAGCTGGAGATCGTCCAGGTAACCGCGGAACACCACGGTTCCGGCCGCGTCGATCATCACGTACCAGCTCTGCTGGGCGATGCCGAACTGCTGCCAGATCACCCCGGCCGGGTCGGTGAGGTGCTGCACCGATCCGACCTGGAAGTCGTCCACGAACTCGCGCATGGCGTCGGTGGTCCCGAGACCGCCGATGCCGAGCACACCCAGCCGGTCGCCGTACTCGTCGTGAAGGTCGGTGACCGACTGGGCTTCCACGGCGCAGGTCGAGCACCAGGGCGCCCAGAACCACAGCAGGGCCGGGCGGCCCGCCAGCGCGGACGCGTCGTAGGAGCCGCCGTCGAGCGTCGAGCCGGTGAAGGCCAGCGCGAGCGGGGTGCCGGCCGAGGTCGCGCCGGTCGCCGGTTCCGGGTCGCTGGTCGCGGCCTGCGAACCCGCACAGCCTCCTGCCGCGAGCAGGGCCACGAGCAGCGCGCTCATGAGCCGGGGTACGCGTGAAGAACGTCCCGTCCGTGACCCCCGGCTCATACCCGCTCCTCACCCGTTATCGCGGCCGCTCCGTCGTTTCTCCTGAACCCG
Organism: Actinoplanes sp. NBRC 101535; assembly: GCF_030269225.1. Lineage (NCBI taxonomy): Bacteria > Bacillati > Actinomycetota > Actinomycetes > Micromonosporales > Micromonosporaceae > Actinoplanes > Actinoplanes sp. NBRC 101535. Next base: position 478,199 of record NZ_BSSY01000001.1, on the reverse strand, counting down.
TACCGAACGCCCGAACTCACCACACAGACCAGCCGGCGTGGTGACTTCAGGCGCCGTGGACGCCCGAACTCACCACACAAACCTGGCGGCGTGGTGAGTTCCGGCGCCGGAACTCACCACGCGAACGTCAGTGGCCGCCCTTGGTCGGCTCGGTCAGCCGCAGCGCCAGCGCCGGGCAGACGTTGACCGCCTTGCGGGCGCCCTCCTCGAGCCACGGCGGCAGCGGCGTCTGCGGGAACGCCGGGAAGCCGTTGTGGTCCAGCCGGATGATCTCCGGGGCGACCGCCGAGCAGAGGCCGTGGCCGTCGCAGCGGGACCAGTCCAGCGCCAGTTTCCGGGCGCCGGTCTCCGCCGTGTACGGCAGCGGCAGCACACCACGGACCGACTTGCCGCAGCCTTCGCCGTTCGCGTGCGCCTCGACGTCCTTCTTGAAGACCTCGAGGGCGGAGAGCGCGAACCGGCCGGTGCCGTCCGGGTGGGAGCACGCGCCGCGGCCCTTGACCAGGCCGGCCGCCTGCCGGACCTCCTTGACCGCGTTGCCGCCGAGGGCCACCAGGGTCACCGCGCGGGCCAGGTCGGGCAGGCCGATGCGGCACGGGCCGCACTGACCGGCCGACTCACCGGCGAGGTACTGCACGACCTGGGCGACCTCGCCGATCGGGCACGTCTTCGAGCCGATCGGGATCAGCATGCCGGCACCCAGGGTGCCGCCGACCTTGGCGAACCCCTTGCGCGAGATCATGATCGTCTTCGCCTGCTCGGCGGTGACCCACTTGCCGTGGTAACCGCCGACCAGCAGGCCCGGACCGATGTCCGCGCCGCACATCTCGAGGACCTCCATCAGCGACGTGCCGCTGGGGGCCTCGACCACGGCCGGCGAGCTGGAGGCGCCGCCGACGGTCAGCATGACCGTGCCGGGCTCCTCGGGGATGCCCACCGAGTTGTACTCCCACGGCCCGATCCGGGCCGCGATCGCCAGCTGCGAGTAGGTCTCCGCGTTCGACAGCAGGGTGGGCAGGCCCATCACGCCGTTGTCGCTGGACCGGACCTTACGGCCGGGCGGGATGTGCGCCTCGCCGTTGATGCCGCGGACCAGGGCGCCACCCTCACCGGAGATGAACCGGTGCGGGACCGTGACGATCCGGGTCGGGCACGGCATCTTGCGCTCGGCGAGCGCGGCGGTGAGCGAGCTCTGGCCGACACCGTCGTCGGCGATGCCGATGACGATCTCCTCGGCGTCCAGGGCGGCGGCGGCCAGGGCCGCACCGTCCAGGATCAGGTGCGGGCCGCGGGTCAGTACCGCCTTGTCCTTCCAGGACGGCGGCTCACCCTCGGTCGCGTTGACCACGATCACCGGCGGCAGTTCCTGCCGCTTGCACGAGTCGATCACGGCGCGCACCTTGCGGGCGAACGGGAAGCCCGCGCCGCCACGGCCGCGCAGTTCGATCCGGTCGGCCAGACCGACCAGCTCACCCGAGGAGAGCGCGGCGAAACCGCCGTGCACCTCCTGGTGGGCGACCAGGTCGAGACGTCCGTATTCGTCGAAGCCCGCGGTGATGCGGGGGGTACCGATCGCGGTGACCGGAGGGACCTGCTGGGTACTCACCGTTCACCACGCAACTGGGAGAAGTACGCGTCGTCGTCGTCACGGCCGCGGCGGGCACCGCGGTCGTCCGGCTCGGCGCGGCGGCCCCGGCGGGTACCGCTGTCGACCAGTGCCGCGGTGTCCTCGGTGAAGTCGACGAACTCGCTGCGGCTGGGCCGGCGCGGCGGCTCGTCGTCGTACCGGGCGGACCGGGCGGCACGGGGTTCGTCGTCCTCGTAGCGGGCGGACCGCTGGCGGGGGATCTCCTCGTACTCGTCGTCGGCGCGTCGGCGTCCGCGGGGACGCTCGTCGGGCTCGGCGGCCGCACGACGACGGTTCCAGGAACCGGTGTCCTCGTCGTCGTACCGGCGCATCCGCGTGCCGGTCTCCTCCAGATCCGAGCGGCGCATGCGGCTGCTCGTCTCCTCGGGCTCCGGGCGGCGCATCCGGGTACCGGTCTCCTCCAGGTCGGAACGGCGCATGCGGCTGCTCGTCTCCTCGAGTTCCGGGCGGCGCATCCGGCCGGTGTCCTCGACGCCACGGCGGCCGCGCGGGGCGGGCTCGTCGTCCTCGAAGCGCCGGCGGGAGCGGGGCTCGTCGTCGTAGATCTCGGCACGGCCACCACGACCGCGCGGTTCGTCCTCGAAGCGGCGGCGCTCGTCCTCCACGTCGCGGCGCGACATCCGGGTCGAGGTCTCGTACCGGTCGTCGTCGTCACGGCGGCGCGGCGGCGCGGCCTCGAGTTCGGGCTGCTGGCGGCGAGACGGGTAGTCCTCCTCCGCCGGGGCCGCGGCGCGGGCCGGCTCGGCGACCGGCGGGGCCGGCGGCGCGGGCGGGGCGGCAGGCGGCGCGGGCGGCGCCACCGGCGGCTGGGCCCACTGCTGGGTGACCCCGCCCAGGGCACCGCCACCCGCCGGGGCGAGCAGGTCGGTGCCGGTCTGACCGGCGCGGCCGGGGCGGCGCATGCCGGACGCGATCGGCGAGGCGGTGGGCACCAGCTTGCCGGGCTCGTTGCCGCTGCCGCCGGCGATGGAGGCGCCGGCCGGGGACGCGAAGTCCTTGCGGCGGTTGAAGCTGACCGAGAGCCGGACACCGAGACCGAGCAGAACGCCGAGCACGCAGACGATGTAGGAGACGATGACCCAGGTGGCCGCGGCGCGGCCGGCCGCAAGACCGTGGAACAGGGCGGTGGGCCAGATCAGGTACGAGATCGAGTGGATTCCCCGCCACATCCACGGCTTGCCGCGGCCGATGAACCGGGATCGGGCGATACCGGTCCACATGACCAGCACCATCACCCATCCGGAGATGACGCCGAAGCCGACCGCGGAGTTCGCGTTGAGGAACGGGATGAAGATGTCGAGCACGCCGATGAGGCCCTCGGCGAACTTCGTCCAGACGTGTACGCCGAGCGCGGAGACCGCGATCAGGCCCGTGGTGCGGTGGGTGGACTGGAGCAGCACCCGCTGCCGGATGGTGAGCACCAGCCGGTCGGTGGAGACCAGCCCCACCATGATCGTGATCGACAGTCCGACAAGAGCGATGACGCCCATGTAGAAGCTCGAGTAGATGAAGAAGAAGTAGTACCCGATGCGGCCGGGCGCCGTCATCATCGAGACCGCCCACAGGGCGGCGATGACGCACAAGGCGAGTACTAACACCGCAGACTTCGACGCCGGACGCGTGCCGGTGGATCCGACATCGACCGCCGGACGGGCGACTGCTGCACGCTGGTTGTTCTTCGACCGGGCCATTGACTCCTCGTTTTCCTTGGTGCGGCCACGTCCCGTGGGCGGTGGGACGCAGGCGTTGTGGGGAACGCCCCGCGCTCAAGCTCTGCCGGACCGGTCCGAGGCGGCAATCCCCTGCGATGCCCCGGCCGTGTCCACCCCGGATTACGTGCCGGGCCTGGGTTCGGATGAACACCGTCGAAACTTTTTGCGTAACCAGGCGGCTACTTTCCGAACATAGCCACTGAGCTGCTGAAACGCCGGTTCGGTTACCGCCTTAAGGAAGAAATAAGGTCCCCGCCACAGTGACGCGGGCCACCCACTGAACCGAACGTGGCAAATGAGCGAACTAAGTAGTGCAGGCGCATCGACGGGCACGCCCGTTAGGAAAGGGGGACGCCGTGCGTCATCGGCTCACCGCTCTGGTCGGAGCCGGACTCACCGCCACCACGATCGGCACCGCATGGGCGGCACCGGCGGCGGCCGACGAGAGGGGATTCAGTGTCCGCGTGACCGCGCCGGACACGTTCGGCGCCGGAGCCTCGGCGAAGACCGTGACCGCCGTGGTCACCTCGGAGAACCGGCGCTGCCGCAAGGTCCGCTGGGTGATGGTGGTCCGCACCGAGGTGGAACCCGGCCAGATCCGGTTCGCCCGGATCGAGCAGGACCAGCAGTTCGACACGGAGACCCGGACCGACGGGGACACCACGACGATCACCGACGTGCAGGTCGACCCGGGCACCTCGTGCCGGGGCCGTACCGTGACCGGCACCTGGCAGTTCGCGTTCCGCGGCCCGGACGACGGGGACGTCCGGTTCGAGGCGCAGGCGTTCGACGAGAACGGGACTCTGCTCTCCACCTCCGGCACGAGCGCCGAGATCGAGGGCGGCGAGGAGGAGGACGAGGACGAAGACGACGAGAAGGCGTCGCCGTCGCCGTCGCCCAGCGAGTCGTCCGAGCCCACGGACTTCGAGACGGTCGACCCGGACGACACCGTCGAGGCCACCGAGCCGCCGGCCGCCGCGGCCGGGGACGACGACGCCGGCAACGCATCCCTGGTCTCCGAGGACTCGGCCCTGCTCGGGCCGGGACTGATCGTCGGCGGCGTGTTCGTCGTCCTCGGCGTGGTCCTGCTCGTCCGGTTGCGGTCCCGGGCCCAGCAGATCCGGCGCGACACCCAGGCGCTGCCGACCGGGTTCTATCCGATGCCCCCACGGCACTAGCCACGTTTCGCCGTCAGGGTGCGAAGCCCATCCGCGTGGTGACTTCGGGCGCACTGGACGCCCCAAATCACCACACCCACAACCGGCGTGGTGACTTCGGGTGCGCAGTGCGGCTGGAGTCATCACGCGGACTGGGCTTCGCGCCCTGGCCACGAGACGTGCCCAGCACCCGATCGTCGGTGACGACTGGGTTGCGGCACGGTCCAGCCGTGGGGACGTCTTCATACGGGTGATTTGTCGGTTCGCCGACTCGGTGGCGACAGCCGGGCCATTAGCGTGATGGCCCGGCGTAGCCGTCCATCGGGGAGGACATCGTGCCCGCACGCTCCATGCACATGATCAGCGCATTCGGCGCCCTGGCCGCCCTCGCGGTGGCCGTACCGGCCGGGGTGTCGTTCGCCGGCACCCGCGGCGAGACCATCGACGCGTCCCGCCCGGCGACCACCCAGGCGGACAGCTTCCTGGGCGGCCGGCCCCGGGTGCCGGACAACCTCGTGCCACCGGCCGGCAACACACTGCACGCGGTCCTGAAGGCCCGCGGCGTCCAGGTCTACGAGTGCCGCAGCAGCGCCTGGACGCTGCTCGAACCGGCCGCGTCGCTCACCGGCGTCACGCTGCACCCGGTCAAGAAGGTGACGGCCCTGCACTTCCGCGGGCCGAGCTGGCAGTCGGACCAGGACGGCTCGCTCGTCGAGGGCGATGCGGCGAAGGCAGCGAAGGCGCCGTCCGACAAACCGGACAGCATCCCGCAGTTGCTGGTTCCCGCGGCGAAGACCCGGGGTGGCGGGCTCTTCGGGCGGGTCACCTGGATCCAGCGGCTGGACACCGTCGGCGGAGTGGCGCCGGCGGGCAGCTGCCAGGGCAGCGGGACGACCGCGGTGAGTTACCGGGCGGTCTACCGCCTCTTCGTGGCGGAGAAGGTCACGGAGAACGTCGCGGAGCAGGCCGCGGAGAAGGTCACGGAACAGGCCGCGGAGAACGTCACGGAGCAGGTCACAGAGCAGGCCGCGGAGAACGTCACGCAGAAGTGAGTCCCCCTCCGCCGGGTCGCGAGCATGCTCGGTGCGTACCCGGCGAAGGGGTTGTTCTTGAAAGAGGAACGGACAGACCTGAACCGGCCGGCGCCTGATCGGCGCCGGCCGGCCCCTCCTGATGGTGGAAGGGATCAGGAGAGTGCCGGGTACGCGTTCGCCATCAGCTGGGCGAACTGCGCCGGGAACCAGGCTCCCGAGATCGGGGCGCCGGAGAGCGCACCGGTCAGGTTGTTGCCGTTACGGGCGTTGCCGGTGTAGGTCGGGTCGCACATCCGGTCGAAGCCCTTGCCCTCGTTGTTCGGGATCTCGGTGCTCGAGCCGTCCGACTCACCCGGCGGCTTGACCCAGACGTAGGCGTCGATGCCGGAGGCCGGAGCCGCGGTGGGACGCTCGCCGAGGCCCGCACCGGACTGGTTGCACCAGTTGCCGGCGTGGATGCGGCGGTCGACCCGGGACTCGTTGACGAAGGTGTCGACGTTCGTCGAGGTGCTCGCCGCGGTGGGCCTGGCCGATCCGCCCCAGCCGTTGCGGGACGTGTCGATCAGCATGCCGATGCTGGAGTTGAAGCCGATCGACACCAGCTTGGTGCGGAACGCCTGGGCGAACGAGAGCTCGTCGACGTACTGGTTCCAGTCGACCCACTTGGACTGGCGCACCGAGGTGCCGTTGACGTTCGTGGTCACCGTGAAGTACGGCTCCCGCAGCGCGGAGTAGTTCGCCGTGTTGGTGATGAAGCCGTGCACGTTGTTGACGCTGCCGGAGGCCTGGGCGGCCTGCAGCATGATGTCGGCGGTCGGCCCGAAGTTCGAGTCCCAGCCGATCCAGCCGTGGTGGGCGGCGTCGACGTAGTTGTAGACGTTGCCGATCGCGCCCAGCTTCTGCAGCGCGTAGCCGACGCCCTGCACGTAGCCGCCGTTGGCCTTCATGGTGTCGCACATCGCGGTGCCGCCGGCGTTCCCGGACGTGTTGGTGACCAGGTTCGGCAGCGAGTCGATCTCGACGATGTTGACGATCCGCAGGCTCGCGTACTTCGGGTCGGCCTGGATCGCGGCGATCGGGTCGATGTACTCGCTCTTGTAGCGCGGCAGTTCGGTCGGGCCCAGCTCACCGTTCGAGGCGAGGGCGGCGCAGTCCCGGCCGGGCAGGTTGTAGATGACGAACTGGATGTAACCGGCACCCTGGGCGAGGGCGGCGTCCAGGTGGTCACGGACGCCCATCGCGCCGTTCGAGGTGCTGTCCGGGGTGCCGTTGATCGCGGCGATCCGGTCGATCCACACCGCGGTCGGGTTGCTGGAGACCCGGCTGCCGCCGGAGACCGATTCGGCCTTCGCCTTCCACTCCGGGTTGTTGTAACCGCGGGCGCCGGCGTACGGGTTGTCGACCTTGGCGGTCGGGTTGGTGCTGGTGCTGGGGCTGGGGTTGGTCGACGTGCTGGGGCTGGGGTTCGTCGACGTGCTCGGGCTGGTCGACGGGCTGCCGCTCGGGACGCTTCCGGTGCAGGCCGTGCCGTTGAGCGAGAAGGTGGCCGGCGCGGTGTTCGTCCCGGAGTAGTTGGCGTTGAAGCCGAAGTTCGCCGTGCCGCTGGTCGGCAGCGAGGCGGCCCAGGACGCGTTGGTGGCGGTGACGTTCTGGCCGGACTGGGTGACGGTGGCGCTCCACGCCTGGGTGATCGACTGGTTGCCGGCCCAGGTCCAGGTCAGGTTCCAGCCGTTGGAGATCGCATCGCCGAGGTTGGTGACCGTGACGTTGCCGGTGAAGCCGCTGCTCCACTGGTTGACCGAGTAGTCGACACGGCAGCCGGCCGCGGCACTGGCGCTGGTCGCCACGGCGACGGCGCCGGAGGCGGCGACGACGCCCACGGCGACGGCGGCCGTGACGGCCCGGGCGCGGGTGGGGATGGGTCTCATCGGGGCTCCTCGAGACGGGGGTGCGGCGCGGAGGGCGCCGGGGAACGGCGGCCAACGTATTGGTGGATATCGTTGGCCGACATCGACAGCATTACATGGGAGCGCTCCCAGCGCAATGATCCCGAAACACAAGGGCAATCCCGGGTTCATGCCCCTTTCCGCAGCCCCGGGGGGCCATCGCTTCCGAGGTAGAGCCTCTCGGCGGACCGGACCTCACATGGTCGGGTACTCACGCGCGGCGAGGGCCGTCGCTTCAGAGGTAGAGCTTCTCGGTGGACCGCTGGGCGGCGCTGAAGGAGAGGTCACAGGTCGTGTCCGCACCGGGGGTGCTCAGCCAGGTCAGGCGGAACCGACCGGACGAGGCGGCCGGCGTCAGATCGAACTCGGTCGGGCCGGCGCCGTCCGGGAAGTCGCGCCAGGCCGGGTCGCCGGGGATACGCGCGGCCGCCGGGTCCGCGGCGAACCCGATACTGCCGCCGGACCCGGGCTGCCGGCAGGACCGGCGGAAGACCACCTTGACCGGGCCGGGCCCGAGCGCCTGCGCCGGACCGGTGGCCGTGCAGGCGGGACGGCACTGGAGACGGGTGCCGGACCAGGTGAACAGCATCCGGGTCACCAGCCGGGTGGTGAAGACGGCCAGGTAGTCACTGGCGACGGCCGCCCCGCGGGTCTTGTTGCCCCGGTAGACGGCCTGGTAGTCGCCGGACTCGGAGGCGGTCAGCGTGGCGCTGAAGTGCCCGGCCCCGGAGGCGGTCGTGGTGCCGGCCCTGGCCCACGGCTCGGCTGCGGAGCGGCGAAAGTACAGGTCGACCGGACCGGCGTTGCCCTCGTCGCCGTTTCCGGCCCGGCCGCGCAGGACGACGCGGGAGCCGCGCGACACCTCGCCGGGCGCCACGTCGAACATCATCGTGACCCGCGCCTCCCCGGCCGGCTCCGGCAGGACCGCCGACGGGCCGGCATCGTCCACCCTCCCGGCGCCGGCGGCGGGCCCGGGAAGCAGAGCGATCAGGGTGGTCGTGGCTGCGAGCAGGCTGATTCGGCGCACCGCGATCGTCCTTCCGGTCGCCCGACTTTCGGGCTAATCACCCGAAAGCTAGCATTCAGGACAGATCGGTAGGGAGACCGCGAGGACGACGGCGCGTCCGGCGCCGCACCGGGAAAGGACGGATCAGGAGGGGCCTCCGCCGGTCAGGCAGACACCGCCACCGCCGCGCTTCGCCTCGTACATCGAGGCGTCCGCGTCCTTCATGATCGAACCGAACTCGATCCCGTGGTCCGGGAAGAGCGCGACACCGATGCTGGCCCCGATCTTGACGGTCTGCCCCTCGATGTCGAACGGGTCGCGCAGCACGTCGCAGATCCGCTCGCCGACCGCCACCGAGGCCTTCTCGTCCGGGTTGCCGGTGACCAGCACCGCGAACTCGTCACCGCCGAGACGCGACACCATGTCCGGGCGCCGGACCACCTGCTGCAGGCGCTTGGCCACCAACTGCAGCAGCACGTCGCCGGCGTGGTGCCCGACGGTGTCGTTGACCTGCTTGAAGCCGTTGAGGTCGAGCAGCAGCAGGGCCAGCCGGGTGCCGGTGGCGGCCGCGATGTCGACCGCCTGCTCGGCCCGGTCCAGCAGGAACTTGCGGTTGGGCAGACCGGTCAGCGAGTCGTGGAACGCGTGCCGGGTCAGCTCGTCGACGTGCAGCTGGGCGTTCTGCCGCATCCGGGCGCTGTCCAGGATCATCGCGCCCTCGGCGGCCAGCTGCTGGGCCAGGATCCGGTCACGGGAACTCCACTCCCGGGTGCCGCTGGAGTCGCCGCACATCACCATGCCGACCGGTCCGCTGCCCGACATCAGCGGCATCGCGATGAACGAGCGGACCCCGATGAGCTGGGCGAACCCCTCGTCCTTCGTCTTCGCCACGGTGATGTCGCCGACCATGACCGGTTCGCCGGTCTCGGCGGCGGCCTGCCAGATCGGCGAGTCGGTGGCCGACTTGCCGACCATGGTGGCCCGCAGCAGGTCCCGCTGGGCGTCCTCCATGCCGACGCCGTGCACGTACCGGATCTTGCCTTCGTTGTCGATCAGGTGCATACCGGCCACCTCGGCACGGAACGCCGTGGCACAGGACCGGGCCAGCAACTCGGCCGCGGACTCCACGCTGCCGGCCGACATGCCCTGCTCGAACAGCTCACGGATGGTGTCCGTGGTGAGCGCGACGAACTGCCGCTGCTTCTCGGCGGCCAGCCCCTGCAACGTGGTGGCGAAGTGCAGGGCCATCGTCGAGATGGTGTCCTGCATCAGCTCGGCCAGGTTGGTGCCGGTCAGCAGCAGCACGCCGACGGTCTGCCCGCCGATGCGCAGCCGGGCCGCCATCTGTTCGCCGCTGACCACCGGCTTGCCACCGGCCGGCGTCCGGAACACCTTGCCCGCGACCATCTGGTCGCGCCGCCCCGGCTCGCCGTGCTGGGCACCCGGCGTCATCATGCCGGTCTCCGAGTCCAGCTCGAAGACCGTCGCCGCGGTCAGCCCGGCGATCTCCACCAGGTGCGGGGCGGTCAGGTCCAGGACGTTCTGGACCGAAGGGGTGTCCTTGGTCATGAACGCCACCAGTTCGGCCAGAAGCAGTGCCTGCCGGTCCACGACCAGCGCCGACTCCCCGATGGCATCCACCACAGGTCCGGCTGTGTGCATCTCGCTGCCCACACTCATGGCCCTAGAGGTCGGCACCGAGGCCGCCTACTTGAATCGCTGGCACTTGGGACTCGTCACAAATCAGGAGCGGCCGGGTGGTCCGGGAACGGACTCCCGTGCATGAGGACGGATGTCCGGGACGGTCGGTGACCGTTCGGACGGTGGACGGATGGCGCCACCGGACCGGTCGTGGCTGATCGCCACGGCCAGGACGCGGTGCGGCGCCCGAGGAGTCGGCCGGCTGCGCGTACGGTATGAAATGCGCGACCGGATCGCACGCCTCGACCCAGCGCCCGGTGGGGGCGCACCTAGACTTCGGTCCCATGCTCACCATGCAGGATGCACTGGCCCGGTTGACCAAGTATTGGACGGAACAGGGCTGCCTGACCGTTCAACCGATGAACACCGAGGTCGGCGCCGGCACCTTGAATCCGGCGACCTTCCTGCGCGTTCTCGGACCGGAGCCCTGGAAGGTAGTTTACGTGGAGCCGTCGGTCCGTCCCGACGATTCCCGATACGGCGAGAATCCGAATCGCCTTCAGACCCACACCCAGCTCCAGGTGATCCTCAAGCCCGACCCGGGGAACCCGCAGGAGCTCTACCTGGGCAGCCTCGCGGCGCTCGGTATCGACGTGGCCGCCCACGACGTCCGGTTCGTCGAGGACAACTGGGCCTCCCCCGCGCTCGGCGCCTGGGGACTGGGCTGGGAGGTCTGGCTCGACGGGCTGGAGATCACCCAGTTCACCTACTTCCAGCAGGCCGGCGGCCTGAACCTCGACCCGGTCAGCGTGGAGATCACGTACGGCATCGAGCGGATCATCATGGCGCTCCAGGAGAAGACCCACTTCAAGGAGATCGCGTACGCCCCGGGCGTCAGCTACGGCGAGGTCTTCGCCCAGTCCGAGTACGAGATGTCGCGCTACTACCTCGACGACGCCGACATCGAGGCCAACCGGCGGCTGCTGGAGATCTACGCCGGCGAGGCCCAGCGCATGATCGACGCCGGGCTGCCGGTGCCCGCGCACAGCTACGTGCTCAAGTGCTCGCAGGCGTTCAACGTGCTGGACTCCCGCGGCGCGGTCTCCACCGCCGAGCGGGCCGCCGAGTTCGCCCGGATGCGACGCCTGGCCGGCGAGGTCGCCAAGCTGTGGGTGGGCCGCCGCGCCGAACTCGAGCACCCGCTCGGCCTGACCGAGCCGCTGGACGCCGCCCGGGCCGCCGCGGCCGTGCAGACCGGCACCGGCGAACGGACGCTGGTCTTCGAGATCGGCACCGAGGAGCTGCCGCCGAGCGAGCTGCGGTCCGCCCGCGAACAGGTGATGCGCCTGATGACCGAGGGGCTGGCGGGCACCCGTCTGGCACACGGGGACATCCGGGTCTTCGGGACGCCGCGCCGGCTCATCGCCGTCGTGCAGGCGGTCGGGGCCCGCGAGGACGATCACGAGCGGGTGGTGCGCGGGCCCAAGGCCCAGGCGGCGTACGGGGCGGACGGCACCCCCACGAAGGCACTCGAGGGTTTCGTACGCGGCCAGGGCGTGACCGTGGCCGACGTCGAGACCGTCGAGCTGAACGGCGTACCCCACGTGGTCGTCACGAAGCACGAGGCGGGCCGCGCGGCACCCACCGTGCTGGCCGGTGTGCTGGCGCAGGTCGTCACCGGTCTGCGGGCCGCCAAGAACATGCGGTGGAACGACCCGAAGCTGACCTTCAGCCGGCCGGTCCGCTGGCTGGTCGCGCTCTGGGGTGACGACGTCGTCCCGGTGGCCGTCTCCACGCTGTCCGCCGGCCGCGAGACCCGGCTGCTGCGCACCGCGGCCACCCCGGTCGTCGCGATCGAGTCGGCCGAGTCGTTCCTGGAGACGCTCGGCGTCAACGGGATCGTCGCCGACCACGAGGACCGCCGTGAGCTGATCGTCATCGGCGCGCAGGACCTCGTCTACCCGGACGGGACGATCGACGTCAAGGGCGAGTCGTCCCTGATCGACCAGATCACCGACCTGGTGGAGCAGCCGCTGCCGCTGCTCGGCACGTTCGACGAGAAGTACCTGGAACTGCCCGACCCGGTGCTGACCACGGTGATGCGAAAGCACCAGCGGTACCTGCCGGTCCGGTCGGCGGACGGCACGCTGCTGCCGATGTTCGTGACCGTGGCGAACGGCCCGGTCGACGTCGAGCTGGTGCGCGGCGGCAACGAGGCGGTGCTGCGCGCGAGGTACGAGGACGCGGCCTTCTTCTACCGCGCGGACCTGGCGACGCCGATCGCCGACATGCGGGCGAAGCTGGCCCGGCTCACCTTCACCGACAGGCTGGGATCGATGGCCGACCGGGCCGACCGGATCGCGGCCCTGGCCCTGCGCCTGGCGGCGATGCTCGGCCTCGAGTCGGGGGCGCTGTCCCGGGCCGCCGAGCTGATCAAGTTCGACCTGGGTTCCCAGCTGGTCACCGAGATGACCAGCCTGGCCGGGGTGATGGGCCGCGATTACGCGCTGCACGCCGGTGAGGACCGGGTGGTGGCGCAGGCGGTGCTCGACACCGAGCTGCCCCGCAACACCGGCGACTCGCTGCCGCTGACCGTGCCGGGGGCGCTGCTCTCGATCGCCGACCGGCTGGACCTGGTGGCCGGGCTGGCCGCGACCGTCGGGCTGCCGACCGGGTCGAGTGACCCGTTCGCGGTGCGGCGGGCGGTGCTGGGGCTCTTCGCGGTGCAGCGCGGCGTGCCGGCGCTGGCCGGGCTGGACCTGGTGGAGGGCCTGAAGCTGGCCGCCGAGGCGCAGCCGGTGGAGGTGCCGGCACCGCTGCTCACCGAGATCGCCGAGTTCTTCGCGAAGCGTCTCGAGCAGGCCCTGACCGAGGAGGGTCAGCCGGTCGACCGGGTCCGCGCGGTGCTGCCGCACGCCGCCCGGCCGTCGCAGGCCGACATGCTGCTCGGTCAGCTGGCCCCGGCGGTGTCCGACCCCGGGTTCATCGCGGTGGCGGGCGCGGTGCAGCGGGCCCGGCGGATCGTTCCGGCCGGCACCCCGGCGGGGTACGACGCCGCGGTGCTGTCCGAGCCGGCCGAGCTGGCGCTGCACGCCGCGGTCGACAAGATCGAGGTCTCCGGGATCACCGACGTCGCGTCCTTCGTGGCGGTGACCCAGCCGCTGGTGACGCCGCTGGGGACCTTCTTCGACGAGGTGTTCGTGATGGCGGAGGACCCGACCGTGCGGGCGGCCCGGCTGGGCCTGCTGGCGACGGTGCGGGACCTCGGCGACGGCCTGCTCGACTGGGCGCACCTGCGGTTCTGACGGATGCGAGGCCCCGGCCCGGCACGGTCGCACCCGCGATCGGCCGGGCCGGTGCTTTCCGCACGATAGGGCGACTCCGGATCGCCCCGGGACGCGCCCGGGCGTTGAGACACCCGAGGACGCCGCCGGGCCCACGGCGGTGGGCGCGTACCGGGGTGGGTGGGAGTGGAACGACTCGGACGGGTGACGGCGGTCGACGTTGGGCGGGCGTTCGCGGACACGTCAGGGAAACGTCGCCTGGACGATCACTGGATCACGTCGACTCACCTCGACGGCCGGCGAGGAGCGCCGGTCCAACAGGTGGTGGAGGAGACGTGGCTGATCGCCGTCAGGTGCTGCGTATCGGAGCGGTGGCCGCGGCCACGCCGGTGCTGGCCGGGGGTATCGCGTCACCCGCGCTGGCCGGGGATGCCGTGACCGGGGCGCACACGATCGACACGGGGACCGCGGCCGGGTTCACCGGCACCGGCTCGGGAGGCGGCGGGCGGCCGGGCACGCCGCTGATCGTCGGGCACCGGGGTGCCTCGGGATACCGTCCGGAACACACGCTGGCCAGCTACGAGCTGGCGGCGCGGCTGGGTGCCGACTACATGGAACCCGACCTGGTGATCACGTCGGACGGGGTGCTGGTGTGCCGGCACGAACCGGAGATCGGCGGCACCACCGACGTGGGGTCGCGGCCGGAGTTCGCTGATCGGAAACGGACCGTCACGCTTGACGGGGTGAGCGTCACCGGATGGTTCACGCACGACTTCACCCTCGCCGAGCTGAAGACGCTGCGGGCCACCGAGCGGATCCCGTCGATCCGGCAGCGCAACACCCTGTACGACGGCCGATACCAGGTGCCGACCTTCCAGGAGGTGCTGGACCTGCGCAAGCGGCTCACCCGGGAACTGGGCCGCGACGTCGGGGTGATCCCGGAGACCAAGCACCCGACGTACTTCGCGGCCCTCGGCCTCGGACTGGAGAAGCCACTGGTCACGGTGCTACGGCGCAACGGCCTGGACAAGCGGGGCGCGAAGATCGTGGTGCAGTCGTTCGAGTCGGCGAACCTGCGGGACCTGGCCGGCGAACACCGGCTCCAGGTGCCGCTGGTGTTCCTGACCAGCGCGTCGGGGACGCCGTACCACGATCCGCGCAGCTACGCCGACTACCTGACGCCGAAGGGGCTGTCCGAACTCGCCGAGTACGTGGACTTCCTCGGGCCGGAGAAGAACCAGATCATCCCGCGGAACGCGGACGGGACGCTGGGCACGCCGACGGCCCTGGTGGCGAACGCGCACGCGGCCGGGATCAAGGTCGTTCCGTACACGTTCCGGGCGGAGAACTCGTTCCTGCCGGCGGAGTTGCGGGTGGGGGCGGATCCGACCGCGTACGGCAAGGCGATCGACGAGCAGGTGACGTTCCTGCGGACCGGGATCGACGGGCTGTTCACCGACAACCCGGACATCGGTGTGGTGGCACGGGCGACGGTCGCCGCCTGACCTCCTGGCGGGGATCACCGATACGCACGAAGTCGCGCCCGGAGGCACATCCTCCGGGCGCGCAAGCGCGGTACGCCGGCCGTCGCCGCCGGCTCCAAGAAGTCGTAGTTTTTGAGGGAGTTGTGGCTCGTACCCTAAAAAATGGGGTTATTTGGCGATGAACGTCGGGTAGATGTGCTCGAAGCTGAGCTTGTAGCCGAAGCCGGTGGAGACGATGAACGCCAGGCCGAGCAGCACGCCCAGCACGACGATCCCGAAGAGGGCGTAACCGGCAGCCGTGCCGATCGGGCGGCGGCGGCCCGCGGTGACCCCGTTGACGCCGACCGCGGCCTCACCCGCGCCCCAGGCCAGCGACCGGATGCCGAGGGCGAAGAGGATCGGCAGGCCGGCACCGAGGGCCAGACCGGCGAGCAGGACCTGCCAGGCGCCGTCGAGGGCGAATCCCAGGTTGTGCATGACGTCGCCTCTCAGTTCGCCGCGACGGCCGGAATCGGGCCGGCCGGGGTCGTGGTCACGGTCGTCTCGCCGTCCCAGTCGTCGTTCACGTTGTCGTGGTCGACGCGGCCGGTACGGGAGCGCAGGTACATCGCGACCGAGGCGATGCAGAGCAGGACGAAGACGACGAGCGCGCCGGCGGTCCCGCCGACGGTGTCGCCGACCCACCACATCGCCCCACCGATCAGGGCTGCGGCCGGGAAGGTGATCATCCAGGCGGCGACCATGCGGGCGGCGACGGCCCAGCGGACCTTCGCGCCGGGACGGCCGATGCCGGACCCGAGCACCGAACCGGTGGCGACGTGCGTGGTGGAGAGCGCGAAGCCGAGGTGGCTGGAGGCCAGGATGACCGCGGCCGCGCCGGACTGGGCGGCGGTGCCCTGCGGCGGGTTGATGTCGGTCAGGCCCTTGCCGAGGGTCCGGATGATCCGCCAGCCGCCCAGGTAGGTGCCGAGCGCGATGGCCAGCGCGGCGGAGATCTTGACCCAGAACGGGATGTTCTCCAGGTCACTCCAGTGTCCGCTGGCGATCAGCGCGAGCGTGATCACGCCCATCGTCTTCTGCGCGTCGTTGGTGCCGTGCGCGAGGGAGACGAGCGAGGCGCTGCCGATCTGCCCCCAGCGGAAGCCGTTCCGGGTGAAACGCTCCGCCACACCGGCGGTGATCTTGAAGATCACCCAGGTGCCGACGGCCGCCACCAGACCGGCGATCAGTGGGGAGATCAGCGCCGGCAGCATGACCTTGCCGACCACGCCGTCGAGCTTCGACCCGTCACCGTTCCAGTTGACGCCGGCCCATCCGAGGCCCGCGACGGTGGCGCCGACCAGACCGCCGAACAGAGCATGCGAGGAGCTCGACGGGAGGCCGAGGAGCCAGGTGAGCAGATTCCAGACGATGCCGCCCACCAGACCGGCCAGGATGATCAGCAGGAGGGCGTTGCCGCCGTCCGCGAGCAGCTCAGCCTTGGGGGCGCCGGTCTTGTCCTGAATCTTGACGACGGCGTTGGTGACGGTCAGCGCGACCTCGACCGAGAGGAAGGCGCCCACCAGGTTCAGGATGCCGGAG
Organism: Actinoplanes sp. NBRC 101535; assembly: GCF_030269225.1. Lineage (NCBI taxonomy): Bacteria > Bacillati > Actinomycetota > Actinomycetes > Micromonosporales > Micromonosporaceae > Actinoplanes > Actinoplanes sp. NBRC 101535. The sequence continues at coordinate 461,706 of NZ_BSSY01000001.1, read as the reverse complement.
AGGGCGACGGCGGTCTTCGGCCGCAGCGCCTTCGTCGCGATGGACGTGGCCATCGCATTCGCGGTGTCGTGGAACCCGTTGGTGAAATCGAAGGCCAGGGCCGTCACGACCACCAGCGCCAAGATCACGGATGTTTCAGTCACGCGGTGATCGTGACCCGAGCAACCCTCACACAGCCAGAGGCGGAACGCAGCGTGTACAAGATTCGGCCCGCGTTAACCTCAAGTTTCCTAAAGTTGAACTCATAGTGATCAATCGATCACGACAGGTGATGTCAACGGCGTGAGGATGAACACTTTCTTAGGGATATCCGGTCCATAGGCGGCTCACAGGTGCCCGATTTTGCTCATCGGGCACCTGCCTTGAAAATCAGGCCGCGGACGCGGCGGCGATCGCCTCGGTGAGGACGGCCAGGCCCTCGCGGGCCTCGTCCTCGGTCAGGGTCAGGGCCGGGCCCAGGCGCAGCACGTTGCCGTAGAGACCGCCCTTGCCGACCAGCAGGCCGCCCTCGCGGCACCTGTCGAACACCTGGACGGTGACGGCCGGGTCGGGCTCGCGGGTGCCGGGGCGGACGAACTCGATGCCGATCATCAGGCCGCGGCCGCGGACCTCGCCGACGATCGGGCTGTCCACCCCGCGCAGGCCGCCGAGCAGGATCTCCCCCACCCGGCGGGCGTTGCCCTGCAGGTCGTGGTCGAGGAGGTAGTCGAGGACGGCATTGCCGGCGGCCGCGCTGACCGGGTTGCCGCCGAAGGTGGAGAAGCTGATCGCCGGCACCGCGTTCATCACCTCGGCGCGGCCGACGACGCCGCCCAGGGCGTACCCGTTGCCGATGCCCTTGGCGAAGGTGATCAGGTCGGGGGTGACGTCGTGGGCCTGGTATCCCCAGAAGTGGTCGCCGGTGCGCCCCCAGCCGGTCTGCACCTCGTCGGCGATGAGCAGGATGCCGTGCTCGTCGAGGACCTTGCGGTAGGCGCCGAGGAGCCCGTCCGGCCCGTGGACGAAGCCGCCGACGCCCTGGATGGGTTCGGCGATGAGGGCGGCCACGTCGCCGGCGGTGACGGTGGCCAGGACCTCGCGCAGGTCGTCGACGGCCGCGTCGATCAGGTCGCCGTCGTCGAGCCCGGCCATCCGGCCGCGGAGCCGGTCGGCGGAGGACAGCCAGTTGACGGTCAGAGGGCTGAGGGAGCTGGACGACCAGCTCCGGTGCCCGGTGACGGCCATCGTGGCGAAGGTCCGCCCGTGGTAGCTGTTCTTGATCGCCAGGATCTGGTTGGAACGGCGCACGTTGGCGGCGAACAGCAGGGCCGACTCGTTGGCCTCGGAGCCGGAGTTGGTGAAGAAGACCCGGGCGTCCGGGATGCCGGACAGCCGGGCGATCTTCTCGGCCAGTTCGACCTGCTGCTTGATGAGATAGAGGGTCGAGGTGTGCGCGACCCCGGTGTCGACCTGCCGGCGGACCGCGTCGCTGATCTCGGCGATGTCGTAGCCGATCATCGTGGTCAGCACGCCGCCGAAGAAGTCCAGGTAACTGCGGCCGGTGGCGTCGACGACACGGCGGCCGGAGCCGGAGACGATCTCCAGGGCGTCGTCGCCGTAGTAGACGGGCATCCATTGCGGCATCACCGCGCGATGCCGATCCAGAAGACTCATCGGGTACCTCCACTGTTGTTCCTGCGGTTGATCCAAGAAGTCAGCGCCAGCCGTGCGGATGGCCCGGGTCGCGCCGGCCGCTGCCGCGGCTGGTCCGGAACGCGGCCGACGCGAGCACGTCGGCCAGGTCCTCGTAGCCGTCGTCGACCAGGCCGACGGTGACGCGGACGTGGTCCTCACCGAGCGGGGTGACGCAGAACGGGGCGCCGGGGGCGGCCGCGACGCCGCGGGCGGCCAGGGCCACCATCGCGTTCTGCTGGTCGGGCACCGCCACCCACATGTTGATGCCGTCGCCGGCGGTGGCCCGCACCCCGCGTTCGCTCAGCGCCGCGAGGAGGGCCGCGCGGCGCGCGGCATAGACCTCCTTGGCGGTGGAGACCTGGGCGGCCACGCTCGGGTCGGTCAGCAGATCCAGGAGTACGCCCTGCAGCAGCCGACTGGACCACCCCGGCCCGAGGAGTCGCCGGTCGGCGACCGCGTCGAGCACGTGGGCCGGCCCGCCGACCGCCGCGAGCCGCAGGTCCGGTCCGTGGCTCTTGGAGAAGCTGGCGACGTGCACGGTGCGGTCGGCCAGGTAGCGCCCGAGGCTGACCGGCGGCGCGGTGGCGATGTCCCCGGCGTGGTCGTCCTCGACCACCAGCAGGTGCGGCGCCTCCAGCAGCACGTCGGCGAGTTCGGCGGCCCGGGCGGCGTCCATGCTGGCCCCGGTCGGGTTGTGTGCCCGTGGCTGCAGGAAGAGGGCGGTGGCCCGGTACTGCCGGAGAGCGTCGCGCAGCGCCCCGGGCTCGATGCCGCGGGAGTCCATCGGCACGCCGACGACGGTGGCGCCGACCGCCTGCAGCAGGTCGAGCAAGGGTGGGAAGGCCGGGTTCTCGACGAGCACGTGGTCGCCGTAGCGCAGCACGGCCGCCACGATCCGGTCCAGCGCGTCCATCGCACCGTCCACCACGGTCAGTCTCTCCGGACGGTACGGCCACCGCTCGCGCAGCACGGTCTCCAGTGCGGGCAGCACCGGGGCGTCCAGGTAGCTGCCGGCCCACCGGCCGTCGCCGATGCGGCGCAACGACTCGCTGAGGTCGGGCAGCAGCGCCGGGTCGGGCACGCCGGTGGACAGGTCGCGGGGCATGTGCATCCCGGCGCCGCTGAGCTGGGTGTACCGCAGGCGTTCGCGGGCCGGCAGCGGACCGGCGACGAAGGTGCCGGAGCGTCCGCGGGTCTGGATGGCGCCGGCCTGGATCAGGTTGCGCCAGGCCTCGCTGACCGTGGTCGGGCTGACGCCGAGCTTGCCGGCGACCTCGCGGACGGTGGGCAGGCGGGCGCCCGCCGTGAGCCGTCCGGCGGTGATCAGACGGCTGACGGCCGCGGCGATCCCCCGGGCGCTCCGATCCTGAACCGCCCCCGTGATCAGCGTCAGCAAATTATTCTCTCCGAAACATTCCGTAACGTTCGGGCAATTGTCCGCTCCAATGTGTGTCGTTAGTGTCCTACGGCATCCGGCGCTCACAAGCAAGCCCTAGCGCAGGGGTCAAATCGGGGAGTAAACAGACGATCACAGGTGCCGAGCACTCGCCTGAAGATCAAATAGAGAGGGGCCGTCATGACGACCGGAGTCGTCCGAGCCGCCCTCGTCCAGACCACCTGGACGGGCGACAAGGAATCGATGATCAAGGCGCACGAGGCCTACGCCCGGGATGCCGCCGCCCAGGGCGCGAAGGTGATCTGCTTCCAGGAACTCTTCTACGGACCGTACTTCTGCCAGGTCCAGGACGCGGCGTACTACGAGTACGCGGAATCGATCCCCGGCCCGACCACCGAGCGGTTCCAGGCGCTCGCCGCCGAACTGGGAATGGTCATGGTCCTGCCGATGTACGAGCAGGAGCAGCCCGGCGTCCTCTACAACACCGCCGCCGTGGTCGACGCGGACGGCAGATATCTCGGTAAATACCGCAAGAACCACATCCCGCAGGTGAAGGGTTTCTGGGAGAAGTTCTACTTCCGTCCGGGAAACCTCGGTTATCCCGTTTTCGACACCGCGGTCGGCCGGGTCGGCGTCTACATCTGTTACGACCGGCACTTCCCGGAGGGCTGGCGGGCTCTCGGCCTGAACGGCGCGCAGATCGTCTTCAACCCGTCGGCCACCAGCCGGGGCCTGTCCAGCTATCTGTGGCAGCTGGAGCAGCCGGCCAGCGCGGTCGCCAACGAGTACTTCATCGGCGCGATCAACCGGGTCGGCGTCGAGGATCTCGGTGACAACGACTTCTACGGCCAGACGTACTTCGTGGACCCGGAGGGTAAGTTCGTCGGCGAGGTCGGCGACACCCACCAGCCGGAACTGATCATCCGCGACCTGGACCTGGGCCTGCTGGGCACGGTCCGGGACCGCTGGCAGTTCTACCGCGACCGGCGGCCGGACAGCTACGACGGGCTGGTGGCGCCGTGACCGTCAAGCTGATCAAGGGCGGGACGGTCGTCGGCCCGACCGGCGCCATCCTCGCCGACGTGCTGATCGACGGCGAGAAGATCGCCGCGTTGTACGCACCCGGACAGGCCCCGTCCGTCGACGACACCATCGACGCCACCGGGAAGCTCGTCATCCCGGGTGCCGTCGACGCGCACACCCACATGGAGCTGCCGTTCGGCGGCACGCACGCCAGCGACACCTTCGACACCGGCACCCGGGCGGCGGCGATCGGCGGCACCACCACGATCATCGACTTCGCGGTACAGCGGACCGGCGAGGTGGTCCAGGACGGTCTGGCCGCCTGGCACGGCAAGGCCGAGGGCAACTGCCACATCGACTACGCGTTCCACATGATCCTCGGCGGGGTGGACGACGAGTCGCTCAAGGCGATGGACTACCTGGTCGCCACCGAGGGGATCAGCAGCTTCAAGCTGTTCATGGCGTACCCCGGGGTGTTCTACTCCGACGACGGCCAGATCCTGCGCGCCATGCAGAAGGCCCGGGACAACGGCGCCATGATCATGATGCACGCGGAGAACGGCCCGGCCATCGACGTGCTGGTCAAGCAGGCCCTGGAACGCGGCGAGACCAGCCCGCTGCACCACGGCCTGACCCGGCCGCAGGAGCTGGAGGCGGAGGCCACCAGCCGGGCGATCTGGCTGGCGTCGGTCGCCGCGGACTGCCCGCTCTACATCGTGCACCTGAGCGCCTCCAAGGCTCTCGAGCAGGTGAAGGCGGCCCGCGACCTGGGGCGCAACGTGTTCGCCGAGACCTGCCCGCAATATCTGTACCTGACGCTGGAGGACCAGCTGGGGGCGCCGGGCTTCGAGGGCGCCAAGTGGGTGTGCTCGACGCCGCTGCGCAGCAAGCACGAGAGCCACCGGGCCGACCTGTGGCAGGGACTGCGGACCAACGACCTGTCGGTGGTCTCCACCGACCACTGCCCGTTCTGCTTCAAGGACCAGAAGGAGCTCGGCCTGGGCGACTTCTCCAAGATCCCGAACGGGATCGGCAGCGTCGAGCACCGGGTCGACCTGCTCTACCAGGGTGTCGTCGACGGGAAGCTGTCGCTGAGCCGCTGGGTGGAGACGATCGCGACCACGCCGGCACGGATGTTCGGCCTGTTCCCGCAGAAGGGGATCATCGCCCCCGGCTCGGACGCCGACATCGTGCTCTACGACCCGGACGGGCGCACCCGGATCAGCGCCGCGACGCACCACATGAACATGGACCACTCCGCCTGGGAGGGCTGGGAGATCGACGGCAAGGTTGACACGGTCCTGTCCCGGGGCGAGGTGATCGCGTCCGGCGGCGAGTACACCGGCCGGGCCGGCCGGGGCCGGTACGTCAAGCGCGGCCTCAGCGACTACCTGCTCTGAAAGGGGAGAGCCCATGGACATCGGCGTGGTCATGCAGAACGATCCGCCCGCGCTCGCCCTCGTCGACTGGGCGCGCCGGGCCGAGACGGCCGGATTCAGTCACTTCTGGACGTTCGACTCGCACGTGCTCTGGCAGGAGCCGTACGTCGTCTACTCGGCGATCCTGGCCGCGACCGAACGGATCGTGGTCGGCCCGATGGTGACCAACCCGGGCACCCGGGACTGGACGGTCACCGCGTCGACGTTCGCGACGCTCAACGAGATGTACGGCAACCGGACCGTCTGCGGCATCGGCCGGGGCGACTCGGCGCTGCGGGTCCTCGGGCTCACCCCGCAGACCCTCGGTCAGCTGCGTGAGAGCGTGCAGGTGATCAAGGCGCTGGGCAACGGTGCCGCCGCGAACGTACGCGGCAACGAGATCCGATTCGCCTGGGCGGCGGACAGCCGGCTGGAGGTGTGGGTCGCCGCGTACGGGCCCAAGGCTCTGGCGCTGACCGGTGAGGTGGGCGATGGGTACATCCTGCAGCTCGCCGACCCGGACATCGCCGAGTGGATGATCGGCGCCGTCAGAAAAGCCGCGGTCAAGAATAAAAGGGACCCCGACGCCATCAAGTTCTGCGTGGCCGCACCCGCCTACGTCGGCGACGACCTGGCGCATCAGCGGGACCAGACCCGCTGGTTCGGCGGCATGGTCGGCAACCACGTGGCGGACATCGTCGCCCGGTACGGCGGCGACGGCGCGGTGCCGCAGGCGCTGACCGACTACATCAAGGCCCGCGAGGGATACGACTACGCCGAGCACGGGCGGGCCGGCAACAGCCACACCGGTTTCGTGCCCGACGAGATCGTCGACCGGTTCTGCGTGCTGGGGCCGGTGGAGAACCACGTCAAACGGCTGCAGGAACTCCGGGAGCTGGGAGTCGACCAGTTCGCGGTCTACCTGCAGCACGACGCGAAGGAGTCCACCCTGGACGCCTACGGCGAGCAGATCATCCCGGCCTTCGCATGAGACGGTTCCTCGCCGTCCTGGCCGGGCTGCTGACCGGGGCCGCGGCCTGGGAGGGGTACAAGGCCGCCGGGAACCCCGACGGGACGGTGCTGTTCGGCGTGCGGGTGCTCCCGCGCGCCGACGACCTCTCGATGCCGCACCTGTGGACGATCGCCGAGCGGCTCGGTGCCCCCGAGCTGACCGGCGGCCGCCCGGTGTGGCGGGTCGTGGTCGACGCGTGCCTGTTCACCCTGGGGATCACCACCGCCGGTTTCGTCGCCGGGGCGTTGATCGGGCTGGCTCTGGCCGTCGCGATGCAACGGTTCCGGGTGGTGGAGCGCGGGCTTCTCCCGTACGTGATCATCTCCCAGACCGTGCCGCTCGTGGCGCTCGCACCGCTCATCGCCGGGTGGGGCGGCGTCCTGATGCCGCCCTGGGCGACGGTGGCGGTGATCGCCGCCTACCTGGCCTTCTTCCCGGTCGCGGTGGGCATGCTGCGCGGTCTGCAGTCGCCGTCGGCCGCCGGCGTGGAACTGATGCGCAGCTACGCCGCCGGCTGGTGGCGCACCCTGGTGACGCTGCGTCTCCCCGCGGCGCTGCCCTATCTCTTCCCGGCGTTGCGCCTGGCCGGGGCCGCGGCGGTGGTGGGTGCCGTCGTCGGGGAGATCTCCACGGGTACGCGCGGCGGCATCGGCCGGCTGCTCATCGAGTACGCCCGGGAGGCCACCTCGGACCCGGCCAAGGTCTACACCGCGATGCTCGGCGCGGCGCTGCTCGGCCTGCTCGTGGCCGGCGCCGTCAGTCTTCTCGAACTGCCGCTGATGCGGCACCGTCGCCACGTGGAGGTGGCCACGCTATGACCGCCGTCGCGATCTCCGGCGTCACCAAGGTCTTCAACCCGGGCCGGCCCGACGAGGTGCTCGCCCTCTCCGATGTCGATCTGACGGTCGCCGACGGCGAGTTCGTCTCGCTGATCGGGCCGTCCGGATGCGGCAAGAGCACGCTGCTGCGCCTGATCGCCGACCTGATCGCGCCGACCACCGGCACGGTCACGGTGGCCGGCACGACCGCCGCGCAGGCCCGCCGCGACCAGGCCTACGGCATCGCCTTCCAGCAGGCCGGCCTCTTCGAGTGGCGGACCGTGCGGCGCAACGTGGAGCTCCCGCTGGAGCTGCGCGGCGCGGGCCGGGCCGAACGCCGGGCCAAGGCCGAGGAGATGCTGGAACTGGTCGGGCTGAGCGAGTTCGCCGGCCACTACCCGGGTCAGCTCTCCGGCGGCATGCAGCAGCGGGTGGCCATCGCCCGCGCGCTGGCCGTGCAGCCGCCGCTGCTGCTGATGGACGAGCCGTTCGGGGCGCTCGACGAGATGACCCGCGAACGCCTGCAGGCCGAGCTGCTCGCGGTCTGTGCCGCGACCGGCACCAGCACGGTCTTCGTCACCCACTCGATCTCCGAGGCGGTGTTCCTCTCCGACCGGGTGGTGGTGATGTCGGCGCGACCGGGACGGATCACCGCGGCGATCGACGTGAAACTGCCCTCGCGGGACGAGGCGGGACGTCAGGCGCCGGCCTACTTCGACAAGATCACTGAGGTACGCAAGGCGCTGCGCGGATGAGGCGCGTCGTCCCGCCGGTGGTCGTCGGCGTCCTCGCCCTGGTCCTCTGGGAACTCACCGTGACCCTGGGGCGGGTCGCCCCGTTCATCCTGCCCGCGCCGTCGGCGATCGGGGCGCAGATCCTCGAGCAACGCGGCAACATCGTCGACGCGGCCCTGGCCAGCGGCGCCAACGCCCTGACCGGGCTGATCGGCGGCACCCTGCTGGCGGTCCTGGCCGCCCTCGCCGCCAGCCGGTTCCGCCTGCTCGGCGAGGTGTCGGTCCCGTTCGCGGCGGTGCTCAACGCCCTGCCGATCATCGCGCTGGCCCCGATCCTCAACAACATGTTCGAGTCGACCAGCAGCGTGCCCCGCCGCCTGGTCACCGGCATCGTGGTGTTCTTCCCGGTCTTCCTCAACCTGCTGCGCGGGTTGCGCGAGGTGGACCCGGTGCATCAGGAGCTGATGCGCACGTACGCGGCCGGCGGCTGGACGTTCGCCCGCAAGGTCCGGCTGCCCGGCGCGCTCCCCCACCTCTTCACCGGTCTGCGGCAGGCGTCGTCGCTGGCCGTGATCGCCGCGGTCGTCGCCGAGTACTTCGGCGGGCTGCAGGACGGGCTCGGCGCGCGGATCACCTCCGCTGCGGCGTTCACCGCCTATCCCCGTGCCTGGGCCTTCGTGGCCGGCGCCTGCCTGCTCGGACTCTCCTTCTATCTGGTCACGCTGCTGCTGGAACGGCTCGCCATGCCGTGGCGGACGCGACTGATCTCCTGAGTTCCCCCGATTTCCGCGTTGTGGAGGATCCTGTGCGACGAAACCGGATATTTGCCTCTATTGTCACCGCTTCCGCCCTTCTTCTCGCCGGCTGCGGCACCGCCGACTCCGCGGTGACCACCGCGCCCAGCGGCGGCCTCACCCCGATCAAGCTCCAGCTGCAGTGGTTCTTCCAGGCCCAGTTCGCCGGTTACATCGCCGCCGTCGACCAGGGCTTCTACCGGGCCCAGGGCCTCGACGTCGAACTGCTCGAAGGCGGCGTCGACATCGTGCCGCAGACCGTGCTCGCCCAGGGAAAGGCGGACTACGCGGTCGCCTGGGTGCCCAAGGCCCTCGCCTCCCGCGAACAGGGCGCCGGGATCACCGACGTCGGCCAGATCTTCGCCCGGTCCGGCACGTACCAGGTGGCGTGGAAGGACAGCGGCATCACCAGCGCCGCCGACCTCAAGGGCAAGAAGGTCGGCAACTGGGGCTTCGGCAACGAGTTCGAGCTGTTCGCCGGCATGACCAAGGCCGGCATCGACCCCGGCAAGGACGTCACCCTGGTGCAGCAGCAGTTCGACATGCAGGCGCTGCTCAAGAAGGAGATCGACGCCGCCCAGGCGATGAGCTACAACGAGTACGCCCAGCTGCTGGAGGCCAAGAACCCGGCGACCGGGCAGCTCTACACCGCCGACGACTTCGCGATCATCGACTGGAAGACCGAGGGGTCGTCGATGCTGCAGGACGCCGTGTGGGCGAACACCGAGAAGCTCAGCGACCCGAACTACCAGGCCCAGACGGTACGGTTCCTGACCGCCACCATCCAGGGGTGGGCGTTCTGCCGGGACAACGCCGAGAAGTGCCGCGACATGGTGGTGGCCAAGGGCTCCAAGCTCGGCACCAGCCACCAGCTGTGGCAGATGACCGAGACGAACAAGCTGATCTGGCCGTCCACCGGCGGCATCGGCGTGATCGACGAGACCGCCTGGAAGCAGACCGTCGACCTCTCGATGACCACCAGGAACCAGACCGGCGACACCGTGCTGACCAAGGCACCGGAGGGTCTCGCGTACACCAACGACTACATCAACCAGGCGCTCGACGCGGCGAAGGCAGCCGGTGTGGACGTCACCGGCGCGTCCTTCCAGCCCGCCCCGGTGACCCTCACCGAGGGCGGCGCGTAACGCTCTTTCGTGTGTTGAGTTCGGGCGCCTACGGCGCCCGAACTCAACACAGTGCTTGGGGTGTGTTGTTTTCGGGCGCGTAGCGCGCCCGAAAACAACACACCCCTGTGCGGGTCAAACCAGGATCAGGCGGCAGGCGAGGGCGACAGCGGTCAGGTCGCCCTCGCGCAGTTTCGCCGCCGCCTCGGCCTCACCCATCCCCTCCAGCCGCACCGCGGACGCGTCGACCAGCGCCTCCTCGCCCTCCAGCAGACGGCGGGCGATCCGGGACTGGGCCGGGGTGAGCTCGGCGTACGCGCACCGGTCCAGAGCCGTCACGGTCTCCTCGTCCAGGTGCCCGGCCAGCGCCCGCTCGGTGACGATCTTCAACAGCCACTTGGGCCACCAGTTGTACCTGCCGATCACCGAACCGGAGTTGAGGGCGGCACCCGGCGAGTGCCCGGCGGCCAGCATCCGGACCGCCACGTCGCCGTCGAACCGTTCCATCCGCAGCGCCCCGACGAACACCCGCAGGATCTGCGGCGTCTTGACGAACTCCTCGGCGGCCGCGGCGGCCTCGCCGAAACGGCCCTCCATCAGGTGGCAGAGGGCCTGCGCCTCGACCAGGCCGAACCCGTCGCCGGACCGCTCCTCGAGCCGCCGCACGGTGTCGACCAGACGCTGCACCGCCCGCTCGGAGCGTTCGGCGAGTTCCTCGGCGGCCGGCTTGTTGAGGTGCCGCACCACCACGTCGGCGGCGATCTCCGCCTCCCGTTTCAGCAACGGTGACGCGATCTTGGCGATGATCAGGTCGCCGAGCCCCTCGGTCAGATACGCCGTGTCGAACCGGTCCGAGGCCTCCTCGAACTGCGCCCACCATGCCGCCGGATGCCTCAGCTGATGCTGTGTCACCGCCACAGCCTGACAAAGCGGCTGCCTTCCCGGCTGAGGATTCGATGAAGGTGATCAGGGAATGAGCGGAAGCTCCTCGACCTCGGCGGCCGTCGGGGCGGCCCCGGAGTGCTCCGGGGCGGGCCGGTCGGCGGCCGTGCTCCAGCGCCCGCTCCGGCGGGCCGCCTCCCTGGTCACCAGGTGCACCGGGAGCGGCGGCGGACGGAACGGCCCGGCACCCCAGCGGACCCAGATCGCGACCCGGCCGGCGGCCGCCTCGGCGAGCAGCTTGTCGACCGTGCGCTGCCGGTCCAACCGGTCGACCTCGACCGCGAGCGGCGGGGCACCACCCGGGCGGGCGAACGCCACGTCCAGCACCGAGTTGCCCCGCAGCGGCGGGGGCAGCGGGAACACGCTCGGCGCCCGGCGGTAGACCCGCCAGCCGCGCTCCTCGCCCCAGGCGGTGACCTCGTCGATGATCCGCGCGGCGGCGTCGCCCTCGCTGAGACCCGTGAAGCCGAGAGCCTCCAGGCGGTCCGCGAGCGACCGGGCGGTGCTGGTGCCGTCGTCCGCCGTGTCCACATCCGTACCCTAACCGGCGGTCCTGGAACATCCGGCCGCGGATCAGGCCGCGGCCGCGCCGGCGCGCTGGGCCGCGACGATCGTGGTGATCTCGTCGCCGGTCATCGGCCGGCCGAGGTGGTGGCCCTGGCCCAGGGTGTACCCGAGGCGCAGCAGACGCTCGGCCTGCTCCTCGTTCTCCACGCCCTCCGCGATCGTCTCCAGCCCGAACGCCCCGGCCAGCTGGAACACCGCACGGGCCACCGCCGTGCTGCCCGGCTCGTCGCGTTCGATGCCGTCGACGAACGACTCGTCGAGTTTGACGATGTCGGCGGGGAACGTCCGCAGCAGGCTCAGCGACGACTCGCCGGTGCCGAAGTCGTCCAGGGCCAGCCGTACGCCGGTGCCGTGCAGCCGGTGCAGCACCCGCGACACCCGGGGGCTGCGCAGCGACGCCGACTCGGTGAGTTCCAGCACCAGCAGGTCGGCGGGGAGTGCGTGGTCCTCCAGGGCGGCCCGGACGTCCACCTCGAAGTCCGGGTCGTGGAGTTGGCGCAGCGAGACGTTGGGGGCGACCCGGGTCAGCGCGTCCGGCCCGAACTCGGCGAGCCAGGCGGCGGCCTGCCGGCAGGTCTCACGCAGCACGAAACGGCCGACCGGCACGATCAGGCCGGTCTGCTCGGCGGCCGGGATGAACTCGGCCGGTGAGATCGTCCCCTGCACCGGGTGCTCCCAGCGGACCAGCGCCTCCACGCCCACGATCCGCCGGTCGTCGAGCCGGACCACCGGCTGGTACACGACCCGCAACTGCCCGCCGGCCAGCGCCTCACGCAGGTCGCCGCCGAGCTGCACGTGCGCCTGGGCGGACTGTTCCATGCCGCTCTCGTAGCGCACCCAGTTGGCCTTGCCGCGCTGTTTGGCCACGTACATGGCCGCGTCGGCGTCGCGCAGCAGCAGGGTGGCCGCGGCACCGCCGGGCGCGGTGGCCAGGCCGGCACTGACGTGGACGAGCAGCCGGTGCGGCCCGATCGGCACGGTGGTGGCCTGTTTGAGGCGTTCGGCGACGTCACCGCCGCGGGCCGGGCGGTCGATCAGGATGGCGAACTCGTCGCCGGCCAGCCGGGCCGGGGTGCCGTCGGTGCCGGACGCCGACCGCAGCACCTCGGCGAAGGCGATCAGCAGTTGGTCGCCGGCGTCGTGCCCGAGCGAATCGTTGACGCTCTTGAAGTCGTCCATGTCGATCATGAGGACGGTGGCGCCCGGCCCGGCCAGTGCCTCGTCGAGCAGTTCCCGGAAGAGCACCCGGTTGGCCAGGCCGGTCAGCGGGTCGTGGGTGGCCTCGTGCCGCAGCCGGGCCTCGGACGCCCGTTTCTCGGCGAGCAGCAGGGAGTTCTCCCGGAAGGAGAGGTACTGCCGGACGGTGACCAGCCCGGTGACCACCACGGCGAGGGCCACCACCAGGCGGGTCTCGCCCTCCCGCAGGTCCCAGGCGACCGGGCTGACCACCAGTTCGATCAGCGGCAGGTCGACGGCGAGCACCGCGAGGTACGGCAGCCACACGTTGCCGCGCCGCGGCCGGGCCCCGGCCGAGCCGTGCTGACGGCGGGCGGCCAGCGCGACCAGCAGCGGCATCACCGGCAGGCAGATCGCCTGTGCCGGGATGACGCCGTCGAAGGCGGGCACCGCGGCGAACACCGCCACCGCGGCCGCGACCAGCCCGGTCGAGCCGATCAACCGGACCGCGGCCCGGTCCACCGGACCACCGGTGATGTACGAGACCTTGGTGATCGCGCCGGCCGCGAACCCGAACGACAGCATCAGGGTGGCCACCGCCGGCCCGCTCCACGGCTGGGGGGCGTCGAGCATCGGCGCGATGCCGAAGTGCCAGAGCACGGTCACGCAGCCGAGGAACGCGATCAGCCGGTCCAGGCCCTGCCGGCCGCGGTCGGCCCGGCTGTTCACGCCGACCGGCACCCGGGCGACGGCCCACATCGCGGCGAGCACCCCGCCGCCGACCAGCACGGCGGAGACCGGTGGCATCGCGGGCAGCTGCGGGGACTCCCGGAAGGCGGCGACGGCGAGCAGGGCGTACCCGGCGGCCAGGGGGTAGCAGGCCGCCTCCAGCCAGCCCCAGAACCGTTCGGCGACCGGGGCCAGGCCGACCGACCGGCGCATCGAGCGCAGTGCCGCCGCGGCGGTCACCAGTCCGGCCGGCATCAGCGTGTAGCCGACCGCGGCCGGGCCGATACCGGTCACGATCCACCACGCGTACCAGAGGACACCGAGCACGACGAGCAGCCCGCTGGCCGTGACGTAGCGCCACGGCGGTGGTGTGCCGGATCCCCCCATGCTCCCGACGATCGGCGGGGCGGGTACCGGACATGAGATCTTTCCCAGCCGTCCACCGATCTTGCATATATTGACGCTCCTACATACCAAAAGGTGGGGAGCTTCGATGTACGGACGACGCTGTGCAGCCGCGGTCGCGGCCGGGGTTCTGGTGCTGGCCGGGACGGCGACGCCGGCCCGGGCGGCGGTCAGCCGGGCCGATCTGGCGCTGCGCTGGGCGCCCATCCACTACCAGGACACCGACGTCACCGGCGCGCACGCGCTCGGCGGCAAGTCCGACATGATCACCAGGTACGACTTCGACGGCAACCTCGACGGCCGCGACAACTGGGACAACGCCGGGACGGACACGGCCGCGTACGCGTACTACTCGGTGGCCGAGACCGCGTCGCACTTCTTCATCACGTACCTGTTCTTCCACCCGCGGGACTGGGTGGACCACCCGTTCTTCGAGAGCGAGCACGAGAACGACGGCGAGGGCGTGCTGCTCGCGGTGGAGAAGGACGGTTCGGACTACGGCATCCTGCGCTCGGCGGTGACGGTGGCGCACAGCGACTTCTTCTCGTACGCGCCGGCCGGCAGCACCTGGACCGACGGCGGCGAGACGATCGACGGCACGCTGCAGATGCAGTCCTCGCCGCACGACGCGTTCACGCACCCGGTCACCGCGCAGGAGGCCAAGGGGCACGGGCTCAAGGCGTACCCGCAGTACACGATCAACGGGGACGGTCTCGTCTACTACCCGTCCACGGTGGCCGAGACACCGTCCGGTGCCGACGACCGCGACGTGCGATACCGGCTGGTGGACGTCTTCGCCGACGGCGGACTGTGGGCCCAGCGGAACACCGGCAGCCTGTTCGCCGCCCTCGGCACGTTCGCCGGCGACACCAGCGGCGGCTGCGGCCAGGGCACCTGGTCCTGCGGCACCGACTCGGCGAACGCACCGTGGGGCTGGGACGACGGTGACGACACGATCGCCCGCGGGGAGATCGCCACCGATCCGGCGGCGCTGTCCGCGGCCTACTTCACCGTGCCGGGCACGCTGTCCCGGTCGTACACGTACAACCCGTACCGGTCGGCGGCGGCCGCGCTGGCCGAGGCGGCACGCACCGAGCCGCCCACGGTCGACTGACCGGGACGGCACGGGTGGGACATCGGTGACCGGCCCGCCTTCACGGTGGGCCGGTCACCGGAACCTCTGAGTGAGATCAGTCCTGGTAGTTGGGGTCACCCTCCTCGGGGGCGGCGGTCGGCGCCGGGGTGCAGACCGTCTTGTCCGCGTCGGTGCCGATCAGGTTGGTGGCGACGTAGAGGCCGTTCTTGGCGGTGCCGCCGATGGTGACCGCGTCACCGATGCCGAGCAGGTTCAGCGCGGCCTTCCGGCCGTCCAGGGTGACGGTGGCGAGCTGCGGGACGCCGACCGTGACGGTCTTGCCCTTCAGCGAGCCGGTGGTGACGTTGACGTCGACGGTGCCCTTGAGCAGGTTGAGGGCCTTGATCGTGCCGGTGATGCCGAAGGAGTTGGTGGACGAGCTGCTGCTGGCGGCCGGGGTCGGGGTGGCGGCCGGAGTGGTGGTGCAGGTGGTCGGGGTCGGGGCGGCCTTGCTGGGCTTGGTCAGACCGGGCAGGCCGATCGAGACGCCGAGCGAGGTGGACGCGGACGGCTTGACCAGGCCGGGCAGGGTCACGCCGACCGAGACGATCGGCTTGGCGGTGGCGCTGGCGCTGACGGACGGGCTGGCGGAGGCGCTGGTGGACGGGAGGGTGGTGGGCTTGAGACCGGGCAGGTTGATGCCGATCCCGACACCCGGGTAGGTGATGAAGCCGCCGTTGCCACCGGTGCCGGAACCGGTGCTGGAGCTGCTGGACGGCTTGGGCAGGGACGGCAGGGTGATCGAGACACCGGCCGAACGGCTGGCCGACGCGGACGGGCCGGCCGAGGCGGACGAGCGGGGCAGGCTCGGCAGCGTCACGCCGACCGAGAGGCCCGGGTTGGCGCTGGAGCTGGCGGCCGGCTTCGGCAGGCCGACGGTGATCGGGAGGAGGGGCTTGGCGGTGGAGCTCGAGCTCGCGGCGGGCTTGGGGAGTGTCACGCCGACCGACAGGCCCGCGCTGGCGCTGACGCCCGGTTTGGGAAGACCGTTGTTGGCGCTTGAACCGGTTTCCGCGAACGCGGCACCGGCGAGACCGACAGTGGGGACGGTGAACGCGGCGGCCATGGCGACGGTGGCGGCGGTACGGCGGCGCATGTTCATCTGGGGGTTCTCCTCGTTGTTGCCGGTTGCCTTCGCGGCTCGTGCCGCTCCGGCGTGGTGAGAACAAGATTGCGGACCGGCGGGTGCAGCCCGTGGTCACCGCCGGTTGCCGGTCGGTAGCTCGTTTCCGGGGTCTTCCACGCCCCCGCGAACGGATCACCGGAGGCGGCGAAACGGCACCATCCGCGAAGAACGGCAGCGTGCGGGCGGATCATCGCCCTGCGTGTCCCGGTACGCGGCCGGAAGTGGGACGCGCGTCGCAGCCAGGGGAGTTGACATGCCCGGCGGACTAAGTGAATGTCCTGGGATGCACGATGTATGGCCGGCGCCGGGTGTCCTTCTGGCCTCGCGGTACCGCCTCGTCACCTTGCTCGAGACAGGCGGTATGGCGCAGGTCTGGCGAGCCGTCGACGAACTCCTCGACCGGCCCGTCGCGGTGAAGCTCCCGGCGGGCGACACCCGCGCGGCCCACCTGGCGTGGCGGGAGGCCCGGCTCGCCGCACGGCTGCAGCACCCCGGCATCGCCGCCGTGCACGACTACCGTGAGGCCGTCCGCACCGACGGCTCGGTCGCGCCGTTCGTGGTGATGGAGCTGCTCGGCGGCGAGACCGTCGCGGCCCGCCTGCTGGACGGCCCGATGCCGTGGGGTGAGGCCGTCTCGGTCGGCGCCGCGGTCGCCGCCGCCCTGGCGCACGCGCACTCCGCGGGCGTCGTGCACCGCGACATCAAACCGGGCAACGTCATGCTCTGCGCCGACGGGGTGAAACTGCTCGACTTCGGGATCAGCGCGGCCGCCGGCGAGCCGGACGACGACGAGACCGGCGCCAGCTTCGGCACCCCGGCGTACGCCGCTCCGGAACGGCTCGACGGCAAACCGGCCGAACCCGCCACCGACCTGTACGGGCTCGGCGTTCTCCTCTTCGAGATGGTCACCGGGCAGCCGCCGTACAACGTGGACACCTGGGAGGAGCTGGCGGCCGCGCAGGCCACCGGCCCGAGCCGGCTGCCCGGGACCCTGCCGGACCGGCTGCGCCACCTGATCGACCACTGCCTGGAGGACGAGCCGCACCGCCGGCCGTCCGCCGCCGAGGCGCGCAAGGCACTGTCCCGGCTCATCCCGTCCACCCCGGCCCGCAAGACCATCGCGCTGCCGCTGCCACCACCGACCGGGCAGGCCCCGGTCCTTCCGGTGCCGCCCCGCACCGGTTCGGCGCTGCGCCGCCGGATCGGCCTCGGCGTCGGGCTGGCCGCGGTGCTGCTGGCGTTCGCCGCGGTGGTGAACGCGATCGGCGACTCCCGCAGCGACGACCGGTACGCGCAGACCCCGGCCGCCACCCCGACGACCGGCGAGCCGGCCGTCGCCGCGCCGCTGACCAGTTCACCGGAGCCGCCGTCGCCGCCCGCCAGCAGCGCCACATCGAGCCCCACCGCCCCGGCGACGCAGGCGACGCCGCTGACCGTGGACGTGGCGCTGAGCCGGGTCCGGGCCGCGGTCGAACGCGGCGAGGAGATCGGCGAGATCCGGCCGGACGTCGCCCTGGACTTCATGAACCTGCTGCGTCAGCTCAGCGTCGGCGAGGACGTCGACGTGCAGGAGCAGGCCGACGTGCTCAGCCGCAAGGTGCGCCAGCGTCTGGGCGAGGAGGCGATCACCGAGGAGCAGGCGGCGATCCTGCAGGCCCGGCTCGCCGACCTGCGCGGGGCGTCCGGCACCTGACCCCGCGGCCGGACCCGGGACACCGGCTCACCGCGTACCCGGGAATCAGGCCGAGCCTCGCAGGATGAGCCTGGTCGGCAGGACCGTCTCGCGCTCGGTGGGCTCGTCGCCGTCGAGCTTGTTGAGCAGCAGCCGGACCATCTCCTGGCCCATCTGCTCGACCGGCTGGTAGACGCTGGTCAGCGGCGGGTCGGTGTGCCGGGCGATGGCCGAGTCGTCGAACCCGATGACCGCGACGTCCTCCGGCACCCGGCGGCCGGCCCGGCGCAGCACGCGCATCGCGCCCGAGGCCATCGGGTCCGAGGCGGCGAACACCGCGTCGATCTGCGGGTAGTGCGTGAGCAGCCACTCCATCGCGGTCGCGCCGGAGAGCTCGCCGAAGTCGCCGCGCGCCGCCGGGCCCTCGCCGACCACGTCGCGGTAACCGTCGTAGCGGGCGATGCCGGCCGCCATGTCCAGCGGGCCGGTGATCGTCGCGATGCACCGGCGGCCCTGGTCCCGCAGGTAGGTGACGGCGGCGCGGGCGCCACCCCGGTTGTCCGCGTCGACGTAACTGACCGGCTCCGGATGCACCGGACGGCCCACCCGCACCGTCGGCACGCCCCGCTCCTCCAGCACCGCGGGCAGCGGGTCGTCACCGTGCAGGGAGAGCAGCAGCGCGCCGTCGACGTGCTGGCGGGTGAGGTAGCCCTCCAGGTGGCGGCGCTCCTCGGGGGCCTGCGCGATCATCAGGATCATCTGCAGGTTGCGGGCGACCAGCACCGACGAGACGGACTGCACGAGCCGGCCGAAGAACGGCTCGGCGAAGAACCGCTCACCGGACTCGAAGACCACCAGCGCGATCGAGTCGGTCCGCTGGGTCACCAGGGCACGGGCGGCCCGGTTCGGCACATAGCCGAGAGCCGCGATCGCATCCTGCACCGCGGTCCGCGCCTTCGGGCTGACCTGGGCGGAACCGTTGACGACGCGGGACACCGTGCCACGACCGACCCCGGCCCGGGCAGCGACCTCCTCCAGCGTCGGCCGACCCGCCGATCGGCTCCGTTCGTCACGCATCGCTGGCCGTCCTTTCCGCGTCGCCACAGGCGTCCACCGCCGCGCGCGGGCGGCCGGAAGGTGTGGGACGATATCGGGTACCGCTGAAGAGGGTAGTCCCCGACTTCGGAGTTAGAGAGCCCCGACCCTGTCGCGCATCCCCCACGGCGTTCCATACGCCGTCAGCAGGTCCAGGAACGGGCGTGCCGGGAAGGCCTCCGGACCCAGCACCCCGGCACCCCGCCAAGCCCCGGTGGCCAGCAGTTCGAGGGCCACGACCGGGTTCACCGCGGTCTGCCAGACCACCGCCTGACAGCCGTATTCGGCCATCGACCACTCGTTGTCCACCACGTGGTACAGATACACGTCCCGGGGGCGGCCGTCCTTCGTTCCGCGTACCCATGTCCCGGCGCAGGTCTTGCCCCGCATCCGGGCGCCGAGGCCGGCCGGGTCGGGCAGGCAGGCGGCGACCACGTCCCGCGGGGAGACCGCCACCGGGCCGGCGCCGCCGGGCACGGTGACCAGCCCGGTCCGGTCCAGGCCGAGGTCGTGCAGGGTGCGCAGCGCGCCGATGAAGGTCTCGCCCAGGCCGTACTTGAAGGTGACCCGGCCGGCGTCGATCCAGCGCGGGATGAGCAGCACCTCCTCGTGCTCGACGTTGACGCACTCGACCGGCCCGATGCCCTCGGGGAAGTCGAAGACCTCCGGTTCGCTGAACGGTGCGGTGGTGAACCAGCCGCGGCCGGACTCCCAGACCACCGGCGGGTTGAGGCACTCCTCGATGGTGGTCCAGATGTTGAAGGACGGTGCGAAGGCCAGGCCGTCGACGGTCAGGTTGCCGCCGTCGCGGATGCCGATCTCGTCGATGGTGTCGAACAGTTCGTCGGCGGCATGCCGGGCGAACACGTCGGAGAGTCCCGGCTCGACGCCCATCCCGACCAGGGCCAGCCGTCCGGCGGCGGCCCAGTCGGCGGCCTGGGCGAACTGGGCGTCGCCGAGTTTGACGCCGCACCGGGTGTACGGGTGGTCGGGGTCGGGGCGGGAGAGTGACATCGCCATGTCGACATATGTAGCGTTTTCTCGGTACGCGGCATGGAAAAGCGGCATCACGAACCGCGGGTCGGTGGCGTTGAGCAGCACGTCGCACCGGTGCACCCGGAGCGCCGCCGCCACCGCGTCCTCGTCCCGGGCGTCCAGGTGGACCTGGGCGCGGGACGCGTCGTAGTCGGCGATCACCAGCTCCTCGACGAACGACCGCCGGGCCATGATCCGGCTGATCGCGGTGCCGACGCCACCGGCGCCGACCAGCAGCACACGCAGGCCTTTTCGGGGGGTCATCGCTTGAAGATCGCAACCGTCCGGTTCTAAGGTCAATGGTGTTGGCATAAGGAGCGCCCATGGCCAAGACCGTCGTTCCCGAACAGCGGCGCCGTCGCCGCCGGCCCACCCGCGGCGGCACCGTCCTCTCCGAACAGCTGATCATCGACACCGCGCTGCGCCTGCTCCGCGAGCACGGCAGCACCGGGCTGTCGGCCCGTCGCCTCGGCCTCGCCCTGGACTGCGACCCCAGCGCCCTCTACCGCTACTTCCACGGCATGGACGAGCTGACCCTGGCGATCGGCGACGCCCTGATCGGGCAGGCCCTCGACGGCTGGTCGGCGACCGGCGACGGCCGGGCCGACCTGCGGGCGATCGGGCTGCGCATCCACGCCGCCTACGTGGCCCATCCGCAGGCCGCGCTGCTGACCGCCAGCCGGGTCACCGGGCGCGCCCACGAGCTAGCCGCCGACGAGGCGATCATCGGGGTGCTGCGGGCGGCCGGGTTCCCGCTCACCGCGACGGTCCGGATCTACCACGCCTTCATCGACCAGACGCTGGCGTTCGCGGCCCTGGACGCCGGCGCGCTGGCCCTGCCCCGGTCCGCCCGGCGGGCCGACGAGGACATCTGGGAGTCGACCTACGCCCGCCTGCCGGCCGGGGACTATCCGCGGATCGCCGAGGCCGCGCCCCGGCTGGCCCACGAGATGGTGCGCAGTGCGTACCCGAGCGCACTGGACATGCTCCTGGACGGCGCTTTCCTTGCGGCCCTTGGCGCGACAGCCAGTTCCGCCGGTGCCACCGGCGAGCGACAGTGAGAGGGTGACAGTTCACAAGATCGCCGTGCTGGTGATGGACGGCGCATCCCCTCTCGACGTCGGTATCACCGCGCAGTGCTTCAGCCCGCCCGAGGCGTTCGGCTACGAGGTACGGCCCTGCGCGGTGCGGGCCGGCCCGGTGCTGGGCCGCAACGGGCTGAACTTCATCGTCGACCGGGGCCTGGAGGCGATGGAGGACGCGGACACCGTCATCGTCCCCGGGTTCCGTTTCCGGAACCGGTCGATCGACCCGCGCATCGTCGACGCGCTCCGGGACGCCGCGTTCCGGGGCGCCCGGATGGTCTCCATCTGTGAAGGCGCGTTCGCGCTGGCCGCGGCCGGCGTGCTGGACGGCCTGCGGGCCACCACACACTGGCGGATGGCGCCGGTCCTGGCCCGCGAATACCCCAAGGTCACCGTGGACGGTGGGGTGCTCTTCGTCGACGAGGGCCAGGTGCTGACCTCCGCCGGGATGGCCGCCGGGATCGACCTGTGCCTGCACCTCATCCGGCGCGACCACGGGGTGCAGGTGTCGAACGCGATCGCCCGGATCCTGGTGGCGGCCCCGTACCGCAGCGGCGGGCAGTCGCAGTTCGTGCCGCGTACCCTGCCGGAACCGCTGGGTGAGGTGTTCGCGGCGACCCGGGAGTGGGCGCTGCGGCACCTGGACGAACCGCTGAGCGTCCCGGTACTGGCCCGGCACGCCAAGGTCTCCGCACGAACGTTCGGACGCCGGTTCGTCGAGGACACCGGGTACACCCCGATGCAGTGGATCCTGCGGGCCCGCGTCGACCTCGCCCGTGAACTGCTGGAACGCACCGACCTCGGGGTCGAGCAGGTGGCCTCCCGGGTCGGCCTCGGCACCGGCGCCAACCTGCGCCTGCACTTCCAGCGGATCCTCGGCACCTCCCCCAGCGAATACCGCCGGACCTTTGGCGGAAACCTTGTGCCGGCTGGCTCTCCGCCCTCTGCCACGGAGGAGTTCCACGCCGCAGGCTGAGGGCATGAGAATCGCCATCAACGGATTCGGCCGCATCGGACGCAACCTGCTCCGCGCCCTCGACGGCCGGGACATCGACATCGTCGCGATCAACGACCTGGGCGACGTGCCGACCCTCGCCCATCTGCTCCGCTACGACAGCACCCTCGGACGCTTCGGCAAACCCGTCGAAGCCCACGACGGGCACCTGATCGTCGACGGCAGGCGGATCGAGGTGACCGCCGAACCCGACCCGGCCCGCCTGCCGTGGAAGGACCTCGGCGTCGACGTGGCCGTCGAGGCGACCGGCCGGTTCACCGCCAACGCTGCCGTCCACCTGACCGCGGGCGCCCGCAAGGTGCTGGTCAGCGCGCCGGCCACCGGGGCGGACGTGACCATCGCGTACGGGGTCAACCACGGCGACTACGACCCCGCCGCGCACCACGTCGTCTCCAACGCGTCCTGCACCACCAACGCGCTCGCACCGCTGGCCTCGGTGCTGGACGACCTGGCCGGCATCGAGGTCGGCTCGATGACGACGATCCACGCGTACACCCAGGAACAGAACCTGCAGGACGGCCCGCACCGCGACCTGCGCCGGGCGCGCGCCGCCGGCGTCAACATCGCGCCCACCACGACCGGCGCGGCCAAGGCGATCGGCGCGGTGCTGCCCCGGCTGGACGGGCGCCTGCGCGGATACTCGGTGCGGGTGCCGGTCCCGGTCGGCTCGCTGGTCGAACTGAACGCGGTCGTCACACGCCCGGTCACCGTCGAGGAGATCAACAGCGCGTTCGAGGCGGCGGCGTCCGGACCGCTGCGCGGCGTGCTGGAGTTCTCCGCCGACCCGCTGGTCTCCTCGGACATCACCGGCAACCCGGCGTCGTCGGTCTACGACTCGCTGCTCACCGCGTCCCACGACCGTCTGGTCAAGGTGGTGGCCTGGTACGACAACGAGTGGGGCTTCGCCAACCGGGTCGCCGACACGCTGGCGTTGATCGGCCGGGACTGACATCTAGACTGCTCGCATGGCGGTCACCTTGGCGGACGTAGCCCGGCTCGCCGGGGTGTCGCCGGCGACCGTCTCCCGCGTGATCAACGACAGTGCGAAACGCGTCAACGAGGATCTCCGCGAACGGGTGCTCGCCGCCGTCGCCCAACTGCACTACGTGCCCAACGCACACGCGCAGAACGTCGCCCGGCCCCGCAAATCAGCGGTCGGCGTGATCGTGCACGACGTCTCCGACCCCTACTTCGCGGAGATCACCCGCGGTCTGCAACGCCAGGCCGGCGCGCACGACCGGCTCCTGGTCATCTGCAACAGTTACCGGGAGCCGGAACGGGAACTCGCCTACGTCGGCCTGCTGCGCGCCCAGCAGGTGCACGCGCTCATCCTGGCCGGCTCCGGATATCACGACGACGCGTTCACCGAACGCCTCAACGCCGAGTTGGGGGCGTACCAGCAGGCCGGCGGCCGGGTCGCGGTGATCGGCCGGCACCGCCTGGTGGGCAGCGCCGTCCTGCCCGCCAACGGCGCCGGCATGCAGGAACTCGGCCGGCGCATCCTCGAGCAGGGCCACCGCCGGATCGCGGTCATCGCCGGGCCCCGCAAACTCACCACGACGACGGACCGCCTGACCGGTTTCTGCCGTGCCGCCGAAGAACTCGGGGTGCCGCTGCCGCCGGAGCGCATCGCGTACACCGACTTCACCCGCGACGGCGGCGCCCGGGCGGCATCCGAGCTCATCGACGCCGACCCGACGCTCACGCTGCTGGTCGCCCTCAACGACTCGCTCGCGGTGGGTGCGCTGGCCACCCTGCGGGAACGCGGCATCAGCGTTCCCGATCAGGTCTCGGTGACCGGTTTCGACGACATGCCGATCGCGCGGGACGTGACACCCGCCCTGACCACCGTCCGGCTGCCGCTGGTCGAGATGGGCGAGCGGGCGATGGCACTCGCGCTGGGCGACGACCCCGGCCACCGGGCCGAGCCGGCGGAGGCCTCGGTGGTGTGGCGCGCCAGCTGCGCCCCTCCCGCTCTTTAAAAACCTTTCTTGGGGGTACGCGCTACTCCTCCCCCAATGCGCTGAAAAGGCAGTCGACGGCCCTTTCTCTGTCTTCAGTCGTCTTCGGTCTTCAGTCGTCTTCGGTCTTCAGTCGTCTTCGGTCTTCAGTCGTCCAGGTGGATCCGTTCGCCGTCGTGGTCCAGGACGGCGATCACCTCGGCCGGGCCGCCCACACAACCGAACGAGTGCGGCACCATCGTCGAGAACGTGGCGGCCTGCCCCTCCGCCACGATGATCGACCGGTCGCCGAGGATCAGCTCGATCGTCCCGGACAGCACGGTGAACCAGTCCCGCCCCGGGTGCACCCGCATCGCCTCCGGCCCGCGCGCCGCCGGACGGCTGACCCGCACCCGCGACACGGTCAGCCCCTGCTCCTGACTGAGCACCCAGGTGGTGATCCCCCGCTCCGGATGGTGATGCGCCGGAATCACCACGGCGTCGTCGGCCGTCTCGACGAGCTGGTCGAGGCTGGCCCCGAGCGCGCGGGCGATGGCGGTCAGCTGGTCCAGCCCGATCCGCCGGTGCCCGGTCTCGATCCGGCTCAGCGTCGACGGGCTCAGATAGCACCGTGACGCCAGATCCTCCAGTGACCAGCCCTTGGCCAGCCGGAGTCCACGGATCCGGGCCCGGACCAGTGCATCAACCTCAGCGTCTTGCGTCATACGCAATACTGTATGCGTTCGGCGCAAAGCCTGCCTACAGTCGTCTCATGAACGACCACGCCGCTTCCGCCCACTCCCACGGTTCCCACGGCCACGGCCACGGCCACGGCCACGGGGATCACGATCATGGCGCCGACGAGGGCCTCCGTGAGCTCCTGGACCTGGACGCCGAGATCACCCGCGACGAGCTGGCCGCCCTCACCGCCCGGATCGCCGACCTGGCCGGTGACCACCCGGTCCGCGACATCATCGACATCGGCAGCGGCACCGGGACCGGCACGTTCGCCCTTCTCCGCCGTTTCCCCGACGCCGTCTCCACCGTCGTCGACACCTCCGACGACATGCTGAGCCATCTGACCACCACCGCCCGCGGGCACGGCCTGGACGCCCGCATCCGCCCGCTGCGCGCCGACCTGGACGCCGCCTGGCCGGCCGCCCCGGACAGCGCCGACCTGATCTGGGCCTCGTCGTCCCTGCACCACATGGCCGACCCCGACCGTGTCCTGCGGGACATCCACGCCACCCTGCGCCCCGGCGGCGTCCTGGCCGTCGTCGAGATGGCCGACATGCCCCGGTTCCTTCCGGAGGATCTGGGCTTCGGCACGCCCGGTCTGGAGGAGCGCTGCCACGCCGCGATGGAGAAGACCCGCGCCGAGCACGTACCGCACATCAGATCCGACTGGACGTCCCGCCTGACCGCGGCCGGTTTCACCGTCGACTCCCACCGCACCCTGGACGTGTCGATCCCGGCGCCGCTGCCGCCGGCCGCCCGCAGGTACGCCGCCGCCACCCTGGGCCGGTTCCGCCACGGCCTGGTGGACACCCTCGCCCCCGAGGACCGGGCCACCCTGGACACCCTGCTGGACGGCGACGGGCCGCTCTCCCTGCGCCACCGCGCCGACCTCTCCCTGACCAGCTCCCGCGACGTCTGGCTGCTCACCCGTTAGCCCTGCACGACGGCCGGCCGTTCACCCGACAGTCCCGCACGACGGCCGGCCGCTCACCCCTTGACCGCGGGAGACACGGTCGGCAGCTCAACCCGTGATCGTTCAGTCCGTGACCGCGTGGACGGCGCCGACCCGCAGGAACTCCAGGCGCTCGGCGTCGGCACCGCCCGCCGCTGCGGTGTACACGGTGATCCGCAAGTCGGAGCCGGGGACGGTCAACACGTCGCAGTCCAGCGTGAGCTCGCCGACCAGGCGGTGGCGTACCGTCTTGCGGGAACTGACGTGCCGTCCCGCCGCGCCCGAGGCCCACAACTCCCGGAACCGCGGGCTGGACTCGGCCACCTCCGCGATCAGGGTGCGCAGGTTGTCGTCCTCCGGATAGGCCGTCACCGCCTGGCGCAGATCCGCGACCAGGGCGCGTTCGATCCCCTCGTCGGGGGCGTGCGTAACCGCCCACTCCGGGGCCGGGCAGAACGTCGCCCGGATCACGTTGCGGTCGGACACCGGCCGGCCTGCCGGGTCGCCGCTCAGGGCGCTCCACATCGCGTTCCAGGTGATGAGGGTCCAGTCTGCCGCGTAGACCGCCACCGGATAGTCGGCCATCCGGGCGACGAGGCGCTGAACCCCGGGCGGAACGTGCACCGGCACGACCCGACCGGACGGCGCCTGCAGCCCGGCGGCCTGGTGCAGGACGGCGTTCTCCTGTTCGTCGAGTTGCAGAGCCCGGGACAGCGCGGCCACGATCGGCGCACTGGGGCGCCGGGAGCGGCCCTGTTCGAGGCGCACCAGGTAGTCGACGCTCACTCCGGCCAGGCCCGCCAGTTCCTCGCGCCGCAGTCCGCGGGCCCGGCGCCGCCCGTACGCCGCCAGGCCGACGTCCGCGGGTGAACACCGGTCGCGCCAGGCCCGCAGGAGAGCACCCAGGTCGTTCTCCGTGATCGGCATGCCCACCATGATCGCCGGGCGAGCCGGGTTCAGCCTGGTAACGCCGTTCCTACCGTAGCGGCGGGCACTGGCTGTCCGGCGCCGCTCAGCCGACTGTCGACGCATGACGAATCGCACCGCCATCATCACCGGATCCAACAGCGGAATCGGCCGGGCCACCGCCCGGGCCCTCGCCGCGCGGGGCGTTCGCGTCGTCCTCGCGGTCCGCGACCTCGACCGGGGCCACGCCGCGGCCGCGCAGATGACCGGCCGGACCGAGGTCCGCCGGCTCGACCTCGCCGATCTGGCCTCGGTACGGGACTTCGCCGCGTCCCTCACCGGCCCCGTCGACCTGCTGATCAACAACGCGGGTGTCATGATGCCGCCGCCGGGCCGGACCGTGGACGGCTTCGAGCTCCAGTTCGGCATCAACCACCTGGGGCACTTCGCCCTCACCAACCTGCTGCTGCCGCAGATCACCGGCCGGGTCGTCACCGTCGCCGCCGGTGGCCACCAGGCCGGCACCCTGGACCTGGACGACCCCAACTGGGAGCACCGGCCGTACCGTCCGTTCCCCGGCTACGCCCAGTCGAAGCTCGCCAACATGCTCTTCACCGCGGAGCTCCAGCGCCGCCTCACCGCGGCCGGCTCGACCGTCATCGCGACCGCCGCCAACCCCGGCCTGGCCGCCACGAACCTGCTCGGTCACGGCGGCAGCGCGGCGACCCGGATCATGAACGCCCTGCTGCGCCCGCTGTCCCAGAACGACGACGGCGGCGCGCGGACCACGCTGCACGCCGCCACCGCCGACATCCCGGGCGACAGCTACATCTCGCCGAGCGGTTTCCTGCAGGCCCGCGGCCGCCCCCGGATCACCGGCCGCTCCGCGGCGGCCCGCGATCCCGAACTAGCCCGCCGCCTCTGGACCCTCTCCGAGCAGCTGACCCACACCACGTTCCCCCTGCGAATCCCGCAAAGATGATCAATCGCCCGCCGACATTTCGCTGTTTCCCGGCACCCGAGACCGCAGAACCCAGCGGGCGATTGATCAACACACCGCACCGCAGCCGCCGAACCGTCCCCGGAACCACCCCGCAAGCCGGTCCGCCGACGTTCATCGCTGCCACCCGGACCCAACAGGCCCGAGCGGGACCAGGCCAGACCGGGCTGGGCTGGGCGGGACCCGGCTGGGCTAGACACGTTTCGTGGTCAGGATGCGAAGCCCATCCGCGGGGTGATTTCGGGCGCGCTGGACGCCCGAAGTCACCACACCCGTAGGGGCGTGTTGAGTACGGGCGCGCTGGACGCCCAAAGTCACCACACCCGTAGGGGCGTGTTGAGTACGGGCGCGCTGGACGCCCGAAGTCACCACACCCGTAGGGGTGTGTTGAGTACGGGCGGGCTGCACTGTCACCACACCCGTGGTGGGGTGTGGTGTTTTTCGGGTGGTCAGCGCGCCCGAAGTCACCACGCAGACCTTGACTGTCGAAGGTGTCTGGCTGGGACGTGCCGCATTCCCGCTGAGAACGCCACAGAGTCGATCAAGGCACTTCGGCCGACCCCGGAGACGGCAGTGAGCGCCGGCCCAGGAGGGCGGCGCTCACCGGCGGGACGGAACGGATCAGTGGGTCGAGGCGGCCCGCTGTTCCACGGCGGCCTTGATGCGGTCGGCCTGGAGGCGGCTCTTGATGCCGGTCACGGCCTGCACCTTGTAGCGGCTCAGCCGGCCGGTGGTCCGCAGGTGGTCGTCGAGTTGTTCGCCGTACACCTCGAGCAGCTCGTCGTCGGTGGCGTTGCGGCCGTTCTGCGGGCGGGGCAGCAGGTGGTGCCACGGCTGGGCGCTGCCGGGGGCGGACTGGCCGCCGAGCGCGAGCAGGTAGTCGCTGATGAACGCCTGCACGGTCACGTCGTCGAGGCGGGGGACGCTCGGGGCGAGCAGCTCGGCCAGTTCGCGGGCCTCGCGGGGTTCGCCTTCGGCCAGCTCCTCCTCCAGGGCGGTGCGCAGTTCCTCCAGGGCGGACATCCACGCGGACGAGCCGGTGGACGCCACGGCGGCGGCGGGGAGCAGGTCACGCCACGGGTACGCGGCCTCGCCCGGCTCGCCGTTCAGTTCGCGGATGTAGTCGTTGATGAATGCGCGGACGACGCCTTCGCTCAGCTCGGAGACCCGCGGGGCGATGCTGCGGACCATCTCGTTGACGGCGGTGTACGTCATCTCGTTCAGGTTCTCGGCGTTGATCTCGGAGGAGACCAGGCGGTTGAGTCGTTCGACCGAGAGGCGCCACCACGGGGAGCCGACGATGCTGACCGCGGGGCGGGCGCCGGTGCCGGTGGAGGCCCAGGCGGGCACCGCGCCGGTGCCGGTCGCGGCCCAGGCGGGGCGGGCGGCGTCCGGTGCGGGACCCGCGTCCGGTGCGGCACCGGTATCCGGGGTCTCCGGCGACGGGGCCGTGCCGGCGAACACCGAACCGGCGGCCGGCGGCAGGGCACCGACCGGTGAGGTGGCTCCGGCGGAGACCGGGGTGGCCGCGACCGGGGCCGTCACCGACGAGCCGGCGGAGACGGTCGCCGGGGCGGCAGCGAACGCCGGCGGGGAGGCGGCCGGGGCAGCGGCGGGAGTGACAGCCGCCGGCTGGGTGTCGTCGGACGGCGCCCGGTTCTCGTCGAAGGTCTCGGTGGCGGCGAGGCGTTCACCGAGGCTGGGGGCGGTCATCACGTTCGTCAGGGCCTCGAGGACACCGTCTTCGAGAGGGCGGCGCTGGGCCGGCACGACGACGGCCGGGGCACGGTCCTCGGCGGGACGTTCCTCGGTGTCCACACCGGCCGGCGGGACGAACTGCACCGGTTTCAGAGCGGCGACCGGCGCCGAACCGGGCCCACCGGCGGCGGGACCGGCAGGAACGCCGGGAGAGGTCGCACCCGGCATGAATCCGAGCGGACGACCGCCCTCGGCGACAGGAGCCGGGGCAGCCGAGGCAGCCGGGGCAGCGGTATGACCGTTAACGGACACGCCGTTAGTCGCACGACCGTTCGCCGAACCGTTGACCGCGTGCCCGTTGAGTGGCTGGGACGGCAGCACCGAAGCAGCCACCGGAGCCGTCAGCGAGGCAGCGACCGGAGCCGCGGCCCCACCCGGCGGATCCGCGGGCGCCGACGGCAGCACCGGGGACGTCGCGGCGGGCGCGACCACCGGCGCCACGAAGCGCGTAGCCCCGGGAGCCAGCAGGTCCATCACCCGCTGGATCCGCGCGAGCTGCTCCACCACGTCGGCGACGACCGGCTCACCGGCGGTCCGCGCGTCCTTCAGCAGGCGGGAGCGCCACCACGACTGCGGCCAGCGCTCCGAACTCACCCGGTGGTAGTTGACCACCATCCGGCGGACCTGACGCTCGGAGGCCATCTTGATCAGGTCCGGGTCGCTGTCCGGGATGAGCAGGCCCCACCGTTCGGCGAGGCGGCGCGGGCTGTAGGCGAACCGGCCACGACGGACCCGCTGGCCGGCCGCGGTGAGGGCGGCCCACCACATCAGGAAGATGACGCACGGGACCGCGAGGCGCAGCAGTTTCTCGGTGCCGGTGACCGCGTTGCTGGCCACGATGACGCCGGAGATCCCGGCGATGAACGCGGCGATCCACAGCATCGGCCCGGGGTGGCCGGGCGTGACGACCGTGCCGTCCTCGGCGTAGACCGTGGTCCGCCGGTACTGCTCGGCGGCCAGCGAGGTGGCGGTCAGGAAGCAGATCTCGAAGACCGCGAAGACCAGGACCGCGAACACCTTGGGCAGGTTCAGCTGGTCGACAGCGATGACCCACATGCCCTCGGCGTTGAGCAGCAGCGCCAGGTTCATGCTGAAGGACAGGGCGAGCGGGCGCAGCGGTTTCGAGGTCCGCTTGGCCCAGATGCCGAGGGTTATCAGCAGGATCAGGCCGAGGAATCCGAGGCCGAGCAGCACCAGCGCCGCGTAGTCGCGCCAGAACTGCGCGATCAAATCGTTGAGCTGGGTCACGCGGGGATGCCTTTCGTCGCGGCCGGCAGGAACTCGTCGAGAAGCCGTCGCGGTCGACGCGGCACGCTTGTGGGGGTCAAGTCGTGCTGCCAGCCAAGACGGCGCGGTTGGCATTTCTACCACGCCGTTATTACGAACCGGTCGAGGCGAACGCGCGGGCGAACGCTATCGGACAGTCCGGGCCGTCGGTGATCCACCCCGAGTAGCGCGTATCAATTGGTCACTTTACGGTCATCGATGACAGCGATCGCGGTAAAACGGGAGGCATCGGCAGCATGCTCTGGACGTGGATGGCCCTGGCGACGGTGGCGATCGTCACCGTCGTGCTCGGAGGGCTGGCGTTCGTGGCGGCACGGCAACGGGTGGACACCGCGCCTCCCGGCACGGAGATCCCCGGCACGGAGAACACCGGCGAAGAGGTCCCGCTCGAGGAGGAGGCGCGGGCCGTGCGTGCCGCGGCGGAGCGGGCGGCTTCCGCCGCCGATGAGGCGAGAACCCGTGCGGAGTACGCCGTGAGCACCCACGACGACGCCGAGCAGAGATACCTGCGGGCCCGTCAGGAGGCGGCCGTCGCGTCCGGCGACGAGGCCCAGCGTCTGGTGCAGCGGGCGGCGCTCGAGGCGTACCGCCGGGGTGATCTCTCGGTGTCGCAGTTGAACGGCATCTGGCAGCACACCGGGGCTCCGTCGGCCCCCGTGGCGGTGGACGACGAGCCGGTGCGGGCGGCTCGTGCCGATTACGACGAGGCGGTACGCCGGACCGCGGACGTCCGCCGGGAGGCGCACGTGGCGGCGGTCGCGGCCGAGGTGCTGGCCGAGGAGGCGCGGATCGTGGAGCAGGACGCGCTCGCCGCGCGGGAGGCAGCCGCGGCACGGTCCGATCTGGACGACCTGTTCGGCGACAAGCAGTAGGGAACGAAGCGGCCCGGCTGCACAGGCAACCGGGCCGCTTCGGAGTAGGAAGAGATCACTCGTTGAGCGAGCAGGGGGCGAGGCCCTCGGCGTTGAGGTCGGGCTTGTCGGCGTTGCGGCCGATCGCCGTCTCGATCCGGTTGATCGTCGCGAACCGCTTGTCCTCCAGCGGGCCGAGGATCGCGTTCTGGATGAAGTTCGCGCCGCCCTGACCCTCGGTGCTGATGATCCGGGCGTTCGCCTCGTCGATCTGGGTCTGCAGCAGCTCCAGGTTGCGGTCCACCTCGGCCTGCGCCTGCGCCGGGATGGTGACGTTGATGTTCACGTCCGGGCAGTTCACCGTCTTGGCACCGGCGGCGTTGTCGTCGCCCTCCTCGGCCGCGTCGTCACCGGCAGCGGCGGACTCGGTCGGCGCGGGGGTCGCCTCGGCGTCGTCACCGGCCTCCTCGGCGGCGTCGTCACCGGCCTCGTTCAGGGTGCAGGGGGCGAGGCCCTCGGCGTTGAGGTCGGGCTTGTCGGCGTTGCGGCCGATCGCCGTCTCGATCCGGTTGATCGTCGCGAACCGCTTGTCCTCCAGCGGGCCGAGGATCGCGTTCTGCACGAAGTTCGCGCCGCCCTGACCCTCGGTGCTGATGATCCGGGCGTTCGCCTCGTCGATCTGGGTCTGCAGCAGCTCCAGGTTCCGGTCCACCTCGGCCTGCGCCTGCGCCGGGATGTCCACGTTGATCACGACGTCGGGGCAGTTCACCGTTGCGGCACCGGTGGCGCCACCGGCGTTGTCGGCGTCGTCCTCGTCGCCGGTCTCCACCGCGGTGGGTTCGGGCGCCGCGTTGCCGCCGCCGTTCTCGTTCAGCGAGCAGGGGGCGAGTTCCTCGGCGTTGAGGTCCGGCTTCGCCGCGTTGCGACCGATCGCCGTCTCGATCCGGTTGATCGTCGCGAACCGCTTGTCCTCCAGCGGGCCGAGGATCGCGTTCTGCACGAAGTTCGCGCCGCCCTGACCCTCGGTGCTGATGATCCGGGCGTTGGCCTCCTGGATCTGGGTGTTCAGCAGGGCCAGGTTGCGCTCGACCTCGGCCTGCGCCTGGGCCGGTACGGCCGGCAGCTTGTCGGCGACCGTCTGGCAGTTGACGGTGGCCGGTTCCTCGGACGCCGCTGCGACGCCGAGGCCCACTCCGACCAGCACGACCGCGGCACCCGCCACGCCGATGACCTTCAAGCGCTTGGCGTTGCCCGCGCTGCTCCCGGGGCTCCGGTATCGCTTCATCTGCAATCGCCTTCCTCGTGAACCGCTCTCGACCGGTCCATACGGGAACGCTCCCAGCGCGGATCGAACTAAAGGAAAACTTAAGGTTCGCGGGGTCGCCCCTTTAAGGTCGATGACCGCGACTGATCAGGCAGAACAGTCGTTCGACAAAAAATCGTGGTAATCGCACGGTCACCGAAAGCACAGGGCCGGAATCCCGCATCACGCGGAATCCCGGCCCGGAAGAGGAACGAGGGGGATCAGAGGCGCCCCGCCCCCGCATGCGCGGAGACCAGACCCGGAACGGCTGCCGCCGGCGTCACCGGACCGGGGCGCAACGTCGGCGTCCAGCCCGCGTCGGTGCCCAGGTCCGGATCGTGGGTGGCGTTGTACTCGGCGAGCAGGTTGACCGCACGGACCGGACCGGTGCCCACCCGGGTCAGCGTGCCCACCTCCGTCATCGCCGTTCCGCCCCAGTCGTAGACGAACTCGTCGAGCCCGACGTCCGCACTGCGCAGCAGGAAGTTGTTCTCCGCGTAGATCGCCGAATAGACCCCCACACCCCAGGAGTACGAGTACGCGTCCTCATCAGTGATGTAGTAGTAGTTCGCATAGACGTCCACCTGTCCGAATCGCACCCGTGGCACGCGTTGCCCGACATTGGCGAACTTGTTGTGGTGAATGGTCACGCGCAGCTTTCCGACATCCGCGCCGACCGTGTTCGACGAACCGATCAGCATCGTCTTGTCGTGTTCCTGGAAGACGTTCCACGAGGCGGTGACCAGGTCGGACGCCCGGATCACGTCGAGCGCCCCGTCGTGCACCTGATAGGGCCTGCCGAGGTACTGCGGCTGAACCGAGTCCACATTGTCGCCGTCACTGAACGTGTTGTGGTCGACCCACACGTGGGTGGCCCCGGTCAGCGTGATCAGGTCGTAGTTGGAGTTCCAGTTGCCGGCCGATCCGTCGGTCGGGTCCCACGCCGGGAAACAGTCGGCGGCGTCCTCGAGGCGCAGATTGCGCACGATGACGTTGTCGACGTTCTGGATCAGCAGATTGGCGCCGATCAGGCGTGCGTTCGGCAGCCCGAGGATCGTCGTGTTGGCGCCGACCCTCAGTTGCACCCGGGCGGCCTGGTTGCGGGCGGACTGCGCGCGGGCGTCCTCGAGCGGCCCGCTCGGCTTGGTCGCCGTCCCCCACACCGCCGGGTCGTACGCGGCGAGGTACGCGTCGAGCGAGTACCCGGGGTCGGCATAGGAGGCGCAGTCCAGCGGTGCCCCGGCGTCGTCGGTGTTGGCCCGGATCGTCCCGGCGACCAGCACGATCCGCGGCGTCGGATCGGTGCCTCCGGCCAGGGCGGCGGCGAGTTCGGCGCGGGTACGCACCACGAACACGTGCGCGTCGTCGGCGGCCGACCCGCCCGTGGTGCCGGTCCCGGACGAGGCCCAGCCGTCGTCGGCGGCGAGGACGGCACGGGCCTCCGGGGGGATCGAGGCGGCGGCGGGAGAAGTGAACGAGGCGGGGAGGACGGCGAGGGCATCCGGAGGGACCGAGGCGGCGGCGGGAGAAGTGAACGAGGTGGAGAGGACGAGGACGGCGGCGAGAGCGGCGAGTACGCGCATGATCAGGCGACCGGTTCCAGGTGCATCCAGACGAAGATCAGCGGATCGGTCCCCCGGCTGATCAGGTGGTGGTCCTCCCCCGCCTCGCACACCACGGCGTCCCCGGCGGTGAACTCGTCCACCACCTCGCCGTCGATCTCCACGTCGCCCTCGCCCTGGACGATGCAGAAGATCTCCGGAACGTCGTGCCGGTGCAGCCCCGGCTCGTCGTGGGTGCGGTGGTTCGGCAGCGGGTAGATCCGGAAGCCGCCGCGGCGTACCGCGTGTCCCGGCAGTGGGCTGGTGAACTGGGCCCCGTGGTGTTCCGGGCCGAGGTCGACGAGCTTCAGTTTCTGCATGGTCCGCTCCTTTCTAAGCGGGAGGGCGACTTTCTCGACGGGAGGGGCCGCTTTCCAAACGGGGAGGGCGACCTTCTCAACGGGAGGGCGACTTTCTAGGCGGGAAGGGCGACCCGGTGTGGCGGGACCGCCCAGGGCACCCCGGCTTCGAACGGCAGCCGGCCGCTGTCCGCCACCTGGCGCACGATGGTGTCGATTCCGGTCACGACCTGCCCGCCGCCGTCCGGGTGCGGTTCCCGGAAACGTGCCGGGATCGCCACCGGCTGCGGCGCGGACACGATGGCGTCGGCCAGGGCGGTGAAGGTCGCGGTCCGCGACAGCGGAACCAGCAGGGGTACGGCCGAAGCCCCGCGATGTTCCAGCAGGTTCTCCAGGAGTCCCCGCCGTCCTGGCACCTCCCGTAGGTCCGGCTCGCCCGGCAGGCGCAGCCGGTCGGTCGGGTATTCCAGGACCGCCCCGCCGACCCGGATCTCGCCCGCGATGAACATCGCCGACGCGAGGGTGACCGCCACCGTCAGGGTCCGCCCGTCGTCACCGGTGACCCGCAGGAACGTGGTGTCGTCGGTCTCGATCTCCCGGGACCGGTAGCGCTCCAGTTCCAGACGTACGGGCTGGAAGTGCCCGGCCACCACGAGCGCCTGCATCAGCGCGTGGGCAAACGGGTTGACCAGGGCGCCGTCCATCACCGGCCGCCCGCCGACGGTCCGGCGGCCGGCCCACGGTGCCCGGGTGTAGTAGCCGTCCGGCCGCCACCACGCCCCGGAGACCCCGATCGGCCCCTGGGGACGGGTGGCGCACAGTGCGGCCAGGGCTGCCGAGCCGAGCGCCTGGAACCCGACCTGGCAGATCCGGCCGGTGTCGCGCAGCGCCGCGGCCAGCACCTCGTGTTCGTCGGGCGCCATCACCGGCGGTTTCTCCAGGAGCAGGTCGGCGCCGGCGGCCAGGACGTCCAGGGCGATCGGCAGGTGGGTGTGCGGCGGGGTACAGATCACCACCACGTCCGGCCGGGTCTCGGCGAGCAGTTCGGTGTGGTCGGTGTAGACCGGGACGCCGAGGAGCGGGGCCGCCGGTTCGGGCACGATCGGCGCCCGGTCACAGAGCCCGGCGACCGTGATCCGGCCCTGGTCGGCGAGTCGTTGCAGCACCCGCCGGTGCCAGGCGCCGTGCCCGCCGGCCCCGATCAGCGCTACCCGGGCCGTCACGGCCGGTGCCCCGCGTCGAAGATCCGTCCGTGTGGTGATTTGTGGCGCCTACGGCGCCCGAAATCACCACACCGAGCGGGGCGTGGTGAGTTCGGGCGTCCTAGGCGCCACAAATCACCACACCAAGCGGGGCGTGATGAGTTCGGGCGCCCAGGACGCCACAAATCACCACACCAAGCGGGGCGTGGTGAGTTCGGGCGTCCTAGGCGCCACAAATCACCACACCAAGCGGGGCGTGGTGAGCTCGGGCGCCCAGGACGCCACAAATCACCACGCCGGTTCGGGTTCGGGTCGGTCATGAGCCGAGTCCGCGGACGGTCGCTTCGACGCCGTGCCGGGCGAACTCCGCCGTCCAGTGGATCAGCCGGGCACGCAGCACGTCGTCGCCGGCGAGCGCGGGCGGGAACACCTCGTCCAGTGCGAGCAGGGCGTCGACGGTGCCCTCCGGGGTGTCCGGGGCGTCGGCGAGTGCCGCACGGATCCGGGTCGCCAGCGGGTCGTCCAGCGGCAGGGTCGCGCCGCTGTCGGCGTACCCCCGCGCGAAGCGCATCCACGCGGCCAGGACCAGCGCCGCCCAGCCCGGCCCCGCGCCCGCATCGCGCCGGTCCTGGATGGTGCCGAGGAGGCGGTACGGCAGTTTCTGCGAGCCGTCCATCGCCACCTGCAGCGTGCGATGGCCGAGCTCGCGGTTGGCGAACCGGGTCAGGGAGGTCTCGCCGTACTCGACGACGGTGACGCCCGCAGGCGGCCGCACGGTGGGCGCGATGTCCTCGGCGATCAGCCGCCGCAGCAGGGTGATCATGCCGGGCATGTCGAGGGCGTCGGCGATCATCTCCCGCCCGGCCAGCGCACCGAGGTACGCGGCCGCCGAGTGCACCCCGTTGAGTGCCCGCAGCTTGAGCGTCTCCCACGGGGCGACGTCGTCGGTGAGGATCGCCCCGGCCGCCGCCCAGTCCGGACGCCCGCCGGGGAAGTCGTCCTCGATCGCCCACTGGGTGAACGCCTCGGCCACCACCGGGACGGCGTCCTGCGCGCCCAGGGCCAGGGCCGCCCGCCGCCGGTGGTCCTCGCTGGTCGCGGGCACGATCCGGTCGACCATGGTGGACGGGAACCCGATGCCGGACGGCAGCGCCGCACCGGCCACGTCCAGGGCCTGCTCGACCAGGCCGCGGACCCGTGCCCCGTTGCCCTGCATGTTGTCGCAGCAGAGCACGGTCAGCGGGCCGGCGCCGGCGGCCTGCCGGGCGAGGATACCCCGGGCCAGCAGCGCCGGGATCGAGGTGGCCGGGGCGGCCCCGGTCAGCTGGGCCCGTAGGGCGTCGTCGAGCAGCAGCCGGCCGGCCGGGTCCATCCGGTAGGCCTTCTCGGTCACGGTCAGCGAGACGATCCGGATGCCCGGGTCGGCGATCGCGGTCAGCACCCCGTGCGGGTCGCCGGCCGCGTGGCCGAGGCCGGCGAGGATGCCGATCGCGCGGGCCCGGTCGTCGCCGTCGCCGACGGTCAGGACGCTGTAGAGCATGTCCTGTTCGCGCAGCGCACCGAGGACGGCCCGGGAGCGCGGGGCGACACCGACGATGCCCCAGTCGCCGCCGGACGCGGCGACCGCCGCCTCGGTGAACTCCGCCTGGTGCGCCCGGTGGAAGGCGCCCAGGCCGAGGTGCACGATGCCGGGGCGGACCAGGCCGGGGGTGACCGCGGGCAGGCTCTCCGCGGGCAGCGAGGTGAGGGCGGACCGGCCGAGCCGGTAGGTCACCGCCATGCCGGGCCGTCCGGGAAGCGGAACTCGGAGATCGACGACGGTCGCATCTCGACGCTGTAGCCGGGCGCGGTGGGCAGCCGGTACCGGCCGTCGACCACGGTGACCGGGTCGGTGAAGTGCTCGTGCAGGTGGTCGACGTACTCGATCATGCGGCCGTCCAGTGAGCCGCCGATCCGCAGGTAGTCGAAGATCGCCAGGTGCTGGACGTACTCGCAGAGGCCGACGCCACCGGCGTGCGGGCAGACCGGCACGCCGAACTTGGCGGCCAGCAGCAGCGTGGCCAGTACCTCGTTGACGCCGGCCACCCGGCAGGCGTCGACCTGGCAGACGCCGATCGCCTCGGCCTGCAGCAGCTGCTTGAAGATCACCCGGTTGGCGGCGACCTCGCCGGTGGCGACCCGGACCGGGCCCACGGCGCGGGCGATCCGGGCGTGCCCGAGCACGTCGTCGGCGTGTGTCGGTTCCTCGATCCAGTACGGGTCGAATTCCTTGAGCCGGGCCATCGCGGCGATCGCCTCGTCGACGTCCCACACCTGGTTGGCGTCCATCATCAGCAGCGCGCCCTCGGGCAGCTCGTCGCGGATGATCGCGGCCCGGCGGACGTCGTCCTCCAGCGGGCCGCCGACCTTCATCTTGACGGCCGTCCAGCCGTCGGCGACGGCCTGCCGGGTCAGCTCGCGGACCTTGTCGTCCGGGTAGCCGAGCCAGCCGACGCTGGTGGTGTACGCCGGGAAGCCCTCCTTCTCCAGCAGGGCGAGGCGGTCGTCGTACCCCGCTGAGGCTTTGTCCAGGAGCTCGCGGGCCTCGCCCGGGGTGATCGCGTCGGTGATGTGGTGGAAGTCGACGGAGGCGACGATCTCGGCCGGGGTGAGTTCGGCGAGGAACCGCCACATCGGCTTGCCGGCCAGCCGGGCGCGCAGGTCCCAGACCGCGTTGATCAGAGCCCCGGACGCCATGTGGATGACGCCCTTCTCCGGTCCGAGCCAGCGCAGCTGCACGTCGGCGGTGATCGATCGCCAGAAGCCGACCTGGTCGGCGGCGATCTCCTCGACCGACCTCCCGGTGACGTGGTGGGCCAGCGCCTCGACCGCCGCGCAGGTGATCTCGTTGCCCCGGCCGTTGGTGAAGGTCAGGCCGGTGCCGGTCACGCCCGCGTCGGTGCTGACCTCGACGTAGGTGGCCGAGTAGTCGCCTTTGTTGATCGCGTCCGAGCCGTCGCCGGCGGCCGCGGTGGGGAACCGGACGTCGTGCACGGTGACCCCGGTGATGCGGACGCCCATTACCGGCTCCCGTCCAGGTTGAAGATACGTTTCGGCAGGTGGTACGCGAGGTCGGCGATCGTCTCGGCGGCCTCGTCGAGCGGCAGGCGGCCCTCGGTGACCAGCCGGGCGAGGTATCCGGCGTCGACCCGGCGGGCCACGTCGTGCCGGGCCGGGATCGAGCAGAACGCCCGGGTGTCGTCGGTGAAGCCCACCGTGTTGTAGAAACCGGCCGACTCGGTGACCGTCTCCCGGAACCGGCGCAACCCCTCCGGGCTGTCCAGGAACCACCAGGGCGCGCCCAGGTAGAGCGCCGCGTAGCCGCCGGCCAGCGGGGCGAGTTCGCGGGTGAACGCGGTCTCGTCGAGCGTGTAGAGCACCAGGCGCAGCCGCGGGTCGTTGCCGTAGCGGTCGAGCAGCGGTTTCAGGCCGCGCACGTAGTCGGTGGCCGAGGGGATGTCGCCGCCGACGTCCCGGCCGTGCCGCAGGTGCAGCGCGGTGTTGTGGTTGCGCCACGCGCCCGGGTGCAGCTGCATCACCAGGCCGTCGTCGATCGACATCCGGGCGAACTCGATCAGCATGTGCGCCCGGAACGCCTCGGCGTCCTTCTCGTCGCTGCTGCCGCCGAGCGCCGTGCGGTAGAGCACCGCGATCTCGCCCTCGTCCAGTTCGGCGGTCGCCGCGGTCAGGTGGCCGTGGTCGGTGCTGGTGGCGCCGGCCGCGATGAACAGGTCACGGCGGGCGCGCAACGCGTTCAGGAAGCCGGGGTACGTGCCGACGTCCTGCCCGGTGAGTTCGCCGAGGGCCGCCACCCGTTCGGCCCAGCCCGGCCACTCCGGGTCGACCAGGTTGTCCGGCCGGAACGTGGTGATCACCCGGCCGCCCGGTCCGCCCCAGCCGTCGGCGGCCAGTTTGGCGTGTGCGGCCAGTTCGTCGAGCGGGCTCTCGGTGGTGGCCAGCACCTCGATGTTGAACCGGGTGAACAGGGCCCGTGGCCGGAACTCCGGTTCGGCGAGCCTGGCGGCGAGCGCGTCGTAGATCTCGTCGGCGGTGTCCGCGGTCAGCGTGGTGGTGATGCCGAAGACGTCGGCGAAGACCTTCTCGGTCCACAGCCGGGACGGGGTGCCGCGGAACAACCGCCAGTTCGCCGCGAGCAGCCGCCAGATCGCCCGGCCGTCGGTCTCCACCGGGGTGCCGTCGATGCTCGGCACGCCCAGCCGCGACGGCGGGATGCCCTGGCTGCCCAGCATCCGGGTGACGTAGTGGTCCGGCACCACGAAGAGCCGGGCCGGGTCTCCGAAGGCGATGTCGTCGGCGAGCAGTGCCGGGTCGACGTGCCCGTGGGGGCTGATCAGGGGCAGATCGCGCACCAGACCGTAGAGTTCGCGGGCGATCTGCCGCTGGGTGCTCTCGGCGGGGAACAGATGGTCGTCCGCGGTCATCTGACCTCCTTCAGGTTCAGGACGTCGGCCACCCGGACGGCCCGGCCGGTGGCCAGGGACTCGTTCGCGGCCAGGCCGGTGAGCAGGGACCGGGCGCCGTCGAGCGCGCCGGCGCTGCGGCCCAGCGGGTCGGCGGGCGGGTCGGGGCGCAGCAGGTCGGCGAGCAGGCGGACGTCGGCGCCGCCGTGGCCCT
The DNA here is from genome assembly GCF_030269225.1 of Actinoplanes sp. NBRC 101535. Taxonomy (NCBI): domain Bacteria; kingdom Bacillati; phylum Actinomycetota; class Actinomycetes; order Micromonosporales; family Micromonosporaceae; genus Actinoplanes; species Actinoplanes sp. NBRC 101535. The sequence goes on along the minus strand of NZ_BSSY01000001.1, from coordinate 421,220 downwards.
CCCGGACGTGACCGCCGACCTCGATCTCCCGGGGCGGCGCCCAGTACGGCCGGACCAGCAGCCGCACCGAGCCGCGTTCGGCGGTGGACTGGGCGCCCGGTTCGCCCTTGACCGAGGCGGCGGCGGTCGGCGCGACGTGGTCGCTCTCCACCACCTCCAGTTCGAGGCGGCCCTTGCTGCCGTTGACCATCACCCGGTAGCCCTCCCACGGCGCGTACGCGGTGAGGTGGTAACTCATCGACGGCCCGCCGGCGTAGCGGACCAGCACCGCCATGTCGTCCTCGATGGTGACGCCGGGGGCGAAGACGTTCTGGTCGCGGTGGTAGCCGTCGTGCTGCTCGTTGTCCAGGTAGAGCTCGCGCAGGCCGGGTTCGTCGGCGAGCCGGACGGCGAACGGGTCGCCGTCGGCGGCCGGGTCGCCGTGGGCCCGCGCGTAGTCCCGCGCGTAGCCGTGGCGTGCGCCGTTCTCGCCGTAGAAGAACAGCCGGCCGGCCGCGTACACCTGCTCGGGTTCGTCGGCGAGCCACCAGTTGACCAGGTCGAAGTGGTGGCTGGCCTTGTGCACCAGCAGGCCGCCGGAGTTGGCCTTGTCCCGGTGCCAGCGGCGGAAGTAGTCGGCGCCGTGGCGGATGTCCAGCATCCACTCGAAGTGCACCGATCCGATCTCGCCGATCTCGCCGGCGCTCAGGACCCGTTTCACCGCCTCGTGCACCGGGTTGTACCGGTAGTTGAAGGTGACCCGGACCGTGTTGCGGCCGTTCGTCCGGCGCTCGGCGTCCAGGATGCGGCGGCATCCGTCGGCGTCCACGGTCATCGGTTTCTCGGTGATCGCGTCGCAGCCGGCGTCGAGCGCGGTCACGACGTAGTGGTCGTGGTAGCGATCCACGGTGGTCACCACGACGACGTCCACGCGTTCGCGCTTGAGCATCTCGGCGAAGTCCGCCGCGTCGTAGACCGGGACCGGCGCGACACCGAGGCGTTCCAGGCGGGCGTTGTGGACGGCCGGACGGCCCGGATTGGTGTCGGCCAGGGCGACCAGTTCGGCCACGTCGGCGTGGTCCTGGGTGATCGACCGGAGGAACATCCCGGCCCTGGCCCCGGCGCCCACGAGGGCGTACCGGCGGCGGGTTGCGAGGGGCATGCCGTCGCCTCCATTCGGCAAACGTTTGCAACAGCTTAGGGATCAGACCACGACGGAAGTCAATGGACGGCACTCATTTGCCTGCTTTTATCCATATTAGTTGATCCTAATGCAACATGATCGACATCGATGAGCGTTGACACGTCAGCAACCGTTTGCATTAATGGCTGCACCGGAGAGATCCGGGTCACACATTGGAGGACATCGTGGCGGTGACGATCCGGGACGTCGCAAAAGCGTCCGGAGTGCACATCTCCACGGTGTCGCGCACCTTCTCCGCCCCGCATCTGGTCAACCCCGAGACCCGCTCCCGGGTGCTGGCCACCGCGGAACAGCTCGGTTACCGTCCCAATCGGGCGGCCCGGGCGCTGATCACCGGACGCACGCACAACATCGGCCTGATCGTGGCCGACATCGCGAATCCCTTCTTCCCGCCCCTGATCAAGGCGGCCGAGACCCACGCCCGGCGGCGCGACTACCACGTCTTCGTCGCCGACACCGACGAGGATCCGAGCGTCGAGGCCGATCTGGTGCAGGCCCTGGCCAAGCAGGTCGACGGGATCCTGCTCTGCAGTCCCCGGATGAGCGACGACCAGATCGAGCAGTTGCGCCGCGAGGTGCCGCTGGTCGTCGTCAACCGCATGATCACCGGCTTGCCGGCCGTGGTCATGGACGTCGGGCAGGGTGCCCGCGAGGCCGTGCGTCACCTGCTCGGCCTGGGCCACCGTCACCTGGTCTACCTGGCCGGGCCGCGGGGCTCGTGGACCAACCGGGAGATCCGCCGGGCCGCCGGGGCAACCGCCCGCGCGGCCGGCGCGGATCTCACCGTGCTCGGCCCGCACCAACCGGTCGAGGAGGCCGGCGCGGCGTCCGCCGAGGCGGTTCTCGGCACCGGCGCGACCGCCGTGCTGGCCTACAACGACCTGATGGCGATCGGTCTGCTCCAGGCACTCCAGGACCGCGGTGTCGCGGTCCCCGGACGGATCAGCGTCGTCGGCATCGACGACATCGCCTACGCCGGTCTGGTCCGCCCACGGCTCACCACCGTGGCGAACCCGACCGCCGCCGCCGGTCGCGCGGCCGTCGACATGCTGCTGCAGCACGGCGACGGCGGTGCCACCGGCCAGGTCACCCTCCAGACCACCTTGATCATTCGCAACTCCACCGGTCCCGGGCCACACAGCCCGGCCGCTGCGCTCACCGCTGAGGTCGCCGCACACGTCAAGGAGTGACGAAGTCCCATGACCGCACCCCGATCACACAGTCCCCTTCCCCGGCGCCGCCTACTGCGCGGCCTGATCGCCGGAATGCTCGCCCTCCCCCTGGCCCTCGGCGGCTGCGGTGGCGACGACGCGGGCGACGACGGCAAGGTCGAACTGAGCTTCTTCTGGTGGGGCGGCGAGGCCCGCGCCCAGCTCACCGAGCAGGCCCTCGCCCTCTACACGCAGAAGCACCCCGAGGTCACGTTCAAGAAGACCTGGCAGGCCAACCAGGGCTACTTCGACAAGCTGGCGACACTGACCGCCGGCGACGACGCTCCGGACATCTTCCAGATCGACGACAACTTCCTGGCCGAGTACGCGACGCGCAACGTCACGCTCGACCTCACCCCGTACCAGTCGTCCGGCAAGCTGGACACCTCGAAGTTCCCCGAGGGCCTGTTGAAGTACGGCGTGGTCGACGGCAAACTGGCCGGCCTGGCCTCCGGCGAGAACACCCAGGGTCTGGTCTTCAACAAGACGAAGCTGGAGACCGCCAAGCAGGAGCTGCCGAAGACCGGGATGAGCTGGGAGGACTTCATCGCCTGGGCGAAGACGGCCGGGGCGGCGACCGGTGTGCCGGGCACCATGGACCCGAGCGCCGACTACAAGGCGTTCTGGGTGTGGCTGCGCCAGCAGGGCAAGGAGATGTACAACGGCAACCAGCTGGGCTTCACCGTCCAGGACGTGCAGGCCTGGTTCGAGCTGTGGAAGGGCGCCCGCGACGCCAAGGCCACCCCGACCGCCGACGTGATCCACGAGGGCAACGCCACCGACGTCACCAAGCAACTGGTGGTCACCAACAAGGCGCTCACCTCGTGGGTGTGGGCCAACCAGATGCCCGAGCTGCAGAAGAACACCAAGGACGAGCTCGGCGTGGTCGCGTACCCGGGTGACGCCAGCAAGCAGTGGCCGCGCGCCTCGATGTACTACTCGGTGTTCCGCGGCGCGAAGGACAAGGACGTCGCGGTCGACGTGATCAACTTCCTGTCGAACGACCCGGAGGCCGGCAAGATCCTCGGCACCGACCGGGGCCTGCCGCCGAACACCGACATCCGCACCTCGGTGTCGGCCGAGACCGACAACGCGTCGATGAAGCAGACCATCGACGTCATCGCCGAGCTGTCCAAGAACTACGGGCCGGCGCCCTCGGTGCCGCCGAAGGGCCACAGCACGATCCGGGAGGAACTGAAGAAGGCCGCCGAGGAGACCCAGTACGACCGGGCCACCCCGGCCCAGGCCGCCCAGCAGTTCTTCGCCGCCAGCCAGGCCGCGATCAGCCGGTGAGTCCGGTGGCAGTCACCACGGCCCGGTCCTCACCGCCCCGGCCGCCCGCCGGGCCCGCCGCCCACCGGCGGCGGGCCCGGCCCGCCCGGCGCGGGACCGACGGGACGGCCGGCTACGTCTTCCTCTCACCCTGGCTGCTCGGGCTGGCCGCCATCACGGCCATCCCGATGCTGATGTCGCTGTACCTGAGTTTCACCAACTACGACGTGCTCAGCGACTGGGAGTCCACCCGATGGGTGGGCCTGGACAACTACCGGCAGATGTTCACCGCCGACCCGGCGTTCTGGCACGCGGTCCGGGTGACGGTGGTGTTCGCGCTGATCGCCACCCCTCTCAAACTGGCCGCCGCGCTCGGCGTCGCGCTGCTGCTCAACCGGGGTTTCCGCGGGGCCGGCCTGTTCCGCGGGCTCTTCTACCTGCCGTCGCTGCTCGGCGGCAGCGTGGCCCTGGCCATCGTCTGGGTCAACATGTTCAACCGCGACGGGGCGTTCAACTCGTTCCTGAGCTGGTTCGGCATCACCGGCAAGGCCTGGGTGAACGACCCGGACTGGGCGCTCGGCACCCTGATCCTGCTGGCCGTCTGGCAGTTCGGCGCCCCGATGGTGATCTTCCTGGCCGGTCTCAAACAGGTTCCGGTGGAGCTCTACGAGGCGGCCTCGGTCGACGGCGCCGGTCCGGTCCGGCAGTTCTTCGCGGTGACCCTGCCGATCCTCTCGCCGGTGATCTTCTTCAACCTGGTCCTCGAGACGATCAACGGGTTCCAGGGCTTCACCTCGGCGTTCGTGCTCTCCGGCGGCACCGGCGGACCGGTCGACTCGACCCTGATGTACACGCTGCACCTCTACATCAAGGGCTTCACCGAATACCAGATGGGCTACGCGTCCGCGATGGCCTGGGTCTTCCTGCTCTCCATCGGCCTGGTCACCGCGGTCATCTTCCGCACCGGCCGGTTCTGGGTGCACTACTCGGACGGAGACGACTGATGCCCCTGCGCAGGCTGTCACGACCGGTCGTGCTGGTACTGCTGGCCGCGATCGTGCTCTACCCCCTGCTGTGGATGCTCGGCAGCTCGTTCAAGGCCCCGGAAGAGGTCCTGAACAACATGTCGGTGTTCCCGGAGGCGTTCACGCCGGGCAACTACACCGACGGCTGGGGACACTTCGACGTCGCGTTCGGACGGTTCTTCCTCAACAGCGCGATGGTCGCGGTCCTCACCGTGGTGGCGAACGGGGTGTCCTGCCTGCTGGCGGCGTACGCCTTCGCCCGGCTGAAGTTCCGGCTCCGCGGCTTCTGGTTCGCCATCATGATCGGAACGTTGCTGCTGCCCGGCCACGTGCTGATCGTGCCGCAGTTCGTCATGTTCAAGACGTTCGGATGGGTCGGCGGCGAATGGCCGTACGCCCCGCTGATCGTCCCGCAACTGCTGGCCACCGAGGCGTTCTTCGTCTTCCTGATGGTCCAGTTCATGCGTGGCATCCCCCGCGAACTGGACGACGCCGCGAAGATCGACGGCTGCACGGCGTACGGTGTGTTCCGGCACGTCATCCTGCCGCTGTCGCGCCCGGCCCTGGTCTCCACGGCGATCTTCTCGTTCATCTGGACCTGGAACGACTTCTTCCGCCAACTGGTCTACCTCTCCGACCTGGAGAAGTACACCGCCCCGGTCGCGCTGACCCTGTTCATCGACTCCAGCGGCCAGTCCGCGGTGGGCCCGATGTTCGCCATGTCGGTGCTGTCGCTGGCCCCGGTGTTCCTCTTCTTCGTCGCCTTCCAGCGGCTGCTCGTCGAGGGCATCAACACGTCGGGCCTGAAGGGATGACACCGCCCCGCCGGTTCGCGCCGGCCGCCGACCTGAACCGTGCGGTGCCGTTCCCCGACCCGGGCACCGACATGCCCCGTAATCCGGGCCCGGGCCACCCCGGCCGTTCCGACGGCCTCCACTGGCCGCAGGAGGAGCCCGCCCGGCACCGGCCGGACTGGCGGGAACGTTTCGCCCTCGGCGCCGACCTGGCCCTGATCGGCATCCTGGTCACCGTCGCCGCGCTGCCGGTGCTGACCGCGCCGGCGGCGGTGGCGTCCGGTTCGGCGGCGGTCCGGCACCGCTACCACCAGGGCACGCTGCCACCGGTGCGCCCGCTGCTGCGGTTGTTCCGGCGCACCCTGCTGCCGGGGCTGCCGGTGCTGGTGCTGACGGCCGCGATCCTGATCGACCTGATCGCGGTCGGTCGCGGCTGGGTGCCGGGCGGTCAGCCGCTGTTCGTGCTCACCGCCGCGGCCGCCGGGTTCGTGGCCGGCCTGGGAACGCTGGTCCTGGTGGCGGTCGGCCGCGACCCGGAACTGCCGTGGCGCGACGCCGGCCACTGGGCGATCGAACGTCCGGCGGCCGCGGGCGGGACGGCACTGGCCGGAGCATTGGCGTTCTTCCTGGCGCTGACCGTGCCGGCGACGCTTCCGCTGGTGGTGGGCTTCCACCTGTTCGCCGTGCACGTCATCACCGACCGTCTGGCCACCGATTAGAAACACGATCACCGTCATCGGGTACGCCTGACGTGAGTCCCGTGACCCGCGGCGCGTTCTCGCGCCCCCGATCCGCCGAGCGCCCCCGATCCGCCGAGCACCCCCGATCCGCCGAACGCCCCCGATCCGCCGAACGCCCCCAGTCCGGCGAACGCCCCCGATCCGCCGAACGCCCCCAGTCCGGCGAGCCGCCGCCCACGTGTTCGCGGGCGGCGGTTCGCTGTCCCGGACGAAGCGGTGGCCGGAGGACCGGGTAACCGCCGACGGGTTCAGCTGCCCCGGCGGTGCTCGAAGATCAGGTACGTCTCGGTGCCGGCGATCAGGCCGGTGCCACTGAGCCGGTCGGTGATCACCGACCGGAGATCGTCCACATCGACCGCGGCGACGTGCAGCAGGAAGTCGTAGGAGCCGGAGACGAAGTAGACGTCGCGGACCGCGGGGATGCCGGCCAGCGACGCCGCGAACCGGCCGATCGTCTCGCGGGACTCCGACCGGATCCGGACCGCGATCATCGCCTGGATCGGGCGGCCGATCCAGGCCGGGTCGACGTCCGCGTGGAACCCGCGGATCGCACCGATCTCGCGCAGCCGGCGCACCCGGGTCAGGCAGGTGGACGGGGCGATGCCGACCCGGTCGGCGAGCGCGTTGTTCGGCATCCGGCCGTCGGCCGCGAGCAGGCTCAGCAGCTCCAGGTCGATCGGGTCGAGCCCGCGAACATCCTTCGGCAGGTCGGTCATCACAGGCCCCATCATCGCAGAATCGGCGCACCGGACGTTAACAACAGAATCATGTTCGTCCGCCTTGCTTGATCACTGCATATCGTTCCAGTCTATCGACAGGCGCTGTAGACGACGCTTTATCGACAGGCGCTGTTGACGACGCGGTCGAGAGGAAGAACCATGCGCATCGGTGTGCCTACAGAGGTCAAGAACCACGAATACCGTGTGGCGATCACTCCGGCCGGAGTCGTCGAGGCGGTACGCCACGGACACGAGGTGCTGGTACAGGCCGGGGCCGGCACGGGCTCGGCGATCAGCGACGACGACTACGTCGCGGCCGGCGCGACGATCGCCCCGGACGCCGACAGCGTGTGGGGCGCCGCGGACATGGTGCTCAAGGTGAAGGAGCCGATCGCCGAGGAGTACCACCGGCTCCGGGCCGGGCAGGTGCTGTTCACCTACCTGCACCTGGCGGCCGACGCCGACGGCACCAAAGCCCTGCTCACCAGCGGGACGACCGCCATCGCGTACGAGACGGTGCAGCTCGCCGACGGTTCCCTGCCGCTGCTCGCCCCGATGTCGGAGGTCGCCGGACGGCTCGCCCCGCAGGTCGGCGCGTACAGCCTGATGCGCAGCAGCGGCGGCCGCGGCATGCTCCCGGGCGGCGTGCCCGGCGTGGCACCGGCCCAGGTCACCGTGATCGGCGGCGGGGTGTCCGGGGTGAACGCGGCCACCATCGCCCTGGGCATGGGCGCCGACGTGACCGTTCTCGATCTGAGCATCCCCCGCCTGCGCGAGATCGACGCCCGCTTCGGCGGCCGGGTGAAGACCCTGGTGTCCAGCGCGTACGCGCTCGAACAGTCGCTGCTCGACGCCGACTTGGTGATCGGCGCGGTGCTGGTGCCCGGGGCGAAGGCGCCGACACTGGTCAGCAACGACCTGGTCCGCCGGATGAAACCCGGTTCGGTGCTGGTCGACATCGCCATCGACCAGGGCGGCTGTTTCGAGGACTCCCGCCCCACCACCCACCAGGACCCGACATACCTGGTGCACGGATCGGTGTTCTACTGCGTGGCGAACATGCCGGGCGCGGTGCCGAACACCTCCACCTATGCCCTGACCAACGCCACCCTGCCGTACGCGTTGCGCCTCGCCGACCTCGGCTGGCGGGACGCGCTGCGCGCCGACCCGGCGCTGGCGCTGGGCCTGAACGTTCACGACGGGATCCTCACCAACGACTCGGTCGGCTCGGCTCTCGGTCTCCCCACCGAGAAGATCGCCACGATCCTCGCCTGAGACGACCTCGTGGCGCCCTCCGTCCTTCACCCGGCGGAGGGCGCACCCCTCCGTCGACGCCGTTCCGTGCGTGGTGGCGACCGTCGGCGTCAGGATCCGGGTGACCGCCTCGGGCAGGCGCTCCCGTCCGAGGCTGCCGCCCTTCGGACCGCCGTTTACGCTGCGTAATGCAGCATCCGCTCGGTGTGGTTCTGGAAGCCCACCTCGAGCTCCTCGTGATGCCGGGTGTCGACGTCACCGGACGTCTCCTCGGGGAGGATCCGCGCCGGCAGGGTGCCGAACCGCTGGGCCCGCTCACGGGCCGCCTCGTCCTTGGTCTTCATGGGCCGAGTATGCGCTTCCGCGGCACTCCTGAACAGCCGAAAAGCGGCGGCCCCCGGTGGCGGCCGCCGCCTTGCGCGACGTCGGATCAGAACGCGGCGAGAACCGAGCCCTGGTACTTGTCGGTGATGAACTTCTTCACCTCGTCGGAGTGGAGCAGCTTCTCCAGCTTGACGACCTTCTCGTTGGTCTCGTCGCCGGACCGCACCACGACCAGGTTCGCGTACGGGTTGTCGTCACCGGTCTCCAGCGCCAGCGAGTCGGTGGCCGGCTTGAGACCGGTCTCGATCGCGTAGTTGCCGTTGATCACCGAGATCGCGGTGTCCTCGAGGCTGCGCGGGAGCTGCGCGGCGTCCAGGGCCTTGATGTCGAGGTTCTTCGGGTTGGTCGCGATGTCGGTGGTGGTGGCCTTGACGCCGACACCGTCCTTCAGCGTGATCAGACCGTTCTTGGCCAGCAGGTTCAGCGCGCGACCCGAGTTCGACGGGTCGTTCGGGATCGCCACGACGCCCTTGTCCGGCACCTCGGCCAGGCTCTTGACCGTCTTGGAGTAGATGCCGAGGGGCTCGATGTGCACCGGCTTGAGCGCGGTGAACTTGTACCCCTTGGAGGCGATCTCCTCCTCCAGGTACGGGATGTGCTGGAAGTAGTTGGCGTCGAGCTGCTTCTCCTGCAGGGCGACGTTCGGCTGCACGTAGTCGTCGAACTCGACGATCTCGATCTTCAGGCCCTCGGCGGCGGCCAGGTTGTCGGCCACGTACTTGAGGATCTCGCCGTGCGGAACCGGGCTCACACCGACCTTGATGGTGTCGGAGGAAGCGGCCGCCTCGTCGTCGGAGGAGGAGCCACAGGCGGCCAGTCCCAGGACGAGGGTGGAGGCGGCCAGGACAGCGGCGAAGGAGCGGCGGCGCATGAAATTACCTTTCCTTGATCGGTGATAGAGGAATTGAGACGGGCGGGACCCGGTAGAAGGTCCCGAAAAGTGGCTAGCGGTGCGACAGCCGGCGGGCGACCAGGGCGCCCACCGCCTGGATGATCTGCACGATGATCACGATCAGTACCACCGTGGCGATCATGACGTTGGTCTCGAAGCGGTAGTAGCCGTAACTGATCGCCAGGTAACCGAGACCACCACCACCGACCGTGCCGGCCATCGCGGAATAGCCGATGATCGCGATCACCGTGACGGTGAAACCGGAGACCAGACCGGGCAGGGCCTCCCGGAGCAGCACCTTGCGGACGATCTCGGTGCGGGTGGCACCCATCGCGGTCGCGGCGGACACGACATCCGGGGGAACCTCACGCAGCGCGGACTCGACGATCCGGGCGAAGAACGGGATGGCACCGACGGTGAGCGGGACGATCACCGCGTCCGTGCCGATACTCACCCCCACGACCAGCCGGGTGAACGGGGTGATCGCCACCATCAGGATCAGGAACGGAATCGACCGCCCGAGGTTGACGATCAGGCCGAGAACCGCGTTCAGCGGCGCAATCGGCAGCAGACCATCGCGTTCGGTGACAATGAAGAGCACGCCGACCAGCAGACCGCCGATCGCGGTGAACAGCGACGACATCCCGACCATCCACAGGGTCTGCTGGGTGGCCGGGCCGAGCAGCGGAAAGACTTCGGACCAGGTCATGCCGGCACTCCCACCTGTGCGCCGCGTTCGCGCAGGAAGTCCAGCGCCTTGGAGTTGTCGTCGGGGCTGCCGAGCAGCGCGAGCCGCCAGCGGCCGGCCCGGGTGGTGGCGAGTGTCTCCACCGCGCCGCCGAGGATCCGCACGTCGGTCTCGAACCGGCGGGCCAGGTCGGCGATGATCGGGGCGTCCGCGTCGGCGCCGCTGACCGTGACGTCGATGACGGTGGCGCCGGGGATCGCGACCGGGCCGTCGAGCGGGAACAGGTCGCGGGCCAGTTCGGAGCCGGGCTGCTGGAGCAGGTCGGCGACGGTGCCGGATTCGACGAACCTCCCGTCGCGCATCACCGCGGCGGACGTGCAGATCCGCTTCACCACGGTCATCTCGTGGGTGATCAGCAGGATGGTCAGGCCGAGCCGCCTGTTGAGGTCGAGCAGCAGCCGCAGGATCGACTCGGTGGTCTCCGGGTCGAGTGCGGAGGTGGCCTCGTCGGAGAGCAGCACCTTGGGCCGCGCGGCGAGTGCCCGGGCGATGCCGACCCGCTGTTTCTGGCCGCCGGAGAGCTGAGCGGGGTACGCCTCAGCACGATCGCTGAGCCCGACGAGCTCGAGCAGTTCGGCGACCCGGGTCTTGCGTTCGGCCCGCGGGGTGCCGGTGACCTCCAGCGCGAAGGCGACGTTGGCGGCGACCGTCCGCGACGACAACAACGCGAAATGCTGGTGGATCATCCCGATCCCGTGCCGGGCGAGACGCAACTGCTTGCGGCGCAGGGTGGTGAGCTCCACACCATCGACGGTGACCGTCCCGGCATCCGGACGCTCCAGCATGTTGACGCACCGCAGCAGCGTGCTCTTGCCGGCGCCGCTGCGCCCGAGCACACCGAAGACCTCGCCCTCGCCGACGTGCAGGTCAACGCCGTCGACAGCGACGACATCCCCCCGTTTGGCGCGGTACGTCTTGCGAAGTCCGCTGATTTCGATCACGTGAACACCCTGGTCAGCCGTAGTGACTAGCGTCGCAAAACCTACTGAGTTGATGGGTTTTGCACAGGGTGAACCTATCGTTCGCACAGCCGCCACGCCACTCGATGTAACGACCCTCACGAGTTTCGTAACGTTCCCGGACTCGCGCCGGAAATCAATGATGCGATTCGTGCACCAGAATCGCCACCTGCACCCGGTTGGCACAACCGAGTTTGTCCAGCAAACGGGACACATACGCCTTGACCGTCGGCACGCTCATGTGAAGCTCACTACTGATCTCCGCGTTCGACCGCCCGGTGGCCACCGCCTCGGCCACCTCCCGCTCCCGCTCGGTGAGCCGCCCGAGTGCCGCAGCCGCCTGAACAGCCCGCTCCCGCTCCGCGGTGCCGCCCCTGCCGCGTGCGTCCTCGTTGACGGGCGTGTCGTCCCAGGCCGCGGCTTCTTCACGCCGCACCGCGTGGTCGATCAGCCGGGGCACCACCGACGGCGCCAGGATCGACTCACCGGCCGCGGCCCGCCGCACCGCGTCCAGGATCGCGGTGGGCGCGATGTCCTTGAGCAGGAACCCGTTCGCACCCCGGCGCAACGCCCCGAGCAGGTGCTCATCAGTGTCGAACGTGGTCAGCACCACGATCGCCGGATGCGGTCCGTCCCGGCGCAGCTCCTCGGTGGCGGCCAGCCCGTCCATCCGCGGCATCCGGATGTCCATCAGCACGACGTCCGGCCGCAGCCGCCGCACCGCGTCGACCGCCTCCCGCCCGTCACCGGCCTCCCCGATCACCTGCAGATCGGCCCCCGCCCCCAGCACCAGCGACAGCCCCACCCGCACCAGCGGGTCGTCGTCCACGATCAACACTCGGATCAGCTCGGCCACGGCAGCCATGCTTCCAGGCGAAACCGAAGCCCGCCCTCGCCCCCGTTTCCCGCGCCACTCCCCACACCACTGCCCGGACACGCACGCACGCCGTGACGCAGGCGGCCGCCGAGCAACGCGACCCGCTCGGTCAGTCCGACCAGTCCCGCTCCCGCGCCCGGAACCAGGGAACCGCCGGAACGCCGGACATCGGGCAGGCCGACGGTCGGCACAGGGGCCGCGCCGTCGCCCGCACCACGAGGCGGACGGGCATGCGGAACACGGGATGGGTCGGTCGACGGCGACGGCAGGGGGTTGGTCACCAGCACGTGCAGCTCGTCACCCTCGGAGACTCGCTCCAGCAGCACGGTCACCGGCTCGCCCGGGGCGTGCTTGCCGGCGTTGGTCAACCCCTCCTGCACCAGCCGGTAGACCGTCCGACCCAGTGACGGACCCACCGCTGCGCCGTCGAGGTGGTTCGTTGCGGTGATGCGTACCCCCGCTGTCCGGGCTTCGGCGATCAGCTCCGGCAGGTGCTCCAGATCGGGCTGCGGCCGCAGGCCGTCGCCCGGGCCCGCCCGCAGCACACCCAGGATCTCCCGCAGGTCCTCCAGTGCCAGATGGGCACTGTCGCGGATCGTCGTCGCCGCCTCGGCTACCTTTTCCGGGGAGAGGTCGGGACGGATCTGCAGCGCGCCCGCGTGCAGGCTGACCATGGAGATCCGGTGGGCGAGGGCGTCGTGCATCTCCCGGGCGAGGCTCTCCCGTTCGAGCGAACGCAGCCGGTCGGCCCGCAACGTCGCCGCCTCCTCGGCCCGGACCACCCGCTCGCGCAGCGACCCGACGAGTTCCCGGCGGGACCGGACCGCCACGCCGACCGCGACGGTCACCGCGAGCAGGGCACCGCCGATCACCAGCTCGCCGAGCGGCGCCAGCTCCGGGTCGGGACGGCGCACCGAGAATCCGAAGGACGTCACCAGCCCCAGCAGCACCGTGACCGCAACGATCCACCCGCGCCGCAGCGTGACCAGGGTGTAGAGCAGCACCGCCCCGGCGTAACCGCCCGCGTCGGTGACCAGCCCCGCGGGCATGGTGACCAGCACCATCGCCACCGGGTGGCTGCGCCGCCACCAGATCGCAACCGCCGTCACCCCGCCGACCACGATGGCCGGCAGCACCTCGTCCGGCCCGATCCGCCCGGTCGCCTCGCTCTGGCCGACCAGCACCAGCGTGCAGAACCAGGACATCAGGATCGCCGCGACGTCGACCGCCCGGTAGCGCACCACCCGCCACAGTCCGGCGATCATGAGCGGACCAGCGGGCGCCAGAACTGTGTCTCCTTCTCGTCGCGCACCGCGTACCCCAGTTTCTGCAGGGTGTCGCGCAACTCGCCCGCCTCCTTCCCCGCCTTTTTGCGCAGTGCGACGGCCCGCGCCGACAGCACCGCCTCGACCTCCATCGGCAGCCCACCGGCCTCCGGCTCCCAGCGCCGGTAGAGCCCGGCGAACGGATCGGCCTCGCACCACGGATAGCCGAAGTCGCGGAACGCACTCTCCACCACCGCGGCCCGCGCCTGTGGCTCGCCCCGGAACACCTGACGGGACTCGGTGTCCAGCACCACCAGCGCGGAACCCTCGCGGAACAGGGCGCCGACCCGCTCGCGCTCCAGCGTCTGCCGGGTGCCGTCGGTCTCCAGCCGCACCGTGTCGCCGGCCACCGTGATGCGCGACGAGCGCCGCAGGATCTCGACGCTGACCAGCGCGCCGACCACGACGAGGATCACCGCCTGGATCGCGACCTTCCATCCGGTGTCGATCTGCCCGGCCAGCCGGAAGAGCACCTTGACCGGCAGTGCGGTCCCCCAGCTCAGCGCCCAGCGGGCGAGTGGTGGCACCACCACCGCGATCAGCACACCGAGCAGCTCCGGGCCGAGCAGGATCAGGAGAAGGTCGGGCCGGGAGTGGCCGAGGACCGCCGGCTGCCGGGAGGAGGTGTCGTCCATGGCGATGACGCTAGGCGGACCGGCACCATCGCCGACAGCTGCCAAAGAAGGGTCCGGCCGATACTTAAGTATCGGCCGGGACCGCCAGGGCGATCGTCAGAGCCATCACCCACTGCGGGTCCTTCAGCTTCTCACCGTAGAGCTCACGCAGTCGGGCCATCCGGTACCGGACCGTCTGCGGGTGCACGAACAGCTCGGCGGCCACATCCTCGCGCCGTCCCTGGTGCAGCAGCCAGCTGCGCAACGTCTCGATCAGCTTGGCGGCGGCCGCGCCGCGCTCGCCGTCGAGCGGGGCGAGCGCCCAGGCCCGCAGGTCGGCGAGCGCGCCGGTGTCCGCGGTGACCACCACCGCGGCCAGGTGGTCCTCGGTGTCGATCACACGGCCGCTCTCCGTCGCCGGGATCAGCCGGCGCACCCGCAGCACCCGGTCGACCGAGCCCTGCGCCTCCAGCCAGGGCCGGGCCGGGCCGACGATCGCGCTGTGCCCGGCGAGCAGCCGGGTCAGGTGCGGCCGGGACGTGCCCTGCGGGTCCGGCACCAGCAGCACCGTCATGCCGGGCAGCTCCGGGACCGCGTCGGCGAGATGCAGGGTGCGCCGGTCGAGAAGGTCGATCACCCAGCGCGCGGCCCGTTCCGGGAGCAGTATCGCGGTGAGAGACTGCGGTGGTGTCCACTCGGCCTGCTCGGCGGCGCCCTGCACGACGTGCGCGGCCTCGCCGGAGATCAGTGCCTGGGTGAGTTCCTGCAGGCGGCGCTGCCGAACCCGGCCGGAGGCGGCGACTTCGTCGGCGTGCCCGGCGACGCTTGCCGCGGAGAGCTCGTCGATGTAGGCGAAGACCAGTTCGGCGAAGTCGGCGATGGTCTCCGCGCTCTGCCCGGTGCCGACGCTGGTCCGGGCGAGTTCCCGCCAGGCCACCCGGGCGCCGACCCGGTAGGCCGCGAGCAGCGCGTCCAGGCTGCGGCCCGATCGGGCCTCACCCCGGCCCAGCGCGTACGCCGCCTCCAGCGCCGACGACAGCGGGCTGCCCGGATCGGCGCCCGGGCGCGACACCAGGTTCAGGAAGGTGGCGAGGGCGGCCCGGACCGCCCGTTCGATTTTGGGGCCCAGTTCACCGGCGAACGCCTCGGCGTATGCCGGCACCTCCTCGGTGATCGCCGCGATCGCCAGCCCGGAGACCTCGGACAATCCGGAGCGTAGCGGGTCGACCACTTCACGTGGAATGCGATAGGACCGCACGTCGCGTAATGACGGTTTTTTCACCCGTGGTCCTCACATTCTCATGACTCTTGTTCCCAGCGAACAATTATGCCCCCTCGGATTCACTTCCCCTGGTCATGCTTTCGCCCGCGAGAACCAGCAGGCTTGGACACGTGCCTGATACCCGGACGTTGCGCAACGGAGCCTGGCGCGTGGTCGAGCTGATCACGACGCCGGTGATCCCCGCCGACTACCTCGACGTGATCGCGCCGCTGCGCAACCCCACCGTGCTGCGCGCCCGGGTCGAGGCTGTACGCCGGGAGACCCCGAACGCGGTGACCCTCGAGCTGCGGCCCGGTCGCGGCTGGGAACCGCACGAGGCGGGACAGTACATCCGCGTCGGCGTGGACGTCGACGGCGTCCGGCTCTGGCGGGCGTACTCGGTGAGCAGCGCGGCCGGCCGCTCCGACGGAAAGTTCACCATCACCGTCAACGCGGTGGCCGGCGGCGTGGTCAGCTCCTACCTCCAGTCGCAGGCCGAGCGCGGCATGATCCTGCACCTCGACCTGCCCACCGGTGACTTCACGCTACCCCGTCCGCGGCCCGCGAAGGCCCTGTTCCTCACGGCCGGCAGCGGCGTCACCCCGGTGATGGGCATGCTGCGCAGCACCCTGCATGAGATGCCCGACGTCGTGGTGGTGCACTCCGCCAAGACCGCCGAGGATGTCGTCTTCGGCGCCGAGCTGCGCGACCTGGCCGCCCAGGGCCGCATCCGCCTGATCGAGCGGCACACCAGCGCCGACGGCCGGCTCAAACCGGCCGACGTGGAGGAACTGGTGCCCGACCTGTTCGAGCGGGAGACCTGGGCCTGCGGTCCCGGCACCATGCTCGACGACCTGCAGGAGCACTGGGCCGACGCGGACGCCGCGGACCGGCTGCACGTCGAGCGGTTCCGCCCGACCGTGCTGGTGGCCGGCGACGGCGGCACGGTGACCTTCGAGAAGTCCGGCACGGTCGTGGACAACCCCGGCAGCATGTCGATCCTGGAGGCCGGCGAGGCCGCCGGCCAGCTGATGAAGTCCGGCTGCCGGATGGGCATCTGCTTCAAGTGCGTGGTGCCGATGCGTGAGGGCATCGTGCGTGACATGCGCGACGGCACCATCACCACCGCCACCGAGGTGGACGGCGACTCCGTCCTCGTACAGACCTGTATCTCGGCCGCCGCCGGGCCCTGCCGGCTCGGCGCCTGAGACCCCCCGCACCCCCATTCGAGAAACAGAAGAGGTACGCCCGTGACGACGCTGCAGCGCAAGGAAGTCAACCCGATCGCTCACCTCTCGGCCGAAGACATCGAAGAGATCGGCCGCCGGCTCGACGCCATCCGGGACGAGTTCCTCGCCGTGCGCGGCGAGAAGGACGCGGCCCACATCCGCCGCATGATCAAGATCCAGCGGCGGCTCGAGCTGGCCAGCCGCGGCGTGCTCCTCTTCTCGGTCTTCCCGCCGGCCTGGATCCTCGGCACCGTCGGCCTCTCCATCTCCAAGATCCTGGAGAACATGGAGATCGGGCACAACATCCTGCACGGCCAGTACGACTTCATGCGCGACCCGAAGATCCACTCGACCACCTGGGAGTGGGACTCGGTCTCCCCCGCCGAGCAGTGGAAGCACTCGCACAACGAGCTGCACCACAAGTACACCAACGTGGTCGGCCGCGACAACGACCTCGGCTACGGCATCATGCGCGTGGACGAGCAGCAGCGCTGGACGAAGGCGCACCTGGGCCAGCCGCTCTACAACTTCATCAACGCCGTCTTCTTCGAGTACGGCATCGCGGCGTACGACCTCGAACTGGGCCGCAACCTCAAGACCAAGAAGCGCCGCAACAACCCGGAGTTCCGGGCCCGCGCCCGCCAGGTCATGCACAAGATCCGCCGGCAGTTCACCCGTGACTACCTGGTGCACCCGGCACTGGCCGTCCCGGTCGGCCTGGCCGCCGGCAACCCGCTCGGCGCCTTCTTCGGCACCCTGGCCGCCAACGCGGTCGCCAACGTGGTCCGCAACCTGTGGACGCACTCGGTCATCATGTGCGGTCACTTCCCGAAGGACGTCGAGACCTTCGAGCGCACCTCGATCACCGACGAGACCCGCGGCGAGTGGTACCTGCGGCAGATGCTCGGCTCGGCCAACATCTCCGGCAGCAAGCTGATGCACACCATGACCGGCAACCTGTCGCACCAGATCGAGCACCACCTCTTCCCCGACCTGCCGTCCAGCCAGTACGCGGCCATCGCCCCGAAGATCCGGGAGCTGTTCGCCGAGTACAAGCTGAACTACGTCACCGGCCCGCTGGTGGTGCAGGTGGCGTCGGCGTGGGCGAAGGTGTTCCGCCTGGCCCTGCCGAACCGGACGCCGGCCAACGAGATCGACCACTCGATCCCGCCGCGTCCCGTCCCGGCCAAGGAGCCGGCCACGGTCTGATCCGTCCGGGCCCCGTCAACGGCTCCCCGCGGTCCGCGGCTCTCGCGGACCGCGGGGATCGCCGTGTCACACTGCCGGAACGCCCAAGCCTCCGCGCACGGTGAACTCCTGCGAGGTGAACTCGCCGGTCAGCATCGGCATCGCCGCCGCGATGGCCGCCCTCGTCGCGGGAAGCTGCAGCGACGCGGCGTGATGCTCCCGGCTCTCCCACACCTCGTTGACCCAGATCGTCTGGTCGTCGGTGTCCGAGACGCCCACCACGTACAGGTGGCAGCCCGCCGCGCGCAGCCCCTCGGATCCGCTGAGCAGGATCGCCAGCACCTCGTCGCGATGCCCAGGCTTGGTCCGCATCGAACCGTTGTAGCCGAATGTCATGTGCGCCCCCGTCACCGTAGGTAGGCCAGGCCGGGGATCTCGGCCTGGTAGTCGTCGACGAGACGGTCCGCGACCGCCTCGGACCGGACCAGCGGGTGTGCGGCCATCGCGCGTACCGCGGCATCGCGCGACCGGGTGGAAGCCGCCCGCAGGACCCACCGCTCGGCGGTCTTGACCGCCCGGACCAGTTCCCGGCCGTGCTCCGGCAGCGGTGCGATGGCCAGGGGCGTCGCACCCCGGGCGTCCACCGTGCACGGCACCTCGACGACCGCGTCGTCGTCGAGCACGCCCCCGCCCAGCACGCCGCCGCCGCGAACGCCCACGTCCTCGCCCAGGTCACCGCGGTCGCTCTCGCCCAGCGCACGACGGTTACGGACGTTGAGGATCAGCGTCGCCGGCTCGTCGTGGGCCAGCGCCCGCATCACCGCCAGCGCCACCCCCTCGTAGCCCGCCGGACGTGACTCGTCGTGCTCCCGCTCGCCAGCGCCGGCAAGCTCGCGGTTCTCCGCCATGTAGGTGGCCTCGCGCTCCCGCCACGCCGCCAGCCACGCCTCGAGCGGGTCGCCGGCGAGCATCTCGGCGTAGCACCGCCGCTGCTGGCCGAGCAGGAACGCACCCCGGGTCTGCGGGGCGTCACGGACCGCGGCCAGCGTGCCCTCCGGGTCGTAGTAGTAGTGCAGGTACTCGTTGGGCACCGCGCCGAGCTCACGCAGGAAGTCCGCACCGAAGAGCCGGCCCTCCTCGATCGTCTCCAACCGTGCCTTGTCGGCGAGCAGCCCGGGCAGCAGGTCGGGCCCGCCGTCGCGGGGATGCACGCCGTAGAGCCAGCCCAGGTGGTTGAGCCCGGCGTAGTCGACCCGCACCTGATCGGCCGTCACCCCGAGCACCCGCAGCACCCGGTCGACCAGCCCGGACGGCGAGTCGCAGATGCCGATCACCCGGTCACCCAGGCGGGCCGCCATCGCCTCGGTCACCAGACCGGCCGGATTGGTGAAGTTGATCGTCCAGGCTTGCGGCGCCAGCTCCGCGATCCGCTCGGCCACGTGCACGGCGACAGGCAGCGTCCGGAGTCCGTACGCGAGACCGCCCGCACCCACCGTCTCCTGCCCGAGCACACCGGCCCGCAACGCCACGTGCTCGTCCGCGACCCGTCCGGCCAGGCCGCCCACCCGGATCGCACTGAACACGAAGGACGCCCCGGTCACGGCGGTGTCGAGGTCGGTGGTGGTCACGATCGCCGGGGCGGACGGCACGTCGCGGGCCAGCGCGGTCAGCACCCCGCCGATCGCGGACAGCCGGCCGGCGTCGACGTCGTGCAGGGCCACCTCGGTGATGCCGGTGCGGTGGTCGGCGAGCAGTGCCCGGTAGACGAGCGGAACCCGGAAACCGCCGCCGCCCAGGATGGTCAGACGCATGGTGTCCTCAGTGGTCGTGCCGGCACCGAAAAGCCGGACTCAGCGGTCGAACCCGGCGTTGAGAAACCGGGCTCAGCGGTCGAACCCGGCGTTGAAGAACCGGGCTCAGCGGTCGAACCCGGCGTTGAGAAACCGGGCTCAGTGGTCGTTCCCTGCGTCGGAGAGCCGGGCGATGGTGGCGGTGGCCCGGTGCACCGCGGTGCGCCGCCCGGGTGGGATCACGTCGTCGAGGAAGCCGTAACGGCGGGCCAGCTGCGCCTCGGCGGAGTCGTCGTGGTGTGCCGTGGCGGTCCGCCGGGTCTCCTGCCACCAGTCGGCGATGTCGCCCCAGCCGGGCGCCGACAGTGAACCGCCGAAGTGCTGCACGGACAGGGCGGCGACCAGGTTGGCGAAGGCGACCCGCTCGGCCAACGGCCAGCCGCCCAGCGTGCCGGTGATGAAGCCGGCGGTGAAGACGTCACCGGCGCCGGTCGGGTCGAGTGCCTGCACCGGCACGACCGGCACGTCGGCCCGCTCGCCGGTGGTCGCGTCGATCGCCAGGGCACCGTCGCCACCGCACGTGACGACCACGACCGGTGCCATGGCGGAGAGTTTCTCCAGGGCCTGGCCGGGCTCGTCGGTGCGGGTGTAGCGCATCGCCTCGACGGCGTTGGGCAGGAACGCGTGACAGTCGGCGAGCGCGGCCAGCACGTCGCAGGACCACTGCTCGGTCTCGTCCCACCCCACGTCCGCGAAGATCAGGGTGCCGGCGGCGCGCGCCTCGGGCAGCCAGCCGAGACTCGGGCCGCCCAGGCTGACCGCCGCCCCGCGGGCCTGCGGCAGGCCGTTGACCAGACCGTCCGGTCCAGCCGGCAGCGGATGCCCGTGGGTGATCATGCTGCGGTCCCGCCCGTAGGCCAGGCTGACGGTCACCGGCGAGTGCCAGTCGTCGACCCGGATCGAGGCGGACAGGTCGATGCCCTCCTGCCGGCTGAGCACCTGGTGGCAGAACTCGCCGTAGGCGTCCGAACTCAGCGCCGTGCCGAGACCCGTGTGCAGGCCGAGCCGGCTCGCCGCGACCGCCAGGTTGGCCACGCCGCCGGGACACGAGCCCATCCCCGACGCCCACACCTCGGCGCCGGGCTGTGGCAGCTCACGGAGCCCGGTGAAGATGACGTCGAGGTAGACCACCCCCGGAACGAACAGGTCGAGCTGTCCAGCCATCGTCCGATCCTATCCTCATCCCCATCGGACCCGTGGTGAATGATCACCCGGCTCGGCGCAGGTCGGCGTGCGCCGCACGCAGGGTGTCCGCCGCCCGGTCGGTGCCCGGCGGGCGGGTCGCGTCGATCAGCCGCCACGCCTCCTCGAGGGCACCGGACAGCTCGCGGATCCGTCCGGCGTGCTGCCGCCGGACGTCCTCCCGCACCCGCTCGATCCGCTGCAACCAGCCCGCCGACGAGGCCGCCGGCGCGGGCGGAGCCGCCGGACGGACAGGCGGCGCCGACAACGGCCGGGACTCCGGCGCCGACAAGGAGCGGGAATGCGGCGCCGACAACGGCCGGGACTCCGGCGCCGACGAGGAACGGGAATGCGGCGCGCCCGCAGAGGACGCGGCCCCCGGGCGTGCGGGTGGAGCGGACGGCGGGCTCGGGCGGCCGGATGGGACCGCACCGGATCGCGGGCCGGACTCGAAGTCGGCGACGTCACCGACCGGAACGATGGCGGCGATCGGCCGCCCGCCGTCGACGATCACGGTGACCTGGTTGGTGAGCCCGGTGACCCGGACCAGTTGCTGGAATCGCAGGCGCGCCTCGGCCACGGTCAGCTCGAGCCGCCTGCGGATCGGTGTCGCTGGTTCTCCCATGGACCGATGATGCCGCCGGGGTACGACACTTTTCCGCACCGATGCGCCCGGAGCAGCCGCATCACCCTCTCCGCGGCACCGATCGACCCGGATCCGAGCAACCGCATCGCCCCCTCCGCGACACCGATCGACCCGGATCGAAGCAGCCGCATCGCCCCCTCCACCAGGAGGATCAGCTCAGAGTCGATGTGCCTCGAGCAGCCGCATCGCCTTCTCCGCCGCGTCGGTCAGAAGGGCCGTGTCCACATCGGTGAACATTCGCCGGCGGGAGTCGATCACGCAGTGCGCGCCCAGGTTGTGCCCGCCCTCGCCGACCAGCGGCACCCCGAGATAGCTGCGCAGCCGGGTCATCTCCAGGAACGGGTTGTCCGCGTGCCGCGGGTCCTCCCAGCCGTCCGACACGCAGTACGGCGTGCCCTCCAGCACCGTGTGCGTACACATCGCCCACTCCGCCGGTATCCCCTGCGCCTCGGCCACCCAGCCGGTCACCCCGTACGAGCCGAGGATGAACTCGGAGCTGTCCAGCAGCACCGACACCAGCGACACCGGCGCCTCCAGCAGACTCGCGCTGCGCCGGGCCAGCTCGTCCAGGCCGGTCCGCAGGGCGGCGTCGTGCAGGTCGTACCCGGCTATCTCCTTGATCCGGCCGGGTTCGCCGAGCCGGGTGAACAGGTCGCTCCTCACGTCAGACTCCTGTGTGCCGCGGAGAGATGGGTGTACGAGGTGAGCCGGATCCGCAACGCCAGCGCGCAGAGCCCGGTCACCGGGTCGGCGGCCTCCATCACCGTGAGCAGCCGGCTGAACGTGTCGACCGATCCGGGGCCCGCGCCGGAACCCTCGGCGGCTGCGGCGGAGGTAACCCCGGCGGTTCGCAGCAGCGTGTCCCAGATCGACGCCGCGTCGGCGCCGTGCACCCGGAACACCGCGTCGCGCGCGTCCTCGACCGTCGGGTGGGTGAGTCCGTAGGGGGCGTCCATCAGTGCCGGAACCCGTTCACCAGGAGGGTCAGGTCACCGGCGAGCCGGGTGAGGTCGGTGGCGGCCTGCTGGGTGGCCCGCGCCCCCTCGGCGGTCGCCGCCGCGACCTCGGCGACACCGGATACGGTGCGTGCCACGTTTCCGCTGCTGGTGGCCGCGTCGGCGACCGACCGGCTCATCTCGCCGGTGGTCGCGGTCTGTTGTTCCACCGCTGACGCGATGGTCGTGGTGTAGTCGCCGATCCGCTGGATCACCTGGGTGATCTCGCCGATCGCGGCGGCCGCCGAGTTGCTCGAGTCCTGGATGGCCCCGATCCGTTCGGTGATCTCCTCGGTCGCCTTGGCGGTCTGCTGCGCCAGTTCCTTGACCTCGCCGGCCACCACCGCGAAGCCCTTGCCCAGTTCCCCGGCGCGGGCCGCCTCGATGGTCGCGTTCAGGGCGAGCAGGTTGGTCTGCTCGGCGATGCTCGTGATCAACCGGACCACGTCGCCGACCTCGGCGCTGGCCGTACCCAGTTCGGCGACCTGGTTGTTGGTCTTCTCGGCGACCGCCATGCCCTCCTGGGCGACCCGGGCGGCGTCGGCGGCGTTCGAGGCGATCTCGGTGATCGAGGCGCTCATCTGTTCGGCGCCGGCCGCGATCGACAGCACGCCGGTGTTGACGTTCTCGCTGGCGGCGCTGGCCGCACCGGCTTTGGCGGCCACGTCGGTGGCGCCGCTCTGCAGCTGGGTGCTGACCGCGGAGAGTTCCTCGGAAGCACCCGCCAGGGTGGCCGCCGATCCGCCGATGGTGCCGACCGCGTCCCGCAGCCGCAGGATCGCCGCATCCAGGGCGCGGCCCATCCGGCCCGGTTCGTCGCGGGAGGTCAGGCCGGCGCTCTGGGTCAGGTCGCCCTGGGCGAGGCCCTCGCAGACGGTGGTGACCCGGGCCAGCGACCGGACGATCCCCTTCGCCACGATCATGCCGAGTCCGAGGGCGGCGAGCAGACCGGCGGCCAGCAGCAGCACCGACTCGATCCGGCTGTGCTCGTAGCTGCTGCGGGCCTCGTCGGCGGCCCGGGCGGCGGCCGCGGTCTCCGCCGCGCCCATCTCGCCGAGGTGATCCTTGACGACGGTGACCAGCGGCTGCGCCTGCTCGGTGCGGATCTTCGCCCAGAGGGCGAGGCTGTTCGCCTCGGAGGCTGGGATCAACTTCTGCTTGGCGATCGACACGTAGTCGTCCCAGTTCTCCCGCATGTCGGTGATCATTGCGGCGGACGCGGCGGGGGTGCCACCGGTGTACGCGTCGAAGGCCTTGTCGACCTCGTCCAGGTCGTCCTCGAACGCGGCGGCGTACTTCGACTTGCTGGTGGTGTCCTGGTAGACGACGTGGTTGAGCAGGTCGACCCGGGTCTGGGTCATCGCGGTGGAGAGTTCGCCCAGCGCGGCGGTGGCCGCCACGTTGCTCTTGTAGATCCACTGGGCCGAGTCGCTGGCCGTCCCGAGGGCCCGTAACCCGAGCACGCCGATCAGCAGCGCGACGGCGGCGGCCACACACACCGCCACCATGATCTTGACGCTGACGCTGAGGTCGGCCCAGAGCCCCCGGCCGCCGGCGGCGCGTGGTGCGACCGCGGCCGTCTCCCTGGTCATCGTGGTCACGACGTGATCCCCTCCGGTGCCTGCTGTCCCGCACTACTCACGTCGGCACCGGAGGCGGTCCGGCTGAGCGGGAAGCGTGGCCTTACCGGGCCGGAGGGGATCATCCGTCTATGCGGCGGGCGTGACCCGGCGGATCCCGGTCGCCGCGACGAGTGCCCCGATCAGGCACAGGACGCCGGCGGTCAGCGCCGCGGTGTGCACGCCGTTCAGGAACGCCTCGCTCGCGCCCTGGACGACGGCAGCGCGTACAGAATCGGTCATCTCGGCAGAGACCGGGGCGACTCCCATGGCCACCGCGTCCTTCGCCTCGACGAGGCCCTGCGCCATCGGCGCCGGCACGCCGGCGGTGGTCAGCTCGCCGGTCAGCGTCGTGCCGACCCGCCCCGCGATGATCGAAATCAGCACCGAGGTGCCGAGGGCGCCACCGATCTGCAGCATGGTGGCCTGCAGTCCGCCGGCCACCCCGGCGTCCTTGACCGGGGCGTTGCCGACGATCGCCTCGGAGGACGCGGACATCACCATGCCGACGCCGAGACCCAGGCCGACGAAGGACGGCCACATCGCGATGTATCCGGAATCGGTCCCCAGCGCCATCAGCCCGAAGGACGCCGCACCCTGCAGCAGCATGCCGAGCGGCATGGTGAACCGCGGGCCGAAACGGTCGGTGAGCGCCGCGCCGAGCGGGGATGCCACCACCGACGACAGGCTCAGCGGCAGGGTCAGCACACCGGCCGTCACCGGCGTGTAGCCGCGGACGTTCTGCAGGTAGAGCATGATGTAGAAGATCGAGCCGAGCAGCGTGAAGAAGTTGATCGACGTGATGATCGCGCCGATCGTCAGCGCCGGGCTCCGGAACAACCGCATCGGCAGCAGCGGGTGCTCCTGACGACTCTCGAAGAGTCCGAAGACGATCAGGATCGCCAGGCCACCGGCGATGGTGCCCAGGGTCGCCGCCGAGCCCCAGCCCCACGTCTCGCCCTTGACCACGCCGAAGACCAGGACCAGCAGGCCGGCCGCGAGGAGCACGACGCCGGGCACGTCGAAGCGGTGCTTACCGGTCGAGTTCCTGCTCTCGGCCAGCACCAGCGAGCTGACGATCAGGGCCAGCACACCGATCGGCGCGTTGATGTAGAAGACCGACTCCCAGTTGACGTGCTGGACCAGAAGTCCGCCGACGATCGGCCCGAGCGCGGTCGACACCGACGAGACCATCGCCCAGATGCCGACCGCCATGCCGAACCGGTGCGGCGGGAAGACCGAGCGGAGGATGCCCAGCGTGTTCGGCATCAGCAGGGCGCCGAACAGACCCTGCGCGGCCCGGAAGACGATCACGCCCTCGATCGAGCCGGCCAGCCCGATCGCCACCGACGCGACGGTGAACCCGGCGACGCCGATCAGGTAGTAGCGCCGCCGTCCGAAACGGTCACCGAGCTTGCCGCCCAGGATCAGCGCGGCGGCCAGCGCCAGCAGATAGGAATTGGTCACCCACTGCAGCTCGGCCGTGCTGGCGCCCAGATCCCGGCCGATCTCCGGGTTGGCGATCGAGACGACGCTACCGTCCAGGCCGACCATGAAGAGGCCGAAGGCGACGGCGATCAACGACCACCAGGGCTTGCCGCGGCGGCCTTCGGCCACCGGCGTGCTCTGATGTATTTCGGTCACGGTCATGCGTTACTCCATCTGGTGGAAAGCCCGGGGAGGGTACGGGTGAAAGCTCAGTGACCGCCGTCGCGCAGCAGCCGCGACAGTTCCGTGAGGGCCGGCAGCGCGGCCCGGATGGCCGTCCGCTGGCGGGCGTCGAGCCGTGCCATGGCGTCCAGCACGTACCCGGTGAACAGCGCCTGCACCTGGGTCATCCGGCCGGCGGCCTGCGGGGTCGTGTGCAGGCGTACCACCCGGCGGTCGTCCGCGTCCGGTTCCCGGCGCAGCATGCCGTCGTTGACCATCGCGGTGACCAGGGCGCTGGCGTTGTTCGGTTTGAGCTGCAGCGCGTCGGCGAGCTGCCGGACCGTGCAACCCGGGTTCTCGTGCACGTGCCAGAGCGCCACGAGGTGCAGCTCCGGCGGTTTGGGGTGCGCGAAGTCGACCTGGGCCCGGCGGTCGAGGCTCCGGTGCAACTGGTGCGCCAGCAGCATCAGGTCCACCGCGGTCTGGTCGTCATCGCTCATGCGACCCATTATTAGGTATGACGGCATACCTATTTCCAGCCAATGCGTCCCTGATCACGTCGCGCCGCCGGTCAGGCGGTTTCTGCGGACGCGGCGGTCAGGCGGTTTCTGCGGACGCGGTGAGGGCCGGCGGGGCGGCGCCTCCGGCGTGAGGCGCACGGTGCGCTCCATCGTCTCCCGCGCCGACTGCGCCGAGGGCACCGAGGGCACCGGCTGCACTGAGGGCACCGGCTGCGCTGAGGGCGGCACCGGTTCCGGATGCCGCACCCGGGCCCGCGGACGCCGCGGGGCACCAGCGCGTTCCGGCCGGGGCCGCGGCCGGTCCCGGGCGCCCGACCAGGACCGGTGCACCACCGGCGGATGGATCCGGAGGCGGCGCAGCAGCGGCAGGAACGGATCGCCGAACGTGCGGGCCGCCGCGTTCAGCAGCAGCGCCCCGGCCACCATGCCGATCGCGGGCATCGCCGCGAGGAGCGCGAGAACCGACACCGCCAGGCCGCCCCAGACCATGACGCGCAGGCCGATGTCGACCACCGGGATGCCACTGGGCCGCTGCCGGGTCCAGATCGGAAGGAACGACGCCACCAGCGCGAGCGCGACCGCGCCGAGCACGGCGGCAGCCGTCAGGAAGGCCTCGGGCCAGTGGTAGTGCCGGCCGAGCGCCCAGGCGCCCGAGACCAGGCCACCGAACCAGACCTTGATCAGGGCCCATCGCCCGAAGCGGACCAGCACGTCATCGGAACCAGTCGTCATGGTTCTCCCCCCGGCGCTCGTTCACCCTACCGGCGCCGGGCCCCACGGGAGTGCCGTCAGCACAATCGGGCGCGGAACGCCTTCCGGACATCGTCGCGGCGGTCCATCACCGCGAACGTGACCCGCTCGAACCACGGACTCACGCTCAGCGCACCGGCGAAGGCATCCGCGACCATCGCTGGATCATTGCCGAACACGCCGCAGCCCCACGCGCCGAGCACCAGCTTGCGGTGCCCGTGCGCCCCGGCGACCCGCAACACCCGGGCCGCCCTGCGGGCCAGAACCTCCGGGACCCGAGGGAGGAGTTCGGGCTGCTGCCGGGCCAGCGCCGAGCGGTTGGGCGCGGCCGAGACCAGAAACGAGACGGGGTACGCCTCCGTCAGCAGAGCACCGCGATCGTCCCGGAACACCGGTACGTCGGGGGCGTGGATGATCCGGTCGGAGTAGAGCAGGCTCGGCTCGGCCCGGTGGTGGGCGTAGAAGTCGCCGGCCGCCCGCAGGCACGGGTACAACGCCGAACTGCGGGCCAGGCTCTCCTCCTGCGCCTGGGCGCCGTTGAGGAACCCACCGCCGGGGTTGCGGGCCGAGGCGAAGTTGAGGCAGGCCACGCCGTCGCCGAGGCGTCGCGCCGCGGCCAGGCTGGACTCGCCGGTCACCTCGATCGCGGGCGGTCCGTCCACCACGGACGGCTCGGGCAGCGTGTCGTCCGGCAGGTACAACCGGGTGCCCGCAACCGCACGCGCCACCTCGTCCGCGATCCGGACGCCGTCGTAGCCACCGCGGTCCACGATGGTGACGGTCTCCTTGGCGATTCCACGTAGCCGAGCACTCATGCCGAC
This sequence comes from Actinoplanes sp. NBRC 101535, assembly GCF_030269225.1. Taxonomy (NCBI): domain Bacteria; kingdom Bacillati; phylum Actinomycetota; class Actinomycetes; order Micromonosporales; family Micromonosporaceae; genus Actinoplanes; species Actinoplanes sp. NBRC 101535. The sequence goes on along the minus strand of NZ_BSSY01000001.1, from coordinate 393,511 downwards.
GATCATGACCGTCGGCGACCGCCCCGGCCAGCGATTTTCCCGTCGTCGATCTTCGACTCTAGTAAACACATAGGAATTGTGGGTACGCTGCGCGCCATGACGGCCGTACCCCTGAGCATCTCCGGCGCCGGCCGGGAGTTCACCGCCGGCGGACGGCGGCGGGCGGTGCTGTCCGGCGTCGACCTGGAGGTGGCGGCCGGCGAGGTGGTCGCCCTGCTCGGGCCGTCCGGGTGCGGCAAGTCGACGCTGCTGCGCCTGGCCGCCGGGCTGGACACGCCGACCACCGGCAGCATCCGGGTCGACGGTCGCGCGGTCACCGGCGTCGAACCCCGGTGCGCGGTGGTGTTCCAGGAGCCGCGCCTGCTGCCGTGGCGGACCCTGGCCGGCAACGTGGCGTACGGGCTGCCCCGCGGCACCACCCGCGACCAGGCCCGCAGCGAGGTCGCGCGGTGGCTCGACGTCGTCGGGCTGACCGAGTTCGCCCACCACCGGCCGCGCCAGGTCTCCGGCGGCATGGCCCAGCGCGCCGCCCTGGCCCGGGCACTGGCCCGGCGACCGGGTGTCCTGCTGCTCGACGAGCCGTTCGCGGCGCTGGACGCCCTGACCCGGTTGCGCATGCAGGACCTGCTGGCCGAGGTGCAGCGTGCGGCCGGAACGACCGTGCTGCTGGTGACCCACGACGTCGACGAGGCCCTGCACCTGGCCGACCGCATCGTCCTCCTCGGCACGCCCGCGCCCTCCCCGGCCGCCGCGCTCTCCCCCACCTCCGGGGCGCTCTCCTCCGGGACGGACGCCTCCGGCCCGCTCTCCTCCGGGACGGACGCCTCCGGCCTGCTCTCCTCCGGCGCGTCGACCGTGCGGTGGATCCGGGACGTGCCGGGCGGGCGGCCCCGCGACCGGGGCGACGCCGGACTCGCCGCACGACGCGCCGACATCCTCGCCGACCTCGGCGTACACACCGATCTGGAAGGAAGCACCCCGAGATGAGGATCATGCGCGCGGTGGTCGCGGCGGCGGTCAGCACCGCACTGCTGACCGGTTGTGTTCAGGGCGAGGACAGCCCTGCCGAGGCACCCGGCGGCGGGGACGCCGTCGCGCTGCGGCTGGACTACGCGTACTACAACCCGGCCAGCCTCGTCCTGCGCGAACAGAAATGGCTGGAGAACGAGCTGCAGCCGAAGGGCGTCACGGTCAGCTGGCAGCTGTCGGCCGGCAGCAACAAGGCCAACGAGGCGCTGCGCGCGGAGGCGATCGACGTCGGCTCCACCGCCGGTGCGGCCGCTCTCGTGGCCCGGGCCAACGGCGCGCCGATCAAGACGATCGAGGTCTTCAGCCAGCCGGAATGGGCGGCCATCGTGGTGCCGAAGGACTCCCCGATCACCGGCGTCGCGGCGCTCAAGGGCACGAAGGTGGCCGCGACCAAGGGCACCGACCCGTACTTCTTCCTACTCCAGGCCCTGGACGAGGCGGGACTGAAACCCGGCGACATCACCGTCACCAACCTGCAGCACGCCGACGGGAAGACCGCCCTGGAACGCGGCGACGTGGACGCCTGGGCCGGACTCGACCCGCTGATGGCCACGTCCGAGCGGGACGCCGGGTCGAAGCTGATCTACCGCAACGTGGCGTTCAACTCGTACGGCGTGCTCAACGCGCGGGAGGCGTTCCTGGCGGAGCACCCCGACCTCGCCCAGGCGGTGGTGAACGCCTACGAGAAGGCCCGCCAGTGGATCAAGGACAATCCGGCGGAGGCGGTCGCCCTGTACGCCCGCGAGGCGAAGATCTCCGAGCAGGTGGCGACCGCGGTGCTCACGGAGCGTACAAAAATCGATGTCGATCCCGTCCCCGGCGCGGCCCAGCGCGCGGTGTTCGAAAAGATCCTGCCGGTCCTGGTCGCCGACGCGAACGTGAAGAGCGAGGCGGACGCGCGCGCCGCGATCGACACCCTGTTCGAACCGAAGTACGCCACCGCCCGCAGCGTCTCGTGACGACCCTCCTGCGGACCCGGACGACCCCCGCCCTGGGCGCCGTCCTCCCGATCGTCCTGCTCGCCGCCTGGCACCTGGCGGCGGGCAGCGGCATCTGGTCGCCCGCACAACTCCCGCCCCCGGGCGAGGTGCTGGCCGCCCTCGCCGAACTGATCCGCCGCGGCGAACTCTGGCACCACCTGGCGATCAGCACCCAGCGTGTACTGATCGGCTTCGCGGCCGGTTCCGCGCTCGGCCTGGCCCTGGGCAGCCTGGTGGGCCTCTCCCGCACGGCCGGTGCGGTCCTCTCCCCCACCGTGCAGGCGATCCGGGCCGTGCCGTCGCTGGCCTGGGTGCCGCTGCTGCTGCTCTGGCTGGGCATCGGCGAAACCCCGAAGATCGTTCTGGTGGCGATCGGCGCGTTCTTCCCGGTCTACACCACGGTCGCGGCGGCACTCGCCCACATCGACCCGCACCTGATCGAGGTGGGCCGCGCCTACGGACGATCCGGCCTGAGCCTGCTCACCACGATCCTGGTCCCGGCCGCCACCCCGGCGATCCTCTCCGGCCTGCGGCTGGGCCTGGCCCAGGGCTGGCTGTTCCTGGTCGCCGCCGAGCTGATCGCCTCCTCGATGGGCCTGGGCTTCCTGCTGATCGACAGCCAGAACACCGGGCGCACCGACGTGATGCTGCTGGCCGTCATCCTGCTGGCCGTGCTCGGCAAACTCAGCGACACGCTCCTCGCCCTGGCCGAGCGCCGCCTGCTCAGTGCCGCATAATCCATCCATGACCGCCGACAAGCTGCTCCTGGTCGCCGTGGTGGAGATGGCCGAGGGTCACGCCGAGGCCGGCCGGCGTTACGAGGACGCCGTGCTGGCCCTGCTCCCCCGCCACGGCGGCACCCTGCAACGCCGCACCCGCGATGTCACCGGCGCCACCGAGGTTCACGTGATCAGCTTCCTTCGGCGCGCCGGCCTGGACGCCTTCATGACCGATCCGGATCGGCTGGCCCTGCGCGCGGCCGCGGGCGACGCCGCCCCCACCACCCGACTCCTCGAAGTCCACGACATCCCCACCTAGACACGTTTCGTGGTCAGGGTGCGAAGCCCATCCGCGTGGTGATTTCGGGCGCACTGGACGCCCGAAGTCACCACACCCGTGGCGGTGTGGTGAATACGGGCGCACTGGACACCCCAAATCAACACACCCCTGCCGGTGTGGTGAATACGGGCGCACTGGACACCCCAAATCAACACAGAGGCAGACCCTGACTGCGATTAGGTGTCTAGCCGGTGAACGGCCGGAAGGCCGAAGTCGTGAAGTACAGTTTTCTGCACTTCCCGTGGAAACTGATCAAGCGCATCAACGATCTGATTGCGGATGTCATGCGCGACGGTTACGAAGGCATCGGCAAGCCCGAATCGCTTCGTAGTGAATTGTCCGGCCGATGATCACGGCGGATCGACCAGGAACACCGGCCCCACTATCGAATCAAGAACGGTGACGTCGAGATCGCCGCGTGTAAGTACCACTACGGCAACCGATGATGCGACCCCCGGGGGGTCAGGCGGCGAGGCGGAAGAGTTCGGCGTGGATCTGGCGGGGCGGGACCTTGAGTTTGCGCAGACAGTCCAGGACCGCCGTGGTCAACGGCGCCGGACCGCAGACGAAGACGTCCCGCGACGTCACGTCCGGGACGAGTTTCTGCAGGTTGGCGGGGAGGAACGGCTGGTTCGCGCCGCCCGTGCGGCCGGTCAGCAGGTGCAGCCGGGCGCCGTTCGCGCGGGCCAGGTTGCGCAGCTCGCCCAGCAGGACGGCGTCCGCGGCCCGGCGCACCCGATAGATCACCACCGCGTCGGGCCCGAGTGCCGGGTCCTCCAGCAGGGAGCGGATCGGGGTGATCCCGATGCCGCCGGCGATCAGCAGCGTGCCCGTGCCGCGGCGGTGGTCCAGGGTGAACGCGCCGTACGGTCCCTCGGCGAACACCTTCGCGCCGACCGGCAGGTCACGCAGGCCCGCGCTGGTCGTGCCGATGCCCTTCGCGGTCAGGCGCAGCGACCGGCCGTTCGGGGCGGCCGACAGCGAGAACGGGTTGACCTGCCACCACCGGTTGTGGCCGGGGAACCGCCACAGGAAGAACTGGCCCGCCCGCACGTCGAGCCGGTGCAGGTCACGGCCGGTGACGTGGACCGACACCACGTCGTCGGCCTCCGGCACCACCGCGGCGACCCGCAGCCGGTGGCGGGCGTTGCGGGCCAGCGGGACGATCAGGCGGCCGGTGACCAGGGCGCCGACGGCGAACGCCCACAGCCCCCACCAGTAGACCTGTGCCCCGACGGTGACGGTGAAGGCGGTGCCCTCGTACACCTGGTGGATCACGCCGAGGGTGACCACGGCGTACATCAGCAGGTGGACGGCGTGCCAGGTCTCGTAGGAGAGGCGACGCCGGGCGATCCGGACCGACAGTGCCACGATCAGCACGATCAGGCCGGCCGCGATCAGTCCGAGTAGCACCGGCAGCTGACCGAAGAGGGTCAGGGCGGTGCGGAGGAACGGGACGCCGTCGTAGCGGGCGAACCCGAGGATCACGAACGTGGGGTGCAGGACGGCGCACCAGAAGATCACGAAGCCGGTCCAGCGGTGCCAGCCGGTGAGCCGGTCCATGCCGATGCCCCGGTCGAGCAACGGGAGGCGGGCGATCAGCAGGAGCTGGACGGCGAGGGCGAACGCCAGGTACAGGCCGAGGAGCCGGCCCAGTGACCCGAACGTGTTGTTCGCCGGGCCGGCCAGGACGAACAGCAGGTGGACGGCGGCGACGTTGACGACGAGGAAGGTGGCCGCCACGAGACGGGCGGACGGTCGGAGGCGGCGGCGGGCGGTGCGGATCTGCGGGTGGGTCACGGCGATCATCCCGGTCTCCCCTGCACGGAACAGCTGTCTACCCGGTGTACCCGAACGGTCACTGTCTGGTTCACACGAAACGCCGGGCGGCCCGCCGCCGCCCCTGCCATCACCTCGCTACTGCGGCGCCCCCAGATCGTCGAGGGCCTTCACCGCGCCCCGGTGCAGCGGCACCGGATCGGTCAGGCGGGAGTTCTCCACCGAGATCTCCGCGGCCGCCGCGTTGGCCTGGGCGAGCTGCGGCTGCCGGTCGAACAGCGTCTTCGTCAGCACACACGCGACGTTCGGGTCGAGGTCCTGCCGGACCAGCAGCACGTTCGGCACGATGATCGTGGTGATGTCGGACGGGGTTCCGTAGGCGGCGGCCGGGATCACGCCCTCCACGTACACCGGGTTGATCTTCTGCATCGCGGGGAGCAGCGGCGTGATGCTCAGGAACTCGACCGCGTCCCGGGACGTGGTCAGCAGGTCGGTGATGCCGGGGGTGGGCAGGCCGCCGGACCAGAAGAGCGCGTCGATCGTGCCCTCCTTCATCCCGTCGACCGTCTTGGTCAGGTCCAGCTTCTGCGCCTGCACGTCGGCTGCCGGGTCGAGGCCGGCCGCGGTCAGCACCCGGTTGGCGATCACCTCGGTGCCGGACTTGGGCGAGCCGGTCGACACCCGCTTGCCCCGCATCCCGGCTACGTCCTTGATCCCGGCGGCTTTGCGGACGATCACCTGCGTGTAGTTGGTGTGGATCCGGGCCAGCGCCGCGACCGGCTGCGTCGCGGCGAACGCGCCGGTCCCGCCGACCGCGTCGGCGGCCGTGTCGGCGAGCGAGAACGCCACGTCGTAGGTGCCGGCGACCAACTGCTGGATGTTCTGCACGGAGGCACCGGTCTCGGCGGCGGTCGCCTGCACCTTCCCGCCCGCCGCGTTGATCTGCTCCGCGTACGCGTTACCCACCGCGAAATAGACGCCGGTGCTGTTGCCGGTCGCGATACCGACCCGGGTGGCCGTGGTGACCTGGCAGGTCACCTCGCCGCCGGCGTCGGTCGCGGCGCTGTCCTGTCGCCCTCCACAGCCGCCGGCGGCGACCGCGAGCGCGCCGACCAGGGTGGTGCCCACAAGCCTTCTCATGCCGGTCTCCGGTCCCTCTCCGTGGGTTTCTTGATGATCGTGATGAGTACGGCCGACAGCAGCGCGACCGCCCCCGCGGCGATCACGACCGGCTCCAGGTAGAGCAGCAGCAGTCCCGCCACGGCGGCGAGCACCCGGCTGGCCGGCCCGGCCGGGCCCACCCCCGGCACCCAGGCTCCGGTCGCCACCGCCAGCGCGGCCACCGCCACCGCGGCGGCCAGCGACGTCCACAGCACACCGAGGGCCGGGCCGCGGGCCAGCAGGTGTTCGCCGTTGGCGGTCAGCACGAAGGCGATCGGGGCGAGGAAGGCGGGCAGCGCGTATTTCAGGGCCTGCCACATGGTGGGTACCGCCCGGCCACCGGTGATCGCGGCGGCGCCGACGGCGGCGAGCGCGGTCGGCGGGGTGACCTCGGAGAGCACCGAGTAGTAGAAGACGAACATCGCCGCGGCCGGGGCGGGCACCCCGAGCGCCAGCAACGCCGGCCCGATGATCACCCAGCCGATGATGAAGCTGGCGGTCACCGGCACGGCCAGCCCGAGCAGGGCGAGCGCGACGGCGGCCAGCACGACGGTCAGCGCCAGCACCACGCCCGGCTCGTCGGAGATCGCCCGCGCGCCGTTGACCAGCAGCGACGCCAGCTGAGCGCCGAGGCCGGTCTTGGTGGTCGTCGCGGTGATCACGCCGGCGGCGGCGCAGACGGCCACCACCGGGAGCACGCCGCGGACACCGGCGGCGAGGGCGGTGAACGCCCGCCGCGGGGTGAGCCGGGTGCCGGAGTCCAGGAACGACAGTGCCGCGGCGAGGATCGTGGCGTACACGACGGCCCGGGTGGCGCTCTGCCCCAGCGCGAGCAGCACCACGATCAGGATCAGCGAGGAGAAGTGGTAGCCGTACCGCAGGAGCAGCCGCCCCGCGCTCACCTGCGGCGCCTCCACCGCCCGCACACCGTGCCGCCGCACGTCGATCTCGACGGCGAGCAGGATGCCCAGGTAGTACAGCAGGGTCGGGATCGTCGCCCAGCCGAGGACGGTCAGATAGGACACGTTGAGGTATTCGGCGACGATGAACGCGGCGGCGCCGAGCGTGGGCGGCGACAGGATGGCGCCGACACCCGCGGCGGCGAGCATCCCGCCGGCCTGCTCCGGCGGATACCCGGCCCGCCGCAGCATCGGCCAGGTCACCGCGCCGACGCTGACCGCGGTCGCGGTGCCCGACCCGGAGACCGTGCCGAGCAGGAAACCGGCGGCCACCGCGGTGCGCCCGGCCGCGCTGCGCGACCGCCGGAACGCGGCCACCGACAGGTCGACGAAGAACCGGCTGGCCCCGGAGAGGTCGAGCACCGCACCGTAGATGGTGAACAGCACGATGTAGCTGGCGGCGACGTCGAGCGGCGTCCCGTAGAACCCGCTTCCCGAGTTGTAGAGCGCGTCGACGATCTGGGCGAAATCGAGTCCGGCGTGCGCGACCGGCCAGCTCTGGGGCAGCAGGCCGCCGTAGTAGGCGTACCCCAGAAAAGCGAGACAGACGATCGGAAGAGCAAGGCCGGTGGTACGCCGCGCCGCCTCGATCACCATGACCAGCAGCACCGCCCCGAACGCGATGTCGGCGGGCGCGAGCAGAGCCTGCCGGTCGAGGAACGCGTCGTAGCCGGTGACCACCGGGTAGAGGCAGACGGCGAGAGCCGCCACCGCCAGGATCCGGTCCGGCCAGCCGGGCTTCTCGTCACGGCCGGCCCGCGCCCGGTACGCGAGGAAGACCAGCGGCAGCGTCCCGGCCAGAAAGATGATCAGGTAGAACTGGCTGCCCCGGGCGAGCGGCCGGAACACCTGCCAGAGCACGAGCAGCGCGATCCCGAACGCGACGCCGGCGACGAGCCGGCCGGCCCACCCGGACAGCTCCCGGGCAGGCCGTTCCTCCTCGTCGTAGTGCACCGCGGGTGGCGTCCCCTGCACCATCAGAGATCGATCTTCACCCATGCAACGGACAGTACTATGTCGCCCGCCTTCCGTGACGCTCCCGTGTCCGACGGATGACGGACACGCTCCAGGACCCTCTCTATCTGAACTAGTTCAGATAGACTTGGTGCATGTCCGTGCAGAGCTTTTCCTACAGCTCGTTCCTCCGAGGGCCTTCGCAGGTCCTGCCGTCGCTCACCGACGCCGACGTCATCCTCGAGCGACGCGACGAGGAGAACCTCATCCTCACCCGGGCGGAGCGATTCGAGGCCACGGCCACCGGCCTCCGCTTCGCGGCGCGATCGCTGTCCATCCTCGCCCGCCGCCACCGCGACCTGGCCGAGGAAGCATTCGCCGAGGAACTGCCCTGGCTGACCTGGCTCCCGGCCGAGGATCGCGTCACGTGCGTCCGCGAGCTGCTCGCGGACCTGATGGCCGGAGCCGACACGGGACTCCTCGTCCCCTTCGCCCGCAACCTCGCCTCGTGGCGGTCCACCGCCGAGGCGTGGTCCGACCCGCAGCTCGCCCGCGACCTGCAGGGCCCGTTCGACGGCGACGGTCCCGTCATCGACCGGCCCGGCGGAGACCTCGCATGAGCGGACGCGGCGCGGAGATCCCCCGCCCCCGGCCGTGGACCGTGCGGGCAGCGGACCGCCAGGCACACCAGGGCTGGCAGCGACTGCTGGCCGCGGTGCCGGACAACCTCGACCGGGCCTGGACCGCCTTGACCGGCGACCCCGCCACGTCGACCAGCGCCAGCACCCCCTGAAAGGACAGCTCGGCGTTGTCAAGGTCGGCGGGGCAACCCTCGAGCAGTGGCAATACGAGGTGACCGGCGCCGGCCGCATCTGGTATGCCATCGACGACGACACCCGCACGCTATGGATCACACGAGCCGGCGCGGGACACCCGAAACAGACCGACACCCGCGGCCGATGACGCCCGCCGGGTGGTTCAGGTGGTGCGGGTGGCGGGGCCGGCGATGGCGTAGGCGACCAGGCCGGTCAGGGCGAGCGCGAGAGCGGTGAGGGCGGCCGGACGGCTGCCGGCCTGCTGGGACTGCCAGGTGAGGATCTCGCCCACGGTGTCGTTCTCCTGGCGGAACAGGATCGCGGCCAGGGTCCAGCCCAGCGGCGCGAACCAGGACTTGGCCACGCCGATCGTGGCGGCGCCGAGGGCGGTCAGGCCGAGCAGCCCGGCGGCGTCGCGCAGCACCACCGCGGTCGGTGCGAAGGCGGCGCCGGTCAGCCGGGTCGCCGCCAGGATGCCGGTGATCAGGGCGAGGGCGGCGAGCAGGTGGGCTGCCCGGCGGGGCGGCCAGCGCAGGGCGGCGGTGCGGTCCAGGTCGCCGTCCGGGCCGGCCAGGGTCACCGTCAGCAGGGCGACCATCAGCAGGACGGTCAGCACGACCAGGAACAGGTCGGCGGTCGTCTCCCGGGAGAGGGTCAGCCAGAGGGTCCACATGACCGCGGCCAGGCCGGCCGCCGCCGCGCAGGCCGCCGGCACCTGCCGCGACCGGAGGTAGAGGATCATGACAGCAGGCCGTCGGTGTCCTGGCAGGCCAGCGAGGCGGTGCGGACCGCGCCCACCTTGGCGAGGGCGTCGGCCTCGGGCAGGGCGCGCAGGCCCTTCCAGAGTTTCACGGCCTCCTCGTTGGCCTCCGGGCTCTCGTAGGTCGTGTGGGGGACGTACTTCTCGGCCGACAGCGGCTCCTGCCCGAGCAGGTAGAACGCGGCCGCCCGGGCCACCGCCGTGCCCTGGCTCCCGCCGCAGGCCACCGTGCTGACGCCGGCGCCGTCCAGCATCATCGGCAGCAGCGACCCCGGGTACGCCAGACCGCCCCGCTTGTCGATCTCGATCTGGACCGTCAGCGTGTCGGCACGGGGCCGCGGGGTCTCCAGTTCGGTGTAGATGTGGGTGTCCTCGGCGACGGTGGCCGGCGCCTGCGGCAGGCGGGACAGCAGTTCCACGGCTTTGCGGGCGTGCGGGACCAGGTCGTCGAGCACTCCGGCGTGTACCCGGCTGACGCACACCTTCGGCGCGTCGTCGGTGCAGACCAGCGCCTGGGCGGCCGGGTCGATCGGCCCGTCGAGGATGTCCTCGTCGGTGGGGACGACGGCGAGGGCCAGCCCGGTGCCGAGGATCAGCGGGATCAGGGCGACCAGGGCGAGCCGTCCCCGGATCAGGAACAGGATCCCGCCGGTGACCGCGAGGGCGAGCATGGCGACCGCCTGGGCGGCGCTGACCCGCAGGTCGACGACCTGGAAGTCGTACATCTGGAAGATCCCGGAGAGCGGGGTGAGGGCGGCCCCGATCCAGGCCAGCTCGCCGGTGAAGCGGAAGAGTCCGAACAGCACGTACGCGGCGGCGGCCACCGCCAGGGCGGGCGCGGTCGCCAGGTACGGCAGCAGCCGGCCCACGCCGAGGCCGAGGGCGACCGCGGCGACCAGGGCGAGGACGCCGACCAGGGTGGCCACCACGGCCTCGGCCGGCAGGTACGACGACGACCCGGCGATCCACGGCGCGGCGACGGCGATGGTGAGCACGTACGCCGTCACGGCGGCGACGCTCATCGCGATCAGGACCGGGAGCATCCGGCGGGCGTACGGGCGGGGCACCGTGGTGAACAGTTCGCCGACGCCGGCCCGGTGTTCGCGGCGGCCCTGCCAGGCTCCGGCGGCCAGGGCGAGCGGCCAGATCAGCATCAGGTTGTCGCGGATGGCGAGGGACAGCCCGTTCCAGCCCTCGGACCAGCCCTGGGTGGCGGAGTAGAGCATGACGGCGGCGATGGTCAGCAGGATCGCGAGGGTTCCGAGGGCCGCCGAGCGGCGCAGTTCGATGCCCAGGATGCGGCTCATCGGGCCACCGCCGTGCGGTGCTTGCGCAGGATCGCGGAGTAGCCCCGTTCGGCCGGGCTGTCGCCCGGGTCGCGGTCGTCGCCTTCGGCGATCAGCGAGTCCGGGGTGCCCCGGTGCAGCAGGCGACCTTCGTTGACCAGCACCACCTCGGTGCAGGCGGCCACCACGTCCTCGACCAGGTGGGTGGAGACGAGTACGCAGCTGTCGGTGCCGAGGTCGCGCAGCAGCTCGCGGAATTCGAGGCGCTGTTCCGGGTCGAGGCCGACGGTCGGTTCGTCGAGCAGCAGCAGCCGGGGGTCGTTGACGACGGCCTGGGCGATGCCGGCGCGGCGCAGCATGCCGCCGGAGAGGGTCTTGAGGCGGGCGTCGGCCTTGGCGGTCAGCCCGACCCGGTCGATGGCGCGCTGGACCGCGGCGGCGAGGCCGGCTTTCGGCATCTCCTTGAGCCAGGCCATGTATTCGACGAACTCGCGCACGGTGAAGCGTGGGTAGAAGCCGAACTGCTGGGGCAGGTAGCCCAGGTTGCGGCGGACCTCGCGCAGGTCGCCGTGGCCGCCGGCGTCCTGGCCGAGCAGGGTGAGACGCCCGCCGGACGGCTTGATCACGGTCGCCAGGGACCGCATCAGGGTGGTCTTGCCGGCGCCGTTGGGTCCGAGCAGCCCGTGCACGCCGGTGCCGAGGGTCAGGTCGAGGCCGTCGACGGCGAGGTGCCGTCCGGCGCGGACCCGCAGGTCCTCGGCGTGCACGGCCCACGGGTTCGTGGTCGCAGTGGTCTCGCTCGTGCTCACCGCACGCATGATCAACTCCTGGGTTCCAGGGAAGAGGGGAAGGAAGGGTCAGAGGCTGGGGAGACGCCGGAAGGCGTCGGAGCGGGCCGCCACCAGGGCGGCCAGGGTGACGGTGACGAGGGCCCAGACGCCGGCGCTGTCCGGGCGCAGCAGCACCGGCGTCTCGGCGAGGGCCAGGCTGGGCGCGATCACCGCGGCGGTCCAGGCCGCCATCAGGCCGACGGCGGCGCGCTGCATGCCGACGGCGCTGCCCAGCACGAGGGTGGCCGCGGTGAACGCGAGGCAGGGCAGCAGCATCAGCGCCAGCGACGTGCCGGTGCCCGCGCCGGCCAGCACGAGCGCCGGGATGATCACGACCAGCACGGCCGCGGACCGCCGCAGCAGCATGGTCAGACCGGAGGCCGGAGTGGCGGCGACCAGTTCCCAGGCCGGGTCGCTGCGCCGGTTCCAGGCCGCGGCCACACCGGGCAGCGGGGCCAGCGGCGCGACCAGCAGCACCACCGACGGCCAGCTCGACTGGACGTGGGTGAGCAGCGCCGCGCAGCCGACGGCCCCGAGCGACATCAGCATCCAGGGGGCCAGGGGCCCGATGAAGGCCCGCCGCCAGGCCGCCGAGAGCCGGAACGGCCGGGTGGGTGCCGGTCCGGCGGCGATCTCCCGGTCCAGCTCGACGGCGACAGCGGAGATGAGGGTACGACTGGCGTCGGTGCTGCTTCCGGCGAGGCGGGCGCGGCAGTCCGCGCAGTCCTCCAGGTGCACTTCGAGACTCCAGACGGTGGCCTCGTCGAGCGTGGCGTCCCCACCGGCGTAGCGGTCGATCACGGTGAGGCTGGGGTGGGTGGTCATGACAGCGCCTCCCGCAGGGCGATCCGGGCACGGCGTACCCGCGTTTTGACGGTGTTCTCGGGAATCCCCAGCAGGACGGAGGCCTCGCGGACCGAGAATCCGTCGAGGACCGTGGCCCGCAGCACCTGGCGGACCTCGGGGGTGAGTGTCATCAGGGCCTGTTCCAGGTCCTGGCCGATCCGGGCGGCCATCACCTCGTCCTCGGCGGCCGGTGCGGCGGTCTCGAGCAGGGCGGCCTGCGGCACCCGGGCCTGCCGGGCACGGCGACGGAAGGCGTCGACCAGGCGGTGCGCGGCGATCGTCCAGAGCCAGCCGACCGCACTGCCCTGGACCTCCTTGCCGGCGAACCCGGCCGCGGCACGCCAGACGGCGAGGTAGGTCTCCTGCAGGACGTCGGCGACCATGTCGGGGTCGGCGCACCGGCGGCGCAGGCGGATCTCGAGCCATGGCGCGGTCCGCCGGTACAGCTCGTCGAACGCCCGCCGGTCGCCGCGGGCGATGCGGCGCACGAGTTCCCCCTCGTCGGCCGCGTCCAGGCTTCGTCTCACGTCCGGTAAGACGCCGCCCCCGGGAGAGGCAGGTTCACCATCAGGTGTGATCGGCGCCACACTCGTAGACGATAAAGCGCCGGGTGGCTCTCGAGGAGAGCCACCCGGCGCCTGTTCGCGATGGTCAGAGCGTGGCGGTCGCTCTGGCCACCACCTCGATACGGTCGATGGCCAGCAGCTGCGTGTCGGTGGCGGCGAGCCGGTCGGCCGCCTCGCCGGGGAGCGAGACGGTCGACCCGGAGGCCAGCGGCAGCAGGTGCAGGGTGAGATCCGCCCCGGCGCGGTACCCGATGTCGGTCAGGTTGACCGTCCAGCGGCTGCCGTCCCAGTAGCGGTCGGTGACGATCCGGCCGTCGACGCGCAGCTCACCGATGTCGCCGGCCCAGTAGATGTGCAGCAGCGTGTCGGCGGCCGGGTCGGCGGCCCGGTCCGGCAGGCCGAGGCGGTACACGGCGGCCAGTTCCTCGAACACGTCCGGGGTGGGCGCGGACTGGCGGCCGTCGTACTTGCCGTAGGCGACCGGGACCGTGCCGGCGGCGGACCGGATCTGCTCCGCGGATGCGAGCACCACGGCCGGCGGCGGGGTCGGGCCGGCCGGCTCGCCGAACGCTCGGCGGGACGGGTCGTAGACGCGTACCCCCGAGGTCTTGACGGCCTTGACCGTCACCGTGCCGGAAGCGTCCCACTGCAGTTCGTCCTCGCTGAGGAGCAGGCGGCGACCGCCGTCCTCGGCCACCCAGACCGATCCGGCGGTCTCGGCCGGCAGGACGAGCACGTCGAGGCCGCCCAGTCCGAGGGGTTCCAGGCCCGGCGTCACCGCGTGCACCTCGACCGTGCCGTCCGCGGCGCGGACCGCCAGTTCCGGCGCGATGCCCGCTTCGGCGAGCAGCACCAGGGTCGGGGTCCCGCCGGGCAGCAGGGTGAGTGCGGACGCGGTGGCCCAGGCGATGGTGACGTCACCGGCGGTCAGGCCGACCGGCCAGCGCGCCAGGGTGCCCGGCGGCACGTCGACCGGCCGGGACGGGAAGGTGATCTCACTGTCGTCGAGGGTGACGGTGAAGCGCGCCCCCCGGTAGGCGGCCAGCGGGAAGTGCGGCTGGTGCCAGGCGACGAAGACGAAACCGCTGGTCCCGTCGCTGCGCAGGGCCCAGCGCAGGGTGCGGTCGTCCTCGATGCCGCTGGGGCGCACGTCCGGCAGGCTGGACGGCATGGTGGCCAGACGGTCGCCGAACGCCGCCAGGAACGCGTGCTGGCGGCGCAGCTCGGCGTGGCTGGGCGCGAGCGTGCCGGCCTCGCCGATCGGCGAGTGGAAGTCGTAGCCGCGTGGCGTGATGTCGTTGGGGTAGCCGGTGGCGTGCGATTCGTGCATGCCGTCGGCGCTCTCCGGGTTGGTGCCGCCGGTGTACATGTAGTAGCCCTGCCAGGCCGACCCGTTGCCGATCTTGCAGTGCGCGATGGTGGCGACGTCGAGGGCGCTGGGGTGCGGCCGCCGGTGGTACGCCGTCGCCATGCCACCGGCCAGTTCGCAGGTGGCCGCCGGGAACTCCTCGGACGGGGTGCGCGGACCGCCGGACGCCGCCTCGATCGCCTGAGCCCGCCGCACGTCGGCGCCGATGCCTGCATCATCCCAGATGTGGGAGAAGAAGTAGTGGTCGCGGAATGTCGGATCCCACGGGGCGTCGGCGTCCACCCAGAAACCGTCGCCGTAGCCGCCGTAGAGGGGCAGCACCTCGCCGTCGGGCAGGTCCGCGCCACCCCAGGCGGTCGCGGTCCAGATCGGGGCGGACATCCCGGCCTCCCGGGCCAGGCGCTTGAGCGTGACCAGGTGCTGCGGCTGGTCGTAGAGCTCGTTCTCCAGCTGGATGCCGAGGACCGGGCCGTCCGCCGAGGCACGGCCCGCGAGCTGCGCGCCGATCTGCGCGAACCACTCGGCGACCAGCTCCAGGTAGCCGGGGTCGTCGGTGCGGTGCCGGACCGGGGCCTGCTGCACCCAGTCGGGGAACCCGCCGTTGCGGCTCTCGCCGTGGCACCAGGGGCCGATCCGCAGCACCACGTCCAGGCCGGTCTCGACGGCCAGGTCGACGAAGGCGGCCACGTCGAGGTTGCCCTCGAAGCTCACCTGGTCGCGGGTGGGCGCGTGGTGCAGCCAGAACAGGTAGCTGGCCACCACGGTCACGCCGCCGGCCTTCATCTGGCGCAGACGCTCCGCCCACCGGGCGCGCGGCACCCGGCTGTAGTGCATCTCGCCGGAGACCGGGATGACCGGGACGCCGTCACGGCTGAGGTAGCGGCTGTTCAGCGCGATGCCCGGGCGGACGTCCTCGTCGTTGGCCATCCGCGGTCGGCGGGGCGGTGTCGACCAGGCGTGGTGGCGCGCGGAGAGCGGCTCGGGCCACGAGGCGGAATCAGTGGGCACGAGAACCCCTCCTTGCAACTTGACTGTAACCGGTCACAGGCCGGTGAGCCCGAACGATACACAGGCGTAACGGGTTAAGCGCAAGGGCTTGACACAAGCCCGTAACAGCAGCACTGTAACCGGTCACAGGCACCGTCCGAAGCAAGCGCTCCCCGGATGGCACCCGTCCACGGCTTCCCGTTCCCGGCCAAGCCGATCAAGGAGGATCGATGAATAAGAAATTCGTACCGTTCGCGGCTGCACTGACCGCGGCGGCTCTGCTTTCCGTCACCGCCTGCAGCAGCTCGGACGACTCCGACAGCGGGTCCAGCGACGAACCGGTGTCGCTGACCTACTGGTCCTGGACTCCGAACATGGACAAGGTCGTCGACGCCTGGAACGCGAAGAACCCGAACATCCAGATCGTGGTCAACAAGCAGGACGGCGGTGACCCCGCGGTCACCAAGCTGCTGACCGCGATCCAGGCCGGTTCCGGCGCGCCGGACATCATGCAGGCCGAGTACCAGAAGGTGCCGACCCTGGTCTCCGCGGACGCGATCGCCGACATCTCCGCGGAGGTCGGCGACCTCAAGGCGAAGTTCCCGGACGGCGTCTGGAACGGTGTCACCCTGGGCTCCGACGCGGTCTACGGCGTCCCGCAGGACTCCGCCCCGCTGATGTTCTTCTACCGCTCCGACGTCTTCGAGAAGAACGGCCTCGAGGCGCCGAAGACCTGGGACGACTACGCGGCGGCCGCCGAGAAGATCCACAAGGCGGACCCGAAGCAGTACATCGGCACCTTCTCGGCCACCGACGCGGGCCTCTTCACCGGCCTCGCGCAGCAGGCCGGCGCCTCCTGGTGGGGCGTGAACGGCGACGCGTGGAGCGTCAACATCAACGAGCCCGCCACCCAGAAGGTCGCCGCGTACTGGGGTGGCCTGGTGGAGAAGGGCGTCGTCGACAACAAGCCGATGTACACGCCGGACTGGAACGCCGCGCTCAACGACGGCACGCAGGTCGGCTGGGTCAGCGCCGTCTGGGCGCCGGGCGTGCTCGAGGGCAGCGCCGCGGACACCAAGGGCAAGTGGAAGGTCGCGGCCATGCCGCAGTGGGACGCCGCGGCTCCGGCCACCGGCAACTGGGGTGGCTCGGCCACCAGCGTGACCACCCAGAGCAAGCACCCGAAGCAGGCCGCCGAGTTCGTCTCCTGGCTCAACACCGACCCCGAGGCGCTCAAGCTGCTGGCGAACACCGCCAACGTCTACCCGGCCTCGACCGACGCCACCGCGCTGCTCACCGAGCCGCCGGCGTTCCTGTCGGAGCAGGCCGACTACTACGCCATCGCCGCCGAGGCCGCGAAGGCCGCCAAGCCGTTCACCTACGGCCCGAACGTGAACGTCGCCTACAGCTCGTTCAACGACGCCTTCGCCAAGGCCGCCGAGGCGAAGAAGGCCTCCGCCTTCACCGAGGCGCTGACCACCATGCAGCAGACCACCGTCGACGACCTGAAGAAGGCCGGCTTCAACGTCGCCGGTTAGTGCCACTCCGGGCGGGGCGTGGCCCCCGCGTCCCGCCCGGAGCCCCGTACGAAAGGAAGGTCCGGCGATGTCGCTGACCACCCCCGCTCCGACTACCACCGCCGCCGCACCGGCGAAGCCCGCGCCGGCGCCGCGGGCCCGGTCGGCGAACAAACGGTCCGGCGTCCCGTACGCCTTCCTCGCCCCCGCACTGGTCCTGTTCGCCGCCTTCCTGGCCGCGCCGATCGTGTACGCCGGCTGGCTGAGCCTGCGCAAGGTGAAGGTCAGCGGCCTGGGCCTGGGCGCCAAGTCCCGCACCGAGATCTGGGCCGGACTGGACAACTACACCCGCTCGCTGACCGACCCCGAGTTCCTGCCCAGCGTCACGCGCGTCGGGGCGTACGGCCTGATCGTGGTCCCGACCATGCTGGGCCTGGCGCTGCTGATGGCCCTGCTGCTGGACGCCGACCGGACCCGCGAGTCGATCGGCAAGTTCGCCCGGATCTCGATCTTCCTGCCGTACGCGGTCCCCGCCGTGGTCGCCTCCCTGCTCTGGGGCTTCCTCTACCTGCCGCGGGTCAGCCCGATCACCGATCTCTTCGAGGCGGTCGGCCTCACCGCTCCGAACATGCTCTCCTCGTCCGGAACCATGTGGGCGGTCGCGAACATCGCGATCTGGGGCGGCACCGGCTTCAACATGATCGTCATCTACACCGCGCTGCGGTCCGTGCCGACCAGCCTGTACGAGTCCGCCCGCATCGACGGCGCTTCGGAGATGATGATCGCCTGGAAGATCAAGATCCCGATCGTGATGCCGTCGCTGGTGATGACGTTCGTCTTCTCGCTGATCGCGACGCTGCAGGTGTTCGCCGAGCCGATGACGCTGCGGCCGCTGGCCAACACCATCTCCACCACGTGGACCCCGCTGATGAAGGTCTACCGGGACGCCTTCACCCGCAACGACATCTACTCGGCGGCCGCCACCTCGGTGATCATCGCGCTCGCCACGTTCATCCTGTCCTTCGGCTTCCTCAAGGTCGTCGGACGCCGGGCCTTCAACCAGGAGGACTGATCCATGACCACGGTCTCCCTGCCCACCAGGAAACCCGGCCGGAACCGCAGCGCCGTCGCGACGACCCTGCTGCTGCTCGGTGCCGCGTACTGCCTGCTGCCCGTGCTGTGGGTGCTGATCGCGTCGAGCAAGAGCGCCGGTGAGCTGTTCTCCACGTTCACCCTGGCGCCCAGCACGCACCTGTTCGACAACATCGCCGAGCTGAGCGGTTACCGCGACGGGCTGTACTGGCGCTGGATGGCGAACACCGCCCTCTACGCCGGCGTCGGCGCGGCCGCCTCCACGCTGATCTCCGCGATGGCCGGGTACGCCCTGGCGAAGTTCGACTTCCCCGGCAAGGGCACGATCTTCAACATCATCCTGGCCGGTGTCCTGGTGCCCGGCGTCATCCTGGCGATCCCGCAGTACCTCCTGCTCGCCAAGCTCGGGATGACCAACACGTACTGGGCGGTGCTGCTGCCCAGCTTCATCAGCCCGTACGGCATCTATCTCGCCCGGATCTTCGCGGCCGCCGCGGTGCCCACCGAGATCCTGGAGGCGTCGCGGATCGACGGCGCCGGCGACTGGCGCACGTTCGCCAAGGTGGTCCTGCCGATGATGCGGACCGGCCTGGTGACGGTGTTCCTGTTCCAGTTCGTCGCGATCTGGAACAACTTCATGCTGCCGTACATCATGCTCGGGGACGACAAGCTGTACCCGATCACGGTGGGCCTCAACGGCCTGCTCAACCAGGGTGCCAGCCAGCCGGCCATGTACACCTCGGTGATCACCGGCGCGCTCATCTCGATCGTCCCGCTGATCGCGCTGTTCCTGACGTTGCAGCGGTACTGGCAGGTCGACCTGGCCGCCGGTGGCGTGAAGGCCTGAGAGGCGGCGCCCGATATGATCCCGACCGTGCCGACCACCCCGGGTCCGGGGCGTAAGCGCCCCACCATCCGCGACGTCGCTCGCGAGGCCGGGGTCTCCTACGCCACCGTCTCCCGGGTGCTCAACGGCCGCGACTGGGTGAGTCCCGAGGCGGTCCGGTCGGTGCGTGACGCCATCTCCCGGACCGGCTACACGGCCAACCAGCACGCCCGGTCCCTGGCGACCGGCCGGTCCGGCTCGATCGCGTTCCTGCTCACCGAGCCGCAGCACCTGCTCTTCGAGGACCCGAACTTCTCGGTGCTGCTGCGTGGGGTGGCGCAGGCCCTCTCCGAGCGGCAGCTGACGCTGATACTGATGATCGCGTCGACGCCCGAGGAACGCAGCCGGACGGTGGCGTTCCTCTCCGGCGGCCACGTCGACGGGGTGCTGCTGGTCTCGCCGCACTCCGGCGACCCGCTTCTCCAGCAACTGGTCCAGGCCGGGGTGCCGATCGTGGCCTGCGGCCGGGTGCTGGGCTTCGAGGACACCATCAGCTCGGTGTCGGCCGACGACCGTGCCGGGGCGCGCAGCGCGGTGGAGCACCTGATCGCCCAGGGTGCCCGCCGGATCGCCACCATCACCGGGCCGATGGACACGTCCGGCGGGGTGGATCGCCTGGCCGGGTACACCGACGCCCTGATGGCGCACGGCATCCCGGTCGACCCGGACATGATCGTGCACGGTGACTGGCGGCGGCAGACCGGCGCCGACGGGATCCGCACCCTGCTCGACCGGGTCCCGGACCTGGACGCGGTGTTCGGCGCCTCGGACGCCATCGCCGCGGCCACTCTGCCGGTGTTGCGCGAGCACGGCCGGGACGTGCCGGGTGACGTGCGGGTCGTCGGGTTCGACGACTCGGGCCTGGCGCTGACCACCGAGCCGCCGATGACCACCGTGCGGCAGCCGCTGGAACGCATCAGCGAGGAGATGGTCCGGCTCCTCACCGATGTGATCGCCGGGCGGACCCCGCTCTCCATCACCGTCCCCACCAGCCTGGTGACCCGCGAGTCTTCGCCCGCTAGCTAGCTCGCCGGTCACCACCACGGGTGCCGGCCCCGGTCTTCCTCCTCTTTGGCCCGGGTCGGCACCCCAAAAATTGTCCTATTGGTCCACATAGGAGAATCATGAAGCGTCTATTCGCTCTTGTCGTAGCATTTACGCTCATCGCATCCCCGGCGCAGGCGGTGGGGAAGCCCGACCGCCTGACCATGCTCGGCGCCGACGTCTCCACGCTCCCCCGCTCCCAGGAACTCGGCCAGAAGTTCTACGACGTCCGCGGCAAGCGGGACAACCCGTACGACATCCTGAAGACCGCGGGCGCCGACTACATGCGGCTGCGCATCTGGAACGACCCGACCAGCGGGTACAGCAACAAGGCGGCGGTGCTCCGGCAGGCCCGGGAGATCAAGGCCAAGGGGCTCAAGCTCCTCGTCGACTTCCACTACTCGGACACCTGGGCAGACCCGGGCAAGCAGTTCGTCCCGGCGGACTGGGCGGGCCACGACATCGACCAGCTCACGAAAGACGTCTACGACTACACGTACGACGTCTGCACCTCGCTCAAGCGCCAGGGCACCGTCCCGGACAGCGTGCAGATCGGCAACGAGATCAACGGCGGCATGCTCTGGCCCACCGGTCAGATCACCGACAGTGACTTCGGGCCGCTCGCCAAGCTGCTGAACGCCGGGTACGACGCCACCAAGGCGTGCCACCGGTCGACGCAGGTCATGGTGCACACCGCGCTGGCCGGCAACATCGACGCGGCGCACTGGTTCTACGACGGCGTGAAGGCCGCCGGGGCGAAATGGGACATCACCGCACTGTCGTACTACTGCATGTGGCACGGCACGCTCGCCAACCTGGCCACCGTGATCGGCGACGTGAAGACCCGGTACGGCAAGCCCGTCGTGATCGCCGAGACCGCGTACCCGTGGACCACCGAGAACTTCGACCACCTCGAGAACATCATCCTGTCCGCAGCCCCGTGCGACGGGATCCCGGCCAGCCCGCAGGGGCAGGCCGAGCAGTTCACCGCGGTGCAGGACACCGCCCGCAGCGCCGGAGCGATCGGCGTCTTCTACTGGGAGCCCACCTGGACCGCCATCGAGGGCAACGGGTGGGACACCGAGGACATCGAGCACTCCGGTAACGCCTGGGAGAACATGGCCACCTTCGACGACGGCGGACGGATCAACCCGTACGTCCGCTGGCGGCGCTGACCACTCCCCGGCACAGGTTCCGTTCCTCACCATCCCCTGAAGGAGCGCGATGAAACCGTCCCTGCGCGCCATGGTCACGACCGCCGTCCTCGCGGTCGCCGTGGTGCTCAACCCCGCCCCCGCCCAGGCCGCGTCACTGACGATGCTCGGTGCCGACGTCTCGTCGCTGCAGCGCAGCCTCGACCTCGGCGCTAAGTACTACCAGAACGGCACGGCCGCCGATCCGTACGACATCCTCAAGTCGGCCGGCGCGAACTACATGCGGCTGCGCGTGTGGAACAACCCGGCCAGCGGCTACAACAACAAGGCCAAGGTCCTCCAGCAGGCGAAGGCGATCAAGGCCAAGGGGCTCAAGCTCCTGATCGACTTCCACTACTCGGACACCTGGGCCGACCCGGGCAAGCAGTACCCGCCGGCGGCCTGGGCCTCGCACTCGCTCACCCAGTTGCAGACCGACGTCTACAACTACACGTACGACGTCTGCAACTCCCTGAAGGCGCAGGGCACCACGCCGGACAGCGTGCAGATCGGCAACGAGATCAACGTCGGCATGCTGTGGCCGCGGGGCCAGGTGGTCAACAGCGACTTCGCGCCGCTGGCGAGCCTGCTCAAGCAGGGCTACAACGCGACCAAGGCGTGCAACAGCTCCACCCAGGTCATGATCCACACAGCGGACGCGGACAGCATGAGCAACGCACGCTGGTTCTACGACGGGATCAAGAACGCCGGGGTGACCTGGGACGTCACGGCACTGTCGTACTACTGCATGTGGCACGGCACGCTGGCGAACCTGTACAACGTGATCGCCGACGTGAAGTCCCGGTACGGCAAGCCGGTGGTGATCGCGGAGACGGCGTACCAGTTCACCACCGCGGACGCCGACTCCACCGCCAACTCGATCCCGGGCACGGTGCTCTGCGACGGCCAGCCGGCCAGCTGGACCGGTCAGGCGACCCAGTTCGCGTACGTGCAGAACACCGCCCGCAACGCCGGCGCCATCGGCGTCTTCTACTGGGAACCCACCTGGTATGCCGTCAAGGGCAACGGCTGGGACCCGGCGAACATCAACGGCACCGGCGACGGCTGGGACAACATGGCGACCTTCGACTGGACGGGGAACGTCAACCCCAACCTGAGGTGGACCGCCTAGCAGGTTGAGGCGCGGCGCAGCCCCCTACAGCTGCGCCGCGCCGCCGTCCACGGCCGGCTCCGTGCCGGTGTTGCCGGTGGCATCGAACGCCGGGAACGCCGCCGCCCGCGCGACCTCCTCCTCGGTGCGGTCGTGGGGCCTCCAGGGCCGGTCAGTGGACCTGCCGGGCCTTACTTGATCTCGCGGGTCAGCCTCGACGACCACGGGCACCAGTGCCCGCCGGGCAGGAACGGCCCGCCGGCCTCGTCGAGGTGGTCCTCGGTGTACACGATCGACGCGTCACAGACCTCGATCGCGACCTCGAAGAAGTCGATCGTGGCCGGGTCCAGGTGGTAACTCCACCCCGGGTTGTAGGGCACCGCCCGCTTGATGATCCGGCCATGCGGGTGGATCCGGTTCTTCTCCTCGCCGGAGAGGATCCGCCGGGCGTGGTCGATCTTCGCCTGGTCTGTCAGCTGGATGACGAACCTGTTCTGCCCATTGGTGTCGGTGAACTCGAACAGGGCGCTTTCCGCCGCCTGGATCGCCACGGTCGGGGCCGTGTTCACCGCCTGCGCGGCGGCGGGCACGGCGAGCATTCCACCGGTGGCAGCAAGCGCGGTCGCCGCGATGACGCGGCCGATCCGGGAACGCAAGGTCTGCATGTCACTTCCCCCATGTCGCATATCGAGCCCGCCGCGTGATCACGACGGACTGATACGCAAAGTAGGCGAATCGCGACTCCTTGCGTTTCAAAATGCGGGACGAAACGCTCAATAAGGTTCTTTTCTCACCTATCCGCGGGTCCAGGACCAGTCGCGGACCTGAACCTCGTGCTGCGGCGCCCAGGTGGCGTTCGTACCCGGATAAAGCGAGATCGCCTCGGCCTGCAGCCGGACCGAAGGGTCGGTGCTCGGCTCGTCCTTCTCGGTCACCGTCCACGGCGCGGGGATGTTCCGCCCGTCCAGCGCGATCGCCACCCGCCCCTTGGTGGGCTCCACGGTCAACGCGATCCTGTGCCAGGAGGTGTCCGGTTTGAGGTAGCCCGCCGACTCCCAGTCGTCGCCGGTCCACACCTGGATCGCGCCGAAGTCGTCCTGCCACGGGTTGAGCACCCACTGGAACGCCGTGCCGTAATCGACGTCGCCGTTCCAGATGAACAACCCACCCTCGACGGTCTGCGCATTGCGCGCCCCGCTCGTCGTGGACGGCAGGAACGGCAGCCGGAACGAATAGGACCCCCGATGGGTCAGCCTGAGCTGCCCGCTCCCGGCGATTTTCCTGTACGCGATGACATGCGCCATCACCCCGCGTTCGGCGACGTTCGCCCGCAGCCGCGAATAGGTGCCCTTGTTCTCGGTGGCCACGTCGGCCAGGTTGACCGCGGCCTGTCCCGCCGAGGCGTAGAGTCCGTCGCCGAGCACGGTGGTCCAGCCGGTCAGGTCCTTGCCCGAGCTGGTCACGGGCGTCGCCGCCGCGAGTGCCGGAACCGCCGGAAGGGCCGCGGCGACCGCGCCCGCGCCCGCCGCCATGAGGAAACGTCGCCGATCGAATGTCTGCACGGCATCCGCTATCGGCCACGGCCCCTGATCGTGAACAGAAAAGTGCCGGGCGCTGGTGTAGCGCCCGGCACATTCACCTCTGTCGGGTCAGACGGAGACCGGCTCCGCCTGCGGCGCCCTGCGCTCCAGGGCCGCGCCCTCCACGTCCAGTTCCGGCAGCCAGCGCAGCCAGCTCGGCAGCCACCAGGCCGCCTTGCCCATCAGCGCCAGCGCGGCCGGCACCGCGATCATGCGGACGATGAACGCGTCGAACGCGATGCCCACCGCCAGCGCGAAACCGATCGGCTTGATCGTGTCGTTGCCCTCCGGCACGAACGCGGCGAAGACCGCGAACATGATGGTGGCCGCCGCGGTGACCACCGGCGCCGCCTGCCGGAACCCGGTGATGATCGCCTGCCGCGGCTCGGCGCCGTGGGCGTGTGCCTCGTGCATCCGGGACACCAGGAACACCTGGTAGTCCATGGCCAGGCCGAACAGGATGCCGACGATGATGATCGGCGCCAGACTGAGGATCGGCCCGGTGGAACCAGCGTTGACCGCGTCGGCGGCCCAGCCCCACTGGAAGACCGCGACCGTCGCACCGAACGCCGCGCCGATGGTGAGCAGGAAGCCGAGCACGCCCACGACCGGCACCAGCAGCGACCGGAAGACCAGCACCAGCAGCACGAACGCCAGGCCGACGACCAGGGCCAGGTAGACCGGGAGTGCGTCGTTCAGCTTCTGCGACACGTCGATGCTGACCGCGGTGCTGCCGGTCACGTACACCTCGGCGCCGTCCGCGTCGTCGACCGTGTCCCGGATCGTGTGCACCAGGTCGATGGTCTTCTGGTCCTCCGCACCGGACGACGGGATGATCGTGATCAGTGCCGCCGTCCCGTCCTGGTTCGGCTGTGCCGGAGTGGCCAGGGCGACGTCCGCCAGCCCGGCGACCTTCGGCTGCACGGTGGCGGCGTGCGCCACCGCGTTCGGCCCGTCGATCAGGACCAGCAGCGGGTTGCTGACGCCCTCACCGAACCGGGCATCCATGATCGCCTGGGCGCGGGCCTGGGTGGTGCCCTCGGCCGGCCGCTGGTTGAGCGTGGTCTCCATGGAGAAGAACGGGATCGCGATGACGGCCAGGACACCGATCGCCACGATCAGGCTGAGCACCCGCTGCTTGGCGACCAGGTTGGCCCAGCCCTTGATGAAGCCGCGCCCGTCGGGCAGTTCCTCGCCGCCGGTCGCCGGCGGAAGGTCGCGCTGCTTCTTCGGCAGGGCCTTCAGCTTGATGAAGCCGAGGATCGCCGGGACCAGGGTGATCGCGACGAGCACCGCGATGACGATGGTGGCGGCGGCCGCGATGCCCATCTCACTGAGGAACGGGACACCCACCACGGAGAGGCCGACCAGGGCGATCACCACGGTCAGGCCGGCGGTGACCACGGCCGCACCGGCGGTGCCGACCGCCATCGCGGCGGCCGCCTCGACCGGCAGGCCCCGGCGCAGTTCGTGCCGGTGCCGGGTGACGATGAACAGGGCGTAGTCGATGCCGACCGCCAGGCCCAGCATCACCGCCAGGATCGGGGTGGTCGACTGCAGGTCCATGAAACCGGTGAGGGTGACCAGCCCGGCCGCGCCGATGCCGACGCCGGCCACCGCGGTCAGCAGGTTCATCCCCGCCGCGACCAGCGAACCGTACGTCAGGGCCAGCACGATCAGGGCCACCACGACACCGAGGATCTCGGACGCGCCGCCGATGTCGGCCGGGTTGCTCAGCGCCTCACCGCGGGCCTCGACGGTCAGGCCACCGGCACGCGCCGGGTCCAGCGCGCTCAGCACCGCGGCCCGCTGGTCGTCGGTCACCTCGGACGGCGTCACCGCGTAGGTCACCGAGCTGTACGCCGCCGCCAGGTCCGGCGAGACGGTCGGCTGGGCCTGGTCGAGGGGGTTGCTCGCGGACACCACGCCGGGCAGGGTGCCCAGCGAGGCCACGGTCTGTGCGACCTGCGCCGCGTTCTGCGGATCGGTGATCTTCTGACCGTCGGGGGCCTGGAACACCACCTGCACGGTCGCGCCGGCCGACGCCGCACCGAACTTGTCCTTCATCAGGTCGAGCGCGGTGGTCGACTCCTGGCCGGGAATGCTGAAGGTGTTCGTGGTGGAGCCGGAGAGGGTGACCGCGCCGGCGGCGACGGCGACCAGCGCCACCAGCCACGCGATCGTCACGGCCAGTCGATGGCGGACTGACGCCAGCCCTAGTCGGTGCAACAACGTTGCCATGAGGGGTTCCCTTGAGTTCAGTGTGTGGAACGGGGGTGCCCGAGCGCGTCGTAGCCCACCTCGATGAGGGCGGCCAGCGCGCCGGGAGAGATCTGGTCCCGGAGGGCGACGCTGGCCACCGCGATCGCGCCGAGCGCGCCGGTGACCCGGATCGCCCGGATGTGATCGCAGAGGAACTCGTCGCCGAACGCCGCGGCGATCGCCTCGCCGATCTTCTCCAGCGCCGCGCCCACCTCGCTTTCCGGCTTGCTGAGCAGGGAGGACAGGACCAACGCCACCACACCGGGCTGAGCCAGGGCGAGCTCGGCGACGGCGGTGACGACCGCTCGGTCCCGCTCGGGGCCGGGGGTGAGCCCGGCGACACCGGAGGCGGTGTCGCGCAGCTGGGTGGCACAGCGCGCGACGACGGCCTCCTGCAGCGCCTCCTTGGAGGGGAAGCGGTGCAGAAGGCCGGTCTTGGAGTAGCCCACCGAGTCGGCGATGCGCTGCACCGACGTCTCCTTGAAGCCGTGCCGGGCGAAGAGGCTGGCGGCGGCGTCGAGGATCTCGTCGTCGATCTGCTGCTTGGTGGGACGGGGCATGGGGACCACGGTAGACGGTTATGGACCAACCTGGTCCGTCGGGGACCGTGGCGGTCCACACATTCGCGTCGCCCCGTAGGGCCTGATGCCCGCCACCCGGCGGGTCAAACGCCCTTGACGACGTCGCTCACCCACGGGGCGAGCAGAGCACCGAGGTACGGGTCCGGCCCGTCCACGGCCCGCCCGAACACCAGCGGCTCCTCCACGCACTCGACCAGGTAGACCGGCAGCCACACCGGCCGCACCACGGTCGTCTCCGCGGCCACCGGCACCATCGGCCCGCTGAAGTCCCCCACGTCCCGGCGGCTCAGCAACGCCGCCACGGCATCGTCGGGAAGCGCCCCCGCACCCGGCATCACCCGGAACCGGGTGCCGTCCGCAAGCGTCAACTCCGGATCACCGAGCCAGATCGAGCGGGTCACATGCCCGTACGGCACGGGCGCCCCGTCCAGCCCGTCGAACCGCAACACCATCCGGCGGTGCGGTGCCAGCACGTACCGCCGGCCGTCCGCCACCGACCGGCGACCCAGTTCGGTCAGCGTCACCCGGTCGCCGTCCCGTTCCAGATGGCCCAGCCCGATCAGGAAATCCAGCGCCCGCGCCACCAGCGCCGGCTCCACCCCCAGGAACTCCGCCAGCTCCGGCGTGCTCCGGAGCCCCGCCTCCGCCACCGCCCGGGCCAGGAAACGGTCGAAGACCTCGTACGGGTGCGCCTCCCGGACCGTCGCGGTCACCTCCGCGGCCCACATCGGCACCAGCAGCGGGTGGATCCGCAGCGGCCGCACCCCGGGCAGCGCGTCCGCCCGGCGGGCCACCTCCCGCTCAGGCAGATGGGCCGGCCCGGTCATCGCTCCGGCGCCCCGATCCGCACCCGGCGGCCGGCCGGCGCCCGCCCGGCCAGCCGGTCCAGAACACTCTCGGTCAGCAGCGACGCCACCTCGGCCGGATCCGCCACCAGCCGGCCCCGCCCGCGCAGCCACTCCCCGACCTTGCGCCCGTCCCGCAACGGGGTACGCCCCGGCTCGCCGACCAGCACCGCACGGCGCGCGCGGACCATCGGTACCAGCGCGACCGGCACCGGCACCCGCGCCGCGTCCGGCAGGATGACCAGGTCGAATTCGTGATCCCCGTACTCCGGGCGGCCCGCCCCGAGACAGGTGGTCGCGACGACGTCCGCATAGCGCAGCAACTCGGCGTGCAGCTGCCGGCTGGGCCGCGCCGCGCGCTGCCGCCACTCCCGCATCAGGCCGGCCCGCGCCCGCAGCGTCGGCTCCACCCGCTCGATCCGCTCGGCGAACCGCGTCAGCCCGGCCACATCCGCGGTCCATTCCCACAGGTCACCGTCGTCGCCCGCCGCCGGGACAGGGCCGATCCCGGTCAGCCAGCGGCTCAGTTGCAGAGCGGAGCGTTCCGCGCTCTCCACCGTCCGTTCGGCCGCGATCCGGGCGAACGCCGCCCGGTCCGCCGCCGCCCGCACGGCGCTGTCCTGCTCCACCGCCGCGTCCAGGGCGGCGACGCTCTCCTCGTAGTCCCGCACCGCCCGGTCGAGGACCTCGCGCAGGTCTTCACGCACCGCGCCGCCACCCCACCGCCACCAGCGGCGGCTCGTGGCGGGCCGCCGGGCGGCGAGGTGGACGGCAAGCTTCCTCTCCCGGACCGCCGATCCCAGCCGGGCGCGGGTGGCGGCGACGACGGCGTTGCGCCGGACCGCCGCCTCGTCGGCGGCCTGCCGCGCCTCCCCGGCCTCCCGCAGCGCCGACCGCAGGCGGCAGAGCCAGCCCATGGCCGGAGACGGATCCCCGCCCCAGCGTTCCAGATTGCCGGCGAACTCCTGCGACCGCGCCAGGATCTGCTGCTGCACGGCGGCGGCCCCGGCGGCGAGCGTGCCCGGTTCCATGCCGCTGCGATCGGTACGGATCACCGAGGGCCCGGCGGGCAGACACGCCACCAGGGCATCCAGGTCCGCGGACGCGGGCGCCGCGATCAGCACCCGCTCACCGCGTGCCGCGGCGGCCCGGACCAGGGCGCCCACCGCGTTCAGCCGGGCGCCCGGCGGCGTGATCAGGCAGGCGAGGTCGGGCGCCCCCAGCACCACCCGGACGGCCTCCTCCACCGAGGCGACCACCTCGTGCGACGGCTCATCGTGCTCCGGCTGCGCCACGTCGTCCCCACTCTCCGCCCCGGTCACTTCGCCGTCCCCGACCGTCGATGCGGCAGCGGGTCGCCCCTCGATCGCCTGCGGGGAGATCTCCTCGTCGTTCGGCGAGATCTCCCCGCAGGCGGCAGGCTCCGGCGAGCCGTCGACGCCGGCTCCGTCCTCATCCTCGGCGCCGTCGGCCTCATCCCCGGCAGGCCGCGCTTGATCGTCAGTGAGCAGGGCGTAGTCGTCAGCGAGCAGCGCCAGCAGACCCGGGTTCGCGACCGCGCCGGCCCGCAACCGGATGACGGCGTCCTGCTGGACCCGCTCGTCGAGGCTGCCGCCCCCGGGAAGCGCCCGGGTCATGCCCGGCCGGGACGTCATCGTCGCGTACCGGGCCGGGGCCCTCTCCGCCGCGTCGATCTCGTGGCCCGCACGGACCGCCTCCTCCAGCGCATCGAGGAATCCGTCGCTGCGGGAACGGGCACGCGAAGCGGAAGCCGATCCACCGGATCGCAGTGCCGGGTCCCGGTCACCACGATGGAGATCGACGGGAGTCGACGCCATCAGCTCACCATAGTTGCGCCCGGCGCGCACCCACAAACACCGCCCCACCGTCATCCGCCCGTGGTCGCGCTCCCACAAAAGTCCCGTTCACTGTCGATCTCCCGCCGGCGGTCCGGCACGCTTCCGGCGGCGGCGCTCGACTCACGCCTGTCGAAGCGAACACCCTCCGCACCGATCCGGCCAGTCCCCCGCAGACCTTTCCACTCCATCGATACCGTCGCGCCGGGCGGGCCGGACGCGCCGGGCCGCGGTGGATCCGCGCACTCACGGACCGGGGGAACGTGCCGAACGGGGAGGTGTGGAGCACGCGCCCCGGGACGGGACGACCAGTTCGCGGCCGGACGGGACCACCGACACCGGCCTCCCGGCCCGGGGCGGGCCGCCCCGCTGGGCCGGGATCGCCGCGACGGCTCTCGCGCTGCTCCCCGCGGCGTCGGAGATCGCCCGTCTGCTGCAGGTGCGGGACATGGGGGTGGACTTCGAGCCGGTGCGCAACGCCGCCTCCGCCCTGCTCCGCGGTGATTCGGTGTTCAGCGATCCGTACTTCGTCTATCCCCCGACCGCCGTCCCCCTGCTGCTGCCCACCGTGCTCGGCAGCGTCCGGACCGCGTTCGTCTGCTGGGTCGCCGCCGGGGTGGCCGCCCTGGCCGCCGCCGCCTGGATGGTCGGCCGGCAGGCTCCGCCGCGTCGCCGGGCGCTGGTGACCGCGCTGGCCCTGCTCGGCATGCTGGGTGGGGTCGCCGCCGCCCGGTCGATCTCGCTGGGCAACCTGACGGTGTTCCTGGCGCCGGCCGCGGTGGGGATCCTGGTGGCCTTCCGTCGCGGTCACTGGACTCCGGGGTGCGCGCTCCTGGCCGCGACACTGCTGGTGAAGCCGCTGCTGGCGCCCCTGGTGCTGGTCCCGGCGGCCCACCGGCGCTGGCGTCCGCTCGCCCACACCATGCTGCCGGCCGCCGCGCTGCTCTTCGCCGCGATGCTGCTGATCCCCGGCGGTACCCGATATCCGGCGATCCTCCACTATGTAGCCCAGGGCACCAATCTGCACGGCAGCAACGCGGTCAACAACCTCTCACTGCGGGGCTGGGCCGAGGCGCATGCCCTGCCGTCGCTCGCCGGGACTGCCGCGGCCGCGGCGGTGGTCGTCTTCTTCCTGGTACGCGTCACAGCGGTCCGCCCCGACCCGGCGGCCCTGAGCGCCGCCCTCCTGCTGACCACGCTGCTCGCGAGCAGCATCTCCGAGGTCCACTACCTGCTGGTCGTGCTGGCCATGGTGCTCGTGATGCTGGCCCCGCAGCCGTGGCGGGACTGGCTCCCGTTCGCCCCCGGCATCGCCCTGCTCGCTCTGCCCGGCCCGTACGTCCCGCTCGTTCTGGGTCACCAGACCACCGGTCAGACCTGGCTGGTCCTGGCCGAGTTGCTGCTCCTGACGGCCCTGCTGACGGCACCGCGACGGTCGATACCCCGGCACTCGGCACCGTGACGCCCGGCGACATGACGCCCGGCGACGTGACGACGCCGCGGACCGTGACGTGGCGTCGCCCGGTGCTGGCCGGGGCGGCCGCGGTCCTCGGACTGGTCGTCCCGGTGGATCCGCCGGACCTGGCCGACTTCGCCGCGGCGGGCGCCCGCCTCCTCGACGGCCACCCGGGGCAGGTCTACGACGACGGCTGGATGCAGGCCGGCCCGCTCCAACTGGTCCTGAGCCGGCTGCTTCTGATCACCGGCCCGCATCCGGTCCTGATCGCGACCGTGAACGCCGCCCTGGTCCTGACGGCGATGTCCCGGTGCGACCGCCGGCACCCGGGAAGGGAGATCGCGACCGGTCTGCTGGTCGTGCTCTGGCTTGCGGTGCCGCTGCCCTGGGACGGTCACCCCGTGGAAGCGGCGGTACCGGTGCTCTGGGCGTACACCGTGAAGAGCCGCCGGCGGACCGCCCGGGTCCTGGCCCTCGGGGTCGCGGTGATGATCGCGCCGTGGGCGCTGCTCGGTTTCCCCTGCCTGCTGGCCGTGGAGCGGCCGCGGCGTGCGGTGGTGACCGCGCTGTCGGGGGCCGTGATCGGGGTGGCCGCCTATCTGCCGTTCGTGGCGACCGGGCGTTTCCGGATGTTCGCCCATGTCTGGCCGATCGCCGACCACACCCTGGCGGCGCTGCTCCTGCCCGCCGCGGAGACCGTCACCTGGCCGATGCGCCTGGTACAGGGAGTGCTGGTGGCCGGCTGCTGTGCCGGGATCGCCCTGCGGCGCCGCGACGGCGTGCAGGCGCTGACGGCCGCCGCCCTGGTGCGAGCCGGCACCGATCCGGTGGCCCTGCGCTACTACTGGACCCCGGTCGCGGTGTGCACCGTCCTGCTGCTCGCCACGATCCCCGGTCGCTGGTGGTGGCGTGGTCTCCCGCTGGCCTACGGTGCGCTGCTCGGCGCCGGTCTGCGCCGGCCGGTGCTCGGCGCGGCGCTCGGTCTCATCCTGCTGGCCATGACGCCGGCGGCGCCGACTCGATCGTCACCTGGTCCAGATCGCCGACGTAGTAGTCGCATCCGACCAGGATCTGATCGCACTGCAGCTTCCCGCCGATGGTGATCGGCCAGTCGTTGGCGATCGGCCCGGTGTAGCCGGGCCGCTGGGCGACCTGCACGCCGTCGATGATCAGCGCCACCCCGGCCTGGACCCGCAGGCAGCGGACGACGTGCCAGACACCGTCGTTGATCGTGAAGGGGGCGAAGACCTCGAGCAGACCCCGGGTGCCGCGGAAGGAGCACTGCACCTTGCCGCTCGGGATCTGCATCTTGAAGTTGCCGCCCGGGACGGTGGCCTGGCCCTTCTGGATGATGTTGCCGAACTTCCCGGTGGTCCGCAGGCGCAGCGTGACGGCGTAGTCGTTGTCGCCGGGATCGAGGTCCGGATGGTGCGCGACGATGACCAGATGGCCCGGACGGGTGGGCGGGGTGTCGGGTTCGAGTCGTTCGAACCGGTACCCGATGTCGCCGCCCAGGGTGACTCCGGTCTCCACCTCCGGGCCGATCTCGCCGTGATGTCCGCGACCGGCGGTGTCGACCATCCGGGTGGCGCCGTACACCTCGTCCATCGGCCAGTAGGCCACCTCGTAACCGGACCATCCGGCCGCCGTCGCCGGGTCTGCGCCGCTCAGGAGGGTGGTGGTGGCGAGCAGGGTGGCGAGTGCGCGGCGGTATCCCATGGCACTTCCTCGAGGGGTGTCGGGCTACGGACCGAATCGAGCTTAATGGGGCAGTTGTTCGGTTTATACACTGTTGCAGAAAACGGCTCCGGAGCGTGATCGCATCTTCACGTTCGCTCTCTCGCAGTCGGCCGGTTCTGCTTGGTAGCATCCGCCGATCATGGCCCTGTGTTCCGGCCGGGGACATGACAGCGGCAGCCTGACAACCAGATAAGGATCGTGTCGACGTGCTTCTCAATGGGACAGAAGGTCAGACTTCGGAGCAGTCAGTGATCGCCCCCAACCCCGGCCTGCCGAACCAGGCGCTGCAGGTTCTGGCCCTCGCCCAGCGCACCGCCGAGGAGCACGTGGCGAGCGCCCAGCACCACGCGGACAAGATCCGCACGGATGCGCTGGCCGCCGCCGAGCAGATCGCCCGGGACGCCCAGGCCCACGCCAACAACGTGCGCCGCGAGGCCGACCGGATCCTCGCCGAGGCGCGCGCCGGCGCCGAACAGATGGCCCGTGACGCCCAGGCCCGCGCCGAGGAGGCCCGCCGCACCGCCGAGCGGATCGTCAACGACGCCCGGGCCCGGGCCGAGACGGTCGGCGCGGACGCGCACGCCGGCGCCGAGCAGCTGAAACTCCAGGCCCAGCAGCGGTACGACGACGTCGTCGGCAGCCTCGGCGCGAAGCGCGAGGGTCTGCAGCAGCAGATCGAGTCGCTCGAGCAGTTCGACCGGGAGTACCGCGGGCGCCTCACCGCCTTCATGCAGGGCCAGCTGCGGGCGTTGTGGGCCGAGGCCCCCAAGGTCACGCCGGAGATCATCGACGCCGAGTCGGTGGACGACGAACCGACCGTCGAGGAGCCCGGCCAGGCCATGGCGCCGCGGCACCCGCGTCCCGGGCCGGAGAACCAGCAGGGCTGACCGGCGGCGTACAGCCGCGCCGGGCCGGAGAACCAGCAAGGCTAACCGGCTGCGTACACCTGCGTCCCGTCGACGTAGGTGTACGCCACCCCGGTGTCCCCGATCTCCGCGGCCGGCCCGGCGAACGGGTCCCGGTCCAGCACCACCAGGTCCGCCCGGTGACCCGGGCGGATCGTCCCGCTGTCGTCCCGCCGGTTCACATAGGCGGACCCCGCGGTGTACGCGGTCAGCGCCGTACCCAGATCAAGCTCCTGCCCCGGCAGGAACGCCGGGCGTCCGCTGCCGTGATGGGACCGGTTCACCGCCACGTGGATCGCCTGCAACGGGTCCGGCGTGGTGACCGGCCAGTCGCTGCCGGCCGCCAGGTGCGCACCGGCCCGCCGCAGGTCGCCGAACGGGTACTGCCGGGCCGCCAGCGCCGGGTCCAGGAACGGGATCGTCAGGTCGTCCATCTGCGGTTCGTGCGACGCCCAGTACGCCTGCAGGTTCGCCGTCGCACCCAGCGCCCGGAACCGTGGCACGTCGTCCGGGTGCACCACCTGCAGATGGGCCAGGTGGGGGCGGGTGTCCCGGAACCCGTTGGCCGCCCGAGCCGCGGCCACCGCGTCGAGCGCGTCGCGGACGGCACGGTCGCCGAGGGCGTGGAAGTGGGTCTGGAAGTCCAGGGCGTCGAGGGCGGTCACGTACCGCGCCAATGCCGGCGGGTCGATGAAGGACAGTCCCCGGTTGCCGGTGGCGCACCCGCATCCGTCCTGGTAGGACGCGGTCATCGCGGCGGTGAAGTTCTCCGCGACGCCGTCCAGCATCAGTTTCACGCTGTCGCAGCGCAGTCGGCCGGTGGTGAACCGGTCCCGTTTCGCGACCAGCTCCTCGATCTGGCTCGCGTCGCGGTCCCGGTCCCACCAGAGGGCACCGTTCACGGTCGCGGTCAGGCTGCCGTCGGTGGCGGCGGCGAGGTACGCGTCGGAGACGTCCGGATAGCCGTTGGTGGCGCAGACCATCGCGTCCTGCCAGGCCGTCACACCCAGCGAATGCAGGAGTTCCTGGGCCCGCAGCAGGCCGGCCAGCCGGTCGGCCGGGGTGACCGCCGGGATCAGCGACTCGACCAGCCGGATCGCGCCCTCCTGCAGGCCACCGGCCGGGGTGCCGTCCGGCAGCCGGTCGATGCGCCCGTCCACCGGGTCGGGGGTGTCCGCGGTGATCCCGGCCAGCTCCAGGGCCCGGCTGTTCACCCAGGCGCCGTGGTGATCCCGGTTGATCAGGAAGACCGGCCGGTCGGGGACGACCCGGTCGAGCAGCTCACGGCCGGGCACCCCGCCGGGGAAGCTCTCCATCGCCCAGCCGCCCCCGGCGATCCACGCCGCGTCCGGGTGGGCGTCGGCGTATCCGCGTACCCGGCGAAGGTATTCCTCCGGATCGACGGTGCCGGTCAGATCGCACTGGCCGAGTTCGACACCACCCATCACGGCGTGCACGTGCGCGTCCTGGAAACCGGGGATCAGCAGCCGGCCGCGCAGGTCGACGACCTCGGTGGCCGGCCCGGCCAGGTCCCGGACCTCGTCGTGGCCGACGGCGAGGATCCGGCCGTCCCGGACGGCGAGCGAGGTGGCGGATCCGGGGGCGAAGATCGGCCCGCCGGTGAAGAGGAGGTCGGCCATACCGCCATTAAATCCCTACCGCCCGAACCCGCGTGCCAGCCGATGGTAGGCCTGGTTCCAGCGCACCTCCTTGGCGAACTGCCGGGTGGTGGTGTCCCGGTCGATCACCAGCAGCTCGGTGCCGAGCATCTCGGCCAGGTCGGCCAGTTCCTCGGTGCCGACCGACGACGACAGCACGGTGTGGTGCGGCCCGCCCGCGGTCAGCCAGCATTCGGCCGAGGTGGCGAGCGACGGCGCCGGTTTCCACACCGCCCGGGCCACCGGCAGCCTCGGCAGCGGGGCGGTCGGCGCCACCACCTCGATCTCGTTGGCCACCAGCCGGAACCGGTCGCCCAGATCGGCCAGCCCGAGCACGACGGCCGGGCCGGGCGCGGCGTCGAAGACCAGACGGACCGGGTCCTCCCGGCCGCCGATGCCGAGCGGGTGGATCTCCAGCTTGGGTGTGCCGGCCGCGATCGACGGGCAGACCTCGAGCATGTGCGCGCCGAGGATGACCTCGTTGCCCGGGGTCAGGTCGTAGGTGTAGTCCTCCATGAAGGAGGTGGCGCCACCGGGGGCCATCGCCTTGAGGGTGTGGACGAGCACCGACGTCTTCCAGTCACCTTCGCCGCCGAAGCCGTACCCGTCGGCCATCAGTCGTTGCACGGCGAGGCCCGGGAGTTGCCGCAGGCCCCCGAGGTCCTCGAAGTTGCTGGTGAAAGCCTTGAAACCGCCGTCGGTGAGGAACTGCCGGAGGCCGAGCTCGATCCTCGCCCCGTACCGGAGTTCGGCGTTGCGCTCGCTGAGCAGCTCAGGCGAGATTTCGTAGATGTCGGAATACTCCGACACCAGCTTGTCGATCTCCGCGTCGGTCACCTGATCCACCACCGTGACCAGGTCGTTCACCCCGTAGGTGTTGACCGAGACGCCGAACCGCAGCTGCGCCTCGACCTTGTCCCCCTCGGTGACCGCGACGTCGCGCATGTTGTCGCCGAACCTCGCCAGCTTGAGGGTGCGCATGGCGGCACGGCCGCGCGCCGCGCGGACCCAGGTGGCGATCCTGGCGATCACCGCCGGGTTGGTGACGTGCCCGGCCACCGTCTTGCGGGGTACGCCGAGACGGCTCTCGATGAACCCGAACTCCCGGTCGCCGTGCGCGGCCTGGTTCAGGTTCATGAAGTCCATGTCGATCTCGGACCAGGGCAGCTCCACATTGTGCTGCGTGTGCAGGTGCAGCAGCGGAGCCCGCAGCGCGTCCAGTCCGGCGATCCACATCTTGGCCGGGGAGAACGTGTGCATCCAGGTGATCACGCCGAGGACGCCCGGGGTGGACGATGCCCGGCGGCAGACGTCGAGGATCTGCTCCGGCGTGGTGAGCACCGGCTGCCAGACGACGTCGGCGTCCAGTCGCTCGTCCAGCCGGGCGGCGATCTCCCGGGACTGGGCGGCGACCTGGTCCAGGGTCTCCGGCCCGTACAGTCCCTGGCTGCCGGTGAGGAACCAGATCTGCCCGTCGGTCATCTATTCGACCTTTCTGGTGACGAGCCGCCGCATGTCCATTCGGTCTTCCTCGTGACGAGCCGCTGCATGACTATTTGGCCCTCCTCGTGACGAGCCGCTGCATGACGATGAAGCCGAAGAGCAGGACGCCGACGATGATCCGGGTCCAGGCCGGGTTGAGGTCACCCTGGAAGTTGATGATCGTCTGAATCAGTCCGGTGACCAGCACGCCGAGCAGCGCGCCGAACACGTAGCCGGACCCGCCGGTGAGCAGCACGCCGCCGATCACGCAGGCGGCGATGGCGTCCAGTTCCAGGCCGCTGCCCTGCAACGCCCAGCCGGAGGTGGAGTTGATGCTGAACAGCACGCCACCGAGCGCCGCGCAGAACCCGCTCAGCGTGTAGACCGCGATCCGGGTCCGGCCCACCGGCAGGCCCATCAGCAGGGCCGAGTCGGCGTTGCCGCCGATCGCGTAGACGTTGCGGCCGAACCGGGTCCAGGCCAGCACCGCCGCGGCGATCAGTACCGCCGCGATGGCGATCAGGGCGATCGGCTTGGTGACCACGCCGTCGGCCAGCGGGATCCGGTACTGCGAGATCGCCTTCCAGGTCTCGTCCCGGATCGGGATCGAGCTCTGATTGATGAACAGCGCCAGGCCCCGGGCCAGGAACAACCCGGCCAGGGTGGCGATGAAGGGTTCCACCTTGAAGAAGTGGATCACCGCGCCCTGTCCGGCGCCGATCAGCGAACCGAGCAGCAGCACCAGGACCAGCACCACCAGCGGCGGCCACCCGCCCTGGAGCAGGGTGGCGGTCAGCGTGGTGGTCAGCGAGATGACCGCGCCGACCGACAGGTCGATGCCGCCCGTGATGATCACGAAGGTCATGCCGACCGCGACGACGAGCAGCACCGCGTTGTCACGGAACAGGTTGACGAAGACGCTGGGCTGGCCGAACTTCTCGTAGTTGGCGATGCCGCCGCCGTACATCAGCGCCAGCAGGACGAGGGTGGCCAGGACCGGGATGTGCCGGGTGTTCGGCTTGAAGGTCCGGCGACGGGGGTTGAGCGACGCCGCGCTCGTCGCGCCGGCCGCCGGTGGGGTATCGGTGGTGGTCATTGAGCAACCTCGGCTCGCAGTGCGGGGCGCGGCTTGAGGCGCCCGAAGACCTTCTCCCGGAAGGCCGGGGACTGGGACAGGCAGAGCGCGACCACGACGATCGCCTTGAACAGCAGCGTCGCCTGCGCGGGCACGCCGACGGCCACGACGGTCACGCCGAGCGTCTGGATGAGGATCGCGCCGAGGACGGTGCCGGCGATGGAGAACCGCCCGCCGATCAGCGCGGTACCGCCGATCACCACGGCCAGGATGGCGTCCAGCTCGATCAGGTTGCCGGCCGAGATGCTGTCGGCACTCTTGATGTTGGCGCTGTAGATCAGGCCGGCCAGTCCGGCGAAGCCACCGGCCACCATGTAGACCATCACGGTGATCCGCTTGGCGCCGATGCCGGCCAGACGGCTGGCGGTCGGGCTGCCACCCACCGACTCGAGCAGCAGGCCGAGCGCGGTGCGCCGGGTCAGCAGCACGATCAGGGCCACCGCCGCGACGGCGATCAGGAACGCCACCGGGACCGCGAGCAGGAAGCCGGAGGCGATCGTCGCGTACGGCCCGGACTGGACGTTGATGATCTGACCGTCGGTGATCAGCTGGGCCACACCGCGCCCGGCCACCATCAGGATCAGGGTCGCGATGATCGGCTGAATGCCGACGATCGCGACCAGCGCGCCGTTCCAGAGTCCGAACAGCACCGAGATGCCGATCGACGCCGCGATGATCAGCAGCACCGGGCCGACCGCGTTCTGGTCGCCGAGATCGCTGATCAGCAGGCAGGCCACCGCGCCGGAGATCGCCATCACCGAGCCGACCGAGAGGTCGATGCCCCCGGTCGCGATCACCAGGGTCATCCCGAGCGCGACCAGGATCAGCGGTGCGCTGCCCCGGAGGATGTCGATCAGGGTGCCGAACAGGTGGCCGTCGCGGATCGTGATGAACTGGTTGGAGGTGAACACGTTGAC
Source organism: Actinoplanes sp. NBRC 101535 (assembly GCF_030269225.1). Lineage (NCBI taxonomy): Bacteria > Bacillati > Actinomycetota > Actinomycetes > Micromonosporales > Micromonosporaceae > Actinoplanes > Actinoplanes sp. NBRC 101535. The sequence goes on along the minus strand of NZ_BSSY01000001.1, from coordinate 354,871 downwards.
GGCCAGCAGCACCACCAGGATCGCCGCGGGCCAGAACAGCCGGTTCTTCAGGATGGACGTCATGAGGTGGCTCCGCTGGCGATGGTCTGCATGATGCGGTCGGCGTCGACGCCGTCGGTGTTCTCCAGCTCCTCGACCAGGCGGCGGTCCCGGAGCACCTCGATCTTGTGACTGAGCCGGAGGACCTCCTCCAGCTCGGCGCTGACGAAGAGCACCGCCATGCCACCGCCGGACAGCTCGGCGACCAGCTTCTGGATCTCCGCCTTGGCGCCGACGTCGATGCCCCGGGTCGGCTCGTCGATGATCAGCAGCCGGGGTTCGGTGATCAGCCAGCGGGCCAGCAGCACCTTCTGCTGGTTGCCGCCGGACAGGTTGCGGACCGGGCGCTCCGGGTCGGCGGGCCGGATCTGCAGTGCCTTGATGTACTTCTCGACGATCTCGTCCTGCCGTCGGCGCGGGATCGGCCGGGTCCAGCCGCGGGAGGCCTGCAACGCCAGGATGATGTTCTCCCGGACGCTGAGGTCGCCGATGATGCCCTCGGTGCGCCGGTTCTCCGAGGAGAACGCGATGCCCTTCTTCATGGCCAGCTGCGGGCTGCGCAGGGTGACCGGTCTGCCGTCGATGCTCAGCTCGCCCTGGTCGGCGCGGTCGGCGCCGAAGAGCAGCCGGGCCAGTTCGGTGCGGCCGGAGCCGAGCAGGCCGGCCAGGCCCACCACTTCGCCGGCGTGGATGGTCAGGTCGAACGGCGCGATGGCCCCGGACCGGCCCAGCCCTCGGGCCTCGATCACCGGGCTGGCCTCCGCCGCCTTCTCCCGGGAGCTCTGCGCCTCGTCCTCGACGTCGGAGAGGACCGCCAGCTCCTTGCCGATCATCTTCTCGACCAGCTGGACCTGCGGGAGGGCCGCCGTCCGGTACTCGCCGATGAGCTGGCCGTTGCGCAGCACGGTCAGCCGGTCGGAGACCTCGTAGATCTGGTCGAGGAAGTGCGAGACGAACAGGATCGCCACGCCCTCGTCCTTAAGCCTCCGCATGACGGCGAACAGCTGCGCCACCTCGGACGTGTCCAGACTGGACGTGGGTTCGTCCAGGATCAGCACCCGCGCGGAGATGTCGACGGCCCGGGCGATCGCCACCATCTGCTGAATCGCCAGCGAGTACGTGCTCAGCGGCGCCGACACGTCCAGGTCCAGGTCGAGCCGGGCGAGCAGCTCGGCCGCGCGCCGCCGCATCAGGCCCCACTGGATCCGCCCGAAGCGCCGCGGCTCACGGCCGATGAAGATGTTCTCCGCCACCGACAGGTTGGTGCAGAGGTTGACCTCCTGATAGACCGTGCTGATCCCGGCCTGCTGCGCCTGCAGTGGACCGTTGATCCGCACCGGCGCGCCGGCCAGCGTGATGTCGCCGCCGTCGATGTCGTACACCCCGGTCAGCACCTTGATCAGGGTGGATTTCCCGGCGCCGTTCTCGCCCATCAGGGCGTGGATCTCACCGGGGTACAACCGGAAATCGACGCCGTCGAGGGCGACGACGCCGGGGAAGACCTTTCGGATCCCGGTCATCTCGAGGACCGGGGACTGCTCAGCCATGACCTTGCTCCGTTTCCACCGCGTGCCGCGCCGGCCCGGGCCCGGGCCGGCGCGGCGTCCCGCGTCAGTACTTGCGGTTGGGGAGCTCGGTCTTCGCCTGCTCCTGGGTGAAGGTGGTCTCCTCGGTGAGGACCCGGTTCGGGATCTCCTCGCCGGCGTCGACCTTCTTGGCCAGGTCCATCAGCTGCGGGCCGAGGAGCGGGCTGCACTCGACGATGTAGTTGATCTTGCCGTCGGCCAGTGCCGTCATGCCGTCCTTGACCGCGTCCACCGTGATGATCTTGATGTCGGTACCGGGCTTCTTGCCGGCCGCCTCGATCGCCTCGATCGCACCCAGACCCATGTCGTCGTTGTGCGCGTACAGCACGTCGATGTCCGGGGTGGACTGCAGGAAGGTCTCCATGACCGTCTTGCCGTCGGCGCGCTTGAAGTCACCGGTCTGCGACTTCACGATCTTGAAGTTGGTGTTCGCCGCGATGGCGTCGGCGAAACCCTTCTGCCGGTCGTTGGCCGGCGCCGATCCCGTGGTGCCCTGCAGCTCCACGATGTTGACCGGCTCGGACTTGCCCTCGTACTCCTTGACCAGCCAGTCGCCGGCCTTCTTGCCCTCCTCGACGAAGTCCGAGCCGATGAAGGTCTTGTAGAGCGAGGTGTCCTGCGAGTCGACCGCGCGGTCGGTCAGGATCACCGGGATGTCGGCGTCCTTGGCCTCCTGCAGCACCGCGTCCCAGCCGGAGGTGACCACCGGCGAGAAGGCGATCACGTCGACGCCCTGGGTGATGAAGCCGCGGATCGCGGAGATCTGGTTCTCCTGCTTGCCCTGCGCGTCGGAGAACTTCAGGTCGATGCCGGCCGCGGCGGCCGACTCCTGAATGGACTTGGTGTTCGCCGTGCGCCAACCACTCTCGGCGCCGACCTGAGAGAATCCCAGCGTGATCTTGTCATCACCGGACGCCGTGCCGCTGTCGCCGTCACCGCCGCCACAGCCGGCGAGCGCGGAGACGGCGAGGACACCGCTCAGCACGGCCGCGGACAGATTCCTGCGCACCATAACCTCCCGAAACTGTTACCGTTCACAAATGGCCAGCGGGCGGCACGAACTGCCTGTCACCGCGGAGATAGTCGGTTAGCTGCGACCGGCGTCACAACTTACGTTTCGTGAGTGTTACCGTTCTCAACGTGATCGTCAAGAGATCATCGTCGTTGTTTCAGAGAGATTGCAAGAACGCCGCAATCGCCCACGGTCATCACGCCGTCACCTGATAGACCCGTCCAATGGCGACACCCGAACCGGCGCCGGACCACGATCCGGTCGCCTACCAGCGACTCCCCGCGCTCCGGCCGCGACCCGGCAAGGAGCGCGGCACCGTCATGCGCGACGTCGCCAAGCTCGCCGGGGTCTCCCACCAGACCGTGTCGCGAGTGATCAATGAACACCCGAACGTCCGCGCCGAGACCCGTGAACGCGTGCTCGCCGCGATGCGGTCGCTCAACTACCGGCGCAACCTGGCCGCCCGCACCCTCGCCACCCGCGAGTCGCACACCCTCGGCATCATCGGCTTCGAAACCACCCTGTTCGGGCCGGAATCCATGCTCTACGGCATCGAGAGCGCCGCCCGCGCCGCCGGATATCTCGTCAGCGTCGCCACCGTCCGGGAACTCACCCACCGCACCGTGCTCGAAGCCGTCGACCGGCTCGCCCAGCACGACGTCGACGGCATCATCGCCATCGCCCCCAAACCGGCGGTCACCACCGCGCTCACGCACGCCCCCGGCGGGCTCATCTGCGTCGCGGTGGGCGGTTCCGGCGCCGGCTCAGATCCCTTCCCCCGGGTACGCGTCGACAACGACACCGGGGCCCGCCTCGTCACCCGGCACCTGCTCGACCTCGGACACGCCACCGTGCACCACGTGGCCGGACCGCCCGACTGGCCCGAGGCACAGTCCCGGGTCGACGGCTGGCGGGAAACCCTCTACGAGGCCGGGGCGGTCGTCCCGGCGGTCAGCGCCGGCTGGTGGGACGCGGCCGCCGGATACGAGCAGGGGCGCCGCCTGGCCGCCGACCCGGACGTGACCGCGATCTTCTGCGCCAACGACCGGATCGCGCTCGGGGTGCTCCGCGCCCTGCACGAGGCGGGCCGCCGGGTGCCGGACGAGGTGAGCGTGGCCGGATTCGACGACATGCCGGACTCCGGGTACTTCCTGCCGCCACTGACGACGGTGCACCAGGATTTCGCGGAGATGGGGCGGCGGGCGCTGGCGCTGCTGTTGCGTCACATGGGACGGGCTGACGGGGAGACACCGCCGGAGGACGTGGTCGTGGCGCCCCGTCTGATCACGCGGGCGAGCTCCGCTCCGCCGCCCGGCTCCCGTCGTTCCCGTCAGTGATCGTCCGTTGCCGAACATCCCGCTACCCACGGTATCCATCGAAGCGCTTACGATCACCGCGTAGTCACACCCGCCCCGCGTCGGTCCACTATCCGACAGCGGGCGGCTCACTCTGGCCGGTGAACGATCGCCGCAGAGTGGCCATGTGCCATTACAGTCCGAAAGGTGCTCGATCGTGGCGCACGGACTCGGTCACCCGATCTCCCGCGCCACACCCGCCAGACGAGCCGAGGGCTTTGCCGGGCCCCTCGGCCGCAGACCTGCCCGACGTCGCCCTCTGCCTCTGCCTCTGCCCCGGTCCGGTCTCCTTCCGGGCCGGCCGGCGACCCGGTGTCATCCGGGTCGGCCAACGGCCCGGCTGTGCCCGGGCCGCTCAGGCCCGGAGTGATCCGGGTCGGCCTCGGGCCCGGCACGATCCGGGCCTGTCCAGCTCACGGCCCGGCACCCGGGCCCGGCGAAGGGACGGTGAGCGATGGAAAACTCCTTCAGCGGATGGCTGCGCCGGCGTAGGCATCCTCGACTCTCCGGCACTCTGCACCTGATCGACGCCGCCGGCCACGAAACCGTGGTGTCGCTGCGCGGCCGGGGCACCTCCTTGGACACCACAGCCGCCCCCGACGGCACCGGCCTGACCGGTCAGGGCAACGTGTGGGCCGTCCACACCACCCCGGAACGCGACATCATCAGCCTGATGATCTGCTACGGCCGCGACGGCGTCCTCGGCAACCGCGAGACGGGCCTCTGCGAACCGGGCCGCACCGTACGCCTCTCCGGCGTCGACTTCACCTGGCACCACCCGGCCGCCACACCTCCCGACGCCCGAATCCCCCGGCAGTTCCCCGGCCACACCGGCAACCGCCGCACCCCACCCGGCTGGACAGGCAACGCCCGCTCCGAGCCGGCCGGCCTGACCCGCCGCTTCCGCAACGCCCTACGGGTGATGACCCAGTCCGCCCGCCACTGACCCGCCGCTTCCGCAACGCCCTACGGGTGATGACCCAGTCCGCCCGCCACTGACCCGCCGCTTCCGCAACGCCCTACGGGTGATGACCCAGTCCGCCCGCCACTGACCCACCGCAGTACCGCACTCGTCCCGTACACCGAAGACCGCCGCCGATGGCCGGTGCCTTTCCGGCACCGGCCCGGCACACCTTGATCAGAATCGGTCGAGCACGTGACTGAGGGTTCTTTCCGTCATAGGTCGCCGCCGGCCAGACCAGCCCACGAGGGGCGCGCCGTTACCGGCGATACTGCCGAGCAGGTGCCCATCTCATGGTCACGTGCCGGTTCACGATCCGGCGGCCGGCCCCTGCTGCATGACCCAGGTGGGCACCGGCGATGCGGCGACCCCGACGACCCGCCACCCCGCCCGCTCGTAGAACTCGACATTGGCCGGCTTGCTCGTCTCCAGAACGGCGGGCAGCCCGTCTGCCGCAGCCCGCCGCAGCCCCTCCGCCATGACCGCCCGGCCCCAGCCACGCCCGGTCTGTTCCGGCCGGGTGCCGAGCACACCCAGATACCAGTACGGCCCCACCGGCATGACCGCATGCACCGCCGAGTCGTAGGCCAGCACCCGGCCCAGAGCCGCCCCCGAGAACACCCCCGCAAACCCGGCGTCCGGCTCGGACACCGCATCCGGGGCCGACCCGGCACTCGAGATCGGATCAGCAGACCGGACACGGACCGACGAGGCAGGCAGGGCCCCAGCCGTGGGAGGCAGAGCCCCAGCCGTGGGAGGCAGAGCCCCAGCCGTGGGAGGCGGTTCCCAGATAGCCACCGACGAGCCGCCGTCAACGATCCAGATCGCCCGCCGGCCTACCCTCTTGTCGAAGAGATGCCCGAAGAACGCCGCAGCCTGCACCGGATAGTCCGCGTCATCCGGAAACATGTACCGAAGAACCGGGTCCTCGACAAACGCCGGCACGAGCGTCCCAAGCACCCGTTCCCGGTCAGCCGGAGTAGCCACAGCAATCACAGAATCCGTCACAGTAGGCGACTGTAAGCCCGCCCCGATCCGAAAAGCTGCCCCGACCCGGCCGCGGCACGCCAGGGAGCGACCGATCACCGGGCCCGCAGTCCGACGGGGATCGAACGTGATGAACCCAAGACGCGGGAGGCCCTCACGGCGACGTTCCGATCCACGCGGCTCGGCCTTTGTCGATCGAGGGTCACCGGGCCCGGTCTCCCGCTCAGATCCTCCACACCCCAGAATGGCGCGCCGATCAGCGTCCAGAGACGGCGAACGCACCCGATCAGCATCCCAGAGACCGCAGACGCACCCGATCAGCATCCCGAAGATGGCAGAGGCACCCGATCAACGCCCCAAAGGCGGCGAACGCACCCGATCAACATCCCGAGAGCGGCGAACCCACCCGATCATGTCAACGGGTGCAACGACCGTCGCATACGGGAGGGCAGGAGCACCCGATCAACACTTCGGGTACGCCCACCACCCCACGAAACCCAACCCAGACGGTAAGCGCACCCAACCCAACCCAACCCGCCCTGCCCGCCCTGCCCGCCCACCCCGCCAAGACAGTAAGCGCACCCAACAGAGAACAGCGGGACGGCAAGCACCGGCCCACCGGCCCACCGGCCCACCGGCCCACCGGCCCACCGGCCCACCGGCCCACCGGCCCACCGGCCCACCGGCCCACCGGCCCACCGGCCCACCGGCCCACCGGCCCACCGGCCCACCGAAGAGATCATGCGGCGGATCGGGGGCCGGCCGGGAGAGCTACGAGGACCCGGTGACGGGCTGAACGAGACAGGCTGTCAGCGCTTCGGGTTGCCGTAGTAGGCGCCCGGTCCGTGCTTCCGCTTGAAGTGCCGCTCCTGCAGGTGGGCCGGCGTCGTCGCTGCCGGGTTCAGTGCCAGCGTCTTCAGCGCCATCTCCGCCACAGCCTCGCAAATAATCCCGTTTTCGACCGATTTACCAGGAGTGGCACCCCACGTGAACGGGCCGTGATTGGCGACCAGGGCGGCCGGCCGGCCCATCGCCGCGTCGTCGTCGCCGATCGTTTCGATGATCACGCGGCCGGTGTTCAGCTCGTAGTCGGTGGCGCACTCCTCGGCGGTGAGGCCGCGGGTGACCGGCACCGGCCCGTCGAACGTGTCGGCATGCGTCGTGCCCAGGACCGGGATATCCAGGTTCGCTTGGGCGAAGGCGACCGCGTTCGTCGAGTGCGTGTGGGTGACGCCACCGATCGACGGCCACGCCAAGTAGAACGCCCGGTGGCTCTCGCTGTCGACGGAGGGCCGCAGCTCGCCGTCGAGCACCTTGCCGGTGGCGAGGTCGACGGGGACCAGGTCGTCCTCGGTGAGACGGTCGTAGGGCACGCCCGACGGCTTGATCAGGTAAAAGCCGCCGTCACGGTCGACGCCGCTGACGTTTCCCCAGGTCAGCTGGGCGAGCCCGGCCTTGGGGATCACCAGGTTGGCTTCCAGAACGGCCGTACGCAGCGCCTTGGAACCGTAGGTCACGTCAGTCACTCCTCACCAAAATGTTAGCGCTAACCATAACGGACGTGTTACGCGCCGCCACAGAGCCGAAAGACCGAGGACCGCAAGCCTGATCAGCGCAGGCCGGCGATCGTCGCCGCCACCTCGGCCCGCAGGTCCTCCGGGAGCGGCGCGTATCCGGCACCGGCGGCCACCTGCCGACCCGCCGGGCTCGCCGCGATGGCCAGGAAACTGCGCGCGATGGCCAGGAAACTGCGGGCGATCTCCGGTGTCCCGGTCCGGCAGACCACCTCGTAGGTGACATGACCAGCGGATACGAACCGTTCCCGAACGTCAGCCGGAGGTTCTCGTCGGCCCGTCTTCCCTGGCCACCGCGGCCGCCACCCGATGGCTGCCGCGCCGACCGGTCCCCGCCCGGGACGGCCCGCCCGGGGCAGCCCGCCGGGGGCAGCCCGGTCGTCGCCCGCACCGTACCTCCAGTCCGGTCCTGCCAAGGCGGCCGGATACAGGGTGTAGCCGGGAAGCATTCGCCGGCTGTACCCCGGAAATTACTGGAGCGACCGGCGGCGGCGCGACGTGCGGCGCGGAGCGGCGTCGTGGTGCGGCAGCGACAGCGGGTCGGGCAGCCCGTGCGCGGCGGCGAGACCGTCCGCCTGCCGGATCAGATGCCCTTCGGCCACCAGGTCGGCGACGAGTCCGGCCAGCCGGTCGTCGAGCTCGTCGGCGTGCCGGCTGGACCAGCCGAACAGCCGGCAGGTCGCGGCCAGCACCTCGGCCAGGGTGAGCACGCCACCGTCGTGCACCAGGTGTTCCATGGCGATCCGGACCTCGTCGTCGCAGACCTGCTCGGCCTTGCGCCCGACGTTGTCGGCACGGTAACGCACGGTCACCAGCGGCTCCTGTTCCGGGTCGCGCAGGAACACCCCGTCCCAGCCGACGCCGGCCTCCTCGATCGCCTCCTCGACGATGTGCCGGCCCTGCCGGGTGACCCGGGTGAGGTCCCACTGCTCGCGCAGGCGCTGCAGCGCGACGTCGATGTGCACCGGGCCCTCCACCTGGGCGATCTTGCGGACCGCGGCGAGCAGCTTCTGGTGGATCTCCGGGTCGCCCAGGTGTGCGCCGGCCCCCACGGTGGGCAGTTTCGCCCGACGGTACGGCTTCGACCAGTCCTTGACGAAGTGTTCCGCCTCGACGACCGCGGTCACCGGCTCCTCGGCGTCGGCGTACACCTCGGTCGGCGGTTTACGCACGCCACCGGCGCGCACGGTGGGGCCCGCGACCTCCTCCTCGTGCGGCTCCTCCTCTTCCGGGGGTACGAGTGAAGCGAACATCTCCGGCTCGAGGTCCTCCGCGGCCGCCGTGACGAGGTGATCGTCGTAGTCGTGCATCCCGGCGAGGTACGCGTCCGCCTCGGCCGCGGCCGGCTCGTGGTGGTTCGCGCCGAACCCGTTCACGTACACGGGCTCCTGATCAATTTCAGACTCGACGGCGGCGAAGTACGGCACGAACTCGAACTCGGCGGTGTCGTCCGCCGACAGTCCGACCTCTTCGAGGAGCGGTTCGCTCGACACCGGGACGGCCGAGACCGGCACCACCGACACCGGGATGGCCGACACCGGCGCCGCCTCCGCGGTCACCGTCAGCTCGGGCGCCGGTTCGGGGGGAATCCCGGCGAAGGCCTCCTCGATGGCGTAGCGGAGTCGTTCCTCCTCCTGCTCCCGGGCGGAGTACCACGCGGTACCCCAGATCCGGTGCAGTCGCCATCCCAGCCCTTGGAGGACCTGTTCGCGCAGCCGGTCCCGGTCCCGGGCTGCGGGCGCCGAATCGTACGTGGTGCCGTCGCACTCGATGCCGAGGACGTAGGGCGCGTTGCGCCGGGCCGAGACGCGGACGGCCAGGTCGATCCGGAAGGCGCCGGTGCCGACCCGGGTCCGCACGCGATAACCCCAGCCGCGGATCACCTCGCTGACCGAGTCCTCGAACGGCGTCTGCGACTCGCCCCCGGACTCCTCCTCGATGCCGAGCGCGGTCTCGCCCCGGACCGCGTAGTCCAGGTATGCGGCCAGTGGTCGCAGGTGGTCGGTGCCGGGCAGGTCCCGGGAGCGGACCGCGGAGACCACTTCCACCCGGCGGGCGGCGCAGGTGGTGGCCACGTTGAGCCGCCGCCAGCCGTCCGGGCTGTCCAGGCCCCCGAGCTTCGGCCCGATCGCCAGGATCACCACGTCCCGCTCGTCGCCCTGCACGGTGTCCAGGTCCTTGACGAAGAAGCCGCGCAGCCGGTCGTCGCCGGGCGCCTTGACCATGTCGGACACCCGGGACTCGATCTCCCCGGCCAGTTCCGGGGTGCAGGCGACCACACCGAGGGTCAGTTCCGGACGGGTGACGAAGTGGTGGGCCACCCGGCCGGCGACCAGTTCGACGAGCGAGGTGTCCGCGGTGGCCGGGAAGAGCTGCACCCCGGCGTCCGGTCCGGCCGGCATCGCGGCCGGGAACGTGTTGAGCATCCCCTGGTAGAACGTGTGGTTGGCGAACGCGATCAGCGACTCGTGCCGGCTGCGGTAGTGCGTGGTCAGGTCCAGGACGGTGAACGCGCCGCAGTGGACGGCCAGGTCCAGCACCGACGGTCCGGTGCCGCCGGGCAGCGCGGCCGCGGTCAGCTGCCGGTCGTCGCCGGCCACCACCAGCGATCCGCCCCGGTAGATCGCGGCGATCGCGTCGGCGATCGGCACCCGGGACGCCTCCTCCACGATCACCACGTCGAAGTACAGGTCCGGCGGGAGCAGCCGGCTGACGTCGGCGGGCACGGTGACGAAGCAGGGTTTGACGGCGAGGGTGGCGTTGCGGGTCTTGCCGATCAGGTCGCGGACCGGCAGCCTCCGGGACTGTTGGGAGGCGGCGGCACGCAGCTGGGCGGCCTCCCCGGCGGCGCTCCCGGACGGCTGCAGCTCGTCGACGGCGTTCATCACGTCCGCGGCGGCGGCCCGTTCCAGGCGTGCGTCCCAGCCGCGGAACTCCTGCACCAGCAGGTCCCGGGCCGGGGTGTCGAGCGGCTTGAGCCGGTCGTCGTCGCGGATCACCGAGTCCACCCACGACTGGAAGAGTGCCCGGCCGAGGACCGGCAGGATCTGCTCGACCGCCAGGTTCTCCCGGGCGCAGAAGTCGACCACCTCGTCCAGGCCGTGTTCGGCCAGGACGGTGCGGGCCGTCTCGTACTCGAACCAGTCCTGCTGCCCCTGGGTGTCGGCGAGCAGCGCGTGCAGCAGGTCGCGGGCGCTCTCGTAGTCGTCCAGGGTGGCGGTCAGCGCCGGGTGCCGGCGCTGCGCGAAGGCCCGCAGGATCCAGTCGCGGGCCGCCTTCCACTCGGCGGCCCGGGCCGGCAGCGGATCGTCCGGGCTGATCCGGCAGAGCACCTCGGCCTGCACCGCGCTGAACGCCACGTCCGAGCCGGTCCGGATGCGGCGCGCCTCGGAGGCCCAGGCCATCGCGGTGTCCAGGCCCTCGACGTCGGTCTGTTCGCCCCGGTAGACGTCCCCGAGGATCTTGGCGTGCTGGGTGGCGTTCTTGGCGAGCGAGGTCGCCGCGTCGGCGGCACCCTCACGGAGCATGCCGATCGCGGCCGACTCGGCGAGTGAGAAGTCGCGTCCCGCCGCCGCGCTGTACGCCTGCGCGAGCTCCGCCGCCGCGCTGAGCGGCTCGACGTGCGCGCGCAGCCAGCTGATCGCGTCCACGACGGTGCCCTTGGCCAGTTCCGGCCGGGGTGCGGGTTCGGGCGGTGGGCGCAGCGCGGCGGTCCACCGTTCGAAGTCACGGCCCGCTTCGGTGACGATCCGGATGATCGCGTTGTTCGGGTGCGCGGCGCAGACCCGTTCGATGACGCCGGGCAGCGCCTCCGGCGGGGTCACCTCCTGCACGTCCTCGGCGGTCTTCAGCGCGGTGTGGATCGCGTCGAAGTCGGTGTCCAGGCGCTTCCAGTGGTGGCCGAGGATGCCGGCGTACTCGCGTTCGGCCTGGTCCAGCTCGTCCAGGGCGTGTTTCCAGGCGACCGCGTCGGGCAGGTGGCTGACCGCCTTGGTGCGGCCCACCCCGGGGCGGGCCATCTCCCCCACCGCCCGCCGGTCCCGCCGGTACGCCGCCCGCAGCCGCCCGAATCCGCGGTGTGTGGTGGCGAACCGCTCGATCAGTTCGTCGAGCGGTTCGGCCAGGGCGGCGTCGGTGAAGTTCTGCCGGGCCCGGGTCTCGGCCAGCCGGGCCACGTCGACCGAGTGCTGCAGGACGCGGGCCGCCGCCCGGGCGTTGGCGATCCCGTTCGGCCCGAACCAGGCCGGTTCCGGCTTGTCGAGCCGGGACAGCAGTTCGACGATGGCGGCGAGCCGGCCGATGTCGGTGAACGCGACCACGTTCGGCAGGCCGAGCCGGGCGGTCACCCGGTCCAGGCTGTGTTCGTGCTGCTCCAGCCGGTCGGCCTCGTCGGCGAACCGGCGGGCCAGTCCGCGGGCCTGTGCGGCGGTCAGCGGCAGCATCTCGATCGGCGGCGGGTCCAGGCGCAGGCCGGGAACGATCGGCAGCTTCCCCGGCGACGGCAGCGCGGTCCAGGTCACCCCGGCCCGGTTGCGGACCGCCTGCTCGGCCTTGTGCAGCGTCTTGAGGTGCCCGAGCAGGGTCTCGGCGGCGCGGGCCACCGGTTCCAGGTTGGGTAGTGTCAGCCACTCGTCCGGGGTCTCCGGCGGGCGGCGTGCGGCGTGCCCGACCAGACCGGTCAGGTTGATCAGTTCGGCCAGGCTGTGCGTCTCGAACGCCGCGGTCAGCGGGTCCTGCGCGGCTGTCTCGACCAGGTGTTCCAGGGCGAGCTGCGCCTGGTGCAGGCGGGAGTCCAGCCGGTTCTGGTCGATCACGTCGCGCCACAGGAACGCCTCGCCCTCGCACGCCGGCCGCCAGGCGTGCGCCAGGCGTTCGGCCGCGTCCCGGACCCGTTGCAGCGACTGGGTGGTCAGCGGCACCGGCAGTGTCTCCGGCACCGGGGCGGCCGGCACGTCGGTCATCTGCGCGCACATCCCGATGACGTCGTGCAGCCGGTGCCCGAGGGGCTCGCGGACCTCGTTCATCGCCTCCGCGTACGCGTTCAGGCGCCGCCGGTGGTCGCGGAGCTCCTCGCGTTCGTCGGTGGACAGGCTCGGCGGCGGCAGCGGGATGTGGTCGAGCGCGGCGGCCAGGGTCACCGCGACCTGGGCCCGGCCGGTCCGGTCGCTGTGCAGTTCCAGCAGGTAGTCGTCGAGTCCCGCACCGGACAGGCGTTCCCGGACGGTGTCCAGGGCGGCGGCCTTGTCGGAGACCAGCAGGACACGTTTCCCGGCGTGCAGCAGGCACCCGATCATGTTGGCGACGGTCTGCGACTTGCCGGTGCCGGGGGCGCCGCGCATCACGAACGTGCGGCCGGCGACGGCGGCGGCGATGCAGGACCGCTGGGCCGCGTCGGCGTCCAGCACCAGCGGCACGTCGTCGGGGGAGGCCGTCGCGTCGATACGCCGGGGCGGAACCGGGTCGAACCGGAACGCGGTGACCTGTGTCTTCGGATCGGTGGCCAGGGCGCGGACAACCGGGTGGGCGAAGATCTGGCGCTCGTTGCCGACCAGGTCGGCGTACATCAGCTCGCGGTGCACGGTGAGGCGGGCCAGCAGGATCGCCTCGTCGGTCCGCCACTCCGGGTGGTCGCTGATCGCGGCGTCCAGACGGGCCCAGAAGACGGTGACGTCCAGGCTGCCGAGGCCTTCGACGGTGGGGAGTTCGACGCCGTACTCGCGCAGCGCCACGGCCAGTGCCGGGTTGACGATCGGGTCGTCGAGCCGGGCCCGCAGGCGCGGGTAGTCGAGCGGGTTCGGGATGGCCAGGTCGACCGGGAGCAGCAGGATCGGGCTGGCGTACTCGCGGCGGTGGTCGCGCCAGTGCAAGGTGCCGAGGGCCAGGTAGAGCGTGCCGAGGCCGTGTTCGGAGTGGTCGCGGCGGGCGGCTCGGCGCAGCGAGTGCAGGGTGGCGTCCATCGCCGCGTCGGTCATCGGCGTCTGGAACACGTTGGCGGCGCGCGGCCGCGGACCCTCGGCCTGCTCCTCGATGCCGAGGAAGCCGCACTCACGGCCCTGCTGGAGAGCCTCCACGACGCTGCGCGGGGACGGGCTGAGCACGGGGACGACGTCACCGGCCGCCCGGCGTACGTCGATGAGCGGGTTGTCGCCGGAGAGGTCGAGCAGGCTGTCTCGCCAGGTCTCGACGACGCCCCGTACCCGAGCATCCGGCCGCCTGGTCAGCCCGTCCGCATCATCCCACCGCATTGGGACATTTCAGCAATTGGAAGGGGGTTCACGTGGCGCTTTTCCGGGTTAATCCGACGTTCCGGACAGAACCCGGTCCCAAATACCGACAAAAGCGCATTTATGGTACGCAACCGCGCGGTCCCGCCGTGGATCAGTCCCAGGTCGGAACCCACCACTGCCAGCCCTCGGGCGCCAGCGGCCAGTCCGCGTCGGGCCGCCAGCCGGACGGCGGGTACCACCCGTCCGGCGGCACCGGCCAGCCCGGCGGCACCGCGAACCGGATGCCGGTGGGCGCACCCGGGATCGCCGGATGCGGGTTGCCCTCGGCGGGCGCACCCGACACCGGGTCGGCGGCGGCCGGCGAGACCGGCCCCGCCGCGGCGATGGCGGCCGCGTTGAGCTGCACCACGGCGGCCAGCGCCGGGATGACCGTGGTCTCGGTGATGTTCTCGTCGGTCGGTGCCGGGCTGACCGGGGCGCCGAAGGTGCCACCCAGCGGATCCGCGAGCGGGTCGGTCAGCGGGTCCGGCTCGCTGACGAACGGCACCGTGGAGACCGGGGTGCCGGGCGCGCCCGACACCGGGGATGCGGCGAGCGCGTCGGCCGGCTGGTCACCGCTGAGCTCCGGGGACGACGGGTCGCCGGGGGACGACGAGACCGGCGTCACCGGGGTGGTGGCCGGCGGCGACACCGCCGCGGCGACACCGGGCGGGTCCAGGCGCGGCATCGAACCGCCCGGCAGCGACCCGGTCGAGGGCAGTGTCGGCAGACCGGCGCCGGGCAGTGCGGAACTCGGCTCGGCCCAGCTCGGGGTGCCACCGCTGGGCGACACCCAGCTCGGCACCGCCGCTCCCGGGTCGTCCCAGCTCGGCATCGGCGGGCCCGGCTCGGCCCAGCTCGGCGTCGCGTCGGCGGGCGGGGCCCAGGCCGCGGCCCGCTCAGCGGGCGGCGTGGCCCAGCTGGGCGTCTGCTCGGCCTGCGGGGTCCAGGTGGCGGCCGATTCCGGGGTGCTCCAGCTCGGCGCCGGGTCGGCCGGCGGGCTCCAGCTCGGGGTCACCTCGCCGGCGGTCGCCCAGCTCGGCAGCGGCTCACCGGGCACCGCCCAGCTCGGCGTCGCGTCCGGCGTGGTGGTCCAGCTCGGGGTGCCGGCGGCGGGGCTCGCCGGGGTGGTGACCGGGAAGCTGCCGGAGACCGTCCCGGCGGACGTGCCCGCGGGCGGGGGACCACCCGGCGAGACCGGTGCGGAACCGCCGGACACCGGACGGGCGGCGGCGTTGCTCATCATCGCGGCGATACCGGCACGTGCCCCCACGCCGGGGGCGGTCCACTCGGCGTCGTTGATGCTGCTGGTGCTGGTGAGCGTCCCGCTGGTGGCCGGCATCGATTCGACCGGGGTGGTCCAGTTCGGCTCGATGGCGCCGACCGGTGCGGCGCCGCCCGGAGTGACCGGGCCGGAGGCCGGCACGCTGGCGGTGCCCCGGCCGGACGACGGCGGCGCCTGGGGTGGCGGCGCGGGCGCCGGCGCCGGGGGCGACACCGGTGCGGCCTGCCGGGCCGGTGCGCCGCGCCAGTCCTCCGGAAGGTCCTGCACCCGGGCGATGTAGAGCATCACCTCGGTCTTGCCGCCGTTGCCCTTGACGATCGCGCGTGCCGCGGTGACCAGGCCCTGCTCGGCGAGGTGTCGCAGGATCGGCAGCAGGACCTCGCTCATCTTGGGGCTGAGGTCACCGACCCGGGTGTCGCCGACCCGCACCTCGACCAGGTGACCGGCCATCTCGTGCAGCGTGACGTACGCCCAGCACTCGCCCTGCGGCGGCACCAGGGCCTGCAGCGCCGGGACGGACTGCTGCTGGTCGTTGACCTGGACGGCGGAGCCGCTGGGCAGCAGCCGGTGGTCCTGCCCCGGGGCCTGGTTCGCCGGGACGAGCATGTGCGGCTCGGCCAGGTCGAGTCGCACGCTCGCGTCGAAGGCCGGGGGCCGTCCGTCGTACTCGCCCCACTCGCGGCCCTGGATCCGGGCGGTGACCTCGGGTTGCAGTCCCCGCTTGCTGAGGGCGGCGAGGACCTGGACGTACCGGGCGGCCTCGGCACGTGGCAGGTGACCGATGAGTCCGGCGTCCGACCAGACGCCCACGGCGTTGCGGTCGTGCTTGTTCTTGGCGTCCGGTATCAGCGTGACCGGGATGGTTATGTCGGTTCCCTGCGGGTTGAAGTTCGTGCCGAAGAGCGCACGTATCGCCTTCGCGTAGTGCGTCTCGCCGACGACCTCGGCACTTGCCCAACCCGCTTGTCCCCAGAGGGGGAACCGATTTGCCACACGGGAACGCTAGTGTCTGCTTTCCGTCAGTGACCTCGTCCATACGGATGATGACGATCATCCGTACGTTCCGTATTCGCGTGCTCAGCGGCGCGCTATTAATGATCGTTCAGTATCGGAGATACCTGGCGACCACCACCTAGAAGCCCCGAAACGGATGCCACGGGTGGTCGCCGGACATCACCCCGCGATCACAGGCGAACGATCATCTTTCCGATGTTCTCGCCGCGCAGAAGGCCCAGGAAGGCCTCCGGCGCGTTCGCCAGACCGTCCACGACGGTCTCCCGGGCGGCCAGGCTGCCGTCACGCAGCCACGGGGCCGCCTCGGCCAGGAAGTCGGGCATCCGGTGGAAGTGGTTGCCGACGATGAAGCCGCGCAGGTTGAGCTCCTTGCCGATCGCCGACGCCATGTTGCGCGGGGCGGCCGGCGGGGCGGTGTCGTTGTACTGGGCGATGGCGCCGCAGAGCGCGATCCGGCCGAACTTGGTCAGCGACGCGATGGCCGCCTCCAGGTGCTCGCCGCCGACGTTGTCGAAGTACACGTCGATGCCGTCCGGCGCGGCGGCGGACAGCTGCTCGCGTACCGGAGCGTCCTTGTAGTTGAAGGCGGCGTCGAAGCCGAACTCCTCGACCAGCCGGCGGGCCTTCTCCGCCGAACCGGCGCTGCCGATCACCCGTTTGGCGCCCTTGAGCCGGGCGATCTGGCCGACGATGCTGCCGACCGCGCCCGCCGCACCGGAGACGAACACCGTGTCACCCTCGCGGAACCGCGCGATGTCCAGCAGCCCGACGTACGCGGTGAGCCCGGTCATGCCGAGCACTCCGAGGTACGCCGAGAGCGACGGCGCGGCGGCCGGGTCGACCACGCGGACGCGGGCGGCGTCCAGCACCGAGAACTCCCGCCAGCCGAGGGCGTGCGTGACGTGCGCCCCGACGGGTACGTCCGGGCTGTTCGACGCGACGACCTCGCCGATCGCGCCGCCGTCGAGCGGCTCCCCCACCGCGAACGGCGCCACGTACGACTTGGTGTCGTTCATCCGCCCCCGCATGTACGGGTCGACCGACATGAACAGGTTGCGCACCAGCACCTGGCCGTCGCCGGGTTCGGGTGTCGTGGTCTCGGCGAGCTCGAAGTTGTCGGCGGTGGGCCAGCCGGTGGGACGGGATGCGAGCCGGATCTCTTGCACAGTGGTTCTCCTCTGGAAGCGTGTGATCGACAGTATGTCGAAAAACTCGACACAGTGTCGATTACGCGGTGTTAGCCGCGTTACCGTTGCCGCATGACCCCACCACCGCCGGCCGGACGCCGCCGCGCGCCCAGCAAGGGCGACCTGCGGGAGAAGGCGATCCTGGCCACCGCCCGGGATCTGCTGGCCCGCAAACCGCTCGCCGGGATCACCATCGACGAGCTGGCCGCCGGGGCCGAGATCAGCCGGTCCAGCTTCTACTTCTACTTCGACTCCAAGACGGCGGTGGTGGTGGCGCTCCTGCACGACCTGACCGGCGAGCTGGTCGTCGACTCCGGTCCCTGGCTGGACGGTCAGGGGCCGGACGCGCCGGCCCTGCGCCGCTCGCTCGCCGGCCTCGCCGGGCTCTGGCGCAGCCACGGCCGCCTGATCGCCGGCGCACTGGCCGCCGCCCCCGGCTGCCCGCCGATCGCCGCCTGGCGCTCCGCCCTGCGCGACGCCCACGTGACCCGGCTGGCCGCCCGCATCGACCGGGACCGGGCCGCCGGGACCGCGCCGCCGGGGCCGGACTCCACCGTGCTGGCCGGGATGATCGACGACCTGCGCAGCGCCACCTTCGCCGCCGCCACCGACCCGGAGGCCGCGGTCGACGACCTGGTCGTCGTCGAACTGCGGATGCTCTACGGGGATTTCCCGATTCCCGCCGCACGCGCCTGACACTTCTTGCACCCTGGTGGCATGCGGATCGGTGTCATTGGGGCAGGCCGGCTCGGCGGCACGCTGGCGACGTGGTGCGCCGAGAGTGGACACGAGGTGGCGGTGACGTCGCGCCACCCGGACCGGTTGCAGGACCTGGCCGACCGGTCCGGCGCGCAGCTGCGCGTCATGTCGGTGCCGCAGGCCGCGGCCTTCGGCGACCTGTTGGTGTTCGCGCCGAACTGGTGCTCGGCGCGGGAGGCGGTCGAGGTGACCCGGGCGGAGCTCGCCGGCAAGGTGGTCATCGACACCACCAACCCGGACGACCGGTCCGGCGACGGCGACGCGTACCACGGGACCGGCGCGTTCTCCGGCGGCGCCGGACACGACAGTGGTGGCAAGAGCGGGCTCGAGACCCTGATCGAGTGGGCACCCGAGGCGCACTGGGTGAAGGCGTTCAACACCATCCCGGCCGACGTGCTGTCCCGGCGGCGCGGGCACGACCCGCTGCTCGCCGAGTTCGTCTGCACGGACGAGACCGACGCCCGGACCCTCGCCTCGCAGATCATCCGGGACCTGGGGTTCGCCCCGTTCTACGCGGGCGGCGCACACGCCGCCTGGCTCACCGAACCCGGCGGCCCTCTGCAGAAGATCGAGGTGGACGTCGCGGACGCGACCGACGTGCTCGCCGAGGCACTCGCCACACTCCACTGAGCCCCTAGACTCCGGTCATGCCGGAGATTCTGGAAATGCTGGCGTCACCGATCCACCGGTTCGAGGGGCGGCCGTCGGACGGTCCCGCTCCGGCGCCCGAGGGCGAACTGGTGCCGGCGATCCACATCCGGGCCGGCCTGGGCATCACCGGCGACCGGTACTTCGGTCATCCGGCCCACAAGGACGCGAGCATCACGGTGATCGCGGCCGAGTCGCTGCCGCCGGGGACCGGCCTCGCCCAGGTACGTCGCAACGTGCTGGTCAGTGGCATCGCGGTGGACGACCTGGTGGGCCGGATCCTGGTGCTGGACTCGGGCGACGGGCCGGTGCGGCTGCACGCGCGGCGACCGGCCAACCCGTGCGGGTGGATGGACGTGACGGTCGGTCCAGGGGCGATGCGGGCCCTGCGCGGGCACGGGGGGATCCGCTGCGTCCCCCTGGACGACGGTGTTCTGCGGCTGGGCCCGGTGACGGCCGCGATCCTGCCGGCCGGCTGACGGCGGGGTTCACGCCGGCAGGGCGACGGCCACCGGCCGGCTCTCCCGCGCGGCGGCCTCCCGGTGTGCGGTGACGGCGGCGGTGAAGCGCAGAGCGGCGTCCTCGCGGCGGCGCAGCCAGGCAGCGTGGGTGTTGCGGGTGGTGGCCGGCGTCGACGTGCCGATGCTGATCATGGCTGCTCCCTGGGGACCGTGGCGTTTCGGGGACTCGCCCTATCGGCCGTCCCACCCGTCCCGTCAGGAAATCCAAGATCAGCAACCCGGAAGCAACCTACAACCAAACGGTTGCACATTGTCGGGGCGGCGGCTAACGTACAACAACATGGTTGTAGGTCATCTGACCGCCGCGGACGCCGACCGGGTCTTCCACGCGCTGGCCGACGCCACCCGGCGCGACATCCTGATCCGGGTGATCCGTTCCGAGCAGTCCGTCTCCGCCCTGGCCCGGCACTACCCGATGAGCTTCGCCGCGGTGCAGAAACACGTGGCCGTCCTGGAGAAGGCCGCCCTGGTCGGCAAGGAACGCCGCGGACGTGAGCAGATGGTCCACGCCGAGCACGAGACCCTGCGACGGATCGCGCGCCTACTGGACGCCTACGAGGACCTCTGGCGCCAACGAACCGACCAGATCACCGCAATACTCGAAGAAGACGACGAAAGGGTAGAAAAATGACCGTGATCAGCACGACCAAGGACGTCGAGGCCTTGACCCTCACGTTCGTCGCCGAGTTCACCGCCCCGGTGGACCGGGTCTGGCAGGTCTGGGCCGACCCCCGCAAGCTGGAGCGCTGGTGGGGCCCGCCGACCTGGCCGGCCACCTTCGACAGCTACGACTTCACCCCCGGCGGCCAGGTCAGGTACCACATGACCGGCCCGGATGGCGAGAAGGCCCGCGGCTGGTGGACGATCACCGCGATCGATGCGCCGCACCGGCTGGAGTTCGACGACGGGTTCGCCGACGACAACGGCGACCCGGTCGACCTCACCGACATCACCCGCGGCGTGGTGACCCTGGAGGCGGCCGGCGCCGGGACCCGGATGACCACGGTGTCCACGTTCACCAGCGCCGAGCAGCTGGAGCGGATGGTCGCGATGGGCATGCTGGAGGGCATGAGCCAGGCCATGGGCCAGATCGACGAGCTTCTGAAGTGACGCCGAGCGCCGGGCGAACCGCCTTCGTGGGGCCGCCCGGCGCGGTAGCGTCAGAGACACCACCACGTGCCCGATTCGGGGAGGGATTGTGGCGCTCCCGGATGCGGTCCTGGCGTGATATTCCTACTGGCCAGCGCTGTGCTCGTCGCCACAGCAGCCGTCGCCCTCCTCCTCTGGCACCGCAGGAACGGCCGAACCGGCCCCGGCGCCGCGGCGGACGCCCGCCAGATCATCGCCACCCTCACCGAGACCGTCCGGCAACGCGACGACGAGCTCGCCCAGCTCCGTGACGACGTCGAGGCCGGCGTCCAGGACGCCCAGGCCGAGCAGCGCCAGCTCAACCACCGTCTGCGCCGCCGTGCCAAGGAGGCGATCGACGGCACCGCCGCGGTGATCGGCGGCAAGCTCGAGGACGTGGTGGTGCAGGTCGGCGAGGCCCGCGAGTCGGCCACCGCCACCCACGAACGGGTCAGCGCCACCAACGAGGCCGCCGCCGCCCTGGTCCGGCGCGCACACAGCGCCGAGGAGGCGGCCACCGCGCTGAACGCCAGCCTGCGGCAGGTCGCCGGGATCGCCGGGGTGATCTCCGGGATCGCCTCGCAGACCCGGCTGCTCGCGCTGAACGCCACCATCGAGGCGGTCCGGGCCGGCGCCGCGGGCAGCGGTTTCGCGGTGGTCGCCGACGAGGTGAAGGGCCTGGCCGACACCACCGCCGACTCGACCGAGCAGATCACCAGCACGATCGCCACCCTCGAGGCGGACGTCGCCCAGATGAGCGCCACGCTCACCGCGATCATCACGGACGTCGGCGACATCGAGGACGCGATGCGCCAGCTCGACCAGATCGCCGACCGGCAGCAGAGCATCGTCCTGCAGCTGCACCACAGCGTGGACGCGACGATGGAACAGATCGGCGACCTCTCCGACGTCGCCGAACGCCTGGAACGCCGCCGGCACGACCGGCTCGACGTGGAGGGCACGGCGACGCTGCGCGCGGTGGGGCGTTCCCAGCCGATCACCGCGCGGATGCTCGACCTCAGCGCCGAGGGCCTGGGCTGCGCGGTGCCGGCCGACACACCGCTCGCGGTCGGCGACGCGGTGCGGGCCGAGTTCTCGGTGAACGGTCTCACCGGCTCGTCCGAGGCCCGCGTGATGCGCCGCCGGCTGCGCGACGACCACGCCGAGATCGGCCTGCACTTCCACGACATGCCGGAGCAGGTCCGCCAGAACATCGAAAACCACCTGGCCCGGATGGGCAACGACTGACCACCCCGTCCGGGGTACGCGCCGCGTTCAGCGCCCGGTCAGCCCGCTGAACGACTCGTGCCGGGTGAAGTACTCCGCCATCTCGTCGGTCTGCAACGCGGTGAACAGCTCCGCGCAGCCGCTCTCGGAGAGCCGGTTGGCGGTCCCCGACGCCGACGACACGAACCCGTCCGACGGGATGGTCGTGAAGTACAGGTCGTCGGCCCGCAGCCCGGACAGCTCCCCCGCCATGGTCGCCAGGTCGAGCCCCTGGTCGATCACGAGAGCACCGCCGGCCGTCATGATCAGGCTGTTCAGTTTGAGCGGGTTCGCCAGCACCGCCGGGGACGTGACCTTGGCCGCCAGCGCCCGCAGGTACTGCTGCTGGCGCCGGACCCGGTCGAAGTCGCCGTCCGGGAGCCCGTACCGCTGGCGCACGTAGATCTCGGCCCGTCTGCCGTCGAGCACCTGCCGCCCGGCCCGGAAGACGAAGCCGGTACGCCCGTCCCGGACGGTCCGGTCGATCCGCACCTCGACGCCCCCGACCGCGTCGGTGACGGCCCGGATCGCCGCGAAGTCGGCCCGGATCACGTGGTCGACGCTCAGCCCGGTGAGGTGGCTGACCACCTGGACGACCAGGGGCGCGCCGCCCCACGCGTACGCGGCATTGATCTTCGTCTTGCCGCCGGACCACTTGCCGGGGACCGGCGGGACGTAGACGTAGGAGTCCCGGGGGAAGGAGACCACGGTCGCCGCGGTGCGGTCGGCGTCCAGGTGCACCAGCATGATCGTGTCGGACCGGGACTCCGCCGCGGTCCAGCCCTTGCGGGTGTCCACGCCCAGGATGAGCAGGTTCTGCGCGCTGCCCGCCCCGGGTGCGACCAGGCTCCACGGCGACGCGGTGTACTCCGGCCGGACCGTGATCCGGGGCAGCGCGGACGCCTCGGCGAGCACGTCGTCGCGTTCCACCGCCCGGTTGAACCGGTACGCCAGGACCCCGCTGGTGACCACGAACGGACCGAGGGCCAGCGCGATCAGCGCGAAGGCGACGATCAGACGGCGCCGCCAGCGCGGCATGCGCCTCCAGCGGGACTCGGATGCGGCCACACCGTTCTCATCGGCACCGCGTGAGCCCCCGCTGAGCCCACTGGGGAATCGACAACCTTGACACCCCTTATGTGAGCGTTAACATAGACGTAACACGATGCTTACCTCCACCGTCCCCGCGGTGCCCCCATCCCCGTTAAGGAGCGTCATGTCCAGGAACCGGCCGACGGCCCTGCGCCTCGCGCACGTGGCCGCCGCTCTCGTCCTGCTCGCCACCGCATCCGTCCTCGCGGTCGTCCTCCCCCGCAGCGCACCCGCCCAGGCGGCCACCACGTTCACCAACCCGGTTGCCGCCGCCCCCTACGGCGCCGACCCGTGGGTCGGCTACTACAACGGCTACTACTACCTGGCCGCCACCACCTGGAACTCGCAGGTCGTGATCAAGCGGGCCACCTCGGTCGCCGCCCTACCCGGCGCAGGCGAGAACGTCGTCTACACCGGCACCGCCACCGCCAGCTGCTGCAACGTGTGGGCGCCGTCGATGCACCGGCTGACCGGCCCGAACGGCACCCGGTGGTACCTGTACTACAGCGCCGGCACCGCCGCCTGCTGCGACGGGCAACGCTCGTTCGTGCTGGAGAGCTCCGGCGACAACCCGCTCGGGCCGTACACCTTCAAGGGCCAGCTGAACGTGCAGGCCGGCAACGGCTGGGCCATCGACGGCAGTGTCGCCACCATCAACGGGGCGAACTACTTCCTCTACTCGTCGTGGGTCGGTGACCTGCAGAGCCTGTTCATCGCGCCGATGACCAACCCGTGGACGGTGTCGGCGTACGGCACGCGGATCTCGTACCCCACCTACGACTGGGAGAAGGTCGGCGGGAACACCGAGGAGGGCCCGTACATCCTGCAACGCAACGGGCAGACCTTCCTGACCTTCTCCGCCAGCTCCTGCAACACCCCCGACTACAAGATCGGCATGCTGACCCTGACCGGCACCAACCCGCTGTCCGCGTCCAGCTGGACCAAGAAGTCCACCCCGCTCTTCCAGCGCAGCGACGCCAACAGCGTCTTCGGCCCCGGCCACCACTCGTTCTTCACGTCTCCGGACGGCACCGAGACGTGGATGGCCTACCACGCCAACGAGACCACCGCGCAGGGCTGCGGCGCCACCCGCACCACCCGGCTGAAGAAGGTCACCTGGAACTCCGACGGCACCCCCAACCTGGGCACCCCCGACGCCCTGACAGCGTCATTGACCGCCCCCGCCGGCGACCCCGGCGGCACGGTGTCCTTCCCGGTCGCCGGCACCCGCTATCGCATCGTCAACCAGAACAGCGGCAAGGTCCTCGACGCCCAGAACTGCGGCACCGCCAACGGCACCGCCATCCAGCAGTGGACGTCCCTGGGCAACGCCTGCCAGCAGTGGACCTTCACGAAGACGACCGCGAACTACTACCGCATCACCAACGCCAACAGCGGCACCGTCCTCGACTCGGTGAACTGCGGCACCGCCAGCGGCACCGCCCTCAACCTGTGGGCCAGCCTCGGCAACGCCTGCCAGGAGTGGAGCCTCACCCCGATCAACGGCGGCTACCTGATCGCCAACCGCGGCAACGGCCTGGTCCTCGACGTGACGAACTGCGCCACCACCGACGGCACCGCGGTCCGCCAATGGTCCTCCCTCGGCAACACCTGCCAGCAGTGGAACATCACCGCCTGACAACCCCGCCTGAAGGCGCCGACTCCCCGTCGGCGCCTTCTCCTTTTCTCGTACGCGCAAAAGCAGCCGCCCCGACCTCGCCACTCTCCATCGGATCGTCCCGCAGACCGATCAGGCGTTCCGTGGCCTCCACGTCCAGCGGAACGTGCTCGACGGCGATATCCGCACCCCGGACCCGCAGTCCCACAGCGTCGCCCCAGCCGACACGGCGGGCGATCGATCAACACTGCGCCGCGGGCGACGCGCGGCTCGGGAGCCACCCCACAAGCCGGCCCGCCGTCGCCCGCGGCTGCCACACGGAAGCCAGACCACAGCCGGCCGTCGCCCGCGGCTCTGCCCGTGACGCCGGTCAGCCACCGATGACGGCCCGCAACCGCCAGCCGTCGCCCGCGGCCGTTTTCGGCTCACGGACGAACCATGACCGACGGCCGAGCCAGTCAAGCCGTCGACCACGGCCACCCGGAAGGACGAAACCAGCCCTCAACAACGGCTCGAGAGCGCCCAGCCGTCGCCCACGGCCGTTCTCGGCTCACGGACGAACCATGACCGACGGCCGAGCCAGTCAAGCCGTCGACCACGGCTGGCCAGGAAGACGAAACCAGCCACCAGCGACGGCTCACGACCACCAGCCGTCGAACAAGGCCACCCTCGACCCACAGACCAACCATGACCGACGGCCGAGCTGCCCCGAGAATGCCGCCCGTCATATTTTGATCTTGGCGACGGTCCAGGAGGCAGCGCGCGACTGACCGGCGCCGACGGATGAAGCGACCGGACGTGACTCTCGGCAGACGCGATGGCAGCCGACACAGAGCAAGCACCTGGTCCGCCGTCCGGACGAAGCCGTCGACATCCGCGGCGGCCGGGACCGTGCCCCGAAGCCGGACGAAGCCGTCGGCATCCATGATGTCCACGGTTGCGGCTTTCGGCGTACCCCGGCAGGTGAATTCAGACGACCCGGCGCAGAGCCTCGAAGATCCGGTCGACGTCGGTGTCGGCGGTACGCCAGTTGCTGAAAGCGGCACGCAACGCGGGCGCCCCCTGGTAGACCGTCGGGGTCAGGAACGTCTCGCCGGAGTCGGCGACGGCCTGGACGGTCGCCGGCACGTCGGGAACGCTGAAGCAGACGACGTTCAGGCGCACCGGGGCGAGCAGCCGGACGCCGGGCAGCGTGGCGAGGAGATCGCCCAGCCGGTGCGCCGCGGCGGTGGTCCGGGTGACGATCTCGGCATGGCCCTCTCTGCCGTACGCGGTGAGCGTGAACCAGCTGGCCAGAGCACGGAGGCGGCGCGAGTTCTCCGGGGTGAGGTGCACGAAGTCCGGGTTGTCCTCGGGCACACCCAGGTAGGGCGCGGTGTTGCGGAAGACCGCGATCTGCAGGTCCCGCCGCCGGGTGAACTGGACTGCCGCGTCGTACGGCACGTTGAGCCATTTGTGCAGGTCGACGCAGACCGAGTCGGCGTCGGACAGTCCGTCGACGAGGTGGGCGTGCGCCGGGGACAGGGCCGCGAAGCCGCCGAACGCCGCATCCACGTGCAGCCAGAACCGGTAGCGCTCGCGCAGTGCCGCGACGGCCCGCAGGTCGTCGAAGTCGACGGTGTTGACCGTTCCGGCGTTGGCCACCACGATCACCGGCCGGCCGTCCTGCGCGGCGAGCGCCTCCTCGAGGGCGCGCACGTCGACGGCTTCCCGGCCGGGCAGCGTGGGCACCGGCTGCAGCGAACCCCGGCCCAGCCCGAGCACGGCCAGCGCCTTGACCACGCTGGAGTGGGCCGAACCGGACAGTACCGTGACCGGTCCGAGCGCCGCCGCGCCCTGCTCCGCCACGTCGACGCCGCGCTGCTCGCCGAGCCACTGCCGGGCGATCGCCAGTCCGACCAGGTTGGACTGGGTGGCGCCGCTGACGAACGCCCCACCGAACGCGGGCGTCAGCCCGAACATCTCCCGCAGCCAGCCGACCGTCTCGTCCTCGAGGGCGCCGGCCGACGACCCGGTCCGGTTCGAGCCGTTCTGGTCGAAGGTGCCGGTCAGCCAGTCCCCGGCGAGGGCCGCCGGGGTGGCGCCGCCGGTGACGAACCCGAGGTACCGGGGTCCCGCGCTGCCGGAGAAGCCGGGCGCCCACCGCTCGCTGAAGATCTCCAGTGCCCCGGCCGTCCCCACACCCCGTTCCGGAAGCGGCGCCGGGGCGGGGACGGCCGGGGCTGCCGCGACCGGCCGGTCGGCCAGGCCGGCGAGCACCCGCACGGCTTCGTCACGGGTGGCCTGCAGCAGGCCGGGCAGGTCGGCCAGGTCGTCGGCCAGGAAACGGTCCATGATCAGATTGTGGGCCGGACCGGACCGCCATGTCGCGGTCCAGTTCCGGGCACCTGGCTCAGCCGACGTTCGGGATCCGCCAGAGGACCACCGTCGCCTCCCGGCCGGCGCGGTGGCACACCCGCAGCAGCCAGCCGAGGCCGATGAGTGAGACACCGTTCTGCGTCCGCCGTCACTCTCCTCATCGGGTACGAGCAAGCCGGGAGTCCCCGAACCCGCGGCGGACGGCCCGGCTGCCACACCGGGCCGTCGCTGGGCGCACGCTCATGTGCGCCGCGTAGGGGAGGTTCATCGCCGGGCGAAGGGGTCGCCGATGCGGATCGCGGCGAGACGGAGCTGGCTGCGCTCGCCCAGGAAGGTGCACGAGGAACTCGGCGTGCAGGTAGCAGCAGGACCCGTACGCACGGCGCTGATGGAAGCCATGTGGAGCGCTCGCGTTTGACCGTCAACGCGCCGCCTCACGACGAATCCAGACGCCACCGTATTCCCGTCGATCTTCCTCAGCCGAGATCTTCTTTCAGAGTCATCGCTCGATCTCTCGGTTGATAGTCTCCGGCGGTGCCGATCATCCGCCTCGCTACCGCGTCCGATGTGCCATGACGCCCAACCTGCGCCGCGCTGTCCGCGCGGTCATCCTTGATGAGGACGACCGCATCCTGCTCTGCCGGTTCGACTTTCCTCACCCAGCGGTACCCGAGCAAGCGAAGGCGGTCTGGGCGGCGCCAGGCGGCGGCATCGAGCCCGGCGAGGACTCGCTGACGGCTCTGCGCCGTGAACTGCGTGAGGAAACCGGTCTGGCGATCACCGCCGATCCACCGCACATCTGGCACCAGGAAATCTCGGCCGTCGACCATCCGCGGGCCTCCGGCGGCATCGTCAACGACTACTTCCTCATCCGCGCAGACAACTTCCAGCCACGCGGCGACCTGACGGACGACCGACTCGCTGCCGAGGAGAATCTGGGCGGGTTCCGCTGGTGGCAGCTCTCGGAGATCGCCGGCCATACGGGACCTGAGCTGTTCTCGCCCCGCGACCTCACTACACCCTTGACAGCGCTGCTCACTGCAGGAATTCCGGATCGGCCGGTCCGACTCGGCCTCTAGAGACACGTTTCGTGGTCAGGGTGCGAAGCCCATCCGCGTGGTGATTTCGGGCGCGCTGGACGCCCCAATTCACCACACCCCTGGTGGTGTGGTGAATACGGGCGCGCTGGACGCCCGAAATCACCACGCTGTTGTGGGTGTGGTGAATACGGGCGTGCTGAGCGCCCGAAATCACCACAGAGGCAGACCCTGACTGCGAAGGTGTCTAGCGAATCTCCAGAGGCGCAGACCGCCGTGCATGGGCTGAGGCCTGGGAGCACGTAGGGCATAGGTCCGGGCTGGTCGCGGTGGCGCGGACCGCGGCCTTGCGGGTGCGGCCGCAGATGCCGCACTGTCGCATGGGGCTTCGGTAACACTTCCGCAGCTTCCGGCGCCGTCCTCGCGCCGGGAGATCACCATGGCTCTGGCGCCGCAGGCGGCGTTCCAGTTCTCGGCGTAGGTACAGCAACACGCGAGAGCCTCGGCCGATGGCGGCCGGGCGGTGACGCGAATCGGACCACTCGCGTCACCGCCCGGCGCGACAGCCTCGCGGCCGAGATCGACGCGGTCGGGACAAACGCGATCGCACAGGGTGTGCAGAAGGGCTCCGTCATCAACCGCTGAACGCCGGCCGGCCCGGCCCGGAAAGGGTCAACCGGCGATGCGGGCGTACAGGGTGCCGCCGGACAGGAACAGGGACGCGCGGTAGCCCGGCGTCGTCACGGCCACCCGGGGCAGGCCGCCCTTGATCCGGCGGGCCTTGAGCAGCGGGACGGCCGCGCGGTAGCCCCGCTTCGACGGCTCCACCGTGAGCTCCACGGTCGCGCCCGCACCCAGCGTCGCCTCCTCGTCCACCGTGAGGGCGGCGGCGGACTCCGCGCGTACCCCCAGAGAGAGCCTGCCCGACGTCTGGCGGAACCGGCCGCCGACCCGGACCGCCGCGGACGCCAGGCGCAGCGTGCCGCCGGTGACCGTGACGTCGCCGTCGCCGAGCGCGTGCCGGCCGTCCGCGACCAGGGTGCCGGCCGCGACGGTGGTGCCGCCGCGGTACGTGTTGTCGCCGCTCAGGGTCAGCGTGCCGGTGCCCAGCTTGACCAGCCCGCCCCGGCCGTCGATGTCGTTGCGCCAGTTGTCCGCGGCGTGGAAACCGCCGGCGGCGCCGTCCATCGTCACCGCCACGGTCGCGTCGAACGTGCCGTAGCCGTCCGCCGCGGTGAACAGGTCGAGCCGGCCCCACTGCTCGGGGCCGTCCAGGAGCGGGTTGCCGGCGGCCAGGCCGGTGGTCCGGAGCACCTCACGGCGCTGGGCGGCGTCCAGATAGGGCAGACGGGTCTCGAGCAGCACCTCGGCACCCTTCGGCACGCTCACCTTCGCCGTCGACCGGCGACCGGGCAGGCCGTACGTCTGCTTCGCCCGGACGCTCGCGGCGTTGACGGTGCGGTCCGCGTACCCGTCGAGGGCCTTGCTCTGGGAGTGCGCGAAGACGAAGACGTCGCCACCCACCTTGGCCTGGAAGTATGCGGCGGCCTGGGCGCGCGCCTCGGCCTTGAGGGTCGCGTTGTCCGCGTCGCCCAGGATGGCGGCGGCCAGTGCGGTGCCCAGGATCCGCCCGCCGATCACGTCGGCCGGTGAGTGCATGCCCGCGATGATCCGGGTCTCGGCCAGGTCGTAGGCGGCGGCGACCATCTCCTGGAAACGTTCCGGCACCGCGTACGCGAATGCCAGCGACGCCAGGAACAGCGCGTTGGTGTGGCCGCTGACGTAGCCGCCGTCCTCGGCCGGGGTGTTGCTGCGCTGACGCAGCAGGGTGGGTACGACCACGGTGTCAGCGTCGTAGACCGGGTAGCCGAACGCGTCCACCGTGCCGGTGTCCACGACCCGGCTGTCCGCGGTCATCCGCCACGGGCGCGGGTACTGGAAGGAGAACTTGCTCGGGTTGCCGGACGACCAGTTGCCGCGCAGCGTGTTCACCAGGGTGACTACCTTGCCCAGCTCGGACGTGGCGGAGCCGGCGCCGAGCGCGGAACCGGCCGGGGCGTCGGCGGGCACCGCGTCGCTGACCGTGGTCGCCGGGGTGGTGGACGGCGCCGAGGTGATGCCGGTGACGGCGAGCGCGCCGGCCTTGTAGACGTCGGCGAGCGGGCCCAGGCCGGCGATCACCGAGTAGCTCTGGTGCTGGCGGTCCACGACGAACGCGCGGTCGGCCTGCGCGGCGGTCCGGTGCGTGGTGGTCTGCACGCAGTAGCGGACGTTGGCGCGCAGGAAGGCGCGGTCCAGGGCGGTGCCGGTGTTCCAGGCCGTGCCGGTGGTCCACAACTGCTGCATGCCGGAGAGGATCCGGACCGCGGCGTTGGTGTCCACGGTCAGGTTGGCCGTGGTGTTCGTCCGATAGGCATCGACGAAGGCCGTTGCCGTCGTCGACGTCGTCGCAGCGGACGCGGCGGCCGGGGCGCCACCGATGGCGATCAGGCCGGCGGATCCGGCGGAGACTTTCAGGAGGGACCGGCGGCTCAATGCCATCGTGAGAACTCTTTTCAGGGGGGTGAGATCGCGGCCCAGCTTCGGTGCGGCCTGCGACAACCCGGCCAACTGACCGTGCTGTGCACGTGAACACTCCTCGAACGGGCCTTCTCTTCGGACCGGCCGAGTCCTACTGTCCAGTAACCCCCGATGGAGGAGCACCCCCATGCTTCGATCTCTTGTCGCGGCCTCGGTCGCCGCGGTGGCCGTCCTGGCCGTCCCCACTCCCGCCTCGGCCGCCCCCAGCGGCACCTTCCGCCTGCTCACCTACAACGTCGCCGGGCTGCCGGACATCATCTCCAGCGCCGAGACCGACCGGCAGAGCGCGCACACCGCGATCGGCCAGCGGATCTCGTCCTACGACGTGGTCCAGGTGCAGGAGGACTTCAACTACCACGCCTATCTGTACGCGTCCGACACGAGTCATGCGTACCGCACCCCGACCAGCGGTGGCGCGGGCATCGGCGACGGGCTCAACACGCTGTCCAAACCGGCGTACGACACCGACGACTTCGAACGGGTCCGCTGGAACTCCTGCCAGTGGGACTCCGGCGACTGTCTCACCCCGAAAGGCTTCACGTTCGCCCGGCACCGGCTGGCCGACGGTGTCTACGTCGACTTCTACAACCTGCACACCAACGCGGGCACCAGCGACGGCGACCAGACCTCCCGCGCCGACAACCTCGCCCAGCTGACCACCTTCATCGCGTCCCACTCGCGGGGCAACGCGGTGATCGTGATGGGTGACACCAACACCCGCTACACCCGGGCGGCCGACACGATCCGCACCTTCGTCAGCGCCAACGGCCTCACCGACGCCTGGGTCGAGCTGGAACGCGGCGGCAGCGCCCCGGCGGCCGGCTCGGACGCGCTGCTCTGCGACGCGGCGGCGATCACCGACACCTGCGAGGTGGTCGACAAGATCCTGTACCGGAGCAGCCGGTTCGTCACCCTGACCGCCACCGACTACCACAACGAACACGCCGGGTTCATCACCAGCGACGGCCTGATGCTCTCCGACCACTTCCCGATCAGCACCGCGATGAGCTGGACGGCCAACTCGTCGTACCAGCTCAGCGAACAGTTCGGCGGCCCGCACGGCGACTACTTCACCGACATCGACGCGGTCCCGGCCGCCGGTCGGCTGACCTCGATCGGCCTGCGCGCGGGCTCCCGGGTCGACCAGATCTCGGCGACGTCGGCCACCGGCACCCTCACCCACGGCGGCACCGGCGGCACGGCCCAGTCGCTCACGCTCTCCTCGTCGGAGTACGTGACCGCGGGCACCCTGTGCCGCGGACAGTACGACTCGCACACCCGGATCTTCTACACGAAGTTCACCACCAACCTGGGACGCAGCATCGCCGGCGGCACCACCACATCGGACTGTGTCACGCGGACGGCACCCAGCGGCTGGCAGATCGCCGGCTTCCACGGCCGCGCGGGTGACGAGGTGGACAAGGTCGGCTTCATCTACACCAGTCGCTGAGTCCCGTTCCGGGGCGCACATGAGCGTGCGCCCGGCGACGGCCCGGTGTGGCAGCCGGGCCGTCCGCCGCGGGTCCGGGGGCTCCCGGCTTGCTCGTACCCGATGAGGAAGAGCGACCCGCCGCCCGCCTTGACATGGACGTGGGTAAATCATTGGATGTTACCGGGAGGTAACGCCATGATCGTTCGTCGTGCCGCAGTGGTGGCGCTGATGGTCCTCGGCTCGCTGAGCCCGGTGGGTGCCGCGCAGGCCGCGCCCACCTGCGGCGCGCCGACGCCGAGCGTGTCCCAGCCCGGTTACCTGATCGGCGACCCGGACTGCGAGGCGGACGGCTCGGACTTCACCGCCCTGCCCGGCGCGACGGTCCGGACCGGCATCCTGCGCGACGCCGCCTACCGGGTCGAGATCCCTCGCCAATGGAACGGCAAGCTCGTGCTGTGGGCGCACGGCTACCGCGGCAGCGGCACGACGGTGCTGGTCGACTCCCCTGACCTGCGCGAACACTACGTCCGCAACGGCTTCGCGTGGGCCGCCTCCAGCTATGCGACGAACGGCTACGACGTCGGGCAGGGCGTCCGGGACTCGCACGCGCTGATCGGCCTGTTCCGCGACCTGACCGGGCGGGCGGCACGCCAGGTGTTCATGACCGGCGAGTCGATGGGCGGGCACATCACCGCGGTGGCGATCGAGGAGTTCCCCCGCTCGTTCGCCGGGGCGATGCCGACCTGCGGGGTGCTCGGCGACGTCGAGCTGTTCGACTACTTTCTGGACGCGAACGTGAGCGCCGCCGCACTGGCCGATGTGGACATCGCGTTCCCGCTGCGGCCCGATGCGGACTATCCGGACCGGTGGGCGGCCCAGGTCCAGCAGATCATGACCGGTCTCGACGAGGGCACCTGGTCGGACGTGCTGGAACGCCGCACCGGTGGTGAGCGTCCCGGCTTCGACGCCGCGTTCGCCTTCTGGAGCGCGGTGACCTCCGACGGGCTGCCGTTCCTGCAGAGCCTCTGGCCGGGGCTGAGCGGCGGCACCGCCGGGATCGCCCCCGGCAACCTGACCGACAACCGGCACACCGTCTACCGGATCGGCGACTCGCGCCGCCTCACCGCCGCCGAGAAGCGGCTCAACACGGACGTCCTGCGCGTGGCCCGCACCGCGACGGCCGACCCGGGCCTCGGCGGCGTTCCGCGCGTCGACGGCCGGCCGTCGATCCCGGTCCTGTCCCTGCACGGCATCGGCGACCTGTTCGTCCCGTTCTCGATGGAACAGCAGTACGCCCGCGAGGCCCAGCACAACGGCCGCTCCCACCTGTTCGTCTCCCGGGCCGTCCGGGACGTGACCCACTGCGGTTTCACGCAGGCCGAACTGCAGCGCGGCTTCGACGACCTGGTCCGCTGGACGCAGACGGGCAGGCGCCCGGCCGGCGACGCGATCCTGGACCGCCGGGCCGTGGCCGCCCCCGGTTTCGGTTGCCGCTTCACCGTCGGCGCCCGATCGGAATTCCCCGCCTGCCCCGCTTGATCGTGGTCGCCCGGCGGGATGAGCCGCTCCCGTGGTCAGCGCACCCTCCGAGCGGGCGGCTATGAGGCGGCCGCCCGGGACAGGATCTCGCGGAACGCCCGGGCGGCCGGTGACGCCGCCCCCGCCGTCCGCTGCGCCGTGAAGATCGTGCGGCGGGGCAGTTCGTCCAGGTCCAGGAGGCGGCAGGAGGTCGGGCGGCCCGCCCACACCAGGTCCGGGATCAGGGCGACCGCGTTGCCGGACTCGACCAGGCGCATGTGGGCCTGCAGGTCGGCCGTCTCGTAGCGGACGTCCGGTTCGAAACCGGCCCGGCGGCACGCCTGTTCGGCGAAGTGGCGGGAGGCGGCGCCGCGCGGCTCCATCACCCACGGCATGTGCCGGGCCGTGTCGAGGGAGTCGACGGGGTGCAGGGACAGCGACGTCGGGGGCAGGGCGAGCCGGATCGCGTCGGTGGTCAGGTCGCGGCGGTCGAGTCCGGGATGGTGTGGTGCGGCGTGTGCCGGGTACTGCTCGGCGATGACCATGTCGAAGTCGCGCGCCCAGGTCTCGCGGAGCGCTTCCTCGGGCTCGCGCTGCACCATCTCGACGCGTACGTCGGGGTGGGCCGAGGCCATGGATCGCAGGGTGGCCGGCATGAAGGCGAGCGCCGCCGACTGGAACACGGCCACCCGGACCCGGCCGGTGACGCGGGTGGCGGCCGCCTGCAGCCGGGCTTCGGCGCGTTCGAGGGTGTCGAGGACTTCGCCGACGGAGTCGACCAGGACCAGAGCCTGCGGGGTGAGCTGGACGCGGCGGCCGGACTTGCGCAGCAGCTGCGTGCCGGTCTCCTTCTCCAGCAGGCTGAGCTGCTGGCTGACCGCGGACGGGGTGAAGTTGAGGGCCTCGGCGACGGCGGCGAGTGTGCCCCGGACGGCGAGTTCGCGGAGCAGGATCAGACGGCGGATCTCCAGCACGCGCACACGTTAGCTGAACTGAAGATTACCGGTCACAAAGCATTGCTTTTCCTAACCGGATTCGGGACCACAGACTGTGGCCGTATACGGAAGGAGTACCCCTGATGTCCGAGATCGCTGACGAGACGATCGCCCTCGTCCGGAGGTGGCTGCACGAGGCGTCGACCGTCAAGGTCGGCGGTTCCGCCGCGCAGCTCGCCGGTGTGCTGCGCGACCCGAAGGGGCTCGCCTTCGCCGTCGGCTTCGTGGACGGCGTGGTCCGTCCCGAGGACCCGCGGGTCAGCGCCCGCGCCCTGAAGGACCTCTCCGCCGACGTGCCCGGCTTCCTGCCCGTGCACCTGCGCGCGGCTGTCAAGCTCGGTGGCACGCTCGCGCCGATGATGCCCGGTGTGGTCGTCCCGATCGCCCGCCGCGCCCTGCGCCAGATGGTCGGCCACCTGATCGTGGACGCCTCCGACGCCCGCCTGGGCCGGGCGATCACCCGGATCCGGCAGCGCGGCGTCCGCCTGAACGTCAACCTGCTCGGCGAGGCCGTCCTGGGCCGCGGCGAGGCCACCAAGCGCCTGACCAGCACCGAGAAGCTGCTGGCCCGGCCGGACGTCGACTACGTGTCGATCAAGGTGTCGTCGACGGTCGCCCCGCACAACCCGTGGGCGTTCGACGAGGCCGTCGACGACATCGTCGCCGAGCTCACTCCCCTGTTCACGCTGGCCGCCGACACCGGCAAGTTCGTGAACCTGGACATGGAGGAGTACAAGGACCTCGACCTGACGATCGCGGTCTTCACCCGGCTGCTGGACCGGCCGGAGATGCTCAAGCTCGAGGCCGGCATCGTGCTGCAGGCGTACCTCCCGGACGCGCTGAGCGCCATGATGCGGCTGCAGATCTGGTCGGCGTCGCGGCGCGAACGCGGCGGCGCGGGCATCAAGGTGCGCCTGGTCAAGGGCGCGAACCTGCCGATGGAGCAGGTCGAGGCGGAGCTGCACGGCTGGCCGGTGGCCACCTGCGACAGCAAGCAGGCGACCGACACCAACTACAAGCGGGTGCTGGACTACGCGCTGCACCCG
The DNA here is from genome assembly GCF_030269225.1 of Actinoplanes sp. NBRC 101535. Lineage (NCBI taxonomy): Bacteria > Bacillati > Actinomycetota > Actinomycetes > Micromonosporales > Micromonosporaceae > Actinoplanes > Actinoplanes sp. NBRC 101535. The sequence continues at coordinate 319,607 of NZ_BSSY01000001.1, read as the reverse complement.
GACCGGATCGGCAACGTACGGCTGGGCGTCGCCGGGCACAACCTGTTCGACGTCGCGTACGCCTGGCTGCTGGCCGGCCGGCGCGGCGTGCGTGCGGGTGTCGAGTTCGAGATGCTGCTGGGCATGGCCGAGGGCCAGGCGGAGGCGGTCCGGCGCGAGGTCGGCGGCCTGTTGCTCTACACCCCGGTGGTACGCCCCGAGCAGTTCGACGTGGCGATCGCGTACCTGATCCGCCGCCTCGAGGAGGGTGCCAGCTCGGACAACTTCATGTCCGCCGTCTTCGAGCTGCACACGAGCGAGGCGCTGTTCGAGCGGGAGAAGGCGCGTTTCCTGGCATCGCTGGCCGACCTGGACGACACCGTCCCGGGCACGCACCGGGTGGCCGACCGGTTCGCCGCCGTGGAGCGTCCCGAGCCCGGCCGGTTCGTCAACACCCCGGACACCGATCCGGCCGTGGCCGTCAACCGGGCCGCCCTGCGCGCCGTGATCGCCGAGGGGAGCGAGCTCGGCGTCGCCGCGATCGACGCGGCCCGGATCACCGAGCAGTCCGTGCTCGACGCGACCCTGTCCCGGGCCGCCGCGGCCGCCGCCGCCTGGCAGGCGCTGCCGGCCACCGAGCGGGGCCGGGTGCTGCACCGGGTCGGCGAGAGGCTGGAGTCGCACCGGACCACCCTGCTCGAGGTGATGGCGGCGGAGGCCGGCAAGACGCTGGACCAGGCCGACCCGGAGGTCTCCGAGGCGATCGACTTCGCCCACTACTACGGCGAGCTGGCCACCGAGGAGGTGGACGGCGCCATCCGGGTGCCGGCCACGCTGACCCTGGTCACGCCGCCGTGGAACTTCCCGGTGGCGATCCCGGCCGGTTCGATGCTGGCCGCCCTGGCCGCCGGTTCCGCCGTCGCGATCAAGCCGGCCGGTCCCGCGGAGCGCTGCGGTGCGGTGCTCGCCGGTGTCGTCCGGGACGCGCTGGCGGCCGAGGACGTGGACCCGGACCTGGTCACGCTGGTGCAGGTGGACGAGGCCGGCCTGGGCCGGGAACTGATCGCGCACCGGTCGGTGGACCGGGTGATCCTGACCGGCGCCTACGAGACGGCCGAGCTGTTCCGGTCGTTCCGCGCCGACCTGCCGCTGCTCGCCGAGACCAGCGGCAAGAACGCGATCATCGTGACCCCGAGCGCGGACCTGGACCTGGCCGTCAAGGACGTGGTGTCCTCGGCGTTCGGGCACGCCGGCCAGAAGTGCTCGGCGGCGTCGCTGGTGGTACTGGTCGGCAGCGTCGCCCGGTCGCAGCGGTTCCGTACCCAGCTGCTGGACGCGGTGTCGTCGCTCGAGGTCGGTTACCCGTCGGATCCGCGTACCCAGGTGGGCCCGCTGGTCGAGCCGGCGTCCGGCAAGCTGCTCGACGGCCTGACCACTCTCGGCCCCGGCGAGCGCTGGCTGCTGGAACCCTCGCAGCGTGACGAGTCCGGCAGATCGTGGACGCCGGGCATCCGGGACGGAGTGCGGCGCGGGTCGGCGTACCACCTCACCGAGTACTTCGGACCGATCCTCGGCATCATGACCGCGGACACCCTGGACGAGGCGATCGACCTGGTCGATGAGGTGGACTACGGCCTGACGTCGGGTCTGCACTCGCTCGACGCCGACGAGATCCGCACCTGGCTGGACCGGGTCCGGGCCGGCAACCTCTACGTCAACCGCGGCATCACCGGGGCGATCGTGCGGCGGCAGCCGTTCGGTGGCTGGAAGCGGTCAGCGGTCGGACCGGGCACCAAGGCCGGCGGACCGAACTACCTGATCGGCCTGAGCGACTGGGCGCCCCGCCCGGCCGAATCCGGCGCGGAGATCAGCCACCCCGGTGTGCGGGTGCTGCTGAACGCGGCCCGTCCGGTGCTGACCGACGAGGAATACGCGTCGGTGCAGCGCGCGGCCCGCAGCGACGCGGCGTTCGACATCGGAGCGTCGGACGTGTCCGCGCTGGCGGCGGAACGCAACGTGCTGCGGTACCTGCCGTGCCCGGTGACCGTGCGCCTGACCGCGGACGGCACCGTCGCCGACCTGGTACGGGTGCTGGCCGCGGGCATGCTGGCCGGTGCGCCGGTCACGGTGTCCAGCGCGGAGCCGCTGCCGGAGGAACTCGCCGCCCGCTGCCCCGGCCTGGTGGTCGAGGACGACGCGGCGTTCGCCGCCGGGCTGACCGCGGGCCGGGTCCGCCTGATCGCCGGCCGGTCCGCATCGGACCAGGTCACGATCGGGGCGACGGGCGCGACCGCGGTCGTCTCCCCGGCGGGGCTCGCGACCAGGGCCGCGGCGCAGGCGGTGGCGCAGGCCACCGGCGGGCGTCCCGACCTGGCCGTCTGGGCCGGTCCGGTGACCGAGGCCGGGCGCGTGGAGATGCTGCCGTTCCTGCGCGAGCAGGCGATCAGCATCACCGCCCACCGGTTCGGGAACCCTCTGCCGCTGGTCCGGGAAGTGCTTTAGGGGTACGTCAGACCACCGAGAAGCCGTCGGGAAGTGTGCCGCGGCCTGTCAGCGCGCGCAGCGTGGGCAGGCCGTGGCCGATCGCGGCGGCCACCCGGGCGGCGATCGCCAGCGACTCGGCGATCGTCTCCGGGTCCAGCATGATCGGCAGACCGGTCGCCGCGGCCGCGTCGGAACCGTGCACGACGAGCTCGAACGTCCGGGTCGGCAGCCAGTCCGCCAGTCGCATGCCACCGGCCGGGGTGACCACCAGCTCGTCGTCGCCGACGCCGGCCAGCGCCGCGGTGGCCCGCCCGATGTGCCCGCTGACCGCGTCCGCGGGGTCGTCGCCCAGTTCCACGCCGGTGGCCCGCGCGTCCTCGGCCGCCCCCGCCTGATGCGCCGCGACCAGCGCCGGCGGGGCGGTCCGGGCCATTCCGAAGTACGCCTCCGGGGCCGGCACCACCAGTGCCGGTGCCCGCGGTGCCCCGAGGGCCGCGGGCACCTGGCGCAGCCCGGAACCGACCGTGTGCCCGAGCAGGTCCCGCAGCGTCCAGTCGCCGAGGCCGGGACCGTCGAGCCGGTCGGGCGGGATCCGTGACACCAGGTCGGCGAAGGCGATGGCGGCGGAGCGGTAGGTACGGCGGTAGTCCATGACACCAACCTGCCATGCCGCCCGCCGGTCCCGGCCCGGAGGGGCTCGACGTCCCCCTGCTCCGCTGAGCGGCGGTCGCCCGGGTTACCTAGGCTGGGGGCATGCTGACAGCGAAGCAGACCAGTGTCTGGCGAGGACGGTACGACCTGTCCCAGGACGGGACACCGATCGCGGTCTGGGATCCGTCCGTCTGGAAGTCCGGCGGCCGGTTCGAGCTGGCAGGACGCGCCTACCAGGTCCGGAGCAACGCCTGGGGCACCAGGTTCACCATGACCGACGAGCTCGACATCCGGGTCGCCGAGGCCGAACGGGTCGGCCGCAAGACCTGGACCGTGCTCGCCGACGGCCGCACCTATGCGTTCCGCCGCCCGTCGTTCTGGCGCCACGACCAGGAGCTGATGGACGGTGACACCCCGGTGGGCCTGATCAGGCGCACCAGCGCGTGGCGCAACGAGGCCTCCGCCGAGCTGCCCGGTCTGCCGCTGCCGCTGCAGGTCTTCGTGATGACCGTGATCCTCACGATGTGGCGGGCCCAGGACTCCGCGGCGGCCGCCTGACCCGCGGGCCCGAGTCTCGGGCTGCCGCCCACTGTGTCAGGTGGACGGCAGCCCGATGGTGGGGCTCGGCGCGAAGTCAGCTTAACCCTACAAACAGGACATATTGTGTAGGCGCGCGGTGCGATCCCCCGTCGCCCGCACGCCCTTTCCGGAACATCCCGTTGATCTGCCGGTAACACCGGTCTACGGTCAGCCTCACCTGGCCGCCGTCGGCCCCCGGAGCGGGCCGGCCCGCCCCTACGGGAGGCACCATGCTGCTCGACGAGAAGTCCTGGACCGGCGCCGTCTTCATCGGCGGAGAGTGGCGTCCCGGCCGGGGCGGCACCCGTGACGTCGTCGAACCGGCCACCGGGGCGGTGCTCGGCCGCGCCGGCCTGGCCGCACCGGAGGACGTGGCCGAGGCCGGGCGGATCGCGGCCGAGGCCGGGCGGGAGTGGGCCGCCACCCCACACCCGCGACGGTCCGCGGTGCTGCGGCGGGCGGCGCAACTCTGGGCGGAGCACGCCGAGGAGATCTCCGGATGGAACGTCCGGGAGGTCGGCGCGATCCCGCCGATGGCCGGGTTCGCACTGCACGTCGCGGAACAGGAGTGCTGGGAGGCCGCCGCGCTGCCCAGCCGGCCCTACGGCGAACTGCTCGCCAGCGAGGAACCGCGCCTCTCGATGGCCCGGCGGGTCCCGGCGGGCGTGGTCACCGTGATCGCCCCGTTCAACGTGCCGATCATCCTGGCCATCCGGTCGGTCGCCCCGGCACTCGCCCTGGGCAACGCCGTCCTGCTGAAGCCGGATCCGCGGACCGCCGTGACCGGCGGGGTGACGCTCGCCCGGATCTTCGAGGAGGCCGGACTGCCGCCCGGGGTGCTGCAGGTACTGCCCGGCGGCGTGGACGTCGGCGAGGCGATGATCACCGATCCGCACGTGCGGGTGGTCTCGTTCACCGGTTCGACCCGGGCCGGGCGCCGGGTCGGCGCGCTCGCCGGGGAACACCTCAAACGGGCCCACCTGGAACTGGGCGGCAACTCCGCGATGATCGTGCTGGACGACGCCGACGTGGCCGCGGCGGTCGACGCCGCCTCCTTCGGTTCCTGGTTCCACCAGGGGCAGATCTGCATGACCACCGGACGGCACCTGGTGCACACCTCCCGGTACGACGAGTTCGTGGACCGGCTGGCCGCCAAGGCCGCGGCACTGGCGGTCGGCGACCCGGCCCGCGAGCAGGTGGCCCTCGGCCCGGTCATCGACGCCACACAACGGGACCGGATCCACGACGTGGTGACCCGCTCGTCCGGCGCGGGGGCACGGGTGGCGGCCGGCGGCACGTACCGGGACCTGTTCTACGCGCCGACGGTGCTCGCCGACGTCCGGGGCGACACTCCGGCGTTCGCCGAGGAGATCTTCGGGCCGGTCGCGCCGGTGGTGCGGTTCGCCGACGCCGAGGAGGCCGTGCGGCTCGCCGGGGCCGGCGAGTACGGCCTGTCGCTCGGCATCGTCACCCGCGACGTGATGCACGGTCTCGCCCTGGCCGACCGGATCCCGACCGGGATCGTGCACATCAACGACCAGACCGTCAGCGACGAGGCGAACAGCCCGTTCGGCGGGGTCGCGGCGTCCGGAACGGGTTCCCGGTTCGGTGGTGCGGCGGCCAACGTCGCGGCGTTCACCGAGACGCGCTGGGTCACCGTCCGCGACCGACTGCCGGGGTACCCCTTCTAGGGAAAAGTTGTTTCCGTGCGGTAAACGCCCGTCCGAGAGGCTTGCGTTAAATGCACGCTCATCAATAATGAGCGCCATGAATCGAGCCGAGGCGATACCGGTCGACGGATCCCGGAGCACGACCGAGCCCCCCGCCGACTCGCCACCGGCGCCACCCCCACCATCCCCTGATCCACCCCTTGGCCAGCACAGACCCGTCCCGCCGGCCGGCCCGCCACACTCCGGAGCCGGCCGGGCGGGCGGATCGCCCGGACCGGGCGGGCACGCGCTCCGGCTGCGGGCGCCGGCACCGGGTGGTTCCGGAGCCGAGCCGGGCGACCAGATGCTGAGAATCCGGCCACCGGCCCCGAATAGGCACAGTCACACCGCATCACGCATTCCGGGAGCGAACGCCGGACAAACGCCGGACCCGTTCACCGACCCGGAGCACCGGCCGGAGACGGCGACCGGCACCGGCCGCAGCGACGGCAACGGCGGCAGCAGCGACGGCAACGGCAACAACGACGGCAACAACGACGGGGAACCGTCCACCGCTGTGGTGCGCACACCACCGCTACGGCGCGGAGCCGCCACCACACGCAGGCTGGTGGGGCTGTGAGCGAGCGGCCGACCGCGACGGCCCTCCGCACGCCGGCGCGGACCACATGCGACAGCCCGCACCCCGGGAGAACCGTGGGACACACGCGGCGCAGGGCCCGCCCCCGGTTCGCGGCCCTCGGCCCGGCCGCCCTCGCCATCGTGCACGAGAAGGCCGCCGGGCGCGGGACGGTTCGCCGGACGGAAACAACCTCGCAACACCGGGACACCCGGCCGCACCGGGACACCTCGTCACGCCGGGACACCTCGTCACACCGAGATACCCCGGCACACCGGGACACCCCGCCACTTCGGGACACAGTGGCGGAGCGGAACGCGGAGAGCCGGTGTCACCACGGGCAGGCTCAGCCCCGTACCAGAGAAGAGAGCCGGCGGCGAACCGCGGACCGCAACCCCCTGATGTCCCCGGGACACCCGGCCCGCCCACCACCTGGCGCCCGGCCCCGGCCGGGCGCCACACGACGGAAGAATGACGGACAGTTCCGACCCGCCCACCCCGGAAGGGGTCGGAGTTCGCTGTGCGGGCTGGATTCATCACGTTCGGTGCTGATCCCCCATCTCTCGGGGTAGATGTAGATACGTCCGCACACCGACGCCCGGCCGGGTGGCCCGGTGTGCCCGCATCGCTCCGAGGAGACCGACACGCCATGGCCGAAACGCCACGTATCACTCTCAACAACGGCGTCACCATCCCGCAGATCGGCTTCGGCGTCTACCAGATCCCCGAGGCGGAGACCGCTGAGGCGGTGACCGCCGCACTCGAAGCCGGGTACCGCAGCATCGACACGGCAGCGATCTACCACAACGAGGCGGGGGTGGGTGCCGCCCTGAAGGCGGCCGGCATCCCCCGCGACGAGCTCTTCCTCACCACCAAGGTCTGGAACGCCGATCAGGGGTACGACGAGACCCTGCGCGCCTTCGACGCCAGCGTGGCCCGGCTCGGGGTGGACACCCTCGACCTGTACCTGATCCACTGGCCGACCCCGAAGCACGGCAGGTACCTGGACACCTGGCGGGCCCTGGAGGAGTTGCAGAACACCGGGCGGACCCGGGCGATCGGCGTCTCGAACTTCCTGCCCGAGCACCTGCGGGCGATCGCCGACCGGGGTGGCGTGATCCCGGCGGTGAACCAGATCGAGCTGCACCCGCACCTGCAGCAGCGGGCCGCCCAGGAGGCCAACGCCGAGTTGGGCGTGGTCACCGAGGCGTGGAGCCCGTTGGCGCAGGCGGCGGTGCTGAACGAGGACGTGGTGTCGTCGATCGCCGGGCAGCACGGCCGGTCGCCGGCACAGGTGGTGCTGCGCTGGCATGTGCAGCAGGGGCGGGTGGTGATTCCGAAATCGGTCACACCGGACCGGATCCGGGAGAACCTGAGGATCTTCGACTTCGAGCTGTCCGGGGACGAACTGGCAGCGATCGACGCGCTGGAGCGCGATGGGCGTACCGGTCCGCATCCGGACCACTTCAATTAGTAGTGATCGTCTCAGCAGGGCTACAGCAACCGCACAGGATGCGGCCCCATAGTTGAGACACGTCACCGCTCCAGGAGGATCCGATGTTCTACCTCATAGATCTGGCTTTGCTGCTCGTCCAGTTGCTGCTGGTCGCCCGCATGGTGCTGGACTGGAGCGTGACCCTGGCCGGGCCGGCCATGCCGGGTTCGTTCCGCTCCCGGGCGCTGAGCGGTGTCTACTCGGTCACCGAGCCGATGCTGGCACCGATCCGTAAGGTGCTGCCGCCGCTGCGGGTCGGCGGCTTCGCGATCGACCTGGCGTTCATCGTCCTGTTCCTCGGCATCGGGATCATCCGGACGATCATCTGAGTCCTGTGACGGGCCGGCCTCTGCCGAGGCCGGCCCGATCTTTTCAGGACAACCGGTCCTCGACGAACTCCAGGGCCGCGATGTCGAAGAAGCCCCGGCCACCCTCGTGGCCGTCCCACTCGTAGACCTCGATCTGCTTCGGTGCGGCGACCGCGTTGTACGCCGCGAAGACCGTCGACGGCGGGCAGACCGCGTCCATCAGGGCCACCGAGACGATCGTCGGGGCGGTGATCCGCTTGGCGAAGTGGACGACGTCGATGTGATCGAGCGTTTCCAGGGTCTCCCGCGCCAGATGCGGATTGGCCCGCAGGAACTGGGTCACCTCACCGAACGGGTGGCTGTCGGTGATCGTGATCGCCCGGCGGATGTCACAGAGGAACGGGACCCCGGACACCACCGCGGACACCAGATCCGGCACCAGACCGGCGGCTGCCAGCGACAACCCGCCGCCCTGGCTCTTGCCGGTGACGACCAGACGCGAGGCGTCCACTCCCGGCAACTCCGCCGCGACCTCCACCGCCCGCGCCGCGTCGGTGAACAGCCGCCGGTAGTAGTACGTCTCCGGCGACCGCACACCGCGGGTCATGAACCCCGGCGAGGACGGTCCGCCGCCCGACTCGTCCGGGTCCGGGGTGTCCCCCGACCGCCACGAGCCGCCCTGTCCGCGGGTGTCCATCACCAGGTGGGCGTACCCGGCGCTGGCCCAGGTCAGCCAGTCGATCGGCAGGCCACGGCCACCGCCGTAACCGATGAACTCGACCACGACCGGCAGCGGGCCGGACGCCGAGGCCGGACGGTTCAGCCAGGCCTTGACCGGCTGGCCGGCGTACCCGCTGAAGGTCACGTCGTAGGTGGTGATGCCGCGCAACGGCGTGACCACCTCGGTCACCTTCGCCGCGGTGGCGGCCCGGCGTGCCGCGGCGAGGGTGCCGGTCCAGAAGTCGCCGAACCCGTCGGGCTCGACGCCGGCCGACCGGTACGTGCGCAGCTCGGGAAGCGGAAGGTCAAAGAGCGCCATACCCGATCACGCTAGGCCCTGCCGCGCCGTCATTCCAGACCTCGCGAGACGATGGCTGTGTGCCCGGACGACCACAGAAGGACCCGCACGTTCTGGAAGCGGTGCTGGAACGCCTGACCTATGTGAACGAGGAGACCGGGTACACCGTCGCCCGGGTCGCCACCGGCCGCGGCGACGACCTGCTCACCGTGGTCGGCGCGCTGCTCGGGGCCCAGCCCGGCGAGAGCCTGCGGCTGTCCGGCTGGTGGTCGTCGCATCCGCAGTACGGGCGGCAGTTCGAGGTGATCTCGTACACCACGATCCTGCCCGCGACGGTGCAGGGCATCCGGCGTTACCTGGGATCGGGACTGGTCAAGGGGATCGGCCCGGTCTTCGCCGAGAGGATCGTGGACCACTTCGGACTGGACACCCTGGACATCATCGAGGACGCCCCGGACCGGCTGATCGAGGTCGCCGGCCTGGGCCCGAAACGTACCGCGAAGATCACCGCGGCCTGGGCCGAGCAGAAGGCGATCAAGGAGGTGATGGTCTTCCTCCAGGGGGTGGGCGTGTCCACCTCGATCGCGGTCCGGATCTACAAGAAGTACGGCGACGCCAGCATCTCGGTGGTGCGCAACGAACCGTACAAGCTGGCCTCGGACGTCTGGGGAATCGGTTTCAAGACCGCGGACACCATCGCGCAGGCGGTCGGCATCCCGCACGACAGTCCCCAACGGGTGAAAGCCGGTCTGCAGTACACCCTGTCGCAGGCCACCGACAACGGGCACTGTTTCCTGCCGGCCGACGACCTGATCGCCGAGGCCGCCAAGATCCTCGATGTTCCCGGCGGACTGGTGCCGTCGTGCCTGGCTTCGCTGGTCGAGGAGGAGGGCGTGATCCGCGAGGACGACGCCGTCTACCTGGTGCCGTTCCACCGTGCTGAATTGTCGCTCTCCAGCAGCTTGTTGAAACTTCTGTCCGATGAATCGGACAGGATGCCGCACTTCCACGACGTCGACTGGGCCAAAGCCCTCGCCTGGCTCCACCAGCGAACCGGCAACTCGCTCGCCGAAGGTCAAGAAGAGGCCGTCAAACTCGCCCTCACCAGGAAGGTCGCCGTCCTGACCGGCGGCCCCGGCTGCGGCAAGAGCTTCACCGTCCGCTCGATCGTCGAACTCGCCGCCGCCAAGAAAGCGAAGATCCAGCTCGTCGCCCCGACCGGCCGTGCCGCCAAACGCCTCGCCGAACTCACCGGACACCCCGCCGCCACCGTGCACCGGCTGCTCAAACTCCAGCCCGGCGGCGACGCCACCTATGACCGGGACAACCCGCTCGACGCCGATCTGCTGGTCGTCGACGAGGCCAGCATGCTCGACCTGATCCTGGCGAACAAGCTGGTCAAGGCGATCCCGCCGGGCGCGCACCTGCTGCTGGTCGGTGACGTCGACCAGCTGCCGTCGGTGGGCGCCGGTGAGGTGCTGCGCGACCTGCTGGCCGCCGACGCGATCCCCCGGGTCCGGCTCACCCAGATCTTCCGGCAGGCCGCGGAGAGCGGCGTGGTCACCAACGCACACCGGGTCAACCGGGGCCGGCCGCCGCTGCTCGACGGCATGCAGGACTTCTTCCTGTTCGCCAGCGACGACACCGAGGCGACCGCCGGCCTCACCGTGGACGTCGCGTGCACCCGCATCCCCCGCAAGTTCGGCCTCGACCCACGCCGGGACGTGCAGATCCTCGCCCCGATGCACCGCGGGCCGGCCGGGGCCGGAGCGCTCAACACCCTGCTCCAGCAGCAGCTCACCCCCGGCCGGGAGGGCCTGCCGGAGAAACGGTTCGGCGGCCGGGTGTTCCGGGTCGGCGACAAGGTCACCCAGATCCGCAACAACTACGACAAGGGCGCCGCGGGGGTCTTCAACGGGACGGTGGGCGTGGTGACGGCACTGTCGCCGGAGGAGCAGACGCTCACCGTGCGTACCGACGAGGACGAGATCATCGACTACGACTTCGACGAGCTCGACGAACTGGTACACGCCTATGCGATCACCATTCACCGGTCGCAGGGCTCGGAGTACCCCGCCGTGGTCATCCCGATCACCACCAGCGCGTGGATGATGCTGCAGCGCAACCTGCTCTACACCGCGATCACCCGGGCCAAACGATTGGTCGTGCTGGTGGGGTCGCGCCGGGCCCTCGCCGCCGCGGTGCGCACGGTCGGTGCGGGGAGACGCCACACCACGCTCACGCAGCGCCTTTCCCTCTAGGGGTACGCGGATAAGCGTCCACTTATGCACCATTGCTGCCCGCCTCGCCGGATCGGGACCGGCGTATCGATCGGGATACCCGTCCGGGTGAACCACCGATCCGTGGCGCCGAGTTTTTGCGTACCGAGTGCAAGAACTGTCGGTCATCCACGGAAGGACGTCCAGATGCGCAAGCGCAAGATGGCTACCCTGGTGGCGGCGGGTGCGGTGACGGTCGGCGGCCTCGCGGTCGCCCCGCTCACCTTCGCCGCCGAGGCACCCCGCAACGAATGCGCCGACGTACAACTCCTCGGCGCCCGGGGCACCACCGAACGCCCCGGCTTCGGGGTACTGATCGGGCCGCTCGCCGACCGGATCGTGAGCGACCTGCCGCAGACCGTGCGCGCCACCCCGGTCGACTACCCGGCGAACTTCAACTACAACGCCAGCGTCCGCCAGGGCGTCACCGACCTGACCGAGAAGATGGAGGACACCGCGGCGGCCTGTCCACAGACGACGTTCGTCCTCGCCGGGTACTCCCAGGGCGCCGACGTGGTCGGTGACGCGATCACCGGCGAACTCTCCGACGAACTGGTCGGAAAGATCTCGTCGGTGATCCTGTTCGGCGACCCGACCTTCACCGCCGGCGAGGACTTCAACGTGACCGACGGCAACCGGTCGGGCATCTTCGCCCGGCGGGCCGGCAGCCTCGACGCGGTCGCCGACCGGACCCGGTCGTTCTGCAACCGCAACGACCGGTTCTGCCAGGGCGGCACCAGTCTCGCCGCGCACCTGGACTACAACAAGTTCATCCAGCAGGCGACCGACTTCGCCGCGGAGAACGCCGGATAGCACATATCCTCGTGAGCTGGGCGGCCATTCGGGAAATCAGACCGAATGGCCGCCTTTGCGCAACGGGAGTACGGCTGTTTCCGGCACCCGTCACACCGGTTGCCCGGATCGCTAGGGTGAGTCGTGGAAATGATTGTTCTTTTCGAAGAGTATTCACATCCACAAAAGCGATTCACGAGAAACACGGGGGTAATTCTCATGTTGCGTGCACTGACCACCGGCGCGGCCCTTCTGTCCACTCTGGCGATGTCCGCACCGGTCCAGGCGGCCCCGGCCGACCCGACACCGAACGAGATGATGATCATCGACGTGGTGTCCGCGAACGGCTCCGGCTGCCCGGACAACACCGCCCAGATCACGGTCTCGCCGGACAACCGGGCCTTCACCGTGACCTACTCGGAGTACACGGCCCAGGTCGGCCCGGGCGCCAAACCGCTCGACTTCCGCAAGAACTGCCAACTCGCCCTGGACATCAAGGTGCCGTCCGGATTCACGTTCGCCATCGCCAGCGCCGACTACCGTGGATTCGCCAGTCTGCAGCGCGGCTCATACGGGCAGTCGGCCGCCAACTACTACTTCCAGGGCCATTCCCAGAGCACCCGGATCGCGCACGACTTCCGCGGCCCGATGGAGCGGAACTGGCAGCACACCGACAGCGTCGGGATCACCAGCCTGAGTTACCTGAACTGCGGCGAACGCCGTTTCCTGAACATCAACACGGAATTGCGGGTCAACCGCGGTTCATCGGACACCCGCAGCGAGCTGAGCTTCCTTTCGATGGACGCCACCGACGCCGCCATCAACACCCTTTACCGGGTCGCCTGGAAGAAGTGCTGACCACTCGCGAAAAGGTGGCCGGCGCGGGCCGGCCACCGGCGGGCACCCTGTCGACGTCACTCCCCCTTAGGTTGATCATGATTTTGACCGTCGACTTCGCTGCGGCAGCCATCACGTCTCTTCACGTCTGCCGAGCGCCGTCTCCGGTCGCGTCTCCGGTCGCCGTCTCCGAGCGCCGTCTCCGGTCACCTCGCGCGTCGGCGCCGTTGAAGTCACTCGCGGCCTCCCCCGGGGCCGTCGCCGAGATCGGAAGAGGTCGAGTGGTGTTCCGGCCACCCCCGGCCGTCGGTCCACCCCGGCCGTCGGTCATCCCAGCCGTCGGTCATCCCAGCCGTCGGTCATCCCAGCCGTTGGCCACCCCCGGCCGTCGGTCATGGTCCGTCCGCGAGTCGAGAGCGACCGTGGTCGACGGCTGGGTCACCCGAGCCGTCACCCACGGCTGATTCCCGCCCACCCGAACAACCGCAGTCGACGGCCCGACCAGCACAGCCGTCGACAACGGTCCACCCGCGAACCGACAACGACCACGGACGACGGCCGGGACACCCCGAGCCGTCACCCACAGCTGATTCCCGCCCACCCGAACAACCGCAGTCGACGGCCCGACCAGCACAGCCGTCGACAACGGTCCACCCGCGAACCGACAACGACCACGGACGACGGCCGGCGATTGCGCGATGCCACTCAGCTTACGTTGACCTTGGATGCGACCCCGCGCTGCGACAGGCGGCTGAGCTGCCCTGATGTGACTGCCACTGTCAACGGCCGACGAGGCGCCGCGGCGAAGTGGATCGCATGGCTACTGGCGACGGCGTTGATCAAATTAAGCTGAGCGGCATCGGGCGCCCTGTTCCGGGGCCTCCTTCTGTCGCGGCCGGTGGGCGCCCCTCGTTCAACGACGGCCGGTGATCGCCCTCGTTTTGACGACGACCGGTGATCGTCAGATGCTCGGGGCATGCGCCACGCCGTCCTGCTCCCCGCTCTGGCCCTCGCCCTCCCACTCGCTGCGGCCGGATGTGCCACCCCGGACTCCCCGTCCGAACCGGCGCCGGTCGTGTCCGGTCGGGACTTCACGGCCCCGTCCGCCGGAGTCCCGGTCACGGCAAGCCCGGTCACGGCAAGCCCGGTCACTGTCGATCTCGGTACGGTGGAGGAACGCTACGGGGCCCGCCTCGGCGTCTACGCCGTGGACACCGGCACCGGCCGGGTCGTCACCCATCGGGCGGACGAGCGTTTCGCCCACGCCTCCACGTTCAAGGCGCTGCAGGCCGGGGTGGTGCTGCGAATCGCCTCGGACGCCGACCTGGACCGGGTGGTCACGTACCGGAAGCGGGATCTGCTGGCCCACGCTCCGATCACCGAGAAGCATGTGGCCACCGGCATGACGGTGCGGGACCTGCTCGACGCGTCCCTGCGGTACAGCGACAACACCGCCGCGAACCTGCTCTTCGCCACGATCGACGGCCCGGACGGCCTGGAACGGGAACTCCGCGCTCTCGGCGACACCACCACCAGCGTCGACCGGATCGAACCGGACCTGAACGAGGCCGCGCCCGGCGACACCCGGGACACCAGCACCGCCCGGGCCCTCGCCGCCGACCTGCAGAGCCTGCTGCTCGGCGACGCCCTGACCCCCGACCGCCGGCGGCTGTTGGACGGGTGGATGCGGGCCAACACGACCGGCGGGCCGTACATCCGGGCGGGCCTCCCGGACGGCTGGACGGCGGCCGACAAGACCGGGGCGGGCGGGTACGGGACCCGCAACGACATCGCCGTCCTCCACCCGCCGGCCGGCAGCCCGATCGTTCTGGCCGTCCTCTCCCGCCGTACCGCCGAGAACGCCGGCTCCGCCGACGCCCTGATCGCCGAAACCACTAAGTCGGTGCTGGCCGCTCTCGCCTGAGTGCCGTCTCTCAGATCATCGTTGAGGGGCCGTCGGCGGCACCCGGGCGACGACGAAAGCCCCGTTCTTCACCCGGCCGCGGGCTCCGGCCGATCTCCGCCAGGAAGACGCGGGCCGGCTCTGCCGGGTAGAGGCGGGCCAGGTCGAGGCGGGCCAGGTCGAGGCGGGCCAGGTCGAGGCGGGCCAGGTCGAGGCGGGCCGGGTCGCGTCCGCTGAGCACTCAGAAGAACAGCGGCCCGATCAGCAGTGCGGTCGCGGTCGGCGTCCGGGGCGATCCGCTCCCACCTGGTCCGCGACCGGGGCTGGAACCGCCGCGACGAGCTCACCAAAGACCGGCATGGACTGATGCATGTATCGAAGCAGCGTCAGCGGTCGCGGTCGACGAAGGCCGCCCACGGGTCCTCGGTGGGCGGTCTGCGGCCGTTCCCCTCGGCGGCCGGTGTGACCTCGGCCGAGGAGGCGTCATCCGCCGCGATGCCACCGGTGGCGGGGGCGTCGGCGGCGGTGCTGGCGGCGGCCGGGAGGGGCTCGCGGGACGCCACGAAGGCGGCCAGGGCCGTGGTGATCGGGACCGCGGCGACCAGGCCGATCGTGCCGACCGCACTCCGGACCAGTTCCTGGGCGATCATCTGGGAGGTGAGGAGTTCGCCGACCGGGGTGTTGCCCGCCGCGAAGAGCAACATCAACGGCAGGGAGGCGCCCGCGTACGCCAGCACGATCGTATTGATCACCGAGGCGATGTGGGCGCGGCCGATCCGGGTCGCCGCACCGTAGAGGCGGCGGAAACCGTACGCCGGATTGGCGATGGCGAGTTCGGTGACCGTCGCCGACTGGGTGACCGTCACGTCGTCGAGCACCCCCAGTGAGCCGATCACGATGCCGGCCAGCAGCAGGCCGCGCATGTTCACCTCGGACTGGGTGATGGTCAGGTAGTTCGAGGTCTCGTCCGCCACCCCGGAGAGGGTCACCGCCCCGGTGGCCACCTCGGCCAGCACCGTCGTGATCGCCAGGCTGGCCAGGGTGCCGGCGACCGCGATGTGTGTGGTGGTGCTGAGGCCGTGTGTCAGGTACAGCACGATCAGCATGATCGCGGCGGAGCCGACCACCGCCACCATGATCGGCGACCGGCCGTCCAGGATCGCCGGGACGATGAAGAAGAGCAGGATGACGAAGGTTACCGCCAGCCCGGCCAGCGCGGTCAGCCCCCGCCATCGGCCGAACGCCACCACCGCCAGGGCGAACGCGGCGCCGAGCAGCCACAGTTCGCGGGACCGTTCGTGGTCGGAGATCGAGTACTGGTAGCCGCCGTCGTCGCTCTCCAGGGCCAGCATGGTCACCTCGTCGCCGGCCTCGACCTCCGGCGCGCCCGGGCCGCTCGGGACGTCGGTGGTGATCTCTTTGCCGTCGTCGACGCCGCTGGTGACCCGGACGGTGACCGTGCCGCAGTTCTCCTCCGGGGTGTCGCCTTCGGGCACCGGGGCGCACTCCTGCGCCACGACCCGGACGACCTCGCCGGTGACCCGCAGCGGACCGTCGCCCTCGGTGGCCTGCGGGGTGTCGTGCGGCCAGAGCAGCAGCATGCCCAGCGCGGTGAGCAGCACCGCCGGGATCAGCAGGAACAGTGTGAGCCGGCGGGCGTGTGGGAGGACCGGCGACCGGCCCGGGGCATGGTGATGGTGGTCGTGGCCGGCGGTCATGGTGCTCCTCGGTCGCGGTCGGCGGCGGTCTGTCCTGCCGAACCGTACCCGCGGGCCCTGTTCAGGGGGTGAAGCGCTCCCGGGCGGCGGCGCGCTCCCGGGCGGTCCGGCCGAACACCAGATAGAAGTCGGTGACCGCGAGGGTCAGTACGGGACGCCGTCCGGCCAGGTAGCCGAGGGGCCCGGCCGGATCGGGACGCCACGCCGCTTTCCCCGTACGCAATCCGGCACGGCCTCGCACCGGTGTGCGCCGGACCTGACCGCCGAGCGCCTGGGCGACGGAGAAGGCCACCGGGACCCGGCCGGGCAGCTGCCGCCCGAGCCGGACCGTCGCGGAGCCGATGGGCGCGGACGCGGCGGAGGCGAAGGCGGACACCGCCGCCGCCGAGGAGGAGATCTGCAGCTCGGCCATCTCCTTGGGGATGCCCCACAGTCGCCGGCCGCCCTCCCGGGAGGCCATGCTGTCCACCCAGATGTCGGTGATGCTGACCCGGGGCCGGCCGCGCTCGTGGACCAGCACGGCGCTGAGGAGTTCCCGGTAATGCAGAACGCCGCCGGGTTCGTAGTGAACCCAGGCGGCGCCGACGGCGGCCCGGCCCGCGACGGTCACCGGGGAGACCGTCGCGTTCAGGACCGCGGGCAGCGCGGGGAGCGCCGCCCGGGGGACCAGGAAGATCGAGAGGTACATCTGACCGCGCAGATGCCAAGGCTCAGGCGGGTACATGCCTTCACCTTGACATCCACAAGCGTCGTTACGCCAGGCTCAGTAGCGGAAGCGGGAGACCACCGCCTGCAGCTGGGCCGCCGTCGTGGTCAGCTCCTCGGCCGCGTGCCGGGTGTCGCCGACGGTGTCGGTGGTCCGGCGGGCCGCCTGGTTGAGGCCGGTGATCGTCTTCTGGATCTCGCCGGCGCCGACCGCGGCCGTGGAGAGGGTCCGGTTCATCTCCTGCGTGGTCGCGGTCTGCTCCTCCACCGCGGAGGCGATGGTCAGCTGCAGGCTGTTGATCCGCTCGATGATCGCCGAGATCTCGCCGATCGCGGTGACCGCGCCGGAGGTGTCCGCCTGGATGGTCTGCACCCGCTGCGAGATGTCCTCGGTCGCCTTCGCCGTCTCCTGGGCCAGGTCCTTGACCTCGCCGGCGACGACCGCGAAGCCCTTGCCCACCTCGCCGGCCCGGGCCGCCTCGATGGTCGCGTTGAGGGCGAGCAGGTTGGTCTGCTCGGCGATGCTGGTGATCACCTTGACCACGGTGGCGATCTCCTCGGACGAGGAGCCGAGCCGGGCCACGATCTCGTTGGTCGCCGAGGCCACCTGCACGGCCTGGGCGGCCACCTCGGTCGCCGCGGCGGTCGAGGCGCTGATGTCGCGGATCGCCGAGCCCATCTCCTGCGAGCCGGCCGAGACCACCTGCAGGTTGTTGTTGACCACCTCGGCCGCCTGCGCGACGTTGCCGGCCTGCTGCGACGAGTCGTTGGCGGCCGAGTCGACGGCCACCGCGACCGAGCTGAGCTGCCCGGCCGCCGACTGGACCGTGCTGACGTTGCCGGCGAGTCGCACGACGTCCTCGCGGAGCCGGGCGATGCCGCGGTCCAGGGAGGCGGCCATCCGGCCGATCTCGTCCTGGGTGCGGACCCCGGAGGTGCGGGTCAGGTCGCCTTCGGCGAGCCCCTCGGCCAGCCGGGACACCCCGTGCACCGTGTCGCCGACGACCTTCGCCACCCGCCAGCTCAGCGCCAGGCTGAGCAGCACACCGGCCAGGAGCAGACCACCGATCAGGTACGCGGCCTGCCGTCCCGCCGCATCCGCGTCCTTGATGTTCTGGTCGGAGATCGCGGTGGCGCTCTCCTGCAGGGCGGTCTGGTCGGCGGTGAGCGCGTCGTGCAGCGCGACGTAGTCGGTCAGCGCCTGGGTCAGCTCCGCCGCGCTCGCGCCGGTCCGGTCGGTGGCCACCAGCTCGGTGAAGCTCGCCCAGTGCTTCTTCGCCCCGGCCACCGTCGCGTCGCCCGGCAGGGTGGTGCCCAGCGAGGCGAGGGCCGCGTCGACGGCCTTCTCGTTCTGCGTCATCAGCTTCTTGAGGTCGGATGCCAGGTCCGGGTACAGCTTGATCGAGTTCGAGTTGCCGACGTACGACTCGATGTTCTTGCTGAACGAGCCCACCGCCTGTTCGATCGCCATCGTCTGGCGCTGGGCCTGAGCCGCATCGCTGTTCAGGCGGAAGACCGTGGAGATCGCCACCGTGCCGACGATCGCTCCGCTGACGGCCGCCGTGAGCGCCGCAGCACCGATCTTCGTCCGCAGAGAGCGGTTGTCGAACAACCCACCCAGACCCATATGTTCGCCCCTCAGATCATCCGTACGACTCGGCGGGATGAATCGGCACCGGGGTGGCGTGGTTTAGCCCTCGGCGACCCCGGCCAGAGCCCGGAAGATCAACGCGGTCGAGGTGGCGCCCGGATCCTGGTGTCCGACGCTGCGTTCGCCCAGATAGGATGCGCGTCCCTTGCGTGCCGTCATCGCGGTGGTGGCCGCCGCGCCCTCCTCCGCGGCCCGGGCCGCGGCCGCGGTCGCCTGCGCCAGACCGGATCCGGCGGCCACCGCGGCGGCGAAGGCCTCCAGCGCCGGGGCGTACGCGTCCACGATGGTCTTGTCCCCCGGCGCGGCCCCGCCCAGTGCGCGCACCGCGTCGAGTCCCGCGTGCAGGCCGGTCAGGAGTTCTTCGGGTGTCACCGTGGTGCCGGACGGGAGCGCCTTGCCGAGGGCCCGCAGGGCGGAGCCGTACAGCGGGCCGGACGCGCCGCCCACCTTCGAGATCAGCGTCGAGCCGGCCTTGACCAGCACCTCGGCGACGGTTGCCGGTGGGGTGCCGTCCAGTCCGGAGATGACCGCGGCGAAACCCCGGGTCAGGTTCACCCCGTGGTCGCCGTCGCCGATCGCGGCGTCCAGGCGGGTCAGGCGGTCGGCTTCGGCGGTGACGGCACCGGCCGTGGCGCGCAGCCAGGCGCAGGCGAGGGCGACGTCCATCAGGCACCCCACCGCAGGCCGGGGGTGTTCACCGGGGCGTCCCAGAGCCGCAGCATCTCGTCGTCCACGGCGGTCAGGGTGATCGACAGGCCGGCCATGTCCAGGCTGGTCACGTAGTTGCCGACCAGCCGGCGGGCAATCGTCACGCCCCGGTCGGCCAGGACCGCGGCGACCTCGCCGTAGACCAGGTAAAGCTCGATCAGCGGGGTCGCCCCGAGGCCGTTGACCAGCACGATCACCCGGTCCGGGAACTCCTTCGCGTCCAGGATGGCGTCCAGGGCGTCGTGCACCAGTGCCCGTGCGGGCCGCAGCTTCTCCCGGCGGCGCCCCGGTTCGCCGTGGATTCCGACCCCGGCCTCGATCTCGTCGTCCGGCAGGTCGAATCCGGGACGGCCGGCGGCGGGGGTGGTTCCGGCGCTCAGCGCGTACGCGAAAGAGGCCGAAGCGGCATTGACCGCGCGTCCGACCGCCGCCACCGCGGCCAGGTCCGCGCCCTCGGCGGCACGGGCGCCGGCGATCTTCTCCACCAGCAGGGTGGCGCCGGTGCCGCGGCGCCCGGCCGTCCAGGTCGAGTCCCGCACCGCCACGTCGTCGTCGACCAGCACGGTCTCGACGGCGATCCCCTCGTCGGCGGCGAGTTCCGCGGCGAGCTGGAAGTTCATCACGTCGCCGGTGTAGTTCTTGACCACGTGCACCACGCCCGCGCCGCCGTCGACCGCCCGGGTGGCCGCGATGATCTGGTCCGGCACCGGCGAGGTGAAGATCTCGCCGGGGCAGGCCGCGTCGAGCATGCCGGGGCCGACGAATCCGCCGTGCAGGGGCTCGTGCCCGGAGCCGCCGCCGGAGACCAGCGCGACCTGTCCCGCCCGCGGCGCGCCGGCCCGGGTGATGAACCGTTCGGTCAGGTCGACGCGCAGTTCGGGATGGGCGGCGGCGAGCCCGGTCAGCGCCTCGGCGACCACGTCGGCGGGGTCATTGATGAACTTCTTCACAGTCGGCGCCTCTCCTTCTCGTGGAGCATGCTTTCCCTGCAGCATGGTCGCGCCGGGCGATCAGGCCAATACCATTGCGTGGCATGGCGCTCGTTGGGATCGTTCTGGTGTCGCACAGCCCCCGTCTCGCGGAGGGTGTCGGTGATCTGCTCGCGCAGGTCGCGACCGATGAGGTGCGCGTGGAGCCGGCCGGAGGCACCGACGACGGTGGTCTCGGGACCAGTTCGTCGTTGATCGCCGCCGCGGTCCGGCGTGCGGAGACCGGGGCCGGGGTGGTGATCCTCGCCGATCTGGGCAGTGCGGTGCTGACCACCCGCACGGTTCTGGAGGATCTGCCGCCCGGCCCGGTGCTGGTGGACGCGCCGTTCGTGGAGGGCGCGGTCGCCGCGGCGGTGCTGGCCTCCACCGGCGCGGATCTCGAGACGGTCGCCGCGGCCGCGAGGGAGGCCCGCGATGTCGGCAAGTTCTGAGATCCCGGTGGTGCTGCCGGCCGCGTTGCACGCCCGTCCGGCCGGGGAGGTGGTCCGGGCCGCGGCCCGCTTCCAGGCTCTTCTGGAGGTACGCCACGGTGAGCGTTCCGCCGACGCCCGCAGCGCTCTGCGGCTGATGGCGCTGGGCGCGCTCGCCGGGACGACGGTCGTCGTGCACGCCACCGGCGACGACGCGGCCGCTGCCGCCGCGGCGGTGGCCGCCGTGCTGTCCGCCGCCTCCTGATCCGGGTCCGAAACTTTCGGTGCCGCTGAGCTGGGACGATCATGACTGAACCGGTTGAGGTTTCCGGAACATGTCGGTAGCGTTTCGACAAACGTCGATGGCCTGTCGGCGCTTCCAGACCCCCGCTGGAGAACCTCATGACCCGTCCCCGCACCGTGTTCGCCGCGCTGGCCTCCGGGCTGGTCGCGGCGGGCACGTTCGCCGCCCTCACCCCCACCGCCGACGCGGCCACCACCCTCGGCGCGGCCGCCGCCGCACAGGGCCGCTACTTCGGCACCGCGGTCGCCGCCTACAAACTGTCCGACACGGTCTACGCCGGGATCCTCGACCGCGAGTTCACCTCGGTCACACCGGAGAACGAGATGAAGTGGGACGCCACCGAGCCGTCCCAGGGCACGTTCAGCTACACCTCGGCCGACACGATCGTGAACCGGGCGATCGCCAACGGCCAGAAGATCCGTGGACACGCTCTGGCCTGGCACTCGCAGCAGCCGGCCTGGGCGCAGAACCTGAGCGGCACCGCGCTGCGCAACGCCATGGTCAACCACGTCAACCAGGTCGCCACCCACTACCGCGGCAAGATCGACTCGTGGGACGTGGTCAACGAGGCGTTCGCCGACGGCTCGACCGGCGCCCGCCGCGACTCCAACCTGCAACGGACCGGCAACGACTGGATCGAGGTGGCGTTCCGCACCGCGCGGGCCGCCGACCCGGCCGCGAAACTCTGCTACAACGACTACAACACCGACGGCCAGAACGCGAAGAGCAACGCGGTGTACGCGCTGGTCCAGGACTTCAAGGCCCGCGGCGTGCCGATCGACTGCGTCGGCTTCCAGTCGCACTTCAACGCGGCGTCCCCGCTGCCCGCGGACTACCAGGCCAACCTGCAGCGCTTCGCGAACCTGGGCGTCGACGTGCAGATCACCGAACTCGACATCGAGGGCTCCGGCACCGCACAGGCGGACAGCTTCGCGGCGGTGACCCGCGCCTGCCTCGCGGTGACCCGCTGCAACGGCATCACCGTCTGGGGCATCCGGGACACCGATTCGTGGCGAGCCAGCGGCACCCCCCTGCTCTTCGACGGCAACGGGAACCCGAAGGCGGCGTACACCGCGGTCCTGAACGCCCTGGGCGGCACGGTCACCCCGTCGTCGCCGCCGGTCTCGTCGCCGCCGGTCACATCACCGACCCCGTCCACCTCGGTGCCGGCCGGCGCCTGCTCGGCGACGGTCTCGGTGAACGCCTGGACCGGCGGTTTCGTCGCCACGGTGAAGGTGACCGCGGGCACCGCCGCGATCACCGGCTGGCGGGTCGCGGCGACGCTGCCCGGCGGGAGCGCCGTGACGAGCACCTGGAACGCGACGGCCGCCGGCACGAGCGGCACGGTGACGTTCACGAACGCCTCCTACAACGGGCGGCTCACGGCGGGCGGCAGCACCGAGTTCGGCTTCCAGGGCACCGGCACCGCACCCGGCACCACCCCCACCTGCACCCCCGCCTGACCCCTCACGTGGTGGAGCCTCCGGGCACCGGCGCACCCTGCCCGGTGCCCGGAGTTCCCTGGTGAAGCCGGTGACGTGCACCGGCACCCAGGCCCGGCAGCGGACCTGCGACGCCGCAGCGGCAGATCGTGCCAGGAACCTGAGATCACCGCAGCGGCAGATCGCGTCGGGAACCTGAGATCACCGCACCCGGGCCTGTTCGGGTGCCGGGCGTGGGGCGGGAATCTCGGCCGGGCCGCCCAGCAGCAGCTGCCAGAGCCGGGCCGCCTCCGGACCGCGGATGCCGAACCCGCGGATGAACAGGTCCAGCGTGGACGCGCTGAGCCGGTCCTGGGCGAGCGCCCGCCGCACCCGGTCGCGCAGTCCACGATGGTGAGCGCCGTCGGGACTGTCCCGCTCCGCGGTCCGGGCCAGCACCTTCGCCACCGCGCTGAAATGGATCTCCGCGGGCCCCTCCCGGTCGACCATCCGCAGCCAGACATGCCGGTACGGACCCGTCAGCAGGTCACGCAGATGGGACGCACAGATCGACTGCCGTCCCGGTTCGTCGGTCACCGCCACCCGTTCCCCTGATGCGTGTGCGCCATAGCTGCGCCAGACCGTTTCTACGGTTGACGTTCAATCAACGAGCGCATCCACGAAGGGTTTCGTGCCCGTCCATGACCATCACGACCTCGCCCGCCGAGGAGCTTCCGCCGTGCCCGACAAGGGAATCCTTCTGCCGTTCTACCTGGTCGTCGATGTCTCGTACTCGATGTCCGGCCACCGGATCGACCAGGCGAACCTGATACTTCCGGCGGTCGCCGACGCCCTCGCCCAGGCCCCGATCCTGTCGGACAAGGTCCGTTTCGGCGTGCTCGACTTCTCCGACGACGCGCAGGTGGTGCTGCCGCTCTCCGACATGGCCGGCGAGGACGTGCTGCCGAAACTGACCGTGCGCGGCGGCACCGACTTCGGCGCCGCGTTCCGGACCCTGCGCGAGCGGATCCAGCAGGACGTGGGCCAGTTGCGCGCGGACGGTTTCAAGGTGCACCGGCCGGCCGTGTTCTTCCTCAGCGACGGCGAGCCGCGCCACGGCTGGGAGGCCGACTTCACCGCGCTGACCGCGTACGACCGGACCACCCGCACCGGTTTCCAGTGGTATCCGGTGGTGGTGCCGTGCGGGGTCGGCGACGCCGGGCGGGACACGATGCGCCGGCTGGTGCACCCGTACGGCAAGAGCAAGCTGTACATGATGAGCAACGGCGCCGACGCGGCCGAGGCGATCAAGGCGATGGCCGAGGTGCTGATCTCGTCGGTGCTGGCCTCCGGGCAGAGCGCGGTCGACGGCGAGTCCGGGTTCGTCCTGCCCGACGCGAGCCGGCTGCCGTCCGGCATCGACGTCGACGACGACTGGCTGGACTGATGGCCGACCTCAGCGTGTCACGGCCCGGCCCGTGGGACTCCCCGCCCCGCCACGCGGCATCCGAGCCGCCCCGGCATGCGGCACCCGGTCCCGGCGCGACGGGCGAGAAGGCCGGGCAGAGCGTCGAGCCGGCCGAGACGGCCGAGATCTGGCCGGTGCTGCTCCCCGACAAGCACCGGCCCGCCGACCCGGACGCGTCACGCCCGCCCTCGACGATCGGCGACCCCGGACGGGCACACGCCGAGGTGCGCCCCCGCCTGCGCGCCGACCCGTCGCAGCCACCGGACACGGTGAGCGACCACGGCACGGCCGGCGCGCTGGACGTGCGGGCGGCGAGCGTCCGCGGCCTGTCGCACCGCGAATCCGGTGCACCCCGGCAGGACGCGTACGGCCTGGCCGTCACCGCCGACGAGCGGTTCCTGATCGTGGCCGTCGCCGACGGCGTCTCGGCCGGACCGCTGTCGCACGTGGCCGCCTCGTTCGTGGCCCGGCGCGGCCCCCGCGACGTCGCCCGGCGGCTGGACTCCGGTGTCGCGCCGGGGAGCCTGCCCTGGCCGGAGATCTTCACCGCGCTGGCCGGGACCATCATCGCCGAGGGCGCCCGCAGCCTGTGCCGTGCCGAACCCGCCCGGTACGCCGCGACCGCCCCGTCCGAGGAGGAGGTCGCCGCGGCGATGGCCACCACGGCGACGTTCCTCGTGTGCCCGGTCGGACCGGCGCTCGGTGCGGTCCGGGAGGTGCAGGTCGCGTGGCTCGGCGACTCGCCGGTCTGGGCGCTGGACCCGGCCGGTGGCTGGCACAACCTGTCCGCGATCAAGGGGTTCGGTGAGGAGGTCGGCTCGTCCGGTGTGGTCGCGCTCCCGCAGGTCCCCCGGGACCCGGCCGACCTGCCGCACGCCTGCTGCCCGGTGCCGGACGACTGGACGCTGCTGGTGATGACCGACGGCACCGGCGACCCGCTCGGCCCGGGGCAGGGTGAGGTGGCGGCCCGGCTGGCCGGCTGGTGGCGGCGCCCGCCCCCGCCGCTGCTCTTCACCGAGCAGGTCGGTTTCGGCAGGCGCAGTTACGACGACGACCGGACGGTGGTCGCGGTCTGGCCGTCCGGCGCGCGGGACCCCGGGTGAACACGGTCGTCGACGCCTCGGTGCTCGGACCGATGAGCACGCTGAGTTCCGGGGCGAACGGGGTGATCCGCCGGCTCGAGGCGTTCCGGCTTCCGGGCGTACCCGGAGATCTGGTCTTCAAGGAGTACCGGCCGGCCGGACCGGCCGTGTCGCTCGGTGGCCTGGTGAAGCTGGTCGGTGTCCGGCAGCGGATGGTGGCGCAGCGCCGGGCCGCCCTGGACGAGCTGGCGGCGTGGCCGCTGCACGTGGTGACCGGCACGGCCGGGCAGGCGGCGGGGGTGCTGATGCGGCTGATCCCGGACGACTACTTCGAGGAGATGACGCTGCCGTCCGGCGCCCGCAAACGGGTGGCCCGGGAGGTGCAGCACCTGATCGCCGACCCGGCGCGGGCCCGCCGGCACCGGGTGGACGTACCGGCCGACGGCGACCTGACGACCCGGCTGCGGATCTGCGAGCGGTTCGCGTTCGCCTTGTCGCTGCTGCACGGCGCGCGGATCGTCTACGGGGACGTCTCCACCCGCAACGTGCTGTACCGGCTGCGGCCGTACCCGTCGGTGTTCCTGGTGGACTGCGACGCGACCCGGATGAGCGGCAGTTCCGCGGTGAACCGGCAGCTGCACAGCCCGGACTGGAACCCGCCGGAGACCGGTGGGCAGAGCGCCGCCACCGACCGCTACAAGCTCGGCCTCTTCGTGCTGCGCTGTCTGCTCCCCGGCCCCGGTGCGTCGCTGAACCGGGACTGGCAGACCGCCGCGGGGGTGCTCGACCCGGGTGGCCTCGCGCTGCTGCGGCTGTCCCTGGACGGCGCGCCGCAGGGCCGTCCCGCGGCCCGGACCTGGCTGTTCCACCTGCGCGGCCTGCTCGGCTACCGGCCGATGCCGGCGCTGCCCGGCACCGTCCCGGGGCCGCCCGGCGACGGGTCACGCGAGACGGGATGGAGGCGCGGCCCGGATGGCTGGATTCCCGCCTGACCCGCGGGCCCGTCCGGTTCCGGCGTCCGCGTTCCGCCTGGTCGTGTTCGCGTTCGACGGCACGCTGACGGCCGTCCCGGCGATCCGGCGGCAGGCGTCCGACGCGGCCGGCGCCGTGATGGCCCGGCTCGCCGCCGGTCCGGGTGGCACCGACCACCGGTACGCCGCCGTCGTCGCCGGCGAACACGAGATCCGGCTGATCCCGGTCGGCACACCCGTCCCGTGGGACCTGCGCGCGGCCGGCCCGGGACGGCCGGACCCGGACGGTGTCACCGTCGCGCTGGCCGGGCTGGCCGCCGAGTTCCTGGCCACGGTCCCGGCCGGCCTGCCCGGCAGCGTCGACGTGCTGGCCCTGGTCGCGCCGGGCGGGCGACCGGAGTGCCCGGACGACCTGCGGATCGGGTTGACCGCCGCGGAACCCGGCGACGACCTGGCCGAATGCTGGTGGACGGGGCTCGCCGGGCTGCGTGCCGGGCGACGGCGGATCGAGCTGCTGGGGTGAACGCACTCACCACCCGGTACGCCCGGGTCCGGTCCGTGCGCACCAGCCGGGGTGTGGGACTACCCGGACCGGGCGCGACGCTCGGTTTCCGGTTCCGGCCGGCCGGTCTCGGCACCTACCAGTACGAGCTGGAGACCGTGGACGGCGCGACGGCCCCGCCGCTGCTGGTCGGCTTCCCGGTGCCCGGTGACCGCTCCGGCGACCACGTCGAGGACCTGCACCGGGCGCTGGACGGCCGGACCGGGCCGCTGCCGGCGGGGTTCGCGGCCGCCGCGGTCTGGCACGGTGAGGTGGACCTGCCGGACGGGCGGACCCGCTCGGTGATGCTGGCGCCCGACCCGTACGCGGACGGCTTCCGCACCCTGCACGACACGCTGCTCGACGGGATGCCGCCGCGGATCCGGCTCGAACTGGCGTACGCGGTGGCCGGCGCCGTCCGGGACCTGCACGACGCGGGCGCGGCGTTCGGCGGGCTGAACGCGTCCACCGTGCTGCTGCGGGTCACCGACCGCGGGGTGCGGATCGCCGAGACCGAATCGGTGACGGTGCGGCCCGGCCGGTCCCCGCTGGCCGCCGGGGTGGCCGCCGGTCATCTGGCGCCCGAGGCGTACGACGGTCTCGGCGAGCACCCGGAGGCGATCACCGCGTACGCCGACCGGTGGTCGCTCGCCGTGACGGTCCATCTGCTGCTGACGGGCTTTCACCCGTACCATTTCCTCGCCGATCTGAGCCCGCGCACCATCGACGAGTATCTCGCCGCGCACACCTGGCCCCAGCACCGCCTGGCGGCTTTCGCCCCGTTCGCCGTCGCCTACTCGGCGGCGCTGCAGGCCCTGCCCGGCGACCTGGTCACCCTGTTCGCCCGGGCCTTCCAGCAGGGCCGCGACGATCCACGGGCCCGGCCGGCGGCGGCCGAGTGGCTCGCCGTGCTGGCCTCCTGGATCGGGCAGCCGGCGATCGTCGCCCTGCACGCCGACCGGGGCTGTGTGCTCGCCGGCGACACCGTCACGGTCTCCTGGCAGACCCGGTTCGCCCACCGGATCCTGATCGACGGCCGGGAGTCCGGCGCCGCCGCGGGAAGTGTCGAGGTGGTCGTGGACCGGCCCCGCCGGGTGCTGCTGCGCGCGATCGGCCCGTGCGGCGCGATCGAGGCCGCGACCGGCCGCATCGAGGTGGTCCGGGTGGCGCCGATGCCGATGCCCGACGTGCGGTTCCCGCTCGCGTTCACCCCCGGCGGCGGCGAGCCGGGCGACAGCCGTCTGCGGGCCGCCGCACCGCCGGTGATGCGGCACCACGCGCCGCCGCCGATGCCCGGCCGCCACGTCCCACCGGCCCGGCCCCCGTCCACCGCCCCGCCGCGCCCCACCTGCCCGGCCTTCCCCCGCCGCAGCGACCTCGAAAGGCACGATCCTTGACGTCACAACCTCTGATCTGGCTGTCCGGCGCGGACCCGGAGCTCCTCCGGGCCTGTCCGCACGGGGAGCGGGTCAAGTACGCCGGCCTCGGTGGCGCGGTGCTCACCACCTCGATGCTGAGCGCGCTCTCCTGCGGCTTCGCCCTGAACATGGCGATGGACCTGCCGATCCCGCTCTGTGTGCTGCTCGCGCTGGCCTGGGGTGCGGCGATCATGAACCTGGACCGCTGGCTGATCTCCGGGACGCAGCGGCACGCGACGCTGCGGCAGAACATGCTGCTCGCCGCGCCCCGGGTGCTGCTCGGCGTGCTGATCGGGCTGGTGGTGTCCACGCCGCTGACGCTGCGCGTGTTCCAGGACGAGATCAACGCCGAGCTGCGGGTGATGCAGCGGGAGGCGCAGGACTCGTTCGCGCGGCTGCTCGCCTCCGACGCCCGGTTCACCCGGATACCGGCGCTCAGCGAGACCGTGCAGACCATGCAGGCCGACCTGGACCGAGGGCCGGACGTGAGCGGCGACCCGGCGGTGGCGCAGGCCCGGACCGCCTACCAGGCGGCGAGCAAGGCCCACCAGGAGGCGGCCGACGCCGTGCTCTGCGAACAGGACGGCCGGTGCGGCAGCAGGCAGCGCGGCACCGGGCCGTCGTACCAGGCGAAGGTCCGGGAGCGGAACCGTCTCGCGCAGGAGAAGACCGAGAGCCGGGAGGTGCTGGCGGCGGCCGAGAAGACCGCGCACGGCACCCGGGCCGGCACCCTCACCCGGATGCGCGCCGACCTGGCCGCCACCCGGGAGACGCTGGCCGCGGCGGTCGCCGCCAAGGAGGCCGCACAGCAGGAGTTCGGCGCCTCCGAACAGGAGAACAGCGGCCTGCTCGCCCGGATGAACGCGCTGGGCCGGCTCGGCGACAAGGACCTCACCATGGGCCTGGCGCACCTGGTGCTGATCCTGTTCCTGGCCGCGTTCGAGGTACTCCCGGTGGTCTTCAAGATTCTTCTGGGGGCGGGGGTGCCGAGCGTCTACGACCGGCTGCGTGACCGCAAGGACGAACTGGTGCACGACCGGGTGGCCGGGGAGATGGGTGCGGAGGAGGACCTGGCCGCCTACGAACGGCAGGCGCGGCAGGCAGCGGAACGGGCGTCCGTCGACGCGTACGTGCAGGAGGTGGTCGAGGTGCAGCGGCAGGTGGCGTCCACGGTGATGCAGCGCTGGCGGCAGCAGCAGTTGTCCGCCGCCCGGCACGACCCGTCCCGGTTCATGGTGCCGCCCGGGGACGACGACGACACGCTGGTGCTGGGCCCGGCGCTGCCGCACGTCCCGGCCCAGCACAACCCGAACCTGCCCTGATCAGCGCTCCAGGATGGCGACCACGCCCTGGCCGCCGGCCGCGCAGATGGAGATCAGGCCGCGGCCCGAGCCCTTCTCCGCCAGCAGCTTGGCCAGGGTGGCGACGATCCGGCCGCCGGTCGCGGCGAACGGGTGGCCCGCCGCCAGCGAGGAGCCGTTGACGTTCAGCCTGGACCGGTCGATCGCGCCGAGCGGGCCGTCCAGACCGAGCCGCGTCTTGCAGAACTCGGTGGACTCCCAGGCCGCCAGGGTCGACAGCACCTGCGACGCGAACGCCTCGTGGATCTCGTAGAAGTCGAAGTCCTGCAGGGTCAGGCCGTTGCGCGCGAGCAGCCGGGGCACCGCGTAGGCGGGCGCCATCAGCAGGCCCTCGTCGCCGTGCACGTAGTCGACGGCGGCGGTCTGCGAATCGGTGAGGAACGCGAGCGGGGTGAGCGAACGCGACGCCGCCCACTCCTCGGAGGCCAGCAGGACCGTGGCGGCGCCGTCGGTCAGCGGGGTGGAGTTGCCCGCCGTCATCGTCGGCTCGTCGCTGCCGTAGACCGTCTTCAGCGACGCCAGCTTCTCCAGCGTGGTGTCGGGACGCAGGTTCTGGTCCCGGGTCAGCCCCAGGAACGGCGTCAGAAGATCGTCGAAGAAGCCTCTCTCGTACGCCGCCGCGAGCCGCTGATGTGACGTGTGGGCGAGTTCGTCCTGCTCGCCCCGGCCGATGTCCCACTTCAGCGCGGTCAGGGCCGCGTGCTCACCCATCGACAGGCCGGTCCGCGGCTCGGAGTTGCGCGGAAGCTCCGGCTGGAACGCGTGCTGGGGGCGCAGCTTGCCGGCCGCCTTGGCCCGGGCGCCGAACGAGCGGGCCCGGCCGAGTTCCAGCAGTGTGCGGCGCATCTGCTCGTTGAGCTGCAGGGGCGCGTCCGACGTGGTGTCCACGCCGCCGGCCACCCCGGCGTCGATCTGCCCGAGCGCGATCTTGTTGCCGACCAGGATCGCGGTCTCCAGCCCGGTGCCGCAGGCCTGCTGCACGTCGTAGGCCGGGGTGCGCGGGTCGAGGCGGGACCCGAGCACCACCTCACGGGTCAGGTTGAAGTCCCGCGAGTGTTTGAGGACCGCGCCCGCGGCCACCTCGCCGAGCTGCTCGCCGGCCAGGCCGAACCGCGCGACCAGGCCGTCCAGTGCCGCGGTCAGCATGTCCTGGTTCGACGCGTCGGCATAACGGCTGTTGGACCGGGCGAACGGGATCCGGTTTCCGCCGAGGATCGCCACACGGCGTGCGTCAGGCACGTTGTCCTCCAGATAGTTCAGCACGCAGGCATCGACCGAAAGCTACTCACCGGTAGGCTACCCGTATGGCTGACAGGTACGCGAACTTCGCCAACTCCGGTCTCGGCCGGACCGTGGTCAAGCGGCTCGGTCTGCCTGATCCGCCCCGGCTGCGGCGGCACCGGCCCGGCGACCCGCTCACCACCGGACCGGTCCTGCTCGGCGCGGCCCCCGGCGGCCGTCTCGCCGAACCGGTCCGCAAACTCCTGGACGCCGCCGGTGTCACGGTCGTCGACCCGGAGGGCGAGGTCACCGGCGCCGGGGCGCTGATCTTCGACGCGACCGGGATCACCCGGACCTCCGGCCTGCGGGCTCTTTTCGACTTCTTCCATCCGTACGCGAGAGCACTGCAGTCCTCCGGCCGCGTGATCGTGCTGGGCACCCCACCGCAAGCCACCGCCGGGCCGCAGGAGGCGACCGCGCAGCGGAGCCTGGAGGGCCTGACCCGCAGCATCGGCAAGGAGTTCGGGCGTGGGGTGACCGCCCAGCTGGTCTACGTCGAGGCGGGCGGCGAGACGGCCGTCGAGTCGACGCTGCGGTTCCTGCTGAGCGGGCGGTCCGCCTACGTCTCCGGCCAGGTGATCCGGATCGGCTCGGGCACCGCACCCGTCCCGGCCGACTGGGAACGCCCGCTGGACGGCAAACTCGCCCTGGTCACCGGGGCGGCCCGGGGCATCGGCGCGGCCATCGCCCGGACCCTGGCCCGCGACGGCGCCGACGTGATCGCGCTGGACGTGCCGGCCGCCGGCGACGCCCTGGCCGGGGTGGCCAACGAGACCCGGGGCCGGGCCCTGCAACTCGACCTGACCGCCGCGGACGCCGCCGGACGCCTCGCCGGATACCTGGCGGCCGGCCCACGCGCCGGGATCGACATCCTGGTCCACAACGCCGGCATCACCCGCGACAAGACCATCGCCCGGATGTCCGAGGACCGCTGGGACGCGGTGCTCGGCGTCAACCTGACCGCACCGGAACGCGTCAACGAACTCCTCCTGGAACGCGGGCTGATCCCGCCGGGCGGGCGGATCGTCGGCGTCGCGTCGATCGCGGGCATCGCCGGCAACCGGGGCCAGACCAACTACGCCACCAGCAAGGCCGGGGTCATCGGCCTGGTCCAGTCGCACGCCCCGCTGCTCACCGGCCGCGGCGTCACGATCAACGCGGTGGCGCCCGGCTTCATCGAGACGGCGATGACCGCGAGGATGCCGGCCGGGCTCCGCGAGGCCGGCCGCCGCCTCAACAGCCTGTCCCAGGGCGGGCTGCCGATCGACGTGGCGGAGACGATCGCCTGGCTGGCCTCACCGGGCTCCGCGGCGATCACCGGCAACGTGGTCCGGGTGTGCGGACAGAGCCTGCTGGGGGCCTGACATGACCACCGGTTCGTCCTACGTACGGGCGGCGCTCGGATCGCTGCCGGGCCGGGCGCGCGGGGCGGCGCTGCCCGACGGCGCGGCTACCCGGCAGGCGGTCGTGGTGGACCGGGAGCACCTGGCCGCGTACGACCGGGTGTGCGGGTTCCGCCTCGGCGACGTGCTGCCGGCGACCTATCCGCATGTGCTGGCGTTCCCGCTGGCCATGCGCCTGATGACCACACCCGGGTTCCCGCTGCCGCTGGTCGGTCTGGTGCACGTGGCCAACCGGATCACCGTGCGGCGCCCGGTCGGCGCGGCCTCACCGCTCGATCTCGCGGTCCGGGCGGTGGACCTGCGGGATCATCCACGCGGACGGCAGTTCGACCTGGTGGTGAGCGCCTCGGTGGACGGGGTTCCGGTCTGGGAGAGCGTCTCCACCTACCTGCGGATCACCCGGCCGTCGCCGGGCACGACCACGCCGCCGCCCGTCGCGGACGCGTCGTTCCCGTCGAACGCGGTGTGGCGGGTGCCCGCCGGCGTCGGCGGTGCCTACGCGGCCGTCTCCGGCGACCGCAACCCGATCCACACGTCGGCGCTGGGCGCCCGGCTGTTCGGGTTCCCGCGACCGATCGCCCACGGCATGTGGACGAAGGCGCGAGCCCTGGCCGCGCTGGAGGGACGGCTGCCGGAGGCGTACACCGTGGAGGTCGCCTTCAAACAGCCGGTGCCGCTGCCGGCCCGGGTCCGTTTCCAGGCCGCCCGCGAGGGCGACGGCTGGCGCTTCGCCCTGACCTCCCGGCGCCCCCACCTGACCGGTTCCGTCACCGTCGGCTGATTTCGACACTCGTCACTGGCTGATACCCTGGGCATCACGCTTCCCGGGACATTCGGGGGTCACCGGTGCGCCTAGACTTTCGCCGTCACCTCGTCCTTCTTCTCATCCTCGGCCTCGCCGCCGGCGGCTGCTCCAACGGGCCGCCGGACGATCCGACACCACCCACCGTCGACGAGCTCAGGCAGCAGGCCGGGCTGATCGGCCTCGGCAAGCTGCGCATCGCCGTGCCGGACAACCAGCCCGGCATGAGTTTCGTCGAGAACGGGCGGCGGGCCGGATTCGACGTCGAGATCGCCCGCATGATCGCCGGGAACCTCGGCTTCGAGAGCGAGGAGAAGATCGAATGGCACACGATCACCCGTAACAGCGAGCGGATCGCGTTTCTCAAGAACGACGCGGTCGACCTGGTCCTCGGCAGCTTCTCGATCACCGACGAGCGCAAGAAGGACGTCGCGTTCGCCGGCCCCTACCTGATCACCGAGCAGGGCATCCTCACCGCGGCCGACGCCGGCATCGGTGAGATGGAGGACCTCCGCAAACCCGGCAACCGGGTGTGCACCGTCGCCTCCTCCACCTCCGAAGGCCTGCTCCGGGCCCGGGACATCCCGTTCCAGCCGCAGAACACCGTCGAGGCGTGCTTCGCCAAACTCGACAAGGGCGAGGTCCGCGCGGTGAGCAGCGACCGGACCCTGCTGGCCGGGTTCCGGGAGACCAGCCGCACCGACACCGGCGACTACCGCTTCACGCTGCCGGACATCGCCCTCGGCCTGGAGGGGATGAACGGCATCGAGTCGCTCGGCATCGGCATGAACAAGGACCGGACCGCCCTGCACCAACTGGTCCGGCACTACCTGCAGAAGAGCTACGACCGGCAGAGCACCGGAGTCCCCGACCCGTGGAACGCCGCCTTCCAGAAATATCTCAAGCCCCTCGAAGGCGGGCTGGAGAGCAACCACCCGAAGCCGGAGGACGTCACCGAGGTCGGGGGCTGAACGATGCGGCGGATCTTCCACTGGCTGCCCCGGATCGCCGCCGCGACAGTGTTCCTGCTGATGGCGAGCTTGACCGTCGTCGCCGTCGTGCAGCAGCGCCGCGGCACGGCGGCCAGCGTCTCCGTCGACCAGCTGATCCGGGCGGCCGGCCTGCGCCCCGACCGGATCCGGATCGCCGTCTTCGAGGACCAGCCCGGCCTGGGATACCTCGAGAACGGCCGGCACGCCGGCTTCGACGTGGACATCGCCCGGATGGTCGCCCGCGGACTCGGGTACGCCGACGACGACCGGATCGAATGGCACCGGATGCGCAACAACATCGACCGGATCCTGATGCTCAAGAACGACCAGGCCGACCTGGTGATCGGCAGCTTCTCGATCACCGACGAGCGCAAACGCGACGTCGCCTTCGCCGGCCCCTACCTGATCACCGAGCAGGGCGTCCTGGCCTCCGCCGAAGCCGGGCTCACCGGCGTCGACGACCTTCGCAGGCCGGAGAACCGCATGTGTACGGTCGCCGGCTCCACGTCGGAACGCCTCCTCATGACACTCGGCTTCCCGGTGACCGGCCTGAACGGGATCAACGAATGCTTCGACCGTCTGGCGGCCGGTGACTTCGTGGCGATCAGCACCGACAAGACGCTGCTGGCGGGCTTCGACGCCCGGGACCCGAGCCGGTACCAGCTCCTCGACCTTCCGCCGGGCGAGGACGGGCAGCCGGCGGTCCAGGAACGGATCGGCATCGGGATCCGCAAGGACAACATCGCTCTGCGTACGCTCGTCGACCACCTCCTGGACCGGATCTACCGTCAGCAACAGCGCGGGCTGACCACGGATTGGCAGCGGGCCTACAACGCGCATCTGGCGGCGGCGACCGCGACGTCACATCAGCCCCCGCCGGACGAGCGGCCGGAGTTGCTGGACTACGACTCGAAGGGGCCGACGCGGTGAACGGGCCGGCCGCGCCTTCCACTCCCCCGCAGCCTTCTCCCCCGCCGCCGTCCTCGTCCTCATCCACGCCACCGTCCTCATCCCCAGCGCCGCCGCCCTCATCCTCATCGCCGCCCTCATCCTCATCGCCGCCCTCATCCTCATCGCCGCCGCCCTCATCCCCGGCGCCGCAGCCCTCACCCCCATCACCGCCCCCATCACCGCCGTCGTCCTCGTCGCCGGAGTCGAATGGCAGCAGTCAGGCGTTCTGGAGCCTGATCGTCGCGATCCCGACCGTCGCCGCTCTGATGCGCCTCTGGGTGGAGGCCGGCGGCCAGCTCCAGACGATGCTGCTGATCGTGGCGGACGCCGGCGCCAGCGCCCTGCTCTCCGCCACGCTGGTGACCGGCCTTCCGGTGATCAGCGGTGTCCTGGTGGCCGTCATGGTGACCGGCTGTTTCGTGGCCGCCCCGCCGGAGCAGCGCGCGCCGCTGTTCACCCGCTGGGCCCGGACCGCCCCGCTCTGGCTGGTCGCGATGATCCTGGTCGCCGCCCTCGCCACCTGGCGGATCATGTACCTCCCGCTGCTGCTCTTCGCCGTCGCGGTGCTGCTCGACCTGCCGGTGGCCGCCCGGGTGCCGCGCCTGACCGGCCTGCGCGGGGTGGTCCTGCTGGCCCTGGCATCGCTCGGCGTCACCTGGCCGGTCATCGTCGAGGCCCTGGGCCGCGGCGAACTCCTGCCCGCCGCACTCTTCGCCCTGCCGCCGGTGTGCACCATCGTGGTGGTGCTCCTGCACCGAAGCGTCGGCCTCCGCGGCCCGGCCCGGACGATCGCCCCACTGGTCCAGGCCGCGGTGATCCTGATCGGACTCTGGGCGGTGCTGCCGGTCACCTCCGCGCCCGTGCTCCCGTTCACCGTGACGATGACCGAGGGCCTCCCCGAGTACGACACGACAGGCGTCCGCGGCTCGGTGATCGGCTCCGACGACGTGCTGACCGCCATCCTGCGGGAGAGCGGCGGGGTGGCGTACATCCGCAACGAGCAGATCACCGGCCGGATCTCCTGCCCGTCGCCGGAGGAACTGCCCCGCTACCGCCTGCGGGTCCGGGACCTGCACATCGAGGACTCACTGCTGGAGGCGGTGGGCCGGCGGGTGCGGCCGGCCGCCCCGATCGACGCGGCCTGCCGCCAGCGCTGACCGCACGCTCCGGGCCGGGGTCAGCAGTCTTCTGGGCGAGGAACAGTCAGCAGCTCTTCTTGAGTCAGCAGCTCTTCTTGAGTCAGCAGCTCTTCTTGAGTCAGCAGCTCTTCTCGACGACGAGCAGTCAGCAGCTCTTCTTGACGACGAGCGGAAGGTTGCGGGTGGCCTTCTTCGCCGACCCGACCTCGGTCTCGGTGACCCGGCTGAACACCCGACGGCAGTCCGAGAGCTTGACCTTCGTGAACTTCAGCTTCACCGAGGTGCGCTGGCAGTCGGCGTCCGCACAGGACGGCTTGCAGGTATCGACGTTACGCGTCGCGGTCGCGTACCCCGTGGGCGTGCTCAGCGACGTCACGTCGGCCGGGCGCCGCCTCCGGTCGGCCCGTGCGCCGCCTCCGGTCGCCCCGCGCGCCGCCTCCGGTCGCCCCGCGCGCCGCCTCCGGTCGGCCCGTGCGCCGGCGCCGTTCAGCCGCTCGCGGCCACCCCGGGGCCGTCGCCGAGATCGGAAGAGGTCGAGTGGCGTTCCGGCCACCCCGGCCGTCGACTGCGGTCCGTCCGGGGGTCGGAAACGACCGTGGGCAGCGGAACGACCGTAGGCGGGGGAAACGACCGTAGACGGGGGAAACGACCGTGGGCGACGGCTGGGCGGCCCTGAGCCGTCGTCGATGGCTGATTGCCGTCCCGAAAACAGCCGTGGTCGACGGCTCGACCGACTCGGCCGTCGGCTGCGGTCCATCCGCGGGCCGAAAACAACCGCCGACGACGGCCGGGCGACCCCGAGCCGTCGCTCACGGCTGACTCCCACCCTCCCGAACAGCCGCGACCGACGGCTCAACCGACCCGGCCGTCGACCACGGCCCACCCACGAACCGAAAACAACCGTGGGCGACGGCCAGCAGTCGCACCATGCCACCCAACTCAAGTTGACCTTGGACGTGGCCACGCGCTGCGACAAACGGCTGCGCTGATGCGACCGCCACCGCCGACCTCCGACCGCCACGTCCGAACGCCACCGCCGACCTCCGACCTCCGACCTCCGACCTCCGACCTCCGACCTCCGACCTCCGACCTCCGACCTCCGACCTCCGACCTCCGAGGATCGTCGGGCAGCTCGAGGACGCCTTCCATCGGCTGCACCGGCAACGAAACCTGTTTCTGCATGCCGCTGACCTGACGTCGATAGCACTCTCGGGGACTCTTCGGACCGTCGCACCTCTGGTCGGCGCCGGCATCGACCGGATCGTCCACGCCAACGCCCAGGCCGGGAGGTCGCCCCCGGAGGGGCGGCGACGGAGGGGCGGCGACGGAGGGGCGGCGACGGAGGGGCGGCGACGGAGGGGCGGTCCACGGCGACACCCGGTTCGCCAGGTCAACGCAGGCGGCGGGCGAGCCAGGCGGCGCAGGCCCGCCCCTGGTCGTGCTGGAGGCGGCGCAGGCCGGGGGCGTGCGGGATCTCCGGCCGGTGGGCCGCGTTGAACCAGTGGCCGGTCCAGCCGGCGAGGAGGACGTTCACCTCGTGGGCGGGGGCCGCCGCCCACACCGACGCGGCCAGGATCCGTTCCGCGTCCAGGCCGCCGCGGGTCAGGTCGACGCCGAGCAGGATCAGGTCGGCCCAGCCGGGGGCGGTCCAGCGGTGGGTCCAGTCGACGATCCGCAGCCGGCCGTCCGGGCCGCGGACCAGGTTGTCGCGGCGCAGGTCGCCGTGGTGCAGGTGGTCGCCGCCGGAGAGGGCCGGGACCCAGTCCTCCTCGAGGGTGGCGAGCCGGTGGAGGTCGAGGCCGGACCAGAGCGGGATGCCCGTCAGGTGGGCGACGTGCGGCGGGTCGGGCATGTCGCGGCCGGCCAGGGCGCGGGCGGTGCCCACCATCTCGCCCTGGAAGTCGTGGGCGAACGGGACCGCACCGGCCAGGCGGCACGGGCGGGTGCCGGCGGCCAGGCGGGCGGTCAGGTCGAGGATCGCCGGCACGTCACCCGGTGCCCATGCCTCGACGTGGCCGGCCGGCAGGTGGTCCCAGGCCACCGCGCACCAGTCGGCCAGCGTCACGGTGGCCAGTACCGGCGGGGCCAGGGTGCGGTCGGTGAGTGCGGCGTCGCAGGCGACCGCGGTGTGCAGGCCCTGGTGGCGGTCCGGGTCGCCGCTGGCTTTGACGAAGGTCCGCCGGCCGTCGGCCAGTGTGAGGGTGGAGGCGACGGTGGGGGTGAAACCGGCCGGTGCGGCGGTCTCCGCGACCACGGGGGATCCGAGCGCGTCACCCAGGGCGGTGACGACCTCGGGGGGAGCCTGCCGGAACAGCGGACGTGGCACACCGCCAACATATCGATGAACCTTGTGTGTTCCGGGTCACGTCCCTAAAGTTACCGCCGAGTTCAACCCGTCGCCGGAAAGGCTGATCGGACGTGGAGTTCTGGCTCGACCTCAACGAGGAGCAACAAGACCTGCGCGAGTGGGTGCACGGCTTCGCCTCGTCCGTGATCCGGCCCGCCGCCGCCGAGTGGGACGAGCGGGAGGAGACCCCGTGGCCGGTCCTGCAGGAGGCGGCGAAGATCGGGCTATACGGCTTCGAGTTCCTGGTGAACACCTGGGCGGACACGGCGGGGCTGAGCCTGCCGGTGGCCAACGAGGAGCTGTTCTGGGGTGACGGCGGGATCGGCATGGCGATCTCCGGCACGTCGCTGGCGGTGGCCGCGATCTACGGGTCGGGCACGCCGGATCAGCTGGTCGAGTGGGTGCCGCAGTGCTTCGGCGACGCGTCCGACCCGAAGGTGGCGGCGTTCT
Organism: Actinoplanes sp. NBRC 101535; assembly: GCF_030269225.1. Lineage (NCBI taxonomy): Bacteria > Bacillati > Actinomycetota > Actinomycetes > Micromonosporales > Micromonosporaceae > Actinoplanes > Actinoplanes sp. NBRC 101535. The sequence continues at coordinate 280,884 of NZ_BSSY01000001.1, read as the reverse complement.
GCAGCACCGAGCCGGAGGCCGGGTCGGACGTGGCGTCGATGCGCACCCGGGCGGTCTACCACGAGGCGACCGACGAGTGGGTGCTCAGCGGCCAGAAGGCGTATGCGACCAACGGCGGCATCGCGAACGTGCACGTGGTGACGGCGAGCGTCGATCCGTCGCTGGGTTCGCGTGGGCAGGCCGCGTTCGTCGTGCCGCCCGGCACGAGGGGCCTGGCCGGCACGAGGAAGCTGAAGAAGCTGGGCCTGCGGGCCTCGCACACCGCGGACGTGTTCCTCGACGACGTTCGGGTCCCCGGCAGCTGCCTGCTCGGCGACAAGGAGTCGCTGGACCGCCGCCTGGCCCGGGCCCGGGAGGGTCAGCGGGCCACCAAGCAGGCCGCGATGCGAACCTTCGAGCTGTCGCGGCCCGCGGTGGGCGCGCAGGCGATCGGCATCGCGCGGGCCGCCTACGAGTACGCCTTGGAGTACGCGAAGAACCGCGTGCAGTTCGGCCGTCCCATCATCGAGAACCAGGCGGTGGCGTTCGCGCTCGCCGACATGCGTACCGAGATCGACGCGGCGCGGCTGCTGGTGTGGCGGGCGGCGTGGATGGGCCGTAACGAGCGGCCGTTCGGCGCCGGTGAGGGCTCGATGTCGAAGCTGAAGGCCGGCGAGGTGGCGGTGTCCGTCACCGAGAAGGCGGTGCAGATCCTCGGTGGCGCCGGTTATCTGCGGGAGCACCCGGTGGAACGGATGTTCCGGGACGCCAAGATCTACACGATCTTCGAGGGCACGTCGGAGATCCAGCGGCTGGTCATCGCCCGCGCCATCTCCGGAGTCCAGATCCGCTAGGGCTTGTCCTATTATGCCGGGAGGATGACAGAGTGGACGCCGCCTTCATCGCCTCGACCATGGCCCGCCGTGGCCTGCTGACGCCGGGGCGTCCGGGCCGTGTCGTGCGCCAGTTCGCCGCGCTCGGCCGGTGGGGTTTCGGTCTCGCCGGTGAGCTGCGGCAGGCCGCGGCCCGCAGTCCGGAACGGATCGCGGTGGTCGACGACGAGCGCCGCCTGACGTACGCCCAGCTGCTCGGTCGCGCCGAGCGGCTGGCCGGGGCGTTGCCGGCCGGTCCGGGTGACCGGGTCGGGCTGCTCTGCCGCAACTCGGTCCGGATGGTGGAGTCGCTGATCGGGACGACCATCCGCGGCGCCGACCCGGTGCTGATCAATACCGGGCTCTCCGCGCACCAGCTGGCCGAAGTGACGAAAAACCAGGGCCTGCGGGTGCTGATCCACGACGACGAGTTCACCGACCAGGTCGCGTTGCTGACCGGCGTCGAGCGGCTGAACGAGCGGCGGATCGCCGACATGATCGCGGAGACGTCGCCGGAGGGCGCGCTGTCGCCGCCCGCGCGTCCGGGACGGACCGTCGTGCTCACCTCGGGGACGACCGGCGTGCCCAAGGGTGCCCGGCGGCCCACGCCCGGTGGTTTCCGCCCGCTCTGCTCGGTGATCGACCGGATCCCGCTGCGGGCCGGCGACACTGTGATGATCTCCGCGCCGCTCTTCCACACCTGGGGTTTCGCCGGGCTGCAGATCGCGTTGGCGCTGCGCGCGACGATCGTGCTGCAACGGCGGTTCGACGCGGCGGCCGCGCAGGCCACCATGGCCGGACGGTCGGTGGACGCGCTCATCGGCGTACCCGTCATGCTGCAGCAGCTGATGGATCTCCCGGCGTCGGCGAAACGGCCGAGCCTGAGGGTGGCCGCGGTCAGCGGTTCCGCGCTTCCGGGCGGGCTGGCCGGCCGGTTCATGGACCGGTTCGGCGACGTCCTCTACAACCTGTACGGCTCGACCGAGGCGTCCTGGGTCTCCATCGCCACGCCGGCCGACCTGCGGGCCGCGCCGAACACCGCCGGGCGTCCGCCGTACGGCACCCGGGTAGCGGTGCTCGGCGACGACGGCCGGCCGGTGCCGGACGGCACGGTGGGCCGCCTGTTCGTGGTCAACGAGATGCTGTTCGAGGGCTACACCGACGACGCGGACACCCGGATGTGCGAGGGCATGCTGGGCACCGGCGATCTGGGGCACCGGGACGCCGACGGCCGGGTGTTCGTGGACGGCCGGGAGGACGACATGATCGTCTCCGGGGGTGAGAACGTCCATCCCGGCGAGGTGGCCGACCTGCTCGCCGGCCTGCCGCAGGTCCGGGACGTGGCGGTGATCGGGGTGCCGGACGACGAGTTCGGTCAGCGGCTGGCGGCCTATCTGGTGCTGCGCGATGGCGAGACGCTCGATCACGAGGCGGTCCGCGCGCACGTCCGCCGGCACCGGGCCCGGTTCTGCGTGCCGCGGGACGTCGTCTTCCTGGACGAGCTGCCCCGCAACGCCACCGGCAAGGTCCTCGCCCGGGAGCTGCCCCGCAACGGCTGAACGCGAACTCTTCTCCCCTTGCGTCTTTCCGCATCCCGGGTGGACCGCGCCGGAACGCTCCGACCATCGTGACGTATGCGGCTGATGCAGGTCGACGCGTTCCGGCACCTGTTCCGCGACGTCCGGCGGTCCGCGTTCCATCTGGAGGTCTCGGACGTCTACGACACCCCGGAGGAGAACGAGCCGTTCCGGCGTTTCCTGGCCGGCGAGCCGGACGACTTCGGTTGGCAGCGGTCCTGGCTCGATCTGATCCGGCGGACCACCGCGGCCGGCTGCGTGGTGGAACGTCTGCGGGTGGTCACGGTGCCGCACGGCGACTACACCCGCTGGCTGCTCAGCCTGTCCGGGCTGAACGTGGCGGCCGGCGAGCGGATCCGCTGGCTGCCCCGGGACGAGGTGGGCGGGCTGCCGGTCAGTACCGACGACTTCTGGGTCTTCGACGACCGCCGGGTCGTGTACACCCTGGTCGACCAGGACGGCACGTTCGCCGGCGGCGCGGAGACCGACGACCCGGCGACGGTCGCCCGCTGCCTGCTGATCCGCGACATGCTCTGGCCGGTCGCGATCCCGCACGACGTCTACACCAAGTCCTGACCGGTCCTGACCGCCCTACGTCGAGTCCTGACCCGCCCTACGTCGAGTCCTGCCGCGCCTTGACGTTGCGGCGCGAATCCTCCCGGCGCGGCAGGGTCGCCGGGTCCGGCAGGTCGAGCAGGTCGCCCTCGGGCGCGGCGATCAGCCCGTTCGGGTGCGCGATCAGCCGGCCCACCGACACCAGTTCGTCGAGCATCGCGGCCAGCCGCGGACCGCCCGGCCGGGTCCCGCTCCAGCCGAACAGGCGGGCCGCCGCCGCCAGCAGGTCGTCGCCCTCCACCAGGCCGGCGTCCAGGACGAGGTACTCCAGGGCGAGCAGCAGCTCCGGGTCGGCGATCTCCTCCGGCTTGCGGGTGACCTCGTCGCCCGGCACCCGGACCGCCGGGATCAGCGCGTCCGGCCAGGTCACGAAGGTGCCGTCGAACCCGGCCCGGGAGGAACGGACCGCCTGCTCGATGGCCGCCCGCACCGGCTGGGTGAGCCGCCCGATGCCCCAGCCGTCCCGGATCCGCCGGATCAGCGTGGTCAGGTGCACCGGGCCCTCCACCTCGGCGATCCGTTCGACGGCGCCGACCAGCAGCGGAGCGGTCGCCGGATCGTTCACCCGGGCACCGGCCGGCAGCGGGGCGACGGCGGCACGCACGTACGGCAGGGCCCACTCCGGGCGCTGCGCCGCGCGGACGGTCAGCACCTCACCGTCGACCTCGGCGAACACGTCCGGGGTGGACAGCGCGTTCTCGATCGCCACGCGCAGCCGGTTCTCCTCCTCGGCGCGGTCGGCGTACCAGGACACGCTCCAGATCCGGTGCAGGTGCCAGCCCAGGCCGTGCAGGACCTGGTCGTGCAGGCGGTCCCGGTCCCGGGCCGCGGTGGCGTGCGTGTACCCGGGGCCGTCGCACCGGACGCCGAGGACGTAGGCGGCGCCCTCGCTGTGGCGTACCCCGATCTCGATCCGGCACGGACCGGTCCCCACCTGGACGTCGGTCGCGTAGCCCCAGCCCGCGATGGTCTCGAGGACGGAGGTCTCGAGCGCGGTCAGCGCGACCTCCTCGGCCGGTGCCGTCCCGTTCTCGGCCGCGTCCAGATAGCCGGCCAGCCGCCGTTCGCCCTCGCCGGACGCGTCCTCCCGGGCCGATGGTGGGATCGCCGAGATCACCTCGACCCGCTGCCGGGCCCGGGTGATCGCCACGTCCAGCCGCCGCGTGCCCGCGGGACCGCCCGCCGCGCCCAGATCGGTTCCGGTCACCAGGATGACCACGTCGCGTTCGTCGCCCTGCGCCGCGTCGGCGCTCTTGACGAAGAAACCGCCGAGGTGCTGCTCCAGGTCCTCGCGGCCGGCCAGGGCCGCCTCGACCGCGGCGGCGACCCCGTCGGTCTGCTCCGGACTCAGGGTGATCACTCCGAGGGAGAGCGCCGGCCGGGTGCTGAAATGGTGCACCACCCGCTGGGTCACCAGGGCCGCCTCGGCCGCCGCGCCGTCCGCGGGGAAGAGCTGCACCCCCAGATCCGGGCCCATCGGGTACGGGCTGGGAAACGTCACCAGCCGTCCCTGATAGAACGTCCGCGCCGCGAAGTCGATCAGGCTCTCGTGCCGGCTCCGGTAGTGCCAGGTCAGGCCGAGCCGGGCGAAGCCGCCGCAGTCGTTGGCCACCACCAGCACCGACGGCCGGCCGTCCGGGGGCGGTAGTTGCGCGTCGTCCCCCACGATCACCAGTGAGGTCCCCCGGTACGCACACGCCACCGCCGCCGCCGGGGTCATCCGGGACGCCTCGTCGATGATCACCACGTCGAACCGGGCCTCGTCGGGCAGCAGCCGGCTGACCGTCGACGGCGGCGCGAGCAGGCAGGGTTTGAGTGCCGCCACCGCCTCCCACGCCCCGCCGAGCAGGTCCCGGACCGGCAGGTGCCCGTCCTTCTTCGCCCCCTCGGCGCGGATCAGCGTGGTGGCCTCGCCGGACGGCCGGCGGGTGCCGAGCGCCGCGAGGATCCGGGCGGCCGCGTCGTGCGTCTGTTCGGCGTCCAGCCGCCGGAACTCGTCGACCAGTTCGTTGCGGTCCACGGCGGCCAGCGGTTGGAGGCGTTCGTCCTCGGCGAGCACCGAGAAGATCCACGACCGGTACGCCGTCCGTTCCAGCACGTCCCCCAGCCGCTGCGGGTCGATGCCCCGGTCGGCGCACACCTCGATCGCGCCGTCCAGGCCGAACTCGGTGAGCACCTCGCGGCCGGCCAGGTACTCGAACCACTCGGCCTGCCCGGTGTCGTCCTCGAGCAGGTCACGCAGCAGGTCCCGGGCGGTCTCGTAGCGGTCCAGCGCGGTGCCCAGCCGGACCTGGCGGGCCGGCCCGAACGCGGCGAGCACCCGCCCGCGCGCCTCCAGCCAGGCCTCCTCGATGGCCGGCAGGTCCGGGACGGCCTGCCCGGTGCCGAGCGCCTGGGCCTGCTCGTTGTTGAGCGCGGCGTCCGCCCCGGTCCGCAGCGTCCGGGCCCGTGCCGTCCACTCGACGGCGTCGGCCACCGCGTCCAGGTCGGTCTCCCGTCCCCGGTACGCCTCACCCAGCGCCGACCGGTAGTGGAACTCGGTGGAGGTCAGCGCCGCCTCGGCGTCCAGCACACCCTGCCGGACCGCCAGGACGGTGCGCGCCTCGGCCACGTTGAGGTCCCGCCCGGTCCGTTCGCTGAGCTGTTCCAGCAGAGCGGCGGTCTCCCGCAGCGGGCCGACCTGCGCCCGCAGCCAGTGCACCGCGGTCTGCACCGATCCGTGCCCCAGTTCAGGGCGGGCGGCCGGTTCGGGTTCCGCACGCAGGGTGCCCCGCCAGTGCCGGAAGACCTCGCGGGCCTCGCCGACCACGGCGTCCAGCTGCTCGTGGGCGGAGCGCGAGCTGACATAGTCGACCACCGCCTGCAGACCCTCGGCCGGGGTGACGCGCAGCGCCTCGTCCACGGTCCGCAGCGCCCGGCCGATCGCCGGGAAGTCGGTCTCCAGCCGCTTCCAGTACCCGCCGAGCGCCGCCGCGTTGTGCCGTTCCGCCGACAGCAGGCCCTCCCAGGCCCGCCGCCAGGCCACCGCCAGGTGCAGGTTGGCGACCGCCTCCTCGACGGTGACGTCCTGGGCGGCCAGCTGGGCGACCGCGTCCTTGTCCCGCCGGTGCGGGGCGAGCAGCTTACGGGCACCGCGGTGCACGGTGGCGAACCGTTCGGCGAGGTCCTCGACCGGCGCCCTCAGCACCGCCTCGGTGAAGTACCGGCGGGCCTGCGCCCGGGCGGCGACGACCGCCTCGACGTGCCGGCGCAGTGCCGCGGCCGCGCCGTGCACCGCGCCCTGCGCGCCCGGCACGAACCAGGCCGGCTCCGGCTTCTCCGTGCGACCGCCCAGTTCGGAGACGAGGCCGACGAGTTCCACGTCGGAGAAGGTGATCACTTCGGGCAGGCGCAGCCGGTGCGTGATCCGGTCCAGGTTGCGCTGCTGGTGCTCGAGTTCGTCGGCGTCCGCGGCGAACCGGCCGGCGAGCGCCTTGGCGTCGGCGGCGGTCAGCGGGTCGAGCCGGACCGCGGGCGGGCTCAGCCGCGGCGGTTCCGGGAACGCGGCGGCGGACAGCGGCGGGGACAGTCGTTCCCACGGCGCGGCGATCCGGGTCCGGACCTGCTCGTACGCCGCGATGATCGCGTCCAGCCGCAGGGCGAGGTCGTCGGCGGCCTCCCGGACCGGCCGCAGGCTCATCCCGGTCAGCCACGCGTCGGCGGCGGCCGGCGGGCGTTCCACGGAGTGTTCGGCGAGTTCGGCGAGCCCCGACACCTCGGCCGGCAGCCGCAGGTGGAACGCGGCGATCAGGCTCGCGTTCGGTTCGGCGGCCGCCGCCACCTGTTCCAGGGCGACCTGCGCGTCGATCAGGGCCTCGGCCAGCGGTTCCTTCTCGACCACCTCACGCCAGCGGAACCCGCTGCGTTCCGCGGCCGGCCGCCAGGCCCGGGAGAGCCGGGCGGCGGCGGCCCGGATCCGTTCCAGGCCGGTGTCGGTCAGCGCGTGCGGTTGCAGCGCGGGGGCGGGCGCCTCCGGCACGTCGGCCAGCCGGGCGAACCGGCCGATCACCTCGTGCAGGCTGCACCCCAGCGGGTCACGTTCCTCGGCGACCGCGGCGGCGTAGGCGTCGAGCTGCTCGCGCCGGTCCCGCAGTCGTTCCCGGTCCTCCTCGGACAGGGCGGCGTCCGGCAGCGGCGCGGCGTCCAGGGCTGCGGCCAGCCCGGACGCCACCTGCCGGCGGGCCACCCGGGCGCCGCGCAGGTCGAGCAGGTGGTTGCCGAGGCCGGCGGCGGCGAGACGTTCCTGCACGGTGTCCAGCGCGGTGGCCTCCTCGGAGACCACCAGGACGCGTTTCCCGGCGTACGCCAGCGCACCCACCATGGCCGCGACGGTCTGCGACTTGCCGGTCCCGGGCGGGCCGTCGACCACGAAACTGCGTCCGCGGACGGCGGCCTCGACGCACGCCCGCTGGTCCGCGTCCACGTCCAGGACCAGCGGAACCGGGCCGTCCGGGTCGGTGTCCGTGGCGGTGAACGCGCCGTCGCCGCCGATCCCGGCCAGGGCCCGGACCATCGGGTGCGCGGTGATCTCGTCCTCGTGCGCGGTCAGGTCCCGGTGCACCGTCTCGCCGGACGGGTCGAGGCGGGCCAGGACGATCGTCTCGGTGGTGCGCCAGCCGCTGCGCCCGGTGATCGCCGCGTCGACCATGGCGCGGACCGCGGCGGCGTCGGCCGGGGCGGTCTCCGGCAGGTCGATCTCGAGGGCCCGCAGCCGGGCCACCAGCGCCGGGTTGATCATCGGATCGCCGGCGCCGAGCCGCAGCCGCGGCACGTCGCCGGGGCCGAGGGCGACCAGCTCCACCGGGAGCAGCGTCAGCGGGCTGGCGTGCCCGGCGCCGTCGCGGTCCTGCCAGTGCAGGAGCCCGACGGCCAGATGCAGCACGTCCACGCCGCGGTCGGTCTGTTCCTGCCGGGTGTGCCGGCGCAGCCGCCGCAGCAGTGGGCGCAGGACGTCCTCGGGCAGGTCCGTGCGCAGGACGGTGTCACGCCGGTGCCGGCCGGACGACTTGTGCTCGTCCCCCGAGCGCCGCCTCCCCCGCCGGGGGCCGGCCGGCGGGAGGTCCTCGCCGACAGGTTCGGGCCGGTCGCCGACCAGGCCGGCGAGTTCGGAGGCCGGGCCGGCGAACTTCTCGGCAGCCGGGTCGGCGAACTCCTCCCCGGCCGGGCCGGCGAAGTCGTTGCCGCCCGGGCCGGCGAACTCGTCGGAGGCCGGGCCGGCGAACGAGCAGTCACGCCCGGCTCGCAGGGCCTGCAGGACGACGGCCGACGACGGCGCGGTGATCTCGATCAGGTCGGCACCGCCCCGGGGCAGGTTGACGAGGCGCTCCGCGGCGACGGCGTCGACGATCCCGTCCCGCCAGGCCGCGAGCGCGGCCCGGGCGTCGTCGCCCGGGCCCGACTGTCGTTCAGGATCCGGCCGCATAGCCTCATTCCAGCAAGGTAGCCGGAGCCACGCTGGCAATTCGCCGCCTTTATCGTCTTTTACCGGCGCTTTGCCACCAATACCGCGTCGTGGACGGTCAAGTCCTGCCCCTCCGGGCCACGAGCGGCCCGTGCCCGGGTCTCCACCGCCACCGTCTCCCACGCCGCCGGATCCAGGTCCGCCGCGAGCTCCTCGGCCGTGAACAGCATCTCCGGGAAGTGCATCCGCCCCACCCCGGCCGCCAGATCCTTCGGGTGGTGCCCCACGATCAGCAGCGTCCCGCCCGGCGCCACCGCACCGGCCAGCTGGGCGTACAACTTCTGCCGTGCCTGCGCCGGGAGGTGCATGAAGTGCGAGGACACCATGTCGTACGCGGCCGGCGCGACCGTCTCCCGCAAGAGGTCCATCGCCCGGAACGACACCCGGTCGGCCACCCCGGCCTCCGCGGCGTGCCCGGCCGCCCGCTCCAGCGCCACCGCCGAGATGTCGACGGCGGTCACCCGCCACCCGCGCCGGGCCAGCCACACCGCGTCGGCGCCCTCACCGCAGCCCACGTCCAGGACCCGCCCCGGGGCCAGCCCCTCCGCCTCGGCGACCAGCTGCGGGTTCGGGTTGCCGCTCCAGATCGCCGGCTTGCCGCGGTAGCGTTCCTCCCAGGCGTCCCGGGTGAACATAGTGGCGATCCGCTCCCGATACCCGGCCACCGCCTCCCGGGTGTCCTCGGCGATCAGATCCATGTTGATCGCGCCCGCCGCGGTCTGGCCGCCGGCCGCCGCGACCGCCACCGTCGCCGCCAGGTTGGTGACGTTGCCGGCCACCCAGACACCGGGCACGGTCGTCGCGCCGGCCTCGTCCGACGGGATCCGGCTGCCCATCACGTGCCCGTGCATCTCCATGTCGACCGGCTTGAGACCCAACGACTCCAGCACCCGGGACCGGGCCGTGAACCGGGGGCCCGCTACCAGCGCGTCGAGGGCCACCACGTCACCTGACGCCAGGCGTACCCCGGTCATCCGGTCGTCGGTGACCTCGACGCCGGCGACGGCCCCGGCCACGACGGGGATCTCCCGTGCCGCCAGTTCCTCGGCCTGCTCCGCCGACGGCGCCGGCTGGTCGCCCAGCAGCAGGAGCAGGTTCGGGGTGATCTGCCGCCACATCTGTGCCTGCAGCGGGCTGAGCGGGCTGGTCGCGAGCACGCCGATCCGCTTGTCCCGCAGTTCCCAGCCGTGGCAGTACGGGCAGTGCGCGACGTCCCGGCCCCAGCGCTCGGCGAGTCCCGGGATGTCCGGCAGCTCGTCGACCAGTCCGGTGGTGACCAGCAGCCGCCGCGCGGACAGTTCACGCCCGTCCGCGGTCCGCACCCGGAACCCGCCCGGCTCGCGGACCGCCGACTCGGCCTTCGCGGTGATGACCTCCGCGCCGTACCGGGCGATCTCGGCCCGGCCGATCGCCAGCATCTCGGCCGGCGGGGTGCCGTCGCGTCCCAGGTAGTTCTGCATGTGCGCGGCGGGGGCGTTACGCGGCTCACCGCTGTCGACGACGAGCACCGAGCGCCGCGACCGGGCCAGGGCCATCGCGCCGCTCAGGCCGGCCGCTCCGCCGCCGATGACCACCACGTCGTACCGGGTCTGCTCCATCGTTGTTTCCTCTCTCGCGTTGCCCTCACGGTGCATGACCCTTGCGCGAGACGGCAACTATCCTTGCCGTTATGGCAAAAGACCTGGAGAACGCGCTCGCGGCGGTCGGGCCCCGGCTACGGGACCTGCGCCGGAAGCGGGAGATCACCCTCACGCAGCTGGCCGAGACCACCGGCATCTCGGTGAGCACGCTGTCCCGCCTCGAGTCCGGCACCCGCAAACCGACCCTGGAACTGCTGCTGCCGCTGGCCGCCGCCTATCAGGTCGGCCTGGACGAGCTGGTCGACGCCCCGGAGACCGGCGACCCGCGGGTGCGGGCCAAACCCATCGTGCGGGGCGGCCGGACCTTCATCCCGCTGACCCGTCAGCCGGGCGGCCTGCAGGCCTTCAAGCAGATCCTGCCGCCGGACGGCCCGGCGTGCGACCTGGAACAGAAGACCCATGAGGGGTACGAGTGGCTGTACGTCCTGTCCGGGCGGATCCGGCTCATCCTCGGCACCCACGACCTGGAGCTGGAACCGGGCGAGGCGGCCGAGTTCGACACCCGGCTCCCGCACCTGGTCCTGAATCCGGGCACCGGGCCCGCCGAGATCCTCAACATCTTCGGACCACAGGGCGAGCGTCTGCACGTCCGGGCCCGCTCCACCCCGCACTGACCGCGTCAGCGGGCGACGACGTTACGCAGAGGCCGACCCGTCCGGAAGAGGGCGAGGTTCTCGGAGAGCAGCGCGTCGGCACCCTCGGGACGACCGCCCGCCGCATGCGGCGAGATGATCACATTCGGCTCGTCCCACAGGGGCGACGACGCCGGGAGCGGCTCCACCGCGAACACGTCCAGCGCCGCTCCCCCGAGCCGCCCCGCCCGCAACGCCGCCACCAGCGCCTCCTCGTCGAGCACACTGCCGCGCCCCACGTTCAGAACCCACGCGTGCTCGGGCAGCCCGGCGAACACCGCGGCGTCGAGCACCCGATCCGTTTCGGGCGTACCCGGCAGGATCGAGATCAGCAGGTCGGTGTCCGGCAGCAGCGTGGGCAGCGACGCGGCGGTCACCACCGGGAACCCGTGACGCTCACCCGCGGTCCGCGCCACCCCGGTGACCCGGGCACCCAGCGCCGCCAGCAACGGCGCCAGCGTCCCCGCGATCCCGCCGAATCCCCAGATCACCACGTTCGCGTCGCGCAGCGTCCGGAACGTGCCCGGCGCGTCCACCGGCTGCAAGCCGCCCAGCTCCCCCGCCCACCGGCCGCCGATCTGGGCCCGGACCAGCAGGTTCACCCGGCGGGCGGCGGCCAGCGTCAGCGCCAGCGCGTGTTCCGCCACGGTCCGGTCGTGCAGCCCGAGCCCGGCCGTCACCACCACCGACGGCGCGAACCCGGCCCGCAGCACCGCGTCCGGTCCGGCCGCCAGCGTCTGCACCCACCGCAGCCGGGGAAGCCGCTGAGCGCAATCGGTCAGGTTCGCGGCGCTGTTGCCCCACACCACGAGCACCTCGGCGTCCCGGCACGAGTCCGGCAGCGGCGCCTGCGTGTCATAGACGGAAACGGTCACGCCGTCGGGCAGCGTGGGGGACAACGGCATCGTGTCGGGAAGCAGAACCAGCATCTCGCCAGCCTGCCATCAACCGACGTGTTCGTAGAGCGCCACCGTCGCCCGCTTCGGCTGCCAGAAGCCGACCCGCCGGTACTCCGCGTCGAGCAGCGGCCGCAGACCGGGCCGGGCGGTGACCGGGTCGTCGCGGCGGTCACCGACGATCAGCCAGATCCGGCGGGCGCCGTCCACGTGCACGGCCACGTCCGGGTACTCCTCGGCGATCAGCAGGCCGGTCCGCGCGGACGGCACCCGGACCAGCGGGTCGGCCGGCTGGGTGGGCAGCCGGTCCAGGTAGTAGTCCATGCCGGCACGCACCTGACGGTTCTTCGGCGGGTACACGACGATGTCGCCGGGCTGCTGGTTGCGGGCCACCACCTGGGCGGCGGTGCGGTAGTCCGGGCCCTTCTTGGCCGCCGGCCCGCGGATCTGCCGCTGGGCGGGCACGGACACCACCGCGAGCAGCAGAAGCACCGAGACGATCCGCAGCGCGCCGAAACGAGACCAGCCCTCCCGCCCGCCGGCCAGGGCGACGGCGGCCAGCATCGCCATCGGGGCGAGCACCACGAGCAGGTATCGGGCCACCCACATCGGCGAGATCAGCGCCGACACCAGGGCGAGCGCGCACAACGGCCCGAGGGCCAGCGCGGCGATCGGGGCGATCCGCAGCAACGGCCGCCAGGAGGCGAGCACGAGCAGGCCGATCAGCAGCCAGGCCACCTCGGCGGAACCGGTGATCTCGGCGGGCATGTCCTGCAGACGTCCGAGAGTGATCGGTTCGACCCAGTGCAGCTGGGTGTCCTCCTGGTGCGCGCCGAGCCAGGCGAGCGGCAGCAGCGGCACGAGCGCCGCGATCACCGTGCCGGCCCAGACGGCGACCGGCCGCCACCGCCGGCGGCGCCACAGGTGGGCGGCGATCAGCACGGCGTGCGCCGCGAGGGTGGTCAGGGCGACCAGGTGGGCGAGACCCAGGAACGTCACGCTCAGGCCGTAGCCGATCCAGGTGTACGCGCGACCGCGCCGTACCGCCACCACCAGCATCAGCAGCGCCAGCACCGAGAAGAAGCAGGCGAACGCGTACGGCCGGGCCTCGGCGGCGTACCGGGAGGTGTTCGGCACCACGCACAGGATGAGCCCGGTGATCAGCCCGATCATCGGGGTGAACAGGCGGCGCCCGAGTTCGGCGGCGAGCGCGACCCCGCCGGCCATCGCGATGATCGACGGCAGGCGCAGATCGGTCTCCGAGGAGCCCACCACGGCGCTCCAGAAGTGCAGGAACGCGTAGTAGAACCCGAACACCGCGTCGATGTTCTGGATCATGTCCCAGATCTGCGGCAGGCTCCGGGCGGCCACCTCGGCGGAGGTGACCTCGTCCCAGCTCAGGGTGGGCCGGCCGGCCTGGATCGAGCCGATGCCGGCCATCAGCGCGCCGGGCACCACGCTGGGCAGCAGGCGGCCGAGGACGTCACCGGCCCGGGTGGTGCGCCGTGGTGGCCCGGCCGGCGTGACCGCCCGGCCGGGCGGTGGTGTCCGCGTTCTGGTGGCTCGCTCCGGCCGTGTGCTGGTCGGCGAATCGGTCACTGTCACCCCCGTCGGTGTCCGGCCCGAAAGCCTTGACGTCAGGTAACACGTCCGCCCGGGCCGCACGGATCACTCGCGGCAGAGTCCATCAGACCAGGGGCGCGCAAGTCCGGCGTTCCGCGGACATCGACGGCGGAACCTCCCCGGCCAGAGACGTCTCGTGGTCATCGCGCAAAGCCCGTCCGCGTGGTGACTTCAGGCGCCCAGCGCGCCCGAAATCACCACACCCACAACAGCGTGGTGATTTCGGGCGTCCAGCGCGCCCGAAATCAACACACCACAACCGGTGTGGTGAATTGGGGCGTCCAGCGCGCCCGAAATCAACACACCACAACCGGTGTGGTGAATTGGGGCGTCCAGCGCGCCCGAAATCAACACACCACAACCGGTGTGGTGAATTGGGGTGCCCAGCGCGCCCGTAATCACCACGCGGACGGGCTTCGCACCCTGACCACGAAACACGGCTAGAGCGCCTCGAGCTGCGCCTCCAGGTGGAAGATCTCGTCGAGTACGAACATGCCCTCGTCCGGCCGGGCCTCGCCGAGTGACGGGAAGAACTCGGCCATGGCCGCCTGCCAGCGCGGGTTCACCTCGGTACGCGCCATCGCGTCCTGCGCCGCGGCGAAGTCCTCGGTCTCCAGGACGCCGACGAGCAGCCCGTCCGGGCGCAGGTAGAGCCGGTAGTCGTGCCAGCCGGTGTCCTTGAGGGCCCGCAGCATGTCCGGCCAGACCGCGGCGTGCGCGGCCCGGTAGGCGTCCAGCTTCTCCGGGGCGACCTGAAGGGTGAAGCACACGCGGGTCATCGCGACTCCTGTTCGTGATCGTGGGATCCGCCCGTCATCATGCCTTCCCCGGCCGTGCGCGGCACCGCTAGTTTGTTTCGCATGCGAAATAACCAGACGATCACCGTCCCGGCCGGTGACGGCGTCATCACCGGGACGCTGTGGGAGCCCGACGGCGAGCCCGAGGCCGCGCTGGTGATCCACGCGGCGACCGCGACCCCGCAGGGCTTCTACCGCAACCTCGCCGGCTATCTCGCGGAGAACGGCATCGCCACGATCACCTACGACTACCGGGGCACCGGCCGGTCCGGTTCGCCGCGCGCCCACCGGCACCTGGCCATGCGCGACTGGATGGAGACCGACGTGCCGGCCGTGGCCGCATGGGCGCACGAGCGGTTCCCCGGCCTGCCGCAGTTCGCGATCGGGCACAGCCTCGGCGGGCACGCCCTGACGCTGGGCCACGGCACCGGGCGGCTGACCGCGTTCGCCCTGGTCGCCTCGCACGTGGTGTCGATCCGGGAGATCCCGGACCGTGCCGAGCGCCTCCGGGTGTCGCTGGTGATGAAGGTGCTCGGGCCGGCCCTGGGGCGCATGCTCGGTTACGTCCCGGCCCGCCGTCTCGGGCTGGGCGAGGACATCCCCGCCGCCGCCATGGCGCAGTGGGCGGCCTGGTCACAGCAGGAGGGATACCTGTTCACCGATCCGGCCATGCGCGGCCCGGAGCGCGCCGCCACGGTCACCCTCCCGGTGCTGATCATCGGCCTCACCGACGACAAGTGGGCGACGGCGTCGCAGATCGACGGCCTGGCCGCCCACCTGGCCAACGCCACCGTCGAGCGGCGCACCTACTCACCCGCCGACGCCGGTGTCACCGAGATCGGCCATCATGGGTTCATGCGCCGCCACGTGAAGGACGCCCTCTGGCCCGACCTGCTCGGCTGGCTGCGCCGGCATGCCGGGAGCAGCGTGCGATGAGCCGGCGGCTGGTGTTCGACCTGATGCGCGCCGAGCGTTCGCTGCGGCGGCTGATCGACGCGCATTCCGGGGACACCGGCATCGGCGCCGCCGGGGCGGGCGTGCTGTTCCACCTCGCCCGGCACGACGACTCCCTGGTGGGCGACGTGACGGCGGCACTGTGCGCGTCACCGTCCGGGATGAGCGGACTCGTCAGCCGCCTGGAGAAGGGCGGATTCGTCACCAAGACACCGGATCCGGCGGACGCCCGCGCGGTCCGGCTAGCGCTGACCCCGCTCGGGCGTGAGGCCGTGACCACCGCGAAATCGGTGGTGCACGACCTCAACGCCCGGCTCACCGAGGGTTTCAGCGAGGACGAGGTCGACGTGATCGGACGCTTCCTGGCGCACACCGCGGCCTTGCGGCCCCGGCCCTAGTCCCCGATCCGCAACTGGGTGGCGGCATATCGGGCCAGGTGTTCCAGGACCGTCCGGTGCGCCTCGGTGAAGACGTTGGGCTCGCGGTCCAGCAGGCAGACCGTGCCGACGACGTAGCGCCGGATGGTCAGCAGCGGTGCGCCCACGTACGACCGGATCCCGCCGTTGCTGGCCAGCGGGCACTGGGAGTACAGCGTCTCCTGGAGGAGATCCGGGATGAGCAGGGTGCGCCCGGTCCGGACCACCGTCGAGCAGGGTGTGCGGTCCGTCTCGTACGTGCTGGTCTCGAGCAGCCAGCCGTCCATTCCGTGCGACCCGGTCACCAGGACCTCGTCGCCCAGGACAAGGTTCACAGCAGCGATCTTGCTGCCGGTCACCTTGGTGAGCCCGAGGGTGAACTGCTCCAGATCCGCTGCACTCAGCCTGTCGGCGTCGAGGATCTCGGCCACGGCCATCAGCCGGTCGGGATCGGTCAGTGAGTCGTCGATCGTGGAGTTACTGATCTGTTGCGCAGTCATCATGGTTGGCCCCGTCCCAATAACATTCCAGACAAATAGCCTAGCCATCGGCGGCTTTGGCCTGTGGTGCTTCACGGGAGCAGTTCGGTTGTCGTGCCCGGTCACCCGGCGACCGCGGGCAGCGTGAGCCAGAATCTCGTTCCGCCCGTCTCCGCGGGCTCCGCTCCGATCAGGCCGCCGTGCTCCTCCACGATGCGGCGGCAGATGTTGAGGCCCAGACCGGTGCCGGGATACCCGGCGTCGGCGTGGGCGCGGTACCGCCCGGCGAAGACCATCTCGTGCTGGCCGTCCGGGATGCCGATGCCGTTGTCGGTCACGTCGATGCGTACCCACCCCCGGGTGTCCGGCCGGCCGGACACCCGTACCCGGGCCACGTCGCCGTGCCCGACGTACTTGATCGCGTTGCCGAGCAGGTTGTCGAAGACCCGGCGCACCATCACCGCGTCGATCGTCACCGGCGGCAGCTCGTCCACGATGATCTCCGGTGGCGGGCCCTCGTGTGCGGCCCGGAACCGGTCCAGGCACTCCTGGGCCACCTCCCCGACCAGCGCGGCCAGGTCGGTCGGCTCGGCGCTGATCTCGTCGTCGCGGGCCGAGAGCGACTCCAGCACGTCGTCGATGAGCTGCTGCATCCGCTCGGCACTGGTGGTGATCTGCTTCAGGAAGCCGTGGTACTCCCCCGCGCCCATCTGGTTCGCGTCCAGGTGGTTGAGCAGGTCCGCGTACGCCACGATGGTGATCAGCGGGGCCTTGAGGTCGTGGCTGAGCTCGCCGGCGAACTCCTGGACCCGGTTCAGCGACGAGGTCAGGGTGCGGTTCTCGGCCCGCAGCGCGGCGTTCGCCGCCACCAGCTTGTCGGCGCCGATGACCGGCTGGCGCAGCACCGACCGGGAGGGGCGCCGCGCGTCGGCGATCGCGAGCCTGCGGCGTACGCTGCGGGAGGGCCCGGCCGGGACGGGCAGAGTCCGGTCCTGGGGCGTCACGGTGGCTATCCCGCCGCGCTCGGCGGCCGTGGAATTCATCGGGTGTCCCATCTCAGCTGATCCGCTCCCCATCGGCAAGGTAACCGGAGAGAGCCGCGGCCGTGCCGTCGACCGTGCTATCCAATTCCTCGAACAGACCGCGTAACTCGTCGCCGGGCGCGCCGGCCACCGCCCGTTCCTCGAGCTTGGCGCAGGCCGCGGCGAGCGCGTCGGCGCCGAGCAGCGCGCTCGACGACTTCCAGGTGTGCGCGGCCAGCGACACCGAGGAGTGGTCGCCGGAGCGGACCGCCTCGGCCAGTTCGGTCCGGCGCGGCACCACCTGCTCCAGGTACGCGCGCACCGTCGCCATCATCAGCGGCCGGTCGCACAGCTGCTCCTCGAGGTCGTACAGCCGGGTGGCGTCGACCAGCGCCATCGCCGCGGCCGGTACGGCCGACGCCGGCGAGTCCGGCGGTGAGGAGACCGGTGGCGGGGAGGCCGGGGCCGGTGGGGAGGACACCGGCGACGGCGGGATCACCGGTTCGGGCACCGGCGCGACCAGGTACGGCTCGAGCCCCTGCCGCAACCGGGGCAGCGTGATCGGCTTGGTGAGCACGCCGTCCATCCCGGCCTCCCGGCATCGTTCGGTCACGCTGTTCATGGCGGTGGCGGTCAGCGCCAGGATCGGGGTCCGGAACCCGGCCGCCCGGATCCGCCGGGTCGCCTCCATCCCGTCCACGTTCGGCATCTGCAGGTCCATCAGGACCGCGTCGTAGCGCGGACCGGTCAGCACCGCGTCGGCCGCCGCGGCCCCGTCGGCCACCGCGTCGCACTCCACACCCAGCAGGGTGATCATCCGGGCCAGGACCGAACGGTTCACGTCGTTGTCCTCGGCGAGCAGCACCCGGCTGCCCGGCGGCAGCGCCGGCGGGGTCACCGGCGCGCCCCGCACCCCGGTGCGCTCCTTGTTGAGCGTGGCCACCAGACGGTGCCGCAGCAGCGGGGCGGTCAGGATGTTGCCGCCGCGGAACAGTCCACGGCGCGGGTCGGTCGTACTGATCATGACAGCGCGGCCGTCCGGGCCGGCGGCCTTCTCCACCGCCTCCACCCGCTTGCCCACCTCGGGGTCGTGGGTGTCGTCGCACCAGAGCACCACCTCGCTGTCCGGGATGCCACGGAGCACCTCCGGCATGCCGGAGATGGTGACGATCGCGCCGGCCGAGGTGAGCAGCCAGTTCAGCGCCTGGGTGGAGTGCGGCGACGGCGCGACCACGGTGATCCGGCGGCCGGCCAGCGGCGCCGCGCCGTGGTCCTCGTCGGCCGAGGCGGCCCGCAACGGGATCCGGACCCGGAACTCCGAGCCCTCGCCCGGCGACGAGTCGACCTCGAGGATGCCGTCCATGCTCTCCACGATGCGGGCCGCGATGGCCAGGCCGACGCCGGCGCCCTCGTGCCGGCGCGCGGCGGACGAGTCGACCTGCACGAACGGTTCGAAGATCCGGCGCTGATCCTCGTCGGCCAGTCCCGGACCGGTGTCGCGGACGGTGAGCACCAGCCGGCCCTCGCCGTCGCGGCGGGCGGTGACCACGACCTCGCCGCTCTCGGTGAACTTGACCGCGTTGCCGACCAGGTTGGTCAGCACCTGGCGGATCCGGTTGGGGTCGCTCCAGACCGCGTCCGGCATGCCCGGCTCGACCGCGGCGAGCAGCAGCAGCGCCTTCTGCCGGGCCAGGTCCTGCAGCGGCTCGATGACACCCTCGAGCAGGTGGCGCAGCGGCACCGGTCGCGAGTCCAGCTCCAGCTGGCCGGTCTGCAGCCGGGCCAGGTCGATCAGGTCGCTGGTGATCGACTGGAGGGCGTGGGTGGACCGGTGCACGCCGTCGACGACCTCGCGGATCTCGTGCGGCAGGGTCATCGCCCGGAGCACCTCGACCAGGCCGACGACCGCGGTCACCGGGGTACGCACCTCGTGGCTGAGCAGCGCCAGGAACTCGGCCTTCTCCCGGGCCACCTCGTCGGCGCTGCCGGCGGCCGGCTCGGTGGTGACCAGGCGCCGGCGGTTGCCCCGCTCGGTGGTGATGTCGGCGATCCGGACGGCCCGCTCGGCGCCGTCGCACCCGCAGCGCACCGTCACCGGTTCACCCAGCGGGGTGCCGGCCCGGACGGTCTGCGTCATCCGCGCGTGCGCCTCGCAGCCCGTGTTCTCCGGCGGGAAGGACTCCCCCGCACCGGCGTGCACGCTGCCCGGACCGCCGAGCGCCGACCACCGCGCGTTCGTGGTCAGGACCCGCCCGGAGCAGTCCACCAGTGCGGCCGGCGAGGCTATCGCCTCCACCAGCGCACGTGCCGCGTAACCCATGTCTTCCCTCCCGCGCGGCTCCCCTTCGCCGGCCCTGCTGCCATGGTTTCCCGGTGACGGTGCTCGTCGGCGTGCGGTTCGGTTGCCATCCGGATGTCTCCGGCTCCCGCCGCCGCCCGGCGCCGCCGCCTGCGCACCAGCAGGACGACGACCGCAGGAATCGCGGTACCGAAACTCATCGTCACCCACCAGAAGGGCTTGCGGAGGGCGTTCGTGACGAACGGGGGCGCGGCCACGGTGTCCAGCCCGCTGCTCGCACCGGCCAGGCCGGCCGCGACCTTGCGCGTACCGTCGTCGCGGAGGAGGCCTCCGGCGCGTGCCGCACCGGACCGCCAGGGCAGCAGACCCGTCTCCTGATCGGTGTCGCCGTCGCGCAGCGCGGCGAAGATCGCGCCGCGCAGGTTGTTGCGGCCGGCGATCAACCGGGTCTGCGCCAGGTCGTAGGCCTGCTCACGCTCGGTGTGCCCACCGGGGAAAACGCTGTTGTACGTGTCGATGCCGTACCGGGAGAGCATCACCGGCCGTCCCGCGGCGGCCCGGGCGACCGCGGACAGCGCCGCCGGCAGCTGCGCGCGGTCGCCGCTCCAGGTCAGTGACACCACGTCCAGCAGCGAGTTCATCGTCGCGTTGCCGGCCCACTCGGCGTCCGGCCAGGTGACCGTGATCGGCGCGGCCGGGGCGATCTCACGCATCAGCGTGACGGTGTGCAGCACCCAGGCGCGGGCCTGCACGTCGGCCGAGGTGCCCGGCTCGTCCGCGGTGAGCCGGTCGGCGAGGTCCCAGAGCACGATCGACGCGTGGTCGCCGAGCGCCGCGACCACGGCCCGCAGGTGCATGTCGGTGGCCACCCAGAGGTCCGGGGTGGGCGTGTCCAGCCCGGCGAACAGGGCCGGCACCACCCGCAGCCGCTGGGCAGCGGCCAGGTCGAGGAAGCGCCGTACCCGCTTGAGCACGTCCTCGTCCGGGGTGTCGGCGCCCAGGTCCGGGTACGACAACGGCAGCCGCACCGTGTCCAGGCCGAGGTCGCGGGCCGCCGTCAGCTGGGCGTTCACCGCGGTCTCGTCGAGGTTCGCGGTCACGTCCAGGAACAGGCTCGCCCCGGTCAGCTGCGGCACCGCGAGCGCCGTGCCCGGTTTCGCCGACCCGGGCAGCACCGAGATGCCGCCCTCGCCCCCGGCACCGACCACCGCGGGGTCGCCGGTCCCGGTCCGCCGGAACTGCTGGACCAGCCAGGTGCCCTCCTGCTTGACCAGCACCACCTGGTAGGTCTCCCGGGCGTCGGTGACGGTGGCCGACCCGCCGCTGACCGCGGACCGGACGATGTCGGCGGCGGTGTCACGGATCCCGACCGTGCCGCCGTCCAGCGCGTAGAAGATCAGCTCCAGCCGGTGGCCGACGCCCCAGGTGGCCGCCGAGCCGCGGGGCAGGGCGAGCACCGCGTCCCGGGCCGAGCCGGTGAACGAGCTGATCACCGGGCTGGTGTCCCCGGTCGACTGGTAGCGCCCGAGCGCCGCCCAGGCCCGCACGTACGCCGCCTCGATCAGCACCCGGGTGGCCGGCTCGAAGTCCCGCAGCCCGTCCCAGCGGTCGGCGCCCCAGGTGACCAGCCGGTCCGCGTCGTCGGGCAGGTCGGCGACCGCGGGCACCACGGTCGTGGTGCTGCTCGGGGTGTCCCAGATCGCCAGCCGGCCGACCAGGGCGAGGGTGCCGACCGCGCCGGCCACGCTGCCCACCACCAGGGCCCGCGCGAAGATCCGCTTGAGCCGGTTGCGCTGGATCATGCCAGGTCCCGGGTCGTGGCGGCCCCGAGCACCGTGGCCCGGACCCGCAGTGGACCGGTGAGACCGTCGGTGACCAGGGTCAGCGTCAGGCTGCCGCCGATCAGCTGTCCGCTCGCGTCGTTGTGCTTCCCGGTCGCGTCCGTGATCGTGACCGCGGCGGGCGTCCCGTCGACCATCAGCGCGCCCATCTCCCCGGTGACCGGGCCGACGGTGACGGTGACCTCGTTGACGCCGCGGGCCGCGGTCACCGGGATGCGCGGATCCACCGTCGGGAAAGCGACCTGCAACACCCGGGCGGTCGTCGTGCCGCGGCACTCGGCGCGCAGCCGCATCCGGCCCGCCCTGTCCGGCGCCTCCAGGGTGAAGTCGGCCAGCCCGCCGACGGTGTAGCTCGCCGCCTCGCCCTCCCCGGCCACCCCGTCGTAGAGGAGCCGGACCGCGGTGCCGTCCGGCTCCACGTTGCCGTGCGCGTCGCGCAGCGTGGAGGTGCGCACGGTGAGCAGCGAACGGCCGTCGGCCACCGGCACGAACCCGACGGTCCGCAAGGTGAACGGCAGCGGCGGGGCGGCCACCTCGGCCAGGTCCACCGCCGAGCCGCTGGCGTCCCCGACCGAGACACCGACCAGCCCGTTGCCCGCACTCTTCCCGGAGGGCAGCATCGCGTACGCGAAAAGCCCCGCCATCGTCAGTCTCCGGCGCTCCACGCCCCCCGTGGGCCGTTTGCGCACCATGGTCACCGGTGTGCCGTCCGGCTGCGCGTTGCCCCACGCGTCCACCGGGACGGTGACCATCATCGAGACGTCGGCGCCGTCCGCGACGATCGTCTTGGGTCCGACCTCGGCCACGGTCGGCTCGACCACGGCGCCCGGCACCACGCGCATGGTCCGCGACGCGATGGCCTCGCCGCTGCGGGCCACGAAGGTCAGCGCCCCGGCCCAGCGGGTGGTGGCCGACGGGATCCGGAACAGCGCCCCGTTGGCCCCGGCGATCGAGTCGGCCGTGCTGGTGCCGAGCCCGCCGATGCTGACCAGTGACACGGTGGCACCGATCGGGGCGCCGCCGACCCGCACGCTCATCGTCTCGGCGGCGGCCACCCGGTCCGGCAGTTCCAGGGTCAGGGCGTACGCCGAGGCGGTCCCGCCGCCGGTCCCGGAGGTGCCGGTGTCCTGCGCCGGGCGCGTGGCGAACCATCCGGCCGCGGCGGCGAGCAGCAGCACGGACACGACGGCCAGCATCCGGCGGCCCGGGTCGGGTGGCCGCCGGTGACGTCCCGGACCTTTCACTTCCCTCCCCGCACGTAGGTGGTCGCATAGACCTGGATCATCGCGAAACCGTTGCCGGCCGGGGTGGCCACCATCGCCTCCCGTTTCGGCGCCGGGCTCTTCCCGGTCCCGGCGTACCCGCGGGTGGGCAGCCCGGACGCGGTCATCCCGGCGCCGTCGGTGATCGCCACCCGGAAGGTGGTCTGCCGCTGCGGGGCGATGCTGTTCGGCAGGTACACGTGGTCCACCCAGCCCACCTCGCCCTCCTTCGTCAGGTAGGCCAGCAGCAGGTGCGGGATCGCCGCCTCGATCGTCATGTCGTTGCGCATCTCGCCGGTCAGGAAGTACGTGCCCTCCACCGCCCGTTCCACCGCCAGCTGCGACACCTGCAGGCCTCGGGTGGTGCCGCGGGAGGTGACCGAGCCGCGGGCGTACAGGTCGACCCGGGCCGGCACCGACCCCTCGGAGAGCACCAGTGGGGTGATCTGGCTCGGGTCGAACTCGACCGGGGTGCTGGTGCTCGCCGTCGACGAGGCGGTCCCGGTGTCGGCGGCGGCCGCGCTGGTCTCGCCGTCGGTGGTGCTCTGGTCGCGTTGCACGCCGCCGTCCGCCTCGGTGCCGTACTGCCCGGTCCCGGCGATCAGCTGGAACTCGATGCGGAACGGCGAGCTCTCCCCGGGCAGCAACTTGTGGATCAGCACCTGGGCGGCGTCCCAGGAGGCGAGCAGCTGGTCGCCGGCGTCGCGGATCTGGGCGGTGACGGTGACGTCGACCGGGTCGACGTCCATGTTGACGACCTCGCCGACGGCCACCCAGCGGCCGTCGAGGCGCAGCGAGCGGACCGACCGGAAGGCCAGCTCCGGGACGTCGGCCACGTCGGTGGTGTCGCTGCGCTGGATGGCGTTGGTCTGCCGGGTCTGTTCCAGGAACGACACCGTCGGGCGGTCGGTGAACTTGTCGGCGGGTTCGTAGACCGCGGCCAGCGGCAGGTCGATCCGCCAGACCCCGCCGACCCGGCGCAGGGTCATCTCGCGGGTCATGTGGAACTCCTCCAGCGAGGTGAGGAAGGTCAGGTCGGCGCTGACCGTGACACCCGCCGAGGTGGTCCGGGACACGTGGGTGGTGATGTCGTCGAGCTTGCCGAACGAGGCGACCAGGCCGCCGTCACGCGACAGGTCCGCCTGGTACGCCGCGAACGTCGGCCGGGTCGGCGGGTACAGCAGGTCGTACGCCTTCTCCCGCCGGTTGAAGTCCAGGTGGTCGAAGTAGGTCTGCACCACCTTCTCCGGTGTCGGCGTCCGTGGCCGGTACTTCCAGCCCACCCAGCCGACGGTGGTCAGCAGGAGCAGCACTATCGCGCTCGCCTGGATCCGCCGCCGCCGGGGCGAGATCCGCATCCGGGCCTCCGCCCGGACGCGTTCCAGCAGCGGCTGGAAGGTCTGCCAGCGTTCCTCCTCGGCCCGCCGTTTCGGTCCCATCCGCTGCGACGAGCGTTCCAGCCGCCGGTCGATCCAGCCGATCAGAGCGGCGAACGGGTGCGGCAGCGGGAACCGCCGTTTGCGCCGGACCAGGCGTTTGAACCAGTGCGGGACGCGGGCGCCGAACGCCGCCCAGATCAGGAGCAGGCTGGCCGAGCACAGCGCGGTGACCGGGATGGTGCCCCACATCAGCCGCTGCCAGGTCGCCACCTCCTTGGCCTCCCGGTCACTGGCCAGGGGTGAGATGTCGGCGCGTTCCCACACCATGATGCCGTTCTCCAGGGAGCCCAGCTCGTGCCAGCCGCTGAAGTTGAGCAGCGGGGCGTAGAACGCGTCGTTGTTGAAGACGTACTTGAGGTTGTAGCGCTCGGGGACCGCCAGGAACTGCTGGAGGCTGCCGATGCCGGGCAGGCCGGAGTACTTCGCGCCCTCCAGCCGCTCGACCGGGCGGGAGGTGAGTTCGGGCAGCCGCCGGGCCGAGTGGTAGTTGCCGTCCACCGTCTCGGCGGTGGTGTTCGCGCCGACCCAGGCCATCTGGTCGCCGAAGCCCAGGAACAGGTATCGCCAGCGGGAGTGCTGGTCCTTGTCCAGGAACGCGACGATCGGGTCCGGGTCGATGGCCTTGGGCTGGAACGGCCGGTAGTGGGTCAGATTGGCGGAGAACAGCGTGAACGCCAGGTGCGTGATGGCGAACAGCACCGGCAGCAGGCCGGCGAGTCTTCGGCCGATGTTCTGGATCAGCCAGGCCCGGATGCTGCCGTCGGTGACGCTGGAGACCAGGGCCCCGGCCAGCGGCAGGATCGAGATGGTGGCCCAGAACGTGAACCGGTCCAGGGTGAGGATGTAGAAGGATCCACCGAGGATCAGCCGCGGGAACGGGGTCGTGCCGCCGGTGCCGAAGAAGGCCAGCACCGCCAGCGACAGCCCCAGGGGCCAGGCTGTCGAGGTCAGGGCGCGGATCATCGCGTACGGGAAGGTCAGCACCGTGGTCCCCCACGGGATCACCCAGAAGACCAGTCCGGCGGCGGTGTTCTCCAGGAAGTTGTCCCGGCTCGCGTGCGGGATGCTGACCTGGGTGATCGGGTCGCTGTGGGAATACAGCCAGTACGGCAGCACCACGATCAGCAGTGCACTGACCAGCAGTGTTCCGTAGACCGCGGTGCGGACGAACGGCCGCAGCACCCGGCGCAGACGGCGGGCCGCGACCGGCCAGAGCGACCGTCTGCCGATGTCGCTCAGGTGGCCCCCGGGCTCCTCCGGCAGGGGCACATGCATCTGCGCCACGAGGGCCGCGACGAGCACCGGGCCGACGAAGAACACCGCGCCGAACAGCGTCGTCACGTGGTGCCCGGCGGTGGTGGCCGCGGTGCAGACGATGCCGAGCAGCAGGTGTTTGCGGTTGCCGCCGCGCACCCACCGGTACGCGTACGGCAGCGAGTTGAGCAGGAAGCCCAGCGAGAACGTGGTGGGCAGCTGGCCGAAGACGTGCACCGTCTCGGAGATCGACGAGGAGACGACCAGCAGGATCGCCGCCCAGCCGGCGGCCCGGTCGTCGACCCAGATCCGCGACCAGCGGTACACCCCGACGGTCAGGTTCATCAGCGCGCAGATCTGCACCACCACGAACGCGCCGCGCAGGCCGGCGAACTGGCTGAGCGCGGCTATCGCGTAGTGGCTGCCGGGTGGGTAGCTGACCGTGGTGAACCCGGTGTACCAGCGCGGCTCCCAGGTGGTGAACCAGCCGCGCCGGTAGTGGTCGGCCATGAAGATGTGCACGTACGCGTCGTACGTGCGTTGGTAGCTGCCGCTGAGCAGCAGGGATCCGTGGTAGAGCGCCAGGATGCAGATCGCGATCAGCAGCAGGTGGTGGCGCCGGACGAAGCCGGGCCCGGGTTCCGGCGGGGTCTGCCGCGTCTCGGCCGGCTCCGGCGGGGCGGGCCGGTCCGGCACCGCGGCCGGGCTGCGGGCGGTGCGGTGGCCGGTAAGGATCATGAGGCCGTGGGGACGGAGAGGACGACGTCGAGCATCCGGTGGTCGCTGCCCGGGTTGTCGCGGGTCCGGGCGCTGACCACGGTGAGCGGTTCGGACACCATGGCGTGGTCGATCCGCAGCAGCGGTGTCCCGGGGAAGCCCTTCGCCGGGTAGGTCAGGGCGAACCCGTTGCCGGCCTCGGTCGCCGCGTCCCGCCACCCGGCCGCGGTCATCGCCTGCAGTGCCGCGTGGTCCGGGGTGGCGTTGTAGTCGCCGATCAGCACGGCCGCCCGGTTCGCGCCGTCGGGTCGCATGCCGGCCAGGTCGGCCAGCTGGTTGCGCCACCGGTCGACGCTCTCCACCGACAGCGGCGCGACCACGTGCACGTCGACCACCCGGACCGCGGTGCCGGCCACCGTGACGGTGGCCGTGGTCATCGGGAAGCCGCTGACGTCGAAGGCCCGCGCATCGGCGAGCGGCCGTTTGGAGAAGATCGCCGAGCCGTGGAAGCCGGGCAGCGGGTCCGCGACGCTGTACGGATAGACCGACGGCAGTCCCCCGTCCATCAGCACGGCGAGGTGCTCCGGGGTCACCTCCTGGAGGCTGAGCAGATCGGCGCCGGACTCCCGGAACACGCCGATCTGCTCGGCGATCCGGGTGTTGTCCAGCAGCAGGTTCGCCGACAGGATCCGGATCGTCGTCGCCCCGGCGGGCACCGGCTGCTCGCCGGCCCGCAGGTACGACCCGGCCAGCCAGAGGACCTGCACCGCGCAGAGCACCAGTGCCGCCCCTGCCAGCCAATACGCCCGCAGCAGCGCGGCGGCCAGCAGGACCGCCGCGGCGCCGCCGAGGATCAGCAGGCCGGTGATCGCGGTGAGCATGATCGTGACGAGCGAGCCCTCGTACTGCCACCGGCCGGCGATCAGGACCACGACCAGCAGGACGAGGAGAACGGCGAGCACCCGGCGAAGCACGGAAGACCCGACCGTTCCCATATCCCCCCTGTCGGACGACATCGGCGGCATCTGAGAACGGCCGGGTCAGCGGCCGGGTGGATCAGCCCTTGTTCAGGACCGTCCCGGTGAACTCCACGGTGGCGTCGCCGGCCTTGCTCAGGCCGACCGCGGTGCCGGTGGGCGCCGCGCCGCACTTCTTGGCGGTGACCACGTCCGACAGGCTGCTGACGGTCAGCACCTGCTTGCCGGCCAGCGAGACGCCGAGGCCGTTGCCGGCCGCCCGGACGGTCACCTTGTGCGCGGTGGCCGGGTTGAACGACGACGCCAGGGTCGCGCTCGCCAGGGTGGACGCGCAGACCTTGCCGGCGACCATCTGCAGCAGCTGCACGGTGCCGGCGCTGCCGGCCTTCTTGCTGACCTGCACCAGGTATCCGGTCGTCCCGGTGCTGGTCTTGGTGCCGCGGACCTCGACGCCGTACGCGCCGGTGCCCGAGGTGAGCTGGGCCTGCGTGTTGACGCTGATGTCGTTGCCCGGGGTGTCGCTGTCGAGCACCTCGCTGTCACCGGCCGTCGTCATCGAGACCGTGCCGCCGGAGAGCTGGGCCTGGCCGCGGACCACGTTCCAGTCGCCGGCCGTGGAGACCTGCTGCGAGGGGACGTAGCTGCGCAGCGCGATGTCGTCGATGTAGAAGGTCTGTCCGCGCAGCAGCTCGCCGACCTCGACGAAGGCGCTGGCCGCCACCGCGTTCTTGGGCGCGGTGAAGGTGCCGCCGGAGGACTTCCAGTTGCCGAGCACCTTGGCCAGGCGGTTGGTGCGGGACACCGCGATCTGGTTGTTGTTCGCGTCCCACCAGGAGATGCCGAGGTTCCACTGGGTGGGCAGGGTGGTGGTGTAGCCCTGGGCCGAGACCACCAGCTGCTTGCCGCCGCTGACCGGTACCGCGCGGGCCGGGCCGGCGCCGGCGGTGATGTTCTGGCCGACGCTGTTGGCGATCGCGGTCACCGACATGCTGGTCGCGCCGTCGTAGGACATCTTGTCGGTCATCGCGACGTTGGGCAGCTTGGCCGGCGGGTAGATGCCGTGCCAGGTGGAGCTGCCGGCGCTGAACGCGGCCTCGGTGGCGTTCACCGTCTCGGACAGGTCGTTGACGATGATCTCCTCGTTGAACAGGGTGACGCCGTTGATGGCGAACAGGCTGCTGTTCAGGCCGAGGATGTAGACCTTGTAGCGGCCGCTGGGCACGTCGCTGAACGAGATCGCCTTCTGCAGGCCGTTGCGCACGATGCGCATGTCCCGGTACGACCAGCCGTCGGCCGGCAGCAGCCAGGCCCACAGCCACTCCTGGCTGACCGCCAGGTTGGAGGCGAAGCTGACCGTGACGTCACTGCCGGTGGAGCTGGCGGCGATCGGGTACGCGTCGTTGACCTGCTGCGTCTTGACCGCGGTGTCGACCGAGTTCGGGTCGGCCAGGGCCGAGGCGCCGCCCGCGGTGAGCGCCCGCACCGAGTAGACGGCGGACTTCGCGGACGCCAGGGGGACGGTGGTGGTGAGGGTGTCGCCGACAGCGGACCAGCTGGTCACCGTGCCGGTGCCGGAGCCGATCTCGTACCCGGTGACGACGTCGTCCGAGCCGGCCCAGGCCGGGGTGGACCAGTTGAGCACGACCTGCTCGGGCGAGTCGGAGTCGCGGATCGCGGTGAAGTACCGCGGGGTGGAGGCCTTGGCGCCGCCGAGCTCGGCGGTCTCGGTGATGCTGGTGCCGTCCTTGGTGACCGCGGAGACCCCGACCTCGTACACGCGGTCGGCGTCCACCGGGGCGTCCAGGCGGGTGTTGGTGGTGGCGTAGGTGCGCTTGATCCGGGTCAGCGAGTCGGTGAAGGTCACCTGGTAGCGCAGGACCGGGTTGAGGCCGGCGCGCTGCGGCGGGGACCACCGGGCCGTGATCCCCGAGCCGTCGATGCTGACCGAGCCGTTGACGTCCACCGGCGGGCCGGAGAGCACCGGGTTGACGGTGATCTCGTCGGAGACCGAACCCTGCTTCTCCGAGTTCAGCGAGGCCACGTGCACCTGGTACACGCTCTGCAGCGAGTTGCCCTCGACGAGCAGGCTGGTGGTGGTGGCGGAGACGTTCTTCTGGGTCCGCTTGCCGTCGGCGAAGACGACCACCGCGTACTGGCTGACCGGGCCGGTGCCCTTCTGCCACGAGACGGTGAAGTCACGGACGTCCTTGCTGGAGCGCTCGGCGGTCACGCTGGTGGGCGCGGTCGGGACCGCCACGGCGGCCATCGCCGCCGTGGGCGGTATCGCGACGAGACCACCGCCGAGCAGGGTGGCGACTCCGGCGACCCGCGCAAGCGGCGAGGCCAGGTGCCTTCGGAGGATCTGGGGGGTGAGGGCCATCTGGGTTCCGTCCGTTGCCGGGGATGAGTTCAGTGGGAGCTGGCTCTGCGCGTAACCTTCGGCGGGAAGGTCACCGCCATGAGGAGAATCGCCTCACGACTCGTCCCCGCAGACCTTCTTGACGATGGCCCGCAGCTCCCGGGAGTGCATCGGCTTGGTGAGGTAACCATCGACCTTGTGCTGGCCGCCGTCGTTCTCCATCACGGCGGTGCCCACGCTGGTCACCAGGATGAAGGGCGCGCTCTGCCGGCCCAGGGCCGGCAGCTTCTCGAGCAGTTCCAGGCCGGTGCCGTCGGGCAGCATGAAGTCCGAGATGACCAGGCGGAAGTCGCCCTTGCCGGCGACCTCGAGCGCCTCCTGGACGCTGGAGGCGGCCACCGGGTTCAGGTCCATCTGTTGCAGCATCCGGCACAGGATCATGCGGGAGACGACGTCGTCCTCGACCACGAGGACGTCACCGTTCATCTTCTCCACCCGGGTCACCGCTCGATCGCGGCGTCGCGCATCGTGAGCATCTTGTCGAACTGGGTGAGCTCGAAGACGCGGTTCGCGTTCTCCTCGGCCGGGCGTACCACGACCAGCTCACCGCCGGAGAACTGCAGGCGCCGGTGCGCCTGCACCACCGCCGCCAGGCCGGCACTGTCCATGAAGACGATCTTGGTGAGGTCGATGGTGAGCGAGGTGCAGCCGTTGTCGATCAACAGGTCGATCGCCCGGCGCAGATTGCCCGCCTCCAGCGAGTCGAGCCGGCCGCTGACGCTCAGCGTGGCGACACCGGACGCCTCGTCACTGGTCTCCGAGATCTTCATATCTCTCCGTTCAGGGGGTTTCCGGGCGGGTACGCCGGAAACGCAGCTCGCAGATGTTCAGGTCGCCGTCGCGCTCGAACGCCACACCATCGGCGAGCTGGTCGACGATCATCAGGCCGTAACCGCGGATCTGCGGCACCCCGGGCTGGGGCGCGACGACCGAGGAACGCTCGAAGGGCACGCCCAGGTCGGTGATGCGCAGCACGACGTAGTCGCCGTCGGCCCGGCCGGTGATCGTCACCGTCCCGGGGGCGCCGTTGTACGCGTGATCCACCACGTTCACGCAGACCTCGTGCAGGGCCAGCTCGATGCGGCTGACCAGTTTCGGCACGTCGTCCGGGCGTACCGGGCCCATCAGGTCGGCGAGCCAGGGTCCGAGGCGGCGCAGGCTCGCGTGGTCGGCGGGGAGCACCAGCTCCCACAACTGCGGGGCGGCCATCAGGAGGTCATCTCCGTCGCACGCAGCACCACGACCGTGCGGTCGTCGTCCGGCTGGGTGCCCTGGGCGTGCAGCGCGACCTCCGCGAACAGTCGCTGGGCGACCTGCTGCGGGGCGTCGTCGGCACGGCGGCCGTAGGAGAGCGACTGGTGTGCCCGGCCGACCGCGTCGAGGAAGCGGTCGTACCCGAAGAGCTGGCCGTCACGGTTCTGCTGTTCGGCGAGCCCGTCCGAGCCGAGGACGAGCAGATCGCCGGGGGAGAACGGCACCCGGACCGACTTGGCCCCGGCATGCTGCAGCGCGCCGAGCGGGAGGGTGTTCGGTTTGATCACCGTAACGCCGTCGCCGTCCGCGCGGGCCACCGGACTGTGCCCGGCATTGCAGATGTCGATGTAGCCGTCGCCGGTCCGATACCGGCCGACCGCCATGGTGATGAAGCGGCCGGCGCTGAAGAGATATTCGTACAACTCGTCATTGACTCTGTTGACGATGGCTCCCGGATCGCTGTCGTCGCCGGAAGCGCACGCGTTCCGGATCGACGTCACGGCACGAGTCATGATCATGGCAGCAGGAAGTCCCTTTCCGGCCACGTCCCCGACGGCGAACCACAGGGTGCCGGGCCGGGGGACGAAAGCGAAGAAGTCACCACCGGCGAGGTGCGCCGGCACACATCGGGCGTACACATCGGTGCCCGTGACATGCGGCGGTTCCGCCGAGAGCACCGCCTGCGCGAGCTCGGAGGCCGCCTTGTGCTCCTGTTCCAGTTGCGCCCGCTCGACCTCGCGCTGGTGCATCCGGGTCAGGTTGACCAGCCCGCCGATCACCGAGGTGACCGCGCCGAGCAGCTTGACGTCGCCGGTGTCGAAGGCCGGGCCCTCGCTCCGGCTCAGGGCCACCACCAGGGCCGGTATGGTCCGCGGCACCGGCGCCACCATGGTCGGCAGCGGCGCGTCCGCGACGATCTCCGCATCGGTCACGCCTTTGCGCAGGGCCGCCTTGCAGAGGCCGAACAGGCGGGACCGGTGGGTGGAGTCACCGACGGTGTACCGGACGCCGGAGCCCAGAAGAACCCCGGCGTCGCAATCGGTACTGCGCAGGATGGCGGCGGCCGTCCGGCCGTACGCCTCCGCGTGGTCCCGGCTGTCCGCCTGCGCGCTGGTCAGGTCGTACACCGCGAGCAGACGGTCGTGCGCGGCGACCAGAGCATCGGTGAGCTCGGTCTGTGCGTCCTCGTACAGCTCCGCCATCCTGAGCAGATGGGCGGCCGCCGACGCAGCCGAGTCGGGCTCCGGCGACGCGGACGCGTCGCCCGGGACGGCGCCGGGCGCCGTTCCCGTGGCGAGCAGCAACGCGTCCACCGCTTCGGCGACCGACGTCGGCCGTGTCATCATGCGAGCTGACCGACCGGGCCGGACGTGGCTGCACCCTCGATCGTGAAGGCCTGGTCGAGTGCGGTGAGCTCGAAGATCACTCGCACCGGGTCGGAGAGGTCCGCCAGCACGAACTCGACACCGGCGTTGGCCGCGGCACGTGAGGCGTGCAGCAGCGCGGCCAGGGCGCTCGAGTCGATGAAGTTGACCTTGGACAGGTCGATCCGGATCCGCCGGCTGCCCTGCGCCAGCAGGTCCTCGATGTAGCCCCGGAACTCGGTGGTCTCGTGGGCGTCGAACCGGCCGGTGACGGCAATCCGGTGACCGTTGTCGTGACGTTCGCCGTTGATCTGCATCGGTTGTTTCTCCCCTTGGTTATCGGATGGTTTGCGCCGGGATCCCGGCGCCGGAACGGTGGTGCGCGTAACGCCCCCGGAGGTCGTTCAGGCGAACCCGGATCAGTTCCTGGAGGAACTGCAGCGTCACCTTCAGCGGGCGGACCGTGGAACCGGGAGCGTCGATCCACTCGACCGGCACCTCGGCCACCCTCATCTGGGTCTTGTTCGCCAGGTAGAGCACTTCCAGGTCGAACGAGAAACCGTCGATGATCTGCCGGGTGAACAGGCTGCGGGCCGCCGGCGCGGTGAACAGCTTGAAACCGCACTGCGTGTCGGTGATGGTCAGGCCACCGAGGGTGCGGACCACGAACCGCAGGCCGCCGCTGAGCATCTTGCGCACCATGCTCTTGTTCGCCACCGAGGCGCCGGCCGCGTGCCGGGAGCCGATGACTATGTCGTACCCCTCGTGCGTGATCCGGTTGAGGAGGTGGTCGAACTGCTCGATCGGCGTCGACTGGTCCGCGTCGGCGAACAGCACGATCTCGCCCCGGGCGGCCAGCACGCCGCGGCGTACCGCGCTGCCCTTGCCGCCGTTGCGCTCGGCGACCAGCACCCGCATGTTCGCCAGGTTCATGGTCTGCAGCAGCGAGACGGTGGTGTCCGTCGAGCCGTCGTCGGCGACGATCAGCTCCCAGGGTTCACCCCGGGCCGACATGTGGGTGGCGATCGCACCGATGGTCGGGATGATCCGCTCTTCCTCGTTGTAGGCCGGGATCACCACCGACACCCGCGGCGGGTGACTGATCTCCTCGGCGGCCCAGGTCCGGTAGGCCGTGTAGGCATCGAGACTCATCGCGCAGTAGTACCTTCCACCAGTAGTTTCCGGGATGAGAGGGTGACGAGCGGGCAGGCCGCCACTATCAGCAGCAGGCCGGCCTTCGCCGCCGTCTGCGCGTTCACCAGTTCGGCCGGACCGTGGTGCCACATGAGCATCAGCACGGTTTGAATCAGGGCGCCGGCCAGGAGCGCCCAGGATTCGACCGACCGGCCGGCCGCCAGATGATGGCTGGCGATCAGGTTCGCGACCGCGAAGAACGTGGTCCCCAGGACGTATCCGGTCAGCAGGGTGGTGAGATCCGGGTAGCCGTCCCCGAGGAACAGGTGCAACACCTGTCCCCCGAACAAGGCGCTGCCCAGCGTGCAGAGCGCACCGATCGCGAACACCACCGCCACGCCGCCGCGCAGCAACCCGGAGGAGCCCTCACCGGCGGCGTGCCGGCGGGCCACCGCCGGGAACACCACGGTCGCCACCGACCACGTCAGGAAGAAGACCGACCGGCCGAGGAGCGACACCGCCGAGTAGGACCCCGCGGTGACCGGGTCGAGGAAGTGCTTGGCGATCAGCACGTCGCCGTTGGTGATCAGGGTCTGGCCGGCCAGGAAGACCGCGACCAGGGCGGCGTGCCGGCGCACCTCGGCGGCCTCGGCCGCCTGCGCGTCCGGGGCCTCGGAGACCGCGACGGTACGCCGTACCAGCCACCAGGTGACGACGAACGAGGCGGTCAGTCCCGCCGAGGCCGCGGTCGCGCCGCCGCCCAGCTGGAGCAGGCCGACCGTGACCACGATCCGGGCCAGCACCTCGACCAGCAGCGACGCCCCCAGCCTGCGGAACGCCAGCCGGCCCTGCAGGACACCGCGCCCGACCGACATGGCCAGGTAGAACGGCATGCCCGCGCCGAGGATCACGAACGGCCAGGCCGACTCGGTCCGCAACAGGTGCTGCCAGTACGGCGCGCCCAGGATCAGCAGGGCGGCCACCGTCAGGCCGGCGCCCCACGACCACCGGTGCAGGCGGCGGGTGAGCCAGGCGGCGTGCGCCTCGTCGCCGGCCACCTCGTACCGGCCGACCGCCCGGGCCACCACCAGTTGCAGGCCCAGTGCCAGCGCCGTGGTCAGCGCCATCAGCGTGACCATCAGGTTGGCGTCGGCGAACGCGGCCGGTGACAGCCACCGGGCCAGCGCCAGGTTCAGCACGTAGTTGCCCGCGTGGGCGCACATGGTGACCAGCGCCAGCACGACGCCGTCCCGGGCCAGGCGGGAGCCCTGCGCCGACGCGGCGTTCCTGGTGGCCGTGCTCACCGGCGCGACCGTTGCTGCTGCAGGATGCGGTTGATGTGCATGACGTGCCACTGCACGACCTCGGACATCGGGATGCCGGTCGCGGCGGCGAAGTTGCGCCGTCCCAGGTCCTCCCGCAGCTCGTCGTCGTCGAGCACCTCGGCCATCGCACCGGCCAGGCTGACCGGGTCACCGGGCTCGAAGTACGTGCCGCGGAAACCCTCCTCCTCGATGATCTCGACGAAGTCGCCGATCCGGGGCAGCGCCACCGCCCGGCCGTACTCGCCGGCCTGGTGCAGCACCCCGGAGCTGCCGGTGGTCGAGGTGTACGGGAACGCCACCACACTCGCCGACCGGAACAGCGCCGGCACGTCGTCCTCCGCGACGTACCCGGTGTAGACGATCCCGGGCACGTCGGCGTACCGCTTCGCCACGCTGTCCAGGTAACCGGGCGAGTTCGGGCTGTCCGACCCGCCGATCACCAGCTCCAGGTCGTCGTGCCCGGTCCGCAGCAGCTCCTGGTACGCCTCGACGAGCGTGTCCACCGTCTTGTAGGTGCCCCACTTGCCGAACGCCAGGATGCGCCGCTTGCCGGGCGGCACGTCGAACGACGGCATCGCCAGCTCCTCGAAGCTGCCGTGCGGCGCCAGGACCGCGTTGCGGGCGCCGTACCGGGTGTTCAGCAGCTCGACGTAGCGCGGGATGGTGACCGCGACCAGGTTGGCCCGCAGCAGCGCCCGGGTCAGCGCCTTGCCGGCGGTCCGCATCAGCCACGCGGTCGCCCGGTTGCCGGCGAAGCCCGCGTCGCGCATGTCGACGTTGTCGGAGAGGTTGTGCAGGATGACCACCGACGGGACGCCGAGCATCCGCAGCACCGCCGGGGTCAGCAGGCCGAGACCACCGGCCACCCGCTGGTCGCCGAAAGTGGCGAACTGCAGGTTGAAGATCACCGCGTCGGGCTTGGTGGCCCGGACCGCGCCGACGATGCGCCACAGGTTCCCGACGTCGTTGAACTTCCAGCAGGCGACGTTACGGGCGCCGGCCAGCGTCGCCGGGGGCCCGGCGTCGGTCTCGTCGGCGTACACCACGACCTCGGCCGTCTCGTGCACGGTGGCGAGGTGCTTCACCAGGTGGAAGCCGAACTCGTTCAGGCTGTTGCGACCCGGCGGCAGAGCGGTGACGACCCCGATGCGCAGAGCGGAACGCCCCGGAACGGCGGACGTACGGCGACCGGCCGGACCGGTGCGCTCCGTCGAAGCGAGCGGATGAGGTGGCATGTCAGCCGAATCGGCATTTCCCGCCCCGGCTTGAACACGTGGCCGGTTGCCATTTGAGGGCAGGTCGAGTACGAGCCGGGATCAAGGTCGTTTTTTCGGCCCGTTCGAGGAGTACTTCCCCTCCCGGGAGGGGCATACCACTCTGGTGGACGGTGCCCTTGAGTGCGAGGAGTGAGCATGCGTCATCGTGTGGTAGTCGTCGGGGCCGGTTTCGGCGGGCTCTTCGCCGTCAAGGCGCTGCGCCGGGCCGACGTCGACATCACCCTGATCAACGGTACGGCGTACCACCTCTTCCAGCCGCTGCTGTACCAGGTGGCGACCGGCATCCTGTCCGAGGGCGAGGTGGCCCCGCCGATCCGGGAGATCCTCAAGCGCCAGGACAACGTCGACGTCCGCCTCGGCTGGGTGCGGGACGTCGACGTGGCGGCGAAGACGGTCGAGGTGTCCGGTCCGGGCATCGACTACACCGTGCCGTACGACACCCTGATCGTCGCGGCCGGCGCCTCCCAGTCCTACTTCGGCAACGACGAGTTCGCCGAGTACGCCCCCGGCATGAAGAGCATCGACGACGCCCTCGAACTGCGCGCCCGGATCTTCGGCGCGTTCGAGGTGGCCGACCTGCACGTCGACGACCCGGAGGCGGTGGAGCGCTGGCTGAGTTTCGTGGTCGTCGGGGCCGGCCCGACCGGCACCGAGATGGCCGGCCAGATCGCCGAACTGGCCCACCGCAACCTGGCCGGGCAGTACCGTCACATCGACTCCCGCAAGGCGCGGATCATCCTGGTCGACGCGGTCGGGGCGGTCCTCAACACCTTCGGCGACCACCTCTCCAGCCGGGCCCAGCACGAGCTGGAGAAGCTCGGCGTCGAGGTGATGCTGAACACCAAGGTGGTCGGGGTCGACGCCGAGGGCATCGAGGTCGAGTCGGACCGCGGCCGGGAGCGCATCCCGTCGATGACCAAGGTGTGGGCGGCCGGCGTCGCCGCGCCCTCGCTGGCCGGCAAGATCGCCGCGGCGACCGGTGCCGGCACCGACCGGGCCGGCCGGGTACAGGTCGAACCGGACACCACGGTCCCCGGCCACCCGGAGATCTTCGTGCTCGGCGACATGATGAACCTGCCCGGACCGGACGGCCGCCCGCTGCCCGGGGTCGCCCAGGTCGCCATCCAGAGCGGCCGGCACGCCGCCGACCAGATCGAACGCCGTCTCGCCGGCAAGCCCACCGGACAGCCGTTCCAGTACTTCGACAAGGGCAGTCTGGCCACCATCTCGCGCTCGTCGGCGGTGGCCAGCATCGGCAAGGTCCGTCTCTCCGGCTTTCCGGCCTGGGTGGTCTGGGTGGCCGTCCACCTCTTCTACCTGGTCGGCTTCAAGAACCGGGTGACCGCCGTCCTGCACTGGTTCGTCAGTTTCCTGGGCCGCGGGCGCTCCGAGCGTGTCGCCACGCAGCAGCAGGCGTTCGCCCGGCGGGCCCTGCGGGAGTACGGCGACCCGTTCCGGCGGTGAAGAACGGACAAGTGATATCGGAGTGGCCCGGACATGGCCTTCGCACGGCCGCGTCCGGGCCAGGTAGCGTGTAGCGGCCCCTGTTGAATCCGAGGAAGGCTCGCCATTGCTTCCGGCTGCGTCCGCGAACGGCACGACTCCGACGCGAGAGCTCATTCCCCGGCAGCCGGTCATGGCGCCCGTCTTCGGGACGCTGACCCTGTTCACCGGCAGGATGGGTTCGGGCAAGAGCACCCTGGCCCTGCAGAACGCCTTCAACCGCCGGCAGGCCGGGCGCCCCGGCGTCCTGCTCACCAGCCAGGACCGTGCCGGTGAGGGCATCATGTCCTCCCGTCTCGGGGTGACCGCCGACGCCATCGAGGTCGCCCACGGGATGGATCTGGCCCGCCTGGTCACCGACTACGTGCCCGGCGGCGGTTTCGTGATCGTCGACGAGGCCCAGTTCCTCAGCCTCGACCAGGTCGAACAGCTGGCCTGGGCGGTCGACGAGCTGAGCGTCGACATCGACTGCTACGCGATCACCACGGACTTCCTGTCCCACCTGTTCCCGGGCGCGCAGCGCCTGATCGAGCTGGCCGACACGATCGTCCCGCTGCAGGTCGAGGTGACCTGCTGGTGCGGGCGGCCGGGCCGGCAGAACGCGCGGATCGTGGGTGGTGAGGTGGCCCGGGCCGGCGAGCAGGTGGCCGTCGGCGACACGACCGCCACGGGCGCCGTCGCCTACCGGGTGCTCTGCCGCCGCCACTGGCGCAACGGCGACCCCGGGCCGTCGTTCTAGGACTTCCCCTGGCAGGCGACGACGCAGGGGTAGACGTCCCAGGCCCGCAGGTCGCCCTGCGGGTCGAACAGGTAACCGCCGTCGCCGTACCCGTGGTTGGCCGGGTCCACGTTCGTGAAGATCGGCTGGCTCAGTCCCCAGTACTTGTGGGTGGCGGTGTTCGTCCCCCGGCCGACGTGCACGACGAACTCGCCGCCCGCCGGGACCACGTTGCCCGGCGGGATCGTGTAGCGGCGCAGTGCCGAGTCGCGGACCCACCAGCCGCCCACCGGCACCGCCCGCGACGACGGGTTGACGATCCGGAAGTACTCGCCGTTCAGGTTGTCGGCGTCGACACCGTCCGGGTCGCCGTTCACCGTCATCCGGATCCCGCTGTCCTGGGACGGTCCCGAGCCGCAGAAGTCCGTGTCGAACAGGCCCACCCGGTCGGCCGCCGCCTGCTGGGTGGCCTTGCGGTACTGCTCGTCCCAGGCCCACTCGCCGCTGAACGGCAGCCACAGGGCGAGACCACGGCGGACCAGGTCCAGGCCGACGTCGTGCCACTGATCGTCGATCCTCACGGCCACCGAGCGCAGCGGACGTCTGCCGCTGGAACTGGACGCCTGCAACGAGGTGATCCGGATCTTGCCGCCGCCCGCCTTGACCAGTTGCTCGAACCGGGCGGTCGCCTGCAGCGCGTGACAGTCGCCGCGGCGTTTCGCCGGCTGCGGGGAGTAGACGCTCTGCTCCATCGCCTGGATGCCCACCAGCCGGATCGACACCAGTTCCCGGGTGCCGTCGCCGTCGAGGTCGACGCGCGGGGTGTCACCGTCGGCGACCCACGAGACCGTCCCGGTCCACACCAGGCAGCGCGGCCCGGATGCCATGTGACGGCAGGCGACCATCGCCGCCTGGGCGGGCACCGCCGCTCCCAGCAGGGCGAGCGTCGCGGTCAGGGTGAGGGCGGCGAGACGGCGGAGCATGCTGCCTCCATCGGCCCGTCGCCGGACCGGGTTGAGGAATCCGGCTCACCCACCGTATCGGGCGGCATCTCCCGGCACACCCGGTTACGACCGCCCCGTTTGGCCCGGTAGAGCTGCGCGTCCGCCCTGGCCAGCAGGTCCGCCTGGTCGCTGCCGGGCCGCGCCCCGGCCACCCCGGCACTGATCGTCACCGCCAGGTCCCCGGTGACCGGCGACCACGGGTACGCCGCCACCGCCTGCCGGACCCGGTCGAGGTGGGCCGTCACCGTCGCGCCGTCCATCCCGCTCACCACCAGCAGGAACTCCTCGCCGCCCAGCCGCGCGGCGAACCCCGCCTCGGTCGCCGCGTCGCTGAGCAGCCGGGCCACCGCGGTCAGCACCCGGTCGCCGGCCTCGTGCGTACACACGTCGTTGACCTGTTTGAAGTGGTCGAGGTCGAACAGTGCCACCCACAGCGGCACGCCGGTCCGGGTGCCCTGCTCGATCAGCCCCGGCAGGTTCTCGTCGACGAACCGCCGGTTGCGCAGACCGGTCAGCGGGTCGCGCCGGGCCTGCTCGCGGAACCGTTCGGCCTCCTGCCGTGCCTCGTTGACCTCGAACAGCGCCTGCCGGTTGCGGGCCTGCGCCTCGCGGGCCTCCGACTGCACCTCCTTCTCGGCGGCGTGGAAGCGTTTGTGTTCCTCGAACGCGCGGGCGTGGTCGCCGCGGGCCGCGTACAACTCGGCCTGTTCCTGCATCACCCGGACCAGGATCTCCTGGTGGCCGTGCGCCTCGCACTGGGCGCGGCATTCGTCCAGGGTGGCCTGTGCGGCGGCCGGGTCACCGCCCAGCCGCCGGGTGACCGCCAGGGTGAGCAGGAACTCCGGGAGCGCGTCCGCCTCCTGCGGGCCGTCCGGGTACGCGGCGATGGCCGCGAGCACCGTCTGTTCGGCCTCGGCGTGCCGGCCGAGCGCGATCTGCACACTCGCGACGGTGTCCAGGTCGTTGGGGTCGAGCGCGTGCCCGTGGGCGGCGGCGAGCACCCGCATCCGCCGGACCACCGCCCACGCCCGCTGCGGATCGCCGGCGAGGTACTCCGCGTACGCGTGGTTGTTCAGCACCATGATCCGGTCCCGGATGTCGGCGCTGTACCGGGCGAGCACCTCGGCCTGCCGGTACCGTTCCCGGGCCGCCGCGATCGAGCCGGTCTCGGTGAGCGCGTCGGCGTACTTGACCACGTACGGCAGGCGGCGCCGGGGCGGGACCTCGTCGGGCAGCGCCTCGACCGCGGCGACCGCGTGGTCCAGCAGCGCGGCCACGTCACCCAGGTTGCGGTAGGTCCGGCCGAGCAGCAGATGGCTGCGGGCGATCAGGTAGCGGTGCCCCTCGGCGTGCGCCCACTCGTTGATCCGCCACATCGCCTCGGCGGCCGGGCGCAGCTCACCGGTGCGTTCCGCGATGTCGGCCCGGATCAGGCGCGCCCGCATCCGGGCAGCGACGTCACCGGCCTCGGTGGCCTCGCGTTCGGCCCGTTCCGCCTCGGCGGCACGGCCGTGCAGGTCGCGTCCGGTCCAGTCCTCGAGACGGTCCAGGCGCGCGGAGCGGTCCGCTGCGGACCCGAAGCTATCGGCGAGCACCCGCGTCACGCCGTCTGATCGGCGCGAACGGGCGGCGCCGTAGGAATACGGTGCTCACCCGGATCATCGTTCACCCGCCTCGCACGATTGGCAAACCCGGAACGCCGGTCGGCACGCCGTTGTTAGCTAGGCTAAGGAGATCCGAGGCGAGGAGTGCCGTTTGACCTCCGTCCCGCGCCGGGCCCCCAAGGCCGGCATCGATCCCGATCCCTCGAAGAGCTGGCTCCGGCGCGCCTGGCCGATCGTCCGGGCCCACCGCCTCCTGTTGATCACCTCGTTGACGCTCTCCTTCCTCGGCCTGGTCGCCCAGGTGCAGATCCCCGACCTGCTCCGGATCGGCATCGACCGCGCGCTGGTGGACCGCACCGAGAGCCTGACGCGGTACGTGTGGCTGATCGCCGCGCTCGCCGTCACCCAGGGGTTCATCAACTTCCTGGCCCGGCTCTACCTGCTGCGCACGGCCTTCGAGATGGAGTACGACCTGCGTTGCGTCGTCTTCGATCATCTGATGCGGATGTCCTACGGCTTCTACGACCGGGCCCAGTCCGGCGAGTTGCTGTCCCGGGCCACCAGCGACATCCGGGCCGTGCAGATGTACCTGGCGTTCGGCCCGTCGATCCTGGTCCAGTGCACGATCGCGCTGATCGCCTTCGCCCTGATGCTGTCGATCAACGCCCCGCTCGCGGTGGTCGCCATGGTGACGATGCCGGCGATCGCGGTGCTGGGTGTCCGGATGCGCAAGGCCATCTTCCCGGTCTCCTGGCTGATCCAGTCCCGGCTGGCCCAGGTCGCCACCGTCGTCGACGAGAACGTCCAGGGCGTCCGGGTGGTCAAGGCGTTCGCGGCCGAGAAGCGTCAGCTCGACCTGCTGGCGGAGGCGGCCGGCGGGGTGCGGTGGGCGTACATGGTGGAGTCCCGGACGCGGAGCCGCTGGCTGCCGGTGATGGACAACCTGCCCCGGCTCGGGCTGGCGCTGGTCCTGCTGCTCGGCGGGCTGATGGTGCTGGACGGGCAGGCCACGGTCGGCACGATCGTCGCGTTCAACTCGTACGTGCTGATGCTCCTGCCCCCGTTCCGGATGCTGGGGATGATCATCATGATGGGCCAGCGGGCCGCCGCGTCCGCCCAGCGCATCTACGACATCCTGGACACTCCCGCCGCACTGACCGATCCGGCCGTCCCGACCGTCCCGGAACCCCGGGGCGGGCTGGCCTTCGTGGGAGTGCGTTTCGCGTACCCCGACGGCACGCCCGCGCTGCACGGCCTGGACCTGCGGATCCGGCCCGGGGAGACGGTGGCCCTGGTCGGGGCCACCGGCAGCGGCAAGTCGACGGTCGCGAAACTGGCCGCCCGCTTCTACGACGCCGACGCCGGCCGGGTGCTGCTCGACGACGTGGACGTCCGAGACCATCCACTGGCGACGCTGCGGTCCCGGGTGGGCATCGTCCCGGACGAGCCGTTCCTGTTCTCGATGTCCCTGCACGACAACATCGCTTTCGGACACCCCGCCGCGACCCGCGAGGAGGTGGTGGCCGCGGCGAGTGCCGCGGGTGCGGCCGGATTCATCGACGACCTCCCGCAGGGGTACGACACGGTGGTCGGCGAACGCGGCTACACGCTCTCCGGCGGCCAGCGCCAACGCGTGGCGATAGCCCGGGCACTGCTGCTCAACCCGCCCGTGCTGATTCTGGACGACGCCACCAGCGCCGTGGACGTCCGCGTGGAGCACGAGATCCACGAGGCCCTGAGCCGCCTGATGCGCTCCCGCACCACCCTCGTCGTGGCCCACCGCCTGGCCACCATCAACCTGGCCGACCGCGTGGTCCTGATCGAGAACGGCCGGGTGGCGGCCGAGGGCACCCACACCCGGCTGCTGGCCACCGAGCCCCGCTACGCGCGGGTCCTGGCCACGGAGGTGCCCGCGTGAGCATGTTCGGCGGCGGTTTCGGCGGGCCGGGCGGCGGCGCCGGCGCAGGCGGGGTCCGGGGCATGGGCGGCGGTTCCGGTGCGGGCGACCGGCGGGGACCGTTCGCCGGGATCCCGCCGGAGCTGGCGGCGGGCGTGGACCGTCTGGAGGCGACCGAACCCGATCACCCGGCGCCCGACGAGACCTTCACCCAGCAGCCGGACCGGGGGCGCCTCACCCTCTGGTCCCTGCTCTCCGGCCGCCCGGCGCTGCTGGTGACGGCCGCGGTGGCGGTGCTCGTGGAGGCGCTGCTGCTGCAGTCCGGCCCGTACCTGGTGCAGGTCGGCATCGACTACGGCATCGTCGCCGCGGACGTCACCGTGCTGGTGGCCGCCGCCGTCGCGTTCCTGGTGTCGGTCGCGCTGACCGCCGCCGCCTCGGCGGTGCGCATCCGGCAGAGCGGACGGCTCGCCGCGTACGCGATGCGGGACCTGCGCGTCCGCGTCTTCGCCCAGTTGCAGCGCCTGAGCCTGGACTTCTACACGAAGGAGAAGGCCGGCGTCACGATGACGAGGATGACCTCGGACGTCGAGGCCCTGCAGCACCTCCTGCAGGAGGGATTCGCCCAGTTCCTGATCCACGGCCTGACCATGGTCGTCGTCACCGCCGTCCTGGTCCACTACGACCCGGCGCTGGCCGCCGTCACACTGATCCTGGTGGTGCCGCCGCTGCTCCTGCTCTCCCTCTGGTTCCGCCGGGCCGCCGACACCGGGTACCTCCGCCAGCGCGACGCCATCGCGACCCTCTTCTCCCACCTGTCGGAGAGCCTCTACGGCGTCCGGGTGATCACCGCCCACAACCAGCAGGACCGCAGCATCGTCGAGCATCGTGAGGTGGTCGGGGCGTACCGCGACGCCAACGACCACACCGGCCGCATCAACGCCGTCTACGGTCCCGGCACCTCGGTGATCGGACTGCTGGGCCTGGCGGCGCTGCTGCTGATCGGCGGCCGGATGGTGCTGCGGGGCACGCTGACCATCGGCGAGCTGACCGCCTTCGTCCTCTACCTCAACGCGTTCTTCCAGCCCGTTCAGCAGCTGGTCCAGCTCTACACGAACCACCAGCAGGCCCGCGCCGCCCTGACCAAACTCCGGGGCCTGCTGGCCACCCGGCCGGACGTGCCCGAACGCCCGGACGCCGTCGTCCTGCCCCCGGTGACCGGCGGCATCGAGATGCGCGACGTCACCTTCGGCTATCTGCCGGGCCGCCCGGTCCTCACCGGCGTCTCCCTGTCGATCCGCCCCGGCGAGAAGATCGCCTGCGTGGGCCCGACCGGCGCCGGCAAGTCCACCCTGGCCAAACTGGTGGCCCGCCTGTACGACCCGGCCACCGGCACCATCGAGATCGACGGCCACGACCTGCGCGACGTCACGCTGGAGTCGCTGCACCGCCAGATCGGTGTGGTCCCCCAGGAGCCGTTCCTGTTCGCGGGCACCCTGCGCGACAACATCACCTTCGCCCGGCCGGACGCCCCGGCGGCGCGGGTCGAGGCCGCCGTCGACGCCGTGGGCCTGCGTGACCTGGTCGACCGGTCCCCCGACGGCCTGGACACCGTCCTGCACGAACGCGGGCAGTCCGTCTCGTCCGGCGAACGTCAGCTGATCGCCCTGGCCCGGGTCTTCGTGGCGGAGCCGCGGGTGGTGGTCCTGGACGAGGCCACCTCGAGCCTCGACCTCCGTTCCGAGTTGCGTGTGGAGGCCGCGATCCAGCGCCTGCTCGACGGCCGGACCGCGATCCTGGTGGCCCATCGCCTCTCCACCGCCGAGCGGGCGGACCGGATCATCGTGGTGGACGGGGGCGGCATCGTCGAGTCCGGCACGCACGCCGCACTGCTGGCCCTGGACGGCCGCTACGCGGCGATGCACACGACGTGGGCCTCGCACGCGGCCCCCTGACGCTCCGCGAGCGTGCTCACGGGACGCGCCGACAACCG
Organism: Actinoplanes sp. NBRC 101535; assembly: GCF_030269225.1. NCBI lineage: Bacteria > Bacillati > Actinomycetota > Actinomycetes > Micromonosporales > Micromonosporaceae > Actinoplanes > Actinoplanes sp. NBRC 101535. Next base: position 236,601 of record NZ_BSSY01000001.1, on the reverse strand, counting down.
CTTCCGCGGTTGCCCCGCCACGCCCGATCACGGGCGTGGCGGGATCGATCGTGGTCAGGGAAGCCTGGCGAGGACCATAGGACCTCCGGGCCGCGGTGGGTTCAGCCTCTCCCGACGCCGGCGGTCCAGAAGAGGGCCCGGGCGTACGAGGCGTACAGGCCCTTGGGGTGGGCGCGGAACAACGGTTCGGTGCCGAACAGCACCGCCCGCCCGCCCCGGGCCGTCGTCCCGGACACCACCGACGCCTGGCCGGCCGCCTGCCCGGGACCGTTCGCACCGGCCGCGGAGGGCAGCCAGTGGCCGGCCACCAGCGGATCCGGCCCGTACCGCTGCTCGACGGTGAAGCCCGTGCCGGTGAACCAGAGCGGCGAGTAGACGAAGGCGTGGCCGGGTGATCCCCGTCCGACCACGGCACCGGTGTTGACCACGGAGACCACCCCGTTGGCGTCACCACGTCCGGCCACCGCGGTCGCGGGGAGCAGACCGGCGGCGGCGTTGAAGGCGGCACCGGTGCCGCCCCGGGTCACCACCCCGCCGCGGGCCAGGAACGTGTCCATCTCGGCGCGGGCGGCGGCGTTCAGCGCGGTGTACGAGAGACCGGCCGAGACGATCAGCGTGTCCACGCCGGACAGTGTGGCCCCGGCGTTCAGGGTGGCGGTCGAGACGGTCCGGACCGCGAAACCCATCTCGGCGAGGGCGAACAGTTCGTCGGCCGAGGCGGCTGCCGCGATCACCGGACGGGCGAGGGGCGTCCCCGGGGAGTCGGGGGACGCCGCGGTGAAACGTACTCCGAAGGTCTTCGCGAGCGTGGCGGCCTGTTCTCGCGCCCCGGCCGGGACCACGACGGTGTCCGCGCCGGTCTGCCGCACCGCGACACCGGCGGCGAGCAGTTCGTTGACCGCCCGCACGTCGGTGCCGTCGCGCAGGGTCAGGGCCAGGTCGCGGCCGCGCGGGACGTCCGGGGCCACCGCGGCACCGGTCACCGGCCGGGTGGCGACCCGCGGTGCCGCCGTGCGGCTGATGTCGACCCGGGCACCCCAGAGCAGGCCGTGGCTCCAGCCCGAGATGTCGTACATCTGCGGGACCAGTCCGGAGATGTCCCGGCCGGCTTCGAGGAGCACGTTGGCGAGCCCTCGTTTGGGCTGGTGCATGTCGACGATGAAGTCACCGCGCCGGTAGCGCCGGCCGTCGAGCGTGAAGTCGCCGGTGGCGGCGGTGACCCGCACGTCGTGGGCGATCAGATGGTCGGCCAGGCGGGCGGCGGCCGCGGTCCCGGCCGGGATCACGTAGGCGCGGGGGAACTCGGTGGCGTAGCGGTCCTCGGGCCCGAACCCGGGCACGAAGCCGTCCGGGACGACCGGTGACGGTTCGCCCGCCCAGCCGCGCCGGAACTGTTCGATCTGCCCGGCGAGCAGTTCCGCCCGGTGCTCGCCGGCATAGGTGAGGGTGGCCTCGATCGTCGCCGCCGCCACGTCCGTGTTGATCGCCGAGCGGCGGCGCAGCTCGGCCACCGGCAGGTTCGTGTACTCGGCGTTGTTGACCGCCAGCGGCACCTCGACGGTGTGGCCGACCGCGCCCTGGTAGATCGCGTACATCGGGGTGAAGATCGGCGGCCAGTCGTCCCAGTCGCCGGGCGCGTAGTCGCGGAACGGGATGTCGGCGCGCGCGGTCTCCGGGTGGCCCAGCCGCTGGATCGCCGCCTCCATCCCGAGGGCGTTGGGGAGCGCCTGCTTGATGTAGAGGTCGTACTCGTAGTTCTGCCCGTGCGGCGGCGTCGCCGGTTCGATCAGTGTCGTGCCGGTGTACCCGTGTTCGTCGAGCATGACGAGCGGCTGCGTGGCGATCACGACGTCGCGGACCGCGCGGGACTCCGGCTGCGAACTGGTGGCGTGGTCCCGGTTGATGTCGAAGCCGGCGCCGTTCGCCCGGGTCCCGGCGACCCGGCCGTCCGGGTTGTTGGTGACCGTCACGTGGACCCGGCTGCGCCGCAGGAACTCCCCGGTCGCGGCGTCACCCGCGGTGGCCAGGCGTTCGATCACCCGGAGCGCGCCGTCGGTGCCCTCCCACTCGTTACCGTGGATGTTCGCGTTGATCCAGATCGGGGTCTTGTAGTCCCGGCTCAGATCCCGGTCGCGGCGGGCGGCCGCCGGGTCGTTCTCGATCAGGGCACGCCAGCGGTCCTGCCGGGCGGCCTGGGCTGCGGTCTCGGGCGCGGTCACCGTGACGAGATAGAGGTCGCGGCCGCCGGCCGACTTCCCGATGACCTCCGCGGAGACCCGGTCGGAGATCTGCTGCAGCGCGTTCAGCTTCGGGGCGATCTGATGGTACGCGAAAAGCCCCAGTTTCAGCGATTTGTCCGACAGGTCTTCGGGCGGCAGCGGCAGTGTCACCTTCCGCGGATAGCCGTGCGGTCGCGGGACCCACCGGTCACCGCTCCCGGCCGGTGCCGCCGCCGCGATCCGCAGCGCCGTGGCGAGGGCGGCGACGTCGTTGCGCTCCGGCCCGTTCCCGAACTCCCGGCTCGACGGACCGCCGGGATCAGTGGGTGCGGCGGCCACCGGGGCGCCGATCAGGGCGGCCGCGGCCAGCAGGCCGGCACCGATCCCGGCCAGAGTTCGTGACAGGTCCACCGAGCACCTCCGTTGCGACTCCCCACACCCTGCCCGGACCGGATCAGATGTACAATCGTCGATACGTAAAACCTCGATGAATCCGCCCGGCGGTGCCCTCCCCTCCCCGATCGGCCGATTCCCACCGGAATGAAGCCCGTCCCCGGCCGTCGCTCCACCCCCTCCCGAGGTGACCGGAATCGATCCGCGGTGCAGACTTCGATCATGACCGCATCCGCACTGCGCGCCCTCCTCTCCTCCGAAAAGGTCACTCACGTGCCCGGCGTCTGGGATCCGGTCACCGCCGCGCTCGCCGCCCGGGCCGGGCACCCGGCCGTCCACCTCTCCACGACCGCCGTCTCGGCCGTCCTGCTCGGCCGCCCCGACCTCGACTTCGTCGGCGCCACACAGGTCGCCGACCGGGCGTCCACCCTGGTCGCCGCCCTGGAAGGGGTGCCGCTGCTGGCCGACGCGGACGCCGGCTACGACAGTCCGTCGCATGCGGTCTGGACCGGCCAGGCGTACCTGCGTGCCGGGATCTCCGGCCTGCACCTGACCGACCGGTCCACCGGCGACCGCAGGGAGATCTTCGGGCTCGCACCGGCCACGGCCACCATCCGGTCACTGGCCGAGCAGGTGCCGGACCTCGCGCTTCTCGCGCGGACCGACGCGTACGCGACCGAAGGCCTCCCCGGTGTCGTACGGCGGACCCGCGCGTACGCCGAAGCCGGGGCCGACGCGGTCCTGCCGGAGGGGGTGACCGACCCGGACGAGCTGATGGCGATCCACCGGGCGGCTCCGGGCGTACCCCTGGTGATCGAGCGCAGCGAGGCCGCACCCCGCCGGATCCCGCAGCTCTACGCCAGCCCGAAGGTGACCGGCACGGACCCGGAGACGACCGACGCCGTACTGGCGGCGGCCGGTGTCCGGCTGGTGCTGCATCCGCTGGCCGCCCTGCTGGCCGCGGTCCGCGGCGCGTCGCTGGCCTACCGCGCGCTGGCCGAGGCGGGCAGCGCCGAGGAGACCGACCGGATGCCGTGGGCCGCGCTCACCGCCCTCGCCGAACGCCCCGAGACCCGCGAGCCGGACTCCCGTCACGTCCCCCGCGGCCTGCACACCTGACCCGCGCCGTCATCACGCCCGCCCGGTTCCGCTCAGGGAGTGGCCTGCGCCCTGAGCGCCTCCTGGCGCTGCTCCTCTTCACGCAGGATGGCACTGTTGAGCCAGACGTCGGGGATCGCGAACCCGTCGACCAGGGTGCGCATGTGCGGGCGCAGCTCCTTGAGCAGGTCGTTGACCACCGCCGTGACCGCTTTCGACCGGCCCGGGGTGAGGCGTCCGTGTTCCAGGAGCCAGCCCTTGTCGGCCTCGATGACCGAGAGGGCGTACAGGTCGCAGACCCGGGAGAGCAGGTCCTTGACCGACGGGTCGGCACGTTCGATGCCGGCGACGAACGCCTCGAGGGTGACCCGGTCGATGTGGGCGGCCGCGGTGCGCAGCACGTGGTCCTGCACGTCGTTGAAGATCGCGAACGGGTCGTCCTTCTTCGTCGCGGCGCCCTTGCGCAGGCGGCGGATCGCGCCTTCGAGCAGGTGCCTCTCCCGGTCCTCGAAGGTCTTGAGCTGCCAGCCGCGGTCGGTGACGGCGACGTCGTCCTCGCGTCCGGGCACCGCACCGATGAGGCGCTGGATCACGCTGCGGGCGGCGGTGCGTTCCAGGACCATCTCGCGGACCTGCTCGGCGACGAACGTGGCGCGTCCCCAGCCGTCCAGCGATCCGAAGGCGTCCCGGTATCCGGTGAGCAGGCCCTTCGCGACGAGTTGGAGCAGCACCGTGTTGTCGCCCTCGAACGTGGTGAAGACGTCGGTGTCCGCCTTCAGGCCGGGCAGCCGGTTCTCGGCGAGGTAGCCGGCACCACCGCAGGCCTCCCGGCACATCTGGATGGTGCGGGTGGCGTGCCAGGTCTGCGCGGCTTTCAGGCCCGCGGCCCGGGACTCGAGTTCCCGCTGCCGGAGTTCGTCGGTGGTCCCGCCGGTCTGCACGTCGGAGAGCGCGACCAGCAACTCCTCCTGGGCGAACGCGTACGCATAGGTGGTCGCCAACGCCGGCAGGAGTTTGCGCTGGTGGGCGAGGTAGTCGTTGAGCACCACCTCGTCGGGGGCGCCGGGCCGGGAGAACTGGCGGCGGACGTCGCCGTACCGGACCGCGATGGCCAGCGCGTTCTTGGTCGCCGACGAGGACGCGCCGCCGACGGTGACCCGGCCGCGGACCAGGGTGCCGAGCATGGTGAAGAAGCGCCGGGTGTCGTTCTCGATCGGGCTGCTGTAGGTGCCGTCCGCGGCGACCTGGCCGTACCGGTCCAGCAGCATGTCGCGCGGCACCGTCACGTGGTCGAACGAGATCCGCCCGTTGTCCACCCCGAGCAGTCCCGCCTTGGCACCGGCGTCGCCGAGGGTGACGCCGGGCATCGGGTCGCCGTTCTCGTCGCGGATCGGGACCATCCAGGCGTGGACGCCGCGCCGCTCGCCACCGGTGATCAGCTGGGCGAAGACGACCGCCATCCGCCCGTCCTTCGCGGCGTTGCCGATGTAGTCCTTGCGGGCCGCCTCGTGCGGGGTGTGCAGGTCGAACGTCTGCGTCGCGGGGTCGTACACGCAGGTGGTCCGCAGTTGCTGGACGTCCGAGCCGTGTCCGGTCTCGGTCATGGCGAAGCAGCCCATCAGGTCGGCCGAGATGATGTCCCGCAGGTACGCCTCGTAGTGCCGTTCCGTGCCGAGTGCCACGACCGCGCCGCCGAACAGTCCCCACTGCACGCCGGCCTTCACCATCAGCGACAGGTCGACGTGCGCGAGCATCTCCGCGGCGACCGCCGAGCCGGCCGGGTCGCCGTTGCCGCCGTACTCCACCGGGAACGCGTCGGCGATCCCGGCGTCACCGGGGATCTTGCGGATCAGGGTGCTGATCCGGTCGCGGGCCTCCGGACCGGTCTCGCCGTGCACCGTCACGAAGTCCGCGCCGAGGCGGTCCCGGACGGCCTGGCGGATGTGCGCCCACCGGCCGTCCAGGACGTCCCGCAGGTGGTTGTGCTGATCGCTCATACACCATTATTACCCACCGGTAACCTCGGGCACGCCAGGACGCGGGAAGATGACGTTCAGCCCTCGGCGCCGCCCGCCCACGGCACCACCAGCGGGTGGCGGACCTCGTCACGTGCCGCGATGCCGGCCATCGACCGCCGGTACTGACCTCGGGTGATCTCGCCTTCGATCAGCTGGGCACAGAGGACGCCTTCGAGGCTCTCGGGGGCGAAGAACGACTCCGGGATGCTCAGCGGCTCCGCCTCGGCCCTCGCATCCGCACGCACCCCACGCACCGCGAGCACGCAAGCGGCAGCCAGAACCAGGATGAGCAGGGACAGGATCAGCATCGCCACCGCCTATGTCGTCATCACGGGGCGCTCGTGCCCCGCATGACAGAGAGAACGGATCACGGCGCGTGTCGGTTCGACGGTTTCGGTAACTGACCGCGACGAAATTCCGCGACCCCCGCGGACCCCGGCGACACATCGACCGAACCGGTCATCACGAAAGACCCCCAAATCAAGATCAACATTTGGGTACGCCCTGCGTGAGGCCACTTTTCCGACCCGCGGCACGGCGCGTTCACCGGACACGATCCGTGACGTCGGCCACTGATCAACGGGGCTGGATGTAAGGCACGCCGACACGAACGCGTGCACGGTATGTCCGATCTTAGTGGAATATAGCTATTGTTCCACTGTGCCTGGTAAGCGAATAAGATACCCTGCGCCGACATCCTGCCCCAATGGGCGAGCCCCGTGACCGTGCGTGACAGATTCACACCCCCGGGGCCGTGACCTTGCCCACGGGTGATGCCGTATTCAATCGTCAATACCTACTCTGACGTGCTGTCTTGCAAGGGCGCAAACGAGTGGTACGACCTTCGTCGATCAGGAGTCGGCGACCGTCCAAATTACTCAGAGCGACGTCGAGTCGCGGGGGAGACCGATGACAGGCCAGCAATTGGCGACTGAACCGGCCGTGGTCGCGCCGGTTACTAAGCGTGATTACGACTACCAGGGCTTCAGCCTCCTGGCCGGCTCACCCGAGACGGCGCCCGCATCGGACACCGAGTACCGGGTCCGACTGCGCCCACTTTCCCGGAACCGTCCGATCAGTTCGGTTCTCATCGCGATGTTCGCCTTCGCCTTCGAGGCCACCTTCTTCGGCTGGCTGCTCTCGTCGGTGCAGATCCCCGACCGGCAGATGCAGGCCGGGCTGTTCGCCGCCACCATCCTGATGATCGTGGCGACCGCGCTGATCGAACTGTTCCGCCTGATCAACGTGGTCACGCTCTGCCTCGCCACGCTCTGGGCCCGCGACCCGGTGCCGGTGGAGGCCGACGGCGGCCTGCGCGTCGCGTTCCTCACCACGATCGTGCCCGGCAAGGAGCCGATCGAGATGGTGGAACAGACCCTGGTCGCCGCCACGAAGATCCGGCACCCCGGCGACTACGACGTCTGGCTGCTCGACGAGGGCGACGACGACGAGGTCAAGGCCATGTGCGAGCGCAACGGGATCCGCCACTTCAGCCGCAAAGGCGTGGCCGCGTGGAACACCGAGGCCGGCGCGTACAAGGCGAAGACCAAACACGGCAACTACAACTCGTGGGTGGACGCCAACGGCGACGACTACGACGTCTTCGTCTCGGTCGACCCCGACCACGTGCCGCTGCCCAACTTCGCCGAACGACTGCTCGGCTACTTCCGCGACCCGGACGTGGCGTTCGTGATCGGCCCGCAGATCTACGGCAACTACGACAACGTGGTCACCCGCTGGGCCGAGTCGCAGCAGTACCTGTTCCACTCACTGCTGCAACGGGCCGGCAACCGCCTGGGCATCCCGATGCTGGTCGGCACGAACAACGCGGTCCGCATCGCGGCACTGCGCTCGATCGGCGGCCTGCAGGACTCGATCACCGAGGACATGGCCACCAGCCTCGCCATGCACGGCGCCGAGAACCCGGTGACCAACCGGCGCTGGAAATCCGTCTACACCCCGGACGTGCTCGCCGTCGGCGAGGGCCCGTCATCCTGGACCGACTACTTCAGCCAGCAGCACCGCTGGTCCCGCGGCACCGACGAGGTGTTCGTGGCCGGCTTCGCCAAGGCGGTCCGCCGGCTGGGCTTCCGCCGCACCGTGCACTACGCGCTGCTGATGGCGTACTACCCGCTCACCGCGATCTCCTGGCTGCTCGGCGCGACCACCGCGGTCTGCCACATCGTGCTCGGCGCCCGTGGCGTACAGGTGCCGCAGGAGGTCTGGTTGATGCTGTACGTGGACGCGGCGCTCTTCCAGGTCGGCCTCTACCTGTGGAACCGGCGGCACAACGTCAGCCCGCACGAGGACGCCGGATCCTCCGGTCTGACCGGCATGCTGCTGTCCACCCTGTGCGCCCCGATCTACGTCACCTCGTTCCTGCAGGCCCTGCTGCGCCGGACGGCCGGTTTCGTGGTGACCCCCAAGGGCGACTCGGCCAGCCCGGACCGGCTGCTCACCTTCCGCACCCACCTGCGCTGGGCCGGCTTCTACGCCGCGCTGCTCGTGGTGGCCGCGTTCACCGGCCACGCCCACGGCTTCATGTGGCTCTGGCCCTCCCTGAACCTCGCCCTCTGCCTGGTGCCGCCGGCGATCTACGCGATGCAGGCGTACGCCCGCCGTCGCGCGGCACGCCTCCCCCGACCCGCCGAATCCGCACACACCGTGGACACGACACCCGTGGAGACGTACGCATGATCCCCCGCCCCAAACCGACCCTGGCCAGACGGCTGCTGAGCAGCCTCGCCGCGCTGCTGATCGCGGCCGGTGTGATCGTGGTGAACCGGCCGATGGTGGCGTTCGCCGCGGACCGGTACCACGAGTTCAGCATCAACCGGGACTCCTACAAGAAGACCTACGGCCACTGGTCGATGCTTCCCGTGCCGGCCGGCTTCAAGGTCAACGCCATCCACGCGGCGCTGCTCAACACCGGCAAGGTGCTGATCATCGCGGGTTCCGGCAACAACCGGGACAACTTCGAGGCCGGCACCTTCCAGACCGTGCTCTGGGACCCGTCCGACGACGAGTTCTCGCTGGTGCCCACCCCCACCGACCTGTTCTGCGCCGGGCACACCTTCCTGCCCACCGGCAACCTGCTGGTGGCCGGCGGCACCAAGTCGTACGAAAAGCTGGAAGCGGACATCACCCACCCGGCCGGCGTCATGAAGATCAAGAACGAGTCGCCGGATCACGGCTCCCGTACCTTCGGCAAGGGCACCCGGTTCCTGGGGAAGAACGGCAAGGTTTATCTGACCCGCGCCGACGTGACCGTGCCCGCCGCCAGCAAGATGACCCACGGCGCCAAGACCATGGTGCACGCCGGTGAGGTCGAGGTCTGGGTGGACGCCGAGGAGGAGGGCGACGGCGCGATCGTCAGCTCCCCCGCGCAATACTCCGTCGCGGGCCTGACCGGCGACGACGCGAACAACCTCTACGGCGTCGCCGAGAAGATCACCCGGGAGAAGCAGGAGTACGGCGGCGACAAGACGTCGTACGAGTTCGACCCGACCACCGAGCGCTACATCCGCACCGCCGACATGGTCGACCACCGGTGGTACCCGACGCTCGCACCGCTGCCCGGCGGCGACATCCTGGCCGTCTCCGGCCTCGACGAGTTCGGCCGGATGCTGCCCGGCGTCAACGAGACCTACCGCACCGCCGAGAAGCGCTGGGTTCCCGCCCCGTCACTGCACCGGGTGTTCCCCACGTACCCGGCGCTGTTCCTGACCAAGGACGAGAAGCTCTTCTTCTCCGGCTCCAACGCCGGATACGGTTCGGACACCGAAGGCCGCGCCCCCGGCCTGTGGGACCTGCACAAGAACGACTTCCGCGAGATCCCCGGCCTGACCGACGTGACGATGACCGAGACCAGCTCCTCGGTGCTGCTCCCGCCCGCCCAGGACCAGAAGGTGATGATCCTCGGCGGTGGCGCGGTCGGCGACTCGCCGGTCTCCACCGCCCGCACCGCGATCGCCGACCTGGACGAGGAGAACCCGGCCTACCGCCCCGGACCGAACCTGCCGCACCCCACCCGGTACCTGAGCACGGTCGTCCTGCCGAACGACACGGTCTTCACCAGCCACGGATCATCCGGCTACCGTGGCGGGCCGTACCAGGACAAGAAGCGCAGCGACCTGCTCACCGCACAGATCTACCACCCGGACACGAACACGTTCACCACCGCCGCCGCACCGACCGTGGGCCGCAACTACCACTCCGAGGCGCTGCTGCTCCCCGATGGCAGGGTGGTCACCATGGGCAGCGACCCGATCTACGACGAGACGGGCAAGAACCCCGGCACGTTCGAACAGCGCATCGAGATCTACAGCCCGCCGTACCTGTTCCAGGGCGACCGCCCCACCATCACCGACGGCCCGACGCTGCTCAAGAACGGCGGCACCGGCACCTTCACCGTCGCCGACCCGACGACGGTCCGCGCCGCCCGCCTGGTCCGCCCGAGCGCCGTCACCCACGCCACCGACGTGGACCAGCGCTCAGTGGCCCTGGACATGACCACCGGCCCACACGGCGTCACGGTCACCGTCCCGAAGGAGCGGGGCCTGGTCCCCGCCGGCTGGTACATGCTCTTCGTCACCGACGACCGCGGCGTCCCGTCCGAGGCCCGCTGGGTGAAGGTCACCTGACACGCCCCTCCCCCCAGCACCCTCCAGAACGGCCGGTCAGCCCAGAGCTGCCCGGCCGTTCCCTTTCCCGACCGGTCGCACCTCGCCCGCCGGCCTCGGAGCGCTCGGTCACGCCGTCAAACCGCCGCCCGAACCACCGTCCCCATCGCACGGTCACACCTTCGAACAGTCGCCGGTCATCAGCAACAGACCGTGGCTCACGGCTGAACCCGCCGAGCCGTCGCCCACAGCTCTCCACGAACCGAGCCTCAACCACCGACGACGGCCCGCACCCACCCAGCCGTCGCCCACAGTAGAGATCAGCCCACGGAACAGCCACGACCGACGGCTGAGACGACCGAACCCTCGAGCACGGCGAAAGCGACCGAGCCGTCAAGACACGTTTCGTGGTCAGCATGCGAAGCCCGTCCACGTGGTGATTTCGGGCGCGCTGGACGCCCGAAGTCACCACGCCGGTGGGGGTGTGGTGAATACGGGCGCGCTGGACGCCCCAAATCACCACACCCGTGGGGGTGTGGTGAATACGGGCGCGCTGGACGCCCCAAATCACCACACCCGTGGGGGTGTGGTGAATACGGGCGCGCTGGACGCCCCAAATCACCACACCGGTAGGGGCGTGGTGAATACGGGCGCGCTGGACGCCCCAAATCACCACACCCGCGGGAGTGTGGTGAATACGGGCGGGCTGCGCGCCCGAAGTCACCACGCAGGCAGACCCTGACTGCGCAACGTGTCTAGTTGGTGGCTAGGCCCAAGGCGTAGTCGGGCCACCACTGTCCCGCCTCGGGGGCTCCGTCGCCGCACGCGCCGTCGGACTCGCCGGGGCGTTTGATCCAGAGGTAGGCGTCGACGCGGTCGTGGCCGGTGGCAGTGGTGGGGGTTGCGCCCAGTGCCCGGCCCGGCGGGTTGCACCAGTGGCCGTCGCCGGAGCCCACCTCAGCGGGGCCGTTGCCGTTGCGGCTGGTGTCGATCACGTAGTTCTTGCCGCCGAGACGGTTCGAGATCTCGTCGCCGTACGCGATGTTGGCCTCGGTGGTCTCGAAGTTCGCCACGTTGAGGCTGAAGCCGTCGGCGTCGCCCACCCCGGCCTGCTGGAGACCGTCGACGACCCGGTCCACGTCCTTGATCCAGCTCGGGTTTCCGGCGTCCAGGTAGACGCGGACCGAACCGTCCTTCTTGAGTTCGCGGATCGCCTCGGCGAGCAGCGCGTACCGTTCGGTCACGGCTGTCCCGGTCACGCAGCCCTCGAGCACGTGGGTGATCGCGTCGGGTTCCAGCACCACGATCGCGCCGGAGCCGCGTACCGCGTCGGCCAGGGCGGCGATCCAGGTGCGGTAGGCGGCTGCGTCGGAGGCGCCGCCGCCGGAGTAGCCGCCGCAGTCGCGCTGTGGCACGTGGTACGCGACCAGCAGCGGGGTGGTCGACGCCGTGGACGCCGCAGTGACCAGGGCCCGGGCCCGGTCGGCGTATCCGGGGTTGCCGTCGGCGAACCACACGGCCATCGGCGCGGCCGCTATCCGGCGGATGGCCGTGGCGTCGGCGGTCCGGCCGGCGGCCTCCCACTGGGCGACCTGGTCCACCGCCGGCCCGGTCGGCTCGACGTAGAACTCACCGGCGTTCTCCACGGCGGCCGACGGGGAACCCGCAGCCGGTGGGGAGTCCGCGGTCGTCGGGGTGGAGGGGTCGTCGGAGCAGCCCGCGACACCGAGCGTCGCCACCGTCGTGACGCTCAGCAGTGCCCTGGATAGACGTCTCATCGCCGAACAACGGTACTTGATCAGGGATTATCACTCTAAGCTCAACGGGCGTTATCCGGATCTTCGCACCGAAAGAGCGACACGCTCGAGCGCTGCCGCGCTCACCAGGGTGCCCGCGATGCCTAACGACGAGCCACGAGCATGCGTAGGCGTACCCCTTGAGGAAGCGGAGGATCACCGCCTGGCCGGACCACCGCGGGGTCTCAGGCGACGCGGCGGAAGACGTCCAGCAGGAACCATTCGTCCTCGTGACGCACGATCCGTTCCAGGCCGGGCCGGGCCGCCACCGCGGCATGCACGTTGTGGCCGTCGTAGCTGGTGTTGCCGCGGTCGCGGAAGTGCAGCGCGACGATGTCCCCGCCGGTCTCCACCCGCTCCAGCAGGCCGGTCAGGAACGTCTCCAGGTCGTCCGCGGACAGGTAGTACAGCAGGTCGCCGATCACCACCAGGTCGAAGACGCCGTCCGGCATCGCGGCCGGGACCTGTTCGCAGACGACGCGCACGTTCGGCAGGTCGGCGGTGTTCGCCAGGGCCTGCTGCACGGCACCCTCGACGCTGTCGGTGGCGAGCACCTCGTCGCAGCGGGCCGCGAGTTCCCGGGTGAACAGGCCGATCGACGCGCCCGGCTCGTAGCAGCGGCGGTACCGCTCCTGTGGCAGGCTCGCCAGGGTGACCGCGTACTTCCGCTGGTTGTGCCACTTGGTGGCGACGTCCCAGGGGTCGTCCTTCGCCTCGTAGAGCCCGGTGAAGTGGTCCAGAGAGACGGTGCTCTCCGGTGCTGCGGCGTCGCCCTCGGTCCGTGTCACGCCCGAATTGTGCCGGACCCCGGGATCGACGCCGCCAGCAGGGCCTACCGCGCGGTGACCGTCAGGGTGCCCAGTCCGGCCTCGGCGTCGATGGCGATGCCACCCTCGCCCTCGCCCACGCTGAGCTGGGTGCCCTTGGCGAGGCCCTTGCGCTTCTCGCCGTAGAGTTCGACGGTTCCGGCGCCTTCGCGCAGCACGACGCCGGCCGGGGCCTGCCCGGCGGTGCTGATCCGCCACTGGTTGACGCCGCCGGTCATGGTGATCGGCAGTTGTTCGCCGTGTTCGGGCAGCCGCAGGTCGACCGTGGCCGCGCCGCCGAGCAGCTGGACCCCGCTGACGGCGCCGCCGGTGAGGTCGACGGCGGCGTTCCTCACGCCGCCGCTGAGCCGGACGTCCCAGGTGAGGCTGTCGCTGAGCACCACGTCGGCGCGGGCCGGGCCGCCTTTGTTGCCGCTGTCGTCGAAGCGCAGGCGGACCGTGTCGTCGTCGAAGTCGGTACGGGCCACCACGCTGGCGTCGTCCGGCGTGACCACCGAGAACCAGCCCTGGTCCAGGGGGCCGATCGTCACGGTCAGGTCGGTGATGCCCTCGGCCAGTTCGAAGGTGGCGGTGTCGCCGGACGGCACCGGCAGCAGCGTGCCGGCTTCGGCGCTCGGCTGCCGGGGTTCGATGGAGACCGGCGGGTTCGCCGGGGCAGCCGCGGGCGGGGCCGGGGTGGTGGTGCCGTCGCCGAAGACCGGCCGGGTGGGGCTGGTGGCGTCCGGCCGCACGATCAGCCAGGCCGCGGCCACCCCCAGGGCCAGGACGGAGAGCAGGATGGCACCGCTGCGCACCACCGACGGCTTCGGCGGCCGGGGCAGCTCGACGGTGGGCCGGCCGGCGTTGGCCCGTACGCCGGCCGTCAGCTCGACCGTCGGGCGGTTCGGGCCGGGGGCGGGGTGCCAGGCCGGGTCGGTCCGGGTCGGGTCGGCGCCGGGCGGTTCGTAGTGGTCGGCCGGCGGACCGAACCGATGCGGGGCGTCCGGCCAGAACTCGGAGATGTCCGGTAGGTCGGGTGAGCCCTCGGTGTCCATGACCACTGTCGGTTTGGGAGTCACAGGCGGGGCGGCCGGTACGGGCCCGGCGGGCGCTTCGGGCGCGGCGGGCTCAGCGGCCGGCGACGGCCCGGAGGCGGCTGCGGGCCCGGAGTCGGCGGGGGCTTCGGCATCGGAAACGGCAGGACTGTCCACGCTGGTTTCTCCTCGGTGTCGCCACCCGCGGCTGGAGGCGGACGGGGTGGTTCCGCACGGGGGTACGCACGCGCGAGCCCTTCGGTTCGAATGGGATCGCTCCCAGAAGAATTGCTCACGTCCACCCCCTTGCTCAGTAGCACCGGCAGCGTGTAGATCCTTATCGAATCATTAAACAACTATGCGACGGTTCTCCAGGAAGCGAAATTGATGCCGGATGATGACGCCCGTAACGGGCTTCGCGTAGGTGGCTGGATTCCGCCGTATTCGCCGGACGGAGAGGGCCCCCACCGCTCCGCCCGACCGAACGAACGGGCGGGCCTTTACGCCGCCCCGCGTACCCGACTGACCGGAGTGCGCCGACTCGGGGATCAACCGCCCCGTGCACGGCTCATTCTGGCCGCCGCTCTGGCCCTGGGCTGCGCCGCGTGCGCCGCCGTCGCCGTGATGTTCAATCGCGACAACGGTGAGGTTCGGAGTCAGGCACCGGTGGCGGCCGCCACCAGTCTGCCGGGCTCCGCAGCGTTCACACCGCAGGTGCCGGTCTCGGTCCGCCCGAGCTACACCCCCACGACCGTCCCCGCGCCGCTCAACCCGGTTGCGAACCCCGCCGGAGAGGTGAATCAGGAGAACACCACCACGCCCCCCGCGGCGACCGGCGCTCCCACCAGCAAGAGCGCCAAACCCACCACCGCCGCACCGGCCAAGCCGGCCGCCCCTTCACTGAAGGTCGGGGCCACCGTCGGTCTGGAGTCGGTGGACCAGCCCGGATACCGGGTGCGTCACCGCAACAACCTCGGCCGGCTGGACAGCGTCAATGCGTCGAGCAGTGCGGCCGATCGGGCCGACACCCGCTTCACTGTCCGTAAGGGACGGGCCGACGATAACTGCGTCTCCCTGGAATCAGTCAACTTTCCCGGCTATTTCCTGCGACACCGGGACTACAAAATCCGCCTGGAACGCATAGACGGATCTGAACTGTTCGACAAGGACGCGACTTTCTGCACGGTGACAATTCGTGACGGCAGCGCACTGGCCCTGAGGTCAGTCAATTACCCGAGCTACCACGTGGTGGCCCATCGGGGCAGCCTCTATATCACGGACACCGACGCCAAACAGGCGACCGCTTTCCTTCCGCGGTCGCCCCTGTGACCTGAGTGGCCCGGCCGTCACCCCCCTCGGGCCGGGCCACTCAGCCATATCTCAGTACTTCTCGTGAACCACCAGAACGCCGCGCGGCTCCAGGATCCCGGAGGCCCCGTCGACCCCGGTCAGCTCGACCGGCTCGTCGGTCCGGTTGATCAGGAAGCGGTGTTCACCACGGATCGTGAGCTCCACCCGGCCCCGCAACTGCTCCGGCAGCTCGCTGACCACCCCGGCCGGGCCGAGGAGAGCGGGCAGCAGTGCGGTCAGGCCCTCGGCTCCGAGACGGGTCGAGACGTACGACGCCGAACCGGTACCGTCGCTACGCCGCGTGACCGCCGGACGGTCCGCCTGGTCGCCGGTCTTGTACGTGGCCAGCACCTCGACCCCGTCGCCGGTGACGTCGATCCGGTCCGTCCAGAGGGTGCCGACCGCCCCGGAGTCCAGGGTGACGCTCTCGTGGTCGAGCAGCGGGCCGAACTCCTCGATCCGGATACCCAGCAGGTCCCGGAACGCGCCCGGGTACCCGCCCAGCCACGCGTGGTCGTTCTCGTCCACGATGCCGGAGAAGTACGTGGTGACCAGGTGACCGCCGTCGGCGACGTACGCCCGCAGCCGGTCGGCGAGCGCCGCCGGGACCACGTGCAGCACCGGGGCGATCAGGACCCGGTAGTTCTCGAGCGGGCCGCCGACCGGCACCACGTCGGCGCGGACGCCCACGTTGAGCAGGGCGGTGTACCAGTCCAGCGCCTCCTGGCGGTAGCGCAGCCGGTCCGTCGGGTGCGAGTCCTGCTCGGACACCCACCACGACTCCCAGTCGAAGACGATGCCCACCGGTGCCGTCGTCCGCTCCGACCCGGCCACCACGGCCAGTTCCTTGAGACGCGCGCCCAGCGCGGCGACGCCCCGGAACACCTCGCTGTCGGTGCCGGCGTGCGGCAGCATCGCCGAGTGGTACTTCTCCGCGCCGGCCTTCGACTGCCGCCACTGGAAGAAGCAGACCGCGTCGGCACCGTGCGCCACGTGGGTCAGTGAGTCACGGGCCAGTTCGCCCGGCTTCTTCGCCACGTTCACCGGCTGCCAGTTGACCGCGCTGGTGGAGTGCTCCATCAGGAACCACGGCCGGCCGCCGGCGATGTTGCCGGTCAGGTTGGCCGAGAACGACAGCTCGTCGCGGGCCTGCGGGCCGGGCAGCACGTAGTGGTCGTTCGAGACGAAGTCGATCTCGGACGCCCAGTCGGCGTAGTTCATGCCGCGGGTCTCGCCCATCACCATGAAGTTCGTGGTGATCGGCACCTCGGGCGTGATCCCGCGCAGCAGGTCCCGCTCGGCGATCAGGTAGTCCTTCAGCGCGTCCGAGGAGAACCGCTTGAAGTCGACCTGCTGGGTCGGATTCGGGTGCGAGGCGGCCAGCCGCGGGGGCAGGATCTCCTCGAAGTCCGCGTACCGCTGCGACCAGAACGCGGTGCCCCAGGCATCGTTCAGGGCCTCGATCGTGCCGTACCGCGCCCGCAGCCAGACCCGGAACGCCACCGCGGCGTCGTCCGAGTAGTCGTAGACGTTGTGACAGCCCAGTTCGTTGCTGACGTGCCAGGCGACCAGGGCCGGGTGGTCGGCGTACCGGGTGGCCAGCTCGCGGACCAGGCCCAGGGCGTGCTCCCGGAAGATCGGCGAGGTGGGGCGCCAGTGTTGCCGGGCGCCCGGCCAGAGGATCTCGCCCTCCCGGGTGACCGGCAGGATCTCCGGGTGCTTGCGGGTGAGCCAGGGCGGCGGGGACGCCGTCGCGGTGGCGAGGTCGACCGAGATCCCACCGGCGTGCAGCAGGTCCATCACCTCGTCGAGCCAGGCGAAGTCGTACGTGCCCTCGCTCGGCTCGAGCCGCGCCCAGGAGAAGATCGCGAGCGAGACCACGGTGACGCCGGCGGCCTGCATGGCCGCCACGTCCTCGTCCCACACCTCGCGGGGCCACTGGTCGGGGTTGTAGTCGGCGCCGTACTCCAGACGCGCCGCACCGGCGCGGCGAAGCCAGCGCCGGTGCGTCTTACCGTTACTGATCGTCATTTGACGGTGAAACCCTGTTCCGTTCCGTACTTGACCGAGGAGTCCTGCCAGGCCTTGAGACCCTCGGCGAGCGTCGACTGGCCGAGGTAGGCCTTACCGACGGTGTCGCCGTAGATGCTGTTGGCGTAGACCTGGAAGGGCAGGTAGTTCCAGCCGGTGACGACCTCGGAGGCCGACGCCGACAGGATCTCGTTGATCTTCTGGCCGCCGAAGTACTCGAACTCCTTGTTCAGGAACTCGGGAGCCGCCAGTTCCTTGGTGGTGGCCGGGAAGGCGCCGTTGTCGATGCGCATCTGCACGCCCTCGGTGACGGCGGCGTACTTCAGGAAGCCGTACGCGATGTTCTTGTTCTCGCTCTTCTCCGGGATCGCCAGCGAGCTGCCGCCGCTCTCCGCGGTCGCCTTGCCGCCGGTCTCCCACTGCGGCATCGGCGCGACGCGCCACTTGCCCTTGCCGGCTGCGGCGCTGCCCTCGAGGTTGCTGGGCATCCAGGCGCCGGTCACCAGGGAGGCGATGCTGCCGTCGGCGAGGCCCTTGAACCACTCGTCGGTCCAGCCGACGGCGGGCGAGAACACCTTGGCGTCGATCATCTTCTGCCAGGTGGTGGCGAACTTCTGCGAGCCGGCGTCGTCGGCGAAGTTGATGGTGAGGTTGGTGCCGTCGACGGTGTACGGCTTGCCACCGGCCTGCCAGATGAGGCTGGTGGTGAAGCCGGCGTCACCGCTGTCCGAGGTGATGTAGGACTTGGCGTCCGCCTTGTGCAGCGTCTCGGCCGCGGTGGCGTACTCCTCCCAGGTCGTCGGCACAGCGATCTTGTGCTTGTCGAAGACCTCCTTGTTGTAGAAGAGCGCCATCGGGCCCGAGTCGATCGGGAAGCCGTAGATCGCCTCGCCGGAGTGCACGTTGTTCCAGGTGCCCGGGGTGAACGTGCCGTCGAGCGACTTGGCGCCGAAGGTGTTCAGGTCGACGACCGACTTCGCCAGGGCGAACTGCGGCAGGGCGAAGTACTCGATCTGCGCGACGTCCGGGATGCCGGTGCCGGCGGTGATCGCGTTCTGCAGCGCGGTGTACTGGTCGTTGCCGGTACCGGCGTTCACCACGTTGATCTTGACGTTCGGGTACTTCTTCATGAACGCCTCGGACACCGGCTTGATGGTGGTGTCCCACGCCCAGACGGTGAGGCTGCCACCCTTCTGCAGGGCGGCCTCCACGTCGGCGTCGGTGACAGTGGTGGCTGCCGCCTCGGTTCCCTCGGAGTCGGAGTCCGACGAGCTGCAACCAGCGGCCATCAGGGTCACGGACAGGGCGGCGCCGATGAGCGCACGCCGGCGGGTGATTCCCATGGAATTTCCCTTCGAGGACGGAATTATCACTGTTTGACGCTGCCGGCAGACAGACCCGACTGCCAGTAGCGCTGGAGGAGAAGGAACGCGGTGATCAGCGGGATGATCGTGATGAGCGCGCCGGTGACCACGAGGTTGAAGACGACCTCGCCGCCGACGGTGTTCGCCTGCCGGCTCCACGTGTAGAGGCCGAGCGTCAGGGGGTAGAGCTCCGAGTCCTTCAGCATGATCAGCGGCAGGAAGAAGTTGTTCCAGGTCGCCACGATGTTGAAGAGCAGGACCGTCACCGCGCCGGGGGCCAGCAGCGGCAGGGCCAGCGAGAAGAAGGTGCGGAACTCGCCGGAGCCGTCGACACGGGCCGACTCCAGGATCTCCTTCGGCACCGCCTCGGTGGCGTAGGTCCACATCAGGTACAGGCCGAACGGCGAGACCAGCGAGGGAATGATGATCGCCCAGGCGGTGTCGGTGAGGCCCAGCTTGGCGAACATCAGGAAGGTCGGCACCGCCAGCACGGTCGGGGGGACCGCGATGCCGCCGAGGACGATCGCGAAGACCGCCTTGCGCCCGATGAAGTCGAACTTCGCCAGGCCGTACCCGGCCAGCGAGGCAAGCAGGGTCGCCCCGCCGGCGCCGATCACCACGTAGACCAGGGTGTTCAGCAGCCAGCGGCCGAAGATGCCGTCCTGGTAGGCGAAGGTGTCGGCGATGTTGTCGAAGAGCGAGAAGTCGTTCGCGAACCAGAGGCCGAACGAGTCGAACAGCTTCTCCTGCGACTTCGTCGCGCTGACCACCAGCCAGAACAGCGGCAGCAGCGTGTAGACCACCGCAATCGCGGTGACCGCTGTCAGGGAC
Source organism: Actinoplanes sp. NBRC 101535 (assembly GCF_030269225.1). Lineage (NCBI taxonomy): Bacteria > Bacillati > Actinomycetota > Actinomycetes > Micromonosporales > Micromonosporaceae > Actinoplanes > Actinoplanes sp. NBRC 101535. Next base: position 217,039 of record NZ_BSSY01000001.1, on the reverse strand, counting down.
AGGCTGCGGCTGTTCTTCTTCTTGCCGGCCTTCGGCGCACGGGCGGCCGGGCGGATCGTGGGCGCGGTCATGAACCCGCTCCCTTCATGCTGCGACGCTGGAAGAGGTACGCGATGACCATCGTCGTGACGCCCATGATCAGGGCGATCGTCGCCGAGTAGTTGACCTGCTGGCCGGCGAAGGACAGCTGATACGCGTAGATGTTGGGCGTGAAGTACGTGGTGATCGAGTTCGGCGCGAGGCTGTCGAGGATCTGCGGCTCGTTGAACAGCTGGAAGCTGCCCACGATCGAGAAGATCGTCGCCACCACGATCGGGCCGCGCAGCGCCGGCAGCTTGATCGCCCGGATGATCCGCCACTCCCCGGCACCGTCGATCGCGGCCGCCTCGTAGAGCGAGGTGTCCACGACCTTGAGGCCGGAGTACAGAATGATCATGTTATAGCCGATGAACTCCCAGGTCACGATGTTGCCGATGGCCGTGAGAATCCATTCGGGCGCCAACGGGTTCGGGATGGCCGTCCCCAGCGCCTCGTTGATGTTGCCGATCAGGCCGAAGTTGGTGCCGTACATGAAGCCCCACATGAGGGCCGCCACGACGGAGGGCACCGCGTAGGGCAGGAAGACCGAGATGCGGAAGAACGACGCCCCGTAGAGCCGGCCGCTGTCGATCGCCAGCGCGATCAGCAGGGCCAGGATCAGCATCACCGGAACCTGGACCAGCAGGAAGAGGGCGACTCTGGTGATCGCCTCCCAGAACTGCGGATCGCTCAGGGCCTTGGTGTAGTTGTCGATTCCGACGAAGGCGGTGCCTCCGACGAGCTGGGTGCGATACACGCTGAGGTACGCCGAGTAACCGATCGGCGCGAGGAATACCAGCGCGAACACCGCGAGGAATGGGCCGGTGAACTGCCAGCCGATCCAGGAACGCCGAGTCAATGCGCCCCCTCCGTCCGATGTTTCCGAAAGATCCGATGTTTACGTTAACAATTTCAAGTACATGACACGGTGTTTACGTAAACGTGTTCGCGTATAGTGGCACGCGTCACCAGAGCGGTCAAGGGACTCCAGCGGGGGTGTCAAACATCGAGATCCAGCGGTTACGTGCCGGTTCGGATGTGCCGGGCGGTCGTCGCAAACAACGTGTTTCGATGGCCGACGTCGCCAAACTGGCCGGCGTCTCGTCACAGACCGTGTCCCGCGTCGCCAACGGCCAACCCGGCGTGGTCGAGTCCACCCGGGAACACGTGCTCGCGGCCATGCGCGAACTCGGTTATCGTCCCAACAGCGCGGCCCGCTCGCTGCGATACGGCCGATTCAACACGCTCGGCGTGATCCTGTTCAGCCTCGCCTCCACCGGCAACAGCCGCACCGTCGAGGCCATCGCCGTGCACGCCGCCACCGAGGGCTACGCGATCACACTGATCCCGGTCGGCGCCCCCACCCAGGACAACGTGCTCGGCGCCTTCACCAGGATGGGCGAGCTCGCCGTCGACGGCATCGTCGTCATCCTCGAGGTGCAGCTGCTCGACTCCAGCACCGTGCACCTGCCACCCGGCGTACACGTCGTGGTGGTCGACTCGGACGCCGGCGACCGCTACCCGGTGGTCGACACCGACCAGGCGGACGGCGCCCGCCAAGCCGTCCAGCACCTGCTCGACCTCGGCCACCGCACCGTCTGGCACGTGTCCGGCCCGGCCGAGTCGTTCTCCGCCGAACGCCGAGCCCGCGCCTGGCGTACCGCCCTCGAACAGGCCGGCCGCGACGTCCCGGCGATCGAACGCGGCGACTGGTCGGCCGACTCCGGCTACCACGCCGGCCTGCGCCTGGCCGACCGCCCGGAGTGCACCGCGATCTTCGTGGCCAACGACCAGATGGCCCTGGGCGTGCTGCGCGCCCTGCAGGAACGCGGCCGCCGGGTGCCGCAGGACGTCAGCGTGGTCGGTTTCGACGACATCGCCGACGCCGCGTCCTACCTGCCGCCGCTGACCACGGTGCACCAGGACTTCGCCGGGATAGGGAAACGCTGCGTCGAGTCGCTGCTGCGCCAGATCCACGACGAGCCGGCCGGACCGGGCACCGACCTGGTCCCGACCATGCTCGTGGTCCGGGACAGCACCGCCCCGCCCGCCTCCTGAGCCCCACGTCCAGTCGTCCACGGGACAGCGCCGTCGGCCGTCCCGGAGGATGCTGTCGGCATGGCTACCGTGACGCACAGCAGCGACATCCTCGCGCAGGCTCGTGAGGCCACCGACCACGCCACCGTCAGCCGGGTCTTCGGCACCCCCGTCGAGCGCGACGGCGCCCTCGTCATCCCGGTCGCCGTCGTGAGCGGCGGCGGAGGCGGCGGCAGTGGCAGCGGCACCGGCGCCCACGCCACCGACGACGGCGGAAAACCGGACACCGAGGGCGAGGGCGGTGGCGGCGGTTTCGGCTTCTCCGCCCGGCCGGCCGGCGTCTACGTCCTGCGCAACGGCGAGGCGACCTGGAAACCGGCGGTCGACGTCAACCGCATCGTCCTGGGCGGCCAGCTGGTCGCCGTGGTCGCGTTCCTGGTCGCCCGGTCCGTCCTGCGCCGGCGGCGCCGACGCTGATCCCCGCGGTCCGCCTGCTTCGTGCGGCGAGCCCGGCCTTCACCACCTTCTCCGGGTACGCCGAAACGACGCGAACCCGGAGAGCGGCCGGATCCGGGCGAACCGCACCCGGCAACAAGCCGGCCCGGAGAACCACCGGACCCGAGCGTGCCGGACCCGGCCCGCGCGCCGAGGCGGAGGCCGGCCGTGCCCGGCTGCCGGGTTACGGGCGGCCGCGGCGTCGCGCGTGCTCACCGCGTACCGCAGAAGAGGCTCAGGAGGAACGGCGCGCGAGCGCGTCCGCGGCGAGCTCCATCAGTCCGGAGATCGCGGCGTCGGGGCCGGCCGGCGCCACGGGCACCGGTTCCGGGTCCAGGCAGCGTTCGAGCAGCAGTTCGACCAGGGCGGCCCGGTCCACGATCGGGCCGGCCTCGACCGCCCCCGGCAGGATCCGGATCTCGACGGTGTCGCGGCGCGGGGTGTCGGTCAGCACCTGGGTCAGGTTGACGTCGAAGTACTTGCCGAGGCCACCGTCCGCGGCGGCCTTGCGCAGATCCGCCGTCGTCGGCCGACCGGTCACCGCGGTGACCAGCTGCTCCGGCAGCGGTGCCAATCGGCGGCAGGCCGGGTTGGTGGCCAGCAGCAGCCGCAGCGGCTCCCGCCACCAGGCGAACAACCGCACCACGTTGGCCAGCGCCTCCGGCGCCCGGAACGGCGCGCCGTCGAGGTGCAGGTGCACGGCGGCCTCGTGCGGCACGGTGAACCCCAGTTCGCGGGCCGGCGCCAGCAGCTCCTCGAGAGCGTCGTGATGCCCGGTGGCCAGCGGCGGGGTGATGATCTCGCAGGGGCGTTCCCGCCCGCTGCCCTGCGGTGCGGCCAGCGCGATCGTGGCGCCGGACCGGTCGTCGAGCCGGCGGATCACGCCGTGCCTGCCGACCTCGGTACCCCAGAGGCGGGCCGCCACGTCGAGGACCTCGCCGAGTTCCCCGCCCGGATCGCAGTGCACCGCGAGCAGGTTGAGCAGCCGGGCGTCGTCGGTGAGGACGCGGAACCAGCCGGGCGGCGGGGGCTGACGCGGGTCCAGGCCGTCGACCAGGGTGACGTCGTCGACCAGGGTGCAGAGCGGGGAGCCGTCGGCCCGCAGCACCTCGAACCCCTGCGTCAGGGTGAGGAACCGGCCGAGGCCCGGCACCAGCGACGGTTCACTGTCGTGGTGCCAGACCGGCCGGACGCTGCCCCCACAGCGTCCGGCGAGATCCTCGGCCAGCGTGCGCCGGCTGGCACCCGGGGGTGCCATCAGCTCGATCTCGAAGCCGATACGCCGGCGCAGTCGGTGCGTCACGGCTGGATCGGCAGCGTTTCGCCGGCCCGGAGCTTCTTGCCCGCCATGACCTTGGCCTCGTACGTGTCGTCGAGCTTCCACAGCTCGGCGAGCTTCTCGGCGTCGTCGGCGTCGTAGCCGGCGTCCCAGAACGCGACAGCGTCCTGCGACTCCTCGTACTCCTTCTTCGCCTCCGGGTCGGGCTTGACCGACGCCGGCAGCTTCTCGCCCGCGAGCAGCTTCTCGCCGGCCATGATCTTGGCGTCGGACGCGTCGTCGAGCTTCCAGAGCTCGGCGAGGGCCACCGCGGAGTCGTAGGTGTAACCCGCCGAGAAGAACGCCTCGTACTTCTTGTCGAGTTCCGGGTCGACCGGGTCGGCCGACGGCTCCTCGGTCTCGCCACCGGGCGTCGCCGGGTTGACCGGCAGGTTCTCGCCGGCCAGCAGCCGGCGTCCCGCCTCGGCCTTGACCGTGCCGATCTCGTCCTTGCTGTTCCACAGCTCGGCGAGCTCGACCGCGGCGTCGTAGTCGTAACCGGCCTTGAAGTAGGCGGCCAGGTAACGCTCCGTCTCCTCCTCGGTCGGCGGAGTCGACACACCCGCGGAGGGGGTGACGGCCGGGGCCCCCTCGCCCGCTGCCGGGATGCCCTGGGACACGCCCGGGGTGGTGTTGCCGGGGAAGAGCGCGGGCAGGTTCGCGACGCCGGCGATGAGCCCGATGCTCAGAGCCGCGCCACCCGCGACCTGGGCACCACGACGCCGCCACCGGTACTTGTTGGAAAGCTCCTCGATCTTGGCGTAGACGACCGCCGGGTCGGGAACCTGGTTCTCGTGCGAATCAAAGGCTTCGCGCAGCCGGTCCTGGTGCTCCGTCACGACCTCTCCTCGGCATGGACTCTCTGCTCCTGCTCGGAGTTGAGCCGGAGCGTCTTCAGCGCCCTCGATGCATGGCTGCGCACCGTCGCCGGGGCGCACCCCAGCAGATCGGCGATGGCCTCGTCCTCCATCTGCTCGTAATACCGCAGAACGAGGACCGCCCGCTGTTTACGTCCCAGCAGTGCCAGACGGTGCCACAGCGCATCGGCCTCGACCACACCCTCGGCGTGGTCACGAACCCCGCCTCGTGCGTCGTCGATCTCCACCAGACGCTCGCCGGCGGCGTGCACGTTGCGCGCCGCCCAGCTACGCCGCCAGGAGAGGTACTCGTTGAGTACCATCCGGCGAACGTACGCCTCGGGGGAGTCCGTTTCGCTGATCCGTCGCCATTTGACCTGCGTCCGTGCCAGAACCTCCTGCACCACGTCTTGAGCGAGGTCGCGATCCCCGGTCAGGACTACGGCATAGCGCAGGAGGCTCGGCAGGCGGGCCATCGCGAATTGCTCGAAGGTCACACCCTCTTGAATGCGCGCGGTCCGCTCGTTGTGCACTGCGACTCCGAGAAATTTTCGACAGATCCCACCGAGTGTCCGCACCGGGCTCCCGTCGTGGCTCGTCCCCGGGTCTCAGTACACGTACGGCCAGGCCGAGGAGTCCCAGCCGAGAAGGTTGATGCCGAGTTTCGCATCCCCCGCGGCGGTGTAGTAGTGATACGCCAGGACGGTCTGGTCACCGTCCTGGAAGACCGCCGGATGTCCCGGCCCGTGGATCGCGTCGTGGCTCGCCAGGATCTCGGTGCCGCCGCCCGCGGTCATCGCGGTGCCGGCCCGGTCGAGGTAGGGCCCGGTGACCGACTTCGCCCGGCCCACCATGATCCGGTACGTACTGGAAGCCCCCTTGCAGCAGAGGTCGAACGCGACGAACAGGTAGTAGTAGCCGCCCCGCTGGACGATGACCGGCGCCTCGATCGACTTGCTGTTGGTGAACCGTTCCGCCACCGCGACGATCGTGCTGTTCGCGGTCTTGCCGGTCGACGGGTTCAGCTTGACCATCTTGATGCCGCTCCAGAAGGAGCCGAAGCTCAACCACCACTCGCCGGAGGAGGTGACGGTCAGGTTCGGGTCGATCGCGTTGTACCCACTGGTCGCGCTGCTCTCGACCACCTTGCCGTAGTCGGTCCAAGTGCCGGCCGCGCCGGTGGTGCTGCCGGCCAGGAAGATCGCGGACTTGCTGGAGCCGAACGTGGAGGCGGAGTAGTACATCAGGTACTTCCCGCCCTGGTACGAGATGTCCGGCGCCCACAGATTGGTGTCCCCACCGGTGTAGGCGTCGGCCCACGGTGTCCCGTTCGGGAAGGCCTTGCCCGCATCGGTGAAGGTGGTCCGGTCGGTGGACGTCTTCAGCCCGATCCCGGGTGCCGTGTAGGCCAGCAGGTAGCCCCCTGTCGGCTTCTTGATCATGGTGGGGTCGTGCGCGAAGGTCGAGCCGGCCACCACGCCCGGATTCGGGTAGGTCGCGGCGTCCGCCCTGGTGAAGCCGTAGACGCTCGCCGAGATCGCGACGAGACCGGTCACCGCGGTCAGCAGAAGTTTGCGAATGGTCACCCCCACCTGTGTGCCGGGGCGCCGGAAAGGTTGCCCGCGGATCGGATCAGGTCGTCGAGCACGTCGCGGGCGGCGGTCGCGATGCGCGGCTCGAGACCGAGGTCGGTCAGCAACTCGGCGGCCGCGGCCATCTCCTCGCGGCGGCGGACCGCGTGCTTGCGCGAGCCGTCGACCAGCCGGTCGAGTGTGGCGGCGTCGCTGCGGATCAGCTCGTCGCGGATGTTGCCGCGCAGCCACTCCTCGAGCCCGGCCGCCTCCGCCGCGGCCAGCGCCTCGAGGACGGCGGCGGCCATCCCCTTGTAGAAGACGCTGCGCAGCAGTTTGCGGGTGGCGGCCGTGCCGACCGGGCCGTCCAGCACCTCCACACTCGCGCCAAGGGCACCCAGCACGGCGGCGAACTCGGCGGCGGCCGGCCCGCTGGCGGCCATCGGCGTGCGCAACCCGTGGCCGGGGACCGGGGACATCAGGGCCACGTCGGTCACACGGACCCCCTCGGTGGCGACCGTGACGAGGTGCTGCTTGAGCTTGGGCGTCGCGGTGTTGAGGTCGGCCCAGATGGTGCCGGGCCGGCAGGCCGGCAGCGCGGACCGCAGCGCCTGCTCGGCGTCGGCGGCGCTGTTGACGCTGAGCACCACGGACGCCGGCGCACAGGCGGCCGCCTCGTCGCTCGCGCCGATCACGCCGGGCGGGGCGGGCACCGCCGGGTCGTAGCCGTGGACGGTCGCCCCGGCGGCCACCAGATCGCGGGCGATCAGCCCGCCGGCCTCGCCGAACCCGAGCACCGCGATGACCTCGGACATGGTGCCTCCCTTCGCTGACGCCGAGTCTTCCCGGCCCGCTTCTCGATTGTCAACAATTGCCTCGGCCACCCCTGGAGCCTAGGCTGTGAGCGCTGGAGACGGCCGTCTCGGTGATTGTCGACAATCCTGTCGTCAATCATGAGGGTGCTATCGCTGATCCTGAGGGGAGGGTGCCATGACGGACACCCTGGTGCTCACCGCCCATCCCGGTGACTTCGTCTGGCGAGCCGGCGGCGCGATCGCCCTGGCCGCGGCGCGGGGCGGCCGGGTGGTGATCGGCTGCATGAGTTTCGGCGAGCGCGGCGAGTCGGCCTCGCTGTGGCGCAAGGGCTACTCCCTCGACCAGGTCAAGGCACACCGCCGGAGCGAGGCCGAGCAGGCGGCCGAGGTGCTGGGCGCCGAGATCCGCTTCTTCGACGCCGACGACTACCCGCTGGTCGAGACCCGCGAGCTGCTGCACGGCCTGATCGACCTCTACCGCGAGGTGCAACCCGCGGTGGTGCTCACCCACGCGGCGGCCGACCCCTACAACGGCGACCATGCGTTCGCGCACGCCATCGCGCTCAAGTCGCGGATCCTCGCGCAGGCGCCCGGGGTCGAGGGCCCGGGCGAGGTGATCGGCGCTCCCCCGGTGTTCTGCTTCGAGCCGCACCAGCCCGAACAGTGCGGTTTCCTGCCGAACGTGCTGCTCGACATCACCGAGGTGTGGGACCGCAAACGCGAGGCCATGCAGATCCTCGCGGCCCAGGCACACCTGCACGGCTACTACACCGACCTGGGCCGGCGCCGTGGCCTGCAGGCGTCGCGCAACTCCGGGCCCAACCTCGGCCTGGCGTCGGAGGTGTTCGCGGAGGCCTACATGCGGATCTACCCGCAGGTCACCCGGGAGCTGTCGTGACCCGGCACGTGGTGGTCCGCAGCACCCGCCGGCTGCCCGGCGACGTGCTGGCCGGACTCGCCGAGGCGGGCGCGGCGACCGCCCACGAGGCCGACGGGCGCCGCGGGGCGATCGGGCCGGACCTGCGGCCGATCTGGCCCGGCGCCCGGATCGCCGGGTCGGCGGTGACCGTCTCCTGCCACCCCGGCGACAACCTGATGATCCACGCGGCGGTGGAGCAGGTCCGGCCCGGCGACGTCCTGGTGGTGACGACCACGTCGCCGTCGACCGACGGGATGCTGGGCGACCTGCTCGCCACCTCGCTGCGGGCCCACGGTGCGATCGGGGTGGTGCTCGACGCCGGGGTCCGCGACGTGGCCGAGCTGCGGGAGATGGGATTCCCGGTCTGGTCCCGGGCGGTCAGCACCCAGGGCACGGTCAAGGCCAGCCCCGGGTCGGTGAACGTGCCGGTCGTGCTCGGCGGTGCGATCGTCCGGCCGGGGGACGCCGTGGTCGCCGACGACGACGGGGTGGTCGTGATCCCGTTCGACCGGGCGGCTGCGGTGCTGGAGGCGTCCCGCAAGCGGATCGACGCCGAGACCGCCAAACGGGAGCGGCTGGCCGCCGGAGAGCTGGGACTCGACATCTATCGGCTCCGGCCGCTGCTGGAGTCGCTGGGCGTCACCTATGCCGACGACGGTCCGGCATGAGCGTACCCGTCATGATCCTGCGCGGCGGCACCTCCAAGGGCGCCTACTTCCTGCGCGACGACCTGCCGTCCGAACCGGGCGCCCGCGACCGGCTGCTGCTTTCGATCATGGGATCGCCGGATCCGCGGCAGATCGACGGCATCGGCGGTGGGCATCCGCTGACCAGCAAGGTCGCCGTGGTGAGCCGGTCGGCGGACCCGGCGGCCGACGTCGACTACCTCTTCCTGCAGGTGCAGGTGGAGCAGGCCCGGGTCAGCGCGGAGCAGCCGTGCGGCAACATCCTCGCCGGTGTCGGGCCGTTCGCCCTGGAGAGTGGACTGGTCACCGCGTCCGGCCCGGTCACCCCGGTCCGGGTCCGCATGGTCAACACCGGCGCGCTCGCCGTGGTCTCGGTGCCCACACCGGACGGCCGCCCGGAATACTCCGGCGACACCGCCCTCAGCGGGGTGCCCGGCACCGCGGCCCGCATCGAGGTCGAGTTCCGGGACACCGCCGGGTCGGTCGCCCCGGGACTACTGCCGACCGGCCGGGAATCCGACGACCTGGACGGCGTTCCGGCCACCCTCATCGACAACGGGATGCCCGTGGTGCTGATCGCCGCGAGCTCGGTCGGGGTCACCGGCTACGAGACCCCCACCCGCCTGGAGTACGACGAACGGCTGCGCGCCCGGATCGAGACGCTGCGCCTGAAAGCCGGCGAACTGATGGGGCTCGGCGACGTGAGCCGCACGACCGTCCCCAAGATGTGCCTGATCGCCCCGCCCGCGCACGGCGGCACCCTGAGCACCCGGATGTTCATCCCACACCGGGTGCACACGTCGATCGGCGTGCTGGCCGCGGTCACGGTCGGCACCGCGGTCGCGATGCCCGGCAGCGTCGCCTTCACAGCAATCTCCGGCACCATCCGGCTGGAACATCCCGGCGGGTTCTCCGACGTGGTCGTGGACCTCGCGGCCGGGCGCTCGGCGGTCGTCAGCACCGCACGCCTGCTCCTGCAGGGGCGGGTCTTCCCCCGGCAGACCCTGGAAGGAGTCGTCACCCATGGCTGAGAAGATCCGCGACATCGCGCACGTGTCCGCGGTCGAGCTGCTGACGCCGGTCCTCGACGACACGGTCCGGTTCTTCACCGACCAGATGGCCATGGAGGTCGTCGAACGGCGCGGCGACAGCGCCTATCTGCATGCGTGGGACGACTACGAGAGCTTCACGGTGAAGGTCACCGGCGGCGGCACCTCCGGCATCGGCCGGACCTGGCTGCGGGCCCGCAGTCCGGAGGCGCTGGAACGCCGGGTCCGCGACATCGAGGCGGCCGGCCTCGGCGCGGGGTGGAGCAAGGACGAGCCGGGGTACGGCCCGGTCTTCCACTTCACCGACCCGGACGGGCACCCGTTCGGCATCTACTACGAGACGCAGCGATACCGCGCCACGGCGGCGAGCCGGCCCTCGCTGAAGAACCAGGCCGCCCGTTTCCCCGGTCGCGGCGCCAACGTCCGGCGGCTCGACCACGTCAACTTCCTGGCCCGCGACGTGCCGGCGAACGAGGACTTCCTGGCGGGCACGCTGACCGGGCGGGCCAGCGAGCAGATCGTGCTGAACGACGGCACCAAGGCCGCCGTCTGGTACACGTTCACCGACAAGTCGTACGACCTGGTCTACACCCGCGACTGGACCGGCACGACGGGACGGCTGCACCACGCGGCGTTCGCGACGGACACCCGGGAGGACATCCTGCGCGCCGCCGACGTGTTCCTGGAGGCGGGCACGCACATCGAGACCGGCCCGCACAAGCACGCAATCCAGCAGACCTTCTTCCTGTACGTCTGGGAGCCCGGTGGCAACCGCATCGAGCTCTGCAACGCCGGGGCCCGGTTGCTGCTCGCCCCGGACCACGAGGTGGTCACCTGGACCGAGACGGAACGCGCCAAGGGCCAGGCCTGGGGTCTGAAGACCATCGAGTCGTTCCACACCCACGGCACCCCGCCGGTCGAGTAGGGCACCGGAGCCCGGAGCCCGGAGCCCGGATCTCGGGGGCCGGGGGCCGGGGGCCGGGGGCCGGGGGCCGGGGGCCGGGGGCCAGGGGCCAGGGGCCAGGGACAGGGGCCAGGGGCCGGGGGTCAGAGGTGCGGCACGGCCTGGTCGTCCAGGGTGCGCAGCACCTCGACGACGCTGGCGATGTGCTCGCGCATGGCCAGTTCGGCGGCGACCGGGTCACGGCGGCGGATCGCGTCGATGATCCGCTCGTGCTGCGGCAGCGACGCCTGCGGCCGGCCGGGCAGCAGCGACAGCATGAACTGGTGCCGGGCCAGTTGGGCGTGCAGCGTGCTGATCAGGCGGTCGGCGGTGTGGTGGTCGGCGATCCGGCGGATCAGGCCGTGCAGGCGCTGGTTGAGGTCGCTGTAGCGGCGATACTCCCCCGCCTCGACGGCGCGGCGCATCAGCAGGCCGATCTCGTCGAGCTCGCTGGCGCCGTCGTCGGTGACCCGCTCGGCGGCCTGCGCGGCGACCAGGCCCTCCAGCACCATCCGAACCTGGGTGATCTCGATGGTCTCGCTCAGCGAGATCTTGCGGACCTGGGCCCCGCGGTTGCGCTGGATCTCGACCAGGCCCTCACCGGCCAGGTCCTGCAGGGCGAGGCGGACGTTGAAGCGGCTCGCGTCGAACCGCTCGATCAGCAGCGCCTCGACCAGGCGTTCACCGGGCGTGAACTCGCCGGCGAGGATCGCCGCACGGATCGCGTCGCGGGTCGTGCCCTTGTCGGCCGTCCTGTCGTCGCGACGCGGGCGGCTCCGGCGTACGCCGGTGAGGTTCTTGTCCGCAGCCATTGTGCTTCCTGTTCGCCTGCGCCGTCGCGAGCGGTCCCACCGGCGGCTGCCGCACACCGGGTGCCGGTACGATACCGCCCCCTCCCCCGGATCCGTCCGGCGCCGGGCTGATACGGCCGGTCACCGGCCGGAGAGGAGCCCGCCGCCGGACCGGGGAGAAGCCTGCCGCCGGGCAGAGAGGAGCCGGTCGCCGGGTGGAGGGGACAGGACCGGCCGGGCGGAGGGGAACTACCGGGCGGAGAAGAACGTCACCAGCTCGGTGATGAACTCGGGCCGGCGTACGGCACCCAGGTGATCTCCCGGGATCAGTGCCAGCCGGGCGCCGGGGATCGCCTTCGCCAGCAGCTCGGGACGGGTCGCCAGCGGATCGGACCGGCCCGCCAGCACCAGCGACGGCACGGTGATCGCATCGAGCGGGATCGGCTCGGCGTGCACCGACGCCGCCTGGGCCGCCAGCGCCACCCGATCGCCGCCGACCGCGTCGATGAACGTCCGGAAACCCACCGCCCGCGGATCGGTGATCGTCGCCGGGTCCTCGGCCGTCAGGGCCTGGCGCAGCGCGTCGCCGCCGATCACCCGGGTGTCGAGACCCCCGAGTTCGACCACTCCCGCGCCGACGCCACCGACGACCAGGCGGCGGATCCGGGTGTCCCGGGTCGCGGACAGCAGGGCGACGATCGCCCCCATCGAATATCCCGCCAGGTCGACGGCCGGTTCGCCGAGCAGGTCGAGCAGGGTGATCACGTCCTGCGCCATCCGCGACTCGCCGTAGAACGCCGGATCGTGCGGCTTGCCGGACTCGCCGTGGCCGCGGGCGTCGACGGCGACCACCCGCCGGCCGGCCGCGGTGAGCGCGTCCACCACGCCGGGTTGCACCCAGTTGGTGTGTCCGTTCGCGATGAAGCCGTGATGCAGCAGGACGAGCGGCAGACCGGGGTCGCCGTCCCAGCTCCGGTAGGAGATCTCTACGCCGTCGGTGGCCTGGAAGGTGGGCATAACCGCGGAGGGTAGCCCCTGATCGAACGTCACGGATCGGCGAAATCACCGGCCCCGCCGAATCAGCGACCGTCGAGGACCTCCGGGGGACCACGATCGCGATACATTTCCAGGGAGATTCCCATCACTGCCGAGGGGACGAGCCGGGCTGTGACCCCCACCCAATTACGCGCCTATTCCGCGGTGGTCCGCTGCGGCTCGGTCAAGCGGGCCGCGGCCCAGCTGGAGGTCTCCGAGTCCGCCGTGTCGCTGCACATCGGACAGTTGCGTAAGGAGCTCGGCGACCAGCTGTTCTCCCGGACCGGGGCCGGTCTCAGCTTCACACCGGGCGGGTTGCGCCTGGCCAGCCGGGCCACCGAACTGCTCGGGCTGCAGGACATCACCGTGCTGGAGGTCAGTTCGGCCGGTCAGGGGCGCCGGCTGCTGCGGGTCGGCGCGTCCAGCCTGTTCGCCGAGCACGCGGCGCCGGGGCTGATCGAGCTGTTCGCCGGCCGGGCCGCCGACCTCGACCTGGAGCTGAGTGTCCGCAACCCGGGGACGTTCGCGGCGGGCCTGCTGGACCGGACCGTCGACATCGCCATCGGACCGCCGCCGGTGGTGCCGGACCCGGCCGTGACCTGCCGACCGGTGATGTACTACAAGATCGTGACGGTGACCGGCCCGGATCATCCGCTGGCGGGGGCGTCACCGTCGGCGAGACAGTTGCGCGACCAGACCTGGCTGCTCGGACCATCGGCGGTGGCCGACGCCGGGGCGATCCGCACGCTGCTGCGCCGGCTCGGTGTCCCGGACGACCGTCAACAGATCTTCCAGAGTCATACGGCGGCGCTCGAGGAGGCGAAACGGGGACGCGGGGTGGCCGCCGCCCTGGCGTTCACCGTGGCGCAGGACGTCCGCAAGGGACATCTGGTGCAGTTCGGGTGCCCGCACGCGACCCTGGAGGACGTCTGGCACTCGCAGATCCTGACCGAGCCCGGGAATCCGTCGGCTGCCGCCGAACTGGCCCGGTTCGCGTCCACGCCGCGCGCCATCCAGGCGATGATGCGCGGCACCGGCGTCAACGTGGCCCGCTTCAAACCGTCCGTCCACGTGACCCTCTGGAGCTGAGATCCCGCAGGTGCCCGGCCAGGTCCAGCAGGTCTTGGAAGGTCGCGGCCGGCAGGAGCAGGTCGCAGAAGGGCAGGGCGGCGGCCATCGCGGCCACCCGCGGGGCGAAGCCGGGTGTTCCGGCGCGGGGATTCAACCAGATCACGGTGTACGCGCGCCGCCGCAACCGCCGCATCACCGCCGTCATGGCCTCCGGTGGCGCGCTGTCCCACCCGTCCGAGGCGATGATCACCACGCCGCCGCGGAGGGCGTTCCCGTGGTGGGAGTCGAGAACAGCCCCGAGGTTCGCGGCGATCCGTGTTCCGCCGAACCGGTCCCCCACCGCCGCGGACGCCTGCGCCACCGCCTCGGTCGCCGACACGTGCCGCAGTGCCGGGGTGAGCCGGGTCAGCGTCGTGGCGAACCCGAACGCCTCCGCGTCGGCGACCCTGGCGAACGCCCGCATGAGTTGCAGACAGGCGGCCGCCTGCGCGCTCATCGACGCGCTGAGGTCGCAGAGCAGCACGATCCGGCGGGGGCGGCGGACCGGACGCTCCCGGACCACGTCGACGGCTTCCCATCCGGTCCGGCGGGCGCGGGCGATGGTGGCGCGCAACGACACGCGCCGGCCGCGTGGGTCGACAGCGTGTTTTCGGGTACGCCGTCGCGGCCACCGGGTCAGCGCCTCGGCCAGCATCGCCCCGAGCGCCGCGGTCTGCGTCTCGTCGAGTTCCTCGAACGGTCGTTCCGCCAGGGCTGCCAGTTCGCTGGGGCGCAGGTCGGGGACGGCGAGGCCGGAGTCGGCACCGGTGTCGTCGGCGGCCACCGGCGGGGGCAGAGTGGCCCAGGGCAGGCCGCCTCCGTCGATGGTGTCGTCGCCGCCCGCCGGGACCGGGACGTGCACCGTGTCGTCGCGGCGGTTCGGCGGGGCGGCCGGGCGGGTCAGCGGCAACGGTGGGGTGTCGTCGAAGACAGCCGCGAAGACCCGGTCGAAGACGGCCAGGTCGGCGTGGCGGCGGGCCAGCGTGACCCGCGCCGTCCAGTACAGCGTCGTGCGGGAGTCCGGCGGGCCGGCGTCCAGCGCCCGGATCAGGTCGCCGGTCTCGGACAGGCCGGCGGGGAGTCCCGCGCGGCGGAGCCGGGCCGCGAACGCGACGGCGAACGCGGCCCGGTCGACGCCCCGGAGCATCAAAGGCGCGGACGGTGCCAGAGCCTTGCCGCCTCCGGGTGCGGGGTCAGCGACGGGCAACGAACCAGACGACCGCGGCGACGACCACAGCCGCGCCGGCGATCACCGGGAGGGCCCGCTTGTAGACGGACGAGCCGGCCACGTCGAGCAGGTCGATCGGCGCGGGCTCGTCCCGGACGGTGAAGGTGGTCCGGGGGGCGGCCTGCGGAATGTCGGCGGCTTTCTGGACGTCGCCGTCGGTGGCGTTGAGCGGGGCGATCGGATCGGGGGTGCCCGCCGCGGTCGCGACCCGCCCGGCGGCTTCGTCGACCTCTCCCGCGGAGGGGTCCGGCACGGACGAAACCGGCGCAGGCGAGACCGGCGCAGGCGAGACCGGCACGGACGACACCGGCGCAGGCGAAACCGGCGCAGGCGAGACGGGCTCAGCCGTGTCGGACGCCAGCTTCGCCTCGAGGTTGGCGACGAACTGCGTCAGCAGCTTCCCCGACACCTCCTTGATCATGCCGCTGCCGAACTGGGCCAGCTTCCCGCTGATCTTCAGGTCGGTGTCGACGCTGACCTTGGTGCTGTCCGGGCCCTCCGCCGTCAGCCACGCCGTCACGACCGCCGCCGCGTTGCCCGCCGACCGCGCGTCCCGCCCCTTGGCGTCGATCACCGCCCGGTACTCCGCGTCGTCCTTGGCGGTGAACTGCGCCGTCCCGGCGAAGTCCGAGATCACCGGCCCGACCTTGACCTTCACCTTGCCCTTGTACACCTCGCCCTCCACCCCGGTGAGTTGCGCTCCCGGCATGCACGGCGCGATGCCCTCCAGGTCGGTCAGGACCTCCCAGGCCTTGTCGATCGGGGTGTGCACGACGAACTCGTTGGTGATCTTCATGGTCGGGTCTCCCGGTGTACGGCCTCGGCGACCAGGATCCGGTCGTCGGGGGTCTTGGCGATGGTCCCGATGGTGCGCAGGACGTCCTCGTGGGCGAGCGTGGTGGCCCCGAGCGCGGCGAGCGCCGACACCCAGTCGATGGTCTCGGCGAGTCCGGGCGCCTTGTCCAGGTCGAGCCGGCGGACCTTGCCGATGAACACGGTGACGTCCTGGATCAGTGGTTCGCCCGCGCCGGGGACGGCCCGCCGGACGATCGCCGCGGCCCGGTCCGGCGCGGGGAACTCGATCCAGTGGTACAGGCACCGGCGGCGCAGGGCGTCGTGCAGGTCGCGGCTGCGGTTGGAGGTGAGCACCACGACCGGCGGCCGGGTCGCGGCGAACGTGCCCAGTTCCGGGACGGTGATCGCGGCTTCGCCGAGGAATTCGAAGAGCAGCGCCTCGAACTCGTCGTCGGCCCGGTCGATCTCGTCGATGAGCAGCACCGGCGGGGTCGGGCCGTCGTGCCGTACCGCACGCAGGATCGGCCGTTCCTGCAGGAAGTCGGCGGTGAACAGGTCGGCGTCGCCGACGGTCGCCCCGCGGGCCTCGGCCAGCCGGATGTGCAGCAGCTGCCGCTGGTAGTTCCACTCGTACAGGGCTTCCCCGGCGGTCAGGCCCTCGTAGCACTGCAGCCGGATGAACGGGGTGTCCAGCGCGCGGGCCAGGGCTTTCGCGGCCGCGGTCTTGCCGACGCCCGGTTCGCCCTCGAGCAGCAGCGGTTTGCCCAGGCGCAACGCCAGGAACAACGCCATCGCCAGGCCGTCGTCGACGAGGTAGTCGACGGCGTCGAGCCGGCCGGCGACGTCGGCGGGATCCTTCACTGTGCCTCGCCCGCCAGCAGACGCTCGTAGTCGTCGCGGGTGTCCACGTCGATCGGCACCGTCCCGCCCGCGTCCACCTCGGTCACCGGATAGCGGCCGGAGTGCAGCAGTTTCCAGACCGCCTTGTCGCCGTGCAGGCGGGACAGGTCGCCGAACACCTCGCGGCGGAACAGGAACGGGTGGCCGAGCCCGTCGGCGTACCGGAGGACCCCCAGCGGCGTGTCCGTCTCGGCGAGACGGCGGACGTCGCTGGGACGGACGCCGGGCTGGTCGCCGAGCAGGAGCACCAGCCGGTCGGCGACGTCACTCAGGTGCGGCACCACGGAACTGATCGACGATCCGCAGCCGGAGGCGAAGTCGGCGTTCTCGATCACGCGTACCCCGGAGAGATCCACCCGTGCCCGCACGGCCTCGGCCGAACCGCCCAGGGTTACCAGGATCTCGTCGAAGCCGCAGGTTCGGGCCATGCCCAGGGTGGCGTCCAGGAGCGTGCGCCCGCGGAACGGCAGAAGCTGTTTCGCCTCGCCGAGACGCCGTGATCCCCCGGCGGCGAGCACCAGTCCGGTCACTCCCATGGATCAGGCCGCCGTGAACTTCGTCCGGCAGCCGGGGCAGCAGAACCAGTGTTGTTCGCCGCCGACCGTCGCGTGTGGCGTGTCCGGGCCGATCACCACGGTCATCCCGCAGACCGGGTCGACCGCGGTCTCGGCCCTGCCCAGCGGCACGATGGTCAGGGCCATCGCCTCGGCGTGGGTGCCTCCGCTGCGGGCTGTGGACGCCGGGGCGGCGAGGCCGCCGACCCGGATCTCCCGGACGACCTCGGCCAGGACGGACAGGGCGATCTCCTTGGGGGTACGAGCACCGATGTCGATCCCGGGATGCGGCCGGATCCGCGCCCGCTCGCCGTGGTCGAGGTTCATCGCGTCCAGCATCGCCTGGGCGCGCCGGTGGCTGGCGACCAGCGCGATGTATCCGGCGCCGGCGTCCAGTGCCGCCCGGATCGCCGGTTCCTCCTCCCTGCCCAGTCCGGCGACCACGACCGCGGTCACCCCGGAGTACTCACCGGGCGGGGCGACCTCGAAGTCCAGGTATCCGGCGAGCTCGGCGACCGCCGTACCCATCGGGGTGTGTCCGACGACCGCGACCAGGGGCCGGGGAAGGACCGGCTGCAGGAAGATCTCGATCGCTCCGCCGGAATGGCAGGGGTTGACCACGACGAGGGCGCCTGGCGTGTCCGGGAAGGTCTCGGCGTCCTCGGGCAGGACCCGCAGCAGGACCGAGTCGCCGTCGCGCAGCGTGTCCAGTGCGGCGGCCCGCACCGAGGTCTCCGCGCAGACCCCGCCGACGAAGCCCTCGATGGACCCGTCGGCGAGGATCACCGCGTCGTCGCCGGCCCGGGCGGAGGTGGGTTGCTGGGCCCGGACCACGGTGGCGTGCACGAACGGCCGGCGGGCCGCCGTCAACTGGGATACGCGTTCGGTGAGCATCAGATCGGCGGGGTGGCCCGGCCGCGCATCGCGTCCCAGACCCGGGACGGGGTGAGCGGCATGTCCGCGTGCCGGACCCCGAACGGTTTGAGCGCGTCGACGACGGCGTTGACGATCGCCGGCGGCGAGCCGACGGTGGCGGACTCCCCCACGCCCTTCGCGCCGATCGGGTGGTGCGGCGACGGGGTGACGGTGTAGCCGGTCTCCCAGTCGGGCACCTCGAGCGCGGTCGGGATCAGGTAGTCCATCAGGGAGGCGCCCAGGCAGTTGCCGTCCTCGTCGAAGGAGATCATCTCCATCAGTGCCATGCCGACGCCGTCGGTGAGGCCGCCGTGCACCTGCCCCTCGATGATCATCGGGTTGATCCGGGTGCCGCAGTCGTCGACCGCGATGAACCGGCGCACCTTCACCTCGGCGGTGCCCGGGTCGATGTCGACCACGCAGATGTACGCCCCGTGCGGGTACGTCAGGTTCGACGGGTTGTAGCAGATCTGCGCCTCGAGCGCGCCCTCCATGCCGTCCGGCAGGTCGCCCGCGCCGTGCGCGCGCATCGCGATGTCCTGGATCGTCACGGACTTGCCCGGGTCGCCCTTGACCTGGAAGCCGCCCTTGACCCAGTCCAGGTCGGCGACCGACACCTCGAGCATCGCCGAGGCGATCAGCTGCGCCTTGTCCCGGACCTTGCGGGCCACCAGCGCGGCGGCCGCCCCGGAGACCGGCGTCGACCGGCTGCCGTACGTGCCGAGCCCGAACGGCGTGTTGTCGGTGTCGCCGTGCACCACGTCGATGTCGTCCGGCGGGATGCCCAGTTCCTCGGCGATGATCTGCGCGAAGGTCGTCTCGTGGCCCTGGCCCTGGGTCTTCACCGAGAGTCGCACCACGGCCTTGCCGGTCGGGTGGACCCGCAGTTCGCAGCCGTCGGCCATGCCCAGTCCGAGGATGTCCATGTTCTTGCGGGGGCCGGCGCCGACCGCCTCGGTGAAGAACGAGATGCCGATGCCCATCAGCTCGCCGCGGGCCCGCTTGAGCTCCTGCTCCTTGCGCAGCTCCTGGTAGCCGGCCATCTCCATGGCCAGCCGCATGGTCGGTTCGTAGTCACCGGAGTCGTACACCCAGCCGGTCTTGGTGGTGTACGGGAACTGCTCCGGCTGGATGAAGTTCTTCAGCCGCAGTTCGGCCGGGTCCATCGCCAGCTCGTGGGCGAGACAGTCGACGATCCGCTCGACCAGGTAGACCGCCTCGGTGATCCGGAACGAGCAGGCGTACGCGACCCCGCCCGGCGCCTTGTTGGTGTAGACCGCGGTCATCTTGCAGTGCGCGGCCTCGATGTCGTAACTGCCGGTGAACACCCCGAAGAAACCGGCCGGGTATTTCACCGGGGCTGCCGTGCCGTTGAACGCGCCGTGGTCGGCGAGCACGTTCGTACGGATGGCCAGGATCCTGCCCTCGCGGGTCGCGGCGATCTCCGCCCGCATGATGTAGTCGCGGGCGAAACCGGTGCTGATCAGGTTCTCCGACCGGTCCTCCATCCACTTCACCGGTTTGCCGGTGACGATGGAGCCGACGATGCTCAACACGTACCCGGGATAGATCGGCACCTTGTTGCCGAAGCCGCCGCCGATGTCCGGCGCGATCACCTGGATCTTGTGTTCCGGCAGGCCGGCCACGATCGCGTAGAGGGTGCGGTGCGCGTGCGGGGCCTGGGTCGTCGACCAGAGCTTCAGCCGGCCCTCGACCGGGTCGAAGTCGGCGACCGAACCGCAGGTCTCCATCGGCGCCGGGTGCACCCGGGGATAGACGATGTCCTCCTTGACGATCACGTCGGCGCGCTCGAAGACCCGGTTCGTCTCGGCCTCGTCGCCGGTCTCCCAGTCGAAGACGTGGTTGTCCGTCTTGTCGGTGAGGTCGTCGCGGATGAGCGGGGCGTCCGGTGCGAGCGCCTTGCGCACGTCGATCACCGGGTCGAGCACGTCGTACTCGACGTCGATCAGCTCCAGGGCGTCCCGGGCCTGGTAGCGGTCCTCGGCGACGACGAACGCCACCTCCTGGCCCTGGAAGCGCACCTTGTCGGTGGCGAGCACGGCCTGCACGTCGTTGGAGAGCGTCGGCATCCAGGCCAGGCCCAGACCTTTGAGGGTCTCGCCGGTGACGACCGCCTTGACCCCGGGCGAGGCCTCGGCGGCGCTGGTGTCGATGCTGAGGATCCTGGCGTGGGCGAACGGCGAGCGCAGGATCGCCAGGTGCAGCATGCCGGGCAGCTGCACGTCGTCGGTGAACTTCCCGCGCCCGCGCAGCAGACGGGGGTCCTCCTTGCGCAGCATCCGGCCGTAGCCGATCGGTTTGAGGTCGTTGTTCTCGAAAACCGCAGTCACTTCGTCACCGCCTGGTTCTCCTGAGAAGCCGCCCATTTCACCGACCGGACAATGGATGCGTAGCCCGTACACCGGCAGATCTGCCCCGAGATCGCCTCGCGGATCTCCGCCTCGGACGGGTCCGGGTTCTTGTCGAGCAGCGCCCGGCAGGTCATCAGCATCCCCGGCGTGCAGAACCCGCACTGCAGGCCGTGGCACTGCCGGAAACCCTCCTGGATCGGGTCCAGCTCGGCGCCGTTCGCGAGGCCCTCGACGGTGCGCACCTCGCGCCCGCCGGCCATCGCCGCGAGCACGGTGCACGACTTCACCGGCTCGCCGTCCATCCACACCACGCAGGTGCCGCAGTTGCTGGTGTCGCAGCCCCAGTGCGTACCGGTCAGGCTCAGCACGTCGCGCAGGAAGTGCACGAGCAGCAGCCGGCCCTCGATCTCCCGGGTGTACTCGTCCCCGTTGACGGTCATGGTGACCTGCATCAGCTCAGCTCCTCGCCCGTTCCACGGCCGTGCGCAGGGTGCGCCGGGTCAGCTCGTCCGCCAGGTGCCGCTTGTAGTCGGCGCTCCCGCGGCTGTCGGTCGACGGGTCGCAGCTGCGGGCCGCGATCGCGCCGGCCAGCTCGTACATGTCCTCGCCGGGCTCGTGGCCGCGCAGCGCCGCGGAGATCTCCGGGATGCCGGTGGTGTTGGGCCCGACCGCGGCCAGCCCGACGCGCGCGTCGACGATCCTGCCGTCCTCGAGGACGACCGCGGAGCCGGCCGAGACGACGGCCCAGTCACCGGCCCGCCGCTCGACTTTGGCGTAGGCGCTCCCGGTCCGGCCCACTTTGAGAGGAATGCGCACCTCGGTGAGCATCTCGTTCTCCGCCACCGCCGTCTCGTACGGCCCGACGTGGAACTCCTCCATCGACACCACCCGCTCGGCGCCGCCCGGACCGCGGATCACACAGCTCGCGTCCAGCGTCGTGCACACCGCGGACAGGTCCTCGGACGGATCCGCCTGGCACAGCGAACCGCCCAGCGTGCCCCGGTTGCGCACGATCGGGTCGGCGATCACCCGCTCGGCGTCCCGGAAGATCGGCAGGACGGTGGCCAGGCCGTCCGACTCCAGCAGCTCCCGGTGCCGGGTCATCGCCCCGATCCGCACCTCGCCCGCGCCGAGCCGGATGTAGCCCAGTTCGCCGTGCAGATCGTTGATGTCGATCAGATACTCGAAGTTCGCCAGCCGCAGCTTCATCATCGGCAGCAGGCTGTGCCCGCCGGCCACCAGACGGGCCGTGCCTCCCAGCCGTTCCAGCAGACCGATGGCGTGATCCACACTCGTGGCACGTTCGTATTCGAACGGAGCCGGCACCTGCACCCTGCACCTCCCGCGAAGTCGCGCCGACCCTCCCGCCGCGGGCATCCAATGTCAACAGTGACCTAAGCGTTCGCTTAACCGGTCGTTGACTCCGCCGCGAAGATCACGGATCGTGCGGGGAATGCGCGACATCGCCCCCGGCCTCCTCGCCTGGCGCGCCGCCGGAACCGCGTTCGCGGTGGCCACGGTGGTGCACACCTGGCGTTCAGCACCCCGCCGGCCGGGTGCCGCGATGGCCGTCAACGAGCACGGCGAGGTGCTCGGTAGCGTCTCCGGAGGGTGTGTCGAGGGGGCCGTCTACGCCGCCGCCCAGGAGGTCATCCAAACCCGCAAGGCGCAGACACAGGTGTACGGGGTGAGCGACGGCGATGCCCTGGAGGCCGGGCTGACCTGCGGCGGGACCATCGAGATCACGGTCCAGCCGGACACCGCCATGCCCGGTCTCGACGCGTGGCTGTCCGATCTCGCCGAGGGCCGCCCGGTGGCCGTCGCGTCGGTCCCCGGCGCCCACCTGGTGATCCGCCCGGACGGCGATGTGACCGGCACGCTCGGTGACGCCGAGCTGGACCGTTCGGCCGCTCAGCAGGCCGCCGGAATGCTCGCCCAGGGGCGTACCGGCATGGTCCAGTCCTGTGGTCGTGAGGTGTTCGTGCAGTCCTGGGCCACTCCACCCCGCATGATCGTGTTCGGGGCGATCGACTTCGCCGCCGCGGTGGCCCGGATCGGCACGTTCCTCGGTTACCACGTGACGGTCTGCGACGCCCGTGCCGTGTTCGCCACCCCGGCCCGTTTCCCGGAGGCCGACGAGGTCGTCGTCGAGTGGCCGCACCGTTATCTCGAACGGACCGTGGTCGACGAGCGCACGGTGCTGTGCGTGCTCACCCACGACCCGAAGTTCGACGTGCCGCTGCTGCAGGTCGCGTTGCATACCCCCGCCCGGTACATCGGGGCGATGGGCAGCCGGCGCACCTGCGAGGACCGTCTCGCCCGGCTCCGGGAACTCGGCGTCACCGAGGAGGCGCTGTCCCGCCTGCGCGCCCCGATCGGGCTGGACCTGGGCGCGCGCACTCCCGAGGAGACCGCCGTGGCCATCGCCGCCGAGATCGTCGCGTCGACCTGGGGCGGCTCCGGAACTCCCCTGCGGGACCTGTCCGACCCGATCCACGCGTCGTAGCTCAGCCGCGTTTCATCAGGCGGCCGACGGCGGCCATCAGCTCGGAGGCCATCTCGTCGGCCCGGCCCTCCTGCGCGCCCTCGTGCATGCAGTGCCGGGCGTGCCCGTCGAGCAGCCCCAGTGCGACCTTGTCGAGGGCGGCCTGGATCGCCGAGATCTGGGTGAGGATGTCGATGCAGTAGCGGTCGTCCTCGACCATGCGGTCGATGCCCCGGACCTGCCCCTCGATCCGGCGCAGCCGCGACTGCAGGTTGTCCTTGCTGGCCGTGTATCCGCGGGTCGGCGCCGGGTTGGTCATGGGTGTCATCCTACCGTGAGCCGACGTTGATACCCCTACCCGGTATGTGTAACGTGGGAGACGAACCACCGACGAAGAGGAGTCCGCCATGCAGACCACCACCTATTCAGTCCTCGGCATGACCTGCGGGCACTGTGCCGGATCGGTGACCACCGAGATCAGCGGCATCCCCGGCGTCACCGGCGTCGACGTCGACCTGCCCACCGGCGCCGTCACCGTCACCTCGCAGGACGTCCTCGACCTCGAGACCGTGCGGGCGGCCGTCGACGAGGCCGGATACGAGCTGGGCAGCGCCTCGTGAACACACCGGTCCGGCTGACCGCGTACGCGATCGGGCTGATCTTGGTCTTCGGTGCGGCAGCCGGCGCGGGCCGGGTGGTCGGGCCTTCCACTGATCCTGCCCCGGTGTCGCATGGTCACGCCCCTACCGAAAGTCCCGTTCCGGCTCTTCCCGGCGGCCTTCAGGCCGCTCTTCCCGGCGGCCTTCAGGTCGTCGAGGACGGCTACCGTCTCGAGCCGTTGACCACCCGCCTGGGCCTCGATGCGGCTCAGCCGTTCCGCTTCCGGATCCTCGGACCCGACGGCGCGCCGGTCACCGCCTACACCCCGAACCACGAGAAGGACCTGCACCTCATCGTGGTCCGCCGTGACCTCACCGGCTTCCAGCACGTGCACCCCACCCTCGACGGCGACGGCACCTGGAGTGTCCCGCTCGCCGTGACCGATCCGGGTCAGTACCGGGTGTTCGCCGACTTCCAGCCCAGCGGCCACGAGGCGCTCACCCTCGGCGTGGACGTGCCGGCCCCCGGCGACTACCAGCCGGTTCCGCTCCCGGCGCCGGCCCGCACCGCCGAGGTCGACGGCTACACCGTGACGCTCACCGGCGACCTGGTCGCCGGAACCTCCTCCCCGCTCACCCTGACGGTGAGCCGCGACGGGCAGCCGGTCACCGACCTGCAGCCCTACCTGGGAGCGCTCGGACATCTGGTCGTGCTCCGGGACGGCGATCTCGCGTACCTCCACGTGCACCCGTCCGACGGCCCGGCCGTCACCTTCTCCGCCGAGGTCCCGTCCGCCGGGGTCTACCGTCTCTACCTGGACTTCCAGCACGGCGACAAGGTGCACACGGCCGCATTCACGGCGACCACCTCCGGCGTCGCCCCGCCCGCGGATCCCACGGGCCACGACGCCGACGGCCACACCCACGAATAGGAGGCAAGCGATGGCCCTGCAATTCGCCCCCCAGCGGATCGAACTGGCGATCGGCGGGATGACCTGCGCCTCCTGCGCGTCCCGGATCGAGAAGAAGCTCAACCGGATGGACGGCGTGACCGCGTCGGTCAACTACGCCACCGAGAAGGCCACCGTCACGGTCGACGGGGCGATCACCGCCGCCGACCTGATCGCGACGGTGGAGAAGACCGGCTACACCGCCGCGCTCCCCGTCGCCGACACGCCCGAGCCGCCGGAACGATCCGACCCGTTGCTCACCCGGCTACTCGTCACGATCGCGCTGACCGTACCCGTGATCGCTCTCGCCATGGTCCCGTCCTGGCAGTTCACCTACTGGCAGTGGGCGTCCCTGGTACTGGCCGCGCCGGTCGTCGTCTACGGCGGGTGGCCCTTCCACCGGGCCGCCGCGATCAACCTGCGGCACGGCGCCGCGACCATGGACACCCTCATCTCGCTGGGCACGATCGCCGCGTTCGGCTGGTCCCTGTGGGCGCTGTTCCTCGGCACGGCCGGCGAACCCGGCATGACCCACGCGTTCCGCCTCACCATCGAACGCGGTGACGGCACCGGCAACATCTACCTGGAGACCGCCGCCGGCGTGACGATGTTCCTGCTGACCGGGCGCTGGTTCGAGGCCCGTTCCAAGCGGCGGGCCGGTGACGCGCTGCGCGCCCTGCTCGAACTGGGCGCCAAGGACGTGGCGGTGCTCAGCAACGGCACCGAGGTCCGGATCCCGGTCGAACAGCTCGCGGTCGGCGACCGGTTCGTGGTCCGCCCCGGCGAGAAGATCGCCACCGACGGCGTCGTCGACGAGGGTTCCTCGGCGATCGACCGATCACTACTCACCGGCGAGAGCGTGCCGGTGGAGGTCGGCCCCGGCGGCGACGTCACCGGCGGCACCGTCAACGCCGGCGGCCGGCTGATCGTCCGGGCCACCCGGATCGGCGCCGACACCCAGCTGTCGCAGATGGCCCGCCTCGTCGAGGACGCCCAGGCCGGCAAGGCCGAGGTGCAGCGGCTCGCCGACCGGATCTCCGGCGTCTTCGTCCCGATCGTGATCGCCCTGGCCGTGGCCACCCTGGGCTGGTGGTTCGGCGCCGGTGCCGGCTGGACGACGGCGTTCACCGCGGCGGTCGCCGTCCTGATCATCGCCTGCCCGTGCGCCCTGGGCCTGGCCACCCCGACCGCCCTGCTGGTCGGTACCGGCCGGGGCGCCCAGCTCGGCATCCTGATCAAGGGCCCGGAGGCGCTGGAATCGACCCGGCGCATCGACACGATCGTCCTGGACAAGACCGGCACGGTCACCACCGGCACGATGTCGCTCGCCGCCGTCGTCCCCGCCCCGGGCGTCTCCCGTGACGAACTGGTCACCCTGGTCGCCTCGGTCGAAGCCGGCTCGGAACATCCCATCGCCGTCGCGCTCTCTGATGCCGACAAGTCCCCGGTGACCGATTTCCAGAACATCGAAGGCCTCGGGGTACGCGGAAGAGTCGGCGACCGGGCCGTCCTCGTGGGACGGATCGCCCTGCTGCGGCGCGAAGACCTCGCCATCCCGGCCGAGGTCGAGAAGGCCGTAGCCGACGCCGAAGCGGCCGGTCAGACGGCGGTCGTCGCCGGCTGGGACGGCGCGGCCCGGGGTGTGCTGGCCGTCGCCGACACGGTCAAACCGTCCAGCCGTGACGCCGTCACCGGCCTCAAACGCCTCGGCCTGCACCCGGTACTACTGACCGGCGACAACGAGACGGTCGCCCGCGCGGTCGCCGCCGACGTGGGCATCGACGACGTGATCGCCGAGGTGCTGCCGGCCGACAAGGTGGCCGTCGTCCGGCGCCTCCAGTCCGAGGGCAGGGTCGTGGCGATGGCCGGCGACGGCGTGAACGACGCGGCCGCCCTCGCCCAGGCCGACCTGGGCCTGGCCATGGGCACCGGCACCGACGTGGCCATCGAGGCGTCCGACCTGACACTGGTCCGCGGCGACCTGACCGCCGCGGTGGACGCGATCCGCCTCTCCCGCAGCACCCTACGAGTGATCAAGGGCAACCTGTTCTGGGCGTTCGCGTACAACGTGGCCGCCCTGCCCCTGGCCGCCGCGGGCCTGCTCAACCCGATGATCGCGGGCGCGGCGATGGCCTTCAGCTCGGTCTTCGTGGTCGCCAACAGCCTGCGCCTGCGCCGCTTCCGGCCGGTCACCTGACCGGCACACCGTCCGGCGAGTCCAGCCAGTACCGGTGCTCGCCGGCCCGTGTGACCGGGCCGTGCCGGCGACACCGAACTGATCGTCGTCGACGTCCCGGACCTGCGCTGACGTGGGTCGCCCCCGGCTGTGACGGCCGGGGGCGGTCGGGTCGGGGGTCAGTCGACGGCGTGCCGGCCCCGGCGGTCGCCGGGGATGTCGGCCTCGATGTGTTCCTTGCGGATCTCGCCGTCGACGGTGCGTTCGTCGGTGACGGTCTCGGTGCCGAGGCGGACCCTCTCGACCGGCACGGTCTCCCGGTCGACGACCGGGCGTTCGGCGTGCAGGGTCACCTCGTGTTCGCTCTCGGAGAGTTCCGGTCCGGAGTACGCCCGGTCCCGGTTGGCCGCGGTGATCGGCTCACGTTCGAGCCGCACCTCCTCCCGGGCCACCGGCACCCGGACCTGCTGCTGTTCGGTGGTCACGTATTTGCGCAGCCGGGCCCGGCCGACCGCCTCCCGTTCGGTGCCGACCTCCAGCCGTTCCTCGGAGCGGGTCATGGCGTCGTCGGCGCGGTTGACGTGATCCCAGTCGTGGTCGGTACGCCCGGCGGTGCCGCTGTTGAGTCCGTAGTGCGCGTACAGGCGCTCCACCTCGTCTTCCTCCAGTGGCTCGTCGTGGTCGGCGTCGACGTTCGGAGCGTCCTTGACCTGGCGTTTCTCGTAGGGCACCGTCACCCGCCCGGCCCGCAGGTCCGCGCCCCGCAGGGGGAAGAGCGACTCGCCCAGTCCGAACAGTCCGGTGCGGACGCTCGCCCAGGTCGGCGTACCGGTGGCGTCGCCCCAGACCGCGCCGATCTCACCGATCCGATCGCCGTCCCGGTCGTAGACGTCGCTTCCGTAGAGGGCTCCCACCTGCTCGTTCGTGATCATGAGGGTCTCCTTTCGTCGGATGCCACTCCGATACCCCGCCGGATTTGTGCCTATGCGAAGGGAGATTCACCATTTCGATACTCATGAACAGGGTTTGTCGATCACTGAGGGGCCTGACGCGTCACGCCAGGCCCCTCAGGTGATCAGTCCAGGACCGCGGTCACCGTCCCGGCGGCCACCGTCCGGTTGCCCTCCCGGACCGCGAAGCCGAGACCGGCCTCCAGGGCGATCTCCTTCCCCAGGGTCACCGTGACCTCCTCCAGGGTGTCCCCCGGCATGACCAGGTCACGGTCGCCGAGGTCCATGCCACCGGACACGTCGGTGGTGTGGAAGTAGAACTGCGGCCGGTAGTCCGCCGCGAACGGGGTGTGCCGTCCGCCCTCCTCCTTCGTCAACGCGTACATCCGGGCCCGGAAGACCCGGTGCGGGCGCACCGAACCCGGCGCCGCGAGCACCTGGCCACGCTGCACCTGCTCACGCTTGATCCCGCGCAGCAGCACGGCGGCGTTGTCCCCCGCCTGCGCCGACTCGAGGACCCGGCCGAACGTCTCCAGACCGGTGGCCACACTGGCGATCGTCGGCCCCAGACCGACCACCTCCACGGCCTCACCGGCACGCAGTTCGCCGCGCTCCACCTTGCCGGTGACCACGGTCCCCCGCCCGCTGATCGACAACACGTTCTCGATCGGCATCAGGAACGGCTCCGCCAACTCCCGCGGCGGAACCGGCACGTAGTCGTCGACCGCGTCGAGCAACGCCACGATCGAACCCACCCAGCGCGGGTCACCCTCGATCGCCTTCAGCGCGGACACCCGCACCACCGGCACCTCGTCGCCCGGGAACCCGTACTCGCTCAGCAGCTCACGAACCTCCAACTCGACCAGGTCGAGCAGCTCCGGGTCGTCCACCATGTCGCTCTTGTTCAAGGCGACGACCAGATGGGGTACGCCGACCCGCTGCGCCAACAGGACGTGCTCCCGTGTCTGCGGCATCGACCCGTCCTGCGCCGACACGACGAGGATCGCCCCGTCCACCTGCGCCGCCCCAGTGATCATGTTCTTCACGTAGTCGGCGTGGCCGGGCATGTCGACGTGCGCGTAGTGCCGCGCCGCCGTCTCGTACTCCACGTGCGCGATGGTGATGGTGATGCCGCGGGCCGCCTCCTCCGGCGCCCGGTCGATCCCCTCGAACGCGACATACCGGTTGGAGGCCGGGTCCCGGTCGGCGAGGACCTTGGTGATCGCGGCGGTCAGGGTCGTCTTCCCGTGGTCGACGTGCCCCATCGTGCCGATGTTGACGTGCGGCTTGTTGCGTACGAACTGGCTCTTGGCCATTATTGATCACCCTCACTGGATGCGAGGCATGGACGGAACGCGTTCCGCTGCCAGACGGGACGCGCCAGAACCGCGCACGGAGCAGCCACCCTTCCCCTGGGTTCTGCTGCTGGCGGGGAAGGGTCAGACTCGGGTATCAGCGCCGTTGCGAAGGCTGAGCACGCACACGGGAGCCACCACTGAGGGCAGCTGCAGACCGTGCACGAGAGACATGCCGAGGACAGTAGCTCGCCGAACGGCCGGCCTGCCACCGGTTTACGGCGGGACCGTGCTGTGCGCGTACCCCGAGAAAAGCGCAGGAGAAACGCCCTGCTCCCCGGCGATGTCGCGGCGATCCACCGTGGCCTCCTCCACCGACGCGGTCGGCCGATAGCGGCGTGGGACGAACCGGTGCCCCTTAGGATTCGCGGCATGGGGCGACCGGAGATCTACGTGAGCACCGACGTCGAGACCGACGGCCCGATTCCCGGGCCGCACTCGATGCTGAGTTTCGGGTCCGCCGCGTTCACCGCCGACGGCAGGCTCGCCGCCACCTTCTCGGCGAACCTGGAGACGCTGCCGGACGCGGCTGGGCACCCGGACACGATGGCCTGGTGGGAGACCCAGCCGGAGGCGTGGGCGGCCTGCCGCGCGGACACCGAGCACCCGGAATCGGTGATGGTCCGCTATCGCTCGTGGTTGGAGGAGCTTCCGGGCAGGCCGGTCTTCGTCGGCTATCCGGCGGCGTTCGACTTCATGTTCGTCTACTGGTACCTGATCCGGTTCGCGGGTTCGAGTCCGTTCGCGCATTCGGCACTCGATCTCAAGACGTACGCGATGGCGCTTCTCGGCACCGATTACCGGGCGACCGTGAAAAGGGCCATGCCGCGCCGGTGGTTCGGCGCGGCACGGCACACTCATGTGGCGCTTGACGACGCGATCGAGCAGGGCGAACTGTTCTGCGCGATGCTCGCCGAAAGAGCCGGGGAAACCAATCGGCTCAGAGCGGGCTCAGCGTGATTCCGGCGGCGCGCGGGTCGTTGCTGGAGACCAGTGATTCGAATCCGCCGACGTCGTCGAACGCGAAGGCGTAGGCGCGACCGTCCACGTGGTTCTGGTGGGCGAGCTTGGCGTACTGGTTGGTGGGTGTGGCGGTGTAGAACTGGGCGGCGTTCGTGCTCGGCTGGGTGTCGATGGTCCCGAGCGTCGTGCGGTTGAGCGCCGCGCAGAGGGTCCGTGCGATCGGCCCGACCACCAGGTCGTTGGGGGCGAACAGGTTGCCGTCGCAGTTCCACACGTTGGCGACCGACGGCTTGGTGAAGCTGGCGACGGTGGCGCCGGACGTGTTCGTGAACGTCATGACGCTGCCGCTGGTGCGCCCGAAGTATTTGACGGCGGGCTGGTCGGCGAACGGCACCACGGTCAGGGTCTTGCTCGCGTACGCGTTCCAGGCGCTGGTGATGTACGGCTCGAAGAACGTCCCGCTGATGCCGGCTTTGCCGGGGGCGAGGACGCGCAGCACCAGGCCGTCCGAGGATCGGGTGTAGACCGAGCCCGCGAAGTCGGGCTGCGCCTTGATGCCGTTGATGATGTTGTTCCGGCCGCCGGAGACCGGGGTGCCGGTGCTGGTGGTGACGCCGTTGGCGCCGGTCACCTGGACCTTGTGCAGGATGCTCACCATGTCGACCTGGGAGCTGTTGAGCCACAGCCCGGCGTCGTTGTAGGTGAATTCGCTCCAGTCGAAGAGCGTGTCCCGGTTGGTGTCGCCGGCGGCCCAGGGTGCCGGTTGCACGAGGGCGCCGCCGGTGACCAGGTAGAAGTCGATCTTCTTGCCGACGGAGAAGTAGATCCGTCCGGAGATGCCGCGCGGTACCTGGATGGTCTTGCTCTGGCCGTTGGCCGGGCCGGCGATGGACACGTCGGGTGCCGCCGACGGGGGCACCGAGCCGCCGGTCCAGGCGGTGAACGTGCCGGCGGCGTTGACGTAGCCGAGGCGGCCGGTGCTCAGGTTGGTGCCGAGGACGTACAGGTAGACGGCTTCGGATCGTCCGGTGGTGTTGGTGAGGGTCACCGGGAGCAGGGCCGGGCCGACGGCTTGGGCGGGGGTGGGTGCGACCAGCAGGCCGCTCAGCAGGGTGAGCAGGAGAAGGGTGGCTTTTTTGAACATGGGGAACGACTCCCTTCAGGAGCGCGCGGGGAGAGCGCTCTCAAAGAGTCGTATGGATTGTTAACTAATGTCAACTCATCGATGCCACCGTCTGCACGATCTCGGCGGCGGGCACCGGATCGGACCAGTTGGCCCGGATGTCCGCGAACCGCACCACACCCGCCCGGTCGGCCACCACGACCGAGGCGAACGGCAGCACCGAACGGCGGGTGCCGAGCACGCGGTCGGCCCCGGGGCTGCTGAAACCGATGTTGAGCGCGTCGATCAGCACGTGCCGCGGGTCGGAGGCGACGAAGAAGTCGAGCTCCTCGCGGTGCTTGACGGCGGCGAGCCGGGCCGGCGCCTGCGGGCTGACCGCGACCAGGTGCGCGTCGAGACGGGTCAGTTCGGGCAGCAGGCTCTTCCGGTACGCGCGCAGCGCGGCCTCGCAGTCGGCGGACCCGGCGAACCGGACGAACATCAGCACCACCGGCCCGGTGTCGAGCAGCCGGTCGAGGTGGATCGGCCCGAGGTCCGCCTCGAGCAACGGCAGATCCGGCAGCCGGTCCCCGACGGCCACCATCCGCTGCCATACGGCGTTGCGGTCGAGAAGCTGTTGGAACGCCTCATCATCGACACGTCGCAGATCGTGCACGGTCGTCATCCCGGTCTCCCGTCGTCAGGGGTGTCCACATAATACCCACTAGACTTATAGGAATTCTAGAGTACGGCACTGTGTCGAGGAGAGCTTACGGCGAACTCGCCGTAACCTTCGAATCTCCGTCGGATCAGTGACCGGGATCGCTATCGCAAGATCTTTCGCTTACCGGCACAGGGAGTGCGCGAAACGGCACGTCACCGCGACCGCCACGATGATCTTTCCTTTTCGGATCGGCGCCGTTCACTCCGTGTTCGATCGCGGCCCGCCAGATCGTGGGAAAATCACGCCGCCGATGAGACCGAACTCACGACGGGCATCCGGCGGGCCCGCGACCGCGGTCACATCTGGTGACTGCGAACGTAATCGAACGTTCCGGTGGCCCCGGTGGCATTCATCGAAATCAACCCGATGCGGTAGTCACCCGTGTGCGGCAGCGTCCACACCCCGGCCCACGTCCACGTCACCCCGTCGACGCTGGAGGCCGCCCGCACCTCGTCCTCGCCGTGCACCGCGTCGAAGGTGTAGCGCAGCCGCAACCACGTCGTCGCCCGCGCCGGACCGGCGAACATCGGCGCGTTCGCCACCGCGACCGGCGGGCTGTAGGTGGGCCGTTCGCCCTCCTTGCCGAACTCGGTCTGGTGCAAGACCTCGTTCGACCCGCTCAGCGGCAGGACCGAATGGACGAGTTTGAAATAGCGATCGTCGTTCTGATGGAGCAGCAGACCGGCCTGCTGGTTGCCCCGCGTACCGTCGAAGGTCAGTTTCGTCTCGACGGTGAAATCGCCGGTGGGAGCGGGCCGGGTCAGCACCGGCGCGGTGTTGTCGCCCAGATACAACTCGCCCGCCCGCGTCGGCCAGACCAGGGCGCCACCGCGCACCGTCGCGGTGGCGGCGTCGCCGCGCACCCACTGCCACGCCGGGTCGGCGGTGCCGTCGAATTCGTCGGAATAGCCGGGCAGAAGGGCCCCGATCTCCGGATCCGGAACGCGGCGGGTGACCGGTTCCGCGAGCGGGGCGGCGCTGATGTTGTCCGCAGCGGCGCCCTTCCCACGGGCGGCGGCACCGATACGCCCATCGGTCAGCGCTGTGGTGACGGTGACCGTGGCGACCGCATCCCGCAGACGGTCCGCGGAGACCTCGACGGTCAGGGTCCGGCCGCGCCGTTCCGCCGCGACCGTGTGCCAGTTCCGGTGCGAGAAACCATCAGGCAGATCTACCTCTTTCCGGGTACGCCGTCCGTGAGCCGCCGTTTCCACCACGAGGCGATCGGCGCTCTCGTCCAGCCACGCGGTCACGTTGTCGGCGCTGTCCCGGTAGGCGATCACCAGCCCGGCACCGTCCCGCAGGTCGGCCTCGACCCGGACGTCCCCGGAGACCGTCCGGCGGCTCAACGACGTCCCGGGACCCTCCGCCACCAGCGCGCCGTCCACCACCGGCCACGCACCCGGCCCGCCGGAGACGCTCACCACCGGCGCGGTGACCGGCGCGGCCTGCGGCGAGTTCGACGGCCCGGCCCCGGCGCGGACCACCGGCCAGCCGTCGATCCAGTCCAGCCGGTCGATCATCAGGGGCCGCTTGGTGAGTCGCAGCGTGGCCCCGTTCGCGCCGGTGACCGGCGGGAAGTCCGGGTCGGCCGAGGAGATCGCGTGGTAGACCAGCCAGTCCTGGCCGGCCAGGTCGGTGGCGACGGAGTTGTGACCCGGCCCGATCCAGCGGTCGCCGTTCGCGGTCAGGACGATGCCGTCCTTGCTGGTCAGGTCCATCAGGTCGACACCGGTCGGGGTGACGAACGGGCCGAGCGGGCTGGTGGACCGGCCCACCTTCACGGTGTATCCGCTGAACGCACCGTCGCAGCAGCCCGCGTCCGAGAAGAACAGGTAGTAGAAGCCGTCCCGGTGCACCACGAACGACCCCTCGGCCCGGCGTCCCCGCCCGACCTGGACGATCTCGCCGACCCGCGCGGTGGCGGAGGTGTTCATCCGCTGCACGCAGATCGTGTCGTAGCTGCCCCAGTAGAGGTAGTGGGTGCCGTCGGTGTCGGTGAACAGCGCCTGGTCGATGTTGCCGGTCGGGCAGCCGCTGCCGGCCGACGGCACGATCAGCCCGTGGTCGGTCCACGGCCCGAGCGGCGTCGGCCCGGTGAGCAGGGCGACACCGCCGACCGAGAGCGAGTACGTCAGGTGGTACGACCCGTCGATGTACCGGATGTCCGGGGCCCACGCCCGGGTGCCGGCCGGCCACCAGGACGGTTTCGCGTCCAGGGCGTAGACGTCACCACGGTGGGTCCAGTGAACCAGGTCGGCGGAGGACAGGACCGGCAGGATGTGCTCGCCGGTCTCGCCCGCGCTCTGGTGGATGGGGTTGGTGGTGCCGTACGCGTACCAGAGACCGTCCTTGGCCTTGATCACCGCCGGATCGGGGAACGTGTCGACGGTCCCGGCACTGACCGGATTGGTGTAGGTCGTGGCCGTCGGCGCGGCGCGCGCGGGCACCGGGATCAGGCCCGTCACGATCAGCAGCGCCACGGCCAGAAGGGGTCGAACTCTCATGTCGCACTCCTGATGACGACCGTTTTGTCATCAGGACCGTAGGGTTGACCGAATTCTTCCGGCAACGCCCCGGCATTTTTCCGGCTTTTAAAGAGGTCTCGAAACATCCCAGTGTTCGACGATGAGGCCGGCCTCGAAGCGCCAGATGTCGACGACCACCTCGGCCGGCCCGGTCTGCGGGGTCAGTTGGTAATGGGCGACCACGAACTCGGCGTCGGCGATCACGTGCAGCAGTTCGAGTTCGGCGGTGGCGATCGGCGACGCCTTGATGAACTCGATCCAGGCGTCCCGTCCGGGAGGCGCGCCCGGGGTGTGCGAGACGAAGTCCTCCCGGACGATCTCCACGAGGACGCTGGTGTCACCGGCCGCGAACCGGCCGAAGGCATCCAGGAACTTCGCCTTGTTCTCCTCCGCGACATCGAAATCAGTCATGCCCTCCACCGTCGCATCGGCGGGCCCGCATGTCGACCGGCGCCCCTGCCTACCATTGATCGAACCGACCCGTCCGGCATTTCCGGAATATCTGCCCGGACGGCCGTTCGCGATGCGCCCGGACGGTCATAAACCGCCCCGGACCACCACCGGGAGGCGTTGCGCTCGCGCTATCCGCTGCGCCGCCCGACCGGCGAAACGTACGTTTTCCAGCGGCGCGATTCACGGCGCATTTCCCACGACCGAATCCGGAGGCAGAAGATGCTGACCACGATCACCGCCGGGGCACTACTCGCCGCGACGCTGGGAGCACCGGTCCCAGGCGGGCCGTCCGACCCACCACCCACCGGCGAAATGACCATCGCGGTGGTGGCGGCGAACGGCTCGGGCTGCCCCAAAGGCACCGCCGAGGTGACGGTGTCCCCGGACAACAAGGCGTTCACCGTGACCTACAGCCAGTTCACCGCCCAGGTGGGGCCCGGCGCCAAACCCACCGACTTCCGCAAGAACTGTCAGATGGCCCTCGACGTCAAGGTCCCGTCAGGTTTCACCTACGCGATCGCCGGCGCCGACTACCGCGGTTTCGCACGCCTGGAGGCCGGCGCGACCGGTTCCGAGACGGCGTTCTACTACTTCCAGGGCGAACCGCACACCACCGTCAGCAAATACGATTTCAAGGGCTGGATGGAGGAGTCCTGGCAGCGCAGCGACCGGGTCGCCATCACCTCGACGTCCTATCTACCGTGCGGCGAGAAGCGCTATCTCAACGTGAACACCGAGTTGCGCGTCAACCAGAACAACTCGTCGAAGAACGCGGTCAGTTTCCTGACCATGGACTCCTCGGACGGCAGCCTGGAGACGGTCTACCACGTCACCTGGCTGAAGTGCTGACGGTTCCGGCTCCGGACGGCCTCCGCCCTCGGGTGGGGGCCGTCCGCGTCCTCAGGTGGGGCCGTCCGCGGCCTCAGGCCGCCCGTGGGCGTGTCTCGGCGCCCGTCTGCGCGTCGTCCGCCAGGGCGGGCACCCGCTCGGTGGTCAGGACCTGATGCGGCCCGTCGCACAGCACCCGATAGCCGTGCCGGGAGCTGAACTGCTCCGCAAGCCGCCGGATGTCCACGGGCTCGGTCACATCGGTCACGACGCCGACATCGGCCGCAGCCGTCGCGACCTGAGCCTTTCGTGACCTTCTAGGCGTCGCGCCGCGCCAGGCTCACCGTCGCGGCCAGCAGCGCCAGCACCGTCCCGGCGATCATCGCGGCGGCGCCCCGGCCCGGTTCGAGCAGGGCGGTGCCCGGGCTCCACGCCCCGGCGGCGGGCAGGCGGGCGATCAGAATCGGAAACCCGATGTGGTACGCGGTGAGCAGCGCGCCCACCGCCGCCACCGGATTGCGCAGCAGCGCGCCCACGCCGGCCGCCGTGAGTGTCGTGGCGGTCAGGTACAGCCACGCACCCGGCCGGCCGTCACCGGTAGCGGCGAGCAGCGCCACCGGCACTGTCACCACCGCGAGCGCCGCCGACCGGGCCGCCGGCAGCACCGTTCGGCGCGGCATCGCCAGCAGGGTCGCATCGATCTGCCGGCCGCCCTGATGCTCGTGAGCGCCGGCCAGCGCCCCCAGGACCAGGAACCCGGCCTGGGTGTGCACCAGCACCGGCCCCGGCACGTCGGCGGTGGTCAGCAACAGGGTGGCGGCAACGGTGAGCAGGGCGGTCAGGCGCAGCGACGGCAGGGTGCTCAGTTTGATCACCTCGGCGCGGGTCCAGCGGGCGATCATGTCTTCCCCGCCGCTTTCATGCGTCGCGTTCTCAGGCGTCGCGCCCTCATGCGCCCCGCCCTCATGCGTCGCGCTCTCATGCGTCGCGCCGGTTCAGGAGCAGGCCGGCCAGGGCGAGCAGGCCGGCCACCCAGGCGGTCATCACCAGGCCCGCGGTGAGCGGCGCGATCACCACGTCGGTGTGCATTCCGCGCAGGAACATGTGCGCGCCGACGATGTCCGGCAGGTAGGCCGCCCACGGCGTGATCTTGGTGAGCAGGTACGACACCGAGACCACCGCGGTGTTCAGGATCAGCAGGGTGAGCGTGACGATGCCGTTACGGGCGAGCAGCGTGATCGCGAAGGCCAGCAGCCCGATCAGCACCCAGTAGAGCACCGCCGCGGCGATCCGGCCGGCACTCGGCGCCGGCGCCAGTGAACCGTGGACCAGCCCGGTCAGCGTGAGCGTCGCGGCCACCGTGGTCACGCCCTGCACCGTGGTCACCGCCGTCAGCGCCAGGGCCTTGGCGACCAGCAGCCGGGTTCTCCGGGGTACGGCGAGCAGTGTCGCGGTGAGCTGCCGCGCCCCCGGAGCGTCCTCGCCGGTCGACGTGTACTCGCTGCTGACCGCGACCACCCCGAGGATCATCGCGCCGAGCAGGCCGATCCCGAGATACTGGAGACCCGTGTCGGAGGCGTCACCGGTCAGCCCCGCGGCGATCGCCTCACGGGCCGCCGAGGCGTTCACCACGACCAGGAGCGGTCCGACAGCCGACCCGAACACCACACCGATCCAGGCGGTCGGGATTCCGAGGAGTTTGCGCAGCTCGGCGTGGACCAGGCTCACCACGTCCGGCCCCCAGAGGTCAGCGCGAAGAACGCGTCCTCGAGCGTGGCGTGCCCGCCGACCACCTCGGCGAGCGTGCCGCCCGCCACGATCCGCCCCTGGTCGATGACCACGACGTCGTCGACGGTCTCGGCCAGTTCACCCATCAGGTGACTGGAGAGCAGCACCGTACGCCCCTCAGCAGCGCTGTCCCGCAGGAAGGTCCGCATCCAGCGGATGCCGGACGGGTCGAGCCCGTTCACCGGCTCGTCCAGCACCAGCACCGGCGGGTCACCGAGCAGCGCCGCCGCCAGCCCCAGCCGGCGGCTCATCCCCAACGAGAACCGGCCGGCCCGTTTCCCGGCGTCCGCGGTCAGGCCCACCCGGTCGAGCACCTCGTCGACCCGGGACCGGGCCAGGCCGTTGCTCGCGGCCATCCACCGCAGGTGGGCGCGGGCCGACCGGGACCGGTGCGCCCCACTGCCGTCGAGCAGCGCCCCGACCACCGTCAGCGGCCGGTCCCACTCCGGGTAGCGCCGCCCGTTCACCCGGGCGGTGCCGCTGTCCGGACGGTCCAGTCCGAGCAGGACCCGTACCGTGGAGGTCTTGCCGGCGCCGTTCGGCCCGAGGAACCCGGTGACCCGGCCCGGCCGCGCCTCGAAACTCACCTCGTGCAGGATCCGGGCCCGGCCCTTCGCCTTGCTGACGTGCTGGACGGAAATCATGCGGCCCAGTCAACCGGCGCCCCCGCCCGGCCACATCGGACCGGGAACCGAGGTTCTCCCCCGGAATCTCAGACCCAGGTCCGACGACGGGTGGCACGGTGGTGGCTACTGTCGGGCCGGTGAACACGCTTCCCCGGCCCGCCTGGCGCACCCGCGCGGCGACCGTCGCGGCCCTCCTCGCCGGCTTCCTGGTGCTGGCGATGTGCACGGTCGGGGCGTCCGGCCCGCTGGCGAGGTTCATCCCGACGGTGATCGCCGTCAGCGCCGTCGCCGTGGGCCTCTGGGCCGTGCACCGCTGGCGTGCCGACCGCGCCGACTACGAGCGCCGTCTCACCGAGTGGGCCGCCGCCGAGGCTGTGCTGGCCGAGCGCATCAGCATCGCCCGCGACCTGCACGACCTGGCCTCCCACGGCCTGGGCCTGATCACGGTCCGAGCCGCCTCGACCCGCCACCTGCCCCAGTCCGACGACATCCGCTCCGCCCTGTCCGACATCGAGGAGACAAGCCGCCACGCCACCGCCGAGCTACGCCGCATGCTCACGGTCCTGCGCGAGCCCGCCGGCGCGGGCCCCCGGTCCCCGGCCGAGGGCTTGGAGACGCTCCCCGACATCGTCCGAGCCGCCGCATCCGCCGGCCTCCGCCCGACCCTGACCATCAACCTCCAGCCACCCACCCCGGCCACCGACCCACCGTCGGCCGCTCTGAGGGCACCGGGCACTCCGGCCGATCCGTCGACGGGCACGTGCGAGCCGGACCCCGAAATGCCGGCGGCCACGGTGAACGCCCCGTCGATCACGGACGTGTCGCCGGGCGTGCAGCTCGCGGTCTGCAAAACAGTCCGCGAGGCGCTCAGCAACGTTGCCAGGCATGCCGGGCCCACCGATGTGACCGTCAGCGTGCACCGCGACGCCGGGTGGGTGGTGGTCACGGTGGCCGACCGGGGCCCCGCCCCAGGCTGGCGGGCCATGCCGGGCGCCGGTCACGGCCTGGCCGGCCTACGAGAGCGGGTGGGCACCCTGGGCGGCGTCATGACGGCCGGCCCGGTCGAAGCGGGCTTCCGGCTCACAGCCCGAATCCCCGACAACAAGGACGCGCAGTGACAGCACGCCCCACTCCCCTCATCCGGTCACGTCCTCCACACCCACTTCCCGCCGAGCCACTTCCCGCTGCACCTCTTCCACTTCCACCCCGCCGTGCCTCCCATCCCGCCGCCTCGCAGCACCTTCCGTCCCGCCATCCCACCGCCCTTTCGACACCGCCGCACCCTCCGTCCCGCCACCCCACCGCCCTTTCGACACCGCTGCGGCCTCCGTGCTCGCCACAGCCGGCTTCGACAACGCCAACCCCGGCGACCCCAAACGCGGCAAACCCAAACGCGGCAAACCCAGCACCGACGGCCACAACCACGGCCCCAGCGGCTCCGGTATCAGCGGTTTCAGGCTGGGCGACTCCGGCGGCAGCGGCCTCGGCACCAGCGGATCCGGAGGGCGAGGCCGGGGATGGCCGGAGGGCTCCGGAGGGCGGGGACGGGCGGGCGATTCGGGTTCTGCTGGTGGATGACCAGGCTCTGCTTCGGCACAGTTTGGCGATCGTCATCGACAAGGAGCCGGACCTGACGGTGGTGGGGCAGGCTCGGGACGGGGCGGAGGCGGTTCGCGAAGCGAGGGCAGCACGGCCGGACGTGATTCTGATGGACGTTCGGATGCCGGGCGTCGACGGGCTGGTCGCTACCCGGCTCATCTGTTCGGATGCGGCGCTCTCCGGCAGCCGGGTGCTGGTTCTGAGCATGTTCGAGATGGACGAGTACGTGTATGAGGCGCTTCAGGCGGGCGCCTCCGGGTTTCTGCTCAAGGACGCGCGGCCCGAGGTCCTGCTGGATGCCGTCCGGCGTACCCATGAAGGGGAGTCTCTGTTCGCTCCTTCGATTGTGACGCGGCTGGTCCGGCACTATGTGGCGTCGCCCCGGCCGGAGCGGGACGGTGCGGGGCTTCGGCGCCTCACGCCCCGGGAGGTCGAGGTGCTGGCGCTGGTCGGCAACGGACTCTCCAACGATGAGATCGCCGCGTCGCTGCTCGTCTCCGTCAAGACGGTAAAGACCCATCTCGGTCATCTTCTGGCGAAGCTGGCTGCCCGGGACCGCGCCCAGCTCGTCATCGCCGCCTTCAACGCCGGGCTGGTCCATCCCCGCTGAGCCCGAGGACGACGCCTCAGCTGCGTCGATGGCCCGGCATCTCCGGGGCGGCCGGCGGCAACCGGCTGAACGAACGAACCCGGTCCGGGCGCAACGGCTCTGGCCCCTTGCGCGGGCTTCCTAGATTATGTTCCGCGAGCGCGGTCTCCCTGATGTGCATCGATCGTTCGGCCGTCCGACGAGTCCGCGCCGCCACCCGTTCATATTCCTGCGCCTTCGGTCGGAGATACACGGCATGGCACAACGCACAACGCTCACGGAGATCCGGGAGCGCACATACAAGCGCAGGGACGCCTGGTGGACGGTCTGGCTGGTCGATCCGCTGGCTTCGCGGCTCGTCTGGCTTGTCGCACCGTGGCGTTGGTTCACCCCCAACCGGCTCACGGTCGGGGCCTTCCTCGTCGGTCTCGGTTCCGCCGCCGCGTTCTGGCAGGGCAGCTACGCCTGGCTGCTGGTCGGCGCGGTGCTGTACCACCTGAGTTTTGTGCTCGACTGCATGGACGGCAAGATCGCCCGGCTGAACGGGACCGGTTCGCTGTTCGGCGCCTGGCTGGACTACGTGTTCGACCGGCTGCGGGTGCTGGCCTGCGCGATCGGCCTGTTCGGTGGGCAGTACGTGCTCACCGGTGACGTCGTCCACCTGTGGCTGGCGTCGCTGGTGATCTTCCTCGACATGTTCCGCTACCTGAACGCCCTGCAGATGGGCAAGGTCAAGCAGACCATGAAGGAGAAGCTGCTTGCCGCGTACGAGGAGGCCGGCGCCCCGGCTCCGGAGGTCGTCGAGGAGACTGCCGAGGAGGACCCGTTCGGCCCGCAGCAGTCGCGGGACAGCATCCGCTCCCGGGTCGACGTGCACGGAGACTTCCGTGAGCGTTACACCCTGTTCGTCCGGATTCGCAACTTCCTGCTGCGGCAGCGCATCCGGGCGCATGTCTTCAGTGGCATCGAGTTCATGATGTTCGTGTTCATCGTCGGCCCGATGATCGGCCAGATCGTCATCACCACGATCGTCTCCGCGGTGCTGGTGCTGACGTTCGAGGCGCTGCTCGTCTTCAAACTGTGGACCACCACGAAGACGTTCAACAAGCGGATCGCCGCGCTCCCCGACGAGATCGCCGCGAAGGCCGCTCCGGTACTGGTCTGACGCCGGTGTCGTGTGGTGACTTCACACGGTGAAGTCACCACACGACGGTCACGGCGTGATGCGCAGCGGGACCACGTCGGGGGCGCCCAGGCGTGCCGCGTCCGCCGTCTCGTCGTCCTGCTGTTCCTGCGAGGCGCGTTCCGCCTCCACCCGCAGCCGATAATTGCGGACCTCGCGTTCCCGCTGCTCGGCGCTCCAGCCGAGCACCTCGCCCATCAGTTCGGCCACCTGCGGCGCGGCCTCCACACCACGGTCGAACGTCTCGATCGAGATCCGGGTACGCCGGGTCAGCACGTCCTCCAGATGCCGGGCACCTTCGGCTGCCGCCGCGTACACCACCTCCGCCCGCAGGTAGTCCTCGGCGCCGTCCAGCGGCCGGCCCAGCTCCGGCGTCGCGCGGATCAGGTCGAGCAACTCCCCGACGAGCGACCCGTACCGGCCGAGCAGGTGCTCGACCCGCGCCACGTGCAGGCCGGACGACGTGGCCAGCAGGCGCCGCCGGTTCCACAGCGCCGGGTATCCCTCCGCGCCGAGCAGCGGCACCCGGTCGGTCACCGAGCGCGGCACCGAGCGGCCCAGGCCGTGGACGCAGGCGTTCACCGCATCCCGGGCCATCACCCGGTAGGTGGTGTACTTCCCGCCGGCCACCACGACCAGCCCCGGCACCGGACTGCCCACCGAGTGCTCGCGGGACAGCTGGGACGTCGAGTCGGACTCGCCGGAGAGCAGCGGGCGCAGTCCGGCGTACACACCCTGCACGTCTGCCCGGGAGAGCGGCGTCGACAGGACCTTGTTCACCTCGGCGAGCAGGTAGTCGATGTCCTTGCGGGAGGCCGCCGGATGCGCCTTGTCCAGCGCCCAGTCGGTGTCGGTGGTCCCGACGATCCAGTGCCGGCCCCAGGGGATCACGAAGAGCACGCTGGACGCGGTCCGCAGGATCAGCCCGGTCGACGACTGGATCCGGTCGCGCGGCACGACCAGGTGGATGCCCTTGGAGGCGCGGACGTGGAACTGTCCCCGCTCCCCCACCAGCGACTGCGTGTCGTCGGTCCACACCCCGGTCGCGTTGATCACCTGCTGGGCCCGGATCTCCACGACCCGGTCGTACTCCAGGTCGCGGACCCGGACGCCGGTGACCCGGGCGCCTTCGCGCAGGAACCCGATCACTTCGGTACGCGACGCGACATGCGCCCCGTACGCGGCCGCGGTCCGCGCCAGGAACAGCGTGTGCCGGGCGTCGTCAACCTGCGCGTCGTAGTACTGCAGCGCCCCGACCAGCGAATCCGACCGCAGTGCCGGGCAGGCCCGCAGCGCCCCTCGCCGGGTCAGGTGCCGGTGCCGGGGCAGCGACCCGGACAGGGCCATCGTGTCGTAGAGGGTGACGCCCGCCCCGGCGTACAGGCGCTCCCAGCCGTGGTGCTTGAGCGGGTAGAGGAACCGGACCGGCCGGGCCAGGTGCGGGGCGAGGCGCTGCAGGATCAGGCCGCGTTCCCGCAGCGCCTCGCGGACCAGGCCGAAGTCGAGCATCTCCAGGTACCGCAGGCCACCGTGGATGAGTTTGCTGGACCGGCTGGAGGTGCCGGAGGCGAAGTCACGCGCCTCGACGAGGCCCACGGTCAAACCCCGTGTGGCCGCGTCGAGGGCGCACCCCGCTCCCACCACTCCGCCGCCGATGACCAGCACGTCCAGTTCCGCACCGGCGAGGCGGTCGAGGGCCGCGTCGCGGTAGGACGGCGAGAGATCAACCATGGTCAGTCCACGTCCACCCAGTCGAGGGTCCGCTGCACCGCCTTCTTCCACTTGCCGAAGCCCTGCTCGCGCTGATCCCGCGACCAGCCCGGCTGCCAGCGCTGCGACTCGTTCCAGTTCTCCCGCAGCTCGTCGGTGTTCTTCCAGAAACCGACGGCGAGACCCGCGGCGTACGCGGCCCCGAGCGCGGTCGTCTCCGCCACCACCGGGCGGCTGACCGGCACGCCGAGGACGTCCGCCTGGATCTGCATGCAGAGGTTGTTGACGGTGATGCCACCGTCGACCTTGAGGACGTCCAGGGTGACGCCGGAGTCCTGGGCCATCGCGTCGACCACGTCCCGGGTCTGGTAGCAGATCGCCTCGAGGGTGGCGCGGGCGATGTGCGCGTCGGTGTTGAACCGGGACAGGCCGACGATCGCGCCCCGGGCGTCGGACCGCCAGTAGGGTGCGAACAGTCCGGAGAACGCCGGGACGAAGTAGACGCCGCCGTTGTCCGGGACGGAGGCGGCCAGCCGTTCGCTGTCCGCCGCGGAGTTGATGATGTGCAGCTGGTCGCGCAGCCACTGGACGGCCGAGCCGGTCACCGCGATCGAGCCTTCGAGGGCGTACACCGGGGCGGCGTCGCCGAATTTGTAGCAGACCGTGGTGAGCAGCCCGTTCTCCGAGCGCACCAGGTTGTTGCCGGTGTTCAGGAGCATGAAGTTGCCCGTGCCGTAGGTGTTCTTCGCCTCGCCGGGGGCGAAGCAGACCTGGCCGACCGTGGCGGCCTGCTGGTCGCCGAGGTCACCGGTGAGCGGCACCGACCCGCCGAGCGGGCCGGACACCTGGGCCTCGCCGTACCCGGCGGGGTCGGACGACGGCCGGATCTCGGGCAGCATCCGCCGGGGGATGTCGAAGAAGGACAACAGTTCGTCGTCCCAGTCCAGCGTCTCCAGGTTCATCAGCATCGTGCGGCTGGCGTTGGTCACGTCGGTCACGTGGTTCCCGGTGATGTTCCACAGGAGCCAGCTGTCGGTGTTGCCGAAGAGGGCG
Source organism: Actinoplanes sp. NBRC 101535 (assembly GCF_030269225.1). Taxonomy (NCBI): domain Bacteria; kingdom Bacillati; phylum Actinomycetota; class Actinomycetes; order Micromonosporales; family Micromonosporaceae; genus Actinoplanes; species Actinoplanes sp. NBRC 101535. Next base: position 172,910 of record NZ_BSSY01000001.1, on the reverse strand, counting down.
TCGCCGCGTTCGGCGGCCTCCCGGACACCGTCGACGTTCTCCAGGATCCACTGGATCTTCCCGCCGGAGAAGTACGTCGCCGGCGGCAGTCCCGCCTTGCGCCGGATCACGTCGCCGCGCCCGTCGCGGTCCAGTGCCGACGCGATCCGGTCGGTCCGGGTGTCCTGCCAGACGATCGCGTTGTAGTAGGGCCGGCCGGTCCGCCGGTCCCACACCACCGTCGTCTCCCGCTGGTTCGTGATCCCGACCGCCGCCAGGTCACTGGCCTGCAGGTTCGCCTTCTGCATCGCGGTGCGCACGACCGCGACGGTCCGCTCCCAGATCTCGATCGGGTTGTGTTCCACCCAACCGGCCTGCGGCAGGATCTGCTCGTGCTCGAGCTGGTGCCGGCCCACCTCGTTGCCGCCATGGTCGAAGATCATGAAACGGGTGCTGGTGGTTCCCTGATCCACTGCGCCGACGAAGTCAGCCACGGCTCGCCTCCACGGTCTCGTCGTTCGGGGTCGGTACCCGTCCCGGCTCCGGTGGCTCGGCCGAGGGCAGGAACCGCCCGATCAAAGTCTGGTACAACCCGGCGCCCACCACGCCACCGATGATCGGCGCGACGATCGGGATCCAGAAGTAGAGATACCCTGTCTGATCCCGGAAAGCGCCACCGTAGCCGGTCAGGAAACTGGCGAGTCGCGGGCCGAAGTCGCGGGCCGGGTTGATCGCGTACCCCGCATTGGTGCCCCACGCCATGCCGATCGCCACGATCAGCAGGCCCACCACCACCGGTCCGAGGTTCGCGGCCGGGGCGTTGTTGTTCATGTCGGTCAGCGCCAGGATCACGAAGAGCAGGATCGCGGTGCCGATGATCTGGTCGCGGAAGGCGCCCCATTCGCTGACCGCCAGCGTCCCGTTGCCGGGCAGGGTGGAGAAGACACCCTGGGTCTTGATGGTCAGTTCCGGATCCGCCGCGTGCAGGACCTCGGTGTAGTTCCAGCGCACCAGCAGCGCGGCGACGAACGCGCCGAGGAACTGGGCGAGCGAGTACGGGGCGACCTTCCGCCAGGAGAACCCCTTGAAGACGGCGAGCGCGATGGTGACCGCCGGGTTGAGGTGTGCGCCGCTGATCCGGGCCGCGACGTAGACGCCGAGCGTGACGCCCAGGCCCCACGCCCAGGCGATGCTGTCGTGATCACCGATGCCGGCCGCGGCGACCTGTGCCACCACCCCGACACCGAACAGGATGAGGATCATCGTGCCGGCGAACTCGGCCGCTAGCTCGCCGAGCAGACCGGGAACTTTGAGTCGTTCGGACATGCTCCCTCCCTACGAACCGCACTGGTGCAGTTGCCACGGACGCTAGGAAGCCGCCGAGCCCCCGGCAACGAACGTCGGTCGGCATTGTCGAACATCAATCGGGGACGCAGGACACAAGTTGGCATAGAGTCCGAAACATGCCCGGTACGGTGCAATCGATCGAACGTGCGGCCGCGATCCTGCGAACCCTGGCCGGCGGTCCCGGGCGCCTGGGTCTCAGCGAGATCGCCCGGTCCCTGGACCTGGCGAAAGGCACCACCCACGGCATCCTGCGGACCCTGCAACGGGTCGGCTTCGTCGAACAGGACCGGGTGTCCGGTCACTACCAGCTCGGCGGGGCACTGCTGCACCTGGGTACCAGCTACCTGGACATCAACGAACTGCGGTCCCGTTCGATCAACTGGGCGGACCCGCTGGCCGCCCGCAGCGGCGAAGCGGTCCGGATCGGCACCGTCCTGGAGGGCCGGGTGCTGGTCGTGCACCACGTCTTCCGCCCCGACGACACGTTCCAGACCCTGGACGTCGGTTCACTGCTGCCCCTGCACGCGACCGCCCTCGGCAAGGTGCTGCTCGCGTACCGGGCCGGAGGCGCCACGGCGGCGCAGCTCGACGCGTACACCCGAAAGACTGTGATCTCCAAGCGTGAGCTGTCCACCGCGCTGGACCAGGTCCGTGAGGCCGGATGGGGCGCCGACGTCGAAGAGCTGACGCTCGGGCAGGCCGCGGTGGCCGCCCCGATCCGCGGATACGGCGGCCTGGTCGTCGGCGCGATCGGCGTCTCCGGACCGGTGGAACGCATCTGCGACAGCCGGTACCGGCCACGCCAGCACCTCGTCACCTGTGTCCGCGACGCCGCCCGCGCGGTCTCGAGGGATCTGGGAGCCGCCCGCCAGTGAACGACGGAGGGACCGTGATGACCGAGAGCTACGTGGTCGCGATCGACCAGGGCACCACCTCGACGCGATGCATCGTGTTCGACCGGCGCGGACAGCTCGTGTCCCTCGCCCAGCAGGAACACAAGCAGTACTTCCCGAAACCCGGCTGGGTCGAACACGACGCCATGGAGATCTGGCGCAACGTGGAACGCCTCGCCCCGCGGGCACTGCAACGGGCCGGCATCACCAGCGACCAGGTGGCAGCGGTCGGCATCGCCAACCAGCGGGAGACGACCGTGGTGTGGGACCGGCGGACCGGCCGGCCGCTGGACCACGCGATCGTCTGGCAGGACACCCGCACCGACGCCCTGGTCCACGAACTCGCCGCACTGCCCGGCGCGCAGGCCGTCACGGACCGGTGCGGGCTGCCGCTGGCCACCTACTTCTCCGGCCCCCGACTGCGCTGGATGCTCGACCACACGCCCGGCCTGCGGGAACGCGCCGAACGCGGCGAGGTGCTCTGCGGCACGATGGAGACCTGGCTGATCTGGAACCTGACCGGCGGACTGCACGTCACCGACGTCACCAACGCCAGCCGCACCATGCTGATGGACGTCCGCGCGCTGGACTGGTCACCGGAATCCCTGGCCTTCTTCGGCATCCCCCGCGACATGCTTCCCGAGGTACGGCCCTCCGTCGGCGTGTTCGGCACCGCCGTGGCGGCCTTCCCCGGCGTGCGGATCGGCGCGGCCCTCGGCGACCAGCAGGCCGCCCTGTTCGGGCAGACCTGCTTCACCCCCGGCGAGGCGAAATGCACGTACGGCACCGGCAGCTTCCTGCTGCTCAACACCGGCACCGAACCGGTCCGGCCGGAGAACGGTCTGCTCAGCACGGTGGCGTACCAGATCGCCGGCGCCCCGGCGACATACGCGCTGGAAGGCTCGATCGCGATCACCGGCTCCCTGGTCCAGTGGTTCCGCGACCAACTCGAGCTGATCTCCAGCGCCCCGGAGATCGAAACTTTGGCACGAACGGTCGCCGACAACGGCGGCTGCTACATCGTGCCGGCGTTCTCCGGGCTCTACGCACCGCACTGGCGCAGTGAGGCGCGGGGTGTGATCGTGGGGCTGACCTCGTACATCACCAAAGGACACCTGGCCCGCGCGGTGCTGGAGGCGACCGCCTGGCAGACCCGCGAAGTGGTCGACGCGATGGCTCGCGACTCGGGGCTGGCGCTGAAGACCCTCAAGGTCGACGGCGGGATGACCGCCGACAACCTGCTCATGCAGATCATCGCCGACGTCCTGGACGTGCCGCTGGTCCGGCCACTGGCGGTGGAGACGGTCTCACTGGGCGCCGCCTACGCCGCCGGCCTGGCCGTCGGATACTGGCCCGACCTGGACGGCCTGCGCAGCAACTGGCACATCGCCGGACAGTGGATGCCGGCGATGCGACCAGAGATCCGCGAGACCGAATACGCCCACTGGCGGCGGGCGGTCGAACGGACCTTCGACTGGATCCAGCCCGCCTGACCCGGTGTTCAGCGCACGAGACTTTCCACCATCCGGGGGTCGGCGTCGCGAAAACCACGGCAATGACCGCACACCAGGTAGTAACGGCTCGGCCGCACCGGGAACAGCGGCACGAAGAACAGCGTGAACTTGGTGCTCCGGCGCAGCACCGTCTGCGGCGCCGCCCACCCACAGATCTCGCAGGTCATCGACGGCGTGCCGATCACATGATCCTTGGACCGAAGCCCGAACAACAGGAACAAAACCCCTCCTCCACTCACCCCAGGATCCCACCGCGGGTCAAACCTTCTGCCGAGTACGAGCCACACCTCCCTCAACCGCACCGGCTCGTCCCGCCATGCCCCAGGTGGGCCACCTCCCCGCCGTTGTCCCCAGTCCCCCGCCCCCACGTCGCGAAAACCGTTGCCCGGTCGGTTGCGGCTCCCCGGCGAACCCGCCGTCGAGTGCCCCGGACCGGCCGAGCCGTCACCCACGGCTGTCATCCTTGCGAACAGCCGTGGTCGACGGCCGGGCCAGGCCGAGCCGTCGCCCACGGCTGTCATCCTTGCGAACAGCCGTGGTCGACGGCCGGGCCAGGCCGAGCCGTCGCCCACGGTCCGATCCGGCCCACAAACCGACCACCAACGACGGCCAGGTCGGCCCAGCCGTCGCCCACGGTCCGATCCGGCTGACAAAACAACCACAGTCGACGGCCGGGAGTAGCCCAGCCGTCGAGCGCTGTCGTCATCGGCCCGCTAACCGACCACCAACGACGGCCGGGGATAGACACGTTTCGTGGTCAGCGTCCGTGTCGCGACTTGGGGCCCCCAGCGCGCCCGCAATCACCACGCTCCACCACGGGCGTGGTGACTTCGGGCCCCCAGCACGCCCAAACTCACCACGCGGACGGGCTTCGCACCCTCAGCACGAAGGCGTCTAGCCCAGCCGTCACCCACGGTCCGATCCGGCCCGCAAACCGACCACCAACGACGGCCAGGTCGACCCAGCCGTCGCCCACGGTCCGATCCGGCCCGCAAACCGACCGCAGACGACGGCCGGGACCGGGCGAGCCGTCGACCACGGCTGCCCAGCAGATGCGACTCGACCATCAGCAACGGCGGGACCGGCTCAGCCGTCGTCTACGGCTGAGCCGACCGGCGAACTCAGCCGCGTACGACGGCCCGACGACTCGAGCCGTCATCGGCGGCTCGTCGCGGGCGGGCGAACTACCACCGTCGACGGCCGGGCTCCGGAGACGGCCACCAACCGCCGCGAAAACGGTGACCAATCGCCCCAGGAGACGGCCACCAACCGCCCCGGAGACGGCCACCAACCGCCCCCGGAGACGGCCACGGGCGAGAACCGGGGAGGTCGACAAGTCCGGCTGTCGGGTGAGAGCAGCGGCGGGGCACCGTGTGCCCCGCGGCCGCAACGCCGATCACGCGCGGATTGGGGGCCGGGGCGAGCAGAAGAGGGGTGTGAGCCGAGCAGACCTGGGTGCGCCACGGGACTCTGCGTCGCGCGTACCAGAAATCAGGCGGCGCCGATGACCCTGGCTGTCGCCCTCTGTTTCAGGGCGTAGCCCTGTTTTGCGGCGTCGCGGAGGCGGGCGACCAGCGGTGATCGGGAACGGCGCGCCCAGGGGACCGGGACCTCGGTGGTGCCGTATTTGGCCTTGTAGGCGTTGCCCCCGACGAAGTCGAACTCGGTCACGCCGCGGGCCTTGGCCCAGCGCAGCGCGTGCCAGATCAGGGTTTCGTTGGGGCGCAGGTGCTGGTGTTCGCGGTAGCTCGCGCCGCCCCAGAAATACATGGTGCGGTGGTGCCAGGGCAGGATCGCGGTGGCGATGCAGCGGCCGTCCGGGTCGCGGGCGCGCAGCAGCAGGACGCTGCCGGCCGGAGTCAGGTGACGGATCAACGACTCGACCCTTTCCACCGAATAGGTGGGGACCAGATTCTGCTTCGCGAAAACGTCGCGTAATTGATCGTAGAATTCGGCGGCGAACAAAGGGTCGCCGGTGGCGTCCTCGATCGTGACGCCGGACTTGGCGGCCTTGCGGATGTTGCGGCGGCAGGCGCTCGCCATCGCGCCGAACAGGGTGTCCTCGTCGGGGGCCAGGCCGATCACGGCGGTCGGCGCGGTGTCCCAGCGCAGGCCGAGGCCGTGCAGGTCGGCCTCGGTGGTGCCGCGGTCGCGGACCTCCAGGTGGGCGGCGCCGACGTCGTCGAAGGCGAACGGCAGCAGCGCCGCGACCGCGGACCGCCGGGACACCTCGGGTCGCAGCTGGAAGCCCAGGTAGGAGGTGGTCCAGCCGGCCATCGGGCTGCCCAGGATGCGCAGTCCGTACCTGCGGGTGAGCAGGCCGGTGAAGTGGCCGAGGGTCTGGCCGTCGGCGTGCACCTCGGCGAGGACCGGCTCGGCGCCCTGGCTCTCGGCGACGAAGTTCACCCACTCGGGCGTGTGGAAGATCAGCCGGTCGTCGTAGCCGGCGCGGTCGGCCCATCCGGCGGCGGTCGGCTCCACCTGTCGCAGTCGCAGCATCGTGCACGCCCCGCTCTCCCATTGAGGTCCCGACGCACGATGATGGACACCCGTACGCGCATTTTGCAACAGCCGATCGGCCTATTCTCGAATTGACGTGAATATTACTCGCATTCCTTATGACAATTGCTACTGCCGGGACCGCGTACGTATTTGCAAAGGTTGGTGAAGGCCGCGGGGTTCGTTGTGTCCGGGGCCGGGTCCGAGCACGACGAGCGGGAGGGTGCCGATCGCATGCAGCCACCGACAGCGATCAAACGACGCCTGAACGAGCTGGGACTGCGCAGCCGTCTGCGGGCCCGGCCGAGGACGCAGGGGCGCATCCTCGCGCCCGCCGGTCTCCTGCGCCGCCTGCCGAGCGCACCCGGCCTCTACTTCCCCTTCTACCACGACGTCCTCCCGGAGTACGGCGAGGACATGCGCCGTCACCTGCTCGCCCTGGGCCGGATCGGACCGTTGGTGTCGTGGGACGACGCGCTCGCGGTGCTGGCCGGCGAGCGGCCGATGACCGGTCCGGTCTTCTGCCTGTCGTTCGACGACGCGCACCCGACCTGGCGCGACGTGGCCGCCCCGATCCTGCTGGAGCTGGGCGTGCCGGCGATGTTCTTCCTGACCTCCGGCATGGTCGGCACGCCGGGCAACCTGACCTGGGACGACTGCCGCGCCCTGGTGGCGGACGGCTTCGACTTCGGTTCGCACACGGTCACCCACCGGCGGCTCGCCGACCAGGGCGACGAGGACGCGGCCCGGGAGATCGTCGACTCCAAACGGGACATCGAGGCCGAGCTGGGCGTCGAGATCCGGGACTTCGCCGCGCCGTACGGGCATCCGGCAGTCGACTTCCGGGAGCGCGACGTGCGTGTCGCGCGGGAGGCCGGCTACCGCAGTTTCGCCACCACGCTGCGCCCGGCCATGCGGGTGGGCGGCTCGCCGATGTTCATCCACCGCCAGGGCCTGCACCCGGCCTGGCCCATGCTGGCCGTGAGGACCCGGGTTCATGACTGACACGCGCATCTACCTCTCGCCACCGGACGTCAGCGACCTGGAGCGCAAGCTGCTGCTCAAGGCGTTCGACTCGAACTGGGTGGCGCCGGTCGGCCCCGACCTGGACGCCTTCGAGGCGCAGACGGCCGAACTGGTCGGCGTGCGGCACGCGGTGGCGCTGAGCAGTGGCACCGCCGCGCTGCACCTGGCACTGATCGCCGCCGGGGTGCGGCGCGGCGACACCGTGCTGGTCCCGTCGTTCACCTTCGCGGCGACCGCGAACGCGGTGACCTACCTGGGCGCCCGCCCGGTGTTCCTGGACAGCGCGCCGGACGACTGGAACGTGGATCCGGAGCTGGTCGCCGAGGAACTGCGGTCCCGGGCCGACCGGGGGCGGCTGCCCCGCGCGGTGATCGCCGTCGACATGTACGGCCAGTGCGCCGACTACCAGCCGTTGCTCGACGCCTGCGACCGGTACGACGTCCCGCTGATCGAGGACGCCGCCGAGGCGCTGGGTGCGACCTACCGGGGCCGTCCGGCCGGGTCGTTCGGTCTCGCCGGGGTGCTGTCCTTCAACGGCAACAAGATCATCACCACCGGTGGCGGCGGGATGCTCGTGACCGACGACGGTTCGGTCGCCAAGCAGGCCCGGCACCTGGCCACTCAGGCCCGCGAGCCGGTCGCGCACTACGAGCACCGCAGCGTCGGCTACAACTACCGGCTGAGCAACCTGCTCGCCGCGGTGGGCCGGGGACAGTTGCAGCGGCTCGGCCAGATGATCGAGGCGCGGCGGCGGACCGCCGAGCACTACCGGGCCGCCCTCGCCGACCTGCCCGGACTGGCCTTCCTGCCGGTCGCCGGGTACGGCACCCCCAACCACTGGCTGACCTGCGTGCTCGTCGACTCCCCCGCGGACCGTGACCGGATCCTGGCGGAGCTGGCCGGCCGCGACATCGAGGCCCGGCCGGCGTGGAAACCGATGCACCTGCAACCGGTCTTCCGGGACTGCGTGATGCGCGGCGGCGAGGTCAGCGAGGGATTCTTCCGGCGGGGCGTCTGCCTGCCCAGCGGGTCCGCGCTCACCGACCACGACCGGGACCGCGTGGTCGGGGCCGTCCGGGCCGCCGTCACCGGCCGGGAGGGCTGACCGATGCGGATCGTCTACATCCACCAGTACTACTGCAATCCGTCGATGGCCGGTGGCATCCGGTCGTACGAGCAGGCCCGCCGCCTGGTCGCCCGGGGACACACCGTCGACGTGATCACCACGGACATCACCCCGGGCGACCGGGAGCTGGGGTGGCGGGTCACCCGGGAGGACGGCGTGACCGTCCACTGGTTCCGGGTGCCGTACTCCAACGACATGTCCTACGCGCGGCGGCTGCGGGCCTTCGCCGAGTTCATGGTCCTCGCCGCGGTCAAGGCCGCCCGGCTGCGGGCCGATCTCGTCTTCGCCACCAGCACACCGCTCACCGTCGCGGTGCCCGGCGTGATCGCGGCCAAGCTGCGCCGGGCACCGTTCGTCTTCGAGGTCCGCGACCTCTGGCCCGAGGTGCCGATCGAGATGGGCGCCCTGCGCAACCCGGTGGCCCGCCGGCTGGCCGGTGCGCTGGCGAACTTCGCCTACCGCAACGCCAGCGAGGTCATCGCCCTCTCCCCCGGGATGGCCGCCGGGGTGCTGGCCCGCCGGCCGCAGACACCGACCACGGTCATCCCGAACGCCGCCGACCTGGAACTGTTCGCGGTCGGCGACGAGCAGGTCCGGCGGTTCCGGGCCGGCCACGAGTGGCTCGGTGACCGGCCGCTGATCGTCTACACCGGCGCGCTCGGCGCGGTCAACGGGGTGGACTACCTGGTCCGGGCCGCGCACCGGATGCGGGAACTGGACCCGGACGTGCGGGTGCTGATCGTCGGGCACGGCAAGGAGTGGGAGCCCACCAAGCGGCTCGCCGCCGACCTGGGACTTCTCGACGAGACGGTACGGATGTGGGAGAAGGTCCCGAAATCCGAACTGCCGGTGATCCTCGGCGCCGCGACCATGTCCACCAGCTTCGTCCGCCCGATCCGTGGGCTCTGGGACAACTCCGCCAACAAGTTCTTCGACGCTCTCGCGGCGTCTCGCCCGATCGCCATCAACTACGGCGGATGGCAGGCCGAGATGTTGCGTGACTCCGGCGCCGGCCTGGTGCTCGATCCGGAGGACACCGGCGCGGCGGCCGAACTGCTGGTCAAGCACGTCCGTGACGACGACTGGCTGGAGCGTGCCCGGGCGGCGTCGCATCGGCTGGCCGTCGAGCAGTTCTCACGGGACATGCTCTTCGACCGCTTCGAGGCGGTGCTCCACCGGTCGGCGCCACGCCACCGGGAAACCGCCCTGTCCTGACGAAATACGGGGGAAGTCAGCGTGGAACTGCGTGCGTACGTGCGGGCGTGCCGGCGCCGATGGCTCTGGCTCGTGCTGCCGGTGCTGCTCGCCACCGGCATCGCCGCCGGCATGGGCACGGCCGGTGAGCCCGCACACCGGTCGTCGATGGTGCTCTTCGCGAGCTCCGGGAACGGCGATCCGGACGCCGGGGCGCGCCGGCTGAACTCGTACATCGCCTTGCTGACCGGTCCCCGGGTGGCGCAGGGCGTGGTGGACCGGATGGGCCCGGGCATCACCCCCGAGCAGGTCAGCGCGAGCCTGTCCGCGCAGGTCCGGGAGGGCACCGACCTGCTGGTCATCTCGGCGACCGACCCGGACGCGGCCCGCAGCGAGCAGATCGTCACCACCGCGGCGACCGTGCTGGTCGGGTTGGCCCGGCAGATCGGCAGCGCCGACAACCCGGACGCCGAGACCCCGGCGATCTCGGTGCTGCAGGACGCCGAGACCACCGAGGAGCCCGGCACGCTGGGCCGGGACGCCGGTTTCGCGGCCGTGCTGGGCCTGCTGATCGGCCTGATCGCGGTCGCGGTCCGGGAGGCCACCGCACGGACGGTGGCCGACGAGGACGACCTGCGCCGGCTGGGCGTGGGCACGGTCGGGGCGATCGCGATAGGCGGCCGGTTCGGGCGCGGTGATCACGCGGACCGGGCGCTGGCCGAGGCGTTCCGGCGGCTGCGCAGCCTGCTGCCGGACCTGGCCGACCCGCACAACGGGCCGGGGCGGGGCAAGTCGCTGCTGCTCACCGGCTCCGGGCGCAAGGAGGGCACCACCGCGGTCACCTGCGGGCTGGCCATCGCGATGGCCGAGACGGGGGCACGGGTCGCGCTGGTGGACGCGAACATGCGTACCCCGGGGGTGGGTCGTTATCTGGCTCTGGAGCCGTCGCCGGGGCTGGCCGAGGTGCTCGCCGGTTCGGCCCGGATGCGCGACGTGCTGCAGAAGGCCCTGAACGGGCGGGTCACCGTGCTGCCGGCCGGTGAGGACGCCCCGGACCCGGGTGAGTTGCTGGCCTCGCCGCGGCTGAGCAGCACCGTGCGGACCCTGACCGACCGGTTCGACATCGTGCTGGTGGACGCGCCGGCCCTGCACGACGTCGCGGACGCCGCGGTGATCGGGCAGGTGACCGACGGCGCGCTGCTGGTGGTGCGGGCCGGCCGGACCCGGGCCGCGGACGTGCGACGGTCGATGGACCTGCTGGAGCGGGTCGGCGCGCGGCTGGCCGGGGCGGTGCTCAACGCGCTGCCGCGCAAACTGCCGACCGGTCCGGTGGACGAGGTGTCCGGGGTGCCGGGTTTCGGTGACAAGCCGGAGCTGGCCGACGCCGGTTCGCCGGACTGGCACGGGGACACGTTCGTCTCGCTGCCCACGGTCGGGCCGGCCCGGGGACGGGCCCGGGTGGTGGAGGCTGCCACTCCCGCCGAGGAGTCCCCCAAAAGCGATGACAAGTCCGACGAATCCGATGAGTGAACTGCGGGCGGAACACGCCGCCGGGGACCTCGCCCCACCACGCCGCGCCGACCCGTTCTCCTGGTTGCGCACCCTGGTCGCCGAGCCCAGCGTCCAGCTCCTCGCCTCCCAGGTGCTGACCGGCGGTGTCGCCACCGCCGCGAACATCCTGATGGTGCGGTCGCTGACCCCGACGCACCGCGGCGAGGTCGCGCTCATGCTCCAGGTGGTCTACCTGGTCACCCAGGTGCTCCTGCTGGGGACCGAGCGCAGCTTCGTGGCGAGCTATCACAACGTCGCTCCGGCGCCGGCGGTCCGGGCGTACGCGAAACTGCTCCTGATCCCCGCGGGTGTCGCCCTGTCCGGCGCCGTGGTCTACGCGGTGATCGCCCCGGCCCGGATCTCCCCCGGGCCGGTGATCATCGCGATGCTCGCCTGGTACGCGCTGATCGAGGCCGCCGCCCTGGCCACCCGCTCGATCGCGATCGCCGTCGGCCGGGTCCGTGACTTCCTGGTCGCCCGGATCCTCGAGGCGGTGCTGCTCCTGGCCATGCTCGTCGGGCTCTACCTCGCCGGCGCGTCGCATCCGGAGTACTGGTTCCTGGCCTACGTGGTCGCCGGCGCCGTGCCGACCGTCGTCTACCTGGTGATCTGGCTGCGGCTGCCGGTGTCGCCGGACGCCGCCCCGGTCGCCGATGACCAGAACCGCCAGGTCCGGCGGGAGGGCCTGGCGCTGTTCCCGGCGGCCATCTCCAACATGGCGATGCTGCGGGTGGACCGCCTGGTGATCCCGGTGCTGGCGTCGACCGCCGCGCTCGGCCTGTACACCTCGGTGGCCACCCTGACCGAGCTGCTGGCCTGGCCGATCCGGGCGTACGCGGACTCCCGCCTGGGCCGCTGGCGGGCCTCGCACCGCGACGGTGGTCTGCGCACCCGCCCGGTCCTGGTGGCGGTCGCGGTCTACGTGCTGGTCATCGTGCCGGTCGTGGCCGGCGGGCTGTACCTGCTGATCGTCCCGGTCTTCGGCCACCAGTACGCCGCGGCCCGCTCCGTGGTGCTGCCGCTGGTCGTCGCCGCCGGCCTGTACGCGGTCTCCCGGGTCAGTCTCGGCTTCCTGATCGCCAAGGGCCGCGGCGGTCTCGTCTCGGTCGCCGAGATCACCGGTTTCGTGGTCAGTTTCGCCGCCTACGTGCTGCTCATCCCCCGGCTCGGCATCCTCGGTGCCGCCTACGGTTCGCTGCTCGGCTACGGCGCCTGCCTGGTGTTCGCGCTGGTGGCCACGACGCTGGCCCGGGAGAGACCGTGAGGCCGCGGGCGTTCGTCGCGCCGGGTCTGCTGCTGGTCCTGGTGGCGATCGGCGGGCGGTACACCCTGGACCGGGCCGGTTTCCTCGATCTCGCCTGGGTCGACCTGCGGGTGATCGGCCTGGTGCTGGCCCTGGTGGTGCTGGCCCTGGACGCCGCCCGGCAGCCGGGGCCGCACCCGATGGACGGCCTGCGGCACGAGGGCTGGCTGGTCGCCGCCCTGATCTTCTTCGTCTTCCAGATCGCGTCGGCGCTCTGGGCGCCGTCCGCCTCCCGGGTCGGGCCGCAGACCCTCGACCTGGTCCTGCTGGCCGTGCTGACCATCGCCTTCTATGCGTACGCGGCCGGCGACCCGGACACCGTCGGCCTGCTCCTGTTCCGTCTGCTGTTCGTCGCCGCGATCGTCTTCGCGCTGGCCGCGCTGCTCGTCAACGGCCCCGGCGAGCAGGGGCGCTATTCGGCGTTCGGCGGCGGGCCGAACGTCTTCGTCCGTATCGAGATCCTCGGGGTGATCAGCGCGGTGGCGTTGTTCATGCTCACCGGACGGGTCTGGCCGCTGCTGGTGACCCCGCTGTTCCTGCTGGCCGCGGTGCTCTCCGGGTCGCGGGCCGGTCTGCTGGCCGGCGCCGCGGTGGGCGCAGTCGCCCTGCTCAAACTGCGGCACCGGCTGCGGCCCGGCCCGGTGGTCGCCGCCGGCCTGGTGCTGGCCGCCGCCGGCGCCGCGCTCTGGGTGTTCGCCCCGCCCGAGTTCACCAGCCTGTTCCAGGAGCGGTTCGTCGAGCAGACCGTCCAGGAGCAGTACATGTCCGACCGGACGTCGATCTGGGCGGCCGCCGTGGACCTGTTCCTCGTCCATCCGGTCGCCGGTGCCGGGCTGGACGGGTTCTACGGCGAGATCGGCGTCAACCAGATGGTCGAGTACCCGCACAACTACGTGCTCGGTGTCGCCGCCGAGGGCGGTCTGCTCGGGCTCGGCCTGCTGGGCACCTCGATCGTGCTGTGGACCCGGGTGGTCCACGGCGGCGGCCTGCGTCCGCAGGTGACCGGGCTGGCCGTCGCGTCGGCCGTTTTCGTGGGACTGAGCAGCCTTTTCTCCGGCGACTACTACGACGCCCGCCTAGCGTGGATCTTCGCCGCTGTGGCCGCCGCGGCCGCTGTCTCGCGGTCCGGGGCCCCGGTGTCCGATCCGCACACACCCGAGCGAGAGCCGGTACCGCGATGACCGACCGGAGGAGCCGGCTGAGCCGGCGTGCCCTCATCATGCTGGGCCTGGGTTCGGTGGCCGCCGCCACCGCAGCGCACAGCGCCACCCGCTACGCCGCCGGGGGTGACGACATCGGGGAGAGCACGCCGCTGCCCGATGCGGCCCCGGCCACCGCCGACAAACTCAAGGTCAAGACGGTGGCCCACTGGACCGGCGTCTTCCTGCAGAGCTGGGACTACCAGGAGAAACACAGCATCCCGCTGAGCAGGTCCAGGGACAGCCGCGACCACTACGACCTGGCGTACTCACTGGACGCCTGCGTGGCGATGTTCCGGGCCACCGACCAGAGACGGTTCCTGGACCGGGCGCTGGACTACGTGGAGAACGTGGTGGCGGCCGCCGTGCCGTCCAAGGACGGGTACCGCGGCTGGCCGTCGGTCCGGTCCGGTGAGGGCGGCAACGAGGTGCCGCTCTACGAGAGCTACTTCTGGCGGTACGCCACCACGCTGCTGACCGCCATGAAGGAGAACCCGGCGATCCTCGCCGACCCGAATTATCGGGCCCGGTACGACACCCTGCTGACCTTCGCCGAGGTGCAGATCTTCGAGAAGTGGTACTCGCGGGGACAGGACGACAACATCTACCGCGAGCGGACCCACATGGCCGCGCACTGGGCCCTGATCGCGCTCAACCTGTCCCAGCTGACCGCCGACGAACGCCGCCGCGGCCGGTACACCACGGTGCTGACCACGATCGGCGACCGGATCCGCAAGCAGCTGCGGCGCAACCCGGTGGACGGGCACGCGTACTTCTGGAGCGACGTGTGGGGGTCGGCGAAACGTCCCGGTCAGGACGCCGGGCATGGCAACGGCGTGATCACGTACGTGGTGGAGGCCCGCGACCACGGGCGCGGCTGGACGGACGCGGACGTGGCGGCGTTCGCGGCGACGCTCACCACGGTGGTCTGGCCGTCCGGGACGACCTATCACGCGTACGTGGACGGCACCGGCAAGGACAACGGCTGGTATTCCGACGGTTTCGTGAAGCTGGGCCGCTACGACCCGGCCGTGCAGCTGCGGCTGGAGAACCACCAGGTGGTGAACGATCAGTTCGCCGCGAACATGGCGCTCAACGCCCGGATCCTGCGGGCGTAGAGCGGCGGGAGAAGGAGAACACGACATGACGGCTTCGCTGCTGGAACCGGCGGCTCGCGAGTGGAAGGAGACGCTGCAGCACGTCGGCCACGACATGTACCACGTGCCGGAGTACGTCGTCCTCGACGCCCGGCTCTACGGTGGCGCTCCGGCCGCGTTCTGGTACGAGCGGAACGGCCGCCGCCTGCTGGTACCGCTGATCGTCCGGGACGTCCCGGACTCGGACCTGCGCGACGCCATCTCCCCGTACGGCTATCCGGGGCCGGTCAGCGACGCCGTCGCCGAGGACGCCGCGTTCTGGGAGCCGGCCTGCGCGGCGATGCGGGACACGCTGCGGTCCGCGGGCATCGTCAGCGCCTTCGTCCGGATGCATCCGCTGCTCGGCTCCCCGCCACCCACCCTGGAACGGTTCGGCACGCTGGTCTGCCACGGCGAGACGGTCTCGATGGACCTGACCGTCGACGAGGACGAGATGTGGCGGCAGACCCGCAGCGACCACCGCAACCACATCAACCGGGCGAGGAAGGCCGGCACCGAGATCGTCTTCGACGACTGGGACCGGCTGCCCGAGTGGGTCGAGGTGTACCACGACAACATGCGGCGGGTCGGGGCGACGTCGTACTACTTCTTCACCACCGAACACCTGGCGGCGCTGCACGACGCGGTCGGCGACCGGATGCACCTGGCGGTCGCCCTCGAGGACGGCGAGGTGGTCGGCGGGAACACCTTCTTCTCGTACGACGGGATCGCCACCGGGTACGTCTCGTCGACCCGGCGGGCACCCAAACGGTACGCCGACGAACTGCTCTACGACTCGGTGCGCCGCTGGTGCAGGCAACGCGGCGACCGGGTGTTCCACCTGGGCGGGGGCAAGGGCGGGGCCAACGACTCGCTGTTCTCGTACAAGGCCGGGTTCTCGCCGAGCCGGCACCTGTTCCACACCTGGCGGGTGGTGTGCGACCCGGAGGCGTACGAGCGGCTGGTCCGGGAGCGCCGCCCGGACGCCGACCCGGCCGACCTGACCGCCACCTTCCCGTCCTACCGTTAGGAGCCCGTCATGCGGATCACCTGCGTCGGCGGCGGTCCCGCCGGTCTGTACTTCGCGGTGCTGGCGAAACTCGCCGACCCGGGCCACGAGATCACCGTGCTGGAACGCAACCCGGCCGGCGTCACCTGGGGCTGGGGTGTGGTCTTCTGGGACGACCTGCTCGACGACCTGTTCCGGTACGACCCGGTCAGCGCCGAGCGGATCTGGGAGGCCGCCTGCCAGTGGGACGAGTACGAAGTGCGGGCCACCGGCAAACCCGTCACCCACCTGCCCGGGTACGGCTTCAGCCTGGGCCGGCACAAGCTGCTCGAGATCCTCTCCACCCGGGCCACCGAACTGGGCGTGCGGATCAGCTGGTCCGACGACCTGGGCGACCCGTCCGCGCTGCCCCCGGCCGACCTGGTGGTGGCCTGCGACGGGGCGGGCAGCCGGATCCGGCAGAGCAACGCCGAGCATTTCGGGGCGGAGGTCGACGTGGCCGACAACAAGTACATCTGGCTGGGCACGCCGCACGTCTTCGACACGTTCACCTTCGGATTCGTCCGCACCGAGGCCGGCTGGATCTGGTACCACGCGTACCCGTTCAACGACACCACCAGCACGTTCATCGTGGAGTGCACGCCGTCGACCTGGTCCGGTCTGGGTTTCGACACGATGGACGCGGCGGCCGGCACCGCCCGGCTGCGGGAGATCTTCGCCGGCCACCTGAACGGACAGCCGCTGATCGACCAGCGCGCCGACCTGGGCGGCACCGGCTGGCTGAACTTCCGCCGGGTCACCGCGCAGCGCTGGGACCACGGCAACGTGGTGCTGATGGGCGACGCCGCGCACACCACCCACTTCGCGATCGGGTCCGGCACCAAACTGGCCATGCAGGACGCGATGGCCCTCGCCGACGCGGTCGCGTCCGGTGACGAACTGCCGGTGGCCCTGGAAAGATACGAGCACCGCCGGAAGGCGGCGATGGCGCCGTTGCAGCGCGCGGCGCGGGCGAGCAGTTCCTGGTTCGAGCACGTCGGCGACTACGCGGACCTGCCGGCCCGGCGTTTCTCGTACGCGCTGTCGAACCGCCGCGGCGAATTCCCGGTGTGGCGGTACGCGCTGCACATCTCCACCCAGAACACGGTCCCGCGTACGCTCCTGCGCTGGACCCTGAGCGCCCGCCGGTGGAGCCGGGCCCGGAGGCGGCCGGGCACGACGACCGTGGCGGCGGGTCAGGTGATACCGCATACCGCGTGACGCGCGGTGACAAGTGAACAGCGAAGGGATGACCGATGGCCGAAGGCGCCCTACTGGAACACGACGACACGGCGTGGGCGGAGGCGCTGCGGCACCTCCGCCACGACGTCTACCACCTGCCCGACTATGTACGCCTGGACGCCCGGCTCTCCGGAGGCATGCCGGCCGCGTTCCGGTACGACGAGGGGCCGCTGATGCTGCTCCTTCCCCTGGTGCTGCGCGACGTGCCCGCCACCGGGTTGCGGGACGCGGTCTCCCCGTACGGATATCCGGGTCCGGTCAGCAACGCCCCGGTGACCGACACGGGGTTCTGGGCGCGCGCGGCGCGGGCCCTCACCGCGCTGCTCCGGACCAGTGACGTGATCACCGCTTTCGTCCGGTTGCACCCGCTGCTGCCGGCTCCGGTGGTGTCGCTGGAGACCGCCGGCACGGTGGTCCGGCACGGCGAGACCGTGTCGCTCGACCTGACGCTCACCCCCGAGCAGATGTGGCAGGAGACCCACCGGACGCACCGCAACCAGATCGGCAAGGCGACCCGGGCCGGGGTGCGGATCGTCCTGGACGACTGGGACCGGCTCGACGCGTGGATCGGCACCTACCACGCCACGATGCGACGGGTCGGTGCGACGGACTTCTACTTCTTCGAACCGGGGCACTTCCACCGGCTGCGGGCCGCGCTCGGGCCGAGCATCCACCTGGCGGTGGCGGTCCGGGACGACGAGGTGCTGGGCGGCAACCTGTTCTTCGAACACGACGGTCTGATGCACACCCACCTGCAGTCCACCCGGGACGGTCAGATCTGGTGGGCGGACAAGCTGCTATACCACGAGATCCGGTTGTGGGGGCGGGAGCGCGGCAACCGGGTCTACCACCTGGGCGGCGGGGTGGGCGGTTCCGGCGACTCGTTGTTCCGTTACAAGGCGGCGTTCGGCTCCGGGCGTCAGGATTTCCACACCTGGCGGGTGGTGGCCGACCCGGTCGCCTTCGAGAAGCTGGGTGGCACGCCGGAGTCGCTCAGCGGACGCTTTCCGCCGTACCGCTCGTGACCCGGTAACGCTCGACGAGCCCGGCGAGGATCTCCCGGGTCCGGTGCAGGTCCTTGATCTGCGCCTCGACCCGGCCGAGTTCCTCGCCGAGCCGCCCGGCAAGCCACGGCGTGCGGATCGTCTCGTCCGCCACGCACGGCAGCACGTCCCGGATGACCGCGGTGGTCAGCCCGGCCGCGAGCAGTGACCGGATCAGCCCGACCCGGTCCACCGCGGCCGGCGGGTACCGCCGCTGTCCGCCGGTGCCGCGCTCGCTGCTCAGCAGGCCCTGCTCCTCGTAGTAGCGCAGGGAGCGCGCGCTGGCCCCGGTCGCCCCGGCCAGGTCACCGATCCTCATGGATGTCTCCCCCGTCACAACGCTTGACCCTGACACAGATGTCAAGTTTTACCGTCTCCCCATGACCACGACAACCTCGCTCCTCGGACCGCTCGCCACCCCCACCGCCCTGGCCGGCCTCACCCTGCCGAATCGCCTGGTCATGGCGCCGATGACCAGGTTCCGATCACCGGGCGGCGTGCCGACGGCGGAGGTGGCGGACTATTACCGGCGGCGGGCTTCCGGCCTCGGATTGATCATCACCGAGGGGACGGTGATCGGCCATCCCAGCGCGACTCACGAGACGACCGTACCGACGATGACGGCGGGCGCCGCCGAGGAGGGCTGGCGGCGGGTGACGGCGGAGGTGCACGCTGCGGGTGGGCGGATCGCGACGCAGCTATGGCACTTGGGCAGTGAACGGTCCGGGGCGGCATGGACACCGTCAAGCATGACCTTGTCCGACATTTCTGAAATAGTCGCGGAATTCGCCGCGTCGGCGCGGGTGGCGGTCCGCGCCGGTTTCGACGCCGTCGAACTGCACGCCGCCCACGGATACCTCCTGGACGAGTTCCTCTGGCCGGCCACCAACCGCCGCACCGACGCCTTCGGCGGCTCCCCCGCCGCCCGCGCCCTGTTCCCCGCCGAAGTGATCCGCGCCGTCCGCGCCGAAATCCCGGCATCGATGCCGCTGATCGTCCGGTTCTCCCAGTTCAAGGAACGCGACCACGACGCCACCATCGCCGCCGACCCCACCGAACTCGCCACCATCCTGCAGACCCTGGCCGACGCCGGAGCCGACGCCTTCCACGCCTCACAGCGCCGCTTCTGGGAGCCGGCCTTCCCGGGCTCCCCGCGCAACCTGGCCGCCTGGGCCAAGCACCTCACCGGCCTGCCCGCCATCACCGTCGGCTCGGTGGCCCTGACCGACCAGATCTCCCACCAGGCCGAACTCCACACCGCCCTCACCGCCGGCGACTACGACCTGGTCGCCCTGGGCCGCATCCTCCTGGCCAACCCGACCTGGCCCGCCCTCACCGCTTCAGGCTGCTCCTCCAAGATCCAGAAATACCGCAAAGAGCACGAAAACACCTACTTCTAGGGTACGCGTCGACGGAAGTCCCGCGCCTCCCCCGCGACCCCCTGCCCACTCACGCCCGTGCCGCCACCGCCAGGCTGAGATCGCCACTCACCCCGCGAAATGACCCGATCGGTATGACCGTCACGAGATCAACCACAGGTCATTCATAGGCTTCGATGTTTTGCTCCTGTCCTCCCCCAACGGCAGAAGGAGGAACCATGCAGGACCAGGACAACGAGGCGTTCGTACGCGAGGTGCACGACAAAGGCCTGACCTACGACCTGCCCGTCATGTCGCGGCGCCGGATGCTCGGCGTCGTCGGCGGCACCGGAGCGCTCGCCGTCGTCGGCGCCGGGCTGCTCACCGGAGCCGACGCGGACCCGGCCACCGCCGCGTGCGCCGCCGAGGTCGACTCCGAGACCGCCGGACCGTACCCCGCGGACGGCTCGAACGGCCCGGACGTGCGCGTACTGTCCGGCATCGTCCGCAGTGACATCCGGTCGTCGTTCGGCACGTCGACGACCACCGCCGGCGGCGTGCCGCTGCAGTTCTCGCTGACCGCGCTCAACCTGGCGTGCACGCCGGTCGCCGGTCTCGCGATCTACGCCTGGCACTGTGACCGGGAAGGCCGGTACTCGCTGTACTCGTCCGGGGTCACCAACCAGAACTACCTGCGCGGCATCCAGGTCACCAACTCGTCCGGAACGGTCACCTTCACCAGCATCTTCCCCGGGTGCTACTCCGGCCGGTGGCCGCACATCCACTTCGAGGTGTACTCGTCGCTGGCGCAGGCCACCAGCGGCTCCGGCCCGATCCGCAAGACCTCACAGATCGCGCTGCCCGAAGCCGTGTCCCGGACGGTGTACACCAGCGCCACCGGCTACTCGGCGAGCGTCACCAACCTGGGCCGCATCACGCTGGCCAGCGACATGGTGTTCGGTGACGACCTGGCCGCCACGCAGATGGCCACGGTGACCGGTTCGGTGTCCGCCGGCTACGTGGCGAACCTGACGATCACCGTCCCGGTGTAGCGAGGACCCCTGCCGCGCCGGGTCTCACGCCCCCGGCGCGGCAGGCCGGATCACCGCTTCAGATATCCGTGCGGGTCCAGGACGTACTTCCGGGCGGCACCCCGGTCGAAGTCCTGATAGCCCTGCGGGGCGTCGTCGAGCCCGATCGCCGTCGCGTTGACGTTCTTCGCGATCCGCACCCGGTCGTGCAGAATCGCCATCATCAGGTTCCGGTTGTACTTCATCACCGGGCACTGGCCGGTCACGAACGAATGCGACTTGGCCCAGCCCAGTCCGAGACGGATCGACAACGAACCGACCTTGGCCGCCTCGTCGACGCCGCCCGGGTCGCCGGTCACGTACAGGCCGGGGATGCCGATCGCCCCGCCCGCCCGGGTCAGGTCCATCAGCGAGTTCAGCACAGTCGCCGGCTGCTCGGTCCGCGCGTCCGCCCCGTGGCCGCGCGCCTCGAACCCGACCGCGTCGACCGCCGCGTCCACCAGCGGCTGGCCGATCGCCGGAGCCGACCGCCCCAGAATGTTCTGCACCTGTTCGGCCGGATCGCCGTCCGCCACGTTCACCGTCTCGCAGCCGAAACTGCGAGCCTGCGCCAGACGTTCCGCATTGAGGTCACCGACGATGACGACGGCCGCGCCAAGCAGGAACGCCGAGGTGGCCGCGGCCAGCCCGACCGGCCCCGCCCCAGCGATGTAGACGGTCGACCCGGTCGTCACGCCCGCACTGACACAACCGTGATACCCGGTCGGGAAGATGTCACTGAGCATCGCCAGGTCCAGCGCCTTCTCCAGCGCCTGGTCCCGGTCCGGGAACCGGAGCAGGTTCCAGTCGGCGTACGGCACCATCACGTACTCGGCCTGCCCGCCGACCCAGCCGCCCATGTCGACGTACCCGTAGGCTGATCCGGGCCGGTCCGGGTTGACCTGCAGACAGATCCCGGTCCTACCCTCCTTGCAGTTGCGGCACCGCCCACACGAGATGTTGAACGGCACCGACACGACATCGCCGACCCTCACGAACTCGACGTCCGACCCGACGTCGACCACCTCACCGGTGATCTCGTGCCCGAGCACCAGCCCTTCCGGCGCGGTGGTCCGCCCCCGCACCATGTGCTGATCGCTGCCGCAGATGTTGCTGGCCACCGTCTTGAGGATGGCCCCGTGCGGCGTACGCCGCCCGACGTTCTCCTTGTTGACTCCGGGACCGTCCTTGACCTCGTAGGACGGGTATTCGATGTCCTGAACCCCGACCCGGCCGGGACCCTGATAGACAACGGCTCTGTTGCCTGACATGTCACGCTCCCCTCGTCGTCGACAAGGCCATGCTTCCCCGAGAGCAACCACAACAGAACCGTCAGTAGTCACAGAACAAGCCGATTCCCCCACCGACCCGCCTCCGCCAACCACCCCCACGCCGTCCAGCCACGTCCAGCGCTCCCGCACCTTTTCGGGTACGCCACAAAGCACGCCCGCCTTCACCCGCCCCAGAGACTCCCGCCTCCGCCCCGCTCCCACTCCGCCCAACTCCCCACGCCAACTCCCCCCACGCCAGCTCTCCCCCACGCCAAGGAGTCCGAACAGCACCACAGCAAGACCGCGAGCCGACGGACCTCCGAGACCGCAAAACGGGCAAACAGCGGAACAGCAAGACGCGCAGCACCGCAGGAAAGCAAGACGGCAGGACGGCAGGACGGCGAGACGGCAGAACAGCGAGACGGCGAGACGGCAGAACAGCGAGACGGCGAGACGGCCAACGCACCCAATCCTCCGAGGTAGACGCTCCCGATCACGTGATCGGGTGCCACCACCCACCGAACAAAGCATGCAAGCACACCCGAAAGCATGATCGGGGGCACCCACGACTCGAACCCACACAACCAGACGGCGAGAGCACCCACCAGGCACAACGTCGGCAACAACAAGCCCGCGAGACAGCCGGCAGGACGGCCAGACGGCAGGCGCACCCGATCAGCACGACAGCGGCAACAACGACCGGCGACGGCGGGACGGCAGGCGCACCAATCAGCACGACAGCGGCGACGGCAGGACGGCAGGCGCACCCAAGAACTCGAGACAGGCGCACCCGATCACGTGATCGGGTGCCACCACCCACCGAACAAAGCATGCAAGCACACCCGAAAGCATGATCGGGGGCACCCACGACTCGAACCCACACAACCAGACGGCGAGAGCACCCACCAGGCACAACGTCGGCAACAACAAGCCCGCGAGACAGCCGGCAGGACGGCCAGACGGCAGGCGCACCCGATCAGCACGACAGCGGCAACAACGACCGGCGACGGCGGGACGGCAGGCGCACCAATCAGCACGACAGCGGCGACGGCAGGACGGCAGGCGCACCCAAGAACTCGAGACAGGCGCACCCGATCACGTGATCGGGTGCCACCACCCACCGAACAAAGCATGCAAGCGCACCCGAACCCGTGATCGGGTGCACCTACAACTCGCGAACGGACGGACCCGCGAACGGACGGGCCCGTGGACGGACAGGCACGCGAACGGACAGGCACGCGAACGGACAGGCACGCGAACGGACAGGCACGCGAACGGACAGGCACGTGGACGAACAGGCACGCGAACGGACAGGCACGTGGACGAACAGGCACGCGGACGAACGGACGACTAGGCGGCGTGGCGGCCGGCGGACCGGGGAGCGGGCAGCGCACCCGCGGAACGCCGGGAACCGGGCAGGCTGCGGGCCCTGCGCAAGCCGGCTGGGGACGCCGGGGCCGGGCGGGACTCCGGGAGTTGCGGGCCTGCCCAGGCGGGAACCGCGCCGGGCGGGGTCAACGTGCGGTCCGGCGGGACCCACAGGGCCTGGGAACTCTGCGGGGAACCCCACCACAGGAACGTGCCGTAGCCGCGGACCAGCGGGGGCTGCAGCGCCGGCCAGTACGCCTCCGGCGGGATCGCCAGGCGCCACGCCTCGGCCTGCATGAGGGCCAGGCCCGCGGCGGCCTGCGCCGGGACGAGGGCGGCGCCGGATCGGGCGTAGGTCGCGCCGAGCGCCGGGCGGACCGCACCGGCGGCGAGCGCGGCGGGCACGGTGCCGGAGGGGAGCGCGGCGGGCACGGTGCCGGCGGCGAGCGCAGCGGGCATGGCGCCGGTGGGGAGCGCGGCGGGCACGGCATCGGCCGGGGCGGTCGCCGCGGGTGCGGAGGCCAGCACGACGGCGGAACAGATGGTGATCACGCCGGCCACCATGGCCGCGGTCTCCCAGCCGGGGCGGACCGTGTCGCCGAGGATCGTCAGGGCGATCACCGACGGGACGGTGACCTCGCCGATCCAGTGGACGGCGGTCACCCTGCCGACGTCGCCCTGTTGGAGCGCGTTCGCGTACAGGATCATGCCGTTGACCGGGAAGATCAGCAGGGTCCACACCAGCGGCTCGGTGGCGATCGTGAGGGCCGCGGTCGTCCAGTGGTCCATCGTGCCGGGTGGGAAGTGCAGGGCCCGGCCGTTGAGGGCTGCGGTGCCGAGGGAGAGGCCGCCGATCGCGGCGATCAGGCCGGGGACGCCGACGCGGACGGCCGTCCAGCCGAGGATCACCACGACGAACGCGGCGGTGCAGAAGCCCAGGCGCATGTCGTTGGTCATCGGCATCTCGGCCTGCCGTCCGGCCGAGCAGGCGAGCACGGTCAGCGCCACGCTGGTGCAGATGATCGCGAGGACGTCGCGGCGGCGCAGGTGGGAGCGCAGGAACAGCCACGCGGCCAGGGCGGTGATCGCGAGCGAGCCGGCCAGGACCGACTCGACCACGTAGACGGCGAGTTGTTGCAGGGCGAACATCGCGGCCACCCAGGCCGAGATGTCCAGGACGATGCCGATCAGGTAGAGCGGATGGCCGAGGGTGCTGACCGTGCCGGAGCTGCGTTTGGCGCCCACGGCCTGCAGGATCGAGCCGACGGCGTAGGCCACGGCGCCGTAGACGGCGAGGCCCAGCGCGATCATGCCCGCGGTGGTCAGGTTCATGCCCACCACCTACCTTGATCACTCTCGGTAGATCGACGCATCACACGCCGATGATATGGGCTGCGATGAATCTATGCGACCCCGGCATTCACGACTGGCATGAACGCCCGCGTGACCTCGGCGATCCGGCGTACGTCCGCCGAGCTGCACCGATGATCGACAGGCAGGGTGAGGATGCGGTCGGCGGCGTCCGCGGCCATCGGGTCACCGCTCCAGAATGCGGTGCGATCCTGCCGCCAGTGAACCGGCGCGAAGATGCCGTTGCGGGCCAGATGGCTCAACAGCCCGTCACGGCCGGCCCGGTCCCGGCAGAACAGCTGCACCCGGAACGGGCCGCCGGACGGCAGGTCCAGTGCCTGCGCCAGCTCCCGGGCCCGGCGTTCGCCGGTCGCGCGCAGACCGGTGACGTCGAGTGCCGGCAGCGCCGCCCGGGTGAACGCGCTGGCCGGCCCCTCACTGCCGAGCAGTTCCTGCTCACCCTGCACCTGCAGCTGACGGAAGCCGTCCCTGTCCACCGTCCGGCCTTCCAGCCAGGCGGTCTTGAGCAGCATCGCGGCCAGTTTCAGGTGGGCGCCGTGGCTCTCCGGCCCGGTCGGAGCCGGCAGTGGCATGCCCCGCGGCGACCAGAGCAGGCCGCCGTCCGGCAACGGCAGGGTCTTGCGCAACGAGGCGACCGCGTACGCCGCCGCGGAAGTCCGGGACCATTCGCCGAACGGGTCGTGCGAATGGTCCTCGATCACCGGGATCCGCGGATGCGCCCGCATCCACGCGCGCCACGGTTCGCCCGGTTCCCGGCCGAAGAGGTTCTGGGCCAGGACCATGTCGCCCTCGGCCGGGCGCAGCGTCTCCCAGTGCGGGCCACGGCCGTCCGGCAGGTGGCGGTACCAGGCGATCCGCACCCGCTGGGACAGGACGTGCGCCACTCCCGTACAGAAGAAGGAGGGAATGTGTACGCGGCCGGCGGGCCGCACCCGGCGTAGCAACGCGGTGAGCGCGCCGCAGCCGGTGGCGAAGAGTTCGCGCCGGTCCGGCAGCCACCCGGGAAGGCCGCCCCGCTCAGCGCCGAGCAGGGCGGCCGGGTCCCAGTGGAACTCCGAACCGATCTCGCCCTCAGGCGGCACGGTCGTAGTCGGCGGCCTCGGCGCGCACGATGACGACGGTGTCCTCGCCGGGGGCGCCGGACCGCTCGAGCTCGGGGGCGCCGGACCGCTCGATGTTGAGCGTGTCCACGTGCACCGGGGGCTCGCCGCGTTGCACGGTCAGCGCGGTACGCCAGAGGATCCGCAGGTCGAGCGCCGGCGACCAGTTGTCGACGTACCACCGGTCCAGCTTGAACCGGGTCGGCCAGTCGATGTCGTCGCGGCCGTTGACCTGCGCCCAGCCGGTGATCCCCGGCTTGACCTCGAGACGCCGGGCGTCCTGCGCCGAGTAGTTCGCGACCTGCGGCAGCACGTCCGGGCGCGGGCCCACCAGGTTCATGTCGCCGCGTACCACGTTGATCAGCTGGGGCAGTTCGTCGAGGCTGGTCCGGCGCAGGAACCGTCCGCAGGCGGTGATCCGCGGATCGTTCTCCACCAGGCCGAACGGGTCGTCGATGCCGAGCTGGGCGCTGAGGGCCACCGAGTCGTGCACCATCGAGCGGAACTTGAGCATCCGGAACGGGACGCCGTCCTTGCCGGCCCGGTCCTGCACGAAGAGGACGCCTCTGCCGTCTGCGATGCGGATCCAGACGGCCACGGCCAGGACCACCGGGGCGAGCAGGGTCAGCATGACGGCTGCGGCCAGGCGGTTGGCCAGATTCCAGAGATTGCGTACGAGGTCCACGATGCCCTCCTAGAGCGACTCGACCGTGGGCCCGGTGAGCCGGTGACGGGTGTCCAGCACGTAGGCGGCGTGTTCGACGACGAGGTCCAGGTCGAAGTCGTCGTGGTCGGCGAGCAGGACGACGGCGTCCGCCTCGGCGACCTGTTCGGCGGTGAGCGCCACCTGGGCGACGCGGCTGTCCACGTGGGCGTCCTCGACGACGTGCGGGTCGGCGGCGCGGACCTGCGCCCCCATGTCCAGCAGCAGGGCGGCGACCCGGCGGGCCGGCGACTCGCGGGCGTCGCCGGTGTTCTTCTTGTAGGCCAGCCCGAGCAGCAGGATCGTGGAGCCGTTGACCGCCTTGCGCCGCCGGTTGAGGGCGGTGACCAGGCGCCGGACCACGTAGTCGGGCATGTGGTTGTTGATGTCGTTGGCCAGTTCGACGAACCGGAAACTCTGGCCGAGGGTCCGCTGCACCCGCCACGACAGGTAGGACGGATCGATCGGCAGGCAGTGCCCGCCGACGCCGGGGCCGGGGGTGAACCGCATGTACCCGAACGGCTTGGTGGAGGCGGCGCCGATCGCCTCCCAGACGTCGATGCCGAGCTCGTGCGCGTACACCGCAAGCTCGTTGACCAGCGCGATGTTGACGTGCCGGAAGGTGTTCTCGAGCAACTTGGCCAGTTCGGCGACCTTGGTGTCGGCGACCGGCACGGTCCGGTCGACGACCGAGCCGTAGAACGCCTGCACCTTCTCCAGCGACGCCGCGTCGATGCCGGAGACCACCTTGGGGGTGGTCGTCAGGTTCCACTCGCGGTTGCCGGGGTCGATGCGTTCGGGGCTGTAGCCGAGGTGGAAGTCGGTGCCGGCGATCAGCCCGGAACCCTCCTCGAGCAGCGGGCCGACCAGTTCGGTGGTGGTGCCCGGGTAGGTGGTCGACTCCAGCGCGACGGTCGCGCCGGGCCGCAGGTAGCGGGCCAGGGTCCGGGCCGATTCCTCGATGTAGCGCAGGTCCGGGGTGCCCTCGCGCAGCGGCGTGGGTACCGCGATCACCGCGACGTCGAAGCCGCCGCAGGACCGTGGGTCGGACGACGGCTGGAAACGGCCGGCGGCCAGCACCTGCCGCAGTTCGTCCGACGAGACGTCGTCGACGTAGGACTCGCCGGCGGCGAGCCGTTTGATCCGTTCCTCGTCGACGTCGAAGCCGACGACCGTGTGTCCCACCTGCGCGGCCCGGACCGCGAGCGGCAGCCCGACATATCCCTGACCGGCGACGACGACCCGCATGGGGGTGCTCTCCTTCATCACTCTGCGGGCCTTGCGGGCCCGTTTCGATCGGGTCACTTGCTGCCTTCCGGCACCGCGGCCACCTCGGGCCGGCGCTGTTTGCCGCGCGGCGCGGGCCGGTGCCATTCGGTCAGGGGCTTCTTCTGTACGCCGGGGAGCGCGGGACTCATCGCGAGCCACCGCAGGACGGCGATCAGGTCGGCCCGGGGTACCGACGGGTCGAGCAGCGACAGCACGGCCCCGTCCAGCGGCGGCACCGGCGCCTGCGAGATCAGCGGGTGGTTCGGCCGGTGGTCCGGCTCGTCCGGCCCGAGCAGCACCTCGGCGAGTTTCTCGCCCGGGCGCAGTCCGGTGTAGACGATCTGGATGTGCTGGTCGGCGGCGTCGGCGATGCGCCGGGCCACGTCGGCGATCCGGACCGGCTCGCCCATGTCCAGGACCAGCACCTCGCCCCGGCTCTCCAGCGCGCCCGCCTGGATCACCAGCCGGACCGCCTCCTGCACGGTCATGAAGTACCGGTTGACCTCCGGGTCGGTGACCGTGATCGGCCCGCCGGCCTCGACCTGCGCGGCGAAGGCGGTGAGCACCGAGCCGCGGCTGCCGAGCACGTTGCCGAAGCGGACGCTGCAGAAGGTGCCGGTGGCGGCGGTGTCGGCGGCCGCGGTGAGCCGCTCGGTGATCCGCTTGGAGTACCCCAGGACGCTGCACGGAGCCGCGGCCTTGTCGGTGGAGATGTTGACGAGGCGGTCGACGTTGTGCCGCATCGCGGTCTGCAGGATCTGGTACGTGCCGATGATGTTGGTCTTGAGCGCCTCGGACGGGTGCATCTCCAGCAGCGGCAGGTGCTTGAGAGCGGCGGCGTGGAACACCACGTGCGGGCGGTGCTCGTCGAACACCTCGTCGAGGCGCTGCTGGTCGCGGATGTCGGCGACGACCAGGTTGCGGTCGTCGAGCATGCCCTTGCCGTCCAGGGACAGCTGCACCGCGTGCAGGCCGGACTCGTCGCGGTCCAGCATGATCAGTTTGGCCGGGTTGAAGCGGGCGACCTGGCGGCACAGTTCCGAGCCGATCGAGCCGCCGGCCCCGGTGACCAGCACCCGCCGGCCCTCGAGGTAACCCGCGACGGCCGCCAGGTCGATGCCGACCTCGCGGCGCCCGAGCAGGTCCTCGTGGCTGACCGGGCGGATGTCCTCGACCCGCATGGTGCGGCCGAACAGTTCGACCACCGGCGGGACGACCTTGAGGTCGACGTTGAGCGGCTGGGCCAGTTCGGTCAGGCCGCGGATCAGGTCGGCGCTGGCACTGGGGATGGCGATGACCACGGCGTCGGCGCTGAACCGGCGGACCACGTCGGCCATCGCCGCACGGGTGCCGGCCACCGGCACACCCATGATCTGCAGGGACCGTTTGGCCGGGTCGTCGTCGAGCAGGGCGACCGGGACGTACGGGCTGGACGGGCTGCGCAGCATCGCCCGGATGACCTGGGTGGCGCCCTCACCGGCGCCCATCACCACGACCCGGGTGCCGGGCTTCGCCGGGCGCAGGCGGCTGTCCTGCAACGAGCGGACCGTGTAGCGGACGCCGGCCGTCAGGACCAGGCAGATCAGCCCGGCCGCGATGATCGCCGAGCGGGGTACCAGCCGACCGAACAGGGTGTCCAGCAGGAACAGCACCGGAGTGGTGACCGCGGCGGTCTTCACCAGCGCGGCGATCTCCTCGAAGCAACCGTACGACCAGCGGCCGGTGTAGAGGCCGAACCGGATGCCGGCGGCGGTGTGCACCATCGCGGCCGCTGTGGCGAGCACCAGCAGGCCGGGGAAGTCGATGTTCTCGACATGGCCGTCGTGCCGCAGCAGTGTGGCGATGAGCAGTGCCGCGGCGAGTGCCGCGGCGTCGGTGGCGGCCCGGGCCGCCCGGCCGCGCAGGGCGTTCAGGAACCAGGGCGCCGGGGTCCCGCCCCGGCGCCGCCAACCGTCTGAGATCGCGTCGCCGGGCGCCGAGGCGCCCGGCGTTGATCGCCGTACCTGCATGGAATCCCCCTCGTACGATGCCGGCGCAGCCGGCCGCGGACCCGTCGCGCGGTGATCGTCGTCATGAAATCGGGCATCATGGAAAACGGGCCGTGAAAATTGATTCCCAGCATTCGGAAATGCGTTTCGGCCCTCAGTTAATTCTCAGGGTTCCAGTCACCGAGGGTTGATTACAGTAGCAATTGTCACGGGCTACGTGAGAGTTGCTCACATTTACCGATCGACGTTCAACGGGCACCCTTTCGGGCTTCCCGGACCAGCCATTCGGCGGATGATGTCACGGCGTCGGCGAATCGTTCTCATATTAGGCGTGACATCTGGGACTTCCGCTGGGCCGAATATTCCGGCAGCGTCTTTCCCAGCGGTGTCGCAAGCGTTCTGTCGACAATGCGACCGGGGGACGGGATGAGGGTCCTGCATGTCATCAGCACACTGGGACCGGATGGGGCCGGGCACCAGGTGCGTCTGCTCGTGCGCCGGCTGCCGTACGACAGTGAGATCGTCACGCTCGGACCGTCACCGGTCCCGTTGACGCTGGCCGGCGACGGCATACCGGTGCACCGGCTGCACAGCCACTGCGACCACGACCCGGCCGCCATCGGCCGGCTGCGCCGCCTGATGATCGACGGCCGGTACGACGTGGTGCACACCCACCTGTTCCGAGCCGGCGTGCAGGGCCGGATCGCCGCCCGGATGGCCGGCGTCCCGCACGTCGTCGCCACCGAACACCACCTGGGCAGCGAACTCGTCTCGTCGCGGCGCCGCGCCCTCTATCTCACCGGCGAACGCCTCGGCCAGGTCACCATCGCCGCCTCGCCGGCCATCGCCGGACGGCTGACCTCCTGGGGAGTGCCCCGCTCCCGGATCGCGATGATCCCGAAGGCGATCGACACCGGCGAGTTCGGCTTCGACCCCGCCCTGCGCGCCGCCACCCGCGGGCGGCTCGGCATCGCCCCCGGCGAACCGGTGGTCGGCGGCATCGGCCGCCTCGAACCCGGCAAACGTTTCGACCTGCTGATCCGCGCGGTCGGCGAGGTTCCCGGGGCGACCCTGCTGCTGGTCGGCGACGGGCCGGCCCGGACCGCCCTGGAACGCCTCGCCGACATCGAGGGCGTCGCCGACCGGGTCCGCTTCACCGGGGCGGTCGGGCATGCCCGGGAGATGCTCTGCGCGATGGACGTGTTCGTCTCCCCCGGCCAGGAGAGTTTCGGGGTGGCCACCCTGGAGGCGGTCGCCGCGGGCCTGCCCGCCCTGTACGCCGCATGCCCGCCGCTGGAGGACCGGGCCGCCCGCCGCGCCCCGGTCCGCGGCACCCACCGGCTGGCCGGCCGCGACCGCGAATCGCTGCCCCGTGCCCTGCGCGCCGAACTGCTCTGCCTGACCGAACGGCGCGGCGCCCGGCTCCCGGCCCGGACCGTGAGCTCCCGGTACGGCGCCGACCACCTGGCCGCCTCGGTCGGCCGGATCTACGAACGGATCACCGAACGGCCCGGCCGCCGCCGGGTCATCGCACCGCTGCTGACGTTTCGCGGGCGGATCGCGGGAAAGAACAGGATTCCACTGCCCGGTGGAAACGTGCGGAACGCATGAGCCGCTGGAACACCAGATAACCCAGGAACGTGCCGAGCGTGTTCGACATCAGGTCGTTCACGTCGGCCCACCGGTTGCCGTGCAGAGTGAGGATCAGGAACGCCTGCGTCAGTTCGATGGTGAGACTGACCAGGAAACCGGTGAGCACCACCCGGCGTCGGCCGCGGACACCGAAGACGGTGTGCAGCACCGTGCCCAGCGGCAGCATCATCACGGTGTTGAGCACGAAATCCATCGGTCGCATGTCGAGCACCGGCAACAGCAGGAACCGGAACAACTCCGGGCCGCCGGTGCCACTGCCCCAGGTGAGCGGCATCGGGAGCATCGTGGCTCCGGCGACGGCCACCGCGTACCACCCGGCGAACCAGCCGGCCGCCACCCGCGGTGCCGACAGCAGGCCCCGGCCGTGCAACCAGGCGCACGTCACGACCATCGCGAGGACGCCCAGCAACGGCATGGTGGGCAGGGCCGGAATGACGATCTGGTGTGCTGGCATCCGTTCCCACGCTACCCGGCGGTCAGCGCAGCCAGCCCTCCTTCCGGGCGATGCGGATAGCGTCCAGACGGTTCCGCGCACCGGTCTTCGTGATGATCGCGGACAGGTAGTTGCGGACCGTTCCGCCGGACAGGTAGAGCCGTCCCGCGATCTCCTTCACGGACTCGCCCTCCGCCGCGAGTCCGAGAACCTCGAGCTCCCGCGTGCTCAGCCCACGGTCGGTGTTGAGCGACGCGGCCTGCAGCATCGGCGAGACCACCCGCTCGCCGCGGGCCAGCCGGCGCACCGCGTCCGCGAGCATGGCCGGGGAGGAATCCTTGAGCAGGAAGTTGAGACCGCCGTTCCACCGCCGGGGTGGGAGCATGCCCCGTTTCGACGGGTCGCAGAGCAGCAGCATCGAGCAGGACGGGATCGCACCGTGCAACTCGTCGGCGATCGGCAGCACCTGACTGACCATGTACTGCGTGTCGATGACGACGACCGCGGGCCACAACTGAGCGGCACGCGGCGCCAGATCACCACCGATCGGCAGCGTGTCGACATAGTGCATGTCCGGCTCGGTCTCGAGGAACGCACGCACCGGGACACCGAAGTATCCCTCGTCTCTCACCACGACGACCCGGATCATCACACCACCCTCGCTGATGGACGCCGGCGCCGGCCGGATCGTCGACCTGTCAGGAACGCTGGATGCACATATCTTTCTAGCGCCCCGTGTCCATTCCGGCGACGGCGGGGCGACGAGCCTTTTCTTGATCTCTCGATGATCCGGAAGAACGGGCGCTCCCCCAGTTCAGCACCAATTCGTGCCAATGGGCGTCACCATCGGGGCACGTACTCAACGTAACGGTAGGACACACTCTTCGCACATAGCCGTAGCCGATCGACTGATTCAGGTCTGCCGGATCTACGCCCTCGGCCCCCGAAATGACCGGGACATCACCGGGAAACGATCAAGAAACTCGTCACGAACGTGTCTTATGCTGACAAATCGGACCGGATAAGTGACGTTGATTCGCCATTCCATGGTCTCGGAGTGAGCATTTCCGCGCATTCATTCACGGGTCCACCGCCGTGCCGGTGACTGGAAAGGATTACATTTCTCCCCCGAAGGCGTCACCCGGCCGCTCCGAGCCCGGCCGCTCCGAGCCCGGCCGCTCCGAGCCCGGCCGCTCCGAGCCCGGCCGCTCCGAGCCCGGCCGCCCGGGCGTCGCCATACAGACCGGCTGACAACCGGGCGGCCGGCATGTACTGTCCTCGGCGATGAACACCACCTCTTCACGATCGGGGGTCGTCTTCGTGCAAGGTGAGTGCTGATGCACTCGCTGAGGACGAGGGACGACAACCGTCTGTCCAGCTGGCGGCGCACACGCGAGTTCGCCGTGCCGCCCACCATGATCGAGACCGCCACCGCCCGCCGCGCCGCGGGTGACTGGGCCGGGGCCTGTGCCGCCGCCCGCGTGGACGTCGATCTCCCCTACCGGTCGATGGCCGGGTCCCGTGGTCGCGAGACGGCCCAACGGATCCGCGACGACCTCCGACATCTCGCCCCCGACCTGCTGCGATGGCACCTGCCCCGGAACACCCGGGACGGCCTGCTCCGGCCCGGCACCACCATCACGCTGGCGCGCTACGCGACGTCACACCTGGTGGCGCGGACGGCCCCGGGATGGGCCGACGCGGGGCAGCGGATCAGCCTGGCACTGTGGGACCCCGGCGACGGGAGTCCCCGTCCCGAACCCCGGTTCCGGCTCGACCTGCACCGGCACCTCTGGGACGCGCGCCGGGCCGGTGACCTCGCGAACCGATGCGGGGCCGGCACCTGGACACCCGCGGACACCACAGCCGGGGCTCGGTCGCTGCCCGGAAACGCCGCCGCGCACCGGTGGCCGGACGAGGCAGCGCTGCTCCTGGATGCCGACCCCGCAGACGCCGTCCTGATCCGGCTCGGCGGGCGACGGCGACTCCTCCTGGACCGGTCCACCGGCGACTGGCGGCTCCGATGGGTGGACCGGCGAAGTCCGGAGCCGGTTCCGGTGCTGCCCTGGGCCGCCACCTGGATGCCACCCGACGTGGAACTGCTGGCCGCCGGACTGATCGACGCCGGTGACCTGCACCCGCTGGTGGCGCAGGCGCTGACACCTGGGCGCCGGGCCCCGCGACAACGCCGGGCGCCTCTGCGGACAGTGGACTGCCGGGGTACGCAGCATCGGCTCGGCATGGTGGACGGGGTGCTGACACCGCTCGACCACACCGACGCTGAGCTGCAACGCGAAGAGTTGCTGGCGGCCTTCGGCGGACCGCCGCTCGCCTGCCTGCGCGCCATCGACGAGGCCACCCGGGACGAGGAGTTCCTCGACCACATCCGCGGACGGCTCGACCACGGTGACCATGCCGGGGCGATGGCGGTCCTCGACGACCTGGTCGGGCCGGCCGCCCGGGCAGCCGGCGACGAGTTGCTGGCGGAGCTGACGACGGCCGCCGACCGGCTGATCGCGCACGGACTGTTCCGCAGCGGCATGGCCGGGATCGTGCCGCTGCCGCCACTGCGCGACCCCCGGCACACCCGTCGGCGGCAGCGGCTCTACCACGAGCGCAACAACCACCACCTGGGCTACGGCTACTACTCCTGACCGGCCGGTCGACATCGGGCGGGACCACCCGCCACCGCCGGAACCCGCGTAACGGCCCTGCGCCGCGCCCTGTCGCGCGGCTGCCACGCAACGAACCCCGACCTTTCCGCACTGCCCGGACGCGTACACGAAAAGGGTGTTGAATTTGACTTTGGATCTTGCATCGACGCTGTTGGCCCTCCTCGACGACACGGTGACCGAAGCCCGGCCCGACAAGCAGCTCGAAGCGCTCGCCCTGGCGGTCAGCGCCGACCTTCCGGTGTTGCTCTGGGGTGAACCGGGCATCGGCAAGACCGCTACGCTGCGGCATCTCGCCGCGTCGCTCGGCCTGCCGCTGACGACGGTGATCGCCAGCGTGCACGAACCGTCGGACTTCGCCGGGCTGCCGGTGGTGGGCGACGACCCGCAGACGCAGGGCGTGCCGATGGCGCCGCCGGACTGGGCGGTGCACCTGAGCCGCGCCGGACACGGCCTGCTCTTCCTCGACGAGATCTCCACCGCGCCGCCGGCCGTACAGGCCGCACTACTGCGTGTGGTGCTGGAACGCCGGGTGGGTGCCCTGCAACTGCCGCCCGGAGTACGGATCGTGGCCGCCGCGAACCCGCGCGGATCCGCCGCCGACGGCTGGGAACTGAGCGCGCCGCTGGCCAACCGGTTCGTGCACCTGCAATGGGGATACGAACACGACGTAGTGGTCCGCGGACTCGGCGGCGTGTGGCCCCGGGCGTCCCTGCCCCGCCTCGCCGCGAACCGCATGCCGGACGCGGTGGCCCAGGCCCGGCGACTGGTCTGCGGTTTCCTCGACGCCCGGCCCACCCTGGTGCACCGGATGCCCAAGGACGAGGCGAACCGCGGCGGTCCCTGGCCGTCGCCGCGCAGCTGGGACATGACGGTACGTTTGGTCGCCTTCGCCACCGCCGCGAACGCCTCCCGGGACGCGCTGTCCATGCTGGTCCGCGGCGCCGTCGGTGACGGACCCGGACTGGAACTACTGGCCGCCCTGGACCGGATGGACCTGCCCGACCCGGAGAGCCTGCTCGCCGACCCGGAGAACGCCGTGCTGCCGGAACGCGGCGACCTGCGGCAGGCCGCACTCGACGGGGTGGTCGCGGCGGTCCGCGCCGACCCGGCCCGCGACCGCTGGGAGGCGGCCTGGCGTCTGCTGGTCCGCGCCCTGGAGACCGGTGCGCCCGACCTGCTGGTGGTGCCCGCGACCACCCTGTCCACACTGCGCCGCGACGACTGGGAGGTTCCCGCCGCGATCGAACGGCTCTCCCCGGCCCTGGCCCTCTCCCGGCGGGCCCGATGACGACACTCGACCGCGACAAACTCTTCGCCGCCCGCCTGTACGCCGTACGCCGCCGCCCCTACCTGGCCACGGCGCTGTTCGCCATGCATCCGGTGGAATCCCGTGCGGTGTCGACGATGGCCGTCGACCGGCACTGGCGGTGCTACGTTTCAGCGCGGTTCGTGGCCCGCACCCCACTGGCGGAACTGGCCTCCGTCTGGGTCCACG
Organism: Actinoplanes sp. NBRC 101535; assembly: GCF_030269225.1. Lineage (NCBI taxonomy): Bacteria > Bacillati > Actinomycetota > Actinomycetes > Micromonosporales > Micromonosporaceae > Actinoplanes > Actinoplanes sp. NBRC 101535. The sequence goes on along the minus strand of NZ_BSSY01000001.1, from coordinate 137,056 downwards.
AAGTCTCCCACCTGCTGCGCGACCACCACGGCCGCGGCGACCGCCTCCCGGAACGCCACCAGCGCCTCAAGGTCAACGTCGCCGCCGACTTCGAGATCAACGACGATGTGTACGGCGACGGCCTGCCCCGCCCCACCGGCGTTGTCATGCCCGGCGATCTCCGGCTGCCGCAGGACCTCCTGATGGAGGACTACCTCTTCCACATTCCGGGCCTCTACCTGCGCAACCTGATCTGGCTGGACTGCGGCAGCGGCGCCGACGGCCTGGACCGGCCATGGGATCTCGGACCGGACGGCGCGCACGGGCTCAGCGAACAGGAACGCGACGGAGTCCGCTTCCGCGTCGCCGAAGGCATCACCGGCAGCCCGGGCGACATCCCGCAGGGCTGGCGGCGCTGGGCGGAACAGGCCTTCCACCCGCCGCAGCCATGGCGCGACCTGCTCGGCGCCGCGGTCCGGTCAGCGGTCTCGGCATCCGGTGCGGGCGACGACTACGTGTACAGCCGGCCGGCCCGGCGCTCGGCCGCCCTGCCCGGCGTGATCCTGCCCAGCCTGCGCCGGCGCCCGCCCCGCGTCACCGTCGTGATCGACACGTCGGGTTCGGTCAGCGACACCGAACTGGGCAGCGCCCTCCTCGAAGTGGCGGCGATCGGCAAAGCCCTGGGCGGCCGCCGCGACCTGGTCAGCGTGATCTCCTGCGACGCGGCGGCACGGGTCGCCGAACCCCTCTGTCAGGATCAGGGGATCACACTGATCGGGGGCGGCGGCACCGACCTGCGGGACGGGTTCACCCGCGCCATGTCGGCGACGCCCCGGCCGGACGTGGTGGTGGCGTTGACCGACGGACAGACACCCTGGCCGTCCCGCAAACCGAACTGCCGCACGGTCGTGGGACTGTTCCGCCGCAAACACGACTACGACACGCCGCCGCCGGCCTGGGCACGCGTGGTGGGCATCGGCTGACAGGCGACGATCAGGGCCGGAACAGCGCCGTCGACCGCGAGCCGGGCCACCTCGTCGCCGGCCACCTCGTCGCCGGCCAGGCTGGGGCCGGCCAGGCTGGGGCCAGCCAGGCTGGGGCCAGCCAGGCTGGGGCCAGCCAGGCTGGGGCCAGCCAGGCTGGGGCCAGCCAGGCTGGGGCCAGCCAGGCTGGGGCCGGCACGCCGCACCGCCAGGGCCTGCTCGAGAGCGGACAAGGGGTCACCGCCCAAGGAGAGCCGGCCAAGGCGGTGAGCGCACCCGGTGTCGTGATCGGGTGCGCTCACCGCCTTCAAAGGGGGTGCACCCGTCCCCAAACCCATGATCGGGTGCACCCACCACCCTAAACAGCACGACAGCTCTCGAAACAGATACGCGAAGCTCGAACAGCAACAGCAACAGCAACAGCAACAGCAACAGCAAGCGACCCGAGTAGCACTGGCGTTTCCCATCAAAAGCGCCCGAACCCGCGCTCACACGGCCAGGCCACCGCACCCGAATACAACACCGGGCACCGCCACCACCCTCCAATGGCAGGCCACAGCACCCGATCACGACATCGGGCGCAGCCACCGCCTCCGAGGGGGGCCACCGCACCCGAACACGACACCGGGCGCAGCCACCGCCCTCAAAGGCCAGGCCACCGCACCCGAACACAACAGCGGGCGCAGCCACCACCTTCGAAGGGGGCCACCGCACCCGATCACGACACTGGGCACGGCCACCGCCCTGACAGCTGCGGCGTCGGGTGCGCCTACCGCCCGAGACGGCGACATCAGGAACGCCCGGACGAGCACCACCCGCCACACCACCAACAACCAAGCAAAGGCCGAGCAGCCGCCGCACGCGCACCCGATCACGACACCGGGTGCGGCCACCGCCGTCGAAGGGCAGCCACCGCACCCGATCACGACACCGGGCGCAGCCACCGCCCTCAAAGGCCAGGCCACCGCACCCGATCACCGCATCGGGCACGGTCACCACCCTCAAAGGGGGCCACAGCACCCGAACACGACACCCGGTGCGGCCACCGCCCTCAAAGGCCAGGCCACCGCACCCGAACACAACACCGGGCGCGGCCACCGACCCCCAAAAGGGGTCACCGCACCCAAAGCAGCTTCGGGTGCTCCCACCGGCCTGACGACTGCGACTTCGGGTTCGCCTGACGACTTCTCGGAACAGCGACGTCGGGTGCGCCTACCGACCTCTCGGAACAACGACTTCGGGTTCGCCTACCGACCCCTCGGGACAACGACGTCGGGTGCGCCTACCGGCCCGAAGATTGCGACTTCGGGTGCGGTAGCCGTCCGACACAGCAGCTTCGGGCGCGGCCATCCCGGAGCGACGACTTCGGGTGCGGCCACCGCCCCGGGAGCCGGCTCTCTGGTCGGAGCCGAGAACCGGCGGCGCGACGGTGGGTCAGTGGAGCGGGATCGCGGCCGGGCGGTCGGCTGCCTCTCCGTCGAGCAGGTGGGACACCTCGCGCTTGCGGGGCAGGAAGAACGCCGGGATCAAGGTCAGCAGCACCAGGGCGAAGGCGATCATGAAGGTTGCGCCGAAGGAGTCGGCTACGAACTGCAGGCCCCGTTCGAGGATGCTCGGGTCCGGGATCTGCTGGGCTACCGCCGGATCCCGTACCGAAGCGATCGCCAGGCCCGCCTCGGTGAGGGGCGCCCCGTCCGGGCCGGGGATGCCCGGCACCACCGCGGAGTCGTTGAGGTGTTCGGTGAGGATCACCGACATGATGGCGGAGCCGATCGAGCCGGCGATCTGCTGCAGGATATTCAGGATGGTCGAGCCGCGGGCCACCTCGTGGTTGGTGAGGGTGCGCAGCGCCGACGTCATGATCGGCATCATGGTGCCGCCCATGCCGAGGCCCATCACGAACAGGGAGCCGCAGAGCAGCCAGTATGAGGTGTCCGTGCCGACCTGGGTGAAGGTGAAGAAGCCTGCCGCGATGAAGAGCAGCGCGAACGGCACCGTACGCCCGACCGGGATCTTGTCGGCGAGCATGCCCGCGATCGGCATGGTGACCATGGCGCCGAGGCCCTGGGGAGCCATCAGCAGGCCGGCGTCGAGGGTCGACTCGCCGCGTACCTGCAGGAAGTAGCTGGGGAAGAGCAGACCGGCGCCCATGAACGCGACGGTGAACACGGCCAGGCTGATCGATGCCACGCTCAGGTTGCGGTTGCGGAGTAGTCGCAGGTCGAGCAGCGGGTGTTTCGGCTTGAACGAGTAGAACACGAAGCCGATCACCAGCAGGCCGCCGACCAGCATCGGCAGCCACACCTTGTTGTCGGACATGGTGCCGGTCTCCGGCAGGGAGGACACCCCGTACAGGAAGAGGGCCAGACCGGGCGAGAGCATCAGCATGCCGACGAAGTCGAACGACTCGGACGGTTCCGGGTTGTCCTTCGGCAGGACGATCTGGGCGTACACCAGGGCGATGAGGCCGACCGGCAGGTTGATCAGGAAGATCCAGTGCCAGCTGCGTACGTCGATCAGCCAGCCGCCGAGGATCGGGCCGCCGATCGGGCCGAGCAGCATCGGGATGCCGAGGACGGCCATCAGGCGGCCGATCCGGTCGGGTCCGGCGGCCCGGGTCATGATCGTCATGCCGAGGGGCATGAGCATGCCGCCGCCGAGGCCCTGCAGGACGCGGTATCCGATCAGCATGCTGATGCTGTCCGCGGTGGCGCAGAGCACCGAGCCGATGGTGAACAGGACGAGCGCGGTCATGTAGAGCCGTTTCGTCCCGAACCGGTCGGCGGCCCATCCGGTCAGTGGGATGACTGTGGCCAGGGCCAGGGTGTAGCCGGTCATCGTCCAGGCGACCTCGGCGTACGAGGCGTCGAAGACCTCCTGGAATTTCGGGAGTGCGACGCTGACGACGGTCACGTCGAGAATTGACATGATCGCACCGAGGACGACGACCCCGGCGATCTTCAGGACGGCGGCATCGAGCTTGGCCGGCGCCGCCACGGGTTGACTGCTCACTGCGTATCTCCTGAAGCTGACGAGGCTGGTGGCGTAGGAACGCCGAACGGCCGCGTATGCGACACACGCGGCACAGAGGTCAGAAAGGGAGCATCCGGGCGGCGCGCCACTCCCCCCTCGTGGCTTCGGCGAGACACCGGACGCCTCGTCGTGAGCCTAGCCAGGCCGACCGGGCCGCACCGCCCCTTTCACCGACCGTTGCGGCGTTCACCGGATGCGTCCCGGCCGGGGCGCGTGATCGCCGCGGTGGCGAGAATGCCCAGGCCGTTGGCGGTCCAGTGCAGGAGCACGGGGGCCAGAAGCCCACCGGAGAGGTGCCGCAGCAGGGCCAGGAGCACCCCGGCGACGGTGGTGAACGCCACTGGTCCGAGGGACCTTCGGAACCCCGCTTCGGGTGAAAAGTGCCAGATGCCGAAGAGGAGCGCGGTGATCGCGGTGGCCCACCCGGGGCCGTGGGCGTCGGCGAGCACGGTCCACAGCACGCCCCGGAACGCCACCTCCTCGAAGATCACGGTGGACAGTGGCACCCCGACCAGCGCGGCCAGTACCGGTCGCGGGTACCGCCGGCCGGTGGCCAGGGCGCGACGGCCGGCCGGGATCAGCCACGCCAGCCCGTAGCCGGCGGCGACGGACGCGACCGCGCTCACCGCGTACGCCCCACCGGTGAGGGTGAGCCCCACCTCAGCCGGCGGCGAACCGCTGAGCAGGAGAAGGAGGAGGGCGGTGAGCGGGCCGGCGATCGGCTGCGCGCGGCGCGGGCCGGTGAGGACCCAGACGCGGTAGGCCACCATGATCAGCAAGACCGGAATGACGACCGCCATCGATCGACGATATTCGGTCGACACCGTGCGCGCCCGGCTTCTAGAGTCGGCGCACATCACCGCGACCGGGAGGAGACACGTCATGCGTTACCGCACGACCGTCGTCATCCCCGTGTCGCGTTTCGAGCTGATCCTCGTGTCCCCGTCGCCCAGCCCCGGCTGCGCCACCGGGGCTGGCCGTGCCTGACCGCATCTGATCCTCGCGATCGAGCGGTTCGGCGGGCGCCGCCCACTTTTCGGATCACCTCGAAAGCAACGATCATGCAGGCAACCACGCGCAATCTCGGCATCCTGGCCCACGTCGACGCGGGCAAGACCACTCTGACCGAGCGCATCCTGTTCACCACCGGCGCCGTCCACAAGACCGGGCGGGTCGACGCCGGCACCACCGTGACCGACTTCGACCAGCAGGAGCGGGATCGTGGCATCACCATCTTCGCGGCGGCGGTCAGCACCGACTGGCGCGATCACCGACTGAATCTGATCGACACGCCCGGTCACGTCGACTTCTCCGACGAGGTCGAACGTTCGCTGCGCGTCCTGGACGGGGCGGTGGCGGTCTTCGATGCGGTGGCCGGGGTGGAGCCGCAGTCGGAAACGGTCTGGCGCAAGGCGGACCGCTACGGCGTGCCGCGCATCGCGTTCGTCAACAAGATGGACCGGCCGGGCGCCGACCTGGACGCGGCGGTGGCCTCGATCCGGGAGCGTCTCGAGGTGGTTCCGCTGGTCGTGCAGGTGCCGGTGGGCCGTGAGGGCGACTTCAGCGGCGTGATCGACCTGGTGCACCGGCCTCCGGCGTCGGTGGCGGACGCCCGGCGCGCACTGGAGGAGTCGGTGGCCGAGCGCCACTTGGCTGCTTTAGCCGAGATTTCGGATATGTCAGATGAAACCTTGGAAAAGGCGCTTCGGGACCTCACGCTCTCCGGCGAGGCCGTCATCGTCCTGTGCGGCTCGGCCTTCCGCGACCGAGGTGTGACGGAACTGCTCGACGCCGTCGTCGACTACCTCCCCGCGCCGGACGGCGACCCGGCGGGCGATCTCGCCGCGCTGGTGTTCAAACGGCGGGACCGCCTCGCCTACCTGCGGATATACCAGGGAACGATCGTGAAGGGGGACACCGTGTGGGACGCGGGCGCCGGGCGTACCGAACGGATCGCCCGCATCCTGCGGGTGCAGGCCGACCGGCACACCGACGTCGACCGGGCCGTCGCCGGGGACATCGTCGCGGTCGCCGGGGTGAAGCACGCCGTGATCGGCGCGACCCTCTCCAGCCGGGCTCATCCGGTGCAGCTGGAGGCGCCGCGTACCGCCGAACCGCTGGTCTCGGTCGCGGTCGAGGCGAAGACCCGGGCCCAGGCGCAACGCCTGCCGGGTGCGCTGGCCGCGCTCGCCGCGGAAGATCCGTCCCTGGGGGTACGCACGGACGCCGAAACCGGTCAGACCCTGCTGTCCGGACTGGGCGAGCTGCATCTGGAGGTAGCCGTGGAGAAACTACGGCAGGCGACCGGCCTGGAGGTGACCACCGGCCGTCCGCAGGTGGCGCACCGCGAAGCCGTCGTCGGCGGCGTGACCGGTTTCGTCTACCGGCACGTCAAACAGGACGGAGGTTCGGGCCAGTTCGCGCACGTGGTCCTGGACGTCGAGCCGATCGACGGCACAGGCTTCGAGTTCGCCTCCACGGTGACCGGCGGACGCGTGCCGGCCGAGTTCGTCCGCGCGGTCGAACAGGGCTGCCGGGACACGCTGGCGGCCGGACCGCTCGGCGGCCACCCGGTGGTCGGCCTGCGGGTCACGCTCACCGACGGCCAGACGCACGTCAAGGACTCGTCCGAGATGGCGTTCCGCGCGGCGGGCCGGTTCGGTCTGCGCGCCGCGCTGGGTGCGGCGACGTTGCAGTTGCTCGAGCCGGTCGCCGAGGTCACCGTGAACGCCCCGTCGGACGCGATCGGCGCGGTGCTCGGCGACATCGCCGCGCGGCGCGGCCGGATCGTGGACTCCGGGGTACGCACGGTGAGCGCGATCGTCCCGCTGTCGGCCCTGTTCGGTTACGCGACCCTGTTGCGGAGCCGCACGAGCGGGCGGGGCACGTTCACCAGCCGCCCGGCGGGTTACCGCCCCGCGGCGTGATCACCGGTCCCGGCGCCTTCCCCAGGCGCCGGGACCGTCACAGCCCGAGGATCTGCCGGACTCTCGACTCGACGCCACGCATCTCGGCGACCGCCAGCCGGCCGAGCTGCCGCCGCAATCGGGGCTTGTCGACGGTGTGCAGGTCCGCACAGTTCACATAAGACTCGTCGTACTTCTTGATCCCGGCTTCTGGACCGATCCGCATGTGCGTGGCCGCCGGGCCGGACGTTCCGGTGATCAGCGCGACGGTGACTGCCGACAACGGTTCGGCGATCCGGTTGACGGTCAGCACCACGACGGGATGCGGTCCGGCAATCGGCACGGCACACACCCAGACCTCGCCCCGAAGCGGTTCGAGGTGAGCTGACGTCACCACTCCTCGGCGTCCGCGGCAGCCAACTCGTCCGGGGTCGCCGGCACCACGCCGTCAGGCAGGGGCGCTTTCCGGCCGCCGTAGAACTCGTTGATCTGCTGGGTCGCTGCGATCTCTTTCGCTTCCCGGATCAGCAGCCGGATCCCCTCGCGCAGCGCCTCCGAGGTGGTGGCGAGGTCGAGCGCACGCATCACCGTACGAAGGTCCGCCATTTCGTCAGGCTGCAGCCGAACCTGGGCGATGTGCGAAGCGGGGGTGTCCGCCTCCCGCCGGACCCGCCGTGAATGGCTCTCCTTCGGCGTGGACAGGCCGGTCTGGCTGGCGGCTTTCCTTCGCAGAGCCTCCTGAGCCTCATCCTGTCGTACAGATGTCATACAACGAGCGTCTCACGGTTGGGCTTCGACGGCAATCATCGTGAAGGGCGGTCGAGGGCCACGGCGAGGCGGCGGAGCCACTGGGCCGCGGTGCCGGTGACGCCCGGGTACTCGTCGGCGAAATTCTCCCAGTCGACGAAGTCCCACGTCAGCACGGTGGCCGGGGTGAAATCGTCGGCCTCGTCACCGAGTTCGGGGCGCATCAACTCACGGACCAGGTCGAGGTCGACGGTGGTGTGCTCGGCCAGCAGGACGGCGTCGTAAAGGTCCTTGCCCTGGGAGTACATGTCGGTGGCCAGCCAGAGCAGCTTCCAGGCCAGGGAGAGCTCCGCGGTCGCCGCCGGCACCGTCGACCCCAGCACCTCGAGCGGTGCGGGCGGGATCGGCAGCGGCTCGCCGAACACCAGGTCGATCTGCACGGTGCCGTCCGGGATGCCGTCGCCGCCGAACGGGATCACCAGGCGGCGGCCCTCGGCACGCTCGTACGCCCAGATCGCGGACCTGGTCATGTCCTGCGGCCGCAGGCCGGCGCCGGGGTTCGCCGTGATCAGTGCGGCGATCTCGCCGACCAGCGGGCCGTCGGCGGCCGTCTCCGGCGGGACGACCACGAAGTCCAGGTCACCGGGGCGGCGGGCGGCCTCACCCACCCAGGACGCCATCGTCACGCTGCCGCGCAGCACCAACTGCTCCACCCACGGCGAGCCGGCGATCACCGCGAGCACGTGGGCCATCGCCGCGGTGCGGGACAATTGCCAGGCATGGCCCACCGCCGGATCGGCGAAGACCGGCTCGCCCGCGATGTAGGCGTTCGGGAACTGCTTGACGGCCGGGTCGAAGGCGCCGCTCTGGACGACGCCACGGCCCCGGGCCAGCGGCTGGTAGGTCGGCGGGAAGGACCGGTCACCGGACAGGGTCTGCCGTGCCTGGCGTATCCGGGCAAGGTCTTCCAGGCCCCGCTTCTCGTGCGGGTAGACGAACGGACGGGCGACGAGCCAGCCCTCGTCCAGGTCGAGACGGCTGTCGACGACCACGTACTCCTGCTCGACCGAGACCGGCTCGTGTCCGGCGTACCGCAGGGTGGTCAGCAGGCTCTCCAGCCGCAGGGTCGCGGTGGCCCGCCCGACGCCGTGGCACCGCTGGTTGACGAAACGCTGATGGGTGCCGTCCGTCTCGGTGCGGCGGGCGTTGCGGGACAGCCGCGCGCCGTGCGTCTCGGCCAGGTCCGCGATCGGGAGGAGATCGCCGGCCGCCACCGACGGCAGGCGCAGTTTGACGTGGTGCTCGAAGTAGCGGCCGGGCTCGGCGTCCTGATCGGATACGGGCACCCCGTCCGCCCACGGGGTAGCTTCGATCTTGGTGCGGACCGGGTGCAGGCCGGCGGACCGCAGCCAGTCGCACCACTGCGCCGCGGTCGCCTCCTGCTCGTCCAGGGAACCGGAACCGTGCAGGGTGAGCATCGGCTGGAACCGGTGATCACCGCGGTCCAGTTCGATGCAGAGGAAGGTCACGCCGTACCGTTCGGCGAACAGTTCGAGGCCGTCGGCCTGTCCCGCCGCGACGGTGATGTGCGTTTCGAAGTCCCCGTGGATCATGGCGCGAATCTATCGGACGAGGACCGGGACAGGGCCCTCGCAAGACGACCGTGCCACTGGTCGGCCGTCCCGGGAATGCCCGGGTACTCGTCGATGAGGTTCTCCCAGTCGACGTACAGCCCGATCATCGGCTCCTCCACGGTGACCCGGGCGGCCCGGATCAGGTCACGGACCAGCTCCGGGTCCACAGTGGTGTACTCGGCCAGCAGCACGGCGTCGTACAGGTCCTTGCCCTGCGGGTAGCGGTCGGTGGCCAGCCACTGCAGCTTCCACGCCAGCGACAACTCGGCGGTGGCGGCCCAGAGCACCTCGCCGAGCACCTCGAGCGGCTCGGGACCGATCGGCAGGTCCTCGCCGAACACCAGGTCGATCTGCACGGTGCCGTCCGGGATGCCGTCCCCGCCGAACGGGATCACCAGGCGGCGGCCCTCGGCACGCTCGTACGTCCAGATCTCGGACCTGGCGATGTCCCGCGGCCGCATCCCCGCGCCGGGGTTCGCCGTGAGCAGCGCGGCGATCTCGCCGACCAGCGGACCGTCGGCCGGCTCCTGCTGCGGGACGACCACGAAGTCCAGGTCACCGGGGCGCCGGGCGGCCTCACCGACCCACGACGCCATCGTCACGCTGCCGCGCAGCACCAACTGCTCCACCCACGGGGAACCGGCGATCACCGCGAGCACGTGCGTCATCGCCGCGGTGCGGGCCTGCCGCCAGCGCAGACCGAGCGCCGGGTCGGCGAAGACCGGCTCGCCCGCGGTGAACGCACACGGGAACTGGATCAGCGCCGGATCGAACGCGCCGCGCTGCCGGACGGCCCGGCCCCTGCTCAACGGCTGATAGGTCGGCGGGAACTCCACCCCACCCGCCTCCGCGTCACGGCTGTCACGCGGCGCCCGGCGTGGCGGGCCAACAGAGAGCCAGCCGTGATCGAGGTCGAGGTGGCTGTCGTCCACCACCTGCCGCTGCTCGGCCGCGACCACCAGGTGACCGGCGTCGGTCAGCGCGGCGACCAGGGCGTCCCGCCGGCCGGATGCGACAGCACGGCTCACGTCGTGGCATCGCTGCGTCACGAGACGGCGGCCGTCCTCCTGGGCGAACCGGGCGCCGTACGTCTCGGCCAGGTTCGTGATCGCGCAGATGACGGCCGGGTCCGGCGCCGGAAGGCGTACCTCGATCAGATGCTCGAAATAGGAGATCCCGTGCTCGACGAAGGAACCAGGACCCGCCTCGATCCTGGTGCGGGCCGGCGGGATCGCGGCGGCACGCAGCCGGTCGCACCACTGCTCGGCGACCTGCTGCTGCTCCTCCAGGTCACCGGAATTACACAGGACGATCATCGGCTGGACCGGGAAGGCACCGCGGTCCCGCTCGACCAGACGGAACTCCACACCGTGGGCCGCGGCGAAACGTTCCAGCCCGCCGGCCTGCCGGGCCGCGACGGTGATCTGCGTGACGAAAGCCCCCCGGACCATCACGAGAGGCTATCCGGTGGCAGGCCCGCCGGACGGGCCTGCCATCCGATCAGGAACGAAGGGTGATGCGACGCCGACGGGTCAGCGCCAGAGCGCCCGCACCGGCCAGCAGCAGCGCGACGCCGCCACCGATCAGCGGGCCGGTCGCCGAACCGGTGACCGGCAGGCCCCCGCCCTGACCGCCCTCGTCGCCGTCACCGTTCCCGCCGTCGCCGCCGCTGCTCGAACTGGGCGACGGCGACGTGGTGGCCGGCGGCGTGTCGCCCTTCGCGGCGAACCGGAAGAACACGGCCGTCCCGCCGTCCGACAGGTCATCGACCGACTCGAACAAGATCGAACCGAACTCGCCCCAGGTGTCGTCGTTCTCCTCGGTGAGGAACCGGGCCTGGAAGCTCACCGACTTCCCCGGCTCCACGGCGAGCGGGACGGTGCAGGTCACGCGCTCATTCTTGTCCAGCGGCGCGCACCGGGAGCCCTTCACGGACAGCTCGAGACCGGTGTACCACTCCGCCATCCCGCCGATGCGGATCGACGCCTTCGTGACCGGCTTCACGCCGGTGTTCTGCGCGGTGACGTCGACGACCACGGGCCGGCCCGGCTGCGCGGCCGACGGAGTCGTCGCCGTGAGCTCCAGGTCGTTGGGGAATCCGACCTGAATGTCGAACTGGTCGGAGATGACGGCATCGAACGGGGCGTCCACCATCCAGACCCGTGCGTCGATGGGCATGCGCATCCGGTGTGCGCCGCTGTCCATCTGCAGACGGACGGTCCAGGTGAAGACACCGCGCGCGATGTCCTCGGCTTTGTCGACGGTGCAGTGACCCTGGTCGCCGCAGGGACCGGAATCGTCCGCGGTCCGCTCGCGCGGCAGGATGGAGACGCCCGACGGCAGATACAGCGCCGCTCTGATGTCGGCGGTGTCGGTCCGGTTCGGCGCGGTCTCGACCCGGATCTGGTAATCGCCGAACCCGTCCCATGCCACGTACTCGGTGCCGGTGACACCGACGGTGAAATCGTTCGCGGCGGCCTGCGCGGGAGCCGGGCTGAGGCCGAGGACGGCACCCGCACTCAAGGCCAACGCCATCAATGATCGTAGAAGTCGTGATGACATGGCCGGGAGTTTCGCAGACGTTGTCAAGCCCGTCCCACCACATTCACCTTCCGCTCACCGCCGACCCGGCTTCCGCGCCTCGATCAGGGTGCGGGTGGAGTGCGATTCGTAGCCGCCGTCGGCACGGATCCGGCGGTCCAGGCGTACCAGATGCTCGTGATGCCGGTCGATGTCGAAATCGGGCACCCACCACACACATTTACGCAGGATCCAGACCACCGCGCCGATGTCGTGGAACACCATCCGGCACCGCGCGGTCCTCAGGTCGACCACCTCCAGCCCGGCCGTCCGGGCCGCCGCGGCCTCGCGATCAGCGTCGCGGGCCAGGTTCTGCCGCGGCAGGGGGCCGAGGAATTCCTCGATCAGGGTGTACGCCGAAGCGGCGCCGACGTGCTGACCCAGATAGGTGCCGCCGTCCCGCAGCACGCGGACGATCTCCGGCCAGTCCGGGTCGATCGGATGCCGGCTCGTGACCAGGCCGAACGTCCCGTCCGCCAGGGGCAGCGGCCGCCCCTGACCGATCTGAACCACCGTGACGCCCCGCGGACCGAGCACCTGCCGGGCCCGGTCGGCATTCGGCGGCCAGCCCTCGGTGACCACCATGCGCCGCGGCAGCACCGGCATCTCCGCGATGATCTCGCCACCACCGGTGTCCAGGTCCAGCGCGACATCGGCGGCGGCCAGGCGTTCTGCGATCATTCTCGCGTACGCCCAAGGCGGTCGTTCCTCACTGGCCCGCCCGTCGAGCCAGCCGAATCCCCAGCCGGTCACGTCCGCGGCCGCCGCCTCGGCGACCAGTTCGTCGAAGGAACGCATCCCGGGACCCTACCGAGCGGGCGGATGCCATGATGCTCGGATGCATCCCTCCGTAGCAGCGGTCTACGACATGGTGACGGCGATGGATCCGGTCGACAATCTGGAGGCCGAACACCAGGCACACGTCCGCAGCTGGCTGGTCAGCACCGACGACGTGTTCCGCCGGGTCAAGCCGGCCGAACCGCCCGAGCACCTGGTGTCGTACGTGGTGCCGGTCGACCCCGCCACCGGCGACGTGCTCCTCGTCGACCACGTCAACGCGCGACTGTGGCTGCCGCCGGGCGGTCACGTGGAGGTCGGCGAACATCCGGCGGTCACCGCCGCCCGCGAGATCTCCGAAGAACTCGGCATCGACGACGCCACCGTCGGCGAGCCATTGTTCCTGACCGTCACCCGGACCGTCGGCGTCGACGCGGGGCACACCGACGTGAGTCTCTGGTTCGTCCTCGCGCTGAACTCCGCCCGCAGCCTGCGGCCCGACCAGGGCGAATTCGCCGCCGTCCGGTGGTGGACCCGCGCCGAGCTGGAGTCGGCCGACCGGTCCCGCTTCGACCCGCACCTCTTCCGCTTCCTCGGCAAGCTGCGCCGGCCCGGCTTTTAATCGATTGCCGGGCGGCACGGGGTCGCCTAGCTTTGGTGTCACGCCGGACGCGACAGCGCCGGACCGGATTTCGGAGAGCCAGATTTCGGAGAGGAGGAGTGACGATGGCCGCCAAGCTTGCGAGTCCCATGAGTTCCCGTCGCTCCGCCTCGATGCGACTGCGACTGCGACTTCTGGGACGGTGGCGCGGCTAGCCTTAACGCTAGACCTCACACGCGCCGCCCTCCGTCATACGGATCGGGCGGCTTTTTCGTGTGCCACCTCATGACAACTCCACAGCGGACAGGCAGAACAATGTCTCCGTAGCTCAGCGGATAGAGCACCGGATTACGGATCCGGGTGTCGGGAGTTCGAATCTCTCCGGGGACACGTTCCATCGCCGTCGTGCGGTCCCGCCCTCGTGGCGTTCGCCGTCACGGCGGTTCCGCCCTCGTGGCCCAATCGGCAGAGGCACCAGGTCGAGGTCCTGGACGGTGCGCGTTCGAGTCGCGCCGAGGGCACGCACGTTTTTGGATATGCCCGGGTAGCCCAACTGGCAGGAGGCACACCGTTCAGGTCGGTGGCAGTGCGCGTTCGAATCGCGCTCCGGGTACTGAAGGGCTCGTAGCTCATCTGGTAGAGCGCCCGCCTTGCAAGCGGGAGGTGGCCGGTTCAAGACCGGCCGGGTCCACGCAGTTTCAGCTCGTGTTTCGTTAAGGGAGCAGGAGCTAGGAGAGCTGGCCGAGTGGCCTAAGGCGGCGGATTGCTAATCCGCAGCAGGGGGCACGCCCCCTGCCGAGAGTTCGAATCTCTCGCTCTCCGCAACACCTGTCGCCGTAGCTCAGCAGGCAAGAGCGCCGCCCTCATAAGGCGGAGGCCGGTGGTTCGAACCCACTCGGCGACACTACGGGTCGTGGCGCAGCTTGGTCAGCGCGCTCGCTTTGGGAGCGAGATGTCGCGGGTTCAAATCTTATCTTGATGAAAGTGAAGAATATGCAGGTCAGATCGTTGCCGACATGTCGGCGACAGGACGACCAGTAACGGGATGTGGCGCAGCTTGGTAGCGCGTCCGCTTTGGGAGCGGAAGGCCCCCGGTTCGAATCCGGGCATCCCGACAAGACCGGCGGTCGACCCTTGCCGGCTCGGCCGGCCGGGGTGTCGGCGTGTCAGGCCGAGCAGTCGGTTCTCGGCACGACGGGATCGATGGGTTGAGCCGGGCTGTTCTCGGCCTCGAACCAGTCGGCCAGGTTGAAGGTGCAGCCGCAAGCACCGCATTCGACGTCGCCGAACAGGTAAGTGAGTCCGTCGGCCAGTGCCGTGTCGCCGCTGGCGGACGCAGTTTCGTGCATCCATCGACCTACTCCCGCGAGGTCGGCAGGGGCCGCCGGACGGAGCGGGACGCGGTGAACATCGCCGTCGTTGTAGTCGCGGATCGCTGAGTAGTGCCCGTAATCGCCGATGACGATCGCCAGGCGGGTGGAGCAGTGCGGGCAGCCGAGGTGGTAGTGCTCGTCGGTGAAGTCAAGGCTGATCGAGGCCCAGAAGGTGTAGCCGGCGAAGGCCAGAGCGTCCTGCAACCGCCTGACCAACGTGGGTCCGACGCAGGTGGCGACGCGAGCTCGGGCGAGACGGTGGAGGACTGCCAGGGCGTCAGGAATAGCCCGGACCAGACGGTCGTCCTCGTGATTTCGGTGCAGCGTCCGTGTGATCACCGCAGCGAGATCCAGCGCTCGGTCCCACTGCTCGGTGTCGCCGGCCTGCGCGAGCTGGCTGAGCGCGGGAAGCGCGGCGAACCCGACGGCGAAGAAGCATTCGTCCTCGACGACCAGCCGTCGGTCGAGTTCATCCCAGAGGGCAGCATCGGGCTGAAGCCGGAGCCGATCGACGACGACACCAGAGTCACCTCGAGCATCCCGTATTGAGTCCCAGTCGATCACCGCACGATCAAACACTACGGTCGATCGGCATCCCGGGGCGGTGCTTGAGCTCGGGCATCCCGACAAGCTTGACTGCGATCTTGGAAGGGTTCAGGGGGTCTCGTAGCCTTGCCTGACTATGGTCGCGACTCTGAGGAGCGGAACTTGCGCGCCAAGATCAGTTGGCGGGAGGGCGAAGACGGTCATCTTGTCTCTTGCGATGAAGAACTCCGGTATGCGCTCGCGGAGGCGGAGCAGGACGCGGGCCGTCAGCCATTGATAGCTGCAGTCACTCTTGACGACGGTGACTCGCTCTCGATCGGGCTGGGCCGTGAGGTCTCGGTGTTGAGTTTCGTAGGCGCATCCGGGATGCCGCCCTATTTCAGCAGCCAGGGACGTGCGCGGCGGCGAGACGACGAAGGCGTGGTTTTCCACTACTTCGGGCACTGGACGGGGTTCCCTCCGTCCGCTGCGCTGCCGGTAGAGGACGCTGTCGAAGCCGTTCGTTACTTCTGTGAGCACGGCGAGTTGTCCCCGCAGGTGGACTGGGTTGAGGTGTAGGTCCACCTATCGGATCGGTTCCGGGGGTCGCGAACGAGCACCATCGGGCCGGTTCCCTTGGTCAGCCCAGTCTGTTCAGTGACGTCGTGCGGCGAAGCGTCATGAGTTCACCGAGTAGCCGAGCATTGTCAGCGCGGAGCTGGGTGTTCTCGGCGCGCAGTTGGGCCAGCGCCTTCGTTGCGACAGCAAGGTTCACGGTCGCCGAACTCGCGGTCGAGCGTTCGGCAGCCGGGAGTGGCACGGTGCCTTGAACCGCGGTGCGCTCGGCCGTGATGGCCTGGCGTAGCTCCGGCTGGGTGTAGAGGAAGTCCTTCGAGACGTTCGCTTCGGCCGCGATGCTGGTGAAGTTGATGGGGCCGCCTCGGGCACGAATCGCGATGAGTGCCCGCTTCGCGCGCGCGGTGGCTTCATCGTGTTTGCGTTGGGCGGCGGCCCGCAGGCGTGCGACTCGCGCTTCCCGGCCCTGACTCAGGATGCCTCCTCAGCGCGGATGAATTCCTTCTCGGATTCGAGGCCGGCGGAACGTGTCAAGGATTTAAGGCCGGTGGGAGTTATGCGGCCTGAGGTTCTGGCCCGGCTTGGTTGATCCAGGCCTGCTCGGCAGGTCGAGGATCTTCGGTAATGGGCGAGTACCTCCAGCGCCTCCGCCCGCCTGACCCGCCGCGCCAGGTCCCGGGACCACTCGCGGGCGCAGAACCACTCCCCGCGGCCGGCCTGGGCCGCCACCTCCTCGGCATGTCCGAGTTCGAGGAGGCGGGTGACCAGGGCCGGCGGAATGCACTCGGTGTGCGTCCGCGTGCGGTGGTCGAGAGCGTCGGCGTTCACGGCGGGCTACCGGGTTTCGAGGATGCGGGGGAAGGTGCCGAACGGGCCCAGCTCGCCGAAAGCCAGACGGACTGTGGCCGGGCCGGAGACGGCCGGGGCGGCGAACGGGATCGGGCCGGTGGGGAAGCTGCGGAAGAAGTTCAGCGTGATGTGGGGGCGGAAACGGTCGCCGGCGGCGCCCATCGGCCGGGCTCCCGCCTCGCGGGCTGCGGCCAGGACGATCTCGTGGGCGTGGTTCAGGGCGGCCGAGCGGATGATGTTCACGCCGCAGGTCACGCCGCCGTCGGGGGAATACTCGTTGCCGACCGGGACCTCTTCGAGGACCAGCCCGGCCCGTTCGACGTCGAACGTGTCGCCGGCTCGCTGGGCTGCGGACCACCACTCGGCTGCCTGCGCGGGTTCGCAGGCGGCGTGCAGGAGGGTGAGGTGCGGCGGGGCGTCCGGGCCGAGGGCCATGAACGTGGGATGCGCCGCGGCCAGTGCGGCGGAGTAGGCGATCGACGCGTCCGCGACGGCCGGTTCCAGAAGCAGGATCACCCCGTATCTCGGCATGCCGAGAACACTAGACAATCGCGCTGACGGCGCGCTCCAGCGTCTCGCGGGTCGGTGGTGTGCCGGTGCGGTCGGCATACAGCAGATGGGTGGTTCCGATCACGATCGCGGCCACCGTCTGCACGTCGGTGCCGGCCGGCACGCGGCCCCGGTCCTGTTCGGCGGCCAGGTAGGCGGCGATCATCTCGGCGGCTTCGGTGATGACGGGGACGCCGGCCGGCCACTGGTGGCGCAGGCGGGAGCGGAGCTCGTCGCGGAAGGTGATCAGCGGGATGATCGCGACGGCGACCGAGGTGAACACGGCGGTGACGGCGTCGACCACGTTGCCGGCGACGGTGCCGGTGCCGACGGTGTCCATCAGGAACGTGTCGAGGCGGTGGGCGCGGTCCAGCACGTACTCGGCGAGGAAACCGTCGAAGTCGGTGAAGTGGCGGTGCAGGACGCCTTTGGCGCAGCCCGCCTCGGCGGTCAGGGACCGGCTGGTCAGGGCCGCCGGCCCGGAGCGGAGCAGGATGCGGTCGGCGGCGTCGAAGAGTTGTTCACGAACGTCCCGCAGGGCCACACCGGTAGGCACGCGACCAGCATACCGGTCCCCGAAATGGGCGCTCGCCCATTAGAGTGGGCACATGCCCACTCAACCTCATGAGGAACGCCGGGTCGCCGAGTCGTTCGGCGCCGACGCCGAGCGTTACGACCGGACCCGCCCCAGCTACCCGCCGGCGGTGATCGAGCGGATCGCCGCCGCCCTGCCCGGACCGGAGGTGCTGGACGTCGGCATCGGCACCGGCATCGCGGCCCGGCAGTTCCGGGACGCCGGGTGCACGGTGCTCGGTGTCGAGCCGGACGAGCGGATGGCGGCGGTCGCCGGGCGGCACGGCTTCGTGGTGGAGACGGCCACCTTCGAGACCTGGGACGATCGTGGGCGCACCTTCGACGCGGTGATCGCCGGGCAGACCTGGCACTGGGTGGATCCGGTGGCCGGGGCGGCCAAGTCGGCCCGGGTGCTGCGTCCGGGCGGCGCGCTGGCGCTGTTCTGGAACGTCGCCCATCCCACGCCGGAGCAGGCCGAGGCCTTTCTGGACGTCTACCGCCGGGCTGCGCCGGACCATCCGATCCCGGTGGCCGCGACGCCGCCGGGCAGCGAGCAGCTCTTCGCCGACCGGGTGGCGCCCGGCATCCGGCAGGCCGGCGGGTTCACTGAGCCGGAGGTGTGGACGGTCGGCTGGGAGCAGGAGTACACCCGGGACGAGTGGCTGGCGATGGTGCCCACCCAGGGCGGGCACAGCCTGCTCCCGCCGGACCAGCTGGCCGCGGTGCTGACCGGGATCGGCGAGATCATCGACGCCGGCGGCGGCCGGATCACCGTGCCGTACACGTGCGTGACGGTCTATGCAGGGCGGTACTCGACCTCCGGCCGCCCCGGACCGCCGTAACGGGGGCTACGGACGACCCGGCCGGAGTCGGCGAGGTGTTCCAGGTAGCGCCGGGCGGTCACCCGGGACGTGCCGGTCCGCCCGGCCACCTCGGCCGCCGACAGGCCCGCCGGGGCGCCGGCCCGCAGGGCACCGAGGATCAGGTCGAAGGTCTTCGGGTCCAGGCCCTTCGGCAGGGTGTCCGGCGGGGCCGCCCGCAGCGTCGCGATGACCCGGTCCACCTCGTGCTGGGCGGCCACCTCGCCGGCTTCGAGGAGCTGGCGACGGTACGACGCGTACCGGTCCAGTTTGTCGCGGAACGCCGCGAAGGTGAACGGCTTGAGCAGGTAGTGGGTGACGCCGAGGGCGACCGCCTGCCGGATCATCGCGATGTCCCGGTTGGAGGTGACGGCCAGGACGTCGGTGCCGCTGCCGGCCGCCCGCAGCGCGCGGGCGATCTCCAGGCCGTGCTTGTCGGGCAGGTTCAGGTCGAGCAGCACCAGGTCGACCTCGAGGCGGCGCAGGCGGTTCATCGCCTCGCGGGCGGTGTGTGCCACGCCGACCACGGTGAAACCGGGGATCTTCTCGGTGTACGCCTGGTGCGCCTCGGCGATCAGCGGATCGTCGTCGACCACGAGCACCCGGATCGGGCTGAGACCGGTCACGACGGCACCGGTATGTGCACGGTGATCAATGCCCCGCCGCCTTCGGCCGCGGTCACCTCGTAGCGGCCGCCGTACTTCTCGGTCACCTGCCGGACCAGGGACAGGCCGACGCCGCGGCCCTGTCCCTTGCTCGACCAGCCGCGGCGGAACGCGTCGGCGACGTGTTCCGGGGGAAGTCCTGGACCGTTGTCGGTCACCCGGACCAGCACCTCGCCGCCGGCGTGCCGGACCAGCACCCGGACCCGGCGGGGCAGGTCCACACCGGCCACCGCCTCCAGGGCGTTGTCGACCAGGTTGCCGACCACGGTCAGCAGGTCGCGACCGGACAGCGGTTCGCCGCTGAGCTGCGAGTCGTCGTCCACGGTGAGTTCCACGCCGCGTTCGCCGGCCTGTGCCGACTTGCCGAGCAGCAGCGCCGCCAGGGCGGGTTCGTCGAGGGCACCGACCACCTGGTCGGTGAGCTGCTGGGCCAGCTGCAGCTCGGCGGTGCCCAGGCGCAGCGCCTCGTCGACCCGGCCGAGCTCGACCATGGTCAGCACGGTGTGCAGGCGGTTGGCGGCCTCGTGCGCCTGCGCGCGCAGCGCCTCGGTCAGGCCGCGGACCGAATCCAGCTCACCGGTCAGCGCGCGGAGTTCGGTGTGGTCCCGCAGGGTCAGGACCGATCCGAGGGTACGCCCGTCGAAGCGCGCGTCGCGGCGGCTGGCCACGAGTACCCGGTCGCCGAGGAGCACCGGTTCGTCGACGGTCGGGCGTTGTTCGGTGATCAGGGCGCTGACCTCGGCCGGCAGCTCGACCGGGCCGTCCGCGGCCGCGCCGAGCAGCCGCCGCCCCTCGTCGTTGATCAGCTCGACCCGGCCGTCTCGGCCGACCACCACGAGTCCTTCGCGGACGGCGTGCAGGACGGCGTCGTAGTACTCGAACATCCGGGTCATCTCGGCCGGCCCGAGTCCGTGCGTCTGGCGGCGCAGGCGACGGCTGAGCAGCCAGGCGCCGGCCGCGGAGAGCAGCAGGGCCGCCCCGGTGGCGGCGGCGACGCCGGGGACCTGGGCGAGCAGGTTCCGGTTGATCGCCTCGGTGGTGATGCCGACCGAGACCAGCCCGATCACCGGCCCGCCGCCCGTTTCGCGGACCGGCACCACGGTACGCACCGAGTCGCCCAGACTCCCCCGGTACTCCTCGATGACCATGCCGCCGGCCAGTGCCTCGGCGACCGACCCGGCGAACGGCCGGCCGATCAGGGCCGCGGTCGGGTGGGTGTAGCGGGTGCGGTCGGTCGCCATCACCACCACGAAGTCGGTCTCGGTGGCCACCCGGGTCTCCTCCGCGTACGGCTGGAGCAGGGGTGTCGGGTCGGCGGTGTGCAGCGCCTCGATCACCGCGGGCGAGTGCGCGATCGTCTCGGCCACCGCGGTGACCTCCTCGATCGCGGCGTTGCGCGCGTCGCGGCGGGCGAGCAGGACCGCACCCGCCGTGCCACTCGCGACCAGCAGGGTCACCACCAGCACCTGGAGGGCGAACAGCTGCTGGGCGATGCTCCAGCGTCGTACCACATCGAGTCCTTGATCTTGATCTTGTTTCGTGCGGGTGAACAGAATGAACGTAATGGTGATCCGGCGTGAGACCCAGGCCACATTCTCGTCATGGAAACCGCTTCCGCCCCGCCGGTCAACAAGGACCGCACCCGTTACCTGTATCCGGCGGTCGTCGTGGCCGTCCTGCTCGGCATCGCCGTCGGTCTGCTCATCCCCGACACGGCGGTCGAGCTGCGCCCGATCGGCACCGGCTTCGTCAACCTGATCAAGATGATGATCAGTCCGGTCATCTTCTGCACCATCGTCCTCGGCGTCGGCTCGGTCCGGCAGGCCGCCAAGGTCGGCAAGGTCGGCGGTCTGGCCCTCGGTTACTTCCTCACGATGTCCACGGTGGCCCTCGCCATCGGCCTGGTCGTCGGCAACATCATCCACCCCGGCGCCGGCCTGCACCTGGACGCCTCGATCGCCGAGGCCGGCCAGAAGGCGGTCGGTGACACCGCGACGGAGAGCACCGCCGACTTCCTGCTCGGCATCATCCCGACCACCCTGCTCTCGCCGCTCACCGACGGCAACGTGCTGCAGACGCTGCTCGCGGCGCTGCTGGTCGGGTTCGCGCTGCAGGGCCTGGGTTCCGTGTCGGAGCCGATCCTGCGGGGCATCGGTTACTTCCAGAAGGTCGTCTTCAAGGTGCTGGCCATGCTGATGTGGCTGGCCCCGATCGGCGCGTTCGGCGCGATGGCCGCGGTGGTCGGCGCGACCGGCGTCGACGCCCTGATCAGCCTGGCGCAGATCATGCTCGGCTTCTACATCACCTGCGCCCTCTTCGTCTTCGGCATGCTCGGCGCGATCCTCTGGGCGGTCGCCCGGATCAACATCTTCACCCTGTTCAAGTACCTGGCCCGCGAGTTCCTGCTGATCGTGTCGACGTCGTCGTCCGAGTCGGCGCTGCCCCGCCTGATCGCCAAGATGGAGCACGTCGGCGTCTCCCGCCCGGTCGTCGGCATCACGGTGCCGACCGGTTACTCGTTCAACCTGGACGGCACCGCCATCTATCTGACCATGGCGTCGCTGTTCGTGGCCGAGGCGATGGGCGACCCGCTGAGCGTCGCCGAGCAGGTCTCCCTGCTGCTGTTCATGATCATCGCATCGAAGGGTGCCGCCGGTGTGACCGGCGCGGGCCTGGCCACCCTGGCCGGCGGCCTGCAGAGCCACCGCCCCGACCTGGTCGACGGTGTCGGCCTGATCGTCGGGATCGACCGGTTCATGTCCGAGGCCCGGGCGCTGACCAACTTCGCCGGCAACGCGGTGGCGACCGTCCTGATCGGCACCTGGACCAAGGAGTTCGACCGGGAGCGGGCCCAGCTGGTGCTCTCCGGCGGTGACCCGTTCGACGAGTCCACGATGGTCGACGACCACGGCCCGGCGAAGGCCGAGCCGGAAACCACGGCGAGCACTCCGGCCTCCTGAGACCGGGGAGACATCGGCCCCGCCGCGTAAAAGCGCGGCGGGGCCTTCTCTTTCATAAAGCCATGAAAATGGACGTAACCCCGCAAAGGCTCTTATCCGAAAAATCACGAATCGTCGAACCTACCGTGAGGGGATGAGAGTCATCCTCGCCGCCCTGCTGACCGCCGTCGTCAGCGCACCGGCCCCCGCCGCGGCCACCCCCGCCGACGACCTGATGAAGGCCCTGCTCACCGTCGACCAGCTGCCACCCGGCTACGAGGTCTTCGAGGAGGGCCGCGAGAACGCGGACACCACCTTCAGCGGCGAGGACCTCTGCGACGAGTCGAAACCACCCGCCGG
Source organism: Actinoplanes sp. NBRC 101535 (assembly GCF_030269225.1). Classification (NCBI taxonomy): domain Bacteria; kingdom Bacillati; phylum Actinomycetota; class Actinomycetes; order Micromonosporales; family Micromonosporaceae; genus Actinoplanes; species Actinoplanes sp. NBRC 101535. The sequence goes on along the minus strand of NZ_BSSY01000001.1, from coordinate 114,547 downwards.
CCCCGGCATCGCCTCGGTCTACCGGTACTTCATCACCGACGACGGCCGCACCCTCATCAACATCATCGCCGAGCCCGGCGCGGCGAAGGCCCGCGGCCTGGTTCGCGAGATCGCCACCGCACCGGACCGCTGCCCGGTGACCACCGGCGCGAACGGCGCGCAACGACGCTACTCGGCGATCGCCCTGCCCGGACTCGACGCCGACGCGGCCGCGCTCATCGGCGTCCCGGAGGGCGGCTCCGAGGACGACGACGTGGTGCTCTTCGCGGCGGTGGCCCACGGCGACGTCGGCGAGGTGTTCATCGAGATCCACGACGGGAAGGCCGACGGCGACGAGGGCGACGCGTTCCCGGGCGTCGTCAGCACCGGGGCGGAACGGCTCGGCGCGCTGGACTGACACGGGACGCTCACGGCAGGCGTACGAGATCAGGGGTGTGACAGCCCGATGCCAGCGTGACGTGCGCGCCGTGCCAGACCCACCCCCCAGTCTTTCCCTCGGGCCGCGCGACAGCGCGTGGCCACCCACGGAGGGGATGCGGGATCGTGGAAGACCTGGTGGTGCGCGCCGAGGGGCTGCGCAAGAGATTCGGGGAGACCCAGGCGCTGGACAGCGTCGACCTGGCGATGCGCCGCGGCACCGTGCTCGGCGTGCTCGGGCCGAACGGAGCCGGCAAGACGACCGCCGTGCGGGTGCTGGCGACCCTGCTGCGCCCGGACGAGGGCACGGCGTTCGTGGCCGGCGTCGACGTGCTCAAGCACCCCGATCAGGTCCGGCGCAAGATCGGCCTGACCGGCCAGTACGCCTCGGTCGACGAGGATCTGACCGGCACCCAGAACCTGGTGCTGATCGGCCGTCTGCTGGACATGCCCGGCCGCGACGCCAAGCGGCGCGCCGTCGAGCTGCTCGAGTGGTTCGGTCTGCAGGAGGCGGCCGGGCGCCCGGCCAAGACCTACTCCGGTGGCATGCGCCGCCGCCTCGACCTGGCGGCGAGCCTGGTCGGCCACCCTGAGGTGATCTTCCTCGACGAGCCGACCACCGGTCTGGACCCGGCCAAACGCGAGGACATGTGGGGCGTGGTCCGCTCCCAGGTGACGCGGGGCGCCAGCGTGCTGCTGACCACCCAGTACCTGGAGGAGGCGGACGCGCTCGCCGACGAGATCGTGGTGGTGGACCACGGCCGGGTGATCGCCCACGACACCCCCGACGGCCTGAAACGGCGCGTCGGCGGCCAGACCCTGAAGGTCCGCCCGGCCGACCCGGAACGCCTTCCGGACGTGCTGCGGGTGCTCGACGCGGTGGCCGCGCCCGGCACCACGGCGGCGAAGGACGAGGCGGCCGGCAGCCGGCCCGGCACCGCCTCGGTGCCGGTGACCAGCGACGCCGCCCTGGCCGACGCGGTCGCCCAGATGCGGGCCGAGGGTGTCGAAGTCACCGAACTGGCCCTGCACCTGCCCAGCCTCGACGAGGTCTTCCACACCCTGACCGGCCGTACCCGGACGGAGGCCCCGGTATGAGCGTGCTCACCCACAGCGGCGCGCTGGCCCAGCGCAGCCTGATCAAGACGATGCGTACGCCGGAAGCGCTGATCGACGTCACCATCCAGCCGGTGATCTTCCTGTTGCTGTTCACGTACCTGTTCGGCGGCGCGATCGGCGACGGCGACCGGCACGCTTACCTGCAGTTCCTGCTGCCCGGCATGCTCGCCCAGTCGCTGGCGATGGGCGGCGTGGCGCTCGGCCAGAACCTCAACGCGGACATCGAGAAGGGCGTCTTCGACCGGTTCCGTTCGCTGCCGATCTCCCGGGCGGCACCACTGGTCGGTGCGGTCCTGGCGGACGTCGTCCGGTACCTGTCGGTCTGCCTGGTCATGCTGACCTTCGGCACGATCATGGGCTTCCGGGTGGAGACCGGTTTCCTGCCGGCGGTGGCCGCGGTCGCCCTGTCCGTCGGGTTCGGACTCTGCTTCTGCTGGATCTCGGTCTGGGTCGGCATGATCGTGCGGACCTCGGGCGCGGTGCAGGGCGTGATGTTCATGCTGGTGCTGCCGCTGACCTTCGGCAGCAACGTGTTCGTCGCGACCGACACGCTCCCCGGCTGGCTGCAGGCGTTCGTGCAGGTCAACCCGATCACGCCGCTGGTGGCGACGATCCGCGGGCTGCTCGTGGGCGGTCCGGTCGCCGCGCACCTGACGGTGACGCTGATCTGGATGGCCGGCCTGCTGGTGGTGTTCGTGCCGCTCGCGCTGCGGGCCTACGCCCGGCGGGCGTAACCGGTGCTGTTCGTGCCGCTGCGGGCCGGCGCCCGCCGCGCCTGACGGCTCAGGGAAGCGAGGGCCCGGGCAGAGCTGCCCGGGCCAGCCGCGCGGGATCCACCTGGTCCTGCGCGGACGACGTGTCCAGCGCACGGCCCACGTCGTACGCCGCCCGGAAAGCCTCCTCGCCGAGCACCGCGCGGGCGTCCGCCGACACCGCCGACACCTGCATGTCGGTCGGGTCGTCCGCCCCGCGCAGCCGGGCCGCCGCGCCCAGCAGACCCGCCGCCTCCCGGGGCCGGCCGACCGCCACCGCCAGCGCCGCCGCCGTGACCGCGACCATCGCCAGGATCGGCATGTCCCCGGTCTCCAGCCCCGCCTGGTACGCCGTGGCCAGCTCGCGTTCCGCGGTGGCCGGGTCGCCGCGGCGCAGGGCGATCGTCGCCCGGATCGAGGCGACGATGGCCGTGCCGTGGTCGCCACTCATCACCACCATGCCCGGGGCGGCCCGCCCGGCCCGGGCCAGGAGCTCGTCGGCCCGGTCCAGGTCGCCCAGCCAGACCTGCATCCCGGCCTCGAGCGCGTCGACCAGCAGGCTCATCTCCGGCGAACCGGACCGCTCCGCGCGGGCCCGGGCGGCCGTGATCGCGGCGCCCGCCTCGGCCGGCTCGCCACGGCGCATGTGCAGCTCGGCCCAGCGCAGATCGATGAAGGTCTCGTCGCCGAGGTCCAGGGCACCGAACTCGCGGGCCAGCGCGCGGGTGGCCCGCAGGTCGGCGACGGCGCCGTCCAGGTCACCCTCGTACTGCCGGAGCACCGACCGCATCGGCAGGACGGTGGCCTGGCCCCAGCGGTCCCCCACCTGCCGGAACCCGGCGAGCGCGGCGGTGACGTCCTCGGCGAGCTGCGCCATGTCGCCCTGGTTCTCGGCGACCTGCGCCCGGAACGTCCGCGCCAGCGCGGCCATCCACAGGTCCGGCCCCTGCACCAGCCGCTCGATGTGGGCGGCGGCGGCCTCCTCCTGCCCGGCGAGGTAGAGCGTGAACGCGGACACCGCGCCGATCGGCCCGGGCAGTGGCGGAAGCGCCAGGATGGTCTGGGCAAGCTCGGTCAGCCGCTCCCGGCGCTGCTGAGCGTTCTCGGTCAGGGCGCCGGGTTCGAGGTGCCGGTTGAGCACCATGAGTGCCCGCGCGGCGCTGACCCGGGCCAGGTCCGCATCACCGGCGACCGCGACGGCCGCGGTCAGCCAGTAACCCGCGTCGGCCTCCCGCCCGAACATCTGCCAGAACCAGGACAGATCGAGGGCGAGACCCAGCGCCGCGGAGGCGTCACCGGCGTCGCAGAAGTGCCGCAGGGCGGCGAGGACGTTGTCGTACTCACTGGTGAACACGCGAATGGCGCTGAGCTGGCCCGCGGTGCGCAGGATCGGGTCCTGGGCGGCGACGACCGCGGCGAGGTGCCGGGCCGCGGCCTCCCGGACCGCGCCGAGGACACCCTGCTCGGTGAGGCGCGCCAGGCCGTACTCCCGGATGGTCTCCAGCATCCGATATCGCCCACTGTCCGGCGCGAGCCGCAGCAACGACCGGTCGACCAGGGCGGCGAGCAGGTCGGGAACGTCCCGGACGGGCACCGGAGTGCCCGCCGCGACCGCGACGGCGGAGGCCAGGTTGACACCGCCGGGCAACACTGCGACCCGCTCGGCCAGGATGCGTTCCGGGCCGGAGAGCAGCTGCCAGCTCCAGTCGATCACCGCGCCCAGGGTGCGGTGCCGCGGCTGGGCGGTGCGGCTGCCGGTGGTGAGCATCCGGAACCGGTCGGAGAGGCCGTCCGCCAGATCGGGCAGGGCCAGCGTGCGCAACCGGGCCGCGGCCAGCTCCAGGGCCAACGGCAGGCCGTCCAGGCCGCGAACCACCCGGATCACGTCGCCGGCGCTGTCACCGTCGACCGTGAAACCGGGCCGGACCGCTGCGGCCCGCTGCACGAACAGCCGCACGGCTGGGGACTGCGCCACCTGCTCCGGTGTGTCGTCCGGCTCGGGCAGACCGAGCGGGCCGAGCGGCACCAGCGACTCGCCGTCGATCGCCAGCGGCTCCCGGCTGGTGGCCAGCACCCGCAGCCGCGGACAGCGGGCCAGCAGCGTGGTCATCAGGTGCGCGACCGCGTCGATCAGGTGCTCGCAGTTGTCCACCACCAGCAGCGTCTCCCGGCCGGCGAGCTGCTCGGTGAGCACGTCGAGCTCGTCGCGGCCCTCGTGCCGGGCCCGCTCGACCGGGTCGAACAGCGCCGAGCCGCGCAGCCCGGCGGCGGTGAGCAGCGCCGTGGCGACCTTGGCCGGCTCGGTAACCGACGTGAGGTCGACGAGCCACGTGCCGTCGCGACAACGGTCCAAGCGGCCCCGCGCCGCCTCCAGTGCCAGCCGCGTCTTGCCCGCGCCGCCCGGCCCCAGCACGGTCACCAGCCGACCCTGGCCGAGCAGCGTGTTCACCCGGGCCAGGTCCTCCTCCCGGCCGATGAAACCGGTCAGGGGCGCGGGCAGGTTCGTCGGCGGCGAGTCACCCCCATCAAGATCCTCGTCGGGTACGGCCGGAGCACGCAACAACCGCAGATGCCGGTCCCGCAGCGCCGCGCCCGGGTCCGCGCCCAGCTGCTCCGCGAGCTCGGCCCGGATCCGTTCGAAGACGGCGAGTGCGTCGGCCTGCCGTCCGCCGGCGGTCAGCGCGTCCATCAGCAGTCCGGCCGGCCGTTCCGCAAGCGGGTCCTCGGCGAGCAGCGTGGTCAGCCGGTCCGCGGCCTCGCCGGCCAGCCCCAGGGCCAGCTCGGCCTCGGCCAGGTCGGCGATCGTCCCGGCGACCGCCTGGGTGAGCCGGGCGGCGAGCGCCGGAGCAGCCTCGGCCAGCTCCGCGGCGACCGGCCCGTCACCTCGCAGCTCCACCGCACCTAATCCGCCACCTCGCGCCGCGCCCGGCCCCTGGCTGATCTCCACCGCCTCGCCGAGCAGCTGCGCCGCGGCCGCGGGCTCGCCGGCCCGCAGACAGTCCCGGCCGGCGGCGGCCAGCCGCTCGAACCGGGCGGTGTCCACGTCGTCGGCGGTCACCGCCAGCCGGTAGCCGCCCTCGACCTGGGTGACGTCGCCCGGACCGAGCAGCCGGCGCAGCCGCGACACCAGCGACTGCAGCGCGTTCGCCGGGTCGGCGGGCTGCTCGGACGGCCACAGCGCGGCGGTCAGCGCACCGGCGGACACCGGATTGCCGGCGGACACCGCGAGCCGGGCCAGCAGGACCCGCAGACGGGCGCCGGGCAGCGTGATCTCGGCGTCACCGCGCCCGGTCCGCAGGACGCCGAACAGCGCCACGCGCAGCCGCTCGCCCCGGTCCCCGTTCACGCTCACGCTCACGCTCACCCGACGATCCTCCCGCGTGCGCGCCGGGATTCTCAAACCGCCTCCGCGTACGCCTCGACCTTCTCGGTCGGCCCGGCCACGATGAGCTGCGCGTCCGGTGGGATGACGGTCTCCGGACGGGCGTACTCGAAGTCCTGGCCGGGACGTTTCACCCCGACCACGGTCACGCCCCAGCGGGTCCGCAGGGCCAGATCGGCCAGGGTGCGGCCGGCCGCGTCCTGCGGCGACTGCACCTTGGCGATGGCGAACCCGTCGTCGAACTCGATGTAGTCGAGCATCCGGCCGGTGATCAGGTGCGCGACCTTCTCCCCCATCTCCGACTCCGGGTGGACGACGTGGTGCGCGCCGACCCGGGCCAGGATCCGGCCGTGCTTGGTGCTGGTCGCCTTCGCCCACACCTCCGGGACGCCCAGCTCGGTCAGCGTGAGCACGGTCAGCACGCTGGTCTCCAGGTTGGTGCCGATGCCGACCACCGCCCGGGTGGTCTCGTGCACGCCGAGCTGGCGCAGCGCGTCCTCGTCGGTGGAGTCCGCCTCCACCACGTGGGTGAGCCGGTCCGACCAGTCCTGCACGATGCGCGGATCGGAATCGATGCCGAGCACCTCGTAGCCCAGGTCCAGCAGGGCCTCCGCGACCGAACCGCCGAACCGGCCCAGCCCAATCACGGCGACGTGCTCGCCCTTGGACAGCTTCTCGCCCCTGCGGGGCCTCTCCGCCTTCTCGCCTCTGCGGGACTTCTCAGCCAACTAGGGGTCTCTCCTCCGGGTATCGGTAGTGCCGGCGACGGGTGTTCAACGCGATGGCGGTGCCGACCGCGATCGTGCCGACCCGTCCGACGTACATCAGGGCGACGAGGACGAGCTGCGCGGACGGCGGCAGGCTCGGGGTGATGCCGGTGCTCAGGCCGACCGTGGCGAACGCCGAGGTCACCTCGAACAGTGCCCGGTCGAACGGCACGTCCTCGGTCAGCGCGTCCAGAACGACGGTACCGGTGGCGACCAGCGCGACACCCATCAGCGCCACCGTGAGGGCCTGACGCTGCGTCTCCTCGGCGATCCGGCGCTTGCGGATCACCACGTCCGGCTCGCCACGGATCTCGGCCCAGATGACGAACGCCAGGAGCAGGAACGTGGTCAGCTTGATGCCGCCGGCGGTGCTGGCGCTGCCCCCGCCGATGAACATCAGGCCGTTGGTGACCGCGATCGTCTCGCTGTTCATCTTGCCCAGGTCGATGCTGTTGAAGCCACCGGACCGGGTCATCACGTCCTGGGTGAACGCGGCGAGGATCTTGCCCGGGGTGTCGAGCAGTCCGAGCGTGCCCGGATTGCGCCACTCGAAGATCAGGAACACCAGGAAGCCGACGATGCTGAGCAGCACCGTGCCGGACACCGTCAACCAGGTGTGCGTCGACCAGATGCCCGGGCGCCGCCACTCCCGGGCCAGCTCGAACAGCACCGGGAAACCGATCGAACCGGCGAAGACGCCGAGCGCGAGCGGGACACAGATCCAGGGATCGGTGACGAACCGGACGAGACTGTCCGGGTAGAGCGCGAACCCGGCGTTGTTGAACGCCTGGACGGCATGGAAGACCGCCTCCCACGTCGCACGGCCGGGCGGATACCCGTACCCGATCATGAAACGCAGGGTGAGCACGACGGCGATGGCACTCTCCGCGACCAGCATGACCATCGCCACCCGGAAGAGGACACCGCGGATGTTCCCGCCGCTCAGACCGGAACTCTCCGCCTGCGCCAGGAGCCGTCCGCTCAATCCCAACCTTCGGGACACCAGGAGGCTCAGCAGGGTGGCCAGGGTCACGATGCCGAAGCCGCCGATCTGCGACAGGACCGTCAGCAGGACATGACCGAAGGTGCTCCAATAGGTGGGTGTGTCGACCACCGCGAGACCCGTCACGCACACCGCCGAAGCCGCCGTGAACAGGGCGGTGACGAACGGCGCGTGGCCCGGATCGGCACGCGCGGCGGGGAGCATCATGAGCGCGGTGCCGACCGCGATCAGAGCGAGGAACGCGAGCGGCACGATTCGGGCCGGACGCCGCCAGGGTGATCGCACCCGAAGAGTCATATCACTGACGGTGCGGACCGCACGCGAACGGTTAACCTCCGACGTACGGCTGCCGAAGTGACCGTTAAGTACGACCGGGTCCCCGGACAGCCGTAACAAGTCACGGCTATCCTTCCGCGCCGGGGAGGACGAACATGAATCTGGTACGGCGTATCGGAGCGGGAGCTCTGGTCACCGGTCTCGCAGCGGTCCTGGGGGCGTGTGCCCTGATCGGTGCGAGTGATGTGCGCGGCGTGGGCGCCGACGGCGGCCTGATGTCCGCTCTGGACGGCGGTGTCCGCCTGTCCGTGCCGGAGAACACCGTCACCGGGGAGGCGCGGATCCGGTTCGCCGCCGACCCGATCCCCGCGAACAGGGCCGCCCCCGACGGGATCCTCCTGCTGGGTGACATGGTCTCGATGAACGTGGAGTCCGGCGTGCTCGGCCGGGCGCGGATCTCGCTGCGCTACGAGAACCTGCCGTACGGCATCGACCCGACCATGCTGAACGTGTTCGGCTGGGCGCCGGAGCTGAACGGGTGGGTGCCGCTGACCGGCACGGTCATCGACTACGTGGAGAACACGGTCAACGCCGACACCGTGCTGTTCGACAGTTTCGCGGTCGGCACGTGGGATCTCGAACGGGACATCACCGGCGACCGGATCCGCACGAGCACGGGCACGGTGCTGCCGGTGTCGTACGGGGCGACCCGCACCTTCTGGGGGTACGCCACCAGCGCGGCCAAGGCGTCGGTGAAGCGGACCACCGAGAGTCTGCTGGCCGACGGGGCGTTCCCGGTCGTGGCGCCGCTCTCCGCGGGTTCCCGTACTTCTGGTTCCGCTGCTGTCGTCTCCGGCGGTTCGGGATCCGGTGCTGTCGTCTCCGGCAGTTCGGGGTCCGGCACCGGGGCGATTCCTGCTGGTGCGGACATTCCGGACGCCGAGAACGGCACGGTGGCCGCGCTGCGCAACGCCACGCTGGCATACCTCAGCGACAGCGTCGCGGTGACCGGCGCGAAGGCCGAGAACGTTCCCGGCGGCAAGCCCGACTGGTCGGTGCTGGCCCTCGACGGCGGCCTCGAACTGATCACCCTGCTCCTGCCGCACGGCCAGGTCCTCACCCCGGCCAGCGCCGACGCGCTGATGAAGGTCCGCGCCGACTACGCCGCGGCCGCCCTGCCCGCCCTGATCCGCGGCGACGGCGACGCCCCGGAGGTCCGCCGCCTCGTGGAAGCGGCCGGCCTGACCGGTTCCGGACAGTACATCGCCGACGTGTTCCGGTTCGCCGGTTGCGTCCGGGTGCAGACCGCCCGGATCAACGGGGTGCACGCCGGAACGGCGGCCGGCTGGAGCGGCACCGCGAAGGAGGTCGTCTCGATCACCGGCCTCTGCGCCGACACGATCATCGACCAGTACCTGGTGGACGGCGCGACCGGCACCCGGTCGGTGCTGAACACGCTGAAGACCATGCCGACCGCGGTCAAGGCGACACTGCCGAAGTCCCGCCGCTGACCACCACGGACAACCGCTCGACGGGGCGCGAGCAGCCACACCTCGCGCCACGCCCACGCCGGCCATCGCCGCGCACACACCGGCCATCGCCGCGCACACACCGGCCATCCGGCGGGGCCCGCGGGTGCCGTCAGCGGGGTGCGTAGGCGCGCATGAAGGCGCGTACCCCGCCTGTCACCGTTCGGCGGATCCGTTCGGGGTCGGCCCTCGACGGGAAGGGCTGCTCGTCCGAGGCAAGCAACAGGGTGAGCGCACCGAAGTGGTGGGCCGCCTCCCGCGGGTCGTCGAGCTCCAGCAGTCCGTGGCCGGCGAAGCGGGCGAACCGGTCCGCGACCGCGTCGTGCACCGCCAGCGTGTCGACGTCGTCGCCCGGCGAACCCTCCTGACCGCGCTGCTGGGCGACCAGCGCGAAGACCGCCGCGTAGTCGGTGGACCGGACCACCGTCATGCTCAGGTCGACGGCGAGGGCGGTCAGCGCCTCCCCCAGCCCGGCGACCGTGGTGATCGCGGGATCGTCGGGGAGGTGCTCGTCGATGGCCCGGCGTGCGATGCCGTTCAGCGAGTCGGCGGCGTCGGCCAGGATCGCCAGGAACAACGTCCGCTTGTCGCCGAAATAGTCGTAGACGGTCCGTTTCGACACCGCGGCCCGCGCGGCGACCGCGTCCATGCTGACCCGGTCCACCCCGTCCCGCAGGAACAACTCCCGGGCGGCGACCAGGATCGCCGCCCGCTTCGCCGGTGAGCCCGCACGCAGCGTCTTCATCAGCACCTCCGGCGATCACCCTATCTCAACTACACTGCACGGTGTAGTGTCGCCGCCATGCCCAAGGCTCCCGCCGTCATCGGCAACCTCTTCGCCGCCGCCATGGGGCGCACCGCCCGCGTCCTGCGCACCACGACCCCGGCGCCCGGCTTCGTCGAGCTCACCCTGGACGCGCCTCCCCCGGCGGGCGGCTGGCGCCCCGGCCACGAGGTCCAGTTCCGGGTCTCCCCCACGCTGAGCCGCCGCTACACGGTCCACACCGCGGACGGCCCGCACATCGAGATCCTGGCCGCCGTCTCCTCCGGCGGCCCGGGCGCCGCCTTCGTCAAGGCCCTCCGCCCCGGTGACGAGGTGTCGGCACTCGCGGCCGTGCACATCCCGCTGCGCGCACCCGGCACCCGTCGCCTCCACCTGGGTGACGACTCCGCCCTGGGTACGTTCGCCGCCCTGGTCCCGGCCACCACCGGCACAGGAGTCGCGCCGCGAAGCCCCGCCGCCCTCGACACCGCCACACTCCCCACCGGCACGCTCGACAACGGCACACTCCACAGCGGCGCACACGACGTCGGCGCGCTCCGCGTCGGCGGCATGGAGGCACGGGCTCGGGCGGAGTCCGGGCATGTCGTCGTGGTCGAGGTGCCGGCGGCCGCCGTCGAACCGCTCGCTGCCCGCTGGCCCGCCTTCCGGTTCCTGCCGGCGAACGGCGCTCCCGGCGACACCGTGCAGTCCTGGCTGGAGTCGGCAGCGCTGGACGACACGTCGGCAGCTCGGGAGAACGCGTCGGCCGCATTGGACGAGACGTCGGCAACTCGGGAGGACACGTCGGCCGCATTGGACGAGACGTCGGCAGCTCGGGAGGACGTGTCGGCCGTGTTGGCCGATGTGGACGGCGCGCTGCTGCTCGGCCACGCCCAATCCATCCAGCGCCAACGCCGCGCGCTGATCAATCGCGGACTTTCCCGTCGCGTCATCGCGACCAAGCCCTACTGGTCCACCGGCCGCGAAGGTCTCTGACCCTCCCGCCGGGCCGTGACAGACGAAGAGAGCGGAAGTGTCGATTTCTGGATGGCCGCCTCGACGTATCCGTGAACTCACCCCGAACGGGAAGGCACACGGATGCAGCAGCCGGGCTACTTCTGGCAGATGGCACACCTGCACAGCGAATCGGTGCGGGCGATCGACGAGTCGATGGGCCGCTTGGCGGCCGGCGCGTACCGGCTCTTCCGGCGCCACCGCGATCGGACGGCGCCGGTCACCCGGAAGACGCCGGTCACCCGGAAGACAGGCGTCGTCGCAGATCGGATACCTGGTCCGGAGTGAGCACGGCTTCGTCTCCGGCGAGGGCCCGCAGCACCACAGCAACGCCGAGGGCCCTCGCCGAGGCGTCCAGGCCGGACGACGTCACAGCGGTGACCGCACGCTCGTACGCCGTCAGCAGATCCTTGTGGTCGGCGGCGAGGTGTGACGCCATCGCGAGGCCGATCAGGCTGCGGGCCGGGGACTCGGCGTCGTTCCCGCCGTGCGCCACCAGGTTGAAGACCAGTTCGGGCGCCTGTTGCAGGACGGGTTCCAGCGCGTGCCGCAGGATGTCGTCACTCAGGGCACCGGACAGCCGCATCGAGGTGAGGGCGGGCTGGAGGCCGGTCCAGTCGCTGCGGTCCACGGCTTCGGTGAGTTTGTGGGACCAGAGCAGATCCACCCCGCCGTCCAGATCACCGGACGAGAGGGCGGACCCCGAAGCGACAGACGGGGAGACGACAGACGAGGCGGACCCCGAAGCGGCGGACGGAGCAGACGGGGCGGACGGGCCGGACGGAGTGGACGGCTGCGGGCGGCGGGTCAGGACCAGGTCGCGACGGCGGTCGGCGGTCCAGGTGCGGTCGACGGTGATCGTGTCCATGGCGTCCAGGAACATGCCGCCCGGCACGGCCGCCCGCCACTGCAGGGCGGTGTCGCGCAGCCGGCCGGCCGGATCCTCGGCCCGCTGGAACAACTCGGACGCGCGCAGGGGTCCGCCGCAGGCGAGGGCCAGCAGCGTCAGGTTGAACGAGTACGTGTGCATCCAGTGGTCGGCGCGTTTGTCCACCGGACGGTACGAGCGGGGCGTGTGCTGCGGGCGGGTCACCGCCGTCCGCAGGCGTTCCACGATCCACTCGCGGATCTCGGCGGCGCCGGCCCGGTCGAGTAGTTCGGCGGCGAACGGCAGGACGGTGGCCCGCGCACACAGGGGCGTGTAGCCGAGCAGGGACTGCAGCAGTTCGTCGTCCTCGGCCTGCCCGAGTCGCAGGGTGCGGGCCCGGGACCGGGCGGTCACGTCGGCCAGGGCCTGCACCACGAGGCGGGCGACCAGGTATTCGCCGAAGGTCGCGTGCAGGAACTCGTACGTCTGCCGGGTCTGATCGTCCTGTGACGCCTGGGCCCGCTGGATGAAGAAGAACCGGCCGACCATCTCCTGGCCCGCGGTCAGCGGGGTGCGGAAGTCCTGCGTGGACCGGCGAGCCGGCTGGAGTCCGAGGCCGGCCAGGTCGGCGTCGAGTTCCTCGGTAGTGACCCAGAGGCGCAGCCGGTGGAACATCGCGAAGGCGACCACCGACAGGCGCAGCAGTTCGTCCTCGACCAGGGCGGGCATCACGGTGTCCGGCTGGGCGCCGTGCACCCGGCGGACCTCGCGGGTCGCGAACTCGCGGAGCAGACGTTCGTAGAGCTGTCCGGTGCCGAGTTCGTCGCCGGCGTCGTGCAGCGCGTTGTCGCCCGCGTCGTAGAGGGCGAGCATGAGCAGCAGCAGCGGCTGGACGGCCAGGTCCGGGAAGCGCCGCAGCACGTCCATGGTGAGTGGGCGGCGGCCGTCGGTCCAGCGGGCGGCGTTGGTGTGGTTCCAGATCTCCAGCCAGCGTTCCAGGTGGGCCTCGCCGAACGGTTCGAGGCGGACCACCAGGCTGCCGTGCGGGACGCGGGCCCGGTCGGCGACCACGGTCCGGCTGGTGACCATCACCGCGACCGGCCGGCCCAGGGTGGCTTCCCGCTGCTGGAAGGCGGCCACCCGCTGCAGGTAGTCGGACTGGTGGATGCCGGTGGCCTGGAGCAGTTCGTCGAAGCCGTCCAGGAGCACCACCGGCATCGCGGCGTCGGCGTCGCGGGCCAGTTCCGGCCAGGCGACGGTCTCGCCGATCGTGGTCCGCAACGCCTGCTCGATCTGGTCCTGGATCTCCGCCTCGGCACGGACTTTGCGCAGCACCACCCGGACCACCAGGAAGTCGGCGGCCGGCAGCCGGGCGGCGAGCACCCGGGTCAGCGCCGACTTGCCCGAGCCGGCCTGGCCGAGCAGCAGCAGGGGCGCGTCGGCGGCCTGCGGGGTCGTCAGGTACGTGGCGAGGAAGGTTGCCAGGTCGTCACGGGGTTCGGTGTCCCACCAGCTCTCCACGGCCGGGTGGGCGCCCGGTCCGGCCGTTTTCACCCGGAACGCCGGGTCGAGGTAACCGGCGGCGATGGCCGGCAGGACCAGTTCGCCGGAGTCGCCACCGAGGACGGGCTGGCCGAGCTCCGCGCGGTACGTCAGGGCGAGCGCGGCGCGGTGGCGGGCCGGGTCCCGGTGCGAGGTGACCCGCAGCAGAACGTGTTCCAGATCCGCCAGGCCCCGGGTGGCCGCCCGGTCGGCGAGCAGGCGCATCCAGATGCCGAACTCGGGGGCCTCCGCGGCGAGCCGACGGACGCCGTCCTCGTAGCGGGTGAGGGCCAGGTCGGGCAGGACCCGCCGGAACGGCTCGGCGAGGTCGGCCCGGCCGTCCCAGGCGGCCAGTTTCGCCAGGTGGTCCATGGTGGCGCCGGTCGTGGCCCGGAACCAGTCGCGCAGTTCGGCGAGGAGCCGGTCGTAGGGCTGATCCGGGCCGGGCGCCGGGATCCGGGCGGCGAGCAGCCGGGACGGCCAGTCGGCGGGCAGCGCCGCGGCAGCGACCAGTCCCGCCTGCTCGGCACGGGTGAGACCGGCCTCGTCCAGGCCGGCCGCACCCAGGCAGACGTCGAGAGCCTCGAAGAAGGCGCCGACCACCAGGACGCCGTGGGCGGCTTGCAGGCGCCGGCTGCGGCTGTGGCGGCCGTGACCGCGTACCAGCTCGGTGATCTTGTCGGTGACCAGGTGGCCGAGCCGGACCGCCTCGCCCTTGGCATCGAAGAGGCTCAGCGCCACCTCGCTGCCGCCGGCCGTGGCCACGGCGAGCGCGCCGCCCAGCACGTTGTCGGTGATCCGCATGAACGGCCCGGAGCCGCCGAGCAGTTTCAGAGCGTCGTGATAGGTCAGTCCCCGCTGCACGAGGCAACTATAGGGACGGTCAGTCGTACCTGCGGAGCACCGTGACGATGTGCTGGGCCGCCTCCCCCGCGCCGCCGGCGTTGAGGCCGTGCTGCTTGAGCAGCGGCACCAGGTGGATGGTGATCTCGTGCCAGTCGTCGGACTCCGGGGCGGTGCGCTGTTTGATCGCCGCCGCCGGCCGGGGCCGGGGCCGGGACTCGCCGGTGTCGCCGCGCCGGAAGACCGTCACCAGTCGGCGGCGGGCGCCCTCACTCAGGGGTGCCAGCGCCTCGTCCACCACGTGGGTGGTGACGGCCGCACCGAGGAAGTTGAGTGCCGACAGGATGACCGGGGTCACCGCGGCCACGTCGACGCCGACACCTATCGGGGTACGAAGACGGCGCAGCGGCGTCTGGCCCGACCAGTGGGCGTACTCCTCGACCACCTCGTCGAAGAGTTCGTACTCCTCGGGATAGCCGGCGCGTACCGCCTGCCGTGCGAACGCGACCGCTGCCGTGGTGCTGTGCGGCGGTAGCCGGGTCGACCGCCATCCGATGGACAAAGCAAAACCTCCGTTGAGAACGTCGCAAGCCAAACGACCGGCTTCACGACCCGGAACGGAGGGTCAATCCATCGAGTAACCCATACTTGCCTATATCGGACTTAAGGGGCGCATCATCGGTCGTCGCGACCCTTCCGGAACGCGGCGATGAGCCATCCAACGAAGGCGATCCCCACGATCAGGACCACCAGAACAGTGACATGCCACGGCCTCATCGTGGTGACACCAGCAACGGGGGTGGCGGCGCTCGGGCCGTCGACCGTACGCGCGGACCGGCGGGCGGCAACCGGGCGACCTGCCTGGTCGAGCCGGCCCGGACGGTCGGTGGGGATCACCGCAAGCTGCTCGGCTGACCGCGATCTCCCCGTGCGGCCCCGGTCTTTCTAGACTGGTCGCCGATCGTGAGGGTGCGGCAGCGGGGAGGCGTCATGGAGGCGAGCGGCGGCCCCGTCCTCGGACGACCCCGGGATCCCGGGGTGGACGACCGGATCACCCGCGCGGCGGCCGAGGTGTTCGGCGCGTACGGCTGGGCCCGGTTCTCGGTGGACGCGGTGGCCCGGCACGCCGGGGTCGGCAAGGCCTCCATCTATCTGCGCTGGGCCAACAAGGAGGCGCTGCTCGCCGCGGCGCTGGCGTCCCGGCTGGCCGGGGTGAACGACATCGACACCGGCTCGGTCCGCGACGATCTGGTGCTGCTGGCCCGGCAGGTGTTGCGGGCGTTCCTGGACGAGGCGGGCGGCGCGGTGCTGCGGCTGCTGGTCGAGGCGGACGGCATCCCGTCCGGTCAGGAACATCTGGACCGGTTCCTCGACTCGCAGGCGGCGGCCGGCCGGGCGATCGTGCGCCGGGGTGTGGAGCGCGGTCAGCTTCCGGCCGGGACCAGCGCGACGATGCTGCTCGACTGCATCAGCGGGGGCGCGCTGAGTCATGTGCTGGCCACGCCGGCCCGGTTGCGGGCGCGGGTGGCGGCCGGTGCCGACGAGTACGCCGAACGCCTGGTCGACTTCGTGCTCGTCTCAGTTCGTCAGTAACGCTTCCTTCTTGCGGATCAGCCGGCCGTCCGCGACGAGCAGGTCGACGTGGGCGGCGGTCTCAGCGACCGCACCCACCTTCATCGCGCCGATCTGCGACCAGGGGCGGGACCAGCTCAGGGCGGACGCCAGCTCCCACACCGTCGGGGCGCCGAGCCGGTCGACCGTCGCGACGATCTCCGCGCAGCGTTCCCGGTGGTGTTCGGTGATCTCGGCGGCCCGCTCGGCGATGCCGCGGAACCGGTATTCGTGGGCGGGCAGGGCGGCGTGCTCGTCGTAGGCGGCGAGGCGGGCCAGCGAGTCGAGGTACCGCTCGAGGGTCCGGCCGTCGCCGTCGAACTGCAGGCCGATGTTGGGGGTGATCCGGGGCAGCAGGTGGTCGCCGGTGAGCAGCAGACCGGCGTCCGGTTCGAGCAGGCACAGGTGTCCGGGGGTATGGCCGGGTGTCCAGATCGCCCGCAGCCGGCGGCCGGCCATCGGCACCGGGTCGCCGTCCTCGAGGAGCACGTCGGCGTCGGCGAGTGGGGCCATGTGCCGGCTGACGTCGTCGCCGAAGGCCGCCATCAGGTCGGCGATCTCCGCGTCCGGGACGTGGAAGCCGCGCAGCCAGCGGGCCATCGTCTCGTGCGGCCGCGGGTCGTCGCGGCGCAACGACTCGCGTTCGGCGGGGTGCATCGCCACCCAGGCGCCGGAGGCCCGTCGCAGCCGGGCGGTCAGGCCGTGGTGGTCCGGGTGCACGTGGGTGATCACGATGCCGGTGACGTCGGCGGGTGCGGCGCCGGCCAGGGCGAGGCCGCTGATCAGGGCGGACCAGCCGGGGTCGCTGTTCCAGCCGGGGTCGACGACGACCAGGCCGTGGTCGCCGGGGACGAGGTAGGTGAGGGTGTAGCGCAGCGGGTTGTCCGGGATCGGGACGGGCACCGAGACCAGGCCGCCGGCCAGCCGCTCGACCGGTGGCAGTGTCCGGGCCCGCCAGGCGGCCTGCTGTGCCTCGCCGAGGACCTGCACCGCGCACCCCTTTCCTAGACGACTCTCGTCTAGGAAAGAAGCTACATCAGCCGAAGGAGTCCCGCTGCTGCGGAACGGCGTTCCGGAACCCGCGCCGACGAGAACATCACCCCGTCGCCCCGCCGACCAGCCGGGTGACCAGCTGAGGGCCGAACGGTGCGGTCAGCGACAGCACCACCCGGACGTGGGCGCCCGGCTGATCCGGCCGGCCGGCCCGCAGCCCGCGCAGGTCACAGATCGTCTGGCCGCGACCGGGACCGTCCGTGTCGTCGACCACCACCCGCACCGCCGGCGCCAGGGCGGGCACCGCGGCGCCGATGGCCACCGCCGCCGCCACCGGATCGTGCAGGGCGCAGGCGCGACGCCCGTAGACGCCGACGTAGTAGTCCATGTAATGCTCGAGGATCGCCCCCAGCGCCCGCGGCAGCGGCGACCCGGCGGCCAGCAGCGCCTGCCGGTCCGGCTCGGTGAGGGTGTGGTCGAGGGTCACGTCCAGCGGCACCAGCGTGATCGGCCACGGCGCGGCGATCACCGCGGCGGCCGCCGCCGGGTCGTCGAGGATGTTGGCCTCCGCGACCGGGCTCCGGTTCCCCGGGACCAGGGCCGCCCCGCCCATGATGGTCACGTCACGGACCAGCTCGGGCAGGCGCGGCTCGAGGCGCAGGGCGACGGCCAGGTTGCTGAGCGGGCCGAGCGCGACCACGGAGAGCTCCCCGGGATACCGGTGGGCGAGACCGATCAGCAGCTCGGCGGCGCTGCCGTCGACCGGCCGGCGCCCGGAACGCGGCAGCTCGACACCACCGAGACCGTTCGACCCGTGTACCCGGCCGTCGTTGCCCTGCCCGGCCGGCGCCCCGACACCGGCGGCCACCGGGATGTCGTCCCGCCCGGCCAGCGCCAGCAGGTCGAGACAGTTGGTGGTGGCCTGGTCGACGCCGACGTTGCCGAACACCGTGCCGATGCCGGCCGGGGCCGTGTCCGCGGCGAGCAGGAAGGCGAGGGCGAGCGCGTCGTCGATGCCCACGTCGGTGTCGAGATAGAGCACGGTCATGTCAGATCCCACACGTCCACCCCGTCCGCCACCATCGACCCACCGTAGCGGCGACTCCACAAGGGATCCAGGAATCGGTGGTCCGGGTCCGCGGGATCCGGCCGCCGGGCGGGTGCGGCTCAGAGGTGACATGGTGCGTCGGCACAGCCCGAGACCAGAACGCGTTCCGATGACCGGTCGGAGTCTCCACCGGCGGGTGACAATTCGCTTGACCTGAACCGAGGGTGAGGTGGCACCTTCGGCGGCATGAGCATGGAGATGACCGCCTGGAACTCGCTCTACCACGTGATGAACCAACAGGACGACAAGCGTCCGTTCTCCCTCGCCACGCTGCGCCGCATCGCCCGGTTCGCCCAGCCGCACCGGGCCGCGCTGACCGGGTTCCTGCTGCTCAGCGTGGTCACCGCCGGGCTGGCCGTGGCCACCCCGGTGCTCGCCGGACGGATCGTCGACGCGATCGTCGGCGGCGGCACCACCCGGCTGGTGACCGGTCTCGCCGTGGTGATCGCGGTGATCGCCCTCGTCGAGTCCGGCCTCGGCCTGATCCAGCGGCGGCTCTCCGCGGGCATCGGCGAAGGCCTCATCCTCGACCTGCGGACCGCGGTCTTCGACCACGTGCAGCGCA
Organism: Actinoplanes sp. NBRC 101535; assembly: GCF_030269225.1. NCBI lineage: Bacteria > Bacillati > Actinomycetota > Actinomycetes > Micromonosporales > Micromonosporaceae > Actinoplanes > Actinoplanes sp. NBRC 101535. Next base: position 95,995 of record NZ_BSSY01000001.1, on the reverse strand, counting down.
TGCCGATCGCGTTCTTCACGCGTACCCGCACCGGCGCCCTGGTCAGCCGGCTCAACAACGACGTGATCGGCGCGCAGCGGGCGTTCAGCGACACCCTCTCCGGTGTCGTCGGCAACCTGGTCACCCTGCTCCTCACCCTGATCGTGATGATCGGCCTCTCCTGGCAGATCACCCTGCTGGCGCTGCTGCTCCTGCCGGTCTTCGTGCTGCCCGCCCGCCGGATGGGCGGCCGCCTCGCCCAACTCGAACGGGAGGCCGCCACCCACAACGCGGCCATGAACACCCAGATGACCGAACGGTTCTCGGCACCGGGGGCCACCCTGGTCAAGCTCTACGGCAGGCCCGGGGCGGAATCGGCCGAATTCGCCGCGCGCGCCCGCCGGGTCAAGGACATCGGGGTACGCACGGCGATGTCCCAGATGGTGTTCTTCACCGCCCTGACGACCGTGTCCGCGCTGGCCATCGCCCTGGTGTACGGGCTGGGCGGGTTCTACGCGCTACGCGGTCGGCTGGAGCCCGGCGCGGTCGTCGCCCTGGCCATCCTGCTCACCCGGCTCTACGCCCCGCTGACCTCCCTGGCCAGCGCCCGCGTCGAGGCGATGAGCGCCCTGGTCAGCTTCGAACGGGTCTTCGAAGTGCTCGACCTCGAACCCCTCATCGAGGAACGCCCGGACGCCGGCGACCTGCCCGACGGTCCGGTCTCGGTGGAGTTCGACGCGGTCCGGTTCGCGTACCCGGCCGCCGACCGGGTGTCCCTGGCCTCCCTGGAGGAGGTCGCGTCCCTGGACACCCGCGGCGGCGTCGACGTCCTGCACGAGGTGTCGTTCCGTGCCGAACCCGGCCAGATGATCGCCCTGGTCGGCTCGTCCGGCGCCGGCAAGTCGACGATCGCCTCCCTGCTGCCCCGCCTCTACGACCCCGACCAGGGTGCGGTACGCCTGGCCGGCGTCGACGTCCGTGACCTGACGTTCACGGCACTGCGCCGCACCCTCGGCGTGGTCACCCAGGACGGCCACCTCTTCCACGAGTCGGTCCGCGCCAACCTCCTGCTCGCCGACCCGTCGGCCACCGAGGAGGACCTGTGGGACGCCCTGCGCCGGGCATTCGTCGCCGACCTGGTCGCGGCCCTGCCCGACGGCCTGGACACGGTCGTCGGCGAACGCGGGTACCGCCTCTCCGGCGGCGAACGCCAGCGCCTGACCATCGCCCGCCTGCTGCTGGCCAAGCCCCGCGTCGTCGTCCTCGACGAGGCGACCGCCCACCTCGACTCCACCTCCGAGCTGGCGGTGCAGGCAGCACTGGGCGAGGCGCTGGCCGGCCGCACCGCCGTCGTGATCGCCCATCGTCTGTCGACGGTCCGCGCCGCCGACCTGATCCTGGTCGTCGAGGCCGGCCACATCGTCGAACGCGGCACCCACACCGAGTTGCTGGCGGCCGGCGGCCGTTACGAGGAGCTCTACCGCACCCAGTTCCAGCAGCACCCCCAGGAGGAGGCTTCCGATCAGCCGGCCTGACCACGGGCGACCCGGCGGCGTCCACGGAGGAGACCCGAATCGGCACCCGGGTCTTCACCAGCGAGGACGCGAAAGAGGGGCCGCGCGTTCGTCGAGAAGCGGCGGCCCCTCTTCCGGGGGCAGATGACTCAGCGGGTACGCGTGGGCGGCTGGGCCTGAGGATGCTGCTGCGGTGCGGCGTGCCGCGGCGGACGCTGCTGCGGACCGTAGAACTGCGGCGTCACATTCCGCGGGGACATCGGCTGGACCGGACGCTGCCCCGGCTGGACCGGACGTTGACCCTGCTGAACCGGACGTTGACCCTGCTGGACCGCGCCCTGACCCTGCTGGACCGGGCGGGGGCGACCGGCGACCACCGGTGGCGGCGGACCGGCCGGACGGCGCGGACCCTGGAAGACCCGGGTCTCGGCGTGGGCGGCGCCGGCCGCCATCACCATCCGGGGCATGGTCGGCGGGTTGTGATCGACCGTCGCCTTGCCCTGCGCGGCCGGCTCCGAGGTCACGGTTGGGACGGCGGACTTCGGCTGGGGCCAGGGCAGGAACCGCAGGCGCCGCCGGGCCGCCAGGTCCTCCACCCAGCCGAACAGCAGCACCGCGTTGCCGAGCAGCACGATCGCGATGCTCAGGTAACCGACCTCGTAGAACTTGCCGAGACGCCACACCTCGAGGGCGTCACCGATCGGGTAGCAGAGCGCGATGGCGACGTTGTTCCACAGGTAGAAGGTGACCGCGCGGGCGTTCAGCAGCGACACCCACTTGTCCAGACCGGCCCGCTTGCGCAGCCACTGCATGTTCGGCTTCCAGCGCAGCAGCACCAGGACGAAACCGAGGCTGTAGACGGCGTACGCCAGCGGGATGTCGGTCAGGCCACCGGCGTCCGGGTGTGCCCAGTGCCAGCCCATGCCACCCGCTAGGCACACCGCGGCGACCACCCCGGTCAGCCAGCCCGGCACCTTGCGCAGGGTGCCGTCGCGGTGCGCGAAGCCGAGGATCCAGCACGCCCCGTAGATGCCGAGGTTGGTGCCGATCTCCTCGAGGTTCGCCTCCGGCCACACCGGGTGCCACTGCATGATCGCGAGCGCGACGACCGGCAGCAGCACCGCGCCCAGCTTGATCCGGTTGTACACCCAGAGCAGGATCGGGGACAGTGCCACGAACCACAGGTAGGTGACCAGGTACCAGAGCACCTCGGCGGCCTCGAACCCGAACGTGCTCGACGGCGGGTCGACGAACGGCACCACCCAGGCGATCAGGTGCCACAGGGCCGGTTTCTCCTCCCAGCCGACCAGGAACATCGCCGGCACCAGGACCGCGCCGAGCGCCCAGTAGGCCGGGAGCAGCCGCCGGACCCGGCCCCAGATCACCTTCGGGGCGGGCGACCTGTTCAGCGAGTTGGCCATCAGCGACCCGGCCAGCGCGAACATCACGCCCATCGAGGGGAAGGCCAATTCGATGATCGCGTACGGGAAGTAGTGGTACACCGAGACGCGGATGATCGCCAGTGCCCTGAGCAGGTCGAACCACCGGTCCCGCGAAGATGATGGTGCAGCCACGGCAGGCTGAGCCACGACGCCCTCCCAGGCACGAAGAGACGGGACGTCGTGGCATCACGGCAGCCCGGCAGCTCGGTGGAGCCGCGCCGTGACGCTAGGACCGGAGTTTTGGCGTGCGCTGTGCCCGGCCTGTCATCCTCGGATGGCCCGGTCGCGTCCTGTCCGGTACGCGTCCCGGAGCAAGCGTTTGTACAGTTCGCCGTTCGGGTCGCGGGGCGGTGCGGTGGTGAAGTCCACGGTCCGGGGCAGCCTGCACCGGACCGGCCGGCCAGGCGGATGGTCGTGCAGTTCCCGGCGCGCCGACGGGGCCGGGTGCACCCGGCCCCCACCATCACCGCCGGCGCGGAGCGGTGCCTGGACCTGTTCCTCAGTGGGCTCTCGTCGTCACCATCGGCGGGTTGAGCCGGGCGAACCCCTCCTGCCGCTGATAGGGGAAATAGGGGTACGGGGCGGTGACGGCACTCGCCTCGTCCAACCGGCGGAGTTGTTCCGGGGTCAGTTCCCAGCCGACCGCACCGAGGTTCTGCCGCAGCTGCTCCTCGGTCCGCGCCCCGATGAGCACCGACGCCACGGTGGGCCGGGTGAGCAGCCAGTTGAGCGCGATCTGCGGAACGGTCCGGCCGGTCTCCGCAGCCGTCGTGTCCAGCGCGTCCACCACCCGGTAGAGCAGTTCGTCGTCGACCGGCGGCCCGAAGTCCGCCGTGGCGTGCAGGCGGCTGCCGGCCGGCAGCGGTCGTCCCCGGCGGATCCGCCCGGTCAGCCGGCCCCAGGCGAGCGGGCTCCAGACCAGCGCGCCGACCTGCTGGTCGCGGGCCAGCGGCATCAGTTCCCACTCGTAGTCCCGGCCGGCCAGCGAGTAGTACACCTGGTGGGCGACGTAGCGGGGACGGCCGTGCCGGTCGGCGGCGGCCAGCGACTTCATCAACTGCCAGCCGCTGAAGTTGGAGACACCGGCATACCTGATCTTGCCGGCCCGCGTCAGGTCGTCGAGGGCGCTCAGCACCTCGTCGACCGGGGTCGACGCGTCGAACGCGTGCAGCTGGAACAGGTCGATGACGTCGGTGCCCAGCCGCCGCAGGGCGTCCTCGCAGGCCCGGATCAGCCGGGGCCGCGAGGTGCCGGCGTCCCGGGGGCCGTCGCCGGTCGGCAGTCCGGTCTTGGTCGAGATCAGCACGGCGTCCCGCCGGCCCTTGAGCGCCGCGCCGAGCACCTCCTCGGAGGCCCCGTCCGAGTAGACGTCGGCGGTGTCGAACATCGTCACGCCCGCGTCCAGGCAGATGTCCACCATGCGGCGGGCCTCGCTGACGTCGGTGGTGCCCCAGGCCCCGAAGAGCGGCCCCCGCCCGCCGAACGTCCCCGCGCCGAAGCTGAGCGCGGGCACCCGAAGTCCCGACCCGCCGAGCTGCCGATGTTCCATCGTCACCCTCCATCGCTTTAAAGGGACCCGGGTCCCGTTAAGATGAGCCGACGGTAGCAATCCTTTGGAGTTAATGGAACTGGAGTCCCGTTATGAGTGAGCCCACACCGCCCGGCGCCCGCCCGGGGGGACGCACCGCCCGGGTCCGCGCCGCCGTCCTCCGCGCCGCCGAGGACGCGCTCATCGAGAACGGCTTCGCCCGCCTCGACCTGGCCGACGTGGCCCGGCGCGCGGTCGTCGGCAAGACCACGGTCTACCGGCGCTGGGGCACCGTCGAAGCCCTGATCGCCGACCTGCTCGCGGACATGGCCGCGCAGTCGCTGCCCCGCGCCGACACCGGCACCCTCGAGGGCGACCTGCTGGCCAACGCCCACCTGGTCCAGCGCACACTCACCGACCCGCGCCAGGGGCCGCTGTTCCGGGCGATCCTCGCGGCGGCCCTCACCGATGCGGACACGGCTGCGGCGCTGCGCGTCTTCTACGACACCCGGGTCGCCGAGTGGGCGCCGGCGGTGCGGACCGCCGTCGACGGCGGCGACCTGCCACCGGCGACCGACCCGGCGCAGGTGATCCGGGCGGTGTCCGCGCCGCTCTACTACCGTCTCCTGACCGGCGCGCCCCTCCTGCCCGCCCACGCCGACCAGGCCGCCCACAGCGCCATCGCCGCGGCTCGGGCCGGCACTCTCACGTCCCCGCCTCAGCATCTCGGCCGTTGATCGACGGGGCTGCGGCCGGGACGACGCCCGGCCGGAGTCCCCGCAGGCCGGCGAACGGTTCAGGGGCGGCCGCGCAGCCAGGTGAGGACCTGGGTGGCGTGGTCGGCGGGCGGGTCGACCGGGTAGAAGACGTGTTCGATGCGGGACCCGCGGAGGATCAGGGTCAGCCTGCGGAGGAGCGGCCGGCCGCCGGCCTCGAAGGTGGGCAGGTCCAGTGCGTCGCGGAGACCGAAGGCCTCGTCGGAGAGCATCGCGAACGGCAGGTGCAGGCGGTCGACGAGTTCCCGTTGGTACTCGGTGTTCTGCGTGGACAGCCCGTAGACGTGCGTGGCCCCGGCGGCACGCAGGTCCTGGTGGTGGTCGCGGAAGGCGCAGGCCTGCGCGGTGCAGCCACGGGCGCCGGGAATGGTGTCCCAGCCGTCCGGGAGGTCGACGCCGGGGCGGCCGCTGAGCGGATAGAGGTAGACGACCGACCGCCCCTCGCCGAGTCCGGTCAGGTCGACCGTGCCGCCACCGGTGTCGGGGAACGTCAGGGCGGGCACCGGACGGCCGGTGAGCCGTCGCACCAGCTCGTCGGGGGTCTCAGCCTCGTCGGGAGTTCCGGGTGAGGTGGACGGACCGGACGAGTCGCGCGAGGCGGGAACGGGCTCAGGGACGTGCGGGGTGAACTGGCAGGCCGCTTCCGGCGCGGGGACGGGCGGCAGATCGATGTGCGGGTACGGGCCGGGGAACGAGCGGGTGGCGGCCGAGTCCAGGTGGCCGGCCAGCTCGTCACGCCAGCGGGTCAGGCGGGCTATCCGGGTGGAGAGCGCGTCGATCGCGGCACGATAGGCGGCCAGCGACGCCGGGCACTCGTCCGCCGAGTCGTGGCCGCCGGCCAAGCACTCCACGAACGGGCGGGTCTCCTCCACGGAGAGGCCGAGCGCGGTCAGTTCACGGATCTGGGCCACCTGGCGCAGTGCCACCTCGTCGTAGTGGCGGTACCCGTTCGCGGACCGGGCCGGGGCGAGCAGCCCGGCCTTCTCGTAGTAGCGCAACGCCCTGATGGTCACTCCCGCCTCGCGGGCCAGCTCTCCGATCAACACGCGCCGACGGTAGACCTTGACCCGCAGGTCAAGGTCAAGCCGGCTCGGCCTCGAGCCGGTCGCGGACCTCTCCGCGGAACGCCTGATCGTTCACTGGCGTCCCCTCGCGGTCGTGCGTAGGCTCGCCCTACCGGCCGAGCATCTGCTCGGTAAACATCGGGAGATGTTTATGGACAAGACCATTCCGGCAGCCGTGGCGTGGGCCGCCGGACGGTTCGGCGACGCGCCCGCCCTGATCGATCCCGGACAGGCCCGGTGGACGTTCGCCGAGCTCGCCGAGCAGGTCCGCACGGTGGCGCGGGCGCTGACCGCGGCGGGCGCCGCACCCGGCGACCGGGTCGCGATCTGGGCGCCGAACACCGCACGGTGGGTCCTCGCCGCGCTCGGCGCGAGCTGTGCCGGTGCGACTCTGGTGCCGGTCGACACCCGGCTCAGCGCGCCGGAGGCCGCCGACGTGATCGGCCGCAGCGGGGCCGGAGTCCTGATCGTCACCGGTCCGTTCCTCGGCCGCGACCGGCTCGCCGAGCTGCGCGCCACCGGCAGCCCGCTCCCGGAGATCGTGATCTCCCTGGCCGCGTGGGACGAGCTGCTCGACCGGGCCGCAGGAGAGCCCGGCGCCCACACCGCCGGGGAGCCCGGCATCCGCACCGCCGAGGACGCCGGCATCCGGGCCGCTGCGGAACCCGGCATCCGGGCCGCCGCGGTCGCGGTCATGCCGGACGACGTCAGCGACATCCTTTTCACCTCGGGCACCACCGGGCGCAGCCGGGGCGCCATGAGCACCCACCGGCAGTCGCTCGGCGTGGCCACCGCCTGGGCGGAGATCGCCGGGCTCGGGCCGGGCGACCGCCACCTGATGGTCAACCCGTTCTTCAGCGGCTTCGGGCTCAAGGCCGGGCTGCTGGCGTGCCTGGTCAGCGGGGCGACGATCGTGCCGCAGGCGGTGTTCGATCCGGGCCGGACCCTCGACCTCGTCGAGACCGAACGGATCAGTGTGCTGACCGGCCCGCCCACCCTCCACCTCGGACTGCTCGACCATCCGGACCGCACCGGGCACGACCTGTCCTCGCTGCGGCTGGCGGTGACCGAGGCGGCGATGCTCGCGCCGTCGCTGGTCACGCGGATCCGGGACGACCTGGGGTGCCGGACGGTGCTGACGGCGTACGGGCTGACCGAGGCCGTGGTGGCGACGATGTGCCGGCCCGGCGACGACGTGCGGACGGTGGCGTCCACCAGCGGGCGGGCCGCGGCCGGCTTCGAGGTGCGCATCGACCGGCCCGGCGGTGAGGTGCTGCTGCGCGGGCCCAACCTGATGCTCGGCTACCTCGACGACCCGGAGGCCACCGCCGCGGCGATCGACGCGGACGGCTGGCTGCACACCGGCGACGTGGGACGGCTGGACGAGCACGGCAACCTGACCGTCACCGACCGGATCAAGGACATGTACGTGTGCGGCGGCTTCACCGTGTATCCCGCCGAAGTGGAACGGGTCCTCGCCGGTCTGCCCGGAGTCGCCGAGGCTGCCGTGATCGGCGTTCCGGACCGGCGGCTCGGCGAGATCGGCAAGGCGTTCGTGGTGCCCCGGGCCGGCCACGGTGTCGCGATCGTCGAGGTGCTGCAGCACTGCCGGGCGCAGCTCGCCGGATACAAGGTGCCGCGGACCGTGGAACTGCGGGCCGAGCTGCCGCACGACGCCTCCGGCAAAGTGCTGAAACACCTGCTGCGGGAGTCGCGGTGACCGTCGTCCGCCAACGAGCGGCGCGGACCGGTCGCCCTGGTCACCATGGGCCGGCCGCGGTCGGCCCGGGATCAGCCGCGCCGCGCCGGCCGGCCTGCCGTCGAGCCGGTCCGTTGCCCACCAACGGGTGAATTCCCGGGGGCGGAACCGGCCCGACCTGGATCTCTGCGGGATGCATCCGAATCGGGGATGGCCCAGTGGGGCCGATCACCTCTAAACTAGTCTCATGACTACTGGTCCCACGTCTAGCTTCGAAGCCTGGCCGGCACCCGAATGGCTGCGGCCGCCGACCGACGGTTACACGACCGCCGACCTCGACAGCATTCCCGGAGTTCCGACACACACCGAGCTTATCGACGGAAGCCTCGTGCTCCGTGGCCCCCAGTCCGCATTTCACACTCTCGCGCTCGATGTTCTCGTCCAGGGGCTGCGCCGGTGCGCCTCCCCGGCCCGTTTCCGGGTCCGCCGCGAGATGACCCTGGTGCTCGGCCGGCGCCAGCGGCCCGAACCGGACGCGATGGTCATCCACGCGGAGGCCGGCGTCGACCCGGAGGCCACGTGGTACCCGGCGGACGCCGTGATCCTCGCCGCCGAGGTCGTCTCCCCCGCCTCCGCGGAACGCGACCGCAGTGCCAAACCGCGGTTGTACGCCCGGGCCGGCATCCCGCACCTGTGGCGCATCGAGGAGGTGGACGGGCGGGTCACGGTCTACGTCTACGAACTGGATCCGGCCACCTGCCAGTACCTGCTGATGGGCATCTTCCACGAACGCCTGAAACTGTCCGTCCCGTTCCCGGTCGACATCGACTTCGCCGACATCGACTGGCTGTGACACTCCGGTCTCCGCAGGCGCCGGTGCGGTTCCGCAAGCCGGGCCGGACGGCGCACCGGGATGCCGTCCGCCGGTTCAACTACCGGAGTCGACCCGTCGGGCGCCCGCCGGAAGAGGTGTAGGCGTACGTGACCGTGCCCGCCGTCCGCAGCGGCGACGAGACCACCGCCCCGGTCTCGGCGAGCGCACGCCCGGCGATCCGCGGGACATACCGTCGTGAGTAGTTGGTGACCTCGAAACGCACCGTGTATCGCCGCCCGACCAGGGCGGGCAGCCGAAAGAACGAGGCCAGCATCCGGACCGCCGACGCCACACCCGGACGCACGCTGATGATCTCGTTGAAGTAGGCGCACCCGCCCACCGGGGCCTCCGCCACGATGGGATGCCGCGGGTTGTGCCACGGCGGCACGCCACCGAGCAGCGACCCGTAGGCGGTGACCCGGCCCTCGTCGGACCAGACCGCCACCAGCGTGTCCGGGGCGGTCAGCAGCGCTTCGTACTCGTCGCGGTCACCGGACATCGCCATCGGATGGTACGGGCTCAGCGCCGCCTCGAACCGGGACCGGTTGAGTTTCCACAGCTCGTCGGTCAGTCCCGCCGCCCGCACCTGGGGCCCGGTCCGGAACCGCAGGTCACCCGTCGAGCCGGCCACCGCCTCCCGCAGTGTCGCCATGTCGCCCCACGGCACGCCCGGCTCCCCGATCGTGATCGTCAGCAGGTCCAGCCCGGCCGGCCGGTGCGCCGCCGCCAGCCGCGGATCGTCGAATCCCGCCCACCCCGGCTGTCCGGTCCCCGGTTCGGGACGGGCCCTGATCCGCGGAGACGGGAGCACCCCCGGGCCGAGGAGATCCGGGGGCAGGAGTTCGGCGTACACCGTGTCGGCACCGGTCAGCACCCGGCACCGCTCGAGATCGAAGTCGGCCAGCAGTTCCACCGGCGCGATCGCCGGGACCGGACGGCCCGCCACCGTCGTCCACACCGTGCGGGCGTCGGCGCGGACCGTCGCGTACTCCGCAGCGGTGATCGGCCCGACCCGCCGGAACCAGGCCCGCATGAGATCGTCCGCAAACGCACGATAGTCGGCGAAATCCAGCACCGTCGCCCCCGTCAAGCGAACATCGCGAATATTCGACCGGGACGATACGCGGTCCGCCGGGAGTGATCAGCGCCTCGTGCGTGGTGGCCGTACGGCCCATGTATCGCTGGCGCGCCTGTTCTACCCTGACGACCTGCGTAAATGACCGGACGAACGGGGAGGGTGACCGGTGGCGACGGCAACGGTGGTGTTCTTGGTGATCGGCGGCTTCGGCGTCGCGCTCCTGGCACTGGCGCTGCTCGGCGGCGAATTGCTGCACATCGGGCATCCGGACGCCGGCGGGCCGGTCTCCCTCGAGGTGGTGGCCGGTTTCCTCGGCGCGTTCGGGTTCGCCGGCGCCGCGGCCACGGAACTGTTCGGTGCGCGTACCCCGGTGATGTTGGCGGCGGCGGCAGCTGTCGGCGCCGCGGCGGCCGTGCCCACCGGCTGGCTCGCGTGGCGCCTCGCCCGCGCCGCCCGCAACATGCGCACCGATGCCACCCCGACCCGCGACGACCTGGTCGGCACGCTCGGCGTGGTGGTCACCCCGGTGCCGGCCGGCAGCGGTTACGGCGAGGTGCGCATCCGGCTCGGCGGGCAGCCGGTGAAACTCAACGCCCGTGCCGTTCAGGCCATCCCGATCGGCGCGCAGGTCTTCGTGGTCGAGGCGGCCAGCGAGACCAGCGTCGTCGTCGAGGAGACCCGCGCGATCCAGGGATGACACCCCCCTTCCAGAAAAGCAGTGAAACCCCTTCCCGGTAGGAAAGGCATAGATGTCCTCCATCGTTTTGGCCGTCGGCGGCGTGGTGCTGCTGGTCGTCCTCCTCGTCGTGTTCGTGCTCTCCCGCATCAAGGTGGCCGGGCCGAACGAGGCGTTCATCATCACCGGCCGCAAGGGCCGGACGACGCAGTCCCTGGACGGCACCAGCACCACCGACATGTCCGGGCAGAAGGTCGTCATGGGCGCGTCGGTGTTCGTGCTGCCGGTCGTCCAGAAGCTGCAGTCGCTCGACCTGTCCAGCCGCCGCATCGACGTCAGCATCAAGGGCGCCGTCTCCAAGCAGGGCATCCGTGCCGAGCTGCACGGCGTCGCGATCGTCAAGGTCGGTGGCACCGAGGGCGCGATCCGGGCCGCCGCGCAGCGCTTCCTGCACCAGCAGGACGAGATCGAGGACTTCACCCGTGAGGTGCTGGCCGGCGCGCTGCGGTCGATCGTCGGGCGCCTGACCATCGAGGAGATCATCCGGGATCGGGCGGCGTTCGCCAGCGCGGTCGCCGAGGAGGCCGAGCACTCGATGACCAACCAGGGTCTGGTGCTCGACGCCTTCCAGCTGCAGGACATCGTCGCCGAGGGCTCCTACCTGCAGGACCTGGGCCGGCCCGAGGCGGCCCGCGTGCTCAAGGACGCGGCGATCGCCGAGGCCCGCGCCCGGCAGGCCGCCGAGCAGGAGCGCCTGCTCGCCGAGGAGGCCATCGCCGAGGCCAACCGGAACCTGTCGCTGAAGCAGGCCAGCATCCAGGCCGAGATCGACGCCGCGAAGGCCCAGTCCGCCGCGGCCGGCCCGCTGGCCCAGGCCGAGCGCGACCAGAAGATCCTGGCCGAGCAGCAGAAGGTCGCCGAGCAGAACGCCGAGCTCAAGCAGCGTCAGCTGGACACCGAGATCCGCCGCCCGGCCGACGCCCAGCGGTACCGCGTCGAGCAGGAGGCGGAGGCCGCCCGCAGCGCCGCCGTCCTCGGCGCCGACGCCCAGCGTCAGGCCACCATCGCCGGCGCGCAGGCGCAGGCCGAGCAGGCCCGCCTGACCGGTGAGGGTGAGCGGGCCCGTCGTGCCGCGCTGGCCGAGGCCAACGCGATCGAGGGTGCCAAGGAGGGTGAGGCGGAGCAGCGTCGTCGTTCCGCCATCGCCGAGGCGATCGAGCGTGAGGGTCAGGCCGAGGCGGCCGCGATCCTCGCGAAGGGCCAGGCCGAGGCCGAGGCGATGGCGCGCAAGGCCGAGGCGTTCGCCGCCTACGGTGACGCGGCCGTCATCGACCTGCTGGTCAAGGTGCTGCCGCAGGTCGTCGAGGCGGCCAGCGCCCCGATCGGCGCGATCGACAAGATGACCGTGATCTCGACCGACGGCGCGAGCTCGATCACCAAGTCGGTGGCCGGCAACGTGGCGCAGGGTCTGCAGCTGGGCAGCGACCTGACCGGCATCGACCTGACCGGTCTGCTCGCCAAGCTGGGTGCGGGCAGCGCGCTCGGCTCCGGCACGGGCGGCACCGCTGTCAACGGCGACCGCGCCGTCGAGGCCAAGACCGCCGAGTGAGACGCCCTTCGTAAGCCGACGGCCGCCGGGAGGAGTCCTCCCGGCGGCCGCTTCGTGTCAGGGCCGGCCGCTTCGTGTCAGCCGCCGCACCGAGGAGACGGTCAGCCGACCGGGAGGCACTCGGTGGAGGTGGTCGCCTGCCGGTCGAGACGCTTGAACTGGGTGCCGGACAGCTTGTACCGGTAGGTCAGCTTCAGGTTGGGGCAGGCGTTGCTGCCCTTGGCGTCCACACCGTTCGCGGTGACGGTCACCACGCCACCGCTGACCTTCAGCCCGGTCAGCCACGGCTGGTCGGTCGGCCCGACGTCGGAGAGCAGCGTGCCGACCCGCCACGGCCGGGCCGACGGCGACGAACCGTCGAAGATCTCCACGGTCGACGGGTAGTACGACGTCGACGCGTCACACGTCCGCGCGACCAGGGCATCCGGCTTGCCGTCACCGGTCACGTCGGCGTTGACGACCTGCTGGACGACGGCCTCCTGATCGTCGTTCGCGCAGTCGGCGACCATCGCGTCCCAGTCGCCGGCGTCGCCGATCGCGGCGAGGTCCGCGCCGTCCTCCACCCCGGCCTGCGGGTCGCCGGTGTCCTCGTCGGCGGGCTCACCCTCCGCACCGCCGGTGGCGGTGCCGTCGTCGCCCGCCGGAGCGGTGGACGCCGCCGGGCCGGACCCGGCGACCGCCGGTGTCTGCCCGGCCTCCGGCTCGGCGTCCGAGCCGCAGCCCGCGACGAGCGTCAGGGCGGTCAGCGGTATGGCCGTGAGCAGTGCCACCTTCGTCAGCAAGGTCTCTCCCCCGTATGCGGCGGCCCGGTCCGGACCATCTCCGCGCCACAGCTTAGGAGACGCCCGCGACCGGCTGATCCCCTGTTCAGGCCACCTCGAGGAACAGCCCGGCCGCCCGCTCCCGATAGAGGCGGCGAGCCCACCACGGACGACCGCGCCAAGGCCCGGGTGATCGGCGACGTGTGGCTGTCCAACCTGGTCGCCTGGGTGACCCGCCGGGCCTCGGCCAACGACGTCGTCGACCACCTCGAGCTGGCCACCCGCCTGCTGCTGAAGTGACCGTCGCGGCTCAGCCCAGCAGCGACGCCAGTCTCTCCATGGACTGCCGGGCGGCGGAACCGGCCTGTTTCTCCAGCATCGCGGCCATCGGACCGTTGATGGCCGGGCCGGCGAACTCCACCTCGTAGGTGACCTTCGAGCCCTGCGGGCCGGGTTCGATCAGGAAACGGTTCTTGGCATTGACGCCCATCGGACCGTCGCCGGCGGCCTCGAAGTGGTGCGGCACGTCGGCGGTGGTCACCCGCCAGGACATCTCGGCCGGCATCCCCATCAGCTTGACCTTCTGCCGCCACGTGCTGCCCGCCTCGAGAGCCGGCGGCAGATCACCGACGAAGCCCTGGTGCATGCTGTTCCATTCCGGGGTCCGGGGCAGGTCGGTGACCAGCTGCCACACCTCGGCGGGGTCGGCCGGGGCGGTCACCGAGACGCTCACCTTGGGCATGCCTCCTCCTAGATCTTCTCCGGCACCCGCATGACAGCCTCGCAACAACTAGAACAGGTTATGGCGGAGGACACCAGGTGACCGCCGAGGAACCACGGCCCTCCCCCGCCGGCCGGCTCATTCGATGACGCGGGTGGGGCGGGCGGCGCCCATCGGGCGGCGGGGTTCGCCGCGGGCCACCAGGATCGAGCGGGCGGTCAGGTCGGGCGGGGTACCGCCGCGTTCGGCGAGCCAGGAGATCCAGCCGGGCAGGAGGGCGAGCACCGCACCGGCCCAGGCGGACTCATGGTCCCGCCGGATCGTCTCGACGACGTGCGCCACCCGGTGCGGCGAACAGGTCTCGTGCAGCAGTTCCACCTCGGACGGCCACGCCCCGGCCAGCGTCTCGGCCAGATCGCGCAGTTCGTCCGGCTCCCCCATCGCATCAGGTTCGCCCCGGCCGGTCCTCTCCGCCGGGCTGGGCCTCTCACCGGGAACGATCCGCTCGGACCACCCGGGAGATCCGGCCGAGTCCTGGGCGCCGGAGGGCTTCCACGGCTCGACGGGATCGGCTTCGGGACGCCGCCTGCGCCAGGCCAGGAAACTCTCCGCAGCCCGCCCGACGACGTTCTCCGGACGGGTCACCGGGTAGACACCGGGCAGGTCCAGGACGAGTTCGGCGAGCTTACGAGAACGGTGGTGCTCGGCCAGCTGCTCGGCCGACTCCCCGCCGAGCAGCGGCATCCCGTCCCACACCGGCAGGATCTCCTCGAGCAGACGCCAGTCGTCGGCTTTGCGCCAGGAGGTGCCGCCGGCCGCCACCGCACCGACGCCGACCTGCCAGGCGGCCAGCGCTTCTTCCGGGGAGGCGTAGTACCCGCCATGCACCGGGACCGGCGTGCCCGTGCAGGCGTCGACGTCCCAGAGATACCAGCGGGCCGGGCCGCCCGGCGTCTCGTAGAGTGCGGCGACCGCGAACCGGCTGCCGTACCGGTCCCGGGTCCAGAGCACCTCACCGGCCGGTCCGGGGCTCGTCGGCGAGTAGAGCGCCAGTTGTTCACGCAGCCGTTCGGGCAGGATCGCGGCCAGGGCGGCGAGAACACGTTCCGGCCCGGCCCGCCGCGATTCGTCAGCTCCGCCGCGATCGCGGGCCTCCCGGGGTCTGCCGGAGTCGCGGACCTCGTGGGCTATCGCCTCGCGGGCCGCGGCGACCGCCGCCTCCGCGAAGTGGTCCGGTCCGATGTGGTCGGCGCCGCGGCGTTCGCCCAGGCGGGCCAGGAGCGGGCCGAGCCGGGCGCACAACTCGTCCTCGAGGCCGGCGCCGGTGGCTGTCGAGGCGGCCAGGTCCGCGACGAACTCCCGGGCCGCCGGCAGGGCCGCACGGACCCGCTGGGCGTCGGCCCGCGCCAGGTCGTCGAGGACGACCCGCACCGTCTTCGCCGCCCGCACCTGCTTGAGGTGTTCCCGGCGCCGGTCGGCCCGGATCGACGCGGGCGACTTGCGGGACTTCTTGCGCTTCCGCGAGACAGGCACGCGCCGAGCATAAGAGCGGGACCGGGGCTTGGCCGGTACTGATCACCCGCACGGGGGGACCGCCCGGGCCTGCGGCGACGGCTTTGCGACAGGTGTCTGGTCGGCGCCCGGCCCGGGTTTCACAATGGCGTCCGCGTCGCGGGTCCACGCGGGTGGCGATCGGCGCGCACCGGCACGGCGCCGACGGTTCACGGACGCGGGTGGGGCGGCCATCCGTCGGCGCCGCGCAGGTGAGACGCCCACGGACCGGACGGGACGGCTCACGGGCACAGGTGGGGTGCCCAGCCGTCGGTGCCGCGCAGGTGGGTGGTGGCGGTGAGGGCGGCCGCCTCGTCCCGGGTCAGCTGGGGACGGTCCGGTGTCACCGCCGCGCCGGGACCGAAGTTGCGGTATTCCGCGAACCGGGCGTCCTCCCAGGGCCAAGTACCGAAATCGACCCAGGGGGTGGCCGGGATGTGCGCGCCGATCCAGGACTCCCGGATGATCGTCGCGCCGATCGCGTTCGGGTCCTGACCCGGGTGCCAGGGGCGGCCCAGCAGGACGGTGCCGTCCGGCGCGTCCGCGGTGAACCGGCAGTGCTGGAAGAGCAGACCGTACGGGTTGGTGATGTCGGTGCTGGGCGCGGTCACATACCCGTTGGGGATGCTTCCCCGGTCGAGGGAGTGGACCCGGGTGCGGTCGAAGACCGCGGTGCCCCGGCCGAAGACGAAGTCGACGTCGCCCTCGACGTAGCAGTCCCGGAAGTAGGAGCGGGCCACCACGGCCGCCGCCGTGCTGTTGACGTAGAGCGTGTCCTGGTTGGCGAGGAACCGCACCCGGTCGAAGACGAGGCGGTCGGCGCGGGTGAGCACGGCGACCGCCTGCCGGTTGGTGATCTCCGGGTGGGCGGCCTCGTCGAACAGGTTCGCGAAGGTCAGGTTGACGGCCCGGAACCCGGCGCCGTCGACGGTGACCGAGGCACTTCCGGAGGTGCCCCAGGTGCCGCCGCCGGGTTTCGGCGTGCCGTTGGCCCGGTCGTCGGCGATCACCGCATCGGACGGCCGGTGGCCGAGTCCGTGCAGCTCGACGTGGGTCTTGGCGGCCGGGACGATCACCTGGCCGAGGTAGGTGCCGGGGCGCACGCCGATGCGGACGGGACTGGTGGCACCGTCCGGGACGGCGTCGATCGCGGCCTGGACGCTGGTGTGGTCACCGGTGCCGTCGGCGGCAACGACGAGGTCCCAGTGGTGGCCGCCCGCGCGGGCCGGACCGCCCTGGGCGGCCAGGCCGGCGGCGGCACCGAGGCCGGCCGAGAGCTCGAGGAACCTGCGTCGGCGCATGGCCGCACCTCCGGTCGTCACGGCTGCGATCTGCGGGAAAGGGCTTTCCTACGGCATTCTTAGTCATTAAATTCACACTCGTCAATAAGAGTCGACGATGGAGGTTGCATGAAACGGCGCGTCTTCGTCACCCTGCCCGCCGCGGCACTGGCCGCCACCCCGATCGCCGCAGCCGGAACACCCGCCCCCGCCACCGCGGCCGGAAACGCCGCGGCGAAAGAGGCCACCGCGAGCCCGGAGATCGTCGCCGGGAACATGCCCGCCTTCGCCGGGCGGCTCAAGGACGAGCTGACCTTCCCGCTGGCCTGGACCGATCCGCGCAACCGACCCGGCCGCGACACCTGGGGCCGGGGCTTCCGCGCCTGGAAACGGCAGGCCCGCGCCAAGGTCGAGGAGCTGCTGTGGCAGCCCGCCGACGACACCCCGTTCGACGTGGAGATCGTCGACGAGCAGCAGGCCGACGGCTACCGGCGGCGCACCCTGCTGTTCTCGGTCACCCGGCACAGCCGGGTCCGCGCGTCGATGCTGGTGCCGGACGGCCCCGGGCCGTTCCCCGCCGCGCTGCTGCTGCACGATCACGGCGCCAAGTTCGACATCGGCAAGGAGAAGCTGGTCGCACCGTGGAGCGACCCGGTCCGGCTGGCGTCGGCGCAGGCCTGGTCACAGCGGTACTTCTCCGGCCGGTTCCCCGGCGACGAGCTGGCCCGGCGCGGGTACGCGGTCCTCGCCGTCGACGCGCTCGGCTGGGGCGACCGGGGCGATCTCGCGTACGACGGCCAGCAGGCGCTGGCGTCGAATTTCTTCAACCTCGGCGGCTCCCTGGCCGGGTTGACGGCCAGGGAGGACGTCCGGGCGGCGGCGATGCTGGCCGGGCTGCCGGAGGTGGACCGGCGACGGGTGGCCGCGGTCGGCTTCTCGATGGGCGGGTACCGCGCCTGGCAGGTGGCGGCGCTCTCCGACGCCATCGCGGCGACCGTCTCGATCTGCTGGATGACCGGGCTGAAGGAGATGATGGTGCCCGGCAACAACACGCTGCGCGGCCAGTCGGCGTTCTTCATGCTGCACCCCGGCCTGCCCCGGTTCCTCGATATCCCCGACGTGGCGAGCATCGCCGCACCCCGTCCGATGCTCGTCTTCAACGGCGGAGCCGACACCCTGTTCACCGCCGAGGGAGTGCGGGTCGCGTACACGAAGATGCGTGCCGTCTGGGAGTCGCAGCGGGCCGGGGATCACCTGGTCACCCGGGTCTGGCCGGAGCTCGGACACGCGTTCCCGGCGGAGATGCAGGAGGCCGCGTTCGCCTGGCTCGACGGGCATCTGACACCAACTCAGTGACACACGTGGATACAGTGCGTCGGGAACGTGCCGTCGACGAACGGGGTGGTTCGATGTCCGAGCAGATTTCCCGGCGCACCCTGCTGTGCGCCACGGCAGGCGGCGCGGTCGGCACCATGATCGCCGCACCGGCCCCGGCCTCCGCGTCCGGCCGCACTCCGGCGGTGGTGCGGGAGCTCGAGGAGAAGATCCGACAAGCGATGCCGGTGTACGGGGTGCCGGGCGTCTCGCTGGGTCTCCGCCATCGGGGCGTGGACTACGTCCGCGGTTTCGGCGTGACCGACGTGGCGGCTCCGGCACCCGTGGACGGCGACACGGTGTTCCGGATCGCGTCGACGACCAAGACCTTCGTGGGTACGGGCATGATGCGCCTGGTCGAACGGGGCCGGATCGACCTGGACCGGACGATCCGGAGTTATCTGCCGGACTTCCGCACCTCGGACCCGGCGGCGTCGGCCCGGGTGACCGTCCGGCAGGCGCTCGACCACAGCGCGGGCTGGCTCGGCGACTTCTTCCTGGACACCGGCAGCGACGACGGGGCGCTCGCCCGCTATGTCGCGGCGATGTCCCGCCTGCCGCAGCTCACCGCGCCGGGCGAGGTGTTCGGCTACAACAACGCCGCCCTGTCGCTGGCCGGACGGCTGATCGAGGTGGTGACCGGCACGACGTTCGAACGGGCGCTGCAGTCGCTGGTCATGGACCCGCTGCGGCTGGCGCACACCCGCTTCCATCCGGAGGAGATCCGGGACGTCAGCATCGCCGTACCCCATGGCTTCGACGAGGAGGGCAACCCGGTGAGCGTGCCGGCGGCACTCGCCCTGCCCCGCAGCATCCATGGCGCGGGTGGCCTGTTCTCCAGCGCACGGGACCAGTTGCGGTGGGCCCGGTTCCACCTCGGTGACGGCAGTCCGCTGTTGTCGGCGCGCTCGTTGCGGGCGATGCGGTCCCGGCCCGGACCGGGCGGGACGCTCTTCGTGGAGCTGGACGGCGCCGGCGTCACCTGGATGCTGCGCCCGACCGCGGAGGGGCCGAAGGTCGTACAACACGGCGGCGACCTGGGCGGACAACACTCGGGTTTCCTGATGGTCCCGGAGCGGGACTTCGCACTGACCGTGCTGACCAACTCGGAGGGCGGCCCGGCCCTGCTGGACGACCTGTTCGGCGGCGACTGGGCGCTGAGCCGGTTCACCGGACTGCACAACCTGCCGGCCGTGCCGCTACGGCTGTCCGCCGCCGAACTGGCCCCCTACGAGGGTCCCTACCTCGGACAGCAGATCGGATACACCGGCGAGACGGAGTACGTTCCGCTGCGGCTGACCGCGGCCGACGGGGTGCTGGTGGTCTCGTACGCGGACGAGGAACTGCTGCGGCTGGCGTTCTACCGCAACGCGGTGGCGAAACGCGACCACGTGGTCGTGCTCCAGCCCGACGGCAGCGCGGCGAACAGCCGGGCGAACTTCGTCCGTGACCGGGACGGCTCGATCGCCTGGCTGCGTGTCGGCGGACGGTTGTACCGGCACGACGGGGTCGCGCCGGCCGCCGTCTCCGCGGCCCGGCCGGCACGCCCGTCGTCGTTGACGACCCTCCCGCATCCGGACAGCGGCCTGCTCTGAGCAGACGTCCCGGCCCACTCCGAGCCGGCGTCCCGGCCTACTCCGAGCCGGCGTCCCGGCTGCTCTCCTCCTGGGCGACCTGGCCGGCCCGCTGGCGGCGCTGCAGGCGGCGGTCCTCGATGCGGCGCCACCGGTCGAACACCTGCACGGCGGCCTCCACCGGCTCCGGGGCACGGCCGGCCAGCCAGGGGCGGGGCAGCAGGGACTCGGCGCCGAGCCAGAGCAGGTCGCTCATCGGGACCGTGCCGCCGGTCAGGCGCATCAGTTCGGCGGCGACCTCGGCGGCGTGGTCGCTGCGGCGCCACTTCTCCAGGGTCGAGCCGCCGTTGAGCAGTTCCGCTCGGTCGTCCGGGTGCAGTTCCATTCGAGGTGTCCTTCGCATTCGCCGGGGGTGGCGCTCGCATTCGCCGGGGGTGGCGATAACCCGGCCGTCAACCGGGAACTCCGAGGTCAACGGCCCGAAGCCGTACACGATCGTGGCGCGTGGGACGACTGTCAAGCCGAGCCGGGCCAGGTCACGGACAGTCCGCCCCAGAGTGTGCCAGGCGTGGCGAAGGGGGACGAGTGCCTTGACGGCGGATATGTGATCGTTAACATAGAGGAAATCAAATGTGCGACAGGGGCAGTCGCACTCCCCCATCGTCCGCGTCGCGGGTCACGGACCGCGGCGCAGAGGGAGCATGATGTCCACGAGCACACCGCAGTTCCACGCCGGCCGGGTGATCCGCCGCTGCCTGCTGATCCTCTCCGTCACGCTGCTGGCGGTGGTGGCCGGCCTGGTCGCCATCGAAGCCGGGCGCGGCGGTCTCCCCGCGGTCGCGGCGACCCCGACCGTCCCGCCCGCCGCCTACCCCGGGCCCGGTGTCGTCGCCGGCGACACCGGCGTGCACGACCCGACGATCGTCAAGACCCCGGCCGGGGGTTACCTGGTGGCGGGCACCGGCGACAACATCCAGCTCAAGACGTCCACCGACCGCACCACGTTCCGTAACGCGGGTGTGGCGTTCCCGAACGGGGCGTCGTGGACCACGGCGTACACCGGGGGCGGCAAGAGCCTGTGGGCGCCGGACCTGTCGTACCGTAACGGGCGCTACTACCTGTACTACTCGGCGTCGACGTTCGGCTCGAACTACTCGGCGATCTTCCTGGCCACCTCGACCACCGGCGCCGCCGGATCGTGGACCAACCAGGGCCTGGTCATCGCGAGCAGCACCAGCAACGACTACAACGCGATCGACCCGAACCTCAACGTGGACGACTCCGGCAACTGGTGGCTGAGCTTCGGATCGTTCTGGACCGGCATCAAGCAGATCCAGCTCAACCCGAGCACCGGGCTGCGCACCGGCACCACGATCCGCAGCCTGGCCGGCCGGGGCGGCGGCCCGATCGAGGCGCCGACGCTGGTCAAGCACGGTTCGTACTACTACCTGTGGGTGTCGTTCGACTACTGCTGCCGGGGTGCGTCGAGCACGTACCGGATCATGGTCGGACGTTCGACCAGCCCGAACGGACCGTTCACCGACCGCAACGGGACCGCGCTGACGTCGGGCGGCGGCACCCAGGTGCTGGCCTCGCACGGCAGCATCCACGGGCCGGGCCACCAGGCGGTGTTCACCGACACCGACGCGGACGTGCTGGTCTACCACTACTACGCGGACAGCGGCGCGCCCTACCTGGGCATCAACCTGATCGGGTACGACTCCGCGGGCTGGCCGTTCGTCTACTGACCGTTTGACAGTCGTCGATCCTCCGGGGGATGGTGGGAGCGCTCCCAGGTAATCCCCGTCCCCCGGAGGAACCCCCGTGAGAAAACCATGGTGGGGCGCGCTCGTCGCCGCCCTGATCACCGGAATCACCGCCGTCGCCGTCGCCCAGCCCGCCCGGGCCGCCACCGGATTCACCGTCTCCGGCACCCAGATCGTGGACGGCAACGGCACCCCGTTCGTGATGCGCGGCGTCAACCACGCGCACACCTGGTACCCCGGCCAGCTCAACACGTCCCTGGCCGGCATCAAGGCCCTCGGCGCCAACACCGTCCGGGTCGTCCTCGCCAGCGGCCAGCGGTGGACCGCCAACACCGCCGCCGACGTCACCAACGTGATCACCCAGTGCAAGGCGAACCGGCTGATCTGCGTCCTCGAGGTGCACGACACCACCGGATACGGCGAACAGTCCGGCGCCGCCACCCTGGCACAGGCCGTCGACTACTGGATCTCGATCAAGAGCGCGCTGGCCGGCCAGGAGAACTACGTCATCCTGAACATCGGCAACGAGCCGTACGGCAACGGCACCGCCACCGCCACCTGGGCGTCCGACACCCGGACCGCCATCACCCGCCTGCGCGCGGCCGGCTTCGCCCACCAGATCATGGTGGACGCCCCGAACTGGGGCCAGGACTGGCAGTTCCTGATGCGCGACAACGCGGCGTCGGTGTTCGCCGCCGACCCGAACCGCAACACCGTCTTCAGCATCCACATGTACGGCGTCTTCGACACCGCCGCCGAGATCACCGACTACCTCGGCCGCTTCCAGACGGCCGGCCTGCCGATCGTGGTCGGCGAGTTCGGCAACCTCCACTCCGACGGCGATCCGGACGAGGACACCATCATGGCGACCGCCCAGCAGCGCGGCATCGGCTACCTGGGCTGGTCGTGGAGCGGCAACGGCGGCGGCGTGGAATACCTGGACCTGGTCACGAACTTCGACCCGGCGCAGCTGACGACGTGGGGCCAGCGGCTCTTCAACGGCGCGAACGGCATCAAGGCCACCGCGAAGGAGGCGACCGTCTTCGGCGCCCCGCCCTCCAGCTCACCGCCGACGTCCACCTCCCCCTCCACCTCGGCCTCCCCCTCGACGTCCACTCCGCCGCCGTCCGGGGCGTGCACCGCCACCTACGCGGTCACGAGTTCCTGGTCGGGTGGCTTCCAAGGCGCCGTGACGGTGAAGGCGGGCAGCGCCCCGATCACCGGCTGGACCGTCACCTGGACCTGGCCCAGCGGACAGCGCCTCACCAACAGCTGGAACGCCGCGGTCACCACTTCCGGTGACGGCGTGACGGCTCGCAACGCCTCCTACAACGGCACCCTGGCCGCGGGCGCCTCCACAAGCTGGGGCTTCACCGCCTCCGCCACCACCACGAACACACCCCCCACCACGGTCGTCTGCGCCGCGAGCTGAAACGACACCGGGCGACCACGGACGACGGCCGGGTGACCCCGAGCCGTCGCCCACGGCCGACTCCCACCCACCCGAACAGCCGTGGCCGACGGCTCGACCAACCCAGCCGTCGGCCACGGTCCACCCACAAACCGAAAACGACCACCGGCAACGGCTCGACCGACCCGATGCCACTCCGTTTGAGTCGACCATCGACTTTGCCGCGGCTGCCATCACGCCCGCCGAACACCGCCTCCGGTCGCCTCGCGCATCGGCACCGTCCAGCCACTCGCAGCCTCCCCGGGGCCACTACCAAGATCGAACCAGGTTCGGCGGCACCCCGGCCGTCGGCCACGGTCCACCCACGAGCCGAAAACGACCGCCGGCGACGGCCGGGTGACCCCGAGCCGTCGCTGACGGCTGATTCCCACCCTCCCGAACAGCCGTGATCGACGGCTCGACCGACCCAGTCGTCGATCACGGTCCGTCCGCGAGTCGAAAACGACCGTGGGCGACGGCCGGCGGTCGCGCCCCGCCACTCGTTTAAGTTGGTCTTGAAGGTGCCCCCACGCAGCGAAGAACGGCTGAGCTGCGCCGATGCGGCTGCCACCGGCAACGGCCGACGAACCACCAACGACGGCCGAAGAGCCGTCGTCGACGGCCAACGAGCCACCGGCAACGGCCGATCGAGCCGCCGACAACGGCCGACGAACCACCGGCAACGGCCGATCGAGCCACCGACGACGGCCGAAGAGCCGTCGGCGACGGCCAACGAGCCGCCGCGGCAGAGGGGAACGCATGATCACCGGCTACGACGTTGATCGACTTAAGCGGAGGGGCATGGCACCGCCTCAGGTCAACACCAGGTGAGTGTCGAGTTCACCCTGGTCACGTTGGTCACCACGTTGTTGGTGCCGGTGCACGGACTCCAGCGGATGTTCGTGTTCGTCACCGTCAGGTTCTTGAAGGTGATGTCGGACGACGGGGCGAACTCCGTCCGCGACGAGATGCGGACCTCGCCGCCGCCGGTTACCGTGCCGGACACGCCGGCGATGGTCACGTTGTAGCAGTTCTCGACGAGGATGGAGTTGTTTCCGGTGTCGGCGATGTCGACCCGGTCGATGACCGCGCCGCCGCTCTCCGAGACGCAGAAGACGCCCCGGCCGCCGCCTCGGGCCTTCACTGTGCCGACTCGCACGTTCGTGGCGTAGCTGCTGCCGATCCGGCCGTTGCGGTTGGCCATCCGGAATGCCGCGTACCCGGTTCCGGTGCCGGCGTTCTCCGCGTCGACCGTCCCGACCGTTGCGTTGATCGTCTGGTTGAGCAGCAGGCCGGATTCGCCGACGTTGCGGGCGGTGACGGTGCCGATGGTGATGCCGTCCACGCCGTAGGTTTCCACCGCGTGCGACGAGGCTCCGGACACATTGGCCGCATCAAGCCTGATATTTCGGGACATGACGGAGGTGTCGCCGTAGTTGTCGATCCGGATGCCGAGCCCACTCGACAGATTCATGGTGATCTGCCCGAGTATCACGTTGTACACACTGCGCAGGAAGATGCCGTACAACGGTGCGCCACTGACCGTCAGGTGCGCGACCTCCACATCATGGGTGCCGCGGGAGTAGATCGGCGCCTGGTCGCCACTGCCGGCCCCGGTCACGTTGATCGTGCCGCAGACGTCGATCAGGGTGTAGCTGGGCAGCGAGATCCGCGAGTTGGCGCTGATCGATCCCGAGCCGCGGACCAGCACGTTCTGCTTCGAGGTGCGACTCGCGGGCAGGGCGCTGACGGCCGCTTGGACGGCGGCGCGCATGTCCGTTCCGCTGTAGACGGTGCTGCCGCCGTAGGTGGAGGTCCAGGTGCTGCCGCTGAGCACGGCCTGTGACTGGTAGCTGAGGGCGCCGCAGTCCGCGGCCGCCGCGGGTCCGGCGCCGAGACCGGCGGTCGCGCCGGTCGCGGTCAGGACTGCGGCGGCCAGCAGGGCTGACCGGCGGTGTGGTCGTCTCATCGCTTGCTCCGATTCCGGTGGGGATCGTGCGAGCGCGTCCTTCAGGGAGTGTCGCGGACGGCCGGGCGCCGTGGACTTCGTCCCGGGTGGGCAGGCGGTTCACGGGGCCTGCCGGCCCGGGTGCGGCGCCGGGTGGGCGCGACGGCTCGGCCTCGGGGGCAGGTCGGCTGTCTTGGGGGTACGGGTCGGAGCGGGGAACTCCGCCCGGCGGAGACGGGACGGAAACGGGACGGGGACGGGGACGGGTCTGCAGCCGATCGAGGACGAGCCGTTGGGCGCGCTCCCACATCTAATTCGCTCGATGTTAGCGATCACTTCGGCGCTGTCAAGCCTTCGGTTACGGCATTGACGGTCGCTTGACCCGCATGCAAAGCTGCCGACATTCCATCGAAATTTATCGATAGGTTTCCTTCTTCATTATGAAACGTTCCAGCCTGGAGGCAGACATGTCCGTGTCCCGACGCGCCCTGCTACGCGGTGGCCTCGCCGGGCTGGCCCTCGCCGGAACCGGAGCCGGGACCGCCGCGTGCGGTGACGAGGCGGGCGACGGGAAGACCACACTGCGGTTCGCCTGGTGGGGCAGTGAGGAACGGGCCAAGCTCACGCAGCAGGTCGTCGACCTCTTCCACACCCGGCACCCGGACATCACCGTCACGACGACGTACGCGACGTACGACCCGTACTTCCAGAAGCTCGCCACCGAGATGAGCGGCGGCAACGCCCCGGACGTGCTGCAGATGGGTGACCGCTACCTGCGGGAGTACGCCGAACGCAACACCCTGCTCGACCTGACCCCGCACCTCGGGTCCGCGATCCACGCCGCCGACCTGGAGCCGAAGCTGCTGCCCGCCGGCGCCCTGGGCGACAAGACGTACGGGCTGCCGATGGGTCAGACCACGCACGTCCTGCAGTACGACGCCAAGCGCTGGACCGACGCCGGCGCGGCACTGCCCGCGGACGGCTGGACCTGGGACGACCTGTTGGCCGCCGGGTCCGCCGTGACCGCGAAGTTCGGTCCGAAGGTCAGCGGGATCAGTGACCCGTTCGGCATCGAGGACTGGTTCGGCGACTGGCTGCGTCAGCAGGGCAAGGACCTCTACACCCCGGCCGGGCAGCTCGGGTACGCCCCGGAGGACGTGGTCCGCTGGTGGCAGCTCGGTGTCCGGTTCCGTGCCGCGAACGCGATCACCCCGCCCGCGGTCACCAGCAACACCACCGGCACACCGTTCCCGCGTAAGGAGTCGACCGCCGAGTTCTGCCCGGACTCGACGATCGGGATGACCTCGTTCGAGACGTACGGCGGGGACTTCGCGCTCAGCCCGTTCCCCACCGCGGGCACCGGGATCGGACAGGTCACCCAGCCGCCCATGATGATCAGCGTCGCGCAGCGGACCAGGAACCGGGATGCCGCGCTGACCTTCGTCGACTTCTTCCTCAACGACCCGGAGGCGGGCGCGGTCCTCGGTATGAGCCGGGGGCTGCCGGCCAACCTGAAGATCCGCGAGACGCTGAGCAGCACGCTCACCGACGAGTGGAAGATGGTCGCCGACTACGAGGCGAAGGTGTCGCCGCGGCTGATGCCCGCGCCGGCGCCCCCGCCGAAGGGCGCCGGCGTAGTGAAGACCCAGTTCCAGCGGATCTACGACGACGTGATGAACGCGTCGGCCACGCCCGAGCAGGCGGCGCCCCGGCTGATGAGCGAGATCCAGCAGGCGCTGGGCGCCTGATGACGACCGGCGAACGCCCGTCGGTCGCGTACCTGTTCCTCTCCCCCTGGATCGCCGGGGCGGCGCTGCTCACCGCCGGGCCGATGCTGTGGCTGCTGTACCTGTCGTTCACCGACTACGACATGTTCACCGCGCCGCAGTGGGTCGGCCTGGACAACTACGTCCGGATGCTGACGGTCGACCCGCATTTCTGGAACGCCGTGCTGGCCACCACCAAGTTCGTGGTCTTCTCGGTGCCGGTGCAGCTGGCGGCGGCCCTCGGCGTGGCGATGCTGATCAACCGGCGGAGCCGGGCGCAGGGACTGTACCGATCGTCGTTCTACGCGCCGTCGCTGCTCGGGGCCAGTGTCAGCGTCGCCCTGGTCTGGCGGGTGATCTTCCACGACTGGATCGGCGACCCGGACCGGGCGCTGCTGGCGCTGGTGCTGCTCGCGGTCTGGCAGTTCGGCGCGCCGATGGTGATCTTCCTGGCCGGGCTGCAGCAGATCCCCCCGGAGTACTACGACGCGGCCGCGGTCGACGGTGCCGGCCGGTGGCGGACCTTCATCGCGATCACGCTGCCGATGCTGTCGCCGGTGATCTTCTTCAACCTGGTGCTCGACACGATCCGCGCCTTCCAGGTCTTCACCGGTGCGTACGTGCTGAGCAACGGCACCGGCGGTCCCAGCGACTCGACGCTGTTCTACACGCTCTACCTGTACGAGAAGGGATTCGTGGAGTTCAGGATGGGCTACGCCTCCGCGATGGCGTGGCTGCTGCTGGTGGCGGTCGCCGCGGTCACCGCCCTGCTGTTCCGCACGTCCCGTTCGTGGGTGTTCTACGGCGACGACGCATGAGGAGGGCACTGTGGCACCTCGCCGTGCTGGCCCTGCTCGTACCCCTGCTCTATCCGATCCTGTGGTTGACGTTCGCGTCGTTCAAGCCGGCCTCGGAGATCGTGCAGAGTCTGGCGCTGCTGCCGCGGGACGCCATCCTGGACAACTACCAGCGGCTGACCGGGGACTTCGCCGGGGTGCCGGCCTGGCGGTTCTTCGTCAACTCGACGATCGTCGCCGGCGGGTGCGCGGCCGCCAACGTCGCCAGTTGTTCCCTCGCCGCGTACGCGTTCGCCCGCCTGCGGTTCCGGCTGCGCGGCGTGCTGTTCGCGTTCATGCTGGCCACGATCATGCTGCCGGTGCACATCGTGCTGCTGCCGCAGTACACGATCTTCCAGCGGCTCGGCCTGGTCGACAGTTTCTGGCCGCTCATCCTGCCGAAGCTGCTCGCCACCGACGCGTTCTTCGTCTTCCTGATGGTCCAGTTCATGCGGACCATCCCGCGGGAGCTGGACGAGGCGGCCCGGATCGACGGCTGCGGCTCGATCCGGATCTTCGGGGCGGTGGTGCTTCCGCTGGTCCGGCCGGCGCTGGTCACCACGGCGATCTTCACGTTCATCTGGACCTGGAACGACTTCCTCACCCAGTTGATCTATCTGTCCACACCGGAGAAGTACACGTTGCCGCTGGCGCTGCGCCTGTTCATCGATCAGACCGATCAGAACTCGTACGGCCCGATGCTCGCCCTCTCCGCCCTGGCCATCGTGCCGATCCTGCTCTTCTTCGCCGCGTTCCAGCGCCTGCTGGTCGAGGGTTTCGCAACGTCCGGCCTGAAAGGATGACAATGCCCGAGATATCACGACGAACGTTCGTCCGGGGCGTGGCAGCCGCCGGCGCGGCCGTACCCCTGACGGGTTTGATCAAGAAGAAGGCGCAGGAAGCGCCGGTTGCCCTGCGCTGGCTGGAGGGGAAGCCCGCCGAAGGCGTGGGCAGCACCTGGGGTGTGCCGTGGCCGAACGGCGCGCTGCCCGCCACCGAGAGGTTCGCCCTGCACACCGGGGACGGCACGGCCGTGCCGGTGCAGAGCTGGCCGATCGCCTACTGGCCGGACGGGTCGCTGAAGTGGAGCGCGCACGCCGTCCCGGCCGATGCCGCACTCGCCGAGGAACTGGTGCTGAGCCGCGCGGAACCGGCCGCCCCCGCCACCGCGGTCACCGTGACCGACAAGAAGGACCACGTCGTGGTGGACACCGGCGTGATCATCGTGACGATCGGGAGGCGCGGCGGCGCGCTGATCGAGTCGATCACCCGGGGCGGCACCGAGATCGCCCGGGACCTGGAGCTGATCAGCCTGCGCCAGACCAGCGCGGACGACGGCGACGAACACGGCACCTCGCGGGAGAAGCTGACCGGAACGATCACGAAGGTCGTCGTGGAGCAGCGCGGACCGGTGCGCGCGGTGGTCCGGGTGGAGGGCTCGCACCGCAAACGCGGACGGTCCTGGCTGCCGTTCAGCGTGCGGCTCTACCTCTACGCCGGGGCCGAGCACGTACGGCTGGTGCACACGTTCGTCTTCGACAGCGAGGGGCAGACCGAGTTCATCGCCGGGCTGGGCGTGCGGGTCGGCGTGCCGATGCGCGACGAACTCCACGACCGGCACATCCGGCTCTCCGGCGACGGCGACGGCCTGCTGCGCGAAGCGGTCCGCGGCATCACCGGCCTGCGGCGCGACCCGGGCGCGAACGTCCGGACCGCGCAGGTCGCCGGGGAGAGGCTGCCCGACCCGGCCACCTGGGACCAGCGGGTCACCACCCGGCTGCCGTTGATCCCCACCTGGGGCGACTACACCCTGAGCCAGTTGAGTTCCGAGGGCTACACGATCAAGAAGAGGACCCGGCCGGGGTACGCGTGGATCGGCGTCGACGCGGGGCGGCGAGCGAGCGGCTTCGCCTATGTGGGCGGCGTCAGCGGTGGCCTCGGGTTCGGCATGCGCGACTTCTGGCAGCGGTACCCGGCACAGCTCGACATCCGCGGGGCGGCCGGCGCGGAGGCGAGCGCCACGATCTGGATGTGGTCACCGGAGGCCGGCCCGATGGACACCCGCTTCTACCACGACGGGCTGGGCCAGGACACGTACCCGGAACAGCTCGAAGGCCTGAACATCACCTACGAGGACTACGAACCCGGGTTCGGCACGCCGTACGGGATCGCCCGGACCACGGAACTGACGCTCTTCGCGCTGGCCGCCACTCCGGCCGCGGACCGGTTGGCTGCTTTGGCGCGTACCGTGAAGAATCCTCCCCAGGTCGTCGCCCAGCCGGACCATCTCGCGGGGTCCGGCGCCTTCGGCGCGCTCTTCAGCCCGGTCGACAGGTCCACCCCCGCCCGGACCAGGATCGAGGACCGGCTGGACTTCCTCTTCGACTACTACCGCGACCAGGTCGACCAGCGGCACTGGTACGGGTTCTGGAACCACGGCGACATCATGCACACGCCGGACCCGGACCGGCACGTGTGGCGCTACGACGTCGGCGGCTACGCGTGGGACAACTCCGAACTCTCCCCCGACCTGTGGCTGTGGTTCGCCTACCTGCGCTCCGGGCGGGCCGACATCTACCGGTTCGCCGAGGCGATGACCCGGCACACCGGCGAGGTGGACGTCTACCACCTGGGCAGATGGGCCGGACTCGGCACCCGGCACGGGGTGCAGCACTGGGCGGACAGCGCCAAGCAGCAGCGCATCAGCACGGCCGTCTACCGGCGGATCTTCTATTACCTGACCGCCGACGAACGGGTCGGCGACCTGATGAGCGCCCTGGTCGATTCGGATCAGACCTTCCTCGTCCTGGACCCGCTCCGCAAGATCCGCACGGAGCCCTACGAGCCGGACCCGCACGCGCTCTCCATCGGCCTCGGCACCGACTGGAGCGGCCTGGCCGCGGCCTGGCTGACCGAGTGGGAACGGCACGGTCCGAAAGCCGAGGTGGCCCAGCGCAAACTGCTGGCGACGATGCGGACCATCGCCCGGATGCCGAACGGTTTCGTCACCGGCAGCGGCCTCTACGACATCGACACCGGCGAGTTCGCCGAGATCGCGAAACTCGTGTCGGTGTCGCACCTGAGCGCCATGTTCGGGCAGGTCGAGATCTGCGCCGAACTGATCGCTCTGGTCGACGTGCCCGGGTTCGAGGCGGCCTGGCTGCAGTACTGCCGGCTGTTCAACGCGAGCAAGGCCGAACAGGCCGCCGAATGCGGGGCCGACTTCGGCAACCTCATCCTCAAACAGGGACATTCGCGGCTCACCGCGTACGCGGCGTCCCGCCTCGGCGACGCCGGCCTCGCCGCCCGGGCCTGGGCCGAATTCACCGGCACCGACGGCTACACCGACGCGTCGCCCTGGCGTACCGAACACCTCGAAGGCCCCACCGTGCTCAACCCGGTCGACGAGGCGTCGTGGGCCGACACCAACACCACCGCGCTGTACGGCCTGGCCGCCATCCAGAACCTGGCACTGATCTCAGGCGCCCTGCGATAACGCCGATGATCCGTGGGTGAGGGTCCTGCTCGTCGCCGTGGCATGGACCCTCCTCGCGGGCGCCCTGTTCGTCCAGTTCGCCGGCGCCCCGGACCGGCAGGTGACCGTCTTCTGGACGTTCCAGCCACCGCTGGACGCCCTGCTGCTCTGGTCGTCGTGGCGGGTCACCCGGGCGTCGGCCGGCGTGGTCCGCCGCTTCTGGCGTTCGATGACCATGGCGGCGGCCCTGTTCCTCACCGGCGACACCGTGCAGGCCGTGCAGTCGCTGCGCACCCCCGGCGAGTGGTCCACCGCCGCGGGCGGCGTGCAGTCCCTCTGCTTCCTGACCGGTCTCGGCCTGGTCATCGTCACCATGCTGATCCATCCGCAGGCCGGGCAGACCGGCCGGGAACGCCTGGGCTTCTGGCTCGACGCGGGCAGCGTCATGGTCGGCGGCGCGGTGGTGGCCTGGTGCTTCACCGTCGGCCCGGACACCGGCCGGGCCGACCTGATCAGCACCCTGGCCGCCGGGGCGGTCGTGCTGACCTCGGCGTTCGCGGCCGTCAAGATGATCCTCAGCGGCAACGCGCCACTGCACCGGTTCGCCGCCGTCCCGATGATCGGCTCGGCGGTGGTGAACAGCATCGGACTGTTCCTGGCTCCCGACGCCACCGGCGGGCTGCCCGCCCACGTCTATCTCGTGCGCTTCCTGCCCTCACTGCTCATCGCGGTCGGCCCCCGGATCCAGGAACTCGTCACCGGCGTCGAGCAGGGCGCGGGCCGGGCGCGACGGCGCAAGCCTTACAGCCTTCTGCCGTACGCTTCGATAGCCGCCGTCTTCGCGACCCTGCTCGTGATCCTGCCGCGGGGCGTGGACACCCGGCTGTGGGGCGTGGTCGCCGGCCTCGGAGTGATCATCGTGCTGGTCGTGGCCCGGCAGTGGGTGGCGTTCCAGGACAACACCCGGCTGATCCGCGAACTCGACACCACCCTGACCGAACTGCGCCGGCACGAGACGCGGCTACGCCGGCAGGCCCTCTTCGACGACCTGACCGGCCTGGCCAACCGCGGCTACTTCCACGAGGAGGTTACCGGCGCGCTGGACGCCGGCGAACCGGTGGCGCTGCTGCTGATCGACCTGGACGGTTTCAAAGGGGTCAACGACACCCACGGGCACGCCGCGGGCGACGCCCTGCTCGCCGGGGTGGCCGACCGGCTCCGGCAGTCGGTACGCTCCGGCGACCTGGTGGCCCGGCTCGGCGGCGACGAATTCGGGGTGCTGCTGCACCACTGCGACGCCGGCGAAGGCGGGTCGACGGCGGACCGGATCCTGGGCGCGCTGACCGCACCGATCCCGGCCGGCCCGGCGGCGATCGTGGCGAACGCGAGCATCGGGGTGGCCGCGTCGTCGCTGTTGCCGGAGTGCGCGGACGTGCGGTCCCTGCTGCACTTCGCCGACCTGGCCATGTACGAGGCGAAACACCGCGGCAAGGGCACCTGGACGCTGTACTCCCCGGACGTCCCCGGCCATCAGCGCCCGGCGTGACGCAAACCCGAAAGCTCGCAACCGGCGACAAGTCTCCAGATCAGTTCTTGGGTTTCAGGGAGAGGCAGACGAAGGGGCCGCGGACTCCGGCGCTGAAACGTTCGGCGGCCTGCAGCGCCACGCGTACCCGCTTGCGGGGTTTCAGGTCGGTGCCCGCCGTGGCGTAGAAGGCGCCCAGGGCGATCTGGTCGCCGCAGCCGACCGCCGCGAAGCCGTCGGCCGCCTTCGCCAACTGGTAGTCGTCGTAGACGGTGTACAGCCGGCCGCGGACGCCGACCAGGAAGGTGCCGCCGGACTCCTGCTCGGAGTCCTTGCGGGCCCAGCCGCCCTTCTTCAGGCAGTCCCGCAACGCGTCCACGAACGTCGTGGACATGAACTTGTCCAGGTCGCCCTTCGGAGCCGGGGGCTTCAGCGAGTATCGGATCAGCTGGCCCATCCGGAACGACGTGGTGAAGCCGAACAGGTAGCCGCGATTGCGGAACACCTTGGCGTCGGCGCGGATGGTCAGGTCCCAGCCGCCTCCGACACCGGCGCTGTCGCCGCCGATGAAGACGGAACCGGCATGGGTGAGTCCAGCGATCGCAGTCATGTACCTCACAGGATCGTGTGCGGCGGCGTACGTCAAGAGAAGATCTTTCGCGGAATCGGCGCGACCGGGGTGGGGAACGGCAATGCGATGGACCAGAACGGCCCTGGCGACAGTTCTCGCGGCGGTCACCGCTTCGGCGTGCGCGGCGGAGAGCCCGGCGGCCCGGCCGTCGTCCTCGGCACCCCAGCCGTCGTCGGCGGCGCCGGCGGGCGGGGGCTTCGTGGTGGAGGCGGCAGCCACGGCCTGGACCGGGAGCTGGGCGACGGCGGTTCAGGACGGCGGGCGGAGCTTCACCGACCAGACCGTCCGGCAGGTCGTGCACACCAGCATCGGCGGCGACGCCACCCGGCTCCGGCTGTCGAACGAGTACGGGACCACGCCACTGACCCTGACCGGCGTGCGGATCGCCCGTCCCGCCGGTGACCACGGGATCGTGCCGGGTACCGACCACGCGGTGACGTTCGGTGGGCGCGCCGCGGTGACGATCCCGGCCGGGGCGACAGCCGTCAGCGACGCGACCACGGTGGCGACAGCGGCCGACGCGGACGTCGTGATCAGCCTGCACGTGTCCGGCACGACCGGGCCGTCCACCCGGCATTCCCTGGCCACCCGGGACAACTGGGTGGCCGCGGGCGACCAGACCGCCGCCGCCACGCTGACCGGCGCGGAGAAGGTCAGCAGCTGGTTCTTCCTCTCCGGACTGGACGTGGTCAACCCGGCCGCGACGGGCGCCGTGGTCGCCTTCGGTGCCTCGATCACCGACGGGCTGGGCTCGACGTGGGGCGCGAACCAGCGCTGGCCCGACCTGCTGGCGGACCGGTTACGGAACTCCGGGCGTACCGTCGCGGTGCTCAACACCGGGATCAGCGGCAACCGCCTGACCGCCGACGGGAACGGCGAGAGCGCTTTGAAACGCTTCGACCGGGACGTGCTGCGCCAGCCCGGCGCCCGCTGGGTGATCATCTCGGATGACGCGCTCAACGATCTGGGCAGCGGCGACCGCCCCGACGCCGGGGTGCTGATCGGGGCGCTGCGGGAACTGACCGAACGCGCGCACGACGCGGGTGTCCGGGTGATCTGCTCGACGCTCACGCCGTACCGCGGTGCCGGGTACTGGACGGCGCTCGGCGAGCAGGGGCGGGCCGCGGTCAACGCGTACGTGCGTGGCACCGGCAGCGGCTGCGACGCGGTGCTCGACCAGGATGCCGCCACCCACGACCCGCAGGCGCCGGCCCGGTTCCGCGCGGCGCACGACTCCGGTGACCACCTGCACCCGAATCAGCAGGGCATGACCGCGATCGCCGGGGCGGCCGACCTGAACTGGTTCGGATGAGCACCCGCGACGATGGCCGGTGAGCCGGACACGGACGTGACGTGAGTCCGCTGAAGCCGCGAACCCGGGCTCAGCGAACCCGGCGTCAATAGTTCGCGGCGAAGTCGCACAGGGCCGAAGTGGACAGCGCGCTGACATACAGCATGCCGAGCAGGCAGAACACCGCGAAGGTGAGCTGCAGGGCACCGCCGGCCAGGAACGCCCCGGCCATCACGCCCAGTGTCGTCGACACCGAGTAGGCCGCCCCGAACCGGAACCTGATCCGTTCCCGGCGCCATCGGCCGTACCTTTCCATGATCCCCCGCAACAGTGCTCACCTCGTACCCCGACGATTGTGCCTCTGCCTGGAGAACGTCGTGCCGAGGGACCGGTCGCCGCCATTGCCCGCAATGCACCACTTTGCCGGATCATTCGCTATTCGGCGTCACGGGCGGCCCCGGTTGTGCGTGCCCACGATCTGGCACGCTGCCCCCATGATCGTGACGAATCCCTGGCTGTCCGGCCCGGCACCGACCCGCCGGCTGGACCACGACCGGCTGGCCGAACGGATCCTCAACCTGCTGTCGTCGCAGAACATGTGCGTGCTCGCCACCACCGGCCCGGACGGGCCGCTCGCCACCCCGGTCCGCTACTTCCACCGGGACTTCACGATCGTGTTCACCGCCGCCGGGAACTCACCGAAGATGCGCAACCTGCGCGCCGACCCGCGAGTCTCGGTCGGCGTGTTCGCCCCGCTGGTCGGGCAGGCCAGCAGCCGCGGGGCGCAGCTGTCCGGCGCCGCGCGCATCCTCGAACCGGGCGCGGACGGCTTCGACGAGCACTGGCCGCTGGTCCGGTGGCAGTCCGACCACGTGGAGCGGTCGAAGTCGCTCGACGAGCCACCGCTCGGCCCGATCGGGGTGATCCCGGTCGAGCGCGTCGTCTACACCGAACATTGGCTGCGCCGCGAGGGGTACGCCCCGCGCCAGTTCTGGAAATCCCAGCCCTGAGCGTCAGCCGCCGAAGCGGGAACTGCGGGCCATCGTGCGGTACGCGGCCAGCGCCGCGCTGTCGGTGTCCGGCCGGAAGTTGTGGTCGGTGCCCTCCTGCACGTCGGTGTCGAACCAGACCACCGCGCCGACCTGCGGGGTGTCCTCCACCCACGTCTGCAGCTGCTTGATCCACTTGGCTTTGCCGGACACCGCCGCGGTCTCGCTCAGCACGATCGGTTTGCGGCTGCCGTACGTGTCGGTGATCTGGGTGAAGAGTTTGGTCGGCGTCTCGCCGTAGAAGTTGTAGCCGGAGATGCCCACCCAGTCGACGTACTCGTCACCCGGGTAGTACTTCTTCGTCTGGTTCCAGCTCTGGTTCGGTGAGGCGTTCCAGTTCGGACTCCACACCCAGGCCACGTTGGTGACGCCCTGGTCGGCGAAGATGCCGTGGATGCGCTGCCACGCCTTGACGTAGTTCGCGGCGTTCTGGCCGTTCTGGCCGCCGCCCCACTCGAACCAGTCGCCGTTCATCTCCCAGCCCCAGCGCAGCATGATCGGCCGCTTCATGCCCTTGAGCTTCTTGGCCACCGACCGGATGTTGGCGTCCGACGAGCCGTTGGTGATCCCCGAGTAGGCCGCACCGTGCCAGGACACCATCAGCACGCTGTTCTTCGACACGTTCGGTTCGGAGGTGGGGATGTACCCGTTCCACGGGTAGAACTGGTGCACGATCCGCTGCTCACGGCCGAGCTGGTCGCGGCGCAGCGCCAGGCTCTGCTTGAGGTTCTTGCCGCTGAGCGCGAGGTAGGAGCCGAGCATCGCCTTGCCGGCGGTGAACGGCACGGCGCCGCCGCGGCCACCGGACGACGCGGCGGTCGATCCGGTGGCGGACGGCTTGGCCGACGCCGACGCCGACGCTGATGCGGACGCCGACGGCGAGCCGCTGGCGGTGACGCTCAGCGGCGAGCCGAGCTTGGCGGTGCCGCTCGGCGAGGGAGCCGCGGCAGCCGAGGAGGCCCCGGTGGTCCCGGCGGCCCCACCGGCGGTGGTGGAGGAGGACGCGGCGGAGGTGGCACAGCCCGCCGCGGGCACCAGCGCCAGCAACGTCAGGACATGACGGCGCTTCAGCACACGGCCGTCACCCGGCTCGACAACCACACCTACCCCCGATACCCGTCCAGCAAGATCCGGCCCATCATGCCCCACGGATATGCCGCCCGTCTCACCCACAGCGTCGCTGAAGCCGCCTCGATGGCCAATCACACATGGCTGACCAGGCAGATTCCGACATGTCCGGGGTCACTGTGCGCGAAGGTACAACTCGCTGATCTCGGCCGCGTACCGCTCCTGGACCACCCGGCGGCGCAGCTTCAGTGTCGGGGTGAGTTCACCGGACTCCGGGGTCCAGCCGGCCGGTAGCACCCGGAACGTCTTCACCTGTTCGGGCCGGGACAGCCGGCCGTTGGCCGCCGTCACCGCCGCGCTGATCTCGGTGAGCACGTCCGGGTCGGTGGCCAGCGCGGCCGTCG
Source organism: Actinoplanes sp. NBRC 101535 (assembly GCF_030269225.1). Lineage (NCBI taxonomy): Bacteria > Bacillati > Actinomycetota > Actinomycetes > Micromonosporales > Micromonosporaceae > Actinoplanes > Actinoplanes sp. NBRC 101535. The sequence goes on along the minus strand of NZ_BSSY01000001.1, from coordinate 59,286 downwards.
AGTCCGCGGTGATGCCCCGGGCCTTCGCCCACACCGGCGCGGCCTCCTCGTCCAGCACGATCAGGGCGGTCACGTACGGCCGCCGATCGCCGATCGCCACCGCCTGGGCGATCAGCGGATGCGCCCGCAGCAGGTTCTCGATCTGGGCCGGTGAGATGTTCTTGCCGCTCGAGTTGATGATCAGTTCTTTCTTGCGGTCGGTGATGGTGAGGAAACCGTCGTCGTCGATCGTGCCGACGTCGCCGGTGGCGAGCCAGCCGTGCTCGTCGGTGACCGGTTCCACGCCGCCGTCGGCCCGCAGGTAGCCGCTGCAGACCAGGGGACCGCGGACCAGGATCTCGCCGTCGCCGGCCAGCCGGATCTCCATGCCCGGGTTGGGGCGGCCGACCGAACCGGTCCGGAAACGGCCCGGCGTGTTGATCGTCGCGGTGCCGGTGGTCTCGGTCATCCCCCACACCTCGAGGACGTCGACGCCGATGCTCGCGAGGTAGAGCAGCACCTCGACCGGGATCGGCGCGGCGCCGCTGCCCGGCCACACCATGTTGTCCAGGCCGAGTTCGGCGCGCAGCCCCCGCAGGATGGGCGGATCCGGCCGCGGGACGTCGTGCCCGTCCGCCCGCCGCCGGTACGCCTCCAGCGTCGTCTCCCGGGCCGCGTCGATCGCGGCGCGGACGGCCGGGTCGGCGGCGGCCAGCCGGCCCTGGATGCCGGCGACCATCTTCTCCCAGATCCGCGGTACCCCGAAGAACGTCGCCGGGCGCACCGTGACCAGCCCGGCCACCAGTCGCGCCGGATCCGGGCAGATGGTGACGTGCCCGGCCCGGTAGATCGGGTTGTAGATGCCGAGGATCCGCTCGGCGATGTGCGCCAGCGGCAGGTACGCCAGCGAGTGCGGATGGTCCGGGGTCGTGACCGTGTTCTCCAGCGTCACCGTCTGGTAGATCACGTTGTGGTGGCTGAGCACCACACCCTTGGGGTCGCCGGTGGTCCCCGAGGTGTAGAGCAGGGTGACCGGCTGCTCGGGGCGCACCTCCCGCCACGCTTTCTCGAAGGCGCCCGGGTCGGCCCGGTGGAGTGCCTCGCCGCGGGCCCGCACGCTGCTCAGGGACAGGAGACGGCCGTCGACGGACGATCCGTCGACGATCACCACCCGGCGGATCCGCGGCGTCTCGGCCAGGATCGGCGTCCAGCGGGCCAGCTCGGCCTCGCCCTCCAGCACGATGATCTCGGCTCGGCTGTGCACCGCGAGGTAGCGCAACTGCTGGGTGGACAGGGTCGAGTACACCGTGGACGGGACCGCGCCCAGGTGCACGGCGGCGAGGTCGGTCAGCCAGTGCTCGGGCCGGCTGGACATCATGATCAGCATGCGGTCGCCGGGGAGCAGGCCGAGTTCGGCCAGGCCGCGGGACAGGTAGGCGACCTCGTCGCGCAGCGCGCCCCAGGTCAGGGCGCCGCCGCCCCGGCCGAGGACGTCGAGAGCGGGCAGGTCGGCGTGGTCGGTGGCGTTGCGGTGCAGCAGTGCGGGAATCGTCAGGCCGCGGGCGGTCTCGGCGCAGCGCTGGGCGAGGGAGGTTTCCAAGACGTTGCCTCCTGATTGCACGTGTCCGTGGCGCGACTGTAAACGCGGATTAACTTCCCGCATAGGGGAAGCCCGGAGAAACGCGAATCCCGCTTAACTTCCCGGACCGGGAGCCGGCGGATCAGGAGTCGGCGGTCAGCACGGCGACGGCGAGGCGCACCAGGTGACGGTCCATGCCGGTGGACCGGTCGAAACCCACCCACCGGCTCAGGTCGGTGACCAGGTTGAGCGCGGCGTGCACCAGCACCCGGGCCTCCGGGACGGGCAGACCCGGGCGCACCCGGCCGAGCAGGCGCACCCACTCCTCCACGTGCAGGCGCTGCAGCTTGCGCAGCTCGTGCCGGTCGGCGTCCGGCAGGTTGTTGTTCTCGGCAAGGTAGACCGAGACCAGGGCGCTGCGCTCGAAGGTGAGATCCACGTAGGACTCGACCAGCCGCTGCAGCGCCCCGGCGTCGTCGCCGGCACCCCGCAGAGCCACGGCGGTGGCCTCGGCGACACGCTCGGACGCCCGGTAGAACGCGGCCGCCAGAATGTCCGCCTTGCCGGGGAAGTACCGGTAGACGCTTGACGCGTTGATGCCCGCGGCCCGGCCGATGTCCTCGACGGCGACAGCGTGGTACCCGTACACGTGAAAAAGCTTGATCGACTCGGCCAGGACGACCTCACGCCGCGCGCCCACCCGCAGAGCCGGCTCCTCGCCCTCCTCCCGCGGCTGCGCGGGCGCGGGCAACGGCGGCTCGCCGCGCAACACCGCCCACGCCGTCCGGCGCAACACCGCCTCGGCCTTGCCCCGCGCGATCACCGCACGGTGCGTCGACAAACTGCCGAACACGCTGAGCGCGGCCCGGACCAGGGCGTTCGCCTCCGGCTCGGTGAGTTCCGGGCGCAACACCCTCAGGGGTACGCCGACACGATCGACCAGGGCCGTCAGTGCCCCCCGGAGCTCCTCGCGGTGCTCGTCCTCCAGGTAACGCCACTCCCACTGGTAGAGCCCGCCCATCCGGCGGCCCTCGACGGCCAGCCGGGACAACGCCGCCAGCAGCGCGTCGAGCCGCTCGCCGGGATCGGGCAACGGCCGCAGATCGGTCGCGGTCAGGACGCTCTCGGTGAGCTGGCGCGTCGCGTACACCAGCATGGCGTATTTGTTCGGGAAATGACGGTAGATCGCCGGGCCGCTGATCCCGACCTCGGTGGCGATCTCGTCCAGGCTGACGCCGTGGTAGCCGTGCTCGCAGAACATCTCGGCGGCGACGACGGCCAACTGGGCCTTGCGGTTGCGCGGCCGTTTGCGCGTCTCGGCGGGTGCCGGATCCCCGGTCGCTGCGGTGTGCACCACCCCACCCTATCCGTGAGGAACCATTCGCCCCAGGCCACGACGGTTGTCCTTGACACCTAGCGGAAACATCCGCAAAAGTTAGTCGCAATTCGCATCCGAAGGAGTGGGCGATGACGACCGAGGCCTATGTCTACGACGCCGTGCGCACCCCGCGGGGACGCGGGAAGAAGAACGGCTCGCTGCACGCGGTGAAACCCATCTCGCTGGTCACCGGCCTGATCGACGAGCTGCGCCGGCGGTTCCCGGACCTCGACCCGGCGGACATCGAGGACGTGGTGCTCGGCGTGGTCTCGCCACTCGGCGACCAGGGCTCGGACATCGCCAAGACCGCCGCGCTCGCCGCCGGCCTGCCCCACCAGGTGGCCGGCGTCCAGCTCAACCGCTTCTGCGGCTCCGGGCTGGAAGCGGTCAACGTGGCCGCCCAGAAGATCCGCTCCGGCTGGGAGGACCTGGTCCTGGCCGGCGGCGTCGAGTCGATGTCCCGGGTGCCGATGGGCTCCGACGGCGGATCCTGGGCGCTCGACCCGGAGACCGCACTGACCACCGACTTCATCCCGCAGGGCATCAGCGCCGACCTGATCGCCACGATGGACGGCCTCAGCCGCGAGGACGTCGACACGTTCGCGCTGGGCTCGCAGCGCAAAGCCGCGAAGGCCTGGGCGAACGGGTACTTCGACCGGTCCGTGGTGCCGGTCCGGGACCGCAACGGCCTGCTGATCCTCGACCACGACGAACACATCCGGGCGGACTCCACCCTGGACGGGCTCGGCAGGCTGCCGGCGTCCTTCGCGACCATCGGCGACCAGGGCGGATTCGACGCGGTGGCACTGCAGAAATACCACTGGATCGAGAAGATCCGGCACGTGCACTCGGCGGGCAACTCGTCGGGCATCGTGGACGGGGCGGCGCTCGTACTCGTCGGATCACAGGCCGCCGGGGAACGCGCCGGGATCGCACCCCGGGCCCGGATCGTCGCCGCCGCGCTCAGCGGCGCCGACCCGACCATCATGCTGACCGGCCCGGCCCCGGCCGCCCGCAAAGCCCTGGCCAAGGCCGGACTGACCGTCGACGACCTCGACCTGGTCGAGATCAACGAGGCGTTCGCGGCGGTGGTGCTGCACTTCATCGACGACCTCAAGCTGGACCCGGAGATCGTCAACGTGAACGGCGGGGCGATCGCCATGGGCCACCCCCTCGGCGCCACCGGCGCCATGATCCTCGGCACCCTCGTCGACGAGTTGGAGCGGCGCGGCGGGCGGTACGGCCTGGCGACCCTCTGCATCGGCGGCGGCATGGGCATCGCCACCATCGTCGAACGACTCTGAAGGGGCTCAACTCGTGACCGAGACGATTCGCTGGGACCGTGGCGACGACGGCATCGTCGTGCTCACCCTCGACGACCCCGCCCGCGGCGCCAACACCATGAACGACGCGTACGTCGCCAGCATGGGCGCGACCGTGGACCGCCTCGAGGCGGAGAAGGAGTCGATCACCGGCGTGGTCATCACGTCGGCCAAGAAATCATGGTTCGCCGGTGGTGACCTGGACCAGCTCGGCAGCGTCCCGGCCGACCGCGGCGCCGACGTCTTCGCCCTCTCCACCCGGGTCAAGGGCCAGCTGCGCCGGCTGGAGACGCTGGGCCGCCCGGTGGTCGCCGCCCTGAACGGCTCGGCGCTGGGCGGCGGCCTCGAACTGGCGCTGGCCTGCCACCACCGGATCGCGCTGAACGATCCGCGGCTGGAGGTCGGGCTCCCCGAAGTCACCCTGGGACTGCTGCCCGCCGGCGGCGGTGTGGTCCGCACCGTCCGGCTGCTCGGCCTGTTCACCGCGCTCACCAAGGTACTGCTGCAGGGCACCCGGCACCGCGCGCCCGCCGCCCACGAGCTGGGCCTGATCGACGCGCTGGTGGACACCCCGGAGCAGCTGATCACCGCCGCCCGCGAGTGGATCATCACGCATCCGGACGCCGCCCAGCCCTGGGACACCAAGGGATACCGGATCCCCGGCGGCACCCCGTCGACACCGGCCCTCGCCGCCCAGCTGCCCGCGTTCCCGGCCAACCTGCGTAAACAGCTCAAAGGCGCGCCCTACCCGGCGCCGCGCAACATCCTGGCCGCCGCGGTCGAAGGCGCCCAGGTCGACGTGGACAACGCCCTCACCATCGAGACCCGGTACTTCGTCGAACTGGTCACCGGCCAGATCGCCAAGAACATGATCAAAGCGTTCTTCTTCGACCTGAACGCGGTGAGCTCCCGCGACATCGGCGACGTCCCGCCGATCACCAAAGTGGCGGTACTGGGCGCGGGCATGATGGGAGCGGCCATCGCGTACGTGTGCGCCCGCGCCGGACTACCCGTGGTGCTGCGCGACGTCACCCTCGAATCGGCGCAGCGCGGCAAGGCGTACTCGGAGAAACTCGTCGCCCGTCGCCGCCTAGACCCGGCGAAGGCCCGGGAACTACTGGACCTGATCACCCCGACCGCCGAGGTGGCCGACCTCGCCGGGGCCGACCTGGTGATCGAAGCGGTCTTCGAGGACCCGGCCCTCAAACACAAGGTGTTCGCCGAGATCGAAGGCGTGATCGCGCCGGACGCGCTGCTCTGCTCCAACACCTCCACCCTGCCGATCACCGCACTCGCCGACGGTGTCCGGCGGCAGGCCGACTTCATCGGGCTGCACTTCTTCTCCCCCGTCGACAAGATGCCACTGGTCGAGGTGATCCGCGGCGAGAAGACCGGCGACCAGGCCCTGCGCCGCGCCCTCGACGTGGTGCGCCGCCTCCGCAAGACCCCGATCGTGGTCAACGACAGCCGCGGCTTCTTCACCAGCCGGGTGATCGGCACCTTCACCAACGAGGGCATCGCGATGCTCGCCGAAGGCGTCGCCCCCGCCAGCATCGAACAGGCCAGCAGCCAGGCCGGATACCCGGCTCCGGTGCTGCAGCTGATGGACGAGCTGACCCTCACCCTGCCCCGCCGCATCCGCAACGAATACCGCGCCGCCGCCGGCGACACCTGGCGCCCCCACCCCGCCGACGAGGTCATCGACCGCATGATCGACGACTTCGGTCGCCCCGGGCGGTCCGGCGGTGCCGGCTTCTACGAGTACGAGGACGGACGGCGTACCGGACTCTGGCCCGGCCTCGACACCTTCCGCCGGACCGACGTGGACGTCCCGTTCGAGGACCTGAAGGAACGGATGCTCTTCATCGAGGCCATCGAAACGGTGAAATGCCTCGACGAGGGGGTGCTGACGACGGTCGCCGAGGCGAACATCGGCTCGATCCTCGGCATCGGCTATCCGGGCTGGACCGGCGGCGTCCTGCAGTACATCAACCAGTACCCGGGCGGACTGCCGGGATTCGTGGACCGCGCCCGCGAACTGGCGGGCCGCTACGGCGACCGTTTCGCCCCGCCGGCACTGCTGCTGGCCAAGGCGGAGGCGGGAGAGTCCTTCTGACCGATACATGATCGACGATCACCGCACTAGGTTCGTCGATCATGGGTCAGTCAACTCCCGCGGTCCTCGCCCTGCTGCGCCACCTGGAGAAGGTGGGTTTCGACGGCGCACCCCGCGTCGACGCCCGCCTTCCCGCCCTGACCGCGCACGGCCCTCTTGCCGCTCCCCTACCCATGATCGGTGGGGAGTTGCGGCTGCCGGGCGAGCCCGTCGGTGACATCAGGCCGTGGCCACACTGGACGTACCACGACGAGACGCTCTGGCAGGTAGCCCAGTGGCTCCGCGAGTACCACACCGCGGTGGCCGGTTTCGTCCCGCCAGCCGACGCGATCTGGCGGGACGGCGGCACCTGGGAACCCGGCCTGATCATCGGCCACAACAACGCCGCCCCCTACAACGCCTCCTGGTCCAGCGGGCGCATCACCGGCTTCTCCGGCTGGGACTTCGCCGGACCGGTGACCCCCACCGCCGACCTGGCCCTGATCGCCTACGCGTGGGTGCCACTGACCGCCCGATCCTCCGCCCAGGCCGCCGGATTCACGGCATTCGAGGACCGTCCGAGGCGGCTGCGCCTGCTCCTGAACGCCTACCGTTGGTCCGGCACACTCCGAGACTTCATCCACGAGGTCCGCGACCGGATGAGCGCAGCCATCCACGACATCCGCCGACTGTCCGCAGCCGGAGACGCCGGTTGCCAGTCCCTGATAGCCACCGGAGTAGACAAAGCCCTGGCCGCCGGAGTCCAGGAGCTAGCCACGTTCCCCTCCTGATCTCCACCGCACCCCGTCCCCACCCCGTCCCGCCTCACGCTGCCCCGCCCCGTCTTGCCCCGTCTCGCCTCGCCCCGCCCCCTCTTGTCCCGTCTTGCCCTGTATCGCCCCGCCCCGTCTTACCCTGTCTCGCCCCGGCCTGTCTTGCATTGCCTTGCCCTGTCTCGCTCCGCACCGCCCTGTCTCGCCGCGCCCTGTCTCGCCGCGCCAGCAAGCGCACCCGATCAAGCTCCCGGGTGCGCTCACCCCTGCACGGGCAGGCCACCGCCCCCGATCCCGACTGCGGGTGCCACCACACTCCACTCCGCCGGTGACAGCACCCGATGAAGCTCTCGGGGACGCCGGCCGCCAATCCGGGGCTGCGCACACACCCGATCATGACCTCGGGTGCCCCCAACGCCGATCCGAGACGGGCGAGAGCACCCGAACCCGCTTCGGGTTCGCCCACCACCTCCTCGCCACCACACGAGCGGCAAGCGCACCCGATCAAGCTCCCGGGTGCACCAACCACCTATCCAGGACGGCCAACGCACCCAGAAGCTTGATCGGGTGCGTCCACCACCGATTCGGGACGGGCAAATGCACCCGATCCCAACTTCGGGTGCATCCACACCCCACCCCACCGGCGACAGCACCCGATCAAGCTTTCGGGCGCAGTCACCGCTGTTCAAGGACGGGTCAGCGCACCCGATCGAGCTCCCGGGTGCAACCACCGCCGAACTGGAACAGGTCAACGCACCCAACCCCCGCTTCGGGTGCAGCCACACCCCGATCCGCGGTCGGTGCACCCGATCAAGCCCTCGGGGACTCCAGCCGCCAATCCGGGACTGCGCACACACCCGATCATGACCTCGGGTGCCCCCAACCCCGATCCGAGACGGGCGAGAGCACCCAAACCCGCTTCGGGTTCGCCCACCACCTCCTCGCCACCACACGAGCGGCAAGCGCACCCGATCAAGCTTCCGGGTGCACCAACCACCCATCCAGGACAGGCCAACGCACCCAGAAGCTTGATCGGGTGCGTCCACCACCGATTCGCGGCAGGCGAGAGCACCCAAAGCGTGTAGGGACGGAGGCGTGACGAGACGGAGGCGTGACGAGACGGAGGCGTGACGAGACGGAGGCGTGACGAGACGGAGGCGTGACGAGACGGAGAGGCGGAGGGGCGGGGTGTGGGGTGTGAGATGTGGGGGTCGGTGACGGTGCTTGATAGGTCGGCACTAATGGCATCGCTTTTGGGTGGGGCCAAGACCGCTGCGCGCTGTTATCGTGGCGATCAATCACCAACGGTTGTCGATCAATGACAGGATGCGATGCCGATGGCGGAGAGAGGGTCGTGGCTGCTCATCGCGGCAGGGTTCGGGGTGGTCGGGATGATCGCCGGGACCATGCTCGTGTGGGAACCCGGGGGTGTCGTCACCACGATCGCTGCGGTGGGTGGGGCCTCCCTGGTCGCCTATCTGAGCCAGCAACCGACTGCGGTCGACGCTCGACGGCGGCCTTACGAGGACAGGCGAGCGACTACATCCCGGCGCACTGTCGACGGGCCGCCCGGTGCCGCAGCGACGCGGGCGGACGGCCGGGCGGGCTCACTGCAACGTGCGGTCGGCGGACGGGCAACCGGACCACGGCGGACGGTTGACCGGGCAGCAGCGGGAATGCGACGGACGGCAGACCGGGCAGCAGCGGAAATGCGACGGACGGCGGACCCGGCGGCAACGGAAAAGCGGCAGCCGACGGACCGGGCAGCAGCGGAAATGCGACGGCCGACGGACCGGGCGGCAAGGGAAAAGCGGCGGGGCGGCGGGCCGGAGGCGGTGCCTTCGCCCGTGGGGGCTCCGGTGGCGTGCCGGGTCGAGGTCGCGGATCTCGACTATGTGGTGGTCGACGACGACGGCGGGTCGGTGGTGGAGGTTCCGGCGGCGGGGCACACCGTCCGCCTGGTGGTCACCGCGCTCGCCCCGGTGCGGATCGGCGGGTTGCGGGTCGAGGTGGTGGGGCGTGAGCCGGGTGGCGGGGTGCTCGAACGTCAGGCGGCGGATCTTTCGGAGCGGGATTTCGAAGTATGCCTGACCGACCAGCCCCCGAGGATCCTGCCGCTCGGTGGTATCGGTTTTCCGCTGGAGCTGGAGCGGCACGACCGTGAGGTCGTCGCGTTGGCGGTCCGGGTCGGGGACGGTGACGTCCGGTGGCGGCTGTGGCTGGAGTGGAGCACCCGGGTGCGGTCCGGTTCGTTGCCTGTCGATCTGGGTGGGCGGCCGTTCCGGACGGTCGCCCGTCATGACGTGGTGGGCTGACCGGTGGCGGATCCGGCCCGGGTGGTGGTGAGTGCGGCGCTTCCGGTGGCGGCCGGTGGTCTGGTGTTGGCCACGGCGGGGGTGTCGGCTCACCCGGCGTGGCTGGCGGTGCTCGTCGTCGCGTTCCTGTCGGGTTTGTCCGCTCAACGGGATGGTCCCCCGGCAGTCAGGGTGGCCCCACATGCGCTCACGACCGGACCGGGGCCCGCACCACAGGAACGGGAACGGGAGCGGGAACAGGAGCAGGAACGAGAACAGGAGCAGGAACGGGAACGGGAGCGGGAGCGGGAACAGGAACGGGAGCAGGAACAGGAACAGGAGAGGGAAGAACTCGGAACGTTCGTGCTGCAACGCCCCCAGCGGACCATCGCCGCGGACGACGAGCGTGTGCTTTCCGCGTACCCCATGAAAGTGACGGCCCGCAGCCGCACCGCCCTCATCCTCACCCCGGACGCGGAGATCGGCCCGCAGGGCCGCTGGATCCCGGGCACCGGCCACCGTGTCACTCTCAGCCTGGCCGGCCCGGTCACCGTCCAGGCCGTCAGCGCCGTCGTGCTGGACCGTCGTCCCCTTCCGCGCACCCCGGCCGGTGTCGCTCACGTGCCGTCCCGGATGCCCGACGTGATCGGCGACGCCGGTCTGCTGGGGCCGTTGCGCCGTGCGGTGGCCGGGTACCGCCCGCCGGCCGACCCGGATGTGGCGGTCCTGCTCGACGAGGAACCGGCCGGGATCGGGATGATGCGCCGGATCGAGGCGCCGCCGTTCACCGTGGACGACGACGATGTCCGCACCCTGGTCCTGATGCCGGTCACCGAACGCGGCGACTGGGTGCGCTGGCGGCTGACCTGCGAGGTGGACGGTGACGCCGGCCCGGCCGTGGTCCACTGGGATCTGGACGCCACCGGTGCGGTCGGCGACGACGACGGTGTGACGGGCACGGCGTGGGAGCCGCGGCGCCGGCCGCAGGAGCCCGCTCCCGAGCCTGCCGGTGCCGCCCGGGAACGTGCCGAGGCCGACGAGTTGCACGCCGAGGGCCGCACCGATCTGGCCCGGGAGGCGTGGCGGTTCGCCGCGGAGGCGGGGAGTGGTCCGGCCGCGTACCGGCTGGGTGCGTCTCTGCAGCAGGAGGGTGACCTGGACGGGGCCCGGGTGTGGTTGCGCCGGGCCGCCGGGCTGCGGGTGTTCGAGGCGGGCAACGACCTGGGTGCGGTCGAGTACTCCCGCGGTGACCTGTCCGAGGCGGATTCGTGGTTCCGGCGGGGTATGGACGACGGCGACTGGACGGCCGCGGTCAATCTGGCGGCGTTGCACGCGGCGCGGGACCGGTACGCCGAGGCTGAGGAGTTGCTGGCCCCGGCCCGCCGGCTGCGGGTGCCGCACGCCACCGAGACGCTGGTGCAGGTGATGTTGCGGCAGGGGCGCACCGACGACGCCGAGCACGTGCTGACCGAGGATATCGGGGAGCCGCGCTGGTCCCGGCTGTTGCGGCTGGCCGGTTTCCTGCGGGAGGTACGCGGTGACACGGCCCGTTCGCTGGACATCGTCTGGGATGCCGTCGACGATCCGGATCTGCCGTCCGACGTGTTGTCCCGGACCGCGGAGGAGCTGGACCGGCTCACCATCGCGTTGACCGAGTCGCGGCGGATGGAGGAGGCGTTGTGGGCCGGGACGGTGCGGGTCGCCGCCCGGCGTCTGCTGCCGGGCAGTCCGGGTGCCTATCTCGCCGCCCTGGAGGACCGGGTGACGCTGGCGAACCTGGTCGGTGATCCGGCGACGGTCAAGGAGGCAGCCGCGGAGCTGGCCGAGTTCCGGGCGGCCTGACCCCGGTCAGCCGGCGGTAGTACGCGCTGTCGCGCATCACCTGGTCGTGGGTGCCGGCGGCGGCTACCACCCCGTTCTCGACGACCAGGATCCGGTCGGCGGAGCGGACCGTCGTCACCCGGTGGGCGATCACCACCAGTGCGCAGACCGCGGAGACCTCGCGCAGGGTGGTGGCCAGTGCCCGTTCGTTGTCCGGGTCGAGGTGGGCGGTCGGTTCGTCGAGCAGGATCAGTTCGGGGCGGGACAGCAGGCAGCGGGCGATCGCCACCCGCTGGCGCTGGCCGCCGGAGAGGTGCCGGCCGCGTTCGCCGACCGGGCTGTCCAGGCCGCCGGGCAGCGACCGGACCAGCGTGGACAGTCCGGTCATCGCGAGGACCCGGCGGAGTTCGGCGTCCGGGACCCGGCCGGAGCCGTAGAGCAGGTTCTCCCGCAGGGTGCCGTCGAGCAGCGGGCAGTCCTGTTCGACGAGGCCGACGGTCTTGCGGTGCCGGGCGTACGGGACGACCCGGCTGTCCCGCCCGTGCAGCAGGATCGTTCCGCGGTCCGGTTCGTAGAACCGTTCGGCCAGGGCGAAGATCGTCGATTTGCCGCCGCCGGAGGGCCCGACCACGGCGAGGTGGCCGCGGGTGCCGACGGTGAAGCCGACGCCGCGCAGTACGGGGCGCATCGGGTCGTACCCGAACCAGACGTCCCGGAACTCCAGTACCGGGGGCGGGCCGTCGGGGCCGGCGAGCGGGACCACCCCGATCGGTTCGTCCTGTTCGGCGGGCAGGTCGAACACCTCGTTGATCCGGCTGAGTGCCCCGGAGCCCTGTTGCACCGCCCCGATCGCCTGGAAGATCTCGTAGACGGGCGCGGACAGGTAGGTCATCGCCAGCACGAACGCGACCAGGTCGCCGAGGCTCATCGCGCCGCTGCGTACCCGGGACGCCCCGGCGAGCAGGACGACCAGGAACGCGCCGCTGACCGCCAGGTCGTTGGCCGGGCCGCTGAGGGCGGCCAGTCCGGCGGTGCGCAGGTTGGCCAGGTGGGCGCGGGCGGACGAGCGGTCGAGGCGGGCCTCCTCCTGGCGTTCGGCGCGGCAGGCCCGGACGGTGCGCATCCCACCGAGGACCCGTTCCAGGTCGGCGAGCAGGACACCTTCGGCGTTCTGGGCGGCGCGGGAGGCGGCGCGGACCCGGTTGACCACCAGGAGCAGGGCGACGAACGAGCCGCTGAACAGGGCCAGCACCGCGGCGAGCAGCAGCGGGTCCAGCCAGCCGAGGATGCCGACCGCCACCAGCAGGCCGATCACCCCGGCCGCGCCGGTGCCGAGGCTCTGCGCGATCAGGGTCTTCACCACGGCGGTGTCGCCGCAGGCCCGGGCGATCAGGTCGCCGGTGCTGCCGCGGTCGAGTACCGAGAGCCGGACTCGCAGCAGGTGCCCGGTGAGGTGCCGGCGCAGGTCGTGGGTCATCGTCTCGCCGGTGTGCGCCTGCACGTACCGGGCCAGGGCGAGCGCGCTGGCCTGCGCGGTGAACAGGACGACGAGGACGGCGACCACGGCGCCGGGTACCCGGCCGGTGGCTGCGTCGTCCACCGCCACCCGGGCGATCAGTGGCTGGGCCAGGGCGAGTACCGAGCCGAGCAGGCTGAGGGCCGCGGCCACCAGGATCGGTTTGCGGTAGTCACGGGCGAGGCGGCTCAGGTCGGCGCGCATGGTCCGAGTGAAACGGTCCCGGGGTGGCCGGACAACGCCCCGTCCGGGCGTCGGAGCGCGGCAAGGGGGAAACCGGACGCCCGGATGGGATCATCCGTTCATGCCCCTGCTCGACGCGTTGCTCTCCCCCGGCGACCGGGCCGGCTTCGTCGGTGTCCCGGACCGGTCGGTGTCCTCCCATGAACTGCTCGGCTGGGCGACCGGTCTGGCCGGCCGGATCGCGGGCGCCCCGATCGTGGCTGTGCACGCGGCGCCCGGGTTGCCGGCGATCGCCGCGGTCACCGGCGCGTTGCTGGCCGGGGTGCCGGTGGTGCCGGTGCCTCCGGATGCCGGGGTGCTGGAGCGGGAGCACATCCTGCGGGACTCGGGGGCGGCGCTGGTGCTGTCCGACGATCCGGCCGCGGCGGGCACGTCGGGTCTGCCGGTGGTGCCGGTCAGCGGGCCGGTCCGGTCGGGGAGTCTGCCGCCGGAACCCGAGGGGACGGCTGCCGCGCTGGTCCTGTACACCAGCGGCACGACCGGTCCGCCGAAGGGTGTGGTGCTGTCCCGGTCGGCGCTCGCGGCGGGGCTGGACGCGCTCGCCGCCGCCTGGCGGTGGACCGCGGACGACGTTCTCGTGCACGGTCTGCCGATCTATCACGTGCACGGCCTGGTGCTCGGCGTGCTGGGTCCGTTGCGGCTGGGTTCGGTCTTGCGGCACACGATCAGACCCACACCGCGGGGGTACGCCGAAACGCCCGGTTCCCTGTATTTCGGCGTGCCGACCGTCTGGTCCCGTGTCGCCGCGGACCCGGATGCCGCCCGTGCCCTGTCCCCGGCGCGGCTGCTCGTCTCCGGCAGCGCGCCCCTGCCGGTTCCGGTGTTCGACGCGCTCGCCGCCCTGACCGGTCAGGCCCCGGTCGAGCGGTACGGCATGACCGAGACCCTGATCACGATCAGCACTCCGGCGGTCGGCGAGCGCCGTCCCGGGCATGTGGGCCTGGCCCTGCCCGGGGTCGGCACCCGCCTGGTCGACGACGCCGGGGTTCCGCTGCCGCACGACGGTACGAGCATCGGGCATCTGCAGGTCAACGGCCCGACCCTGCTCGACGGTTATGTCCGCGGCGACACCGTCGAGCCGCCCGCGCTGGTGGACGGCTGGTTCCCGACCGGGGACGTGGCCACCGTCGGCCCGGACGGCTGGCACCGGATCGTCGGTCGCGCCTCGACCGACCTGATCAAGACCGGTGGCTACCGGGTCGGGGCCGGGGAGGTCGAGGACGTACTGCTGCTGCATCCGGCGGTCCGGGAGGCCGCGGTGGTCGGCACCCCGCATCCGGATCTCGGCGAGCAGGTCACCGCGTTCGTGGTCGCCGACCCGGTCGACCCGCAGGAGCTGATCGCGTTCGTCGCCGGGCGGCTCGCCGCGCACAAACGTCCCCGGGTGGTCCACCTGGTCGACGCGCTTCCCCGCAACGGCATGGGCAAGGTGCAGAAGAAGCTGCTGACCACGGAGTGAGACGTCATTGATCTCAACCCGCGGGGTGGCCTGCCGAACTTCACCTCCGTGACCCGTCCGCCGAGCCGCGCCGCCGACACGGCCCGGAAGCTGTTCTTCGCCGCCGCCGGCTGGACGGTCCTCAGCGCCCTGTTGATGATCGTGGGGGCGTCCGGGCCGCCGCCGGTGTGGCTGCTCTGGCCGTCCACCGCGGCCGTTTCGCTCACCGCGGCCCTGACGTGCGCCGTCGCGGCCCGGTCCGGGCGGGGTCCGGTGCGTGACTTCTGGCGTGGGGTGACCGTCACCACCGCCCTGGTGACCGGCGGCGTCGTCGCGCAGGCCGTGGACGCGGCCGTGACCGGCGACTCGAGTTCGATGGGCCCGGTCACCGCGGCGCTGTACGTCCTCGCGGTGACCGTCGGCATTATCACCGTCGTCCGGCTGCCCCGCCGCCGCCGGACCTGGCGGGCCGCCGTCGCGGTCCATCTGGACGTGGCGGTGGTCGGGGTGGCCGCCGCCCTGGTCATCACGCATGTGTTCCACAGCGCTCCGGGCCCGTCCGGTCCGGGGGTCTCGGACCGGTTCGTGGCCATCCTGGTCGGCGCGGCGGTGGCCGCCGTGGTCGCGGTGATCAAGGTGGGGGTGACCGGGAGCGGGCCGGTGCACGCCCCGTCGATCTGGGCGCTCGCCCCGATCGGGCTGGTCACCACTGCGGCGTTGCTGCTCGAGCCACGGTTCGCCGGGATGCCGCACCTGGCCAGCACGGTCGTCACCATGCCGGTCATCGGTCTGCTGATCGCGTTCTCGGCGTACCTGCAGACGCACGCCAACGTGTTCCCGGCCCCGCCCCGGACACCGCCGCTGCCGGCCGAGCGGCGGGGTGCCTGGCGGCGGATCAGCCTGGTGCCGTACGCCGCCGTGGCGGGCACCACCACCATGCTGGTCGTGGTCACGTCGCGGACCGGTTACCTGCCGCCGACGCTGGCCGGTGGTTCGGTGCTGCTCACCGTGCTGATCGTGGTCCGTCAGCTGACCGCACTGTCGGAGAACCGGGTGCTGCTGGACCGGCTGGCCGATCAGGCGTACCACGACGATCTGACCGGTCTGCCGAACCGCCGCCTGTTCACCGTGACGCTGGCGCGGCGGCTCGACCGGACCACCGTGGCGGTCTGTGACCTGGACGGGTTCGCGTCGTTGAACGACCAGCTCGGCGACGAGACCGGGGACGCCCTGCTGCGGGCCGCCGCCGCCCGGGTGGCCGCGGTCGCCGGGCCGGACGCGATGGTCGCCCGGCTGCTCGGTGACGAGTTCGGCGTGGTGCTCCCCGGTGACGGCGACCGGATCGCCGAGCGCCTGCTCGAGGCGTTCCGGTCGCCGCTGTGCGTGGACGACCGGGATCTGCTGGTCACCGTCACGGTGGGCGCGGCGAGCGGGGACGGCGACGAGTGCCCGGATCTGCTGCGCCGGGCCGAGCTGGCGTTGCAGGCCGCCAAGTACACCGGCGCGAACCGGTTCCGGGAGCACACCCGGGAGCTGGACGCCACCGCGCAGCACCACGCCGAGCTGGCCGCCGCCCTGCGCCGGGGGCTGGAGTGCGACGAGTTCCATCTGGTGTACCAGCCGATCGTGGAGTTGCCGTCCGGCTCGATCGCCGGGGTCGAGGCGCTGCTGCGGTGGAAGCCGACCAATCTGCCGCCGATGTCGCCGGCCGAGTTCATCCCGGTCGCCGAGCACAGCGGCCTGATCATCGATCTGGGGGCGTGGGTCATCGACACCGCCTGCGCGGATGCGGCCGTCTGGCAGCGGCGGTACGGCACGGCCGGGCCACGGGTCAACATCAACGTGTCGGCGCGGCAGTTGCTCGACCCGGAGCTGCCCGCCCAGGTGTCCGCGGCCCTGCAGCGGCACGGACTGTCCCCGGACCGGATCACGGTGGAGATCACCGAGACCGCGGTGTTCGCCGGCGGCGCGGCCATGAGCACCGTCCGGGAGCTGCGGGAACTCGGCGTCGGCCTGGCCCTCGACGATTTCGGCACCGGGCACAGCTCGCTCACCCTGCTGCGGACCTGCCCGGTCACCTCGCTGAAGGTGGACAAGTCGTTCATCGACGACCTGGGTGGTGGCGCCGAGCGGGAGGCCATCGCCAGTTCGCTGAGCACCATCGCGGCCACCCTCGGGTTGCGTGCGGTCGCCGAGGGTGTGGAGACCCGGGATCAGGCGGAACGGCTGCACACGCTGGGTTACCGGTACGCGCAGGGCTACTACTTCGCCCGCCCGGCGCCGGCGAATGAGATCGATATCGCTCTCGGCGAACCCGCCGCGGCGCTGTAGTCTCCCGGCGTGCCTCTCTTCGCCGCCAGTGACATGCACGGTCATCGTGCCGAGTTCCGGGAGGCGCTGCGCGACGCCGGGTTGATCGACGCCGCCGGCGACTGGTCGGGGGCCGACGCCCGGCTGTGGCTGCTCGGCGACTACTTCGACCGTGGTCCGGACGGTGTCGGGGTGATCGACGACATCCGGCGGCTCGCCGGTCAGGCCCCGGCGTCCGGTGGCGAGGTGCACGCCCTGCTCGGCAACCACGAGGCGCAGCTGCTGGCGGCGTACCGGTTCGGGCACACGGTCACCGCCCAGGACTGGGACTTCTACGACGCCTGGGTGCGGTACGGCGGTCAGGAGTCGGACATCCGGCGGCTCACCCCGGAGCACGTCGAGTGGCTGCTGCGGCTGCCCGCGACCGCGCTCGTCGACGACCACCTGCTGGTGCACTCGGACACCACGAACTATCTGGCGTTCGGCGACAGTGTGGCGACGGTCAACGCGATGGTGACCGACTATCTGAACACCGACGACCCGGAGGCGTTCCTCTACTTCTGCGGCATGATCAGCGGCCGGGCCTCGTTCCGCACCGGTGACGAGGTGGAGCGGATGTTCGCGACCTTCGGCGGGATCCGCCTGGTGCACGGGCACAGCACGCTGATCTCACAGTTCGGGGTCCGGCCGGACGACGTGCGGACCGCGCTGAGTTACTCCGATGATCGGGTGCTGGCCGTCGACGGGGGCGTCTTCGAGGGCGGTCGGGTCCTCGTGACGCCCCTGCCGTTCCCCGCTCAGTCCTGATCTTTTTCGGACACCGAGGCGGGTTCGCTGACCCACGCCGAGAACACCGGGACGCCGTCCCACGGGCCGTCCTGCGCGGCGACCGCGACCACCGCGTACGCGTGACCGAACCGCAGCTCCGCCCGCCGGACCACGACCGTCGGCGGCATCATCGTCAGGGTCGCCCAGCCGGTGACCGCGGCGGCCTCGAAGCCGTACCGGCCGTACCGTGCCATCGCCGACTGCCGCGCGTCGAAGGCCTCGCCGCTCGTCCCGGCGAGCGGGCCCAGCACCCGCGACGCCGCACCGAAGCCCAGCCCGGGAGCGGTCAGGTCGAGATCGCTGGTGGCTGACCAGCAGGGCAGGACGGCGCTGTGGAACTCCCGGGACCGGGACGCCTCCCGCTCCTCGCGAAGATCCCACAGCGGTCCCTCGCCGAGCGGCAGGTCGAAGAGCGAGACCTTCTCCGCCCCGGCGGCCACCCGGTAGGCGGCCGCGATCACCGTCTCCGGCGGGACGTCCGCACCCGCCGCCACCGAGAACACCCGCAGGCCGTCGGCGGAGGCCGCCGCGTGCACGATCAGCTCACCGGCGTCGGCGTCGCGGGTCACGAACGCCTCGTGGCCGTGCTCCGGGGTCCGCAGCACCCGGTCCAGCCGCCCGGCCCACGGGCTGCCCGCACCGAGCGCCGCCGCGGGCGCCACCTCGAACGGATGCTCCCAGGAAACCTTCGTCGCCAGGGCGCTGGCCAGCATCAACACCACGTCCGGGCCGGCACCGAGCGGGAAACGGTCGATCAGGCCGAACGTGTGATCCCGGGCCCAGCGGTCCAGCCCGGCCTGGTCGGGCAGGGGGCCGGTGCCGGTACTCGCGGGCAGTCCGGCCCGCCAGCCGGCCAGGCCGTCCGGGTCGGCGGACGGGCCGTGCCACACCGCCGTCGCCGCGGCGACCGCCGGATGCGGCTGCTCCAGCAGCTCGGCGGCGATCGTGGCGGCCCGCCGCGGGTCGATGCCGAGCACCTCGGTGAGCTGCGGATCCGGCTTGGCGCAGGCCCGCCCGGCGAGCGCCAGCAGCAGCCAGGCGCCCAGCGGCGACGCCACGTGATGCCCGGTGCCGGCCGAGGCGTGCAGCCGGCGCGCGTACCGGCCCAGGGCGCTGATCCACTCGTCGCTCATCCACCCACCGTAGGGGCTCCCACCACCACACGCATCTGCGCCCGCACCGGTGCGGGTAACGTTCGTGTGTGATCCCTTTCTGCCCCGAGTGCGGCGCGCAGGGCGTGCCGCTGCTGTTCGGACTGCCGGTTCCGGCAGCGCGAAGAGCCGCCGAGAACGGGGACCTCGCTCTCGGCGGCTGCGTCCTGCGGGAGCCGGCGCCCAACTGGCAGTGTGCTCACGGCCATCAGTGGCGCGATCTCGACGAGAACGCGTGGGACCGGCGGCTGCTGGCCGTCCTCGCCGCCCACGGCGACGATCTCTCCTGAGACCTTCGCACCTCACACCGTTACGGGGGCGCGGGACGGTCCGCGCTCCCGGGAGAGCAGCGCCACCACCGCGAGCAGCAGCACCAGAACCCCGGCGAACCAGGTCATCACGGTGACCGGGCCGGCCAGCGCGGTGGCCACCCCCAGCACCACCGCCGGCACCCCGATCCCCAGGTAGGCGACGAGGAACAGCCCGGCCAGCGCCTCACCGCGCTCGGCGGGCGCCGCCATCGCGGCCACCGCGCCGACCGACGCCTTGAACAGCACGCCCGCGCCGACACCGGACACCACACCACCGGCCACGAACACCGCCAGGCTGCCGGCGTGCATGCCGGCCACCAGGGTCAGCACCCCGCCGGCCTGGGCGAGCAGGCCCAGGGCCGTCCGCGCCGGGCCGCTCAGCCCACCGGTCAGGCTCTGCGCGACGGCCGCGCTGCCGAACACCGCGAACACCACGGCACCGGCCAGCGCCCGGGAGGTGTGGTGCAGCGTACCGGCCACGAAGGACGGCGCCAGCGCGGTGAACACGCCGAACACCGCGAACGAGGCGAACGCCCCGGCCGCCGCGGCCAGATACCTGGTCCGGTCGCCGTGCGCGCGGATCCGCTGCGGGCGGTAGGCGGGCCGGTCCACCCGCGGCGGCACCGTCTCCGGGGTCAGGGCCACCGCGACGACGCTCAGGACCAGAAGGACCAGGAAGACCAGATAGGGGGTACGCAACGGAGCCGGCGCGTACTGGGCCAGCAGTCCGGCGACGAGCGTGCCCAGGCCGAGTCCCCCGCTGTTCGCCGCGGTCGACACCACCTCGAACCGGCGGCGCGACGCCTCCGGCCGGTGCGCGGCGTGCAGTTCCTGCAGGTGCGCCGTGGCGGTGGCGGTGATCATGCCGACCCCCAGGCCGGTGACGAACCGGGCCAGCAGCAGCACCGGCAGGGACGTGCCGGTCAGGAACAGCACCGCCGCGAGGAGTTCGAGCAGCAGCGCCGGGATCAGCACCCTCCTGCGGCCGAACCAGTCGGAGACGTGCCCGGCCAGCAGCAGACTCGCCACCACTCCGGCCGCGTACGCGGCGAACACCACCGTCACGACGAAGGTGGAGAAGCCGTCGCGGGCCATGTAGAGCGGGTACAGCGGCGTCGGCACGGTGGAGAACGCCATCGCGGTGAGGAAGGTGAGGGCGATCGCCCAGAACCCGGCGTGCAACCGGGCGGGCGTGGGGGTGGCGGTCATGCGGCCACTGTGCGCCGCACCGATCATCACCGACAACGAAAGTTGATGCTCACAGCTATCACCAACAGAGATACTTGCCGGTGTGGAACTCCGTCAGCTCGCCTATTTCGTCGCGGTCGCCGAGGAGCAGAGCTTCACCCGCGCCGCGACCCGCCTGCACGTCGTCCAGTCCGCCGTCTCCGCCGCGGTGAAGACCCTGGAACGCGAGCTCGGCGCCACCCTGCTGGACCGCAACGCGAAACGGGTCCGGCTCACCGACGCGGGCGCCACCCTGCTGCCCCGGGCCCGGACCGCCCTGGACGCCGCCCGGGAGGCCCGCGACGCCGTCGCCGAGGTCCGCGGCGGGCTGCGCGGCACCCTGCGGATCGGCACCCTCACCTCGGTCCGGATCATCGACCTGCCGGCCCTGCTCGGCGAGTTCCACCGGCGGCACCCGGGTGTCCTGCTGCGCACCACGGCCGCGCCGAGCGGGTCGGTCGGCCTGCTCGAGGCGCTCCTCGACCACCGCCTCGACCTGGCGTTCGTCTCGTTGCCGGGCGCGCACCCGCCGGGCGTACGCCTGATCGAACTGGCCTCCTCGGTCCTCGACCTGGTCGTGCCGCCCGGGCACCCGCTCGCCGGCCGGTCCTCGGTGCCGATCACCGAGTTGGCCGGGCTGGACTTCATCGACTCGCCGACCGGGTTCGGCAACCGGGCGGTCACCGACCGGGCGTTCGCCGCCGCCGGGGTGCCCCGGCACGTCACCATCGAGATCCCGGACATCGGCACCGGCGCCGACCACGTCCGGCACGGTCTGGGCATCGCCCTGCTCCCCCGGTTCGTGGTGGCCGGTGCCCCGGACGTCGTCACCCTGCCGGTCTCCGGCGCCGACCTGACGTGGCCGCTGTCGCTGGCGCTCCCGGCCGACGGGGTGCCGGGCGCGGCCGTACGAGCACTGATCGCCCTGCTCGACGAGGCCGCTACGGGTTTCCGGGGAGGTGCCGATCAGTGATGCATGCAGCCGATCCGTCTCGCCGCCGCGGCGGTCGCCCTGACACTGACGGCACTTCCGGTGCCCGCCCACGCGACGGCACTTCCGGTGCCCGCCCACGCGACGGCAGATCCGGTGCCCGCCCACGCGGCCGCAGATCCCGCGCTGACCGTGCCGGCTGGTACGCGTACGGCTGCAGCGCCGCCGACCGGGGCGTGGCCCGCGCCGACAACCGCGATCACCAAGGTGGCGGTGGACTCCCAGCAACGGCCGGAGCACGCCGGGCGGATCGAGGTCCAGCCCTCGGTGACACGACGGCGGCCGCCTCCCCCACGGTCACCTCGCCGAGTTTCGTCGTGGACTGAGCTATCAGGTCGTACCCGATAAGTCTTGGGTATCTGGATAAGTGACCCCGCAGGGGTCGCCGGGTGGTCTGATCCACGGGACAGTTCCGCTGTTCGAGGAGGCCCCGTTGCCCGGTTTCAGCCTTCGCGCTCTGAGCATCCGGGCCGGCCTGATGATCTCGGCCGGCATCGCTCTGCTGGTCGCGGTCGTCGTGGGCGGGTTCGGCATCTCCCGTACGCAGGCCATCGCCGACAAGGCCGAGGATCTGTACGGTCAGCAGCTACGCCCGCTGGCCGTCGTCAAGGACATCCAGCAGCTCATCTGGCACGGCCGCTGGGCAAGCCTGTCCGGCCTCACCGCCACCGACACGACCAAGGCAACGGCCTACAACGAGGAGGCCGCAGCCAACTACGACCTGGTCTCCACGCGCATCGAGGAGTACAACGCGTTCAGCCTCACCAGCGACCAACGTGCTGCGATGAGCACCTTCCAGACCGGCTGGGCGAACTACCTGGAGCTGCGGCAGCAGTCGTCCGCGCTGAAGAAGGCCGGCAAACTCGCCGAGTGGGCGGAGTTCCGCAGCAGCACGCTCAACCCGGCCCTCGCCGGGTCGATCACGACGCTGGACGATCTGGCCGCCTCCTCCGAATCCCTCGCCGCGGCGGCTGCCGCCCAGGCACAGACCACCGCGGCCCAGGCCGCCGCCGCCATCGCCGTGGTGCTGATCGTCGGCGTGGTCCTGGCCGCCGCCTTCGCCGCCGTCGTCGCCCGGATCACCAATCAGCGGATCAGAGCCCTCCGCGAGGTGGTCACCGCGATGGCCGACGGCGACCTGGCCGAACGAGACGAGGACCTGGCCGCCAACGAGATCGGCGAGATGTCCCGGGCCGTCCACCTGGCCGTGGCCCGGACCCGGGACACCATCGACGCGGTCGCCTCGATCAGCATCAGCCTGTCCGCACGCTCGTCCGAATTGGATCAGGCCAGCCGGGATCTGGCCGCCAGCACCGACCAGGCCTCGCACCAGGTCGGCACGATCGACGCCGCCGCCGGTGAGGTCAGCGCCGGTGTCCAGGCCGTGGCGAGCGGCGCCGAGCAGATGGGCGCGGCCATCCGGGAGATCTCGATCAGCGCCACCGAGGCCGCCGGGGTCGCCTCCCAGGCCGTCGAGGTGGCCGCGGACGCGAAGCTGACCATGCAGAAGCTGGACGCGTCGTCCGGGGAGATCGACGGCGTGGTCAAGACGATCACCGCGATCGCCGAGCAGACCAACCTGCTGGCCCTGAACGCCACGATCGAGGCGGCCCGGGCCGGCGAGACCGGCAAGGGCTTCGCGGTGGTGGCCGGCGAGGTGAAGGACCTGGCGCAGGAGACCGCGAAGGCGACCGAGGAGATCAGCCGCCGGATGGAGGTCATCCAGACCGACACCCGGGTCGCCGTGGAGTCGATCTCCGGCATCGGCGAGATCATCGAGCGGATCAACGATTACCAGAACACCATCGCCTCGGCGGTCGAGGAGCAGAGCGCGACCACCCAGAACATGACCGGCGACCTGAACCGGGCGGCCGGTGGCACCTCGGAGATCACCGGCGGACTCTCCCAGGTGGTCCAGGTGACCATGACGACCCGGGAGGCCGCACAGGCCGCCGAGGTCTCCGCCAACGATCTGGCGGAGAGTTCCCGGCGGCTGCGCGAGCTGGTCTCGCAGTTCTCCTACTGAGAGATCACTCGCCGTCGCCGACGGCCTTGAAGAGCGCGGCGACCTCGGCGTTCGACAGGTGCCGGAAACCACCCGGGCGCATGTCGCCGAGCCGGATCGGGCCCACCGAGGTGCGGATCAGCCGGGTCACCGGGTGACCGACGGCGTCCATCATCCGGCGCACGATGTGCTTGCGGCCCTCGTGCAGGGTGATCTCCACCTGGGCGGTCTTGCCGACCGCGTCGACCAGCCGGAAGCTGTCGACCTTGGCCGGACCGTCCTCCAGTTCGACGCCGGACTGCAGGGCCCGGCCGACGGTCCGCGGCAGCGGCCCGACCACCTCGGCGAGGTAGGTCTTGGCGATCCCGTACGACGGGTGCATCAGCTTGTGCGCGAGCGTGCCGTCGTTGGTGAACAGCAGCAGACCCTCGGAGTCGGCGTCGAGCCGGCCCACGTGGAACAGCCGCTGCTCGAAGTTGGCGCCGAGGAAGTCGGACAGCTCGGTGCGGCCCTTCTCGTCGTCGAGACTGGAGACGACGCCGCGGGGCTTGTTCAGCGCCACGTAGACCAGCTTGGTGTTGGTGATCACCCGCTGTCCGTCGACGTGGATCTCCGCCGTGGCGGGGTCGACCTTGTCGCCGAGCTTGGCGACACGGCCGTTGACGGTGACGCGCCGGCGGAAGATCAGATCTTCGCAGGCGCGCCGGGATCCAACACCGGCCGCCGCCAGGACTTTCTGGAGGCGTTCGGCGGTGTCAGCCTGAGGCATCGAGCACTTCTTCCACGTCGTCGGGCAAAAATGGGGCGAGCGGCGGCAACTGATCGACCGAGTTGAGCCCGAGTTTCTCCAGGAAGAGGCTCGTCGTCCGGTACAGGTAGGCCCCGGTCTCCGGTTCGGTGCCGCACTCCTCGATCAGGCCGCGAGTGACCAGCGTACGCATGACGCCGTCACAGTTCACACCGCGGATGGCGGAGATGCGCGACCTCGTGACCGGTTGCTTGTAGGCGACCACCGACAGTGTCTCCAACGCGGCCTGGGTGAGCCGCACAGACTGCCCGTCCAGCACGAAACGTTCCACGTACTGCGCGTACTCCGGACGGGTGTACAACCGCCATCCCCCGGCCGCGCGCCGCAGGTCGATGCCGTGCCCGGCCGCCGAGTACCGCTCGGCGATCCGCTCCAGCGTCCGCGCGATCCGTTCCACCGGCTGCTCCAGCACCTGCGCCAACTGCAGCTCACCGGTG
Organism: Actinoplanes sp. NBRC 101535; assembly: GCF_030269225.1. Taxonomy (NCBI): domain Bacteria; kingdom Bacillati; phylum Actinomycetota; class Actinomycetes; order Micromonosporales; family Micromonosporaceae; genus Actinoplanes; species Actinoplanes sp. NBRC 101535. The sequence goes on along the minus strand of NZ_BSSY01000001.1, from coordinate 34,780 downwards.
GGCTCGTCGACCACGAGCAGAATCGATTCCAGTGCCCCGGCGAGCTCGGCGTCGTCCATCACGCTCGGCGCGGTGAGATCTTCCTTGGGGGTACGAGCCACACCTTCGACAGGCGCAACCGGAGCGTCCCGTGGCCCCCGAGGCTGCGCGGGCACCGTCATCTGACCCGAAGCGGCTTCCTGTTCCGGCTCGGCTTCGGGTGCCGAAGGCGCGCCGGGCTCCCCGGACTCGCCGGGCTCCCCGGACTCGCCGGGCTCCCCGGACTCGCCGGGCTCCCCGGACTCGCCGGGTTCATCGGACTCGTCGGGTTCCTCCGGCTCGTCCACGCTCGCCTGGTACTCGCGGTCCGGCTCACGTTTGCGTTCCCATGGCGGCACCCACGCCGCCGCCTGCGCGGCCAGGGAATCGGGCTGCTGCTCCTCACCGCTCACGATGTCTCCTCCGCCGCCGAATCACCCTCATCAAGATCACCATCGGGACGCGGCCCGTCAAGTTCCGCGGCGCCGCTGTCCTCCGAACCGGTGTCATCGTCGGCCTTCTCGGCGTCCTCGGGAAGCGGTCTGGTCCCCTCGTAGTCGTCGATGTCGAGTTCGACGTCGCCCGCACCGCCGATCCAGCGCACCGTCAGCTCGTCGAGCGACACCGGCTGCTCGAAGTCGACGAGCCCCTCCCGGTACAGCTCCAGCAGCGCCAGGAACCGGGCCACCACCTCGAGGGTGTTCGCGCAGTCCGCAACCAGCAGGCTGAACGTGGCGCTGCCGGCCCGGCGCAGACGGTCCCGCAGCATCGAGGCGTGTTCACGGACGCTGACGCGTACCTGGTGGATGTGGGCGATGCTGACCTGCGGCGGTCCCGGCTTCGGCAGGAACTGCTTGAGCGCCAGTTTGAGCAGCCGCGGCGGGCCGACGCCGAGAACCAGTTCGGGGAGCGCGTCCGCGTACCGCTGCTCCAGACTGACCAGACGCGGCCAGCGACGCGCCCCGGTGGCCTCGAGTTCCGCGATGTGCGCGGCCGCCTCCTTGAAGGCCTTGTACTGCAGGAGCCGGGCGAACAGCAGGTCGCGCGCCTCCAGCAGAGCCAGGTCCTCCTCGTTCTCGACCTCGGCGGCCGGCAGCAACCGAGCCGCCTTCAGGTCGAGCAGGGTCGCCGCGACCAGCAGGAACTCGCTCGTCTCGCCCAGGTCCCAGTCGTCGCCCATGGCCCGGATGTACGCGATGAAGTCGTCGGTCACCTGATGGAGCGCGATCTCGGTGACGTCCAGTTTGTGCTTGCCGATCAGCTGCAACAGCAGATCGAACGGACCGGTGAAGTTCTCCAACCGGACCGTGAAACCCCCGGAATCGGCCTCCGGCTCGGCCATCACGGCATCGTCGTCACCCGCGGTGACCGCCGTGGACGCGTCGTCGGACGGCTCAGGATCACCGGGCGGCGGCAGGTCGGGCTCTTCAGGCACGTGCCGACCGTAGACCATGCCGTGCATCAGCTGTTCCGGGCTCACGCTGTGTCGGTCCTTCCGTCGCCGGACAGCCCCCGACCCTTCCAACGGCACAACCGGCTGCGGGTTGCTCACCGGTTACGTTTCCGCTTCTCCGCGGTTACGCTGCCGCGATGCAGTCATTGATCGCGCCCCGCCTCCTGTTGCGCGAGTGGGAGGAGAAGGACGCCGGTTTCCTCCTCGACATGTACTCGCGCCCGGAGGTGAAGCGACACCTCGTCGCCGACTCGCAGGTGCTGCGGGACGAGGCGGAGGCACTGGCGATGCTCGAACGCTGGCGTGCCCGGCAGGACGAGGCACACGGGGTCTGGGCCGTTCAGGACCGGGCCACCGGTCACCTGGTCGGCACCGCCCTGCTGCTGCGGATGATGCTCTCCGGCTCGTCGGCGGTGGCGGACGAGACCGAGATCGGCTGGCATCTGCACCCGGACGCCTGGGGCAGGGGGTACGCCACCGAGGCCGCGGTCGCGGTGCTCGCCTACGCGGCCCGCTCCAGCCTGACCGGGGTGTACGCCGTGACCGGCCCCGACGACAGCGCCGCCCGGGCCGTCTGCCGCCGCCTGGGGATGCGTCACCTCGGGACGACCGACCGCTACTACGACCAGACCTGCGAGCTGTACACCACGCTCCGGGAATAAGGCCGGGCCGCCACGTGTGAACGTGACGGCCCGTGGCGCTGGTGCGGTACTACTTCTTCTTGGTGGCCTTCTTCGCCACGACGGCCTTCTTGGCCTTCGACGGCTTCACCTTGGTGGACTTGACCGTCGCCGGCTTCGCCTTGACCGTGGCGGGCTTCGCCTTGACCGTCGCCGGCTTCGCCTTGACGGTCGCGGGCTTCGCCTTGGCCGGCTTGGCCTTGGCGGCGGTCTTCGTGGCGACCTTGTCGGTCTTCACGACGGCCTTGTCGGCCTTCTTCGCGGCCTTGACCGTGGCGCCCTTGGCCTTCGCCTTGACATCCTTGGCCACGACCTTCGCGTCCTTCTTCGCCTTCTCCGCCATGGGGGACTCCTCATCCTGTGCGATGCGTGACCAGCCGGTCACCGCGCCGCGACTGTAGACCGGCCAGTTGAACAGATCCGGGGTCGAGGGGTTCTCCGACCGAAAATGAGATGTTCACCATTTTTTATTTCGGCCGTTGCCCGGCCATGGTTGCTCATCTCGGGAATTCCGGGATCCACGACCTGATTACTACCCAGTCAGCCGGTCGTCACACGGTTACGGCCGGCATGTTTCGCGTCGTACAGCAGCGCGTCGGCCCGGCCCACCACCACACCCCGGTCGTCGCCGGGCAGCACCCCCGTCACCCCGATACTGGCGGTCACCCGCAGACCGGCGACGATGTCGCCCCAGCCGTACGCCTCGATCTCCGCCCGCAGCAACTCGCACATCCGCGCGGCCTCGTCCGGGCCGGCCCGCAGAATCAACACGAACTCCTCCCCACCCAGCCGGCCCGCATGCCCCGGCACGCCGTTCAGCAGATCCGCGAGCCGGCGCAGCACCTCGTCACCGACAGCGTGCGAAAACGTGTCGTTGACCCGCTTGAAGTGGTCCAGGTCGACCAGGGCGACACTGGCCGGCTCCCCCGACGCCAGCACCTCGGCCAGCACGGCGTCACTGCGCCGCCGGTTCCACAACCCGGTCAGCGAATCCCGCTCCGCCATCTCCCGGAAATGCTCACTGGCCCGATACGCCTCCTCCACCGCGAACTGGGCGTGCGCGAACCGGGCCGCCATGTCACCCTGCTGCGTCCGGCGCCCCTCCCACGCCTCATGAAACTCGACCATGCTCCGGTACGCCGCCGCGAAGTCCCCGGCCTCCGCGTGACAGGAGGCGATCATCCGCAGCGCCTGCGCGTCGTTCTCCGGCAGGTGCCGCTCCGCCGCCAGGACACGGCACCGCTGCAACGTGGACAGGGCCGTCCCCAGGTCCCCGCCCCGGCGCTGAATCTCGGCCAGAGTCAGCAGCGCCCCCGGCACCGCATCCGAATCGGTCGACGGGGCATGCTCGATCGCGTACCGGATCACCCGCTCCGCCTCCCCCGCCCGCCCCGTCTCCAGCAGCACGTTGGCGACCGTGTCGGCGGTCGACGCGTTCAACGCCTGCCCCGAAGCCGCCGCGAAATCCCGCAGACGCCCGGTCAACTCCCCCGCGGCGTCGATGTCCCCGGCGGCGTACGAACACCACGCCCAGTTGTTCAAATTGGCGATGATCAGGGTGGGCAGCCCCGACGCATCCGCCAACTCCTGCGCGACGACGAACTCCTCGGCGGAGAAGTCCCCCAGCCGCCGGTCGTTGACCTGCACCGCCAGAATGATCGCGTGGTCCGCCCGCAACGGCAGCGGATCCCCGTCGGCGAGCATCCGGGTCGCCCACAACGCATGCCGCACGGCGGTCGCGTTGTCCCCCAGCCGCCACAGCCCACCGGCGATCACCGCATGAGCGTGCGCCCGCACCAGCCGGTCCTCACTGCTGCTCAGCACATGCCGGGCAACCGTCACCCCTTCAGGCGCCCGCCCAGCCCGGTTGTCCAACTCCGCCGCAACAAGCCGGGCCAGCAGCACACACTGCCCGTCCCCCGCCCGCTCCGCAGCCCCCGCCAACGCCGCAGCCCGCTCCGCAAGTCCGACATGAGACGCGTAAACGTCCGCAACGAGCCGGCCGACCGCACCCAGAAGCGAGTCCTCCACCACCGGCAGCATGCCTGCACGATCGCCCCCGACACCCAACTCCTTAGCCCACCCCTCCACCCACCAACGCCCTTCGCACCCGACCACGTGATCGGGCACACCCACCGTCCCACTGCCCGGCGCCCGTCACCCTCGGCAACCACAGAACCGTCTCGGCCGTCAGCTGCACACGGACGAGACGAGCCGCCTCAGCCACCGCCCGCGCTGCCAGTCACGTCGCCGGTCACACGGCCGGTCGCATCGCCAATCGCGCTACCAGTCGCATCGCCAGGCGTCGCCAGTCGCGCGGCCGGTCGCATCGCCAGTCGCGCGGCCGGTCGTACGGCCGGTCGCGCTGCCAACCGCATCGCCGGTCGCGTTACCAGTTGCGTTACCAGTTGCGTTACCAGTTGCGCGGCCGGTCGCGCTGTCGGCACGCACAACGCCGCCCGCGACGGCCCGGCAGCCAGACAACGAGAGCAGTCCGCCAACGAACCCCGGCAAAGAGGCATCAAGGCCCACCAAGCTGTCGCCAACCACTACCCACAACCCATGGCGGCACAAGCACCCGATCAAGGGATCGAGTGCCCCCACCGTCCCAAACGGAGGGCTCCCCGCACCCAACCCCTTGATCGGGTGCGCCCACCGCCCAACTGCCCGGCACCCACCGCCCAACTGCCGGGTGCCGGGCAGTCGGGCGCCCGGCGCCCTCGACCTCGACCTCGACCTCGACCTCGACAACGACAACGACAACGACAACGACAACGACAACGACAACGACAACGACAAATAGGTACACCGATGATGAAGCCGGCAAATAGTTCCGATGAAAGACGGCGACACAAGCACCCGATCAAGCGATCGAGTGCGCTCACCACCCCAAACGGCGGGTTCTCCGCACCCAACCCCTTGATCGGGTACACCCACCGCCCAGCTGTCCCGGCGCCCAGCTGTCCCGGCACCCAGCTGCCCCGGCACCCAGCTGCCCCGGCGCCCAGCAGCGGCAGCGGCAGCGGCAGCGGCAGCGGCAGCGGCAGCGGCAGCGGCAGCGGCAGCGGCAGCGGCAGCGGCAGCGGCAGCGGCAGCGGCAGCGGCAGCGGCAGCGGCAGCGGCAGCATCCGAAACACGACGGTGGGTGCACCCAAAGGCCCCTGCTGACGCGCTTTTCCGCCCGGTGGCCGGCCCGCTCGAACCCTGTGGTGACCGCACCCGATCAAGGGTTCGGGTGCCTTCACCGCCCCAAAAGGTAGGGCTTCTGCACCCGATCATCTGACCGGGGGCGCTCACTGCGATTCCGATCTCGGCCGCCAGGAGGAGTGCCTGCGGAATGTGGCGCGGGTGCTCGCGCCCGGTGGGGCGTTCGTGGCGGAGGCATTCGCGGCGGAGGCATTCGCCGCGGAGACGTTCACCGCGGAGACGTTCACCGCGGAGACGTTCACCGCGGAGACGTTCACCGCGGAGACGTTCACCGCGGAGACGTTCACCGCGGAGACGTTCGCCGCGGAGACGTTCGTGGTGAAGGCGTTCGCCGCGGAGACGTTCGTGGTGAAGGCGTTCGCCGCGGAGACGTTCGCCGCGGAGACGTTCATGCCGGATCGGGCGCAGTTCGAGCGCGAAGAGCAGCAGGTCCAGACCAGGGATGTCGCCGAGGGGCACGTCTCGGTACACCTGCACCGATATGACCATGAGTCGCGGACGTTTCTGCGGCAGACTCTCACGTTCACCGATGGCGGGGTGCGGCTGCGGCCGTTCGGGATGCGGTACCAGCGGCAGGAGCAGATCGACGCGATGGGCTCGGGTTGGAGGCGCGGTGGGCTTCGTGGGGCGGGACCCGTTCGGGCCGGGGAGCACCGATCACATCGCAGGGCACTGTCCTGCGGGCCCGGCGTTTCCCAGGGAGTTACGGTGCGCGTACCGCCGAAAGAGCTTTCAGCCCCAGATCCGGAGGAACAGGACGCCGAGGATGTCCAGGAACATGATCAGCAGGGGGTATCCGGTCGGGAAGAACGCGAAGAGCAGCAGGATCAGCACGCCGACGTTCTTGTCCTCGAACCAGAGGCGCATCCAGTTCATGCTCGCGCCGGGGCGCCGCAGCGCGAACCACAGGATGCCGAAGCCGTCCAGCGGCGGGATCGGGATGATCGCCAGCAGGCCGAAGGCGAGCAGGCCACCGCCGAGGGACAGCATGATCTGGTCGGTGTAGGGGAGGGTTCCGACGCCGCGCAGGATGTCCACGAAGCCCAGGTCGCTGAGCACGTTGTCCGGGATGGCGATCGCGTACGCGGCCAGGATCAGTTCGCCCAGCAGGATGGTGGCGACCGGTCCGGAGGCGAAGACCGCGGCGGCCCGGCCTCGTCCCAGGTGGCGGGGCACCTCGTCGACGGTGACCTGCCGGCCCCAGCCCATGCCGCCGACGGCTGCGGCGACCGCGCCGAACGGGTCGATGTCTTCGCGCGGGTTGAGGTGCAGGGGACGGCGGTACGGCGAGAGGCCCACGGTGCGCAGCGTGAACCGCATGACGGCCACGCGCAGGGCCAGGCCGAGCAGGAAGGCGACCAGCAGGGCGACGAACGCCACCGGCGAGCCGAGTGCGAACAGCACGGGTGTGGAACCTAGCTTCGATCCGCCTGGGCGGCGATGACCTCGCGAGCGAGCTGACGGTAGTTGCGGGCGCCGGACGACGCCGGGTCCAGCGTAGTGATCGGCGCACCCGCGACGGTCGACTCGGGGAACTTCACCGTCTTGGTGATGACCGTCTGGTAGACCTTGTCGCCGAAGGCCTCGACGACGCGCTGCAGCACCTGGCGGCAGTGCGTGGTGCGGGAGTCGTACATGGTGGCGAGGATGCCTTCGAGTTCGAGGTCGAAGTTGAGCCGCTCGCGGACCTTGTCGATGGTGTCCAGGAGCAGGGCCACGCCTCGGAGGGAGAAGAACTCGCACTCCAGCGGTATGAGCACGCCGTGCGCGATGGTCAGCGCGTTGATCGCCAGCAGGCCCAGCGAGGGCTGACAGTCGATCAGGATGAAGTCGTATTCCTTGCGGACGCTGCGGAGGGCCCGCGCCAGTGCCATCTCCCGGGCGACCTCGTTGACCAGCTGGATCTCCGCGGCCGACAGGTCGATGTTGGCCGGCAGCAGGTGCAGCCCGGCCACGTCGGTCTTGATGATGACGTCCTCGGTGGTGACGTCGTCCTGCATGAGCAGGTTGTAGACGCTCAGGTCGAGGTTGTGCGGGTTGACGCCGAGGCCCACCGAGCAGGCGCCCTGCGGGTCGAAGTCGACGAGCAGGACCTTACGGCCGTATTCGGCGAGGGCGGCGCCCAGGTTGATGGTGGTGGTCGTCTTGCCGACGCCACCCTTCTGGTTCGCCAGGGCGATGATCCGCGCGGGCCCGTGCCGGTCGGCCGGCATCGGTTCGGGGATGGGACGGCGCATCGTGTACGCGGTGGGGTCGGCGGGACCGAGGTCGGCGCCGAGATCCAGGGAGTTCTGCTGCTCGCGGAGTGTGGAAGTCCATGCTTCCGCCCGCTCGCCGTTCCCCGACATTGCCTTCGCCCCCTCCCGGCTGTTAGCCGGAGCCGATGCCCGACTGTACGCCACACGCGCCGCCCACTCGGGGTCAGCCGTTCGGCGTGTCGCACCTAGGGGTGCGTAGCGTCTAACGAGCGCGCGGGTGAGTGGTCGCGTATATCTCCCGCAGACGTTCGACGGTCACCAGGGTATACACCTGCGTCGTCGTGACTGAGGCGTGTCCCAGCAGTTCTTGCACCACCCGAACGTCAGCTCCCCCGTCGAGCAGATGCGTAGCGTACGAGTGACGCAGCGTGTGCGGACTGACCGCGTTCGGACCGTCCACCGGAAGACCGGCCACACCGGCACAACGATGCAGGACCGTCCAGGCACTCTGCCGGGAGAGTCTTCCGCCCCTGGCGTTGAGGAAGATCGCCGGGGTACCCTTCCCGGCTGCCGCGAGCTGGGGGCGGGAGCGGACCAGATAGGACCGCACCGCGGTACGCGCGAACCCGCCGACCGGCACGAGGCGGGTCCGGCCGCCCTTGCCGCGCAGGATCGCCGCCGCGGTGTCCTCGTCGTCCAGTTCCAGGTCGTCGATGTCGGCGCCGACCGCCTCGGAGATCCGCGCCCCGGTGCCGTACAGGAACTCCAGCAGCGCCCGGTCGCGCAGCCCCAGCGGCGAGTCCACCGCCGGCACGGACAGCAGCCGGGTCACCTGGTCCACGTCGAGCGCCTTGGGCAGCCGCTTGGCCTGGGCCGGTGGGCTGATGTCGGCGGCCACGTCGTGCGGGACCAGGCGTTCCCGGACCGCGAACCGGTGCAGGCCGCGGACCGCGCTGATGGCCCGGGCCGCCGACGAGGACGCCAGGCCCTCGTCGCGCAGGCCGGCCAGGTGCCCGGTGACGTGCGTGGACCGGATGTCGCCGAGTTCCTCGACGCCGGCTTCGGCCAGCACGCCGGCGTAGCGGTCGAGGTCGCGACGGTACGAGGCGAGGGTGTTGCGGGACAGGCCGCGTTCCACGCTCAGGTGGTCGAGGTAGGCCCGGATCGCCGGTTCGAGACTCAGCGGAGCACCTCCGTCAGCGGCATCGGCACCATCCCGTGCGCGTCGGCGACCGGGCCGTAGACGACGCGCCCGTCGAACGTGTTCAGGCCGGCGGCGAGGGCCGGATCGGCCTTCATCGCGGCCCGCCAGCCGTGGTCGGCCAGTTCCAGAGCGTACGGCAGAGTGACGTTGGTGAGCGCGTAGGTGCTGGTGTGCGGCACCGCCCCGGGCATGTTGGCGACGCAGTAGAACATCGACTCGTGGACCCGGTAGGCCGGGTCGTCGTGGGTCGTCGGCCGGGAGTCCTCGAAACAGCCGCCCTGGTCGATCGAGATGTCGACCAGCACACTTCCCGGTTTCATCCGCGACACCAGGTCGTTGGAGATCAGGGTCGGCGCCTTCGCGCCGGGGACCAGGACCGCTCCGATCACCAGGTCCGCGTCGAGCACGGCCTTCTCGATCTCGTACGCGTTGGAGGCGATCGTCTGCACGTGACCGCGGTAGTCGGCGTCCACCGCCCGCAGCCGGGCCACGTTCTTGTCGAGCAGCAGCACCTCGGCCTGCATGCCGAGGGCTATCGCCGCGGCGTTGAGGCCCGAGACGCCCGCGCCGATCACGACGGCCTTCGCGGCGTACACCCCGGGAACCCCGCCCATGAGTACGCCACGACCGCCGCGTGCCCGCATCAGGTGGTACGCGCCGACCTGCGGGGCGAGTCGCCCGGCCACCTCGGACATCGGGGCCAGCAGTGGCAGGGAACGGTCGGCGAGTTCGACCGTCTCGTACGCGATCCCGGTGACCCGGCGGTCCAGCAGCGCGTCCGTGCAGGCTTTGCCGGCCGCCAGGTGCAGGTAGGTGAAGAGCACCTGGTCGGGCCGCATCCGCGGGTACTCCTCGGCGATCGGTTCCTTGACCTTGAGGATCAGGTCGCCGGTCTGCCACACCGCGTCCGCGTCCGGCAGGATCACGGCTCCGGCCGACCGGAAGTCGTCGTCGGTGATCGACGAGCCGAGACCGGCGCCGGCCTGCACGAAGACGTCGTGACCGTGCCGGGCGAACTCGAACACCCCGGCCGGGGTGATCGCCACCCGGAACTCGTTGTTCTTGACTTCGCTGGGGATGCCGACCCTCACGGGCCACCGTCCTTTCTCAACACTGAGTAAAGACCCGCCTGCGCGGGACACTACCTGTGAGCTGCGCAGCTTTCCCGGTTCGCGCACCGGATCCCCCGCTCGGCGGTCCGGCCTGTACGGTTCCACCCGATGAGTGGCTTTCCCTGGCTTCTGGTCGATCAGAACACTGACGACGGCAGTGACGCCGTGATCGCCGCGTGCGCGGACATCGACGGCCTCTTCGTCGATCCGCCGCAGCCGCCGGTGGAACGCTACGAACTGCTCGGCTGCGCCCCGGAGGGCCGCCTGCTGGCCGCGTGCGACGGCAGCGGGCCGGTCCGGCTGGGCAACCTCGGCGTCGCCGCGGTGCACCGGCCCGACTCGCCCCACGGCCCGGAGTGCTGGGACTGCGCCGAGGAACTGCTCGACGTGACGGTGCTCGGCGCCGGTCCCTCGATCGTGGTACCCGGTCTTTTCGATGTCACACTCGAGGGCCGGTTCCGGGTCGACGAGACCGGCTCGCCGAGCCGTAACGCGGAGAAGGCGCCCGACGCGGACGGCTTCCTGCTGGCCGGCATCACCGGTCACGGCGATGAGCCGTTCGGCGACTGCCAGGACGTCGCCGGGGTGTTCCGGCATCGCAACGCCCCGGCGCCGCGGCCGGCCACCCTGATCGGCTGCCGTCCGGAGCCGTCACTCAAACGGGCGATCGACGCGCTGCGCCGGGGTGCGCCCCGGCGCCGTTTCATCAACGCGTCGATATTCCATGCGGCGTACGACGGCACCGCGATCCACGTGCTCGGCAGTGGCCTGGGCGCGGAGGTGAGCGCGGTCCGGCCGTCGGCGCTCGGCGAGGGCCTCTACGACGTGGAGTTGCGCTCGCAGTACGGCGACGCGATCGGCGGTCCGCGGCCGACCCGGGCCCGGGAGATCTGGGACCTGTGGCGGGTGGGACGCCCGACCGAGGTGAACCTGTGGTCCGGGTACGACACCGAGCTGCGTCACGAGTGGGCGGGCGCGGCGCTGGCCCACCACCGGCAGGCCCCGGACCGGCCGGCGGACACCACGTTCCACCTGGACGGGCGGCACGTGACCGACGAGGAGGGTTTCTACTGCGCGATCGGCGAGGCGATCAACGGGCCGGCCGGCTACTTCGGCTGGAACCTGGGCGCCCTGCACGACTGCGCGGGTGGGGGCTGGGGCGCCGAGCCCGGGTTCCGGCTGGTCTGGCACGACGCGCAGGTGGCCCGGGAGCATCTGGTGCCCGGCTACGACCGGTATTGGTGGGAGCCGGCGGTGACGATGGACGACGTGCTCGGGCTGCTGGATCGTGACGGGGTTCGCGTCGAACTGATGTGACCGTTTCTGTTCAGTCGATCACCCCGTTGGCCGTGACACTGTGGACCGGGTAGGTTGCCGCCATGCCGGTCGATCTGAACACCGCCGTGCCGCACTCGGCCCGGATCTACGACTACCTGCTGGGCGGCAAGGACAACTTCGACGCGGACCGGAAAGCGGCCGCCGACATCGTCAAGGCGTCTCCGAGCCTGCCCATCTCGATGCGCGCCAACCGGGACTTCCTCGCCCGCTCGGCCCGCTTCCTCGCCGAGGACCTCGGCATCCGCCAGTTCCTGGACATCGGCACCGGGCTGCCGACCTCCCCCAACCTGCACGAGGTCGTGCAGGGGGTGGACCCGGCGTCGAAGGTCGTCTACGTCGACAACGACCCGATCGTGCTGGTGCACGCGCGGGCACTGCTCACCTCGTCCGCCGAGGGGTCGACCGCGTACCTGGACGCCGACCTGCTCGACGTCGAGAAGATCATCAATTCCGCCGAGGTACGCGACCTCGACTTCAGCCGTCCGGTGGCGGTCAGCCTCCTGGCGATCATGCAGTTCGTCCCGGACGAGTCCCGGGCGTACGAGATCATCGACGCTCTGATGGCCCCGCTGCCTGCCGGAAGCGCCCTGGCCATCTCGACGGTGACCGCGCACAACCCGCAGGCGGTCCAAGCCGCGGCGGTGTACACGGCCCGGGGCATCCCGGCGAAGCCGCGCACCGACGATCAGCTCCGGGGCCTGTTCCGTGACCTGGAGGTCGTGGAACCCGGGGTGCAGCTGGTGCACCGGTGGCGCCCGGAGCCCGCGTCGGCGCCGGTGGAGGACTTCCACGTGCAGATGTCCGGAGCGGTCGGCATCAAGCGCTGACCCTCGTTCGGTGTTCGGGGCGCCCGTCGTCGGGCGCCCCGATGCTCATTGGACGAAGATGCAGAAGGTGTGGCCGTCCGGGTCGGCGAACACCAGCAGCGGCTCCTCCGGATCGTCCCGGCGGTCGAAACGCACCACCCCGCCCAGGCTCAGCACCCGCTCGTGCTGCCGGTCGAGCTCCTCCAGCGAGTCGACCGCGGTGTCCAGGTGCATCTGCTGCGGCACCTCGGCGTCCGGCCAGGTGGTCGGCTTCACCACGGCGGTCTGCTGGAACGACAGGTTCCACGCCCCGTCGCCGCCGACCAGTTGCAGCCAGACCCGGCCCTTCTCGTCGTCCGTCCCGGGCGGTGGCGGCTCGTCGCCCGGCCGGTACTTCAGATTCAGCAGATGCCGGTAGAACTCGGCCGCCCGCCGGGCATCGGTGGTGTCCAGAACAAACGCCCACAACCGCGGAATGCTCACGTTTCCCCTCCTCCGGTCCTCTGCTATGGATCTACTGCCCCTTATGCGATTGCCGTAACTTCCTACCGTCGATTCCATGAAGGCGATAGTTCAAGACGTCTACGGCGAGGCCGACGTGCTCGCCGTCCGTGACATCCCCCGGCCCGTCCCCAAAACCGGTGAGGTCCTGATCCGGGTGATGGCGGCCGGCGTCGACCCCGGCGTCTGGCACCTGATGACCGGCCGCCCCTACCTGATCCGCGCCGCGCTGGGCCCGCGGCGGCCCCGCATCCCGGTCCGCGGCCGCGACCTGGCGGGCGTCGTCGAGACGGCCGGACCCGAGTCCGGTTTCCAGCCCGGGGACGAGGTGTTCGGCACCTGCGAGGGCGGCTCGTTCGCCGAGTTCGCGGTGGCCCGCGCCGACCGGATCGCCCGCAAGCCGGCGGGTGTCCCGTTCGTCGACGCCGCCGCCGTCCCGGTGTCCGGCACCACCGCCCTGCAGGCCGTCCGCTACGCCCGCATCACCACCGGCCGGCAGGTCCTGGTCATCGGCGCGGGCGGCGGCGTGGGCTCGTTCGCCGTCCAGCTGGCGGTGGCCGCCGGCGCCCGCGTGACCGGCGTGTGCAGCCCCGGCAAAGCCGACATGGTGCGCGGCCTGGGCGCCGAGCACGTCCTCGACTACCACCGTGAGGAGGTGGACAGCCGCGGCCCGATCTTCGACGCGGTCGTCGACACCGCCGGCAACCGCCCGCTGTCCCTGCTGCGCCGCGCCCTGAACTCGCACGGCATCCTGGTCCTGATCGGCGGCGAACGCCACGGCACCGCCCTGTTCGGCGGCATCAGCCGCGCGCTGGTGGCCGCCCCGCTGCTCAGCCTGACCAGCGGCGACCAGCGCCTGCACGGCCTGCTGGCCAAGGAGAACGCCGCCGACCTGACCGAGCTGGCCGCCCTGCTGGAGAGCGGCACCCTGCGCCCGGCCGTCGACCGCACCTATCCCCTCGCCCACGCGCCCGAGGCGCTGGCCGAGATCGGTCGCGGCCACACCGGCGGCAAAATGGTGATCACCCTGGCCTGACGCCCCACCCCGAACACACCAGTGCGCCCGTCGACGGCCGAAAGGTCTTCCAGAAGAGGACCGCCGGGGCCGCACAGCGACCCCGGCGGACACGACCACGCAGAACCCGTCAGACGTTCAGCACCCGGGCCGCGGCGAGAATCCCCGCCACCGCCGCCGCGTTGGTGATCTCTCCCCGCAGCACCATGCCGACCGCCTCGTCCAGCGCGACCAGGTGAATCTCCAGGTCGGCCTCCTCGTCCTCCCGGACGTGACGCTCCGCGTCCGGCACCGGCCGCAGGTCCCGGGCCAGGAACACCCGGACGAACTCGTTGCTGAACCCCGCCGAGGTGTGCAGCGCGATCAGCGGTTCGATCCGGCCGGCGATCAGGTCGGCCTCCTCGGCCAGTTCCCGCGCCGCGGTGATCTCCTCGGGTTCGCCCTCCACGTCGCGCAGGCCGGCCGGCAGTTCCCAGAGCCGGGCCGCGACCGGATGCCGGTACTGCTTGATCAGCACGACCCGGTCCTGCTCGTCGACGGCGACCACCACGACCGCGCCGCGGTTCTCCACCACGTCCCGGTCCGCGGTCCGGCCGTCCGACATGGTGATCGTGTCGGTGTGCACCGAGAAGATCGGGCCGGTGTACCGCGGGGTCCGCGACACCGTCTCGTGGGCGAACGTCATCTCAGGCCTCGACCGGCTCGGTCGCCACCTCGACCGGCAGTTCGTCGGCGGCCGCGTACGCCACCGCGGCCTTGACCAGGCCGTCGAAGAGCGGGTGCGGCCGGGTCGGCCGGCTCTTCAGCTCCGGGTGGGCCTGGGTCGCCACGAAGTACGGGTGGACGTCCCGGTCCAGCTCGATGAACTCGACGAGGCGGCCGTCCGGGGAGGTTCCGGAGAAGACCAGGCCGGCCTGGGTCAGCTTGTCCCGGTAGTCGTTGTTCACCTCGTAGCGGTGCCGGTGCCGCTCGGAGATCTCGGTCGCGCCGTAGACCTCGGCGACGATCGAGCCCTCCTTGAGGGCCGCCGGGTACGCCCCGAGCCGCATGGTGCCGCCCAGGTCGCCCTTGCCCGCGACGATGTCCTCCTGGTCGGCCATCGTGGAGATGACCGGGTAGGTCGCCGTCTCGTCGAACTCCAGCGAGTTGGCCCCGGTGAGCCCGGCCAGGTTACGGGCGGCGTCGATGGTCATGCACTGCAGACCGAGACACAGGCCGAGAATCGGGATGCGGTTCTCCCGGGCGTACCGCGAAGTGTTGACCTTGCCTTCGATGCCGCGCACACCGAACCCGCCGGGGATGACGATGCCGTCGACGCCCTTGAGGGCGGCGGCAGCGCCGGCCGGGGTGGCGCAGTCGTCGCTCGGCACCCACCGCAGCTTGATCTTCACGGTGTTGCCGAAGCCGGCCGCGCGGATCGCCTCGCTGACCGAGAGGTACGCGTCCGGCAGGTCCACGTACTTGCCGACGAGACCGATGGTGATCGTCCGCTTGGGGTGGTGGACCCGCTCGAGGAGGTCGTTCCAGGTCTTCCAGTTGACGTCCCGGAACGACAGGCCCAGACGGCGTACGACGTACGCGTCGAGGCCCTCGTCGTGCAGCACCTTGGGGATGTCGTAGATGCTCGGCGCGTCCGGGCAGGCGATGACGGCCTCACGGTCGACGTCGCAGTAGAGCGCCAGCTTGTGCTTCATCTTGTCCGGGATCTCCCGGTCGCTGCGGCAGATCAGGGCATCCGGCTGGATACCGATGTTGCGCAGCGCGGCCACCGAGTGCTGGGTCGGCTTGGTCTTCAGCTCGCCGGACGGCGCCAGGTAGGGCACCAGGGAGACGTGCAGGTAGAAGACGTGGTCCCGGCCCACCTCGTGGCGGACCTGACGGATCGCCTCGAGGAACGGCAGCGACTCCATGTCGCCGACCGTGCCGCCCACCTCGGTGATCACGACGTCCGGCGTGAGGCCGTTCTCGTCGGGATCGGCCATCGCGAAGATCCGGCTCTTGATCTCGTTGGTGATGTGCGGGATGACCTGCACCGTGTCACCGAGGTACTCGCCGCGGCGTTCCCGGGCGATCACCGCCGAGTAGACCTGGCCGGTCGTGACGTTCGCCTTGCCGGAGAGGTCCCGGTCGAGGAAGCGCTCGTAGTGCCCGACGTCGAGGTCGGTCTCCGCGCCGTCCTCCGTCACGAACACCTCGCCGTGCTGGAACGGGTTCATCGTTCCCGGGTCGACGTTGAGGTAGGGGTCGAGCTTCTGCATCACGACGCGGAGCCCGCGGGCGGTGAGCAGATTGCCGAGGCTCGAGGCGGTGAGGCCCTTGCCCAGCGAGGAGGCGACGCCCCCGGTGACGAAGATGTGCCGCGTGTCGCGCACTGTTGAGGCCAAGGCCCGCTCCCGTGGTCGCCGATGTTTCCGGTTCGTGCGGCCGGGGCCGTGCCCCATCCACGGGAGTTCACCGTAACACTGATTGCTGGGGCCGCCCTCCTCGGGCCGCCGGGACCTGCGTGTCAGTGCCCGGTCAGGTGACCGCTACCTGATCTTCGTCGGTTTTGCGCAGCGAAGGTCCGCCCGGTCCGTCCGTTTCGCCGGGTGGCGGGGTTCGGTCGGCGGCATGTAACAGAACTCGCAGTGCGGTGAGCACCGCCACCGGAACGGCGGTCGCGGCGGCCGCGCCGGCCACGCCCAGGGCGGTGCCGCCGAGCATGCCGGCGATCAGCGTCGCGACCGGGGTGCCCGCCATCGCGGCCCGGATCGCCGGGTGCAGGCCGTACAGCCGGTTGAGGCCGGCCCAGGGCGAGAACTGGCAGAACACCAGCATCAGGGTGCCGATCACGGCGAGCAGGGTCAGCGGGCTGTCCAGTAGGGCCTGGCCGTTCGCCGAGGCGGCCCGTTGCATGGCCGGGCCGGCGGTGCCGTTGCCGAGCGCGGTCAGGATCCGGCCCAGGGCGCCCTGTTCCAGCGGGGCCCGGCTCAGATCGAAGATCGCGAAACCGGCGGTCACCGCGAGTCCGGCCAGCGCGGCCCAGGCGAACCGGGCGAAGGTCAGCCAGCCGCCGGTGCTGATCGCCGCGGCCACGCAGACCCCGGCGGTCACCGCGATGGCGCCGACCGGGTCGGCTCCCAGGTATGCGCTGCCCACCATCACCACGCCGAGCCCGCCGAACAGCACCACCACCACCGGACGCCACCGTTTGCCGACCCGCTGGGCCAGGCAGCCGGCCAGCAGCAGCAGTCCGGCCACGAAGACGCCGAGGCCGACGCCGCCCAGCCCGGCGTACCGGATGCCGTGCACGGTCGAATAGCCGGCGACACCGTTGAGCTGGAGCCGCGCGCCGGTGAGCAGGTCGACCGCGACGACGGTGGCGCTGATCCCGGCCACCGCGGCCATCGGCCACAGCGTGGAGGTGTACCGGCCGGCCAGCCGGACCACGGCGGTGCCGGCCAGCATCAGCGCGCCGGTGGCCGTCCCGAACAGCCAGGCCGGGTGGTCGCTGGTCCACCAGGGCACCACGTCGGCCAGCAGCGCCGCCGGGATGGCCAGGCCGGCCGCGATCAGTGCGCCCTCGGCGACCGCCACGAGGCGGGCCGGGGGCAGCGGCGGGCCGGCCGGTCCCCCGTGCCGGCGGGCCCGGATCAGGATCGGGATCACCAGTACGAAGAGGACCAGTTGCACGATCGCCAGGACGGTGAAGAAGATCTCGGCGACCCCGCGCTGGGCGATGGCCCGCTGGTCCGCGTCGGCGTCACCCTGCATCGCGTCGGCCGGGGACGCCGGACGGTCACCGGCGACCGTGGCGGCGTACCCGGCGAACAGCTTCTCCGGCTGGTCCCGGCCGAGCGCCGAGAGCACGGTCGGCGCCAGGTCGACCAGTTGCAGGTAGCCGTCGCGGCCGGTGCTGGCCGAGGTGAGCCAGCCGTCGTCCCAGCCCGGCCCCTCGGCGATGGCCACGTGCAGCCGGGAGGCGGCGTCGGTGTCGGCCACCCCGGCGATCAGCATCAGGGACCGTTCCGGGCGGGCGGCGAGGACCTTCGCCAGGGCGGTGTCGGCGGCCTGGACCGCGGCCCGCCGGTCAGCGCCGGAACCCGTGACGGTGCCCAGGTCGACGATGCTCAGTACGCAGTCGTCGAGCAGGTCGGCCGGGTCGGCGGGCAGCTCCGGCACGTACCTGTCGACGCGGCCGAACGGGCGGGCCGCGGCGACGGCGGCGCCGGGGCCGACGGCCACCGTGCAGCGCACCGACTCGGCCAGGGCGCCGGGCGTGGTGCCGTACGGCAGGCTGTTCTGGTTGGTACGGACCACCGCCCGCTGGTCCACCAGGTTGGCGCCGATCCCGTCCGGCCGGGTGAGCGCGGGTGCCGCCGCCGGGCAGCGTCCCGGGACGTCGTCGGTGCTCCAGGCGGCGAAGTTGCCGGCGCCCAGGGTCAGCCAGCCGTCCGCGGGGCAGGTCACGTCGTGCGCGGACCGGACGGAGAGCCAGCCGATCGCGCCGGCGGTCGCCTCCTGCCACAGGGCCGGGGTGGTGTCCGGGTCCAGGTCCTCCCAGCGCAGCCCGGCGGCCGCGGCCACCACCACGTAGTCGGCCTCGCCGATCCGACGGCCCTCGCCGGGCCGCAACGACAGGCCCGCGACGCTGGCCGCCACGACCAGGGCCATCAGCAGGTAGGGCAGCCAGGGCCGCCGCTCGGTGCGCCGGGTCACCGGCGGACCGCCGCGATCTCCGCGTACGCCGACCGCACGTCGTCCACCACGGCCGGCTCATCCGGCCAGGTCGCGGCCTGCCGGGGTCCCCGGGCCGCGTAGTCGGCGCGCCGGCGCGGGTCGCCGAGAAGGTCACGGACCGCCGCGTCGAGGGCGTCCAGGTCCCGCGGCGGGATCTGCACCGCCGCGTCGCCGACCAGACCGGGCAGCCCGCCGACCGCGGTGGTGATCAGCGGGACGCCGGCGCGCAGGGCCTCCTGGGCGAACAGCTGACGGGCCTCCCAGTCGCTGGTGATCACCGCGAGGTCGGCGCCGAGGAGCAGGTCGGGCACGTCGGTGCGGTGCCCGAGCAGGTGCAGCGGGGCGTGCAGGCGGGACGCCTCCTGGGCCAGGTTCATGTAACTGGGCCCGGAGCCGGCCACCACGACCACCGGGGCCGGGTCCAGGTCCCGCCAGCGGGCGGCGCCCTGGACCAGCAGGTCGTAGTGCTTCTGCGGGTGCAGCCGGCCGACCGAGAGGATCAGCGGGGTGTCGCCGCGCAGCCGGAACTCGGCGCGGACCGCGGCGCGGGTGCGCCGGGGTGCCCCCATCGCCGGGGCGGCCACCGGTCCCAGCCGGGCGCTCTTCGCGCCGAGGGCGAGCGCCCGTTCGACCAGGTCCTCCGAGGCGCCCAGGGTCAGGTCGGCGTTGCGGGCCACGATGCGTTCCAGCAGGGCACCGGCCTGGCCTTTGAGACCCCGCGCGAGCACCGCGTTGTGCCAGGTCACCACCAGAGGTACGCCGGTGCGCGCCAGCGACACCACGAACGCGGCCCGCAGCCCGTGCGCGTGGATCACCTCGGCGTCACGGCCGGCGATGGCCTTGCGTAGTTGCCGGATCGCGCCGGAGTCCTGCGGGCCGGGGTCGGCCGGGATCTCCACCGCGGCGAAGTCGACGCCGGACGTGCTGAGCCCGAAGTGCTCGTCGGTCGCCGCCGGGCCGCAGACCAGCACCCGGCAGCCGGCGGCGGCGAGGCCGCGGGCCAGCGAGGCGACGTGCCGGCCGATCCCGCCGGTGCTGGATCCCAGCACCAGGACGACCGAACCCCGCCAACCGTCGTCGCTGCTCACTGATGATTCCTCTCCGACATGAACCGTCACCGCCGGCCCAGTTTCGCGACCAGCGGCCCGAGGTCACGCCGGTCCAGCGCGAACGCCACCGCGGCGAACACCGCCGCGACCACCACACCGCCCAGCATGCCTTCCACGAGGCCGCCGAGCACGCCCGGGGTGGGCCAGAAGGCCGCCTCGAGGCCACCCACCGTCCCCCACCCGGCGAGTCCGGCCAGCGTCCCGGCGACCACCGCGGCCGGGACCGCCCGGCCGAGTCCGGCGAGCGCCTCCGGTCCGGCGTGCCGGCGGACGGCCAGGACCAGCAGCACCCCGATCACCGTCATGCCGATCGCGTTGGCCAGGCCCAGTCCGAACAACCGTGCGGCGCCGGTGGAGGTCGCGGTGACCACCACCACCGCGAGACCGGCGCACAGCCAGCCGACGAGGGAGGCGACCGCCGCGGCGACCGTGGCGCCGCGGGCGTACAAGGCCCGGGACAGCAGCGCGAACAGCGCGTACCCCAGCAGACCGGGAGCGAAGCCGACGACCGCCGCCGCGGCGCTGGGCGCGCCCATCAGCAGGGTGGCCGGCCCGGCGAGACCGCCGAGGGCCGCCGCGCCGAGGCCGGCGAGCAGGACGATCGACCGGGCGGCGCCGGCGAGCGTGGAGGCGAAGCCCGGTTCGTCGCCGCGGACGAAGGCCTCCGCCAGCCGCGGGTACGCCGCCGTCGCCAGCGGCACCGCAAGGACCGCCCAGGGCAGCAGGAAGACGGTCTGCGCCCCGGTGTAGGGGCCCATCTGCCGGGCGGCCAGCAGCAGGATCAGCCCGACCAGGATCTGCTGCGCGCCGACGGTGACCGCGCCGGCCCAGCCGAGACGGATCGCCTGCCGGCCCTCGTCACCGGGGAACCGGAGGGCGGGCCGCAGGCGCAGCCGCAGCGAGCGCAGCGGGATGAACAGGCAGAACGCGAGGACCACCACGCCGAGGGTGGTGCCCACCGCCAGGATCAGCTCGCCGGTGGTGGACAGTCCGGGGAAGCCGGTACGCGCACCGTCGACCCCGGCATAGGTGAGGTACGCCGTCATCACCGTCACGCTGGACAGCAGCGGGGCGATCACCGGCCAGGCGAAGCGCCGGTGCGCCTGCAGCGCGCCGGTGAGCACCACCGCGATGCCGTACAGCGGCAGTTGCGGCGCGAACCAGCGCAGCATCCGGGCCGCGACGTCCTGGTGTTCCGGGGAGATCCCGCCGAACATCCCGGTGATCGGCCCGGCGGCGAGCGCGACCACCACGGCGAGCGGCACGGTCAGCACGAGCATCCAGGTGAGCAGCGCGGAGGTGATCGCGGAGACCCGTTCCCGGTCGCCGGCGCTGATCGCGGCGGCGAGCAGCGGCACCACCAGGCTGGCCAGCGCACCTCCGGCGACCAGCTCGAAGACGATGTTGGGAACGGTGTTGGCCGAGGCGTAGACGTCCGGCAGGTTGCCGTCGCCGCCCTCGCCCACGGTGTAGAAGAAGATGAGTGTGCGGACGAACCCGGCCAGCCGGGCCACGATCGTCAGGACCGTGATCAGCGCCGCCGCACCGGCGATTCTGGCGCTGGTCACGAAGAGGGTGGCCGCCGGCCGAGCTCGTCGACGTACCGCAACCACGGTGTGTCCCCGATGACCTTGGTGAAGCTGACCTTCTCGCTGGCGGCGGTGAGCGATCCGAGCACCGCCAGGGCGGCGAGCCGGCCGGACGTCGAGGTCCGCGCGGTCAGCGTCACCCCGAGGAGCGCGCCCAGCGCGTTCGCCCCGGCGTCGCCGAGCATGATCTCCTCGTTCAGGTCGGCGGGCAGCAGGGCCGCCCCCGCGCTCAGGGTGCCCGCGGCCATCGAGGCGTGCCGTCCCACCGCCAGCGGCGCACCGAGGATCAGCCCGGCTTTGATCGCCCGGCCCGGGCGCAGGTCGAGCAGGTTGACGAAGTTGGCCGCGCCGGCGATCACACCGGCCCCGAGGAGCACGTCCACGCCCCGGCCGAACCGTCCGGGGCGGCTGCTGCCGATCAGTGCGGACGCCACCAGACCGGCGGCGCCCACCCCGGCGATCTTGACGAGTCCGCTGGTGACCCGGCCCTCGCGCAGCGCACCGAGGTGCCCGGCGAAGCCTTTCGCCGCCTTCTGCTCGGGCCGGTTGCCGACGATGTCGTCGTAGAACCCGACCGCGCCGCTGACCGCCCCGGCGGTGAGCGCGGCGGCCGCCAGCCGGCCGGTCGTCGCCCCGGCGGCCGCGCCCAGGGTGGCCCCGGCCGCGAGTGCCGGGCCGCCGGCCAGCGTCACCGTCCGGCCCTGGAAGTTGGTCCGGTGCAGCTCGGCGGCGTGCGGATCACGGCGGACCCAGGCTAGTGCGGCACGCGCCACGGACGCGCCGATCCCGAGCGAGCGGAGGTAGGCCATGGCTGACGAGTCTGCCAGACGACGGCTACGGAGCGGTGGACGGCACGATGGAGGTCGCCCCCGTGCCGAGGCCGTACTGGCCGACCCGGTTCTGCACCAGCCGCTCGACGGTCGCCATCGCGGTGGCCACCTGCCCCTGGACGGTGCCGACGTTGTCCACCGTGGAGATCTGCTTGACCAGGGTCGCATCGCTGCGGACACCGGCCACCAGGTTGCCGTCACCCGCACCGTCACCGGCCACCACCAGCATCCGGTTGGTGCCGAACTGGCCGGCCACGGTGACCGCCGACTGCGCCTTGCGGGTGGCCTCCTTGTCGGTGGCGGGCGCCCCGGCGACCAGCACCACGGCTTCGGCGCCGCCGAGCGCCCCGTCCTCGATGGCGATGTAGCCGGCCTTGGTGAACGCGGTCAGCACCGCGGTCACGTCGGCGGCGGCGGGCGTGGTCGTGCCCTGCATGATCGTGAGCGCGAGGAGTGCGCTGGCGGTCTCCACCCCGTCGCTGTTCAGCGGCAGGCCGGTGACCGGGATGGTCGGCTGCGACGACTGGTCGGCCAGGTCGAGCAGCTCGTTGGCGTACCCCGGATCGAAGAACTTGTCCTCGACGGTGATCCGCGCGGTGATCGTGGCGCCGGCCACGCCGAGCTGGGTGACCACGCCCTCGGCGTAGTCCTGCGCGCCGGGCAGCGCCACCACGGCGATGCGGCGGGTGGCCAGCTTGCCGCTGAGCAGCCACGGCGCGATCTCGCCGGCGAAGTCCTGACTGCGGTTGACCTCCTCGCGGAGATTGTTGACCTGCTCGCGCTTGACGCTGTTGTCCTTGTTCAGCTCGGCGAGATTGTCACGCAGGTTCTCCGAGACCGGGCCGTTGAGCGCGGAGGTGCCCACCACCAGGCCGATTGCCAGCGCCAGGAAGACCGCGGTGAGCGACACCACGTGGTACCGGAAGTTGATCACAACGCCCTCAAAGAAGATTGCCGAGCTGGAAGACCAGATTGTCCCACCACTCGGACACCACGGTGAGATACGCCCGGCCCACCGTCGACACCGCCACCGCCGAGGCCATCGCCGCCATCGCCGAGAGCACCAGCAGCAGCAGCGCCGAGCCGGAGATGTTCTGCCGGTAGAGGCGGCTGACGCCCTTGGCGTCGACCAGTTTGCCACCGACCTTGAGCCGGGTCAGGAACGTCGAGGCCATGCCGCCGCGTCCCTTGTCCAGGAACTCGACCAGGTTGGCGTGGGTGCCGACGGCGACGATCAGCGACGCGCCCTTCTCGTCGGCGAGCAGCATCGCGAGGTCCTCGCTGGTGGCCGCCGCCGGGAAGGTCAGCGCCTCGACGCCGAGGTTCTTGACCCGCTGCAGGCCGGGTGCCCGGCCGTCCGGGTAGGCGTGCACCACGACCTCGGCGCCGCAGCGCAGCACGTCGTCGGTGACCGAGTCCATGTCCCCGATGATCAGGTCGGGGGTGTAGCCGTTCTCCACCAGCGCGTCCGCGCCGCCGTCGACGCCGATCAGAACCGGCTTGTACTCCCGGATGTACGGCCGGAGGACGTCGAGGTCCTCCTTGTAGTCGTAGCCGCGCACCACGATCAGCACGTGCCGGCCGCCGATGCGGGTCTCCACGTCGGGCACGCCCACGCCGTCGAGCAGCAGGTCGCGTTCCTGCTTGAGGTATTCCATGGTGTTCGCGGCGAACGCCTCGAGCTGCACCGACAGTCCCTCGCGGGCGTCGGCCATCGACTTGGCCACGGTCTCCGCGTCCTGCCGGTCACCGGTGGCCACCGGCTCGCCGTCGAGCAGCACCACGCCGCCCTCGATGCTGACCGTCTGCCCCTCACGCAGCCCCTGGAAGACGTCCTCGCCGAGGTTGTCGACGAGCACGACGCCGCCCTGGATCAGCACCTCGGGGCCCAGGTTGGGGTAGCGCCCGGAGATCGAGGGCTTCGCGTTGAGCACCGCGGTGACACCGCAGGCCACCAGTGAGTCGGCGGCGACCCGGTCCAGATCGACGTGGTCGATCACCGCGATCTCGCCGGGCCGCAGCCGGCCGGTCATGCGTTTGGTCCGCCGGTCGAGGCGGGCGACACCGGACACCGATCCCGGCTCGGTGCCGCGGGACCGGCGCAGGGTGGGAATGGGAAGTCGCATCCCGGCCATCCTGACATGCCGCCGCATGCGTTCCCCCCACGACATGCGCCAGCTCACCGACAAAAGGGACTTATCATCCACGCTTTTCCCGAGACGCTACGGAGAGCAACTCCTCTGCGTGGGCGATACCCAAATCGGAATCCGGCAAACCCGCCAGCATCCGGGACAATTCCCGAGCCCGTTCGGTCTCCTCCACGATCCGGACCCCACTCGTGGTAATCGCTCCGCCGGTGTCCTTCGCGACCACCAGGTGGCGATCGGCGAAAGCGGCGACCTGCGGCAGGTGCGTCACGACCAACACCTGATGGGTACGCGCCAAGCGCGCCAGCCGCCGGCCGATCTCCACCGCCGCCGTCCCGCCGACACCCGAGTCCACCTCGTCGAACACCAGCGTCGGCGGCCCACCCGCCCCGGCGAAGACCACCTCGATGGCCAGCATCACCCGGGACAGCTCACCACCGGAGGCGCCCTTCTGCAGGGGCAGCGCCGGCGCACCCGGGTGGGCCAGCAACCGCAGCTCCACCTCGTCCGCGCCGTCCGCCCCGGCCACCAGTTCCTGCCCGTCGACCGTCACCGACGGCTCGTCCTTGGACGGTGTGCGGGTCAGCACCGCCACCTCGACCCGCGAGTGCGGCATCGCCAGACCGGCCAGCTCCACGCTGACCGCCTCGGAGAACCGCCCCGCGGCCTCCCGGCGCGCCGCGGTCAGCCGGCCGGCCAGCTCGCCCACCGACGCGGCCAGCCGCTGACGCTCCCGGTCGAGTTCCTCGAGCAGTTCGTCGGAGGTGTCCAGCTCACTCAGCTTGGTGCGGGCGTTCTCCGCCCAGACGATCACGCCGTCGACGTCGTCCGCGTATTTCCGGGTCAGCGCCCGCAGCGCCGCCCGCCGCTCGTAGATCGCCTCGAGCCGGGCCGGGTCCGCGTCGAGTGTGCCCAGATAGGCCGACAGCTCCGCGGAGACGTCACCGACCAGGGTCGCGGCCTCCTCCAGCCGGACGGCCAGGTCACCGAGCGCCGGATCCACTCCGGCCTGCCCCTCGAGGGTGCGCCGGGCCGTGCCCAGCAGTTGCGTCGCGTCCGGGGTGTCGTCGGCCGCCTCCACGCCGCCGGCCAGCGCCTGCGCGGCCAGCGCCGCCGCCACCCGCAGACCTTCGGCGTGCTCCAGGCGCTGCAGCTCGGCCCGCAGGTCGTCGTCCTCACCGGGCTGCGGGTCGACCCGGGTGATCTCGTCGAGGCCCAGCTTGAGCAGGTCGGCCTCCTGCGAACGCTGACGCGCGTTGCGCCGCCGGTCGGCCAGATCCTCGCTGACCGCACGCCAGCGGCCGAACGCCTCGCGGTAGGTCTCCAGCAGCTTCTCGTGCTCGGGACCGGCGAACCGGTCGAGCGCGGACCGCTGCTCCGACGGGCGCAGCAGGCGCAGCTGATCGGACTGACCGTGCACGGCCAGGATCTGCTCGCCCAGCTCGCTGAGGGTGGACACCGGCATGCTGCGGCCGCCGACGTGCGCCCGGGACCGGCCCTCGGCCGTCACCGTGCGGCTGAGCAGCACCGAACCGTCGTCGTCGGCCTCGCCGCCGGCGTCGGTGATCCGGGTGCGGACCGCGTCGCCGAGGGAACCGCCCAGTTTCAGACGGCCCTCGACCACGGCCCGGCCCGGGTCGGCACGGACCCGGCCGGCGTCGGCCCGCCCGCCGAACAGGAGTCCGAGGCCGGTCACCACCATCGTCTTGCCGGCACCGGTCTCACCGGTGATCACGTTCATTCCGGACGCCAGGCGCAACGTCGTGTCGTCGATGACGCCCAGCCCGGTGATGCGTAGTTCCTCCAGCACAGGCAGACAGTAACGGTGCCCACCGACAATTGCCCACCGGGTGTTCCGGCAGGCCCGGACGATCAGCGCCGGTTACCCCGCCAGCCGACCACCGGCAACTCGAACTTCGCGACCAGCGTGTCCGTGAACGGGCGCGGCGCCAGCCGGACCAGGCGGACCGGCAGCTTCCCGCGCTCGACGGTCACCTGTGAACCCGGCGGCAGATCCCAGGTGCGTCGTCCGTCACAGCAGAGCACCGCAAACGACGTGTACGGATCGACGGTCAGCACGAACGTCGATGTCGGAGCGGTCACCAGCGGCTTGCTGAACAGGGCGTGCGCACTGATCGGCACGAGCAGCAGCGCCTCCACCTCGGGCCAGACCACCGGTCCGCCGGCCGAGAACGCGTACGCCGTCGAACCCGTCGGTGTGGCACACACCACACCGTCGCATCCGTAGCGGGAGAGCGGCCGGCCGTCGACGTCGACCATCAGCTCGAGCATCTGGGCCCGCTGACCCTTCTCGACGGTCACCTCGTTGAGCGCCCAGGACTCGGCGATCAGCCGCCCGTCGTACTCGGCCCGGACGTCCAGGGTGAGCCGCTCGTCGACCGCATACTCACCGGCCACCACCTCGGCGACCGCCTCGTCGATGTGGTCGATCTCGGTCTCCGCCAGGAAGCCGACCTTGCCCATGTTGATCCCGAGCAGGGGCGCCTTCACCGGCCGGGCCAGGTCGGCGGCACGCAGGATGGTGCCGTCACCACCCATCGCCAGCACGATCTCCACACCCTCGGCGGCGTTCGGGCCGTTGACCGACTGCACGCCGGGCGGCAGGTCCAGATCCGCGACCTCCTCGGCGATCACCCGGACCTCGAAGCCCGCGGCGATCAGGTCACGCGCGACCGCTCTGGCGTGCTGCGTGCTCTGCCGGCGCCCGGTATGCGTCACCAGCAGGGCCGAACGCGTCATTTCTCCTCCATGAGAGCAGGCGTCTGATTGATGTCGGTAACCGCAGAGTTCTCCGGTTCGGAGGAACCTACCCCGCCGCCCGGACCGGCCTCGACGACGGTCTCCACCCGATCCCGGTCGGCCGGCGGGGCGTCCCGCCGGAACCACACGAAGAACTCGACGTTGCCACTCGGACCGGGCAGCGGACTGGCCGTCACGTCCCGCACGCCCAGGCCCAGGGCGGCCGCGGCCGCCGCCACGTCCAGCACCGCCTCCGCGCGCAGCCGCCAGTCACGGACCACACCACCGGTGCCGACCCGCTCCTTGCCCACCTCGAACTGCGGCTTGACCATCAACGCCAGATCGCCGTCCTCGGCGGTGCACGCGGCCAGCGCGGGCAGCACCAGCCGCAGCGAGATGAAGGAGAGATCGGCCACCGTCAGGTCGACGACACCGCCGATCGCCTCGGGGGTCAGCGTGCGCACGTTGGTGCGCTCGTACACGTCCACCCGGTCGTTCGTGCGGATCGGCCAGGCCAGCTGGCCGTACCCGACGTCCACCGCCACCACCCGGTCCGCGCCGGCCCGGAGCAGGACGTCGCTGAACCCGCCGGTGGAGGCACCGGCGTCCAGGCAGCGCCGGCCCTCGACCGGCAGAGCGAAGGCGGCCAGCGCACCGGCCAGTTTGTGCCCGCCCCGGGACACGTACTCCGTCTGGGGATCCTCGCCGGTCACCACGACCGGGTCGGCGGTGTCCACCATCGCCGCCACCTTGTGGGCGACGGTGCCACGCACCTGCACACGGCCGGCCGCGACCAGAGCGGCGGCCTGTTCCCGGGAACGAGCGAGCTTACGACGGACGAGCTCCGCGTCGAGACGCACACGGCGGGCCATCAGTGTCCTTATTTTCGAGTACGGAACAGAATCAGCGGTCGATGCTCGCCAGGGTCTCCTGGAGCACCTGGTGCGCGGCCTCGAACTCGGCGAGTTGTTCGGCCGGCGCCAGACGCGCGGCATTGGCGAGCGACCGTAACACCGCGTCCACCGCGGGATGTCCGGTGTCCTCCCCTTCGCCCAGCGGTGTCAGCCCGCCCGGCGCCGGGACGTGCAGGCCGGTCAGCTGCGTCTGCGGCGGCCGGGGGCCACCGGGCGGGGGTCCGGGACGGAAGCCGCCGGGGCGCGGCCCGGGCTGCGGGTTCGGGAACGTCACGCGGTCACGCCTCCATGTCGTCAGCCGGCTTGGCGGCGGTCTTCTTCGCGGCGGTCCTCTTCGCGGCCACTCTCTTGGCCGGTACGGCCTTCTCAGCCGGTACGGCCTTCTCGGCCGGTACACCCCTCTTGGCCGGTACGCCCCTCTCGGCCGGCACGGCCTTGACAGGTGCGGTCTTCTTCACCGGAGTGCGCTTCCGGGCGGGCGTGGCCTTCGCCGCCGCGATCTTCCAGGCCGGTGCTGCGCCCGTCGCCGCGGCACCACCGGCAGCGTCCGGGACCGTCTCCGCCGCGTCGGCCCGGGCCTGCGCCTCCCGCAACCGCCGTTCCAGATCGCGTACGCGCAAGGTGAGGTCCGCCACCTCCTCCGCGGTGGCCAGCCCGACCCGCCCGAGGGCCCGGTCCACTTCGTAACGCACGATGGTCGTCAGCGCCTCACGGTTGGCCCCGCCGGTCGAGAGCAGGTCCTCCACGAGACCCTGCACCTGTGCCGCCGTCGCCCCGCCACGGGTGAACAGTTCCCCGGC
Organism: Actinoplanes sp. NBRC 101535; assembly: GCF_030269225.1. Lineage (NCBI taxonomy): Bacteria > Bacillati > Actinomycetota > Actinomycetes > Micromonosporales > Micromonosporaceae > Actinoplanes > Actinoplanes sp. NBRC 101535. The sequence goes on along the minus strand of NZ_BSSY01000001.1, from coordinate 6,380 downwards.
GACCTGCTGCGCCTTCTTCCGGGGCGCCTCGGTCAGGCCGAGGGCCAGGTCCAGATAAGCACGCCATGGGTCCGGCATGTTCCGGTCTCCTCTCGCCGCGTCGGGTGCCACGCTACCGGGCACTACCGTGGAACTCCTGAGGTACCGTGCTGGTGTCGCGAGGGAGGATGCCGATGGCCACCGTGGACGAGTGCCGCCAGGCGTTGCACGATCTGGCCGCCCGGTTGGCGGCGAACGCCGAGGCGCAGGGTCGTCTGGATCTCGACCGGACGCTTGCCTGCCGGGTCACCGACCTGGACACCGCCTTCCACGCCCGGCTGACCGGCGGCCGCCTGGTCGACATCGCCGACGGCGACGACCCGAAAGCCAAGATCGCCCTGATCTCCACCGGCGACGACCTGATCGCCCTGGTCAAGGGCGGCCTGGACGTCACCCGGGCGATCGCGTCCGGGCAGGTGCGCATCAAGGCGAATCCGTTCGACCTGCTCAAGCTCCGCAAACTCCTGTAAACGATCACTCCGGCCGGGCGCCCGGGGATACGGACGCCGGCCGAAGATCGTTCACCGGGTGGCGGCGAGCGTCTCCAGACCGCGGAGCACCTGGTCGGCGGCCGCCGTCGCGGTGGACAGCTGACTGGTCACCTCGCTCAGCACCGCCGCCTGTTCCTCCACCGACGACGCGATGTTCAGCTGCAGCTCGTGGATGTCGTCGACCGCACCGGCGGTGGCCGCGAACGTGTTCGCCACGTCGCCGGTCTCCGCCACGATCGCGGTGATCACCTCGTTGACCCGTTTCACCGACGTCGCCGTCTCCTGCGCCAGGTCCTTCACCTCACCGGCCACCACCGCGAAGCCCTTGCCCAGTTCACCGGCGCGGGCCGCCTCGATGGTCGCGTTCAGCGCCAGCAGGTTGGTCTGTTCGGCCAGCGACGCGATGATCGCGTTGACGTCGGCGATCTCCCCGACCGACCGTTCCAGCTGGCGCACCTTCGCCGTCGCCGAGGTGGCCGCGTCCTGCCCGGTGGCGGCGGTACCGGCGGCCTGCGCGGACCGCTGCGCGATGTCGTGCACCGAGGCGGTCAGCGCGGCCAGCTCGTTGTCCACCGCGGCCACCGCCGAGATCGCCGCGTGCGCCTCCGCGCTGATCCCGGCCACCTCACCGGCGAGCCGGCGGGAGTCTTCGGCGGCCTGCTCCGACCGGCTCCGCAACTCGTCGGCGGCCTGGTCCCGGTTGGCCTGCTCGGCCCTTTCCACCTCCCGCCGCGCCTGTTCGGCCTGCTCGGCGAGCATCTCGTTCTCCCGTTCGGCCTGCTCGGCGAAGTGCCAGAACACCACGATCCCGATCACCTCGAGGGTGAGCAGCCCGGCGTGCACGACGACCAGCCCGATCGCGGACGAGATCGGCAGGTGGTGCATGCCGAACACCCGGCCCGGCGCCACCAGCCCGAGCACCCCGTGGTGCACCACCACCGCCAGGATCGACAGGACCAGGGGTGACCACTGCTGGTACAACGCCACGAAGATCAGCACCGCGTACAGGTGGATGTGCGCGGACATCGCCCCACCGGACAGCTCGATCGCGACGAACGTGCACCCGATCAGCCCCACCGCGGTGACCTGTGATCGGGCCCGGGTCGACGGCAACGCCCGCGAGCAGCCCGCCCAGGCCGCGACGACCACCGCCAGCAGCACCGTCTCCCACGGCGGGCGCGTTCCCAGGAAACCCACCACCAGGAACACCGGCACATGGCACCAGAGCAGCCGTTCGATGATCCGGTGTCGTGCCTGCCAGGATGCGTCGGAGAGCCGGGCGCCGCGCGGCAGGGACGAGGATGTGCTCACGCTCTCCTCTTCGACCGCGAACCACCAGAAATGACCCCGAAAACACCCACAGTGCCAAAAGGTGGAGACAGAAAAGGCGCGGCCGCGGCCGCGCCTCTGGATCTCCTCTTCACGGTACGCGGTGAAGCGCCGTCCTCAGACACCCCAGCCGGTCAGCAGTTCACCCGCCGCGCCCGATCCCGCCTCGACGGCGTGCACCGGAACCCCCGACCAGGTCACCCCGCACAGCAGACGCAGCGCATCGACCGGTTCACCGGAACCGTGCAGGATCGCCCGGTCGCCGTCCCGCTCGACCCGCCAGCCGCCCACGGTGTCCCCGTCAGCCGGCACCACCGCGCCCGACGCCGGCCGGAACAACCCGGACAGGTCGGCCGCGACATACGTGGGACGCCGTTCCGGGGCGGCGACCAGCAGGTCCGCCGGACCGCTCACCCCGGTCAGCACGAGCAGACTGTCCATGCCCGCGGCGACCGCGCCTTCGATGTCGGTGTCCAGCCGGTCACCGATCACCAGCGGCTTCCGCGCCGACGCCTGGGCGGCGGCGGTGTGGAACAGCCCCGGCTGCGGCTTGCCGACCACCACGTCCGGATCCCGGTCCAGGGCGGTCCGCAGCACCGCGACCAGCGAGCCGTTACCCGGCAGCGGACCGCGCGGACTGGGCAGGGTCCGGTCGGTGTTGGTGGCGAACCAGACGGCACCGGCCCGCACCGCGAGCGACGCCTCCGCCAGTTCCTTCCAGCCGACCTCCGGCCCGTACCCCTGAACCACCGCGACCGGCTCCCCGGCGAGCGAATCCACCGGGTTCAGGCCGGCGTCCCGGACCTCGGCCCGTAACGCCTCCGCGCCCACCACCAGCACGTTCGCACCGGCGGGCAGGCGCTCGGCAAGGAGAGCGGCGGCGGCGCCGGCCGAGGTCGAAACCTCGGCCGGCGCCGCACTCACACCCATGCCGTTCAACAGCGCAGCGACGTCGGCGGCCCGGCGGGACGCGTTGTTCGTCGCGTACGCGATCGCGGTCCGGTCGGTACGAAGGCGTTCGACCGCCTCGACCGCGCCCGGAATCGGCGTGTCGATCAGAAAGACGACGCCGTCCAGGTCGAAGACACAGAGGTCGTAACCGGCCGCGAGGTGATCACTCATCCCTGCGGGCGCTCGTCCCGGTCGTCGGCCTTCGCCACGAACTCGTCGGCGTCCGCCTTGTCGTCCGCGCCGGCGGCCTTCTCCGGCTCGAGGAACGCCGGGGCGACCACGGCGCCCGGCTTCTCCGGCGCCTCCGCCTTGACGGTCTCGGACTTCTCAGCCTTCGCCGAGGTGTCCGCCACGGTCTCCGCCGGGGCGTCCGCGGTCTTCTCCGCGGCAACGGTCTTCTCGGCGGCGACGGCGTCGGTGTTCACGTCCGTGTCGGCGACGGCCACCGGCTCGGTGTCGTCGTCCTCCTCGAACTCCTCGTCGTCCTCGTCCTCGAAGTCCTCGTCACCCTCGTCGTCGGTCGCGGTCTCCGCACCGCCCTCACCGATCGCCGCCTCGGTCTCGGACTCCTCGTCCTCGTCCGCGTCGTCGCCCTCGATGGTCACGCCGTCGAGCTCGAGCAGACGCTCGGCCGCGTCGGTCAGACCGTCCTCGTCGACGGCGGCGGCACGAGCGAACCACTCCCGCGCCTCGTCCCGGCGACCACCGGCGAGCAGGGCGTCGGCGTACGCGTACCGCAGACGTGCCGCCCACTCCGCGTCGTCGTTGCCCGTCAGTTCCTTGACCTGCAGCATCGCCGCGGCCGCCTCGTGCTGACCCAGGTCGCCCCGGGCGCCGGCCGCCACGATCAGCAGTTCGATCGCGCCCGCCTTCTCCAGCGTTGCCGTGTCGGCGCCGCGGAACAGGTCGATCGCCCGCTCCGGACGGCCCAGCGCACGCTCGCAGTCGGCCAGCTCGGCCAGGTGCGTCTGCTTGCCGGTCATCCGGTGGTAGGTGCGCAGCTCCGCGATGGCGGTGGTCCAGTCACCCGCCGCGTACGCCGCGAGGCCGACGGCCTCCCGCACGACCGCGATCCGCGACGCGAGCCGGCGAGCGGCGATCGCGTGCTGCAGAGCCAGTTCGGAGTCCTCGTCGATGATCTGGCCGGCCGCCACCAGGTGCCGCGCGACGTTGTCCGCGGCCTCCCGGGACAGGCTCACCAGCTCCGAGCGGACCTCCTCGTCGAGGTCGGTCGCGACGACGTCCGCGGGCAGCTCCGGAACCCGGAAGCCCTGCTGCGTCGCGTCGTCCTGCGGACGCTCGTCCCGGTCACGCCCACCCTGCTCGCGGCCGCCCTGGTCGCCGGCGCGGTCCCGGTCGCCCCGGAAGCCGCCCCGGTCACCCCGGTCGTCGCTGCGGAACCCACCACGGTCACCACTCGGCCGGTCGCCGCCGCGGTATCCACCCCGGTCGCCGGTCGGACGGTCGCCACCCCGGTATCCGCCACGGTCACCACCGGGCCGGTCGCCGCTCGGACGGTCGCTGCCGCGGTATCCACCCCGGTCGCCGCCACCCTGGTAACCACCACGGTCACCACTGGGACGATCGCCACCGCGGAACCCACCGCGGTCGCCACCCGGACGGTCGCCACCACTACGGAAGCCACCACGGTCACCACCGGGACGGTCACCGCCACGGAAACCACCGCGGTCGCCGCCACCCTGGTAACCACCACGGTCACCACTGGGACGGTCACCACCGCGGTATCCACCCCGGTCGCCGCCACCCTGGTAACCACCACGGTCCCCGCTCGGACGGTCCCCACCACGGAAGCCGCCACGGTCGCCGCCACCCTGGTAGCCACCACGGTCACCACTGGGGCGGTCGCCGCCACGGAAGCCGCCACGGTCACCACCCTGGAAGCTCTGACGCGGTCCACGGTCGTCGTTGCGGAACCCACCGCGGTCACCACTGGGACGGTCCCCACCGCGGTATCCACCCCGGTCGCCACCGCCCTGGTAACCACCACGGTCACCGCTCGGCCGGTCACCGCCGCGGAACCCACCGCGGTCGCCACCCGGACGGTCGCCACCACTACGGAAGCCACCACGGTCACCACTCGGACGGTCCCCACCACGGAAACCGCCGCGGTCGCCGCCACCCTGGTAACCACCACGGTCACCGCTCGGCCGATCGCCACCACGGAAACCACCGCGGTCGCCACCACCCTGGTAACCGCCGCTCGGACGGTCACCACCGCGGAACCCTCCACGGTCGCCACCACCCTGGTAACCACCACGGTCACCGCCCGGACGATCGCCACCGCGGTATCCACCCCGGTCGCCACCACCCTGGTAGCCGCCACGGTCACCACTCGGACGATCGCCGCCACGGAAGCCGCCACGGTCACCACCCGGACGGTCGCCGCCACGGAAGCCACCGCGGTCGCCACCCGGACGGTCGCCACCACTACGGAAGCCACCACGGTCACCACTCGGACGGTCCCCACCGCGGAAACCACCCCGGTCGCCGCCACCCTGGTAACCACCACGGTCACCACTGGGACGATCGCCACCGCGGTATCCACCCCGGTCGCCACCTCCCTGGTAGCCGCCGCTCGGACGGTCCCCACCACGGGAGATGCCCCGGTCGCCGCCACGGTCCTCGCTGCGGAACCCGCCACTGGGACGGTCACCACCACGGAAGCCGCCCCGGTCGCCACCACCCTGGTAGCCGCCACGGTCACGGTCGCCACCGCGGAAACCACCGCGGTCGCCGCCACCCTGATAACCACCACGGTCACCACTGGGACGATCGCCACCGCGGTATCCACCCCGGTCGCCACCACCCTGGTAGCCGCCACGGTCACCGCTCGGCCGATCGCCGCCACGGAAACCACCACGGTCGCGGTCGCCACCACGGAATCCACCGCGGTCGCCACCACCCTGGTAGCCGCCACGGTTGCGGTCGCCGCCCCGGAATCCTCCGCGATCACCGCTCGGGCGATCGCCGCCACGGTCACCGCGGCGCGCGTCGGCGCCACCGTCGCGACTGCGGTCGGAGCGACCGTCGTCGTCGCGCTTGCTGGAGCCGCCGTCCTGCGGTCCTGTAGTCACGGATTATTCCTTCCAAGTACGGCGGCGGGCCCTCGGTCCGGGCGGCCTGACCTCAACACACAAAGTTACTAGGAGACTTGCTCGTAAACGCAGTCGAGGGCCGACCCCGAGCTGGGGCGGCCCTCGACCGATAAGTTTAGTCCGGCGGCGTCCTACTCTCCCACACCCTCCCGAGTGCAGTACCATCGGCGCTGGAGGGCTTAGCTACCGGGTTCGGAATGTAACCGGGCGTTTCCCCTCCGCTATGACCACCGAAACACCTTTCAGCAACAGCGAAGAACCAGCAACCTGACTTCTCCGAGCCCGCCGGCGCCGACAAGTCGACACCAACCGGACCCTTGAAAATCGGGGTGGTTGTTCGTTTGCTGTGAATCACACAGTGGACGCGTAGCACAAAGTTTAGGGTGGTTAAGCCCTCGGCCTATTAGTACCGGTCAACTCAACACGTTACCGTGCTTACATCTCCGGCCTATCA